>NZ_WPCU01000006.1:0-134 GCF_009742705.1 Auraticoccus cholistanensis
ACCGATACTAATAGGCCGAGGGCTTGTCACAAGCACTTCAAGGATTGTTTCGCGTCCACTGTGAGGTCTCTCGAGACATCAACACAACCCCTTGTGGTCGGTGTGTTGGTACATCTCCATAGAGTTTCGGTGGC
>NZ_WPCU01000006.1:206-61511 GCF_009742705.1 Auraticoccus cholistanensis
TTTCCAGGGCCTTTTCGCCGTGGTCCGCGACGTGCGCCGGCGCGCGTGCACGACACCGCGGGGGCGGGTCCTGCCCACGACGCGGTGCAGCGGCCGTCGGGCGCTTAGGGTGGGGCCCATGTGTGGAATCGTGGGCTACGTCGGTCCCCAGCCGGCGACGAAGGTCGTGCTGCACGGGCTGAAGCGGCTGGAGTACCGCGGGTACGACTCCGCCGGCGTGGCGGTGCCCGCCGAGGGGGGCCTGGCCGTGGCCAAGAAGGCCGGCAAGCTGGCCAACCTGGAGCGGGAGATCGAGTCGTCGCCGCTGCCCGACAGCGGCACGGCCATCGGGCACACCCGCTGGGCCACGCACGGGGCCCCGACCGACGTCAACGCCCACCCCCACCGCAGCGACAGCGGTCGCGTGGCGGTCATCCACAACGGCATCATCGAGAACTTCGTCGCGCTGCGTCGTGAGCTCCAGAGCTCCGGGATCACGATGACGTCGCAGACCGACACCGAGGTGGTGGCTCACCTGCTCGGTCGGGAGCTCGAGTCGGGGTCGGAGCTGGCTCAGGCGATGCGGACGGTGTGCCAGCGGCTGCACGGCGCGTTCACCCTCGTGGCCGTGGACGCCGAGCACCCCGGCACCGTGGTGGCGGCCCGGCGGAACTCGCCGCTGGTGGTCGGCCTCGGCGACGGCGAGAACTTCGTCGCCTCCGACGTCGCCGCGTTCATCGAGCACACCCGGGACGCGGTCGAGCTCGGCCAGGACCAGGTCGTGGTGATGACCGCCGACTCCGTCGAGGTGACCGACTTCCAGGCCCGCCCCGCCGAGACCACGCCGTACCGCGTCGAGTGGGACCTGTCGGCCGCGGAGAAGGGCGGCCACGACTGGTTCATGCGCAAGGAGATCTTCGAGCAGCCGAAGGCGGTGGCCGACACCCTGCTGGACCGGCTCACCCTCGACGGCGCGCTCAAGCTCGACGAGATCCGCATCAGCCCCGACGAGCTGCGCCGCGTCGACAAGATCGTCATCATCGCCTGCGGCACGGCCTCCTACGCCGGGCTGGTGGCCAAGTACGCGATCGAGCACTGGACCCGCATCCCGTGCGAGGTCGAGCTGGCCAGCGAGTTCCGCTACCGCGACCCCATCGTCGGACCCTCCACGCTGGTGGTCGCCATCAGCCAGTCCGGGGAGACCGCCGACACGCTGATGGCCATCCGCCACGCCAAGGAGCAGCGGGCCCGGGTGCTGGCCATCTGCAACACCAACGGCTCCACCATCCCGCGCGAGTCCGACGCGGTCATCTACACCCACGCCGGCCCCGAGATCGGGGTGGCCTCGACCAAGGGCTTCCTCACCCAGGTGGTGGCCTGCTACCTGCTGGGCCTCTACCTGGCCCAGGTCCACCAGACCAAGTTCGGCGACGAGATCGCCGCGGTGCTGGCCGAGCTGGAGGCGCTGCCGGAGAAGATCCAGCACGTCCTCGACGGCCAGCAGCAGGCCCTCGACCTGGCCCAGGAGCTGGTCGACCGGCCGTCCGTGCTGTTCCTGGGCCGCCACGTCGGCTACCCGATCGCCCTCGAGGGGGCGCTCAAGCTCAAGGAGCTGGCCTACATCCACGCCGAGGGGTTCGCCGCGGGCGAGCTCAAGCACGGCCCCATCGCGCTGATCGAGGACGGCCTGCCCGTGTTCGTCGTGGTGCCGCCGCAGGGCCGGGACATGCTCCACGACAAGGTCGTCTCCAACATCCAGGAGGTCCGCGCCCGCGGCGCCCGCACCATCGTGCTCGCCGAGGCCGACGACCCCGAGGTCGAGCCCTTCGCCGACGTGCTGATCAAGCTGCCCAAGGTGTCCACCCTGCTGCAGCCCATGCTGGCCATCGTCCCGCTGCAGCTCTTCGCCTGCGAGCTGGCCACCCTCAAGGGCCACGACGTGGACCAGCCGCGCAACCTGGCCAAGTCGGTCACCGTCGAGTGATCGTCGGGGTCGGCGTCGACCTGTGCGAGATCGCACGGTTCGAGGCAGCGGAACGACGGCACCCAGGTCTGACCCGGCGGTGCCTGACCCCGGCCGAGGCGGCGACCTCGCTGGCCTCGCGGGCCGCCCGGTTCGCGGCCAAGGAGGCGCTGGCCAAGGCGCTCACCTCACCCGGTGGGCTGGCCTGGCACGACGCCGAGGTCGTCACCTCGGCCAGCGGTGCACCCTCGCTGGTCATGCGGGGGACCGTGCTCGCCCGGGCCGAGTCCCTCGGCGTGACCCGGGTGCACCTGTCGCTGTCCCACGACGCCGGCCACGCCATCGCCATGGTCGTCTGCGAGGCTTGACCCACCCACCACCGAGCCCGGACCGGGAGGACCTGTGCTGGTAGCCCACCGCGTCGACCACATCCGTGCCGCGGAGGAGAGCGAGATGGCGGCGCTGGAGGCGTCCGGTCGCCCGGCCGGGGAGCTCATGCAGCGCGCCGCCGCGGCGCTGGCCACCGCCGTGCTCGACGAGCTGGGCGGCGGCTACGGCCGGTCGGTGCTGGTGCTGGCCAACTCCGGGGGCAACGGCGGGGACGCCCTGCACGCCGGAGCGCGGCTGCTCCGCCGCGGGGTCGCGGTCCGTGCCTGCGCCACCAGCAGCCAAGGGCTCCACCGGGGTGGGGCCCACGCCCTGCTGGCGGCCGGCGGCCGCACGGTCGAGCTCGGCGAGGCCGAGGCCCTGCTGCAGGCGGGCCGGGTCGACCTGGTGCTCGACGGGGCGCTCGGCATCGGCGGACGCGGCGGGCTGACGGGGACGGCGTCACGGCTGGCCGAGGTCTGCGCCCGGACCGGTGCCCGCGTGCTCGCGGTCGACCTGCCCTCCGGGCTGGTGGCCGACAGCGGGGCGGTGCACGAGTCCTTCACCGCCACCCGCACCGTCACCTTCGGCACCCGGCGGCTGGTCCACCTGCAGCAGCCGGCGGCGTCGCGCTGCGGACGCGTCGAGGTGGCCGACATCGGGCTGCGCCTCCCCGAGCCCGACCTCCGCGGCTGGGAGGTGGCCGACCTGGCCGCCGCCCTGCCCGTCCCCGGCCCCACCGACCACAAGTACAGCCGTGGGGTGGTCGGTCTCGACACCGGCTCGGCGCAGTACCCCGGCGCGGCCCTGCTGGGGGTCCTCGGCGCCGTGCACACCGGCGTGGGCATGGTCCGCTACCTCGGCTCGGCCGCCGAGACGGTCACCGCGCGCCTGCCGAACGTGGTGACCGCCGCCGGTCGGGTGCAGGCCCTCGTCCTGGGCTCCGGCTGGGGTGCCGACGAGGACGGACCACGCCGGCTGCGCGAGGCCTTCGCCCGCACCCACGACGAGGGGTCCGCCCTGCTGCTGGACGCCGACGCGCTCGCGGCCCTGCCGGCGCTGGTCGAGGACCCGACGCCGCGGCCCGCCCCGGACCGGCTGCTGCTCACCCCGCACGCCGGCGAGCTGGCCCGGCTGCTCGACCGCGACCGCGACGACGTCGAGACCGACCCCCTCGGCGCCGCGCGGGAGGCGGCGACCCGGTACGGGGCGACCGTCCTGCTCAAGGGGGCCAGCCAGTACGTGGTCCGGCCGGGCGTCGACGTCGTCGACGTCGCCCTGCCGGGTCCCGCGTGGACCGGGCAGGCCGGCTCCGGCGACGTCCTCGCCGGGATCTGCGGGTCGCTGCTGGCCGGCGGCCTGCCCGCCGGCGACGCGGCCGCCGCCGGAGCGTCCCTGCAGGCCCTGGCGGCCGCCCGTCACCCGGGCCCGCAGCCGCCGCAGACCCTGGCCGAGCGCCTGCCCGAGCTGGTGGCCGGGCTCACCTCGGCGCCGGGGGCGACGCGGCGCCGGGCCGGCACCGCCGAGGTCGGGGCACAATGGGGCCCGTGAACGTCTCCCCAGGTCCGGCGGCGGGGCTCATCCACCCCGCCACCGCCTCCGCCGAGATCGACCTCGAGGCCTACCAGCACAACCTGCGCCAGCTCGCCGCCCACGTCGCCCCGGCCGAGCTGCTGGCCGTGGTGAAGGCCGACGCCTACGGCCACGGGCTGGTGCCCTGCGCCCGGGCGGCCCGCGAGGCCGGCGTCCCGTGGCTCGGCGTCGCCACCCCGGGCGAGGCCCTCGCGCTGCGCGAGTCCGGGGACACCGGGCGGCTGCTGTGCTGGCTGTACGGCCCCGATGAGGACCTGACGTCGCTGGTCGCCGCGGACGTCGACGTCTCCGCCTCCTCGGTCGAGCAGGTCAGCGACCTGGTGGCCGCGGCCGCGACCTGCGAGCGGTCCGCCCGGGTGCACCTCAAGGTCGACACCGGTCTGCACCGCAACGGCAGCCCGCTGGAGGAGTGGCCCGCCCTGGTGGGCGCCGCCGCCGAGGCCGAGCGCTTCGGCGCGCTCGAGGTCGTCGGCGTCTGGTCACACCTGGCGGCCGCCGAGGACCCCGACCACCCCAGCACCGACGCCCAGCTGCAGGCCTTCGAGGAGGCCCTCGAGATCGCCCGGGCCGAGGGTCTGGAGCCGGCCACCAACCACCTGGCCAACTCCGCCGGCGCGCTGCTGCTGCCACGCAGCCACCACCAGATGGTGCGGGTGGGGATCGCCGGCTACGGGGTCGACCCGGCGCCCGGGGTGGCCGCGTCCGCCGGGGTGGCGCTGCGGCCCGTGATGAGGCTGCGGGCGCAGCTGGTCAACGTCAAGGACGTGGCCGAGGGGCAGGGCGTCTCCTACGGCCACACCTGGGTGGCCGACCGCGACACCCGCGTCGGGCTCGTGCCGCTGGGCTACGCCGACGGGATCCCCCGCCACGCCAGCTCCCGGGCCGAGGTCTGGGTCGGCGACCGGCGCGCTCCGGTGCGGGGCAGCGTGTGCATGGACCAGCTCGTCATCGAGCTCGGCCCCGACGCGCCCGAGCAGGTGGGCGACGAGGTGGTGCTCTTCGGCGCCCCGCCCGCGCCGACGGCCGAGGAGTGGGGCCAGGTGTGCGGCACCATCGGCTACGAGATCGTCGCCCGGATCGGCGCCCGGGTGCCGCGGCACCACGTCGGTGCCGGTGGCGCGGCCGCCCCTGGTCGCGGGCAGGGACGGGACACCCGGTGAGCCGGGGCGTGCCCGACCGCCGCCGCGGCCGGCCGCTCCCGGCTGCCCGGCCCGCGCCCGTGCGGACCCCCCAGGCCGCCCGGCAGAACCCTCCCCACCCGCGTCGTCCCGTCGTGCCGTCCATCCCCTTCCGGGTGGGACGGCACCGTGAGCCCGGCGGGCTGGCCCGGGCGGTGGGCGTGTTCGCCGGACTCACCGCCCTCGCCGCAGGCGGGGTGGCCGCCGGGCTCGAGCTCGAGCGCCGCATCGTCGGCCGCGGCTCCCGCGACCGGGACGTCCCCGCCGAGGACTTCTTCGGCCTCCGCTCCGACGGGCCGGCGGTGACCACCTCCGACGGGCTGGTGCTGCACACCGAGGTCGACGAGCTCGCCGACCACCAGCCGCTCGGGGACGGGCCGGTGTACCCCGAGCTCACCGTGGTGATGGTCCACGGCTACGCGCTGAGCCTCGACTGCTTCCACTTCCAGCGCAAGCACCTGCGCGGCCGGGCCCGGCTCGTCCTCTACGACCAGCGCAGCCACGGACGCTCACCGATGGCGGACCCGAAGAGCTGCCGCATCGACCAGCTCGGGGACGACCTGCTGGCCGTGCTGCAGCAGACCGGCGTCACCGGGCCCGTGGTGCTGATCGGGCACTCCATGGGCGGCATGACCGTCATGAACCTGGCTCGCCGCCACCCCGAGCTGTTCGGCGACCTGGTCGCCGGCGTCGTGCTGCTGTCGACCTCCCCGGCCGACCTGGGGGAGCACTCACCCATCCGCGGCATCCCCGGCCGGGCGTTCTCGCGGGTGGTGCCGCCCACGCTGGCCCTGCTGAACCGGGTGCCGGAGCTGGTCACCCGCAGCCGGCGGGCCGGGTCCGACCTCGGCTTCGTGGCCACCAAGCAGCTCGCCTTCGGCACCGAGGTGCCACCGTCCTACGTCGAGTTCGTCAGCGAGATGCTGGCCGAGACCTCGCTGCAGGTGGTCGCCGACTTCTACCCGGCGTTCTCCGAGCTGGACGAGATCGCCGCCTTCCCGGTGCTGGCCGGCGTCGAGACCGCGGTGGTGGGCGGCCAGGACGACACGATCACCCCGATCGAGCACACCGAGGTGATCATCGGCCTGCTGCCCGGGGCGGACGCGCTGGTGCTGGAGAACTCCGGTCACATGGCGCTGATCGAGCACCACCTGCAGGTCGACGAGGTGATCGACGCCCTGCTGGTCAGGGTCGAGCGCAACCGTCGCGAGGCCGCCTGAGCCGGCCCGGACGGCTCAGACCACCTGCTGCAGCCGGTGCGCCTCGACGGCCGCCCGGTAGTGGCCGACCAGCCGCTCGCAGACCGCCGACCAGGTCCGTCCCCGCACCGACTCGCGCGCCGCGCGGCTGAAGGCCAGCCGCTTGCGCTCGTCACCGACCAGGTCCTGCACCTGGCTGCGCAGCGTCGCCAGGTCGCCGGCCGGGTAGAGCCAGCCGGTGTGGCTGGGGTCGATCAGGTCGATGGGGCCGCCGCGGGCCGGGGCGATCGCCGGCACCCCGCTGGCCAGCGCCTCCTGCACCGACTGGCAGAAGGTCTCCATCTCGCCCGGGTGGACGAACACGTCCAGGCTCGCCATCGCCCGCGGCAGGTCGTCGCCGGTCAGCTGGCCCAGGAACACCGCCCCGGGCAGCTCCGCCTCGAGCTCCGGGCGCCGCGGGCCGTCGCCGATCACCACCAGCCGGGTGCCGGGCAGGTCGGCCAGCACCCGCAGGTCCTCGACCTGCTTCTCCGGCGCCAGCCGGCCGACGTAGCCGACGATCCGCTCACCGCCGGGGGCGAGACGGCGACGCAGCTCCTCGTCGCGCCTGCCGGGGGAGAACCGGACGGCGTCCACCCCGCGGCCCCACATGCCCACCCGCGGGATGCCGCGGTTGATCAGCACCTGCCGGGTGTAGGAGGAGGGGGCCAGCGTCATCGTGGCGAGGGAGTGGGTGTTGCGGACCCGCCGCCAGATGAACGACTGCGCCGGGCCGATCCAGTACCGCGTGGCGAAGGAGGCGTACTCGGTCTGGTAGACGGCCACGCTGGGGATGCCCATCCGGTGGGCCACCGTGACGGCCTTGTGGCCCATGCTGATCGGGGCCGCCGCGTGCACCACGTCGGGCTGGAAGTCGGCCAGCACCGTCTCCAGCCGCAGGCTGGTGGTCACCCCGAACGGGAGGTCGGGATAGCCCGGGAAGGTGCCCGAGGGTGCGGCCACGACGGGGAAGCCGGCGTAGCTGGACGGCGCCTGTCCACCGCTGGAGGGGGCGATCACGAGGGCCTGGTGGCCGGTGTCGCGCAGGTGCTCCAGCACCCGCATCACCGAGTGGGCCACGCCGTTGACCGACGGCAGGAAGCTCTCTGTCACGATCGCTACGCGCACAACCACGACTCCATCCTCGTCCGGTGACGACTCCGGGACCGGCTCCGGTCACGTCGCCCAACGCTGGGTGACGACCCGGTGCCGGACCGGTCCCCATGGTGTCACGCGACGTCCACCCGCCCCGGCACCTCGACCGGCGCAGCGCGATTCTGGTTCCTGGGGCCCGGCTGGTAGGCTCTTCTCCATGCCCGGCTGCGCAGCGCAGTGCGGGAAGTGCAGCGCCTGACTCAGCCACCACTCCGGTAGGCCCAGAGGTCGTGGCGCACGCGGTTCGCCAACCCACCCCCGTCGCACAGCCACGGGGATCGGCGTGCCCACGACAGGGTCTCCGACCCGGATGAGAGCTACACGTGCCCAACCGTTCCACCTCCTCACGTCCCGCCGGCGCAGCCGCCGCCAAGAAGGCACCCAAGAGCCACAAGGCCGACGGCACCGCCAAGAAGCGCTGGTCGGCCGCCGAGCGCGCCGACCGCGGCCACGGCCCGCGGCGCAGCGGCGGACGACCCCGCAGCGAGTCCGGCTTCGGCGCCGACCGCCCCGGCCGTGACGAGACCCCGCGGCGCTTCGACCGCGACGAGGCCCCCCGTCGCTCCGACCGCGAGGACGCCCCCCGTCGCTCCGACCGCGACGACCGCGCCCGCACCGACCGTCCCCGTTTCGAACGTGACGACCGGCGGCGCTTCGAGCGTGACGACCGTCCGCGTCGGTTCGACCGCGACGACCGGCCGCGCTTCGAGCGTGACGACCGCCCGCGTCGGTTCGACCGTGACGAGCGTCCCCGCTTCGAGCGTGACGACCGTCCCCGTTTCGAGCGCGACGACCGTCCGCGTCGGTTCGACCGCGACGACCGGCCGCGCTTCGAGCGTGACGACCGTCCGCGTCGGTTCGACCGTGACGAGCGTCCCCGCTTCGAGCGTGACGACCGTCCCCGTTTCGAGCGCGACGACCGTCCGCGTCGGTTCGACCGCGACGACCGCCCCTCGGGCGACCGCGAGCACCGCCGTGGCGCCAGCCGTCCCCCCGTCGACCAGCACGGCGGCCGCCGCCACGAGTCCCGTCCGCACCGGTTCGCCGAGCGCGCCTCCGGGGCCGGCGACCGGCGTCCCGAGTGGCAGCAGGTCGTCGAAGGCACCGAGGACCAGATGAGCTGGACCGAGGCCGCCGCGGTCGACGTCACCGAGCTGGCCACCGCGGAGGAGGGCAACGGCTTCGCCGCCCTCGGCCTGCCCGGCGTCCTCGTCGGGGCCCTGGCCAGCCAGGGCATCACCACGCCGTTCCCGATCCAGGCCGCCACCATCCCCGACGCGCTCGCCGGGCGCGACGTCCTCGGCCGGGGCCAGACCGGCTCGGGCAAGACGCTCGGGTTCGGGCTGCCGATGCTGAGCCGCCTCGCCGACGGACCCCGCGGCCGCACCCGCGGCGTCGTCCTGGTGCCGACCCGCGAGCTGGCCATGCAGGTGGCCGACGTGCTCTCCCCGCTGGCCTCCACCGTCGGCCTCTCGGTCGTGCTGGTGGCGGGCGGTATGGCCTACGGGCCCCAGCTCAAGGCCTTCGACCGCGGCGTCGACGTCGTCGTCGCCACCCCGGGCCGGCTGATCGACCTGATGGACCAGGGCGCCGCCGACCTCAGCTCGGTCGAGATCACCGTGCTGGACGAGGCCGACCACATGGCCGACCTGGGCTTCCTGCCCGACGTCCGCCGGGTGCTGGACTCCGTCCCGCCGACCGGTCAGCGGCTGCTCTTCTCGGCCACCCTGGACCGGGGCGTGGACACCGTGGTGCGCGAGTACCTCGACGACCCGGTGACCCACGAGGTCGACTCCGGGCAGGCCACCGTCAGCACGATGGCCCACCACGTCTTCCAGGTGAAGCCCTACGAGAAGCAGACGATCACCGCCGAGGTGGCCAACCGCGAGGGCCGCACGGTCCTGTTCGTCCGCACCCAGCGCGGGGCGGACCGGGTCGCCAGCCAGCTGCGCGAGGTCGGCGTGATGGCCGGTGCGCTGCACGGCGGCCTCACCCAGGGCGCCCGCAGCCGGATCCTCTCCGCCTTCAAGGAGGGGACGGTGCCGGTGCTGGTGGCCACCGACGTGGCCGCCCGTGGCATCCACGTCGACGAGGTCTCGCTGGTGCTCCAGGTCGACCCGCCGATGGGCCCCAAGGACTACCTGCACCGCGCCGGGCGCACCGCCCGCGCCGGTGGTGAGGGCGCCGTGGTGACCCTCTCCCTGCCGCACCAGCGGCGCGAGGTGGCCCGCCTGGTCAAGCAGGCCGGGGTGGCCACCGTCGCCCAGGACGTCTCGGCCGACGACGAGCAGGTCTACCGGGCCACCGGGGCCCGCAAGCCGTCCCGGCCCGCCATCGAGGACGCCGAGTACGAGCGGATGATCGCGCCCCCGGTCAAGGCCCGCGGCAGCCGCCGCCCCGGCGGCCAGTTCCGCGGTCGCGGTCGCGCCCAGGGCGGTCGTCAGGGTGGTGGCCGTCCCCGCGGTGGTCACCGGCCCGTCTGAGGATTCCCTAGACTGTGCCGGTGCCACCCGCTGAGCCCGTACCCACGGCGGAGGGCGCTGCGGCGCCCGAGCGCTCGCTCTGGCTCGCCGTCCCCGAGGACGCCGAGGCCATCGTCGAGGTCATCCGCGCCGCCTTCGCCGCCCGCCCCCCGGTCGACCCGCCGTCGACCGCGGACCGCGAGACGGCCGAGACCGTCCGCGAGACCCTGCGTCGGGGCAGCGGCGTGACGGCGTGGGTCGGCGAGCGCCTCGCCGGCGTCATCCTGCTGGTGCCCCGACCGGACGGCGTCGCCACCCTGCAGCGGGTCTCGGTCCACCCCGACTTCCAGCGGCTGGGTCTGGCCGGGGAGATGGTGGCCGCCGCGCACCGGCTGGCCGCCGAGCTGGGCTGCCGGGAGGTCGAGCTGCTGGCGCGGGAGGAGTTCCCCGCCCTGGTGGACTGGTGGCTGCGCCGGGGCTACCGGGTGGTCGACCACCGCGACCACGGGGTGATCCTCTCCCGCGCGGTGCCCGTCGTCCTCCGGGTCCCCACCGCCGAGGACATGCAGCAGCTGGGGGAGCGGCTGGCCGACGTCCTGCAGGCCGGCGACCTGATCATCGCCGAGGGCCCGCTGGGTGCCGGCAAGACCACCCTCACCCAGGGCATCGGACGCGGGCTGCAGGTGGCCGACCCGGTGATCAGCCCCACCTTCGTCCTCTCCCGGGTCCACCGGCCGCTGGGCGGGCGCCCCGGTCTCGTGCACGTGGACGCCTACCGGCTCGGCTCCGCCGAGGAGCTCGACGACCTCGACCTGCCCAGCAGCGGCGCCGGCAGCGTGCTGCTGGTCGAGTGGGGACGCGGCCGCGCCGAGCAGCTCTCCGAGCACCGCCTCGACGTCGAGGTCCACCGCGACGACCCCACCACGGACGCCCGCACGGTGGTCGTCACCCCGGTGGGGGAGCGGTGGGCCGGTGTCGACCTGGCCGCGGTGCTCGACCCCGACCGGCGCGCCGAGCAGGCCGGAGCCGCGGCGGTGGCGCGATGAGCCTCACCCTCGCGCTGGACACCTCCACCGTGGCCGCGGTCGGTCTCGCCCGCGGCACGGAGCTGGTCGCCTCCCGCCGCTTCGACGACACCCGCGCCCACGTCGAGCAGACCACGCCGCTGGTCACCTCGGTGCTGGCCGAGGTAGGTCACACCCTCGCCGACGTCAGCCGGATCGTCGTCGGCACCGGACCCGGCCCGTTCACCGGCCTGCGGGTCGGCCTCGCCACCGCGGAGGTGCTGGGTCTGGCCCTCGGCGTCCCGGTCCGCGGGGTCTGCAGCCTGGACGTGCTGGCCACCCAGGCCGTCGCCGAGGGGCCGCTCGACGGGGACTTCCTGGTGGTCACCGACGCCCGCCGCCGCGAGCTCTACTGGTCCCGCCACGACGCCGCCGGACGCCGCACCGCCGGCCCGGAGGTGGGCCCGGCCGAGGTCCTGCCCGACCTGCCGGTGGTGGGGCCGGGCAGCGCCCTGCACCCCGACCCGGCCCGCCGGCTGGGTCTGGCCGCCGTCCTCGACGCCGGCGTGATGGCCTGCTCCGCCGACCACCTGCCCGACGCCGGCCTGGAGCCGCTGTACCTGCGGCGCCCCGACGCCACCGTGCCGGGACGTCCCAAGTCCACGCTGGTCGAGCCGCCGCGGACGGCGCGGCTGTCGCCCCCGCCGGCCGCGCTCCGCGCCCGCCGGCGCCCCCAGGACGGCGAGCGGTGAGCGTCCCCGAGCTGGACCGTGCCCGCCCCGACGACCTGGAGCTCGTGATGGAGCTCGAGGAGGCCAGCTTCGACCCGCGGGAGCAGTGGAGCGAGGGCGCCTGGGCCGAGGAGCTGCACGGTCACGACCGCCGGGTGTGGGTCGCCCGCAGCGGCGCCGGCGAGGTGCTGGGCGTGGTGAGCTGCCGGGTCGTCGGCGACACCGCCGACCTGCACCGGGTGGTGGTGGACAGCTCCGTGCGCCGGCAGGGGATCGGCACCGCCCTGCTGACGCACGCGCTGGCCGGCTGCCGGGCGGCCGGCGCCCGCCGCATGCTGCTCGAGGTGCGCGCCGACAACGCCGCGGCGCTGTCGGTGTACCGCCGGCTGGGCTTCAGCGAGGTCGACCGCCGCCCGGGCTACTACGGCCGGGGCAGCGACGCCGTGGTGATGCGCCGACGTCTGGAGGACGACGATGACTGACGCCCGCCCCTCCCGCGAAGCGGGACAGCCTCTCGTCCTGGGCATCGAGTCCTCCTGCGACGAGACCGGTGTCGGCATCGTCTCCGGGACCACCCTGCTGGCCAACGAGGTCGCCTCCAGCGTCGAGGAGCACGTCCGCTTCGGCGGCGTGGTCCCCGAGGTGGCCAGCCGCGCCCACCTGCAGGCCCTGGTGCCCACCATCCAGCGCGCCTGCCGCACCGCCGACGTCGACCTCTCCGAGCTCGACGGCATCGCCGTCACGGCCGGGCCTGGGCTGATGGGGGCCCTGGTGGTCGGCCTGGCGGGCGCCAAGGCGCTGTCGGCGGCCACCGGCGTCCCGCTGTACGGGGTGAACCACCTGGCCGGTCACGTCGCGGTCGACCTGCTCGACCACGGTCCGCTGCCGACGCCCTGCGTGGCGCTGCTGGTCTCGGGCGGGCACACCTCGCTGCTGCGGGTCGGCGACATCGCCACCGACATCACCGAGCTGGGCGCCACCATCGACGACGCCGCCGGCGAGGCCTACGACAAGGTGGCCCGGGTGCTCGGGCTGTCCTACCCCGGAGGTCCGGTGATCGACCGGGCCGCCCGCGACGGCGACCCGCGCGCGATCCGCTTCCCCCGCGGGCTCACCGCCCCCAAGGACCTGGTCCGCCACCGCTTCGACTTCTCCTTCTCCGGGCTCAAGACGGCGGTCGCCCGGTGGGTGGAGACGGCGCGGCTGGAGGGCCGCGAGATCCCGCTGGCCGACGTGACGGCCTCCTTCCAGGAGGCGGTCTGCGACGTCCTGAGCGCCAAGGCGGTGGACGCCTGCCGCCACGTCGGGGCGGACCACCTGCTGATCGGCGGCGGCGTGGCGGCGAACTCGCGGCTGCGCTCGCTGCTGGCCGAGCGCACCGCCGAGGCCGGGATCACCCTGCGCACCCCGCGGCCGGTGCTGTGCACCGACAACGGGGCGATGATGGCCGCCCTCGGCGCCGAGGTCGTCCGCGCCGGCGGACGCCCGTCGGCGCCGGACCTGGGTGCCGACCCGGGCCTGCCGGTCAGCCGCATCCTGGTCTGATGGACCCCGCCCTGGTCGAGCGGCTGACCGCGCCGGAGGGCCGTTCCGCGCTCGAGCTGGCCGCCGCCCAGCGCGACCCCAGCAGCCCCGCGGCGGTGACCACGCTGCGCCGCTCGGTCGACGCCGAGCTGTCGTCGGCGGCCCTGCAGCAGGAGACGCTGCGCCGGCGGGCCGCGGCCAAGTTCGGCGCTGCCGCTGCCGGGCTGCTGCTCACCCCGGACGGGCTGGAGCAGGCCTCGCGGCCGGAGGTCGCCGACCACCGGGCCCGGCGGTTGGCCGCCACCGGTGCCCGGGCGGTGGTGGACCTGGGCTGCGGGATCGGTGCCGACGCCCTGGCCTTCGTCCGGGCGGGTCTGCGGGTGGTGGCGGTGGAGCGCGACCCCGGCACCGCCGCGGTGGCCCGCGCCAACCTGGCCGGGCTCGCCGAGGTCGTCGAGGCTGCGGCGGAGGACGTCACCCACCTGCTGGGTCCCGGCGTCGCCGCGTACTGCGACCCGGCGCGGCGCGACGCCCGCGGCCGGCTCTGGGACGTCAGCCAGTTCAGCCCCGGCTGGGACCTCGTCCGGTCGCTGCTGAGCCGGGCCGAGCCGGCGGCGGTGAAGCTCGGGCCCGCGCTGCCGCACGCGATGCTGCCCGAGGAGGTCGAGGCGGAGTGGGTGACCCACCGCGGCGACACGGTGGAGGTCTGCCTGTGGTCCGGTCCGGGGGTCGAGCCCGGCACCCGGACCGCCACCCTGCTCCCGGGAGGGGACCGGCTGCGGGTGGGGGCGGGGGAGCGCTCCCGGCGGGCACCGGTGGGGCCGATCGGCTCCTACCTGCTGGAGCCGGCCGGGTCGGTGATCCGGGCCGGTGGGGTGGCCGTGCTGGCCGAGCAGCTGGGCGCGCACCTGGTCGACCCGCAGATCGCCTACCTGACCACCTCGACCCCGCCGGACTCCTCGTTCGTGGACGTCTTCCGGGTCCGCGAGGTGCTGCCCTGGCGGGAGAAGACGGTCCGGGCCTGGCTGCAGCAGCACCGGGTCGGCCGCCTGGAGATCAAGAAGCGCGGCCTCGACCTGGACCCCGCCGTGCTCCGCCGCCGGCTCAAGCCGTCGGGCCCGGAGGCGGCGACCCTGCTGCTGACCCGCACCCCGCAGGGTGCCCGGGCCGTGCTGGCGGACCGGGTCGCCGAGCCGCCAGCACCGGTCGCGGCCCCCTGACCGGCCGCGTCAGTCGCCCAGCACCTCCTCCAGCCGCCGCGCGAAGGCCTCGGGCTGGCCGGCGTAGCCGTGCTCGCCACCCATGAAGCCGCCGTGGTGGCTCGGGAAGACCGTCACCTCCTGGCCGAGCAGCTCGGCGGTGGCCACCGCGGTCCGGCCGGTGAGGACGTCGCGCGACTCCTCGCCGACGGCCACCACCACCCGGGTCGGCGCCTGCGCCAGCGCGGCCACGTCGGGCCGGAAGCGGACCACGGCGTCGGAGCGGTCCGACAGCAGCGGGTCGTCGCGGCGGCCGTCGTCCTCGGTGGGCAGGCCGAAGGTGGCGGGGTCGGCCGGCGGCTGGGCGAAGAACTCCTCGGTGAAGGGCCCCCGCCAGGACGTCATGGCGATGAAGGCGGCCATCCCCGCTCCGGAGCCGGAGGCGGCGTAGGCCGCGCGAACCCCCTCGAAGGCACGGACCGCGGCGGCCGCGTCGGGCAGCAGCTCCAGCAGCGGCGGTTCGTGGGCCACCAGCGTGCGGACGTCGCCGGGGTGGGCGGCCACCAGGGCCAGCGCCGTCACGGCGCCGCCGCTGCTGGCGAAGACGTCGACCGGGCCGCCGCCGAGGGCCTCGACGACCGCGTGCAGGTCCGCGGCCTGGATCTCGGGCACGTGGTCGGTGCGGCCGTCGCTGCGGGTGCTGCGGCCGAGGCCGCGCGGGTCGTAGGTGACGGTCGTCCGGTCGGGCAGCTGGGCGACCAGGGCCTGGAAGCCGCTGGCGTCCATGGGCTGGCCGACCAGCAGCAGCGGCGGGCGGCCGCCGGCGGGGGGCAGCGGACCGGACACGTCGAAGAAGAGCTGGGCGCCGTCGGTGGAGAGGGTGCGTGTCGTCATGCCGGATGAGACCTCCTCGGCCGCCAGAACTCATCGTCGTTGGCACTCGGCTTGACCGAGTGCTAATGCGGCCCTAGATTCGTGATTGGCACTCTCGACCTGAGTGTGCCAGAGCACGGGACGGCACCCGCGACGACGCCCCGGCTGGACAACCTGTGAACACCTGACACCCGTGAAAGGGGTTTGACGTGGCAGTCACGATCAAGCCGCTCGAGGACCGGATCCTCGTCGAGCCGCTGGAGGCCGAGCAGACCACTGCCTCTGGCCTGGTCATTCCTGACACCGCCAAGGAGAAGCCGCAGGAGGGCAAGGTCCTGGCGACCGGCCCCGGCCGCGTGGACGACAACGGCAACCGCGTCCCGCTGGACGTCGCCGAGGGCGACACCGTCATCTTCAGCAAGTACGGCGGCACCGAGGTCAAGTACGACGGCAAGGAGCTCCTGCTCCTCAACGCGCGCGACATCCTCGCCGTCGTCTCCAAGTGACCACCGACTGAGGGAGAAAGCACACCATGGCGAAGATCCTCCAGTTCGACGAGGAGGCCCGTCGCTCGCTCGAGCGCGGTGTCGACATCCTCGCGAACACCGTCAAGGTCACGCTCGGCCCCAAGGGCCGCTACGTGGTCCTGGACAAGAAGTGGGGCGCCCCGACGATCACCAACGACGGTGTCACCGTCGCCCGTGACGTCGAGCTGTCCGACCCCTACGAGAACCTGGGTGCGCAGCTGGCCAAGGAGGTGGCGACCAAGACCAACGACGTCGCCGGTGACGGGACCACCACCGCGACGGTGCTGGCCCAGGCGCTGGTGCACGAGGGTCTGCGCGCCGTCGCCGCCGGGGCCAACCCGGTCGGCCTGAAGCGGGGCATCGACCAGGCCGTCCGCGCCGTCGAGGAGCGTCTGCGCGAGCAGGCCCGCGAGGTCCAGACCACCCAGGACATGGCGCAGGTGGCGACCATCTCCAGCCGTGACGAGGAGATCGGCCGCCTCATCGCCGACGCCTTCGACAAGGTGGGCAAGGACGGCGTCATCACCGTCGACGAGTCGAACACCTTCGGCACCGAGCTCGAGTTCACCGAGGGCATGCAGTTCGACAAGGGCTACATCTCCGGCTACATGGTCACCGACGCCGAGCGTCAGGAGGCCGTGCTGGAGGACCCGTACATCCTCATCCACTCCGGCAAGATCAGCTCGATGAGCGACCTGCTGCCGCTGCTGGAGAAGGTCATCGGCGCCTCGGGCACGCTCTTCATCGTGGCCGAGGACGTCGACGGGGAGGCCCTGTCGACGCTGGTGGTCAACAAGATCCGCGGCACCTTCACCTCCGTGGCGGTCAAGGCCCCGGCCTTCGGCGACCGTCGCAAGGCCATGCTGGAGGACATCGCGATCCTCACCGGCGGCCAGGTGGTGGCCCCCGAGGTCGGGCTGAAGCTCGACCAGGTGGGTCTGGAGGTGCTCGGCCGCGCCCGTCGCGTGGTCGTCACCAAGGACAACACCACGATCGTCGACGGCGCCGGCGAGTCCAGCGCCGTGGCCGACCGGGTGGCCCAGCTGCAGGCCGAGATCGCCAACACCGACTCCGACTGGGACCGCGAGAAGCTCCAGGAGCGGGTCGCGAAGCTGGCCGGCGGTGTCTGCGTGATCAAGGTCGGCGCGGCCACCGAGGTCGAGCTGAAGGAGAAGAAGCACCGGATCGAGGACGCCGTGTCCGCGACCCGTGCGGCCATCGAGGAGGGCATCGTCGCCGGTGGCGGCTCCGCCCTCATCCACGCGGCCAAGGTGCTCTCCGACGGCCTGGGGGCCACCGGTGACGAGCTGGTGGGCGTCCGCCTGGTCCAGCGCGCCGTGGCCGAGCCGCTGCGCTGGATCGCCGAGAACGGCGGCGAGCAGGGCTACGTCATCACCAGCCGGGTGGCCGACCTGGAGCCGGGCAACGGCTACAACGCGGCGACCGGCGAGTACGGCGACCTGATCGCGGCCGGGGTTATCGACCCGGTCAAGGTCACCCGCTCGGCGCTGGCCAACGCGGCCTCGATCGCCTCGCTGCTGCTCACCACCGAGACCCTGGTGGTGGAGAAGCCCGAGGAGGAGGACGGCGAGCAGGGCCACAGCCACTGATCGTCCCTCCCCGAGGACCGGTACGGGCCCCGTCTGCTGCGGCAGGCGGGGCCCGTCGGCGTCCCGGCCCGGTGCGTCCGGGCGCTTGGTCACGAATATGTTGCAGGTCCCGCGATTTTCCTTGACGGCGTCTGCCGGGTGTCCCAGTATCGAGATCAGCGACGGTCCCACCACGGGGCGGGGCCCACCGTCGCAGCGCTTCCTCACCCACCACGACGTGGGGGTGCCCGACAACGACGTCGAGGGCCGGCTGCGGCCGACCCTCCCGGCAGGAGGAGATTCATCGTGTCGCAATCCGGGTTCAGGCTCAGCCGGCGGGGACTGCTGGGAGCCGCAGGGGGTGTCTCGGCAGCAGCCGCGCTCAGCGCGTGCGGCGGTGGCGGCTCCGGCGGTGGCGGGGGCGGCAGCGACGAGCCCATCGCGTTCTGGAACATGCCGTGGGGCAACACCGAGTTCAACCCCATGGACGAGGAGATCACGCTCGCCTACCAGCCTCCGGAGGGGCTCCCGCCGGCCACCTACCAGGTGGTGCAGTGGGCCAACTTCACCCAGACGTTCTCCTCCGCGGTCGCGTCGCGGACCGGCCCGGCCGTCAGCTCCGGCGGCGGCACCCAGGCGTTCCTGTTCGAGGCCCAGGGCGCCATCGCCTACGCCGACGACCTGCTGGAGTCGTGGCGCGGCAACGGCCTCTACGACGACTTCCTGCCCGGTCTGATCGACACGATGAAGACCGAGAACGGCTACGCGGCCGTCCCGTACAACCTGGACATGCGGGTGCTCTGGTACAACAAGACCCTGCTCGAGGAGGCCGGCGCCGAGCCTCCCACCGACTGGCAGTCCTTCCTCGACGCCTGCGAGGCGCTGAAGAAGAACGACGTCTACGGCTACGGCACCGCGGCCGGGGCGGGCGCCTACACCGGCGGCCACATCCTGGTCAGCTGGATGATCGGCAACGGCGGCGGCCTGTTCAACGCCGACCAGCAGCCCGACTGCGTGACGCCGGCCAACATCGAGGCGATGGAGTTCGTGCTGGAGTGCGTGGCCAAGGGCTACGTCGACCCCGCCTCGGCCTCCTACACCAGCGACAACGCCCAGACGCAGTGGGAGGAGCGCCGCTTCGGCATGGGCTTCGACACCGGCGGCCTGGCCAACAACGTCGGCGGCGAGGTGGGCTCGGACCTGGTGGTGGGATCGCCGCTGACCAGCCCGGCCGGCAGCCAGGGGATGCTGTTCTTCCCCAACAACATCATGATGTACGCCGACACCCCCAGCCAGGAGGGCTCGGAGGCGTTCCTGACGTACTACTTCCAGAACATGTCCCGGCTGTGGACGGAGAAGACCGGCATCGGCCTGCCGCCGCTGCGCTCGATCACCGAGACGCCGGAGTTCCAGTCCGACGAGAACAACGTCAAGATCATCGAGGAGTACCAGCCGATCGCCCGCACCTGGGCCGCCCCCGGCGGGAACGCGCTCTTCCAGGGCGTCACCGCCGCCGACGCCACGCCGGCGATGGACACCTTCACGCAGTCGATCCTGGGTGGTGACATCGAGGCCCGGGCCGCTCTGGAGCAGCTGCAGCAGGGGCTCGAGGACACCATCGGCGGCTGAGTCGGCCCGGTCACGAGGGGGTGGTCATGTCCAGCGCGACAGTCACCGACAAGATCAGACGGGCCGGACGCGGCGTCGCCCCGGGTGGGGGAGGCCGTGGTGCCGTGCCGGCGCACCACGGCCGCCGGGGTCCCACCGCGGGGACCCTGACGCTGATCCTGTTCGTCATGCCGTCGGTCCTGCTGATCCTGCTGCTCAACCTGTACCCGGTGCTGTACGCCGGGATGCAGAGCCTGCGCGACGGGTCGCTCATCGCCGCCGGCGACTTCGTCGGCCTGGAGAACTACACCGACGTGCTGACCTCGGAGGCCTTCTGGGACTCCACCGGGTTCACGCTGGTCTTCACCCTGGTGGGGGTCTTCGGCAGCTGGGCGGTCGGTCTGGCGCTCGCCCTGCTGCTGAGGACGAAGATCCCCGCCGGCGGGTTGTTCAAGGTGCTGCTGCTGCTGCCCTGGGTGGTGCCGGTGGTGGTCTCGGCCACCTCGTGGAACTGGCTGGTGGCCACCCCGCAGAGCCCGTTCCCCATCATCACCGAGGCCATCGGGCTAGGCCGGGTGCTGTTCCTGGCCGACCCCACGCTGGCGCAGGTGACGGTCTGCGTGTTCAAGGTGTGGATCAGCTTCCCGTTCATGATGATGATGATGGCCTCGGCCCTGGCGGCCGTGGACGACAACGTCTACGAGGCCGCCCGGGTGGACGGGGCCAGCCGGGGGCAGATCTTCACCCACGTCACGCTCCCGCTGATCTCGCGCTCCACCTACATCAGCTGGATCCTGATGACGATCTTCTGCGTCAACGACTTCCCGACCATCTTCCTGCTGACCGGGGGTGGGCCGGTCAACGCGACGAGCTCGCTGGTCGTGCTCTCCTACCGCAAGGTGTTCGCGGAGTTCCAGACCGGTCCCGGGACGGCCATCGCCTTCGTGATGACGCTGACCCTGGTCGTCGTGTCGGTGCTCCTCTACCGCCAGCTCAAGAAGGTGAACATCGAATGAGCGCCTCGCTGACTCCCACCCCGGGCCTGGTGGTCGGGGACCCGCAGCCCCAGCAGCAGCTGCGCCACCGTGAGGTCGAGATGGCCGCCCGCGGCCAGTGGTGGCGCTTCCTGCTCATCCTGGTGGTCACCACGGTCGTCCTGGTGCCGATCCTGGCGGTGCTGTGGCTGTCGCTGCAGCCCGGTCTCGGCAGCCCCACCACCGGGCTGACGCTGGAGAACTTCGTCATCATCTTCGAGCGCACCGGCGTCGGCACCTGGCTGACCAACAGCCTGTCGACGGCGCTGGTCACCGTGCTGATCTCGGTGCTGGTGGCGGCGCCGGCGGGGTACGTGCTCTCGCGCGGGCGCAGCCGGCTGATCTCCTCCTACTCGCTGCTGCTGTTCGTGATCCAGTCGCTGCCGGTGGTCACCGCGGCCATCCCGCTGTTCATCCTCTTCGCCGAGCTGCAGATGGTGGACACGCTGACCGGGATCACCGTGATCTACGTCGGCTCCACCATGTCGGTGGCCATCTGGATGATGACCGCCTACTACGACTCCATCCCGATCGCGCTGGAGGAGGCGGCCTGGATCGACGGGGCGTCGGTGTTCAGCGGCTTCCTGCGGATCGTGCTCCGCAACTCCCTGCCCGGCATCCTCTCCACGGCCATCTTCTGCTTCCTGCTGGCCTGGAACGACTACCTGATCGCGCTGGTGTTCCTGCGTTCGGAGGCCAACTTCACGCTGCCGGTGGGCGTGCAGTCCTTCTTCCAGCAGAACGCCACCAACTGGGGTCTCGTGATGGCGGTGGCGGTCATCATGATGCTGCCGCCGGTGATCGTGTTCGCCGCGCTGAACCGCTACTTCAGCGTCGGGGGCATCGGGGGGTCGCTGGCCGGCCGATGAGCACCTCCAGCCAGGCAGCGGCGCTGCCCACCCCGGCCGTGCTGCGGCTGGCCGTCGACCGCATCATCCCCGCCGACGAGTGGCCCGGCGGCTGGGACGGCGGGGTCGGGCAGTACCTGCAGGCGCCCAACCCCGACCTGAGCTGGGCGGCACCCCGGCTCGCCTCGCTGACCGACCGGCTGGAGTCGTGCGGCTTCGCCGACCTGGACGCCGCGGGCCAGGACGCCGTGCTGGCCCGGCTGGAGGAGGACCTGGACGCCGCGGCGGAGCTGGCGGCGCTCCGCCGGGTCTGCTGGGAGGGCTACTACGCGGCCCGCCCGGGAGCCGACCCGGCCGGGCTGGCGATGATCGACTTCCGGGCCGTGCCAGCCGGGGTGGAGCCGGTCGACCCGGAACCGCTGCCCTCGGTCTCCCCGTCCGCGGTGGCCCGGCACTACGACGCCGTGGTCGTCGGCTCCGGCCCCGGTGGAGGAGCGGTGGCGCGCCGGCTGACGGCCGCCGGGAAGCACGTGCTGGTGGTGGAGCGGGCGCCGGGAGCGCCCAACTCGGCGCTGCGGGGCGACCACCTGCACGGCAAGCGCAACGCCGTCTACGCCCCGAGCGCCGGACCGGGGCCCGGCCACCCGCGGGTGCTGGAGTCCGAGCGGGGCCAGCTGCTCGTCGACGGCGACGGCGACGCCGGCGCCTACGGGCTCAACGCCATGCTCGTCGGCGGCGGCACCCGGCTGTGGCAGGGCATGTCCTGGCGCTTCATGCCCGAGGACTTCGCCATGGTCACCACCTACGGCAACCCGGAGGGGGCCAGTCTCGCCGACTGGCCGGTCGACTACGACGAGATGGAGCCCTACTACGCCGAGGCCGAGCGCGAGCTGGGGGTGGCGGGGGAGACCGGCGCCCTGACCACCCGGACGCGGCGGACGTCGGGCTACCCGATGCCGGCCATGGGCACCGAGCCGGCCCGCGAGCTGCTGGCCGAGGGCGCCCGCCGCCTCGGCTGGGGCTGGGGTCCGATCCCGCTGTCGCTGAACAGCGTCCCGCACGACGGCCGGCCCGCCTGCGTCCGCTGCCCCCAGTGCGTCGGCCACGCCTGCCCGGTGGACGCCAAGAACGGCAGCCACAACACCCTGCTGCCGCGGGCGCTGCGGACCGGGCGGTGCGACCTGCTGACCGACGCCGAGGTGGTGCAGGTGCTCGACGGCCGGCAGGCCGCCGGCGTGCGGCTGGTGGCGGGCGCGCGGGCGGGAACGCCGGTGGAGCTGGAGGTCTCCGCGTCGGTGGTGGTGGTCTCCGCCGGCGCGGTCGAGACACCCCGGCTGCTGCTGGCCAGCGGGCTCGGCAACGACGAGCTGGGCCGGCACCTGCACGACCACCGCTTCGTGACCGTGCTGGGCACCGTGGACACCCCGGTCAAGGACTTCCGCGGTCCCGGCCACTCGGTGGCCACCCGCGACCACGAGCACGCCCGGACCATCCCGTGGGGCGGCGGCGTGATCGTGGACCTGATGGGCATCCTGCCGCTGACCATGGCCTCGGACCCGCCGGTGCCCGGCGTGCCGCGGTGGGGGGCCGAGCACAAGCGGTGGATGCGGGAGGGCCGGCGCCACGTGTTCGGCGTCTTCGGCATGGGCCAGGAGATCCCGCTGCCGACCTCGCGGGTCACCCTGGCCCCGGTCCGCGACCGCTGGGGACGGCCGGGGGCGCGGCTGCGCAAGGACACCCACCCGGCCTCGCTCGAGGTGGAGCAGGGCATGGCCGACGTGGGGGCGCGGTGGCTCGAGGCGTCCGGCGTCCACGGGGTCGCCCGGCGGCGGGGGGCGGCGACCGCCTCGGCCGCCGGGGAGCACTCCAGCGGCACGGCGCGGATGGGCACCGACCCCCGCACCTCGGCGACCGGCCCGGACGGACGGCTGCACGGGACCCGGCGGGTGCACGTGGCCGACGCCTCGCTGCACCCCACCAACGGCAGCGTCAACCCCGCGCTCACCGTGCTGGCCAACTGCCTGCGGGTGGCCGACCGGCTGCTGGCCGACTGGCCCGGCTGACCGCCCGCGGCCCGGCCCGGACCGGGTGGCACGATGAGGCGATGAGGATCGCCATCGGAGGCAGCTCCGGACTGATCGGCACCGCGCTCACCGCCGCGCTCACCGGACGCGGGGACGAGGTGGTCCGGCTGGTGCGCCGGGCCCCCGCCGCGCCCGAGGAGCGGGAGTGGGACCCCGGCCGGGGAGCCATCAGCGGCCCCGGGCTCGACGACGTCGACGCCGTGGTGAACCTGGCGGGTGCCGGGATCGCCGACAAGCGCTGGAGCGAGCGGCGCAAGGCGCTGCTGCTCTCCAGCCGGGTCGACACCACCCGCACCGTGGTGGCCGCGCTGCGTCCCCAGGGCCGGTGCCGCACCTTCCTCTCCGGCTCCGCCGTGGGCTACTACGGCGACGCCGGCGACCAGGAGCTCACCGAGGCCTCGCCGCGCGGGCAGGGCTTCCTCGCCGAGCTGGTGGAGCAGTGGGAGCTGGCGGCGCTGCGGGCCCCCGTCCGCACCGTGCTGCTCCGCACCGGGCTGGTGCTCTCCGCCGACGGCGGGCTGCTGGGGCGGCTCTCGCCGGTGTACCGCCTCGGCGCCGGCGGGCGGATCGGGGACGGGCAGCAGTACATGCCGTGGATCAGCATGGCCGACCAGGTGCGCGCCGTGCTCCACCTGCTCGACGGCGACGCCGAGGGACCGGTCAACCTGGTCGGTCCCCGGCCGGTGCGCAACGTCGAGCTGACCCGGGCGCTGGCCGCCGCGGTTCACCGGCCCGCGGTCGTCCCCACCCCGCTGCCGGCCCTGCAGCTGCTGCTCGGGCCCCAGCTGGTCACCGAGGCCCTGCTGGCCAGCCAGCGGGCGCTGCCGGCGCGGCTGGTCGAGCTCGGCTTCACCCACCGCGACACCGACCTGGCCCAGACCCTGGCCGCGCTGCTCTGAGCGCCGTCCGGACGTCCGGAGGCGCTGGTGCCGCGGGATACGATGGCCACACCGCCGCTGCTCCCCCGAAAGGTGCCACGTTGTCGATCCCGCCCGGTGACCTCACCCTCGCTGGCGTGCCCGAACCGTTCGCCCCTCTCGGCCTCACCTTCGACGACGTCCTCCTGCAACCCAACGAGACCGACGTCATCCCCAGCGAGGCCGACACCTCCTCCCAGCTGACCCGCCGCATCCGCGTCGGGATCCCGCTGCTCTCCTCGGCCATGGACACCGTGACCGAGGCGCGGATGGCCGTGGCGATGGCCCGCGAGGGCGGCATCGGCATCCTGCACCGCAACCTGTCGATCGAGGACCAGGCCCACCAGGTCGACCTGGTGAAGCGGTCCGAGGCCGGGATGGTGCGCGAGCCGATCACCATCAGCGCCGACGCCACGCTGGCCGAGGCCGACGAGCTGTGCGGCCAGTTCCGCATCTCCGGCGTGCCGGTGGTGGACGCCGACCGCGTGCTGCTGGGCATCATCACCAACCGCGACATGCGCTTCGAGACCGACCCCTCGCGCAAGGTGGGCGAGGTGATGACGCGGATGCCGCTGGTCACCGGCCCCGAGGGGATCGCCCCCGACGACGCGCTGGCGCTGCTGGCGGCCAACAAGATCGAGAAGCTGCCGCTGGTCGACGGCGAGGGTCGCCTGACGGGACTCATCACCCTCAAGGACTACGTGAAGTCCGACCAGTTCCCCAACGCCTGCAAGGACCCCCAGGGCCGGCTGCGGGTGGGGGCGGCCGTCGGCTTCTTCGGCGACGCCTGGGAGCGGGCCATGTCGCTGGTCGAGGAGGGTGTGGACGTCGTGGTGGTCGACACCGCCAACGGCCACGCCCGCGGCGTGATCGACCTGATCCGCCGGCTCAAGTCCGACCCGGCCGCCCGCGACGTCGACGTCATCGGCGGCAACGTGGCCACCCGGGCCGGCGCCCAGGCGCTGGTCGAGGCCGGCGCGGACGCCGTCAAGGTCGGCGTGGGTCCGGGCTCCATCTGCACCACCCGGGTGGTCGCCGGCGTCGGCGTCCCGCAGGTGACCGCCATCTACAACGCCGCGCTGGCCTGCCGCGAGGCCGGGGTGCCGGTGATCGGCGACGGCGGCCTGCAGTACTCCGGCGACATCGCCAAGGCCCTGGTGGCCGGCGCCGACACGGTGATGCTCGGCTCGCTGCTCGCCGGCTGCGACGAGAGCCCGGGCGAGCTGGTGTTCATCAACGGCAAGCAGTTCAAGTCCTACCGGGGGATGGGCTCGCTGGGGGCGATGGCCTCCCGCGGCCGCAAGGCGTCCTACTCCAAGGACCGCTACTTCCAGAGCGACGTCACCTCCGACGACAAGCTGGTGCCGGAGGGCATCGAGGGTCAGGTGCCCTACCGCGGCCCGCTGGGCGCGGTGGCCTACCAGCTGGTCGGCGGGCTGCGGCAGGCGATGTTCTACACCGGTGCCCGCACCGTGGCCGAGCTGAAGGAACGGGGCCGGTTCGTCCGGATCACCTCCGCCGGTCTGCGAGAATCGCACCCGCACGACATCCAGATGACCGTCGAGGCCCCCAACTACTCGGGCTGAGCCGGCACCGCACGAGCGGGCCCAGCGCCCGGGGTGAGGACAGCGCATGTACGAGATCGGCCGGAGCAAGCGAGCCGAGCGCGCCTACGCGCTCGACGACGTCGCCATCGTCCCCTCCCGGCGCACCCGGGGCATCGACCAGGTGAACCTGAGCTGGAAGATCGACGCCCAGACCTTCGACTTCCCGATGGTGGCCGCGCCGGTCGACTCGGTGATGTCGCCGGCGACCGCCATCACGATGGGACGCCTGGGCGGGCTCGGCGTGCTGAACCTCGAGGGGCTGTGGACGCGCTACGAGGACCCGCAGCCGCTGCTGGACGAGCTGGCCGGCATCGAGGACTCGGCCGTGGCGACGCGGCGGATGCAGCAGATCTACGCCGAGCCCATCAAGCCCGAGCTGATCAAGGCCCGGATGGCCGAGATCCGCGCCGCCGGCGTCCCGGTGGCCGGGGCGCTCTCGCCGCAGCACACCCAGGAGCACGCGGCGACGGTGGAGGCGTCGGGGGTGGACTTCTTCGTCATCCGCGGCACCACGGTCTCGGCCGAGCACGTCTCCGACGAGCGGGAGCCGCTCAACCTGAAGAAGTTCATCTACGACCTCGACGTGCCGGTGATCGTCGGCGGGGTGGCCACCTACCAGGCCGCGCTGCACCTGATGCGCACCGGCGCGGCCGGGGTGCTGGTCGGCTTCGGTGGCGGGGCGACCCACACCACGCGGGCGGTGCTCGGCATCGCGGTGCCGATGGCCTCGGCCATCTCCGACGTCGCCGAGGCCCGGCGGGACTACCTGGACGAGTCCGGCGGCCGCTACGTGCACGTCATCGCCGACGGCTCGGTGGGCCACTCCGGCGACATCGCCAAGGCCATCGCCTGCGGCGCCGACGCGGTGATGATCGGCTCCCCGCTGGCCCGCGCCACCGACGCACCCGGCCAGGGATACCACTGGGGCCCGGAGGCCTGGCACGGCACGCTGCCGCGCGGCGAGCGGGTCCGGTTCGAGCAGGTGGGCCCGCTGGAGGAGATCCTGCTGGGGCCGTCGCGCCGCCCGGACGGCTCGATGAACCTGGTGGGGGCGCTGCGACGGTCCATGGCCACCACCGGCTACACCGAGGTCAAGGAGTTCCAGCGCGTCGAGGTGGTCATCTCGTGACCGCCGGGTCGGGCGCTGCTCCGGAGGTGCTCGAGGAGCTGAACCGGCTCCGCAGCAGCATCGACAACATGGACGCCGCGCTGGTGCACCTGCTGGCCGAGCGGTTCAAGATCACCCAGCGGGTGGGGGAGCTGAAGGCCACCCACGGGCTGCCGCCGGCCGACCCGGAGCGGGAGGCACGTCAGATCGCCCGGCTGCGGGCGCTGGCCGCCGACGCGCGGCTGGACCCGGAGTTCGCCGAGAAGTTCCTCACCTTCGTGGTGGCCGAGGTCGTCCGCCACCACGAGGCGATCGCCTCCGAGCGCCCGCTGGCCGGCTCACCGGTCGACGGCCGGGGCTGACCGGCCGGTCCCGGCCGGGGAGCCGCCCGGGCAGCTCAGATGTGCCACTCGGGCTCGGTGGCGGCCTCGGCCGGGGTCCGTTCGCGGGCCGGCACGCCGACCACCGTGGCGCCGGGGGCGACGTCGCGGGTGACCACGGCGTTGGACCCCACCTTGGCGCCGGCGCCCACCGTGACGGGGCCGAGGATCGAGGCGCCGGCGCCCACCATCACGCCGTCGCGCAGGGTCGGGTGGCGCTTGCCCCGGGCCAGCGGGCTGCGTCCGCCCAGGGTGACGCCGTGGTAGAGCATCACGTCGTCACCGATCTCGGCGGTCTCGCCGATGACCACACCCATGCCGTGGTCGATGAAGAAACGGCGTCCGATCACCGCGCCGGGGTGGATCTCCACGCCGGTGGCGGCCCGGGCCGCCTGGGACAGCATCCGCGCCGACAGCCGGTGGCCACGACCCCACAGCCGGTGCGCCACCCGGTACGCCCACACGGCGTGCACCGTGGAGTAGGCGAGGGTGATCTCGGCGCGGTTCCGGGCTGCGGGGTCGTGGCTGATCGCCGTGTCGGTGTCCTCACGCCAACGCGCCCACGCCCGGGTCACCAGCGCGGCCGGCGACCCGGGTGCGGGGGCGTCCGCGCTGGTGCGGGCCAGCAGCGGCAGACGCGTGAGGAACCCTGCGAGCATCAGTTGAGCAGGTCGGCGTAGAGGATCGTCGACAGGTAGCGCTCGCCGTAGGACGGGATGACCACGACGATGGTCTTGCCCGCGTTCTCGGGGCGCTGCGCCACGGCGACGGCCGAGGCGAGGGCGGCACCGGAGGAGATGCCGGCGAGGATGCCCTCCTCGGCACCGGCGCGACGGGCCCACTTGACGGCCGTGTCGGCGTTCTGCGGGATTACCTCGTCGATGATCGAGCGGTCGAGGATCTCGGGGATGAAGTTGGCGCCGATGCCCTGGATCTTGTGCGGGCCGGGCTGGCCGCCGGACAGGATCGGGGACTCCTCGGGCTCCACCGCGACGATCTTCAGCTCGGGCTTGCGCTCCTTGAGGACCTGGCCGACACCGGTCAGGGTGCCGCCGGTGCCGACGCCGCCGACGACGATGTCCACCGTGCCGTCGGTGTCGTTCCAGATCTCCTCGGCGGTGGTGCGGCGGTGCACCTCGACGTTGGCCGGGTTCGCGAACTGACGGGCCAGCACGGCGCCGCGCTCGGCGCCGATCTCCTCGGCCTTCGCCACCGCGCCGCGCATGCCCTCCGAGCCGGGGGTGAGCACCAGCTCGGCACCGTAGGCGCGCAGCAGCGTCTTGCGCTCGGCCGACATGGTCTCGGGCATGCAGAGCACGACCTTGTAGCCCTTGGCGGCGCCCACCATCGCCAGCGCGATACCGGTGTTGCCGGAGGTGCCCTCGACGATCGTGCCGCCCGGCTGCAGCTGCCCGGAGCGCTCGGCGGCCTCGATGATGGCCACGCCGATGCGGTCCTTGACGCTGTGCGCCGGGTTGACGAACTCGATCTTGGCCAGGACGGTGGCCTGGGCGCCGTCGGTGATCCGGTTGAGCCGGACGAGGGGAGTGCCCCCGACGATCTGGGTGACGTCGTCATAGATTCGCATGCGGCAAAGAACATCGGAGTCCGGCGGCCGCATTCCAACCACGCAGCGATGTCTCACATCATGGGACCAATTCTCGCCCAGGCCGCCGCCGCCCGCCCGCCCGCGCCACCACCCTCCCGTCTCCCCGCGCCCACCCTGCCCGGCTGTATGTCGTCGCGGTCACGCCCGGTGTGTCGCGGCGTGTCGCGGTGTCCGGCTGTGACGGCGTACACGTCCTCAGGGAACGGCGCTCGCGCTGCCGCCGGCGCCCCCAGATCGCCTGTGCCCGGTGACCGCGGACGGGCTTCGCGAATGGGTCGGGGCCTGCCCCCTGAGAACGTGTACGCGGTGCTGCCGGGACAGCGGGACACGCCGCGACACACCGGGCGTGACCGCGACGACATACAGCGGGTCAGGGGGAGGGAGGGAGGGAGGGAGGGGGTCAGCGGGCGAAGAGGTCGAGCAGCCGGCGGCAGCGCACCGGGTCCTCGGTGAGGCCGCGCTCGAGTCCCCACAGCAGGTAGGACATCGAGCGCACCACCAGCCACGCCTCAGCCCGCTCCCGCGGCACCTCGGCGACCGTCACCGCGGTGGCCACCGCCCGGCGGACGTCGGCGTCGCGCGGCAGCTCGTCGAGGCGGGTCCACAGCACCCGGGCCAGGTCGTGCTCGCGGTCGCCGCGCAGCAGCACCGGGTCCACCACCAGCCAGGGGGTGCGCCGCCCGCGCAGCACCTGGTCGGCGTGCAGGTCGCCGTCCACCGCGTCGCCGCCGGGGTCGGTGGCGGCGAGCTCGCGGGCAGCCGCGACCGCCCGGGTCAGCTGGCTCCGCGGCGTCGGCCCGCCCACGGCCTGCCAGCGGCGCTCGAAGGAGGCGGCGTCCTCGGCGGCGATCTCGGCCGTCGACAGCGCCGTCCCGGGTGCCGGCACGGCCAGCTCGCGCATCAGGGTCGCCAGCACCTCCACCGACCACTCCACCGGCTCCCGCCGCAGCGTGTGGGAGCCGTCCAGGCGCTCCAGCAGCAGCGCCCGGGCGGGCACGTCCGCCTCCACCAGCAGCACGGTGCCGCGGCCGTCCCACCACAGCAGCGCGGCGGCCTCGGCGGCCACGTCGTCCCCGGGTGGCGACAGCCGCAGGGCCAGCGGCTCCTCGCCCCGGCGCACCGGGAGCACCAGCGCGTTGGAGCCGTGCCAGGGCGCGCCGTCGGCCGTCAGCCCCCACTCCCGCAGCCGGGCCGCCACCAGCCCGGGCAGCTCCTCGAGCCAGGCGCGACCGGGCTCGTCGTGCCACCACCGGGGCATGGTGAGGAAACCGGGCGGGACCTGCACACCTCGACCCTAGAGGTGCGACGACGGCCCCGGCCGGTCCGGCAGCGACGCAGGAGGAGGAGCCCGTGGCGGTGCGGTGGTACAGCGTCGTCGTCGACTGCCACGACGTGCGCGCCCAGGGCGCCTGGTGGGCCAGGCGCTGGGTTGGGTGCCGGTCGTCGAGGAGCCCGACGAGGTGGTGCTGGTGCCGCCGCACGCGCTGACCGACGCGGCCACCATGCCCCGCGAGCACCGCGGTCCGGGGCTGGTCTTCGTCCCCGTGCCGGAGGGCAAGCAGGTCAAGAACCGGCTGCACCTGGACCTCGCCCCGTGGGGCGAGGACGACCAGGAGGCGGAGGTGGCGCGGCTGGTCGGGCTCGGTGCCCGCCGCGTCGACGTCGGCCAGTCCGAGCGGCCCGGCGCCGACCAGCCGCCGACGTGGGTCGTGCTGGCCGATCCGGAGGGCAACGAGTTCTGCGTGCTCTCCGCCCGCGACGACTAGCGGGGTCCGTCCCGCCCCCGGCGCCGGGTCGGCCGCACGGCGCGGACGGCCTAGACTGGGCCGCCATGAGCCCGCGTGAGCATGACTGCGTCCTCGTCGTCGACTACGGGGCCCAGTACGCCCAGCTGATCGCCCGCCGGGTGCGGGAGGCCCGGGTCTACTCCGAGATCGTCCCGCACACCATCTCCACCGAGGAGCTGGCGGCCAGGAAGCCGCAGGCGATCATCCTCTCCGGCGGTCCGCAGTCGGTCTACGCCGAGGGTGCCCCGCAGATCGACACCGGGCTCTTCGACCTCGGGGTGCCGACCTTCGGCATCTGCTACGGCTTCCAGGCCATGACCCAGGCGCTCGGCGGCGAGGTGGCGCACACCGGCCGTCGCGAGTTCGGCCGCACGCCCGCCACCGTGGTCGAGCCCGGCGCGCTGCTGTCGGAGGTCGACCCGTCGCTGCGGGTGTGGATGAGCCACGGCGACTCCGTCACCCGGGCACCGCAGGACTTCACCGTGCTCGCCACCTCGCCGGGTGCGCCGATCGCGGCCTTCGAGCACCGCGAGCGCGGCTTCGCCGGGGTGCAGTGGCACCCCGAGGTGATGCACACCGAGCACGGCCAGACCACCCTCGAGCACTTCCTGTTCGACATCGCCGGCTGCCGCCCCGACTGGACCCCGGCCAACATCGTCGAGGAGACCGTCGAGGCCATCCGGGAGCAGGTGGGGGACAAGCAGGTGCTCTGCGCCCTCTCCGGAGGCGTCGACTCCGCCGTGGCGGCCGCTCTGGTGCAGCGCGCCATCGGCGACCAGCTCACCTGCGTCTTCGTCGACCACGGGCTGCTGCGGGCCGGCGAGGCCGAGCAGGTCGAGAAGGACTTCGTCGCCGCGACCGGGGTGGACCTGGTCGTCAGCGAGGTCGCCGACCAGTTCCTCGACGCCCTCGCCGGCGTGACCGACCCCGAGCAGAAGCGCAAGATCATCGGCCGGGAGTTCATCCGCACCTTCGAGGCCGCCACCCGCCAGATCGCAGCCGAGCACGACATCGAGTTCCTCGTGCAGGGCACCCTCTACCCCGACGTCGTCGAGTCCGGCGGCGGCGAGGGTGCGGCCAACATCAAGAGCCACCACAACGTGGGCGGTCTGCCCGAGGACCTGCAGTTCACCCTGATCGAGCCGCTGCGCACCCTGTTCAAGGACGAGGTCCGCAAGGTCGGCGAGGAGCTGGGCCTGCCCGAGGCCATGGTGTGGCGGCAGCCGTTCCCGGGCCCCGGGCTGGGCATCCGCATCGTCGGCGAGGTGACCCGCGAGCGGCTGGAGATCCTGCGCGCCGCCGACGCCATCGCCCGGGCCGAGGCGACCGCGGCCGGCCTGGACCGCGAGATCTGGCAGTTCCCCGTGGTGCTGCTGGCCGACGTCCGCTCGGTCGGGGTGCAGGGCGACGGCCGCACCTACGGCCACCCGGTGGTGCTGCGCCCGGTCAGCTCCGAGGACGCCATGACCGCCGACTGGTCGCGGCTGCCCTACGAGGTGCTGGAGCGCATCAGCACCCGCATCACCAACGAGGTGCCCGAGGTCAACCGCGTCACCCTCGACATCACCAGCAAGCCCCCGGGCACGATTGAGTGGGAGTGAGCGCTCCGCGCTCGGGCGAGTGGGAGTGAGCGCTCCGCGCTCGGGTGAGGCGGAGTGAGCGCTCCGCGCTCGGGCGAGCGGGAGTGAGCGCCCGGCCCGTGGACGGGCTCAGCGCAGGTCGCCGGGCTCCTCGGCGGAGGCGGCCGGGGCGTCCTGGTGAGTCGCCGGCGCGGTCCACGGGCTGCCGGGCGAGGTGAGCTGCCCCGGGTCGGCCAGGGGCTCCTCGGGGACGACCAGGGCGCCGACGAGGTAGGCGATCAGGCCCACCGCGCCGCCCGTCACGAGGGTCAGCGCCACGAAGACGACGCGCACCAGGGTCGGGTCCATGTTGAGGTAGTCCGCCACGCCGCCGCAGACGCCGGCGACGATGCGCTGGTCGCGGCTGCGGTGGAGCTGCCGGGGCTGGGTGGTGGTCATCGGTGTGCCTTTCGGTCGGTCGGAGGGTCAGGAGGAGTTGCGGGAGAGCACCAGGCCGAGGACGCCCAGCGTGATCAGGCCCACGGGTGCGGCCACCGCCAGGTCTCCCCAGGCCACCTGCAGCCCGAAGGAGATCCACAGCGCCAGCAACGACAGCGGCAGCATCAGCAGACCGAGCATCAGCGGTGCGACGTCGACCCGGTGCCGGGTCCGGGCGGGGGTGCGGCTCATCGGCTCGTCACCACCTCGACCGAGCCGGCCTCGACGCCGGCCTCGACCACGAGCAGGGGGTCCTGGCCCGGACCGAAGACGTGGGTCTGGGCGAGGTCGGTGCCGTGCACCTGGTGGCCGTCGACCACCACGCTGCCGACCTCGACGGTGCTGCGGACCTCGACGTGCTCGCCGGGAGGCAGCCGGAGCTCGATCCGCCCGGCCTCCGCGCTGACGCGGTAGGTGGTGGGGGTGGTGACGTCGAGCTGGCTCAGGTCGACGGTCAGCGAGCCGACCTCCAGGTGGTCGGAGGGCGGCAGCTCGGCCAGCGAGGCGTAGCGGTACGTGGGGCTGTGCCAGTCCACCGCGGCCGGGACGGTCTGCGGCACCGCCGAGACCGCGGTAGCGCCCAGCAGCAGCCAGCTCAGCAGGGCCTGTCCGCGGAAGCGTCCGAGGAAGGCGGCGGCGACCAGGGAGAGCGCGGCCACCAGCAGCGACGCCGCCAGGTACGTGGTGACACCCACCGGCAGCGACGTCCACAGGTCGACCGCGGCCACGACGCCGACGGCGACCAGCAGCCCCGCCCAGAAGCCGTTGCGGACGGCCGGGTTGCGGCGGGCCGCGGGGCGCGCGGCGGGTGGCTCGCTGGGCGGTGCGTACAGACCCGCCGGGTCGGCCACGTTGAGGTAGGAGCGGATGGAGGCGGTGTGGTCGGAGAGGGCGTCGCTGCCCGGCGCCGGCTCGTCCAGCCGGTAGCGCAGCCCCGAGGTCGGCGCACCGGCGGAGGGCGCCGTCGGCGCGGGGGCCGCGGCCCAGCTCGGGCGCGGCGGGGCGGCGGGAGGCCGCGTGGGCGGTACGGGTCCGGGCTGCCCGGCGGCCGCGCCGGAGCGGTGCTGCAGCACGGTCTGCTGCCACTCGCGGGCGGCCACCGTGAACGGCGTGGGCGGTCCGACGAAGGGGTCGTGCTGGACGGTGTGGCTGTCCGGCAGCTCGACCGGGGCGTCGCGGCGGGCCTGCTGCTGCGGCCGGCGGAACCCGAAGTACCAGACGGCCAGCACGACCAGCGCCGGCATCAGCCCGAGCGGCGCCATCGACCCGATCGTGAAGGCCACCACCACGGTGGCGACCACGGCGGCGGCCACCCAGAACTCGCGGCTCTGCTCGGCCAGCTTCGGAGCGTGGTGCTGCACGGGCGACTCGTCCTGGTCCACCGCCGGGGTCAGCGCCCACACGAAGGCGTACAGCACGACGCCGACCCCGGCGCTGAGACCGAGGACGACGGCCGCGATGCGCACGACCAGCGGGTCGACCTGCCAGCGCTCGGCCAGGGCGCCGCAGACCCCGGCGATCTTGACGTCGGGCCCGCGGCGCAGGCTCCACAGCTCATCCATGGCTCCATCGTCGTCGCGCCGGTACCGGCCCACCATCGGGGAAGGCACCCATTCCCGACCCTGGCTGCACTCGGGTCCGGTGACGCCGCTCGGCGCGGGACTCGTGGACCTCTCGCGCGAGCCGGCGGTTCAGCGTACGGGTGCGGACAGCCCGTAGCGGTGGGCGAGGAGCACCGCCTGCACGCGGTCGCGTGCCTCGAGCTTCGCGAGCACGTTGCGGACGTGGGTCTTGACCGTGGCGAGGGAGACCACGAGCCGCTCGGCGATCTCGGTGTTCGTCATCCCGGTGGCCATCAGGGTGAGGACCTCCCGCTCCCGGGGGCTCAGTGCCTGCACGCCCGCCGGCGCCGGCGCGTCCGGGGCCGTCCGTCCCACGAACCGGTCGATGAGACGGGACAGCACCTGCGGTGCCATGGGGGCCTCACCCGCTGCGGTCTGCTCGACCGCGGCGACGAGGCGGTCGGCGGAGGCGTCCTTGAGCAGGAACCCCGCCGCTCCCGCGACCAGCGCGTCGTAGACGTGCTGGTCCAGGTCGAAGGTCGTCAGGATCACCACGCGGCACGGCAGTCCGGCGGCCACGATGCGCCGGGTCCCCTCGATGCCGTCGGTGCCCGGCATGCGCACGTCCATGAGCACGACCTCGGGAAGCAGCTGCTCCGCCAGCTCAGCCGCCCGGGCTCCGTCCCCCGCCTCACCGACGACCTCGATCCCCGCCAGCTCCAGGATCATGCGGAGCCCACCGCGCACCAGCTCCTGGTCGTCGGCGACGAGGACGCGGGTCACCGGCGGCCCTCCTCGGCCGGGAGCCAGGCCGTCACCACGAAGTGGCCGGCGACGTGCCCCACCTCCAGGGTGCCGCCGAGGGAACGGGCCCGCTCCTGCATGCCGGGTACGCCGCGCCCGAGATGGGGGGAGCCGCCTGGTGCCGGCGCCGGGACGGGGTTGCTCGCCCGCACCGAGACCCCTGCCGGCGACCACTCCAGCCGGAGGTCCACCTCCTCCCCGGGAGCGTGCCTGCCGGCGTTCGTCAGGCACTCCTGGACGATGCGGTTGACCGCGAGCCAGTGGCGGGGGGCGTCGCTCCACGGGTCGCCGACCACGCTCAGGCGGTTGGCGATGCCCAGACGGGCCGCCCGGTCGGCCAGCTCCTGCAGGCCGCGCTCGTCGGGGACCACCGGCAGCTCGCCGTCGCCGAGCAGGTCGAGGATCGCCCGCAGCTCCCGGCTCGCGCGGTGGGCCGTCTCCCGGACCGCCTCGACCGGCTGGGCCGCGCGCTCCGGCGCGTGCCGGAGCGCCTGGGCGGCCGCCTCCGACTGGATGGACATCAAGGTGACCTCGTGGCCCACGACGTCGTGCAGCTCGCGGACGATCCGCGCTCTCTCCTGCTCCACGGCGCTGCGTCGTGCCGCCTCGCGCTCGGCCACGACGCGCTCGTCGGAGACCCTCTGCTGGGCTGCCATCAACCGACCCACGGCGTAGGGGACCAGGATCACGACCCAGAACCCCGCCGCGCTGAGGAGGGCGTCGGAGCCGGGCAGCCGGAGCGCGGCCAGGTGCTCTCGGAGGTCGACGTCGAACACCAGCGGGACGAGACGGTCGTGCGCCTGCTCGATGGCCACGATGCCGCTCGTGCCGCTGAGCAGCGCCCAGCCGACGGCCGCGACAGCCGGGCGACCGCCGCCTCCCCAGCGCCCGACGGCGAAGAGGAGCAGGATGGCCGTGACGTAGCCCAGGTAGAGGAAGCCGTCCGTCGGTACCCACCACAACGCGGCCCCCGCGAGGGCCGCGGCCACCGGCCGGGAACGTCGCCATGCCAGCGGCAGCACGGACACGACCACCAGCAGCGGGCCGAACCACCGGCTGCCGGGGAGCCACAGCACCTCGACCGGCTGCAGCAGCACCTGGACCAGGCTGACCGCGAGGAAGACGACGGCGAGCAGCGCGTCATCGCGTCGCAGCCCGCGGGCCAGGCCGTCCCGGATCGCCACACGCCCGAGCGTAGGCCCGCGCGGCCCCAGCCGTCCTCAACCCGTGGGATGAGCCCGATCTCAGCCTCTGACGCCATGTGGACGCCGACCCGTCCCGCCTAGCGTTCGAGCGTCAGCACCTCAGGGGCACCAGCACCCACGAAAGGACACCACCATGACCACGACCACGGCCGTCCCCGCGACGGCCCGACAGCCCCGGACCCTCGTCGCGGCACGCGTGCTCGCCGGCCTCGTCGGCGCGGTCCAGCTCGCCGGGGCGATCTTCTTCCTCGGGTTGGCCAGGGAAGAGGCCGTCTGGATCGGTCCCCTCGTCGACGTCCCGGTCGTCGCCCTGACGCTCACGACGATCGCGCTCAAGCTCGTGTTCGCCCTCGCCCCTGGCATCCGCCCGGCACGCCGCATCACCGTGGGACTCCTGGCCGTCGCCCTGGGTGTCGTGCTCACGGTGGTCAAGGTCGCGGTGTACGACGAGGCCGCCGGCGGGGTCTTCCTCGCCGTCGACGCCGTGGTGGTGGCGCTTCTGCTGCTCGCCCGCCGGGAGCGCTGAGCGGGGCACGGGCGGGCTGACCCACGGCCCGCCCCGCGGGATCGGGGGCGGCACAGGGTCATCCCCGTGGTCCGCGACGCCGAGACGTGTGAGGCTGGGAGCACCATGACCGACCAGCGCCCCGCCCCGACGGGAACCACCGAGGCGGGCCCCACCGGGGTCGGCACCGAGACGCCAGCTGCGCCGGTGCCGACTCCCACGGTCGCGCCCGAGGTCGCCCGCCGCGCCGACGAGGTCGCGCCCGCCGCCGGTCGTCCCCGCGCCACCCGGGTGCTGGAGGGACGGCTGGTCGGCGGCGTCTGCGCCGGGCTGGCCCAGCACCTCGGCTGGTCGGTGACCGTGCTCCGGGTCGGTTTCGTCGCGCTGGCCCTGGCCCAGTTCGTCGGCGTGGTCGTCTACGCCATCCTCTGGCTCACCCTTCCGCGGGCCGAGACCGTGCGGGCCCTCGGCCTGGAGTCCGCCACCCGGCGCGGGCTGCGCGGTGCCGACCCCTCGGCCCGCAGCCGCGACCGCGGGGTGCTGGTCGCCCTGGTCGCGATCGGCGCGGGGATGCTGTGGCTGTCGCAGGTCACCGGGTTCGGCTTCTCCTCCCAGGTCTTCTGGCCGCTGGCGGTGGCCTGCGCCGGGCTGGCGCTGATCTGGCGGCAGGCCGACACCCCCGCCCCGCGCGACGCAGCCGGCGGCCGCGACAGCACCCACCCGCTGGTGGCGCCCTTCCTGGCCCGCACCGGGTGGCAGGCGATCCTGCGCCTGGTGGTCGGGCTCGCGCTGGTGGCGCTGGCGTTCGGGCTCGTGCTGGCCTCCCAGATCGGGGTCAACCAGGTGCCCGCGGTGCTGCTGATGGTGCTGCTGGCGGTGGCCGGTGTGGTGGTGGCCGCGGCGCCGTGGCTCTACCGCGGCCGCCGTGCGCTCAACGAGGCCCGCGAGCAGCGGGTCCGCGCCGACGCCCGCGCCGACATGGCCGCCCACCTGCACGACTCGGTGCTGCAGACGCTGGCGCTGATCCAGCGGCAGGCCGACGACCCGCGCGCCGTGCAGGGGCTGGCCCGCCGGCAGGAGCGCGAGCTGCGCGGCTGGCTGTACGGGGACGCCGTCGAGGAGTCCACCCTGCGGGCCGCGCTGACCACGGCCGCTGCGGAGGTCGAGGACGAGCGCGGCGTGCCGGTCGAGGTCGTCATGGTCGGCGACTGCCCCCTCGACCCCGACCTGCAGGCGCTGGTGCAGGCGGCCCGCGAGGCGATGGTGAACGCGGCCAAGCACTCCGGCGCCGACCGCATCGACGTCTTCGGCGAGGCCGGCGAGGACCTGGTCGAGGTCTTCGTGCGCGACCGGGGCCGCGGTTTCGACCTCGACGCGATTGCCGAGGACCGGCTGGGCGTCAGGGGCAGCATCATGGACCGGGTGCGACGCCACGGCGGCACCGCCACCATCACGTCGGACCCCGAGACCGGGACCGAAGTACGACTGGAGAGACGACGATGACCGAGCCTCAGCGCCCCCTCAGCCCCCAGAGCGCCCCACCGGCGACGGCCAACCCCGCCCGCCCGCTGCGGGTCGTGGTGGTGGACGACCACGCGATGTTCCGCACCGGGGTGAAGTCCGAGATCGGCCGGGCGGTGCAGGTCGTGGGGGAGGGGCAGGACGTCCCCACGGCCGTGGCGGCGATCACCGCCACCCGTCCGGACGTCGTCCTGCTCGACGTCCACCTGCCTGGCGGGGGCGGGGTCGAGGTGCTCAAGCAGGTGCTGGCCGTGAACCCCGACCAGCGATTCCTCGCGCTGTCGGTCTCCGACGCGGCCGAGGACGTCATCGGGGTCATCCGCGCCGGCGCCCGCGGCTACGTCACCAAGTCGATCGACGGCGAGGAGCTCATCGCCGCCATCCGCCGGGTCGCCGAGGGCGACGCGGTGTTCTCCCCCCGGCTGGCGGGGTTCGTGCTGGACGCGTTCTCCGGCGCCATCGACATCGCCAGCGTGGACGAGGACCTGGACCGGCTCTCCGTCCGCGAGCGCGAGGTGCTGCGGCTGATCGCCCGCGGCTACGCCTACAAGGAGGTGGCCAAGGAGCTGTTCATCTCGATCAAGACCGTCGAGACCCACGTCAGCTCCGTGCTGCGCAAGCTGCAGCTGTCCAACCGCCACCAGCTCACCCGCTGGGCCACCGACCGCCGGCTGGTCTGAGCCGCCTGCTGGTCCGGGCCGCTGGTCAGACCGGACGCACGAAGCCCCGCAGTCCACCGGTGTGGACTGCGGGGCTTCGTCGCGCAGCGTGAGCCCTTGGGTCAGACCCGACGACGCTTGGTGACCGCCCCGTAGATGAAGAGCACGAGGAGCGAACCGAGGATGGCGATGATGAGGCTGATGAACCAGTTGCCCTGGAGGCTGAAGTCGAAGCCGTTGCCAGAGATCAGGTTGCCGATGAGCCCGCCCACCAGCGCACCGACGACCCCCAGGATGATGGTGGCGATGATCCCGCCACCCTGCTTGCCGGGCATGATCGCCTTGGCGATGGCACCGGCGATGAGACCGATGATCACGTAGAAAAGAATCGTCATGCCTGGACAGTAACCCCTCGGCGAGCAGTTGAAACTGCAATCAGCCGCCACTTTTTCGTGTCCCGCCCCGGCGACATCCTCCCGGCTCCGCCGGCAAGTGGTCGGGGACGGCGCCGGAACCCGCCGTTCCGGGCCTGCGGGAGGTCGTTCCCGAGCAGTTGCCGGGAGGGCGTGAGGCGCAGCGGGCGAGGGGGCGGGGGAGCGGCTACTCTCCGCGCATGGACGCGCTGACCTGGGCCCGCGAGATCCTGCTGCTGCTGCACCTGGTCGGTTTCGGTGCCCTCTTCGGAGGGGCGGTCGTGCAGCTGCGCGACCGGGAGCCGCTCGTCAACGACGCCATGCTGCACGGCTCGCTCATCCAGCTGGTGACGGGGCTGGCGCTGGTCGGGGTGGACCTGTACGCCGACGTGGAGCTGGACCTCCTCACGCTCGGGGTGAAGCTGGTCCTCACGCTGCTGGTCACCCTGCTGGTGGTCGCGAACCGCCGTTTCGACTCGATCCCCAAGGGGCTGTGGGCCCTCATCACCGGGCTGGTGCTGGCCAACCTCGCGGTGTCCGTGCTCGGGTGAGCGTGAGCACCCGGACCTCGTTCAGAGGAAGCGCCGGTAGGGCCGCAGCACCGTCTCGGAGAACTTCACCATGAACGGGCGCCGCACCCACTCCTCGAGGGTGAGCTCGCGGCAGTTGGACAGGTCCATCGCGAACACCTCCTCCAGCTTGGCCGCCACGGTGGCGTCGGTGACCTCGATGTTGGTCTCGTAGTTGCCGGCCAGGCTGAGCCGGTCGAGGTTGGCGGTGCCGATGGTCGACCACTGCCCGTCGATGGTGGCGGTCTTGGCGTGCACCATCGCGCCCTGGTACAGGAACAGCCGCACCCCGCCGGCGAGCAGCTGGGAGTAGAAGCCGCGCGACAACCAGTCGGCGACGATGTGGTTCGACTGGTCGGGCACGATCAGCCGGACGTCGACCCCGCGCTGGGCGGCCCCGAGCAGCGCCCGCACCAGGTCGTCGTCGGGGACGAAGTAGGCGTGGGTGAGCCAGATGTGGTGGGCGGCGCGGTCGATGGCCTCGAGGTACATCCCGCGGATCGGGTAGAGCGCCTGCCGGGGCACGTTCCGGTGCACCCGGATCGAGCTGTGCCAGGACCGGGTCGACACGTCGGGCAGCGCCCGGTGGCGTCCCGGCAGCTGGTTCCAGTGGTCGACGAAGGCGTCCTCCAGGTCGGCGACCACCGGCCCGGTGACCCGGACGTGGGTGTCGCGCCAGTCCGTGGCGTAGAGCGAGCCGATGTTGTAGCCGCCCACCCAGGCCACCTCGGAGTCGACCACCAGCAGCTTGTTGTGGTTCCGACCCAGGTTGCGGGGGTTGAGCAGCCCCACACCGCTCCAGACCAGCGGGTGGCGCACCACGTTGACCGAGGCGGGGAAGTGGAAGAAGGGCCGCGGCACCACCAGGTTGGCGAACTCGTCGTAGACGAGGCACACCTCCACGCCCCGCTCGGCCGCCTCGATCAGCGCCTTCTTGAACGCCCGGCCGGTGCGGTCGGCCTTCCAGATGAAGGTGACCAGCACGACCCGGCGCCGGGCCGAGCGGATCCCCTCGAGCATGTCGTCGTAGAGGTCCTGGCCGTAGGTGAAGACCGTCAGCTCGCCGCCGCCGGTCGGCACCGTGGTCGGCTTGGTCTTCGGGAAGCGGGCGGGGGCGCGGAGCCGCTTGCGTCGCTGGTCGATCAGCATCAGCGCCGCCAGCGTCGCTCCCTGCACCGAGAGGACCGCGAGCAGCACCCGCGTCAGCAGCCGCCGAAGGGAGAACCGGGGCAGCCGCATGGGCAGGAGTGTAGCGAGCAGGCCGCTGTCGGTGGCTGCGACTAGGGTGGACGGGTCATGACCCAGCCAGACCTGTTCGCCAGCCTCCCGCCCGTCAGCGCGCCCCCGCCGGCGCCGGTGCAGGCCCTCGACGAGGACGCCGCCGAGCGGCCCGCACGCCGGCCGGCTCCCACCGAGGAGCAGCTGCTGGCGGGGCTGAACGGGCCGCAGCGCCAGGCCGTCACCCACGAGGGCGGGCCGGTGCTGGTGGTGGCCGGAGCCGGCTCGGGCAAGACCCGGGTGCTCACCCGGCGCATCGCCTGGCTGGTCAGCCAGCGACGTGTGCACCCCGGGTCCGTGCTGGCCATCACCTTCACCAACAGGGCCGCCGCCGAGATGCGCCACCGGGTGGCCGACCTGGTGGGCAACCGCGCCCGGCTGATGTGGGTGTCCACCTTCCACTCCGCCTGCGTGCGGATCCTGCGCCAGGAGATCGGCCGCTTCGGCTACACCCGCACCTTCTCCATCTACGACGACACCGACGCCAAGCGGCTGATGACGCTGGTCTGCCGCGACCTCGAGCTCGACCCCAAGCGCTACCCGGTGCGCGGGGTCATGAACTGGGTGTCGAACCTGAAGAACGAGCTCGTCGACCACGAGTCGGCCGGCTCGGCGGTCGCCTCGCCCAACGAGGAGCCCTACGTCGAGGCCTACCGCAGCTACCAGCAGCGGCTGCGGGCCGCCAACGCGCTCGACTTCGACGACCTGATCATGACCACCGTGCACCTGCTGCAGGCCTTCCCCGAGGTCCGCGAGCAGTACCGCCGCCGGTTCCGCCACGTGCTGGTCGACGAGTACCAGGACACCAACCACGCCCAGTACGCGCTGGTCCGCGAGCTCTGCGGTGAGGACGTCGAGGCCGACGGGCCGACGATCGAGGCGCCGAGCCTGATGGTCGTCGGCGACTCCGACCAGTCGATCTACGCCTTCCGCGGGGCGACCATCCGCAACATCCTCGACTTCGGCAGCGACTTCCCCGGCGCGGAGACGATCCTGCTGGAGCAGAACTACCGCTCCACCCAGACGATCCTCAACGCGGCCAACGCGGTCATCGTCCGCAACCCGGACCGGCCCGCCAAGCGGCTGTGGTCCGACGCGGGTGACGGCGCGCTGATCACCGGCTACGTCGCCGACACCGAGCACGACGAGGCGCAGTTCGTCGCCGGCGAGATCGACCGGCTGACCGACGCCGGCGAGACCACGCCCGGCCAGACCGCGGTCTTCTACCGCACCAACGCCCAGTCACGGGCGTTCGAGGACGTGTTCATCCGGGTCGGGCTGCCCTACAAGGTCGTCGGCGGCGTCCGCTTCTACGAGCGGCGTGAGGTCCGCGACGCCATCTCCTACCTGCGGGCCATCGCCAACCGGGCCGACGACGTGTCGGTGCGCCGGGTGCTGAACGTCCCCAAGCGGGGCATCGGCGACCGGGCCGAGGAGGCCATCGCGCAGCTGGCCGAGCGCGAGCAGATCCCCTTCGGCGAGGCGCTGCGGCGCAGCGACGAGGCCCCGGGGCTGGCCACCCGCTCGGCCAAGCAGATCGCCGGCTTCACCGCGGTGCTCGACGCCCACGAGCAGATGGTCGCCGACGGCGTCCCGGCCGACCAGATCCTCAGCTCGATCCTGCACGAGTCGGGCTACCTGGAGGAGCTGCAGAACAGCTCCGACCCCCAGGACGAGACCCGGCTGGAGAACCTCGTCGAGCTCGTCTCGGTCGCGGCGGAGTTCGTCGCCGCCGCGCACGCCCAGGACATCACCGCCGACGTGGCCGAGCTGCAGGCCGAGGCGGCCGACGACGGGACCGGCGAGGAGGACGAGGCGGGCGAGCTGGGGGACGCGCTCGCCGAGGCCGCCCCCGAGCCCGACGACTCGCTGCCCGCCTTCCTGGAGCGGATCGCGCTGGTGGCCGACTCCGACCAGATCCCCGACGCCGGCGACGGCGGCGTGGTCACCCTGATGACGCTGCACACCGCCAAGGGTCTGGAGTTCGACACGGTGTTCCTGACCGGCTGCGAGGACGGCGTCTTCCCCCACCAGCGCGCCCTGACCGACCGCTCCGAGCTGGAGGAGGAGCGCCGGCTGGCCTACGTGGGGATCACCCGCGCCCGCAAGCGGCTGCACGTCTCCCGCGCCGTGGTCCGCACCGCCTGGGGTGCGCCGCAGTACAACCCGCCCAGCCGGTTCCTGGAGGAGATCCCGGACCACCTCATCGACTGGCGCCGCACCGGCGCCGCCGTCGCCAGCTGGGCCACCACCTCGGCCACCCGGCGCAACGAGGCCGACAGCTCGTTGGGCCGCTGGCGCAGCACCGTCGGCTACGGCGCCCGGCCCACCCCGCGTGCGGTGCCGTGTCTGGACGCCGGCGACCGGGTGCTGCACACCACCTTCGGGATGGGCACCGTGATCGCCACCTCCGGCAGCGGCGACGCCACCAAGGCCGACGTGGACTTCGGCTCGGTCGGGGTCAAGCGGCTGTCGCTGAAGCACGCTCCGCTCGAGAAGCTCTAGGGGCCCGGGCCCGAGGGGCTGGTCCCGCCGCGGTGGCTCCTGCGGTCGAGTCCGCGGTGACTCCAGCGGAGGGGTGTCCCGCCCGGCGAGCCTCGTCCTCGTTCCTCGGACGAGTTCGCCAACGCCCGCCACACCCCGACACCCCTCCGCTGGAGCCACCGCTGCTGCCCGGGTGCGCTCGGCACGAGCCGTCCTCCACCGTGTCGCTGGGGCGCCGGGGCGACAGCCGCCCGACCCCGCCCGAGCCGGGTGGGGAGCGGGCGGAGACGCACCACGGCCCCCACCTGATCGGCGGGGGCCGTGTCTGTGCAATCTGGCTACGGGCCAGCGACGGACCTGATCAGAGGCGCACGCCGAGGGCCAGCATCCAGACGTAGGGATCCTTGGACGAGTAGACGTCCCCAGGAGTGGTGCCCGCCGGATACCACTCGAAGTGGAGGTGCGGGCCGAAGGTGCGGCCGGTCATGCCGACCACGCCGACGAGGTCGCCGGCCTTGACCTGCTGTCCGGGCTGGACGGCGGTGCTGGCCATGTGGGCGTAGAGGGTGTGGCTGCCGTCGGCGTGCTTGATCACCACGTGCACGCCGGCCCAGCCGGCGCCGGAAGCGGGGGAGACCACGACGCCGTCGGCGGCGGCGCGGATCGGGGTGCCGATCGGGGCCGAGAGGTCGATGCCGGTGTGGTAGCGGGACCAGGAGCCGACGGCGCCCCAGCGGGCGGCGATCGAGTAGCTGCCGGAGGCGATCGGCGCGGCGCCGCCGCCCTTGCCCAGCTCGCCCTCGAACTCGTAGTCCTCGGCGGCGGGGGCGGCGGACTGGGGGGAGACGAGGGTGCCGGTGGCCTGCTCGGCCTTGCGCTTGCGCTCCTCGGCCTTGCGCTTCTCCTCGGCCTTGATCCGCTCGTCCTCCTCCTCGATCTCCTGGCCGGTGGCCTGGAGCTCCTTGGCGCGGTCGTCCTGGATCGCCTTGCGGGAGCTGGTGACGACCTCCTCGTCGAGCTTGCTCAGCTCGCTGGCGCGCTCGGCGACCTGCTTGGCCGCGATCGCGCGGTCGAGCTCGGCGCGGACGGAGTTGCGGGTCTCGCGGGCATCGCGACCGCTGAAGGAGTCGAGCGTGCCGCTCTCACCGGTGGGGTCCTCGGTGGAGGCCTGGCTCTGCTGGACGGCCGCCTGGTTGGCGACGCTGAGGCCGGCGGCCTTGGTGGCCGGCTCGGCGCGGGTGACGTCGGGGTTGTCGGCGGTCAGCGAGGCGCGGGCGTCCACCTGGGTGGACTGGGCGGCGGAGGTGAGGCTGACCGAGCCCGCCACGCCGAGACCCAGCACCGAGATGGCCAGCGCGGCCAGACCGTGGCTGAGGATGCTGCGCGGGCTCACGGTCGAGGAGGAGTGCGATGACTCGTCGTCAACGAGCGCCCTGCGAGCCTTGGCTCGGCGGAACGTTCCTACGGACACGCACTACTCCTCAACGCGGACGTCTACTTCAGGCATCACGGGGTTCCCGACAACCCGGAGTGCCGGACAGACGTTGGAACGACTCACCGACCCTCACTGAGGATGAAACTTAGCATTTCTCAGGATCATCGCCAACTACCCCTCCGGACGGATCGCAAGCGTGTGAGCAGGCTCACCCGCAGGGCCCCGTCGACGGCACCGCTGGGTAGGGTGAGGACGTGAACAGCGTCGTGCCGCCGGAGCCCGCGCAGGCCGCGGAGGAGCGTCCGCTGCCGCCGATCCGCGTCGTCGTCGCCAAGCCCGGGCTGGACGGCCACGACCGCGGCGCCAAGGTCGTCGCCCGTGCGCTGCGCGACGCCGGCATGGAGGTCGTCTACACCGGTCTGCACCAGACGCCGGAGCAGATCGTGGCCACCGCTCTGGCCGAGGACGCCGACGCCATCGGGCTGTCGGTGCTGTCGGGGGCGCACATGACCGTCTTCCCCCGCGTGGTGGAGCTGCTGCGCGAGGAGGAGGCGGAGGACATCGTGGTGTTCGGCGGCGGCATCATCCCCGAGGCCGACCGCGGGCCGCTGGCCGAGGCGGGGGTCGCCCAGATCTTCACCCCCGGCGCCACCATGGCCGAGATCGTCGCCTGGGTGGAGGCCCACTGCCGCACCCGCCACCCCGGCTGACCGGCTCCCCGCGGGGCCGGCCCGCGCCCGGGCGTGATACCTGTGGTGGTGGTGGACTCATTCGCTCGAGCCGCCGTCGGAACGTTAGGCTCGCACCGCGCTACCGGGCACCGTGGCCCGGCGGCGACGAGCGGGTCAGGCCCGTTCGATCCCGCTACGGGCGCCGGTCGCACGGACGCCGACGACCGATCGAGGCAGACAAGGGGGCGCACCGTCCCCGGAATCAGGATGGAATCGTCGTGGATCTCTACGAATACCAGGCGCGCGACCTGTTCGAGGCGCACGGGGTACCGGTGCTGCGGGGCATCACCGCCACCACCCCCGAGGAGGCCGAGGCGGCGGCTGCCGAGCTGGGCACCCCCGTCGTGGTGGTGAAGGCCCAGGTCAAGACCGGCGGCCGAGGCAAGGCCGGCGGCGTCAAGATCGCCAAGAGCCCGGCCGAGGCGGCGCAGCGCGCCGAGGAGATCCTGGGTCTGGACATCAAGGGCCACGTGGTCCGCAAGCTGATGATCGCCGAGGGCGCCGACATCGCCGAGGAGTACTACTTCTCGCTGCTGCTGGACCGCGCCAACCGCTCCTACCTGGCCATGTGCAGCGTCGAGGGCGGCATGGACATCGAGCAGCTGGCCGTGGAGCGTCCCGAGGCGCTGGCCCGCGTGGCCGTCGACCCCGTGGTGGGTCTGGACCGGGCCAAGGCCGACGAGATCGTCGCCGCCGCCGGGTTCGCCGAGGCCGACCGGGACAAGATCGCCGAGGTGCTGGTCACGCTGGGCAAGGTCTACGTCGACAGCGACGCCACCCTCGTCGAGGTCAACCCGCTGGTGAAGACCGGCGACGGCTCCATCGTGGCCCTCGACGGCAAGGTGACCCTGGACGAGAACGCGGAGTTCCGTCACCCCGAGCACGCCGAGCTGCACGACGTGGCCGCCGCCGACCCGCTCGAGCTGGCCGCCAAGGAGAAGGGCCTCAACTACGTCAAGCTCGACGGCTCGGTGGGCATCATCGGCAACGGCGCCGGGCTCGTGATGAGCACGCTGGACGTCGTCGCCTACGCCGGCGAGGAGTTCCCGGGTGCGCCCAAGCCGGCCAACTTCCTCGACATCGGCGGCGGTGCCAGCGCCGAGGTGATGGCCAACGGGCTGGAGATCATCCTGGGCGACGCCCAGGTCAAGAGCGTGTTCGTCAACGTGTTCGGCGGCATCACCGCCTGCGACGCGGTGGCCAACGGCATCGTGCAGGCCTTCGAGATCCTCCGCTCCCACGGCGCCGAGGTGAAGCCCCTGGTCGTCCGCCTGGACGGCAACAACGCCGAGCTGGGCCGGCAGATCCTGTCCGAGGCCGCCCTGCCGGGCCTGGAGCAGGTCGACACGATGGACGGTGCGGCCCGCCGGGCTGCCGAGCTGGCTGCGAACTGAGGAGCGACTGACATGGCAATCTTCCTGAATTCCGACTCCCGGGTCATCGTCCAGGGCATGACCGGCTCCGAGGGCATGAAGCACACCCAGCTCATGCTCAAGGCCGGCACCAACATCGTCGGCGGGGTCAACCCCAAGAAGGCCGGCACCACGGTCGAGTTCGAGGGCGGCGTCACCGTCCCCGTCTTCGGCACCGTCCGCGAGGCCGTGGAGCAGGCGCAGGCCGACGTGTCGGTGATCTTCGTCCCGGCCCGCTTCACCAAGTCCGCCGCGGTGGAGGCCATCGAGGCCGAGATCCCGCTGGCCGTGGTGATCACCGAGGGCGTCCCGGTCAAGGACACCGCCGAGTTCTGGACCCTGGCCAAGGGGAGCAAGACCCGCATCATCGGCCCCAACTGCCCGGGCCTGATCACCCCCGGCGCCTCCAACGCCGGCATCATCCCGGCCAGCATCACCAAGCCGGGCCGCATCGGCCTGGTCTCGAAGTCCGGCACGCTGACCTACCAGATGATGTACGAGCTGCGGGACTTCGGCATCTCGACCGCCGTCGGCATCGGCGGCGACCCGGTCATCGGGACGACCCACATCGACTGCCTGCAGGCCTTCCAGGACGACCCCGACACCGACGCGATCGTGATGATCGGCGAGATCGGCGGCGACGCCGAGGAGCGGGCCGCCGACTACATCAAGGCCAACGTCACCAAGCCGGTCGTCGGCTACGTGGCCGGCTTCACCGCCCCCGAGGGCAAGACGATGGGNNNGCCGCCGGGGTCAAGGTCGGCAAGACGCCGAGCGAGACCGCCGCGCTGATGCGCGAGATCATGGCCAGCCTGGGCTGACCTCCACCACGAACGGCGACGGGCCGCACCCTCCGGGGTGCGGCCCGTCTCGTGCTCCGGGGGCGCGTGGCGCGATCAGGCGGGTGACGCGCCCCGGGGCAGGGGCCCGGGTGCGCGGGACCTCAGCTGCCCTGGGTCGTCCGCTCGGCGGCGCGCTGGGCCACCGCGGCCCACTGCTCGTCGGTGAAGTCGAAGTCCTCGGTGGTCGGCAGCAGCAGGTAGACGACCTTCTCCTCGATCGTCACCAGGGCGATCCGGAAGGGCAGCCGCTCGTCGTCCACGGTCTGGGTGACGGTGTAGGCGCTGCCGCGGATCTCGGCCTTGCCGACCTTGCCCTCGATGGCCGTCCGCTCCGAGACGTCGGCGGTGCGCAGGTTGTCCGGGCACTCCCGGACCGAGTCGTCGAAGCGCTCCAGCAGCCCGGCCCCGGCCTCGGCGTCCTCCATGGTCAGCACGACCTCGTCGAAGCCGTACTGCGGCGGGGCGTCGGGGTCGTTGCTGAGCAGGTAGGTGACCTTCGCGCGGCTGGTCGGCCCGCTCACCGTGGCGGGGTCCAGACCCTCGCACTGGCTGGTGATGACGTCGAACTCCGACTCCACGGGCGTGCCGCCCCACTCGCCGGCCGCGGGGGTGATCCGCGGGATGTCGACGCCGGCGAGGAAGCCCGGCTGGTCGGTGCCCAGCGGCGGGATGCTCTCGCGGGACTCCGCGTCGGTGGCGCAGCGGCCGCCGGTCTTGCCGCACTGGCTGTTGACGACCTCCGCGGCCGCCTCCACCAGCCCGGCGTAGGGCACCGCCTTGCGCTCCTGGGCCACGTCGATGACGTTGACCATGCGACCGGTGCGGACGAGCAGCAGCGAGTGGAACGTCGCCACCTCGTCCTGCACCACGGCCACCACGCCACCGGACTGGTTGCCCAGGTCGGCCGGTGCCCAGCCGCTGTCGAGGTAGACGGGCTGCTTGGCGCAGCCGCCGAGCTGGCCGAGCCGCGCCTCGTACACCCGCTGGGCGTCCTCGGCGGTGGGGTAGAGGTCGGCCTGGTGCAGGGCCGCCGTGCGCGACTCGTTCGCCGTGGTCAGCGTGCGCAGCCGGGTCATCTCCGGGATCGGCATGCCGGCCTCGTCGCGGACGATGCACGTCACCTGCGGGGAGTCCTGGGTGACGCCCTGGGTGTCGAGGGAGATCTTCCAGCCGGCGTCCTCGTCGATGGCGCGGGCGTCGGCGTCGGTCAGCATCGACGCCTCGCTCAGCACGGGGGTCGGGGAGGGCGTGGGGGCGCCGGTGGTGGGCGCCTGGCCGGCGGTCTGCGGACGCTGGTTGGCCCACACGGCGAAGCCCACCGACAGGCAGGCGACCACGACCAGCGCGAGCGCCGAGACCAGCAGCCCGGTGCGGGTCCGCCTGTCGACCACGTGGCGGTGCGGCTCCTGCCACATCGGCGGCGGCGAGCTGGCCGAGCGCTGCGCGTGGTGGTGCTCGGGGGCGTGGGGCCGCGGGTCGGTGGGCATCGGGCCGGGACGGCCCCAGGCGGCCGGGGCCATGCTCAGGCCCTCGCTGCCGCTCCCGGGCGGGGTGAAGGCGGGCCCGGTGGAGCCGGCCGGGGTGATGCGGACGTCGCGGGCCGGCGGGGTGGCGGGCTGGATCGCCACGGGCTCAGGCGTGCTGCGCGGCGCCTCAGGGGTGCTGCGGGGCGGCTCGGCCGGACCGTCGTGGTCGTCGTCCTCGGGCCACGGGTCGGCGCTGCGCCGGGCACGGCTGGGCGGGGCAGGAGGACGCTGCCCGCCGTCGGCGTCCACGGTGGTGTCGTCGGTCGAGAACAGTGCCCTTCGAGGACGGTGCCCCGCGGCGTCCTGGTCGGCCACGCGTCATACCCTTCCACTCGATCAAAGGAGCCAACTGTACGTGGCCCGTCTTCCCCCGCCAAAACCGTCGAGCGTACCCCTCCCACAACCGGCGCCGCCAAACTTTAGCCCGTCCGGGCGTGTCAGGCGAGTCCTCCCGCCTCGGCGGGGGACCATGACGGGGCCATGACTCCACCGACCAGCACCCTCCGCGACCGCCTCCCGCTGGCCCTCAGCGTGACCGAGCCGGACCGCGACCGCCGTGGTCCGGACGACGACCACCCCGTCGTCCTGCCCTGGTGGTTGGCCGCCGCGGGCGGCGGGGTCGCGGCCGGCGTGGTCGGGTGGATGGTCGTCGCCGCCCTGGTGCTGCTGGGCTGGCTGGCCGACATGGCCGGGTCGATGGGCCTGGCCCTGACCGTGGCGACCCAGTTCTGGTTCTCCGTCCACGGGGGCCGGGCCGAGCTCGGCGCGACGACGTGGACGGTGGTCCCGCTGGGGCTCACGCTGGTGCAGCTCGTGGTGGTCTCCGGCGTCAGCCAGTTCGCCGCCCGGCAGCGGGCGGACCGGGCCGGTGCGACCACCGCCACGGCGGCCCGCGTCGCGGCGCTGGTCGCCGTCGGCTACCTCGTCCCGCTGGTCGTGGCCACCACGGTGGTCGGCGGCCCCGAGCAGCTGGCCCGCTGCCTGGCGGGTGGCCTGCTGGTGGCCGTGCCGAGCGCGCTGTGGGGCGCGGTGCGCGGCCTGGGGCTGCCCGTGCTGCAGCACCTGCCGTGGTGGGCGCGGCCCGTTCCGCCGGCGGTCGGGATCGGTCTGCTGACGATGGCGGCCACCGGCCTGGTGCTGCTGGTGTGCGCCCTGGTGGTGCGCTTCGACCAGGTCCGCGCGCTGACCAGCTCGGCGACCCCGGAGCTGCTGTCGCTGGTGGTGCTCGTGCTGGCCCAGCTGGCCTACCTGCCCAACCTGGTGCTGTGGGGCGTCAGCTACGCCCTCGGTGCCGGGTTCACGGTGGGGCAGGGCTCGCTGGTCTCGCCGACGGTGACCGAGCTCGGGCTGCTGCCGGGGTTCCCGGTGCTGGGTGCGCTGCCGGCCGAGGGGCTCGGCGGCTGGACCCAGTGGCTGTGGCTGGGCAGCGGCGCGCTCGCCGGGGCGCTCTCGGCGCTGTGGGTGGTGCGGGGGCACCGCGGCGCCCGCTTCGACCTCAGCGCGCTGGTCGGCGGGCTCGCCGGCGTCCTCACCGGTCTCGTGGTCACCGTGGTCGCCGCGGCCTCCCGGGGGAGTCTCGGCACCGGGCGGCTGGTCGGTCTGGGCCCGCGGCTGACCGAGCTCGCGGTGATGTCGACGACCGTGATGGGGCTGGCGGGGCTGGCCACCGGTCTGGTCGTCGGGCTGCTCCGCCTGCGCGGCGGGGCGGCGGGACGGGCCGGGTGGACGGTGCCGCTGCGGCGACGTCGGTGAGCGGCGGCGCCAGACGATAGGGTCGTCGGGTGGCGGAGGAGAGTCGGCAGCCGGAGCTCGGCCTGGTCGTGCTGGTCTCGGGATCGGGCACCCTGCTGCAGGCGCTGCTGGACGCGCAGGCCGCCGGCACGCTGCCGGCCCGGGTGCTGGCCGTCGGCGCGGACCGCGACGGCATCGCCGGCCTGGACCGCGCCTCCCGCGCCGGTGTGCCCACCTTCGTGGTGCCGCTGGCCAAGGGTGCCGACCGCGCCGCCTGGGACGCCCGGCTGACCGCCGAGGTCGCCGCCCACCAGCCGGACCTCGTCGTCTGCGCCGGGTTCATGAAGCTGCTGGGGCCGGCCTTCCTGGGTCGTTTCGGCGGCCGCACCATCAACTCCCACCCCGCCCTGCTGCCGTCCTTCCCGGGCATGCACGGCCCGCGCGACGCGCTGGCCCACGGGGTGAAGGTCACCGGTGCCACGGTGTTCCTGGTCGACGAGGGCGTCGACACCGGGACGATCCTGGCCCAGCGGGCCGTCGACGTCCTCGAGGGCGACGACGTGGAGACGCTGCACGAGCGGATCAAGGTCGTGGAGCGCGCGATCCTGGTCGAGACGGTGGCCGCCCTGGCCGCCCGGCACGACCGCGACCAGACCGGCTGGCGCCGGTCGACCCAGTGAGACCGGCCCGCCCGGGCGGTCAGCGAGCGAGGGAGACGTGAGCGAAGCGATGACGAGCGACAAGCTGGAGCAGCCGGACCGGATCCCGCTCCGCCGGGCGCTGGTGTCGGTCTACGACAAGAGCGGTCTGGTCGAGCTCGGCCGGGCGCTGCACGAGGCCGGCGTCGAGCTGGTCTCCACCGGTTCCACCGCCCGCACGCTGGCCGGGGCCGGGCTGCCCGTCACCCCCGTGGAGCAGGTCACCGGGTTCGCCGAGTGCCTGGACGGCCGGGTCAAGACCCTGCACCCGCTGGTGCACGCCCCGATCCTGGCCGACCGCCGGCTGGAGACCCACCGCCGCCAGCTGGCCGAGCTCGGCGCGGAGCCCTTCGACCTGGTGGTCAGCAACCTGTACCCATTCACCGAGACCGTCGCCTCGGGTGCGACCCCCGACGAGTGTGTCGAGCAGATCGACATCGGCGGTCCGTCGATGGTGCGGGGTGCGGCGAAGAACCACCCGTCGGTGGCCATCGTGACCTCGCCCGAGCAGTATCCCGAGCTCACCGCGGCGCTGGCCGAGGGCGGTTTCACCCTGCAGCAGCGCCGTCGCCTGGCCGCCGAGGCGTTCGCCCACACGGCTGCCTACGACGTGGCCGTCGCGTCGTGGTTCGCCTCCGGGTTGGGTGCGGTCGAGGAGGAGGGACGCTTCCCCCGCTTCGTGGGGGCGACCTGGGAGCGGGCGTCCGTGCTGCGCTACGGCGAGAACCCGCACCAGGACGCGGCGCTCTACCGCAGCCCCGGCGGGTCCGGGCTGGCCACCGCCGAGCAGCTCCACGGCAAGGAGATGTCCTACAACAACTACGTCGACACCGACGCCGCCCGCCGGGCCGCCTCGGACTTCGACCAGCCGGCCGTGGCCATCATCAAGCACGCCAACCCGTGCGGGATCGCCGTGGGCGCCGACGTGGCCGAGGCCCACCGTCGCGCCCACGCCTGCGACCCCACGTCGGCGTTCGGGGGCGTCATCGCGGTGAACCGGCCGGTCTCGGTCGAGATGGCCCGCCAGGTGGCCGAGATCTTCACCGAGGTGGTCGTCGCCCCCGGCTACGAGGACGGCGCGCTGGAGGTGCTGACCGCCAAGAAGAACATCCGCATCCTGCGCTGCCCTGTCGGAGCGGACAGCGGGATCGAGATGCGGGCGGTCAGCGGCGGGCTGCTGCTGCAGCAGACCGACCGGGTGGACGCCGACGGCGACGACCCGGCCAACTGGACGCTGGCCGCCGGTGAACCCGCCGACGAGGCGACCCTGGCCGACCTCGCCTTCGCCTGGCGGGCCTGCCGGGCGGTGAAGTCCAACGCCATCCTGCTCGCCTCCGGCGGCGCCTCGGTGGGCATCGGCATGGGCCAGGTCAACCGGGTGGACTCGTGCCGGCTCGCCGTGTCGCGGGCCGGTGCCGAGCGCGCCCGCGGCGCCGTGGCGGCCTCCGACGCGTTCTTCCCCTTCGCCGACGGACCGCAGATCCTGATCGACGCCGGCGTGCGCGCCATCGTCCAGCCGGGCGGCTCGGTGCGCGACGAGGAGACCGTCGAGGCCGCCCGCGCGGCCGGCGTCACCCTCTACCTCACCGGCACCCGCCACTTCTTCCACTGAACCGCAGGGACCGCAGGATGACCGCACAGACCATGCTCGGCAAGCCGCTGGCGGCCGCCGTCAAGGAGGACCTCAGGGCCCGCGTGGCCGCGCTCGCCGAGCGGGGGAGCGTGCCCGCGCTCGGCACGGTGGTGGTCGGCGACGACCCCGGCAGCCTCGCCTACGTGCGTGGCAAGCACCGCGACTGCGCCGAGGTGGGTCTGGCCTCCGTCCAGGTGCGGCTCCCCGCCGACGTGGACCCGGCCGAGCTGCGGGAGCGGCTGCTGCAGCTCAACGAGGACCCCGCCTGCACCGGCTACATCGTCCAGCTGCCGCTCCCGGCCCACCTGGACGAGAGCGCCGTGCTGGAGCTGGTGCACCCCGACAAGGACGCCGACGGGCTCCACCCCACCAACCTCGGACGGCTGGTGCTGGGGACCGCCGCCCCGCTGCCGTGCACCCCCGCAGCGGTCCTCGAGCTGCTGCGGGCCTCCGACGTCGAGCTGGACGGCGCCGAGGTCTGCGTCATCGGCCGGGGCACCACCGTCGGCCGGCCGATGGGGCTGCTGCTGACCCGGCGCTCGGAGAACGCCACCGTCACCCTGTGCCACACCGGGACGCGCGACCTCGCGGCCCACACCCGCCGGGCCGACGTCGTGGTCGCGGCGGCCGGCGTGGCCGGGCTGGTGGACGCCGACATGGTCGCCGAGGGATCCGTGCTGGTGGGGGTGGGGATCACCCGCACCGAGGACGGGCTGGTCGGGGACTTCCACCCCTCGGTGCTGGAGAAGGCGGCGCTGGTCGCGCCGGTGCCCGGGGGTGTGGGGCCGATGACCCGGGCCATGCTGCTGCGCAACGTGGTCGAGCTCGCCGAGCGCCACCCGGTCGCCGGCTGAGATGGCCGTGCTGCCACCCGAGCCGACCGGTGCGCCGGCCACCGCCGGTGTGCCCCCGCGCCGCGGTGCCCGGACGCCCCGTTCGCTCGGCCTCGCGCCGCTCGCGGCGGCGCTGGGGGTCTTCGTCGTCGGCCTGGTGCTGGTCGGTCTGGGCTGGTGGCGCGGAGGGCTGTGGACCTGCGCCGGCGGGCTGCTGCTCGGCGCGCTGCTCCGGCTGGTGCTGCCCTCGCGGTCCGCGGGGCTGCTGCGGGTCCGCCACCGCGCCGTGGACGTCCTGCTGCTGGGGGCCGGCGGGCTCGCGGTGGCCGTGCTGGCCTACCTGCGCTGACGGACCTGCCGTCCGCGCTGGACCGGGCGCCGGCAGGGGGCGACCGGGCGCCGGGGCCGGGCGCCGACGGCGTCCGACCCCGGAGCGGGTCACTGCTCGAGGGCTCCGCTGACGAAGCCGAGCACGACCAGCACGAACCACAGGGCGACCAGGATGCTGCCGACGATGATGCCGATCTTGGCCTTCTTGTTCTCGTAGCCGACCGCCTTGGACTGCGAGCGCGCCACCAGCGACAGGATCAGACCGATCAGCGGCAGGAAGCAGAAGGGGATGCAGGCCAGGATCAGACCCACCAGGCCGAGGGTCTCACCCGGGGGCTTGGTGGCCGCGCCCTGCCCGTACGGGTTCTGCCCGTAGGGGTTCTGGCCGTACGCCTCGGGCGCGTAGGGGTTCTGCTGGCCGTAGTCGGCCTGCTGCCCGTAGGCACCCTGCTGGCCGTAGGCGGCCTGCTGGCCGTACGGGTCCTGCTGGCCGGCCGAGGGCTGGCTGTAGGGGTCGGGCTGGCCGGCCGAGGGCTGGCTGTAGGGGCCGGGCTGGCCGGCCGAGGGCTGGCTGTACGGAGTCTGCCCGTAGGGGTCCTGCTGACCGCCGGCGGGCTGGCCGTAGGGGTCGGGCTGGCCGGCGGCGGGCTGGCTGTAGGGGTCGGGCTGGCCGGCGGAGGGCTGGCTGTAGGGGTCCTGCTGGCCACCGGGACGCTGGGCGTCGGGGTCGTTGGGGTCGCTGGGCGGACCGTACGGGTTGCTCATGGGCAGAAGTGTGGCGCATCCGTGGGGCAGCGCGTCGGCGGGCACGCCCAGCAGGACGCGGAGAGCGCGGGCGCAGCAGGGGCCGGGCCGCACGGCCCGGCCCCTGCTGACGGTCGACTCGGAGAGAGGAGCGGAGGTCAGTAGGTGCTCATGCCCCCGCTGGCCAGCCCCACGGCGATGCCGATGACGTAGAGGATGATGCTCAGCACGATCCACGCGATGCCGACGATGATGCCGTTGCGGGCTTTGGTGTTCGGCACGTTCGCGCTCTTGGACTGGAAGAAGGCCACGATCGACAGGATCAGGCCGATGTTGCTGACGCAGGGGATGCAGGCGAGGATGAAGCCCACCTTGCCGAGACCGATGCCGGGGGCGTCGGCGGCCGGCTGCCCGCCGTAGGGGTTCTGGGGGTCTCCAGGGTTCTGACCGTAAGGGTTGCTCATGGGCAGAAGTGTGGCGTAACGAGGGGTCGTCGGGCCAAATCCGCCGGCTGCTGGGCGACGTGTCGTGCGACTGCTCCCCCGGGGAACCGAGGGGGCGCCGACCGTCGCGGTCGGCGCCCCCTCGGGTGCGGCTGGCTCAGATCAGGCCGAGCGAGGTGACGGCGTCGCGCTCCTCGACCAGCTCGGCCACGCTGGCGTCGATCTTGGCGCGGGAGAAGTCGTCGATCTCCAGGCCCTGGACGATGCTGTACTCGCCGTCGGTGACGGTGCAGGGGAAGGAGGAGATGATCCCCTCCTGCACCCCGTAGGAGCCGTCGCTGGGCACCGACATGGAGACCCAGTCGCCCTCGGGGGTGCCGAGCACCCAGTCCCGCATGTGCTCGACGGTGGCGTTGGCCGCCGAGGCCGCCGAGGAGGAGCCCCGGGCCTCGATGATGGCCGCCCCGCGCTTCTGCACGGTGGGCAGGAACTCGTTCTCGATCCAGGCCTGGTCGTCGATCAGCTCCGCGGCGTTGCGCCCGCCGATCTCGGTGTGGAACAGGTCGGGGTACTGGGTGGCGGAGTGGTTGCCCCAGACGGTCATGTGGGTGACCTCGGTGACCGGGACGCCGGCCTTGGCCGCCACCTGCGCCACCGCCCGGTTGTGGTCGAGCCGGGTCAGCGCGTTGAAGCGCTCGGCCGGGATGTCGGGGGCGTTGCGCATGGCGATCAGCGCGTTGGTGTTGGCCGGGTTGCCGGTGATCAGCACCTTGACGTCGTCGGCGGCGTGGTCGTTGAGCGCCTTGCCCTGGGCGGTGAAGATCGCGCCGTTGGCCTCGAGCAGGTCGCTGCGCTCCATGCCCTTGCTGCGCGGGCGGGCGCCCACCAGCATCGCCAGGTTGACGCCCTCGAACACGTCGTTGGGGTCGTCGCCGATGTGCACCGAGCTCAGCAGCGGGAAGGCGCAGTCGTCCAGCTCCATCACCACGCCCTCGAGGGCCTTCAGCGCGGGGGTGATCTCCAGCAGCCGGAGCTCGACCGGCTGGTCCGGCCCCAGCAGCGAGCCGCTGGCGATGCGGAACAGCAGGCTGTAGCAGATCTGTCCGGCGGCCCCGGTGACGGCCACCTTGACGGGTGCGTTGGTCACGACTCGACTCCTCCTGCGCCTGGCGAGGCGCACCGTTGCTGGCCCGACGGCTCGCGGGCTCCCCGGCTGACGCTAGCAATGCGGGGCCCCGCCCCACCACGTGGTCCGGATCGGCCGGCGGTAGCGTGCCCGCCGTGCACCCGGTGGAGCAGGGCCTCGCTGCGGTCGTCGCGCTCCTGACGGCCCGGGGAGCGGACGGCCGCACCTGCTGGGTGGGCGTGGACGGCCTCGGCGCGTCGGGGAAGACCACCTTCACCGGACGGCTCGCCGCGGCCCTCCCCGGGGCCGTGGTGGTCCACGTCGACGGCTTCGCCCGCCCCGGTGCGCCGACCTGGGACCACCAGCTGTTCAGCGAGCAGGTGCTGGAGCCGCTGCTGGCCGGCCGACCCGCCCGCTGGACGGAGTGGGACCCCTACACCGGCCGGCCGGGGCAGGACCGCACCGCCGAGCCGGGGCGTCCGGTGCTGGTGGAGGGCGTCTCGGCCACCGACCGGCGGGTGCCGGTGCCATGGGACGTCACCGTGTGGGTCGAGACGCCGGCCGAGGTGCGGGCGGCACGGGCGCGGGCCCGCGACGGCGAGCAGGTGTGGCGCGAGCGGTGGCTGGCGGAGTGGATCCCCAGCGAGCAGGCCTACCTGCGCGAGCAGCGACCGGACCTGCGCGCCGACGTGGTCGTGGCCGGCGGCTGAGGGCCGGGCTCAGCCCTGCTCGAGGGCGTGGACCAGACGACGGGCCCGGCCGGTGCCCAGCGTGCCCAGCACCAGGGCGAGCGCCGAGCCGTCCGCCAGCTGCAGCACCACGCGGCCGGCCTGACCCAGCCGGCCGCGGCGGCGGACCCGCAGCACGTCGGCACGGGGGCAGTCCCACAGCAGGGTGAAGTCCGTCGTGTCGAGCACCGCCAGCCGCCGGTCGGTCACCAGCAGCTGGCTCTGGGTCGTCCGACGCACCGCCGCCGCCAGCTGCTGGGCCCGGCAGCCGGGCCAGCCCAGCAGCGAGGTCCCGGTCACCAGCTGGTCCGCGCGCTCGAGCATCCGCGGGGACGCCACGCCCAGCAGCACGTCCACCGCGTCGGCGCCCTCCCCGGCGGCGACGCCCAGCTCCTCGTGGCCGGCGAAGTAGGCGGCCATGCCGCAGAACAGCGCCCGCTCGCCCGGCTGCAGCAGCGCCTCGATCTGGGAGCGGAAGACCTTGAGGGTGTCGAGCACGTTCCCACTGTGCCAGCCGGGCGGACCGGGCGTCTCGGACCGGCCGCGTGGCAGGATGCGGCCATGCACCAGCCCAGCCCTCCGAGCGGCCCCCAGCCGGCCGGCGCCCCCGACCCCCGCGACCCGCTGCTGGACGCGGTGGAGGAGATCACCGCGCGGTCGTGGACGGCGACCTCCGGCGGCGGCGAGGTGACGGCGGTCGTCGGCGGGGACCAGCGGCTGCGGACGGTCGACGTGCTGCGACCCGACCTGCCCGCCGGACTGCTCGGCGCCCGCATCGCCGAGGCGGTCAACGCGGCCCTGCGGCTGGCCCGGGAGGAGACGGTGCGGGCGATGGGCGAGCTGCCCCGGATCGGTCCGGAGCTCCGCCGTCTCGCCGGAGGTCACGGTGCCTGAGCCCGACTTCACCCAGGCCGTCCGCGCCCACCTGGCTCCGCCGGCGGCGGCCCCCCGGGTCGAGGCCGCCGACCTCGACCGCTCCCACGAGCGCACCAGCGCCGACGGCCGGGTGACGGCCAGCGTCGACGGCCTGCGGCTCGAGGTCGAGTCGGTGGTGGTCAACTCCCGCGAGGACCCGGACACGCTCGGCCGCGCCGTGGTCGAGGCGGTCAACGACGCGCTGGCCGCCGCCGCCGCCGGGCCGGCGCAGACGGACCTGGCCGGGGCCGTCGCCGCCCGCGTGGCGGAGACGGAACGGCAGATGGACGCCATCTCGCTGCGGCTGGACGAGCTCTCGGCCCGGCTCGACCGCCTGATCGGCGACTGACCCGCTCCCGACGCCCGTCCGCGCGGTCAGTGACCGGGAGGACGGTTCCGGTCGGCGGCGTCCTGGGCCCGGTTGCCGGCGCCCACGGCACCGGCGCCGGACTGGGCGGCGTCGACACCCTCACCGGCACCGCCGGGCATGTTCGGCAGGTCGCGGCCGGTGGCGGCCTCCGCCCCGGCGATGAGGCCGTTGGCGCCGATGACGACCGGCTGGCTGGCCGCGGCGGCCAGCCCGCGCAGGTACAGCTTGGTGCCGAACCCGGCGCCCTTCTGCAGCTGCTTCAGCGCCTGCAGCAGCGCCTTGAGGTTGCGCAGCACCTCGGCGACCTTGGTGAAGGCCCGGGCCAGCTTCTCCAGCAGCCCGGCGATCTTGTGCAGCACCTGCGCCACCTTCGCCAGCCCGTTCATGATCTGGGCCAGGGCGCGGGCCCCGTTGGCCAGGTTGCTGGCGATCCAGGCCGCCACCGAGGCCCCGAAGGTGAACACCGCCGTGGCCATCGCCACCGCCAGCGAGGTGAGCAGGAACTCGATCACCATCTTCACGATGTCGATCACCATGTTCGACGCCTCGACGCAGGTCTCGGCCGCGGCGACGAGGATCTCCTGGGTGGAGCCCACCGCCTGCCCGAGCTGCTCGAAGTTGCCGCCGAGCTGGTCCATCTTCGCGTCGAAGGCGTTGCGGGCGCCGCCGCTCCACCCGGTCATCGAGTTCTTGATCTCGGCGATGGTGGTGGCGTAGCCGCTGATGGTCTGGCCCTGGGTGGCGTAGGTGGTGCACTGCGCGGCGATGGTGTTCGGCTCACCGGTCAGCCACTGCAGGATCTCCGAGATCTGCTGGTAGGGCCACTGCAGCACCGTCTGAACCGGCCCCGGGCAGGAGCCGTACCACTGGTCGAGGGTGTTGGTGTACTCGGTCACGCCGGCCCTCCGCCCATGCCCTGGATCAACAGCTCGGCCGCCTGCTCGGCGTCCTCGTCCATGATGCGGTAGGTCGCGGAGGTGGCCGAGAGCCCGGCCCGGACGCTGTCCAGCGCGTCGGTCAGCTCGGTCAGCGACTCCTGGCAGGCGTCGCGGTGCTCCACGAAGGCCTCCCAGACGCGGGTCTGCAGCCACGGGATGCGACCGAAGTCGCTCTCGACCAGGGGGACGTCGGCCAGCGCCTGCGCGGTCTCCTCGGCCTGCCCGTGCAGACCCTCGAACGCGTCGGCACCGGCGTCGAGCTGCGCCCGGTCCACGGTGAAGTCGGCCATCCTGCCTCCTGTCCTCGACTCGGCGACGATGCTAGACCGCCACGGAGTCACCCCGGCCGGGTCAGAGGGTGGCGGCCCGTCCCAGCTGGACGACCCGCCAGCCCGCCTGCTGCCAGGTGGGGCGGTGCAGCTTGAGCCGGGCGTCGATGAGGACCTTGTTCGCGACCAGCGGCGACAGCTCGGCGGGCTCGAGGTAGCGGAACTCGGGCCACTCGGTCAGGTGCAGCACCAGGTGGGCGCCGCGGAACAGGTCGGGGATGGTCTCGGCCTGGGTCAGGTCGGGGCGGGTGACGCGGGCGTGGGGGTCGAAGACGTGGACGTCGGCGCCGGCGTCGGCCAGGAAGTGCGCGACGTCGAGGGCGGGGGAGTTGCGGGTGTCGTCGGTGCCGGGCTTGAACGCGGCACCGAGCACGGCGATCTTGCAGCCGTGGACGTCGCCGCCCAGCTGCTCGATGGCCAGCTCGGCGACCTCCTTGCGCTGGTTGTTGTTGATCGACTCGACGCTGCCGATCAGGTCGGCCAGGACGTCCACGCCGAGCTCGCTGGCCCGGGCCGAGAGCGCGCGGATGTCCTTGGGCAGGCAGCCGCCGCCGAAGCCGAGCCCGGCGTTGAGGAAGGCCCGCCCGATCCGCTTGTCGTGGCCGAGGGCGTCGGCGAGCAGCTCGACGTCGCCGCCGGCGGCCTGGCACATCTGGGCCATCGCGTTGATGAAGCTGATCTTGGTGGCCAGGAAGGCGTTGGCGGCCACCTTGATCAGCTCCGCGGTGGCCAGGTCGCACTCGACCAGCGGGGTCTCCTCGCTGATCGGGATGGCGTAGAGGCGGTGCAGCAGGGCCAGCGCCCGCGGGGACTCGGTGCCGAGCACGATGCGGTCCGGGCGCAGGGTGTCCTCCACCGCGAACGCCTCGCGCAGGAACTCCGGGTTCCAGGCCAGCTCGACCTGCTCCCCGGCCGGGGCCAGCTCGTGCAGCCGGTCCCGCAGCGCCGGGGCGGTGCCGACCGGCACCGTGGACTTGCCCACCACGAGGGTGGGGCGGGTGAGCAGCGGCGCCAGCGTCTCGACCACGCTCTCGACCTGGCTCAGGTCGGCGGCGCCGGAGGGCTGCTGCGGGGTCCCCACGCAGATGAAGTGGACGTCGGCCCAGTCGGCGATCTCGGTG
>NZ_WPCU01000006.1:61537-86039 GCF_009742705.1 Auraticoccus cholistanensis
GGCCGGCGTTGAGAGTGGCCACCCGCTCGGGCACCACGTCGACGCCGATCACCTCGTGGCCGAACTCGGCCATCCCCGCGGCGTGCGCCGCCCCCAGGTAGTTGGTCCCGATCACGCTGACTCGTAGAGGCACGTCGGCGAGTCTGGCACACGTCCCGGGCCCGGGGAGGGCGCAGAACCCTAAGGGCTCCCTGCCTCCCGTCTATGGTTTGGCCGTGGACTCCACGCTGGCCAACATCGGGCTCATCCTGCTCTTCACGCTGGTCGGCGGGGTCTTCGCCGCGGCGGAGATGTCGCTGGTGTCGCTGCGGGAGAGCCAGATCAAGGCCCTCTCCCACCGCGGCAAGCGCGGCCAGACCGTGGCCAAGCTGGCCGACAACCCCAACCGCTTCCTCTCCGCGGTGCAGATCGGGGTGACCCTGTCGGGGTTCCTCTCCGCCGCCTTCGGCGGTGCCACCCTGCAGGAGGAGCTGTCGCCGCTGCTGCAGCGGATCGGGCTGGCCGCGGCGGTGGCCGACGCGGTCGCGCTGGTCGTCATCACCATGGTCATCTCCTACGTCTCGATCGTGCTGGGCGAGCTGACCGCCAAGCGGCTGGCGCTGCAGCGCGCGGAGGGGTTCTCGCTCGCCCTCGCCCCGCTGGTCGACCTGATCGCCACTCTCGCCCGGCCGGTGATCTGGCTGCTGGGGGCGTCCACCAACGTGGCGGTCCGCCTCCTGGGCGGCGACCCGCGGGCCAGCCGGGAGGAGGTCTCGGACGAGGAGCTGCGGGCCATGGTCAGCACCTCGGTGACCCTCGGGGCGGAGGAGCGGCGGATCCTGGACGAGGTCTTCAGCGCCGGCGAGCGGAGCCTGCGCGAGGTGATGGTGCCCCGCACGGAGGTGCAGTTCCTCGCTGGCGACACCCCGATCGCCCGGGCCGTCCGCGAGGTGCGCGGTGCCCCCCACTCGCGCTACCCGGTCACCGGGCAGTCCACCGACGACGTGATCGGCTTCGTCCACGTCCGCGACCTCTTCGACCCCGACGTCTCCGGGCGCAGCGGCGGCGTCCAGCAGCTGATCCGACCGGTCGTCTCGCTGCCCGACACGGTGCGGATCCTGCCGGCGCTCAGCGAGATGCGGCGCCGCTCCGCCCACCTGGCCGTGGTCCGTGACGAGTACGGCGGCACCGCGGGCATCGTCACCATGGAGGACCTGGTCGAGGAGCTCGTCGGCGACATCACCGACGAGTACGACGTGGTGCTGCCGGTGCGGGGGGCCGCCGCCGAGAGCGAGGTCGACGGGCTGACCACCCTGGAGGACTTCACCGACAAGTTCGGGCTGGTGCTCGACGAGGGCCCCTACGACACCGTCGCCGGCTGGTTCATGGCCCGCCAGGGGCGGCTGCCGCAGCTGGACGACGAGGTGGAGGCCGAGCTGGCGCCGGTCGACGACGCCGAGGACGACCACCCGGTGCCGGTGACCTTCCGGGTGCTGGAGCTGGACGGACGACGCGCAGCCCGCTTCCACGTGCTGGCCCGCCCGCGCGCCGGAGCGGGCCCCGAGCCGCGGTGAACCGGTATCGGGGCGGCACCGCCGGGGATCGTTTGGAACAATGACGCCCATGCCTGCCCGCGCGCTCTCCCTGGCCCAGCCCACCGCCGACTCCCTGCACCTGGGGAACTACCTGGGTGCGCTGAAGCAGTGGGTCGAGCTCCAGGACACCTACGAGTCCTTCTACGGGGTCGCCGACCTGCACGCGCTCACCGTCGAGGTGGAGCCGTCCCAGCTCACCGAGCGGACGCTGCGCAGCGCGGCGCAGATCATCGCCGCCGGCGTCGACCCCGAGCGCTCCCCGGTCTTCGCCCAGAGCCACGTCGGCGAGCACGCCCAGCTGGCCTGGGTGCTGAGCTGCCTGACCGGGTTCGGGCAGGCCAGCCGGATGACGCAGTTCAAGGACAAGTCGGCCCGGTTCGGGGTGGACCGGACCAACGTCGGCCTGTTCACCTACCCGATCCTGATGGCCGCCGACATCCTGCTGTACCGGGCCGACCGGGTGCCGGTCGGCGAGGACCAGCGCCAGCACCTCGAGCTGACCCGCGACCTGGCCGAGCGGTTCAACCACCGCTACGGCGAGGTGTTCGTGGTGCCCGAGCCGCACATCGTGAAGTCGGTGGGCAAGATCATGGACCTGCAGGACCCGACCGCGAAGATGAGCAAGTCCTCCTCCTCGCCGACCGGGATCATCGAGCTGCTGGACGAGCCCAAGGTCAACGTCAAGAAGTTCAGGTCGGCGGTGACCGACTCCGACACGGTGATCGCCTACGACGAGGAGGCCAAGCCGGGGGTGTCGAACCTGCTCAAGCTGCTCTCGCTGTTCACCGGTTCGCCCGTCGAGCAGCTGGTGGCCGACTTCGAGGGCAAGATGTACGGGCACCTGAAGGTGGCGGTGGCCGACGCCGTGATGGCCGAGATCACCCCGTTCCGCGAGCGGACCCTGGAGCTGATGCAGGAGCGCTCGGAGCTGCAGTCGCTGCTGCGGGCCGGGGCGGAGCGGGCGCGGGCGGTGGCCAGCAAGACGCTGGCCGACGTCTACGACGCCGTCGGCCTGGTGCGCTGAGCGAACGGACGGGGTGAGCCCGAGGATGGCAGGGGGTGCGGTGCCGCACGAGGATCCGGACGGGTCGCGCCTGCTGACCTCCAGCGAGGTCGGCGACCTGCTGAGGGCCGCCGTCGAGCACTCCGGCGGCCAGCTGGTCGACTGGCGGATGGAGCACGTCGACGCCAACCCCCAGCACTCCACCACCGCCACCTACAACGCCACCGTGCAGTGGCCCTTCGGGCGTCGCGAGGAGCTGCTGGGGGTCAGCGCGCGCGCCGGCGGGCCGGCGCCCAGCGACGAGCGCGCCGAGATCTTCGCCGCCGGCTCGCGGCAGATGGCGGTCTGGCTCTACCCCCGCGACCCCGACCTGCCCGGGCTGGTCCGGGCGGCCTACCCCGACCAGATGGCCGAGGTGCTCAACGAGCACCGGGTGCTGCCGCAGCCGGTGCAGCCCGAGCAGGTCCGGCTGGAGATGATCGCCTACCGGCCGCGCCGGCGGGCGGTGCTGCGGGCGGTGGTGAGCACCCCGGCCGGTGCCACCACCTTCTACGTCAAGGTGCTGCGCGAGCAGCTCTTCGCCGAGGTCGAGCGGCGCCACACCATGCTGCTCGAGGCCGGCGTCCCCGCCCCGCCGGTGGCCGCCGCCACCTCCGACTTCCTTCTCGTGCTGCGCGAGCTCCCCGGGCGTCCGCTGGCCAAGGCCATCTTCGACCCCCACCCGCCCACCTCGGCGGAGCGGCTGATCGGGCTGCTGGACGCCATGCCGCCGGCGGTCAGCCAGCTGCGGCGGCGTCCGCCGTGGACGGACTCGGTGCAGCACTACACGACGATGGTCGAGCGTGCCCTGCCCGCCGAGCAGCGCCGGCTGGACTGGATCACCGGCGAGATCCTGTCCGGGCTGGCCGGGCTGCCCGCCGGCGACGAACCCACCCACGGCGACTTCCACGAGGGCCAGGTCCACGTCGACGGCGGCCGGGTGTGCGGCGTCCTCGACGTCGACACCATCGGGCCGGGCCGGCGGGTGGACGACCTCGCCTGCCTGGTGGCCCACCTGTCGACCGTGCAGCGGATGAACGCCCAGCAGGCCGCCCGGGTGCGGGCGCTGCTCGCCGGCTGGGTGCCCGTCTTCGACACCCGGGTGGACGCCTCCGAGCTGCGGCTGCGGGCGGCGGCGGTGATCATCTCGCTGGCCACCGGCCCCTACCGCAGCCAGGAGCCGCGCTGGGAGCGGGAGACCTCCTTCATCATCGACGCCGCCGAGGCCCTGATCCGCCAGGTCCGCTGAGCCGGCGTCAGGGCTCCGCCGGCGTCCGGGCTCAACCGGCGTCCGGGCTCAGCCGGCGCCGGAGACGAGCACGGAGGCCAGCACGGCGATGATCACCGTGCTGTAGGCGAAGGCGACGAGCGAGTGGGCCGTGGCCAGCTGCCGGGCCCGGCTGGTGGTCAGCGTGACGTCGGAGCCGGCGAACGTGGTCGAGACCTGCACCGCCAGGTACACGAAGTCGGGGAAGCCCAGCTCCTCGTCGGGGGAGGGGAAGGCTATCCCGGCCCCGTCGGCCCACAGCCGCATGTACTCCACGGCGAAGACGGCCAGCATCAGCACCCAGGTGCCCACCACGCAGAGCACGCCGCAGACCACCACCAGCCACTCGGCGCCGCCGTAGATGTCGCTGAGGGTGGTGCTGAGCACGCCCGCGATGCCGACCAGCACGACCGTGACCGCCCACATCCGCGGGCCGCCGACCAGCAGCGACCGGGCCAGCGGGCTCCGCCACCGGGTGCGCCGCAGCTGCGCCCGCAGCTCCTCGCCGTGCAGCCCGGAGAACGCCCACCGCGTCAGCAGCAGGTAGCAGGGCCCGTACAGGCCGTAGAAGCCGAGGAAGACGGTGGCCGTCAGCGACCAGCTCTCCACCCCGCCCAGGTCCGGTCCGGGCAGCAGCAGGAGCAGCACCGGGACGAGGACCGCGGCGAGCCCCACCTGCGCCACGGTGTGCCGCCAGAGGTCGCTACGGAGCAGTCGGGGGTCGCGCACGCCCGCACGCTAGCCCGCACCGGGTCCGCCGCCCCACCCCGACCGCCCCTGCCCGCCTGTATGTCGTCGCGGTCTCGCTCGGCGCGCCGCGGCGTGCCGGGATGTGCGGGCCCGACCGCGTACACGATCTCAGGGGAGGACGCCGCCACCCGCGCCCGGCGCGCTCGGCGGACGCCGCGACCCCCGCGTCCGGCCCGCCGGGCAGGCGGGAGGCCCGGCGGCGTCGGGAGCCCCTGGGAACGTGTACGCCGAAGGCTGCGGACACCGCGACACGCCGCGACACGCCGACCGTGACCGCGACGACATACAGCGGTGCAGGGGTGGGCGGGTCAGCGGGAGGTGCGGCGGGGTCAGGCGGAGGGCAGGTGCTCGTGCAGGAACTGCGTGGTGGTCTGCCAGGCCCGGGCCGAGGCCTCCGGGTGGTGCCAGGAGCCGACGTCGTTGTCGAAGGCGTGGTCGGCCCCGGGGTGGCTGTGGACCAGGGCGCCGGTCGGGGTGACCGCCTCGGTGATCCGCCGCTGGCTCTCGGTGTCGAGGAAGGAGTCCGCCTCGCCGAAGTGGTGCAGGCTCGGGCAGGTCACCTCGGGGGCCAGGTGGAGCAGGTCGCGCAGCCCCGAGCCGTAGTAGCTGACCAGCGCCTGCGGACGGGTCCGCGCGGCCACGGCGAAGGCCAGCCCCCCGCCGAAGCAGAACCCGAGCAGCGCCACGCCCGACGAGCCCTCGTGGCGACGCGCCGCCTGCACCGCCGCCACCCCGTCGGCCACGGCCGTCCCGAAGTCCAGCCGCGCCACCAGCCCCATCGCCCGCTGCAGGGCGTCCGGGCCCGCCTCGGTGATCTCGGGCGTCACCCCCTCCTCGGCCAGCCGCCAGTAGAAGCGGGGGGCGAGGACGCCGTAGCCCTCCTCGACCAGGCTCTGGCAGCGCCGGCGGATGTAGTCGGTGACGCCGAAGATCTCCTGGCAGACCACCACGGTGCCCGTCGGCTCGGCGCGCGGGGCGAACCACTCGGCCGGCATCGGCCCGTCGGGGGTGTCGATCTCGATCAGCGAGGAGGCCATGGTCGGAGTGTGCCACGGGTCACAGCCGAGCGGGGCGACCGGTGCCGCGTGGCATCATCGCCCTGCGGGGCCGGTCGCACCGGGACCCGTCGGGCGAACCAGGAGGTGAGGCGGTGCACGACCGGTCGGAGTCGGGGACGCCCATCCACCCGGTGTACGGCCCCGAGGCGCTGGCCGACTTCGACCCCGCCACCGAGCTGGGGGAGCCGGGGGCCTTCCCCTACACCCGCGGCATCCGCCCCACCATGTACACCACCCGCCCGTGGACGATGCGCCAGTACGCCGGGTTCGGCACCGCCGCGGAGTCCAACGCCCGCTACCGCGAGCTGATCGCCGCCGGCACCACCGGCCTGTCGGTCGCCTTCGACCTGCCCACCCAGATGGGGCACGACTCCGACGCCCCGCTGGCCGCCGGCGAGGTCGGCAAGGTCGGCGTGGCCGTCGACTCGATCGAGGACATGCGGGTGCTGCTGGACGGCATCCCGCTGGGCGAGGTCTCCACCTCGATGACCATCAACGCCCCGGCGGCCGTGCTACTGCTGCTCTACGAGCTGGTCGCCGAGGAGCAGGGCGTCGCGCCGGAGCAGCTGACCGGCACCATCCAGAACGACGTGCTCAAGGAGTACATCGCCCGCGGCACCTACATCTTCCCGCCCGGGCCGTCGCTGCGGCTGGTCGCCGACACCTTCGCCTACTGCCGCGAGCGGATGCCGCGCTGGAACACCATCTCGATCTCCGGCTACCACATGGCCGAGGCGGGGGCGACGCCGGCGCAGGAGATCGCCTTCACTCTGGCCGACGCCATCGCCTACGTGGAGACCGCGCTGGCCACCGGGCTGGCGGTGGACGAGTTCGCGCCCCGGCTGTCGTTCTTCTTCGTGGCCCGCACCACCCTGCTGGAGGAGGTGGCCAAGTTCCGCGCCGCCCGCCGGATCTGGGCCCGGCTGATGCGCGACCGCTTCGGCGCCCGGGACCCGCGCTCGATGATGCTGCGGTTCCACACCCAGACCGCGGGGGTGCAGCTCACCGCCCAGCAGCCCGAGGTCAACCTCGCCCGGGTGACCATCCAGGCGCTGGCGGCGGTGCTCGGCGGCACCCAGTCGCTGCACACCAACTCCTTCGACGAGGCGCTGGCGCTGCCCACCCAGAAGGCCGCCCGGCTGGCGCTGCGCACCCAGCAGGTGATCGCCCACGAGACCGACGTGACCGCCACCGTCGACCCCTTCGCCGGTTCCTACGCGGTGGAGAGCCTGACCGACGACGTCGAGGCCGAGGCGCTGCGGCTGATGGCCGAGGTGGAGGAGCGCGGCGGCGCGGTCCGGGCCATCGAGGAGGGCTTCCAGAAGGCCGAGATCGAGCGGGCGGCCTACCGCGTCGCCCAGCAGGTCGACTCCGGCGAGCGGGTCGTGGTGGGCGTCAACCGGTTCACCGTCGACGTCGAGGACCCCTACCAGCCGCTGCGGGTCGACCCGGCGCTCGAGGCGGCGCAGGTGGAGCGGCTGGCCCGGCTCCGCTCCCGTCGCGACCAGCCGGCCGTGGACGCCGCCCTGGAGCGGCTGCGGCAGGCTGCCGCCGGGTCGGCCAACGTGCTGGTCCCGATGCGGGAGGCGCTGCGGCTGCAGGCCACGGTGGGGGAGGTCTGCACCACCCTGCGGTCGGTGTGGGGCGTGCACACCCCGCACGAGACCTTCTGAGCCGCCGCCGGCGTTCTGGCAGAGTGGACGGCACCGCGACGCCGTCCCGCAGGAGTCCTCACCCGTGATCCCCCAGCTGCAGCAGCAGATCCGCGACGCCGCCTCGGGGCTGCACGACGAGCTGGTGAGCTTCCGGCGCGACGTCCACGCCCACCCCGAGGCCGGGTTCAACGAGCGCCGCACCACCGCCCGGGTGAAGGAGCGGCTGGAGCGGGCGGGGCTGCAGCCGCGGCCGCTGCGGATGGGGACCGGTCTGGTCTGCGACATCACCCCACGGCCCGACGGCGGGCTCCACGGGCCGGCCGAGGACGGTCTGCGCCGCCCCAGCCGGGTGGGGCTGCGGGCCGACATCGACGCGCTGCCCATCACCGACACCAAGGACGTCCCCTACGCCTCCACGGTCCCCGGGCTCACCCACGCCTGCGGGCACGACGTGCACACCACCGTGCTGGTCGGGGTGGGCATCGTGCTGGCCCGGCTGCGCGAGCGCGGGCTGCTGCGCAACAGCGTCCGGCTGATCTTCCAGCCCGCGGAGGAGGTCAGCCCCGGCGGCGCGCCGGAGGTCATCGCCGAGGGCGCCCTCGACGGCCTGGACGAGATCTACGCGCTGCACTGCGACCCGCGCACCGACGTCGGCCAGCTCGCCCTGAAGAAGGGACCGATCACCTCCGCCGCGGACCGGCTGCGGGTGACGTTCCGCGGGCCGGGCGGCCACACGTCCCGCCCGCACACCACGGCCGACGTGCTGACCGCGATCGGCACCGTCATCACCCAGACCCCGCTGGTGCTCTCCCGCCGGCTGGACCCGCGCAACGGGACCTCGCTGATCTGGGGCCACGTGCAGGCCGGGACCGCACCCAACGCGATCCCGCGGCACGGCGTGCTGACCGGCACGATGCGCACCCTCACCGTCGAGGGCTGGCAGCAGGCGCGGGTGCTGCTGCCGGAGGTGCTGGAGCACCTGGTGGCCCCCTTCGGCGTCGCGGTCGAGCTCGACCTCGACGAGGGGCTGCCGCCCACCATCAACCACCCCGCCGGCGTCGACCGGTTCATCGACGCCGCACAGAGCCAGCTCGGTCCCGGCTCGGTGACCCGCACCCAGCAGTCCCTGGGCGGGGAGGACTTCGCCTGGATGCTGCAGCGGGTGCCCGGCGCGCTGGCCCGCCTCGGGGTCCGCACCCCCGGCATGGCCGACTGGCCCGACATCCACCGGGCGGGGTTCGACGTGGACGAGCGCTGCATCGCCGTCGGCGTCCAGGCGCTGAGCCGGCTGGCCGCCGTCGGCTCCGCCCGGGTCGAGCCCCGCGCCGAGGCCGGCGCGCGCGGCGGGTCCCGGGCCCTCGTCGCCGACTGAGCGCGGCGTTTGTCACAACTGCGTATCCACTTCGCCGCCCGGCCGCTGCCAGCACGACGTGCGGCGGGGTCCGGCGTTAGAGTTCCATCGCCCACCCGGCCCTCGCCGCAAGTTCGTGCGTGGAGGAGGGTCGGCGCTGACGAATCGTCCACTGGAAGGGCCCCACCCGTGAAGAAGCTGCTCGCTGTACCGGCCTTGGCCGCCGCCACGCTGCTCACCCTGAGCGCCTGCGCGGAGCCCCCGGCCCCGCCCACGGGCACCCCGGCTCCCCAGCCCAGCGGCTCCACCTCCGCCTCGGCCGGCGCGAGCGACTTCAAGGCCTGCATGGTGTCGGACTCCGGCGGCTTCGACGACAAGTCGTTCAACCAGACCTCCTACAAGGGCCTGACCGACGCCGCCGCCGCGCTGGGCATCCAGACCAACGAGGTGCAGTCCTCCACCACCGCCGACTTCGCCCCCAACGTGCAGGCGATGGTCGACGACGGCTGCAACGTGATCGTCACCGTGGGCTTCCTGCTCGACGACGCCACCACCGCGGCCGCCCAGGAGAACCCCGACATCGACTTCGCCATCGTGGACTCCAACCCCGAGGGCAGCGCGGACCTGGAGAACCTCAAGCCGCTGATCTTCAACACCGCCGAGTCCAGCTTCATGGCCGGCTACCTCGCCGCCGGGATGACCCAGACCGGCACCGTCGGCACCTTCGGCGGCGTGCAGATCCCCACCGTGACCATCTTCATGGACGGCTACGCCCAGGGTGTGGCCTACCACAACGAGCAGAAGGGCACCGACGTCAAGGTCATCGGCTGGAACGCCGAGACCCAGGACGGGCAGTTCGTCCCCGGTGACGACCCCTTCCAGAACGTCGCCGGCGGCAAGCAGACGGCCGAGACCCTGGTCAGCCAGGGCGCCGACATCATCCTGCCGGTGGCCGGCCCCGCCGGTGAGGGTGCGCTGCAGGTGGCCCAGTCCAGCGGCGGCAAGGTGAACGCCATCTGGGTCGACACCGACGGCTGCGTCTCGGCCGAGCAGTACTGCGAGAACATCATCTCCAGCGTCTACAAGGGCATGGACGTGGCCGTCTCCGACGCCATCACCGCCAGTTTCAACGACGAGTTCGACAACGAGCCCTACGTCGGCACGCTGGAGAACCAGGGCACCGGGCTGGCCCCGTTCAACCAGTTCGAGGACAAGGTGCCCGCCGAGCTCAAGACCGAGCTGGAGCAGATCCGCGCCGACATCACCTCCGGCGCCATCGAGATCGAGTCGGCCGCCCAGCCGAAGTGATCGTCGGCGGACCCGGTTCCCTGGCCGGGTCCGCCGGTCCGCCGGCCGGGACGGGGTCCGACGGCGGGCCAACCAGTCCTCGTTCGTCCCTCACGAGGACGGCCAGACCCATCCACGACCCGCCGCCGGACCCCGTCCCGCCCGGCTCGGTGCCCCCGTCGCGGTCGTGCCGGGGCGGGGGACCGGCCCGACAGGTGCCGGCACGTCCCGCGGGATCGGTGAGGTCGGCTCGACCCGGCGGGGACGGGCCGGGGAGTGGTGGCCGGGGAATCGTCTGGAAGGATGCGCGACGTGAGCCAGATCGTGGGGACGCAGGCACCGGGTGAGGTGCCGGGGCGGCTGCGGCTGGACCGGATCACCAAGGTGTTCGGGTCGCTGGTGGCCAACGACCAGGTCAGCCTGGACATCGACCCCGGCGAGATCCACTGCCTGCTGGGGGAGAACGGCGCCGGGAAGTCGACGCTGATGAACCAGCTGTACGGGCTGCTGCAGCCCGACGGCGGCCAGATCCAGATCGACGGCGTCCCGGTGCGCTTCGACAACCCGCGCCAGGCCATCGACGCCGGCATCGGGATGGTGCACCAGCACTTCATGCTGGTCGACGTCTTCACCGTGGCCGAGAACATCGTGCTGGGCCGCGAGCCCGGCACGGCCGGCGTGCTGAACCTGCGGGCCGCCCGCCAGCGGGTCCGCGAGCTCTCGCGGCGCTACCGCCTCGAGGTCGACCCGGACGCCCGCGTCGAGGACCTGCCGATCGGGGTGCAGCAGCGGGTGGAGATCCTCAAGGCCCTCAGCAACGACGCCCGCTACCTCGTCTTCGACGAGCCCACCGCCGTGCTCACCCCGCAGGAGACCGACGAGCTGATCGAGGTGATGCGGGCGCTGCGGGACGAGGGCCGGGCCATCGTCTTCATCACCCACAAGCTCCGCGAGGTCCGCGCCATCGCCGACCGCATCACCGTCATCCGGCGCGGCGCCGTGGTGGGGGAGGCCCCGCCGTCGGCCACCGAGTCCGAGCTGGCCGAGATGATGGTCGGCCGCGCCGTGTCGCTGACCGTCGCCAAGCAGCCGCCGCGGCCGCAGGGCCCGCGGCTGCAGGTCGAGGGCCTGACCGTCACCAGCCCCGACGGCGTGGTGGTGGTCGACGACGTCTCCCTCGACGTGGCCGGCGGCGAGATCGTCTGCGTGGCCGGCGTCCAGGGCAACGGCCAGACCGAGCTGGCCGAGGCGCTGCTGGGCACCACCGCCAGCAACCGGGGCCGGATCCTGCTCGACGGCGCCGACATCACCCGCCGCGACCCGCGCGGGCGGCTGCGCTCCGGGCTGGGGTTCGTGCCCGAGGACCGCAAGGCCGACGGCTTCGTCGGCAGCTTCACCGTGGCCGAGAACCTGGTGCTCAACCACGTCGAGAGCTTCTCCCGCCGCGGGGTGCTGCAGCTGGGCCGCATCGAGGAGAACGCGCGCCGGCTGACCGAGGAGTTCGACGTCCGCACCCAGTCGACCACCACCTCCGTGGCCTCCCTCTCCGGCGGCAACCAGCAGAAGGTCGTGCTGGCCCGCGAGCTCTCCCGCCCGCTCGCCCTGCTGGTGGCCTCCCAGCCCACCCGCGGAGTCGACGTCGGCGCCATCGAGTTCCTGCACCAGCGGATCGTGGCCGAGCGCGACAAGGGCACCGCGGTGCTGATCGTCTCCACCGAGCTGGACGAGGTGGCGGCCCTGGCCGACCGGGTCGCGGTGATGTTCCGCGGCCGCGTGGTCGGCGTCGTCGACGCCGGCACCTCGCGGGAGGTGCTCGGTCTGATGATGGCCGGCGTCCCGCACGAGGAGGCGCTGGCGGCGGCCTCGGTGACCACCGCCGCCGAGGAGGAGGCCCGGCTGGAGGCCGAGGTGGCCGAGCACGTCGCCGAGCTGACCGGCCACGAACCGCAGGAGGAGCAGCATGGCTGAGCGTCGCGGGTGGGCCGTCCCCTGGCGGGACGTGCTGATCACCCTGCTGGCCTTCGTGCTGGCCTTCGTCGTCGGCGCGGTGCTGATGGTGGTCTCCGACGCCGAGGTGTCCAGCCAGTTCGCCTACCTGTTCACCGCCCCCTCGCTGGCGCTCGGCGCCTCCTGGGACAAGGTGTCCTCCGCCTACGCCGCGCTGTTCGCCGGCTCCCTCGGCGGCATCGGACCCATCACCGAGACCACCGCGCAGGCCGCGCCGCTGATCTGCGCGGGCCTCGGCGTCGGTCTGGCCTTCCGCGCCGGGCTGTTCAACATCGGCGCGCAGGGCCAGGCCGTGGTGGGGGCCATGGTCGCCGCCTGGATCGGGTTCAGCTGGCACCTGCCGCCCGGGCTGCACCTGCTGGTGGCGCTGGCGGGCGGCGTGCTGGCCGGGGCGCTGTGGGCCGGCATCGCGGGCGTGCTCAAGGCCCGCGCCGGCGCGCACGAGGTGATCGTCACCATCATGCTGAACTACGTCGCCACCGGGCTGCTGGCCTTCGCGCTGACCACCACCGCCTTCCAGCGGCCCGGGCGCACCGACCCCATCTCGCCGGTGGTGGACTGGAACGCCACGATGCCGCGGCTGGAGGGCACCCGGCTGCACCTCGGCTTCCTGATCGCCCTGCTGGCCGCCGCGGCCGTCTGGTTCCTGATGGAGCGCACCACCTCCGGGTTCCGGGTCAAGGCCGTGGGCCTCAACCCCGACGCCTCCCGGACCGCGGGGATGAGCGTCCCCAGCACCACCGTGCTGGCCATGCTGCTGGCCGGCGGGCTGGCCGGCCTGGCCGGTGTCCAGGCCGCCCTTGGCCCGACGGTGGCCGGCACCCCGACCCCGCTCAGCGCGGGGCTGGTCGGCTCCATCGGCTTCGACGCCATCACCGTGGCGCTGCTGGGACGCTCGCGTCCCGTCGGCACCGTGCTGGCCGGGCTGCTGTTCGGCGCGCTGCACGCCGGCGGTCTGGCCATGCAGTCCCAGGCCGGCACCTCCGCCGAGCTGACGACCGTGCTGCAGGCCCTCATCGTGCTGTTCGTGGCCGCTCCCGCCCTGGTCACCACCGTCGTGCCCTTCCTCCGGGCCCGGCGGGCGTCGCTGACCGGAACCACTCCGACGACCGGAGGTCTGTCCTCGTGAGCACGACCATCCGCCCCCACGCCGAGACCCCCGCCGGGGACCAGCCGGTCCGGCTGGAGTCCCGGGAGGAGCGCACCCACCGGCTGTCGGTGGGCGTGCTGGTGCTGCTGGTCGGCGTGCTGCTGGCCGTGCTCACCCTCAGCACCTCCGGCACCGCCCGGTTCGCCCTCTCCGACGTCTTCGACGAGGTGCAGCTGCCCACCCTCTCGCTGCCCGGCCTGCCGGTGGTCGTCCTCTGCGCGCTGCTCTGCCTGCTGGCCGGCGCCGGCTTCGTGGTCGGCCGGCTCAGCTCGCGGCTGCGTGCGCTGGCCGGCACGGTGGCCGGGGTCGCCTTCCTGCTGGGGTTCCTGACCTGGGCCGCCGCCGGACGCGACCTCCCGTTCCCGGTGAGCAACCAGCTCTCGGGCACGCTGACCCTGGCCACGCCGCTGGTGCTGGGCGCGCTGTGCGGGGTGCTCTGCGAGCGGGCCGGCGTGGTGAACGTCTCGATCGAGGGCCAGTTCCTCACCGCCGCCTTCACCTCCGCCCTCGTCGGCAGCATCACCGGCTCGATCCCGCTGGCGCTGCTGGCCGCCGTGGCGGGCGGCGTGGCCATGGCCGCGCTGCTCGCGCTGTTCGCCATCCGCTACAAGGTCGACCAGGTGGTGCTCGGGGTGGTGCTCAACCTGCTGGCCGTCGGGCTCACCGGCTTCGTCTTCGACCAGCTGGTGCAGCCCGCCGCCGGCGAGCTCAACGACGCCCCGCTGCTCACCCCGGTCGCGGTGCCCGGGCTGTCGGCGATCCCGCTGCTGGGCCCGGTGCTGTTCGAGCAGAACGCGCTGGCCTACCTGGCGATCGCCTCGGTGCTGCTGGTCTGGTTCCTGGTCTTCCGCACCTCGTGGGGGCTGCGCGTGCGTGCGGTGGGCGAGCACCCGGAGGCCGCCGACACCGTGGGCATCAGCGTCCGCGGCACCCGGTGGTCGGCCGTCCTGGTCGGCGGCGTCTTCGGCGGCCTCGGCGGCGCCTTCTTCTCGCTGGCCGCCACCGGCTCCTTCACCAAGGAGATGACGGTCGGGAACGGGTTCATCGCGCTGGCCGCGCTCATCATGGGCCGCTGGCACCCGGTCTGGGCCACCGTGATGGCGCTGTTCTTCGGCTTCGTCACCCAGATGGCCTCCCAGCTGCAGACCCTCAGCACGCCGGTGCCGAGCCAGTTCCTGCTGCTGCTGCCCTACGTGGCCACCGTGGTCGCGGTGGCCGGTCTGATCGGGCGGGTCCGTGCCCCCGCCGCGGACGGGGTGCCCTATGACAAGCCCTGAGGTCGACTGGGACGAGCTGCGCCGCCGCGCCCGCGAGATCTCCCGGCGGGCCTACGTGCCCTACTCCGGCTACCCGGTCGGGGCGGCGGCGCTGGTCGACGACGGCCGGGTCGTGGTCGGCTGCAACGTCGAGAACGCCGGCTACGGGGTGACCCTGTGCGCCGAGTGCGGGCTGGTGTCGTCGCTGCACGCCGGCGGCGGCGGACGCCTGGTCGCCTTCGCCTGCGTGGACGGCCACGGCGAGGTGCTGATGCCCTGCGGGCGCTGCCGCCAGCTGCTGTGGGAGAACGGCGGCGCCGAGCTGCTCGTCGACACCCCCCGGGGCATCCTGCCGATGTCGGAGGTGCTGCCGCAGGCCTTCGGCCCCGACGACCTGACCGCCTACCGCGCCACCTGACCACCCCACCGCCGATCCCGGCGGTCACCACCGCCCGACCGGCACCTGCCCGGGCGGGCCGGCCGACCGTCCGGCCACGAGAAGGAGCACGATGACCCTCACCCTCGACGAGATCCGCGCGCTGCCCAAGGTGGCCCTGCACGACCACCTCGACGGCGGCCTGCGCCCGCAGACCGTGCTGGAGCTGGCCGCAGAGGCCGGGCACGAGCTCCCCGCCCAGGACGCCGAGGCGCTGGGGGACTGGTTCTACGAGGCGGCCGACTCCGGCTCGCTGGTGCGCTACCTGGAGACCTTCGACCACACCGTCGCGGTGATGCAGACCGCGGACGCGCTGCGCCGGGTGGCGCGGGAGTTCGTCCTCGACCAGGCCGCCGACGGGGTGGTCTACGCCGAGGCCCGCTGGGCGCCCGAGCAGCACCTGCGGCAGGGGCTCAGCCCGGAGCAGGCCGTCCGCGCGGTCGCCGACGGGCTGGCCGAGGGCGAGGCCGAGGTCGCCGCGCAGGGCCGCACCGTGGTCGCCCGCCAGATCGTCACCGGCATGCGGCACGCCGACCGCTCGGCCGAGATCGCCCGGCTCGCCGTGGCGCACCGCGACTCGGTCTGCGGCTACGACATCGCCGGCGCCGAGGACGGGTTCCCGCCGTCCCGCCACCTCGAGGCCTTCGACGTGCTGAAGCGGGCCAGCGCCCGCTGGACCGTGCACGCCGGCGAGGCCGCGGGGCTGGACTCGCTGTGGGAGGCCGTCCACCTGGCCGGCGCCCAGCGCCTCGGCCACGGCGTGCGCATCGTCGAGGACGTCACCCTCGCCGAGGACGGCACCCGCCACCTCGGCCCGCTGGCCGCCTTCGTCCGCGACACCGGCATCCCGCTGGAGGTCTGCCCCTCCTCGAACCTGCAGACCGGCATCGCCAGCACCATCGAGGAGCACCCGGTCGGGCTGCTGGTCGACCTCGGCTTCGCCGTCACGGTGAGCTGCGACAACCGGCTGATGAGCCGGACGACGCTGAGCCGGGAGCTGGCGCTGTGCTGCGAGGCCTTCGACTGGGACCTCGAGCAGCTGGAGGTGCTGCAGCTGACCGCCCTGGACCACGCCTTCCTGCCGCTGCCCGACCGGGCCCGGCTGCTGGAGCAGGTGGTGCTCCCCGGCTTCGCCGGCTGAGGCAGCCGGGGGCGCCTACCTCATGCCCTCGATCGCCGCCAGCACCCGGGTGGCGCCGTCGGCGGGGCTGAGGCGTCCGAAGAGCACGTCGGTGCCCACGGGGGTGAACTCCGAGCTGAACCCCGACGCGTTGGAGGGCGTCACCTGCGGCGGCGGCACCAGCTCCGGGGCGATGTCGCGGGAGAACTCCAGCGCCACCGCCGACTGGCGGTCCAGCAGCGGCGCGATCTCCTCCTGCACCGCCGGGATGGCCGGGATGCCGCGCTCGGTGGTGAGCACGGTGGTGGCCGCCGGGTCGGTCAGCAGGAAGTCGACCAGCCGGGCGCTCTCCTCGGGGTGCTCGGTCCGCGCCGAGATCGACCAGTACATCGACGCCTTGTTCACCATCATGGCCGACTCGCCCCCGGCCTGGCGGGGCAGCCGGAGCAGCTCCAGGTGGCTGCCGCTCGCGGTGCCGAAGGCGGAGATCTGGGTGTGGAACAGCAGGTGGAACGCGGCCCGGTTGGTGGCGAAGAGCGAGGCGTCGAGGGGGAGCGTGGCGTTCTCGACCTGCACCGCCGCCGGCGGGGTGGCCTCCATGGCCACCAGCCGGTTGGCGTAGTCGAAGAAACTCGTGACGGTCTGCTGGCTGACGCCCGGGCCGTCGGTGGGCCAGACCTCCTCGCCGTGCTGGCGCGCCCAGGCGCCCAGCTCGGCCGTCCCGGTGCCGAAGCCGTCGAAGCCGTAGACGCCCTCCGAGCCGAGCTCGGCGGTCACCTGGGCCGACGCCTCGGCCAGGTCGTCCCAGGTCCAGGTGGTGTCGTCGGGCATCTCGACGCCCGCCCGCTCCAGCACGTCGGGGTTCACCGCGACGGAGAAGTTGGCCACACCGATCGGCGCGCCCACCAGGGTGCCCTCGACCCGGCCGGTGTCGAGCACGCCGGCCTCCATGGCCGACACGTCCAGGGCGGGCTGCTCGGCCAGGTCGAGCAGGGCGCCCCGGGCACCGTAGGCGGCGATGTAGGCCTCGTCCATCTGGATCACGTCAGGCGCGTCGTCGGCGGCCGTGGTGGTGGCCAGCTTGTCCCAGTAGCTGGTCCACTCGCTGTTCTCGATCACCACCGAGATGTCGGGGTTGGCGGCGGTGAAGGCGTCGACCGCCTCCTGGGTGAGCGCCAGCCGGGAGTCGTTGCCCCAGGTGGAGACCCGCAGCTCGACGGGACCCTCCGATCCGCCCGAGTCCGAGCAGGCCGGGAGCAGCAGGCAGGCGAGCAGCAGCAGGGAGGTGACCAGACGTCGTCGGTTGGTCATGAGCGGTCTCCCTCTCGGGTGGTGGTGCCTCTCGGGTGGTGGGCCCTCTCGGCTGGTGGGTCAGGGCCGCGTCCCCAGGCGTCGGGTCACGGTCTCCGCGGGACGCCCGCCGTCCAGGCGGGAGTAGTAGGGGTTGTCGGGCCCGAGGTCGGTGCGGGCGACGGTGCCCCCCTCGAGCGCCGAGGCGTACAGCGCGGTGACCAGCTCCATGGTGGGACGGGTGCTGGCCAGCGTGGTGTCGTGGTCACGACCGGCGAGCAGGTCCTCGACGAGCTGCTCGATCTGGGCCCGGTGGTTGCTGGGACGGTCCTCGCCGGCGGAGGCCGCCCAGACGTCCTGCTCCTCCGCCGGGCCGCCGTCCGCGGTGCCCGGGTCGGCGGGCAGCCCCGGGTCGCGGCCCAGCCGGGCGGCCGCGGTGGCGTCCGGCGCGGGGGTCCAGGACCAGTCCGCGTCCCGGTAGCCGTAGACGTGGTCGACCTCGAGCGTGCCGGCGGTGGTGTCGACGCGGATCCGGCTCAGCTCGCGCGGGGACAGCAGGCTCGTCGTCACCGTCCCCACCGCGCCGCTGTCGAAGGTCAGGAGACCCAGCGAGACGTCCTCGAACTCGACCGGTCGGGCGATCCGCGCCGCGCGGGCGTCCACCGTCCGCCAGGGGCCCATCAGGTGCAGCAGCAGGTCGAGCTGGTGGATCGCGTGGCCGAGGGTGGGACCGCCGCCCTCACCCACCCAGGTGCCGCGCCACTCGGGCAGGAAGTAGCTGTCGGGGCGGTACCAGAGGGTCTCGCACACGGCGACCTGCGGCGTCCCCAGCGCGCTGGAGCGCAGCAGCCGGGAGGCGCGGCGGGCGCCGGAGCCGTGCCGGTGCTGGAAGACCACGTACAGCGAGCCCGCGCTGGCCGCGTCGGCGGCGGCGAGCACGTCCATCTCCGCCAGCGCGACCGCCGGCGGCTTCTCCAGCAGCACCGAGCAGCCGGCCGCCAGCAGCGCCGAGGCCACCTCGGTGTGGCTGCCCGGCGGGGTGGCCACCGAGACCAGGTCCACGCCGGCGTCGACGAGCTGCTGGCGGGAGCGGAAGGCGGTGGTCCGGTGGGTCGCGGCGAAGGCGTCCGCCCGGTCCTGGTCGTGGTCGAACACGCCCACCAGCTCGACCCGGGGGTGACCGGTGTAGCTGAGCGCGTGGGCGCGAGCGATGGAGCCGCAGCCCACGATGCCGACCCGCAGCACGTCGCGACCTGCGGCCGGGCTCACTCGGCGTACCCCGCCAGGGTGGCCGCCCGCTGGGCCTGCAGCGCCAGCCGCATCACCTCGAAGGTGTGCCGCTGCGGGCAGGCCGTCTCGGTGCGGTGGAGCACGTCGTGGACCAGGTCGGGGTAGTAGGTGAGCTCGACGTCGGAGCAGTCGACGTACTGGGTGCCGGAGCCGTCGACCACGAACAGGTGGTCGCCGCCGGGGCGACCCTCCACGTCGACGTACTTGCGCAGCTCGATGTAGCCCTCGGTGCCCAGGATGACCAGCCGGCCGTCGCCCCAGGTGGGCAGGCCGGCGGGGGTGTACCAGTCCACCCGCACGTAGCCGTGCGCGTCGGCGGCCCGCAGCGTGGCCTCGCCGAAGTCCTGCATCCGCGGCGACTCCGGGTGGGTGTAGTTGGCCACCGTGCTGGAGACCACCTCGGCGGTCTCGGAGCCGGTGTACCAGAGGAACTGGTCGAACTGGTGGCTGGCGATGTCGGTGAGGATGCCGCCGGTGCGGGCGTGGTCGTAGAACCACTCCGGACGCCCCGCCCCGCCGGCCAGGTGGGCCCGGTCGCCCTCCCGGTGGGGGCCGAGCCCGAGGGTCTGCACCACCTTGCCGATGCGGCCCGAGCGGACGAGCTCACCGGCCTTGACCGCGCAGCGGACCTCGAAGCGCTCGGAGAAGGTCACCGACCAGAAGCGGCCGGAGCTGGCCACGGCCTGCTCCAGCTCGGCGAGCTGGTCGAGCGAGATGCAGCCGGGCTTGTCGGCGACCACGTCCTTGCCCGCGCGGAGCGCCTCGAGCGCGATGGGGGCGCGCCGGTCCGGCACGGCGGCGGTGACCACGAGGTCGACCGTCGGGTCGTGCAGCAGCTCGGTCGGGTCGTCGACCCACGGCGCGTCCGGCCAGCGGCGGCGCACCTCCTGCGCGACCGCGGCCTCAGGGTCGTCGGAGCTGAGACCGACCAGCTCGGCCCCCTGCTGCACGAGCCCGCCGATCTGGCCGAAGGCGTGGGCGTGGTCGAGGCCGACGGCCGCGATCCGGATCCGACGGGAGCCTGCCGCTGGTGTGCTCACGTGCTGACGTTCCTCCGCGTGAAGTTCGCCGGCTCGGCCGACGTGGGTCTGGTGTGGGTGATCGATCACATGACCGGTGGGTCGTACGCTAGTGATCGATAACGTGGGCGTCAACGGTCGGGAGGTCTTCGTGCAGCCCAAGCGCGCCACCATCTACGAGGTGGCCGACCACGCCGGTGTCTCCCACCAGACGGTGTCGCGCTACGTGCGCGGCGACGGCGGGTTCCGGCCCGCCACGGCGGCCCGCGTGGAGGCCGCCATCCGCGCGCTGAACTACCGCCCCAACCTCACAGCCCGCTCCATGCGGACCCGGCGCACGGGACGCCTCGCGGTCGTCCTGCCGGCCGCCGCCAGCCACCTGCCGCTGCGGCTGCTGGGGGCGGTCTCGCTGGCCGCCCACGAGGAGGGCTTCACCGTGGACCTCGTCGGCACGGAGGGCGGGGCGGCGGAGCGGGCCGCGCGCGCGACCGAGCTGGCGGACTCGGGCGAGGTCGAGGGGGTGCTCGTCCTCGCCTCGCTGGGGGACGAGCCGCTGCCGCCGACGGCCGCACCGGTGGTGGGCGTGGCCGACTACGACGACCAGATGCGCAGCCTCGGCGCGCTGGCCGACGGCACGGCCTGCGGCGAGGTGGTCCGCCAGCTCCGCGCCCTGGGGCACCGCAGCCTGCTCCACGTGGCCGGCCCGCAGTCCTGGGCCTCGGCGCGCAACCGCCGCGAGAGCTTCCTCACCACCGTGGCCGAGCTCGGGCTGCGTGGGACGGTGGTGGAGGGCGACTGGTCGGCCCGCTCCGGCTTCGAGGCGGTGCAGGCGCTGCCCGAGGGCACCGACGTCACCGCGGTGGTGGCGGCCAACGACATGGTGGCGATGGGAGCGGTCCGCGGCGGCCTCGAGCGCGGCTGGCGGGTGCCCCAGGACCTCAGCGTGTTCGGCTGGGACGACGAGGAGGCCGGGCGGTTCAGCACCCCGGCGCTGTCCACGGTGGCCGTCGACCGCGAGCGGCAGGGCCGGGAGGCGGTGCGCCGGCTGGTCGCGCTGCTCCGTGGCTGCGAGCCGCCGGCTCCCGACACCACCTCGCTGCACACGGTGATCCCGCGCGAGTCCACCGGGCCGGCGCCCGCGCACCGGCGTCGCTGAGACCGGTCGCGGGTGCGCGTGCCGGGCCTCGGGAGGACCCGCCCGAGCCGCGGCCGAGGCCCCCGGGCAGAGTAGGGGCCATGGAGTACACACACCTCGGACGCAGTGGTCTCTCGGTCTCCCGGCTCTGCCTGGGCACGATGAACTTCGGTCCCAGCACCGACGAGCCGACGTCCCACGCGATCATGGACGCCGCGCACGACGCCGGCATCAACTTCTTCGACACCGCCAACGTCTACGGCCGAGCGGTCAGCGTCGGGCTGACCGAGGAGATCATCGGCCGCTGGTTCGCCCAGGGCGGCGGACGCCGTGAGCGCACCGTCATCGCCACCAAGCTCTACGGCGACCTCCCCGACGACCCCGACCGCCCCTGGCCCAACTCGGGCAAGCTCTCCGCGCTGAACATCCGCCGCGCGCTCGACAAGAGCCTGCAGCGGCTGCAGACCGACTACATCGACCTGTACCAGATGCACCACGTCGACCGGGACACCCCCTGGGAGGAGATCTGGCAGGCGATGGAGGTCGCCGTCCAGCAGGGCAAGGTGCTCTACGTCGGCAGCTCCAACTTCGCCGGCTGGCACATCGCCCAGGCCCAGGAGGAGGCCGCCGCCCGCGGCTTCATGGGGCTGGTCAGCGAGCAGTCGATCTACAACCTGCTCAAGCGCGAGGTGGAGCTCGAGGTGCTGCCGGCCGCCGAGCACTACGGCCTGGGCGTCATCCCGTGGTCCCCGCTGCAGGGCGGCCTGCTCGGCGGGGTGGTGAAGAAGGAGAACCAGGGCAAGCGCCGCCTCGAGGGCCGGGCCAAGGAGTCCCTGGAGCAGCACCGCACCGAGATCGAGGCCTACGAGCAGCTGGCCGAGGACCTGGGTCTGGAGCCCGCGGAGCTGGGTCTGGCCTGGCTGCTGCACCAGCCGGCCGTGACCGCCCCGATCATCGGCCCGCGTCTGCCCGAGCAGCTGGACGGTGCGCTGAAGGCGGTCGACGTCACCCTCGACGCGGCCACCCTGGAGCGGCTGGACGAGCTGTTCCCCGGCCACAAGCCGGCTCCGGAGGACTACGCCTGGTGAGCTGACCGCCACGGCGGAGGGCCGACGGCCCCGGGACCTCGGGTCCCGGGGCCGTCGCCGTCCGGACGCGGGCCGGACGGCTCAGCCGGCGGCGGTGGGCGTGGTCCCCGGGACGATCAGCTCCGCGTGCGGGCCCCGGTGGACGGCGAGATAGACCCGGTCGCGGAGCTCGTTGGCCTCGGCGTCGGTGAGCGTCCGGTCCAGGGGGCGGATGACCATACGGACCAGGGCGTTGACCTGCGTCGGAGCCAGACCGAGCCGCCGACGGGCCCTCTCGGGGAGCGCGTCGTAGCCGGTGCGGGCCAGCACCCGGACGTCCTCCAGGTCGTCGGCGCGCCCGGCCAGCGCCGCCCGGACCCGGTCGCCGACCGTCTCGTCGTCGTCGGAGCTGTCGATCACGATGGAGAGGTCGCGGCGCACCGGCGGCATCACCGACACCGGCCGCCACGGCTCCAGGTCGTCCAGCTGGCGCAGGATCCGCGGCTCCGACGAGCGCAGCACCCGGATGTCGTCGATGCCCTTGCGCAGCATCAGCGCCCGGTCCAGGCCCATCCCCAGCGCCAGCCCCGACCAGACGTCGGGGTCCAGACCGGCCCGGGCCAGCAGGGCCGGGTGGGCGAGACCGCACTCGGCCAGCTCCAGCCAGGCGCCGTCCAGCAGCACGTCGAGCTGGCGTCCGGAGACGGTGTAGGGGTGGGACGCCGGCACCGCGCGCCACCGGGCGCCGGGCAGCACGGCCTCGACCAGGGTGGCCATCATGGTCTCGAGGTCGTCCGGGCCCAGCCGGGCGGTCGAGGAGATCCGCCACAGGTCCACCTGGTGGGGTTCGCCGACGTGAGTGCGGTCGATGGCGTCGCGGCGGTAGACGAGCCCGGGCAGGACGTGCAGGCGGTCGACGTCGGCGCCCGGGTCGAGGGTGCCGAGCAGCCAGGGGACCGACGCCGAGGTGTGGCTGCGGAGCATGACCGACGGGCTGACGTAGCGGGAGTAGCGGGCGTCCCGGGTGACGGCGGCCGGGTCGAAGCCGAGACGGTCGTAGTTGTCCGGCACGGCGACCAGCGGGCTGAGGCGGAGCTCGCGGGCGGGGACGCCCCACACCCCGGTGAGGGAGGAGACGACGGCGCGGAGCAGCAGCTGCATCGCGTGCCGGCCCTGCGCGGGGTCGGTCAGGTCGCGAAGCCGGAGCGCGGCGGTGAGCTGGTCGGTGGAGAGGTAGCTGGGCACGGGGGTCCTTCGGGACGGCGGTCGGCGGGGGAGGCTCCTCCCTCGGCCGGCGCGGGCGTCCGGGACCCGCTACGCGCGCGCGGTCGGCCCCCGACGGCCGGTCGCCGGCCGAGGGCGCAGAAATCGCCGCAGGGTGTGCACGCGGTCACGGTAGGGACGCCCGCCGCGGCGACGCAACGGACTATCTCCCCGCTGCCGCGGCGGGCGTGTCAGGCCGGCGCGGGGCCGGTGGAGGCGCGGACGACCAGGTGGGTGGGCAGCACGGGGGAGCGCTGACGCGCCGGCGCGCTGCTGAGCAGCAGCGACACCGCGACCCGACCCGCCTGCTCGGCCGGTGAGCTGATCGAGGTGAGGGCCGGGTGGCTGCAGGCCGAGGCGAACACGTCGTCGCAGCCGACGACGCTGAGGTCCTCGGGCACACGCAGCGACCGCTCGGCGAAGCGCTGCAGCATGCTCAGCGCGATCATGTCGTTGAACACCAGCACGCCCGTGGCGCCGGAGTTTACCACCGCCTCCGCCGCCCCGGTGCCGGCCGCGCCGACCGGCGGGTGCGGACCCGTCCGGGTGACCTTCACCCCCAGCCGGGCCGCCGTCCGGGTGATGGTGCGCCAGCGGCGCTCGTTGGACCAGGAGGAGCGGGGTCCGCTGACGTAGATCAGCCGCCGGTGGCCCAGCGAGACCAGGTGCTCGACCGCCTGGCCGAACCCCGAGGCGGAGTCGATCACCACGCTGGGGCCGTTGCGCCGGGGCCGGTTGACCGTGACCAGCGGGACGGTGCTGCGCTCGACGGCGTCGATGCGGGCGTCGGTGAGCCGGGGGGCGAGCAGCACGGCGCCGTCGCACCGGATCCGGGCGCGGGTGAGCAGCAGCTCCTCGAGGTGGTCCGAGCCCTCGGTGTCGATGAGCAGCAGGTAGCGACCGCTCGCCTTCAGCTCGCGCTGGGCGCCGCGGATCATGTCGAAGAAGAAGGGGTTGCTGGTGTCGGGCATCAGCACACCGATGGCCTGGGTCTGGTCCGAGCGCACCGGGGCCGCCCCCGGCCGCACGTAGCCGAGCTGGTCGGCCACCTGCTGGATGCGCTCGCGGGTCACCGCGTTGACCCGGCCGGGGTCCGACAGCGCCCGCGACACCGTCGACACGGCGACGCCGGCCGCGGCCGCCACGTCGGCCAGGGTCGTGGTCCGTCCGGCTCCGTCGCCGGTCCGTGCGCCCGCACTCACCCGGTGAAGCAAACCATGATGGCAACATGATGGCAAACATCTTCCGGCTTTGCCGTCGCCCGTCCTACGCTGTCGACCCATGAGCCACGACACCGTGCCGTCGTCCAGCTCGCCGTGCTCGCCGCCGTGGGCGCCTGCCGCCCGCAGCCTGCGCAGCCGGGCCCGCCGTACCCCCACCACCGACCTAGGAGTCACCCTCGCATGAGCTCTTCCTCCCCCATCCGCGTGCTGGTCGTCGGCTGCGGCGTCATCGGCAAGCACCACGCCATCGTGCTGAGCCGCC
>NZ_WPCU01000006.1:86047-102060 GCF_009742705.1 Auraticoccus cholistanensis
TCGAGAACGGCGGCTCCGCGCCGCAGCAGTTCGACGACCTCGCCGCGGCGCTGGCCGCGGGCGGTGCCGACCTGGCGTCGGTGTGCACCCCGAGCGGGCTGCACGTCGACCACGCCGAGCTGGCCCTGGACGCCGGGCTGCACGTGGTGATCGAGAAGCCGCTGGACGTCACCGTGGCCAAGAGCGCCCGCTTCGCCGAGCGCGCCGCCCAGGCCGCCGAGCGCGGCCAGGTCGTCTCGGTCATCAGCCAGCACCGCTTCGACCCCGGTGCAGTGGCCGTCCGCCGCGCCGTGGACACCGAGGGGCTCGGCACCATCACCTGCGGCGTGGCCTCGATGGCCTGGTACCGCAGCCAGGGCTACTACGACTCCGGTGACTGGCGCGGCACCTGGGCCCTCGACGGCGGCGGTGCGGTGATGAACCAGGGCGTGCACACCGTCGACCTGCTGCGCTGGTACCTCGGCCGTCCCGAGGAGGTCTTCGCCCACACCGCCCAGCTCGCCCACGAGCGGGTCGAGGTCGAGGACACCGCCACCGCCACCGTGCGCTTCGCCTCCGGGGCGCTGGCCACGATCTTCTGCACCACCGCGGCCTACCCCGGCCTGACCACCCGCGTCCAGGTGCACGGCACCCGGGGCTCGGCGATCATCGACAACGACGAGCTGCGCTACCTGCACTGCGGCGACGGCGAGGTGGCCGACAACCTGCGCGAGGCGAAGGTGACCGGCAACCAGGCCGAGGCCGCGCTGCAGGAGGTCGACGAGTTCGCGGGCTCGCGCAACTCCGAGGACCGTTTCGTGGCCGGGCACTCCCGCCAGTTCGACGACATCGCCGCCGCCGTGCTGGAGGGCCGCGCGCCGCTGGTGGACGCCCAGGAGGCGCTGCTCTCCCAGGCCCTGGTCCGCTCCATCTACGTCTCGGCCACGCTCGGCCAGCCGGTGCGCTTCGACGACGTGCTGGCCGGCGTCCACGACGACGTCGTGCCCGTGGTGCCCGGCGCGCAGCCGGTGGGGGTGTCGGCATGAGGTTCTCCGTCTTCACCGCCTCCACCCCCGAGTGGACGCCCGAGGAGGCCGCCCGCACCATCGCCGCCCAGGGCTACGAGGGCATCGAGTGGCGCGTCGTCGACCAGCCGCCGTCGGAGGAGACCGGGTTCTGGCGGGGCAACCGCGCCACCTGGCCGCTGACCGGGCTGGAGGACTCGCTGGAGGAGATGGCCCGGGTCACCTCCGAGGCGGGCCTGGAGATCTCGGGCCTGTGCCCCTATGTGCCCTGCACCCAGCGCGACGACGTCGAGCGGGTGATCGCCGCCACGGCGGCGGTCGGCGCCCGGCAGCTCCGCGTCGGGGTGCCCGGCGTCGCGGCGGGGGAGACCTACCCCGAGGTCTTCCAGCGCTGCCGCGAGGCCTACGCCTGGGTGGCCGAGCGCGCCGCCGCGCACGGCGTCAAGGCGCTGGTGGAGCTGCACCACCGCACGCTGACCGCCTCGGCCTCGGCCGCGGTGCGGCTGCTGGACGGCCTCGACCCCGACGCGGTGGGGGTCATCCACGACCTCGGGAACTTGCTCAACGAGGGCCAGGAGGACCACCGGTGGGCCTTCCAGCTGCTGGGCCCCTACCTGGCCCACGTGCACGTCAAGAACGCGGCCTGGCGCCCCAGCGGCACCCGCGAGGACGGCACGGTGGACTGGGAGTTCGGCTGGGCCACCCTGCGCGGCGGCCAGGCCGACGTCGAGGGCTACCTGCGGGCGCTCGCCGAGCACGGCTACGACGGCTGGGTCACCCTGGAGGACTTCTCCACCGAGCTGCCGCTGGAGCAGCGCACCGCCGACAACCTGGCCTACCTCCGGTCGCTCACCGGCTGACCGGCCGGCGTCCGGCGGGCGGAGTTTGCGGCAAGTTGCCGCAGCCTCTTGCCACCGCCGGACGCCATGGGCTTGACTGACCACACCTCACAGCCGAGCAGCCCGGGACCGGGCCGGCGTGACGCGTAACGACCTCCGACGAAGCAGGTGAGAACACGCATGGCGCTCGACCAGACAAGCAAGCGCTTACAAGCTGAACCGATCGACTGGGGCGACAGCTCCGCTCCCGCCGCCCGGCCGCGTCGGCTCGCGCGCCTGTCGCGGGACAAGCTGCTCGTCCTGCTGGGCCTGCCCGGGGCGGTGGCCCTGCTGCTGTTCCAGTACGTCCCGCTGCTGGGCAACGTGATCGCGTTCCAGGACTACCAGCCCTACCTGGGCATCGGTGAGTCGGAGTGGGTGGGGATGGAGAACTTCTCCTTCCTCTGGGAGGCGAACCCGGCCTTCCTCACCGCGCTCTACAACACGCTGGTGCTGACGGTCATCCAGACGGTGCTGGTGTTCCCGGTGCCGCTGGCCCTGGCCCTGCTGCTGAACAGCCTGGCGGGGGAGCGGCTCAAGCGGCTGCTGCAGTCGATCCTCTACCTGCCCCACTTCCTGTCGTGGGTCATCGTGGTGTCGCTGTTCCAGCAGATGCTCGGCAACGCCGGCATGCTCAACACCTTCCTGCTGCAGAACGGCTTCCCGATCGTGGAGATCATCGGGGTGCCGGAGCTGTTCAAGGCCCTGCTGACCGCGCAGGTGATCTGGAAGGACGCCGGCTGGGGCACGATCATCTTCCTGGCCGCCATCTCCCGCATCGACCAGGAGCAGTACGAGGCGGCCGCCGTCGACGGGGCCAACGCCTGGAAGCGGATGTGGCACATCACGCTGCCCTCCATCAAGGGGCTGTTCATCCTGCTGCTGATCCTGCGCCTGGGCAACAGCCTCTCGGTCGGCTTCGAGCAGATCATCCTGCAGCAGGGGCCGGTGGGCCTGCCGGCCAGCGAGGTGCTGGACACCTTCGTCTTCAACAACGGGATCGTCGGCGGTGACTGGGGCCTGTCGGCCGCGGTCGGCCTGGTCAAGGGCGTCGTCGGGGTCCTCCTGGTGATCGGGGCCAACAAGCTGGCCCACGCCTTCGGCGAGAAAGGGGTGTACGAGAAGTGAGCACCGACCAGGCGACCATCGGCGACGACACCGTCCGCCCCGAGCAGGCGAACGGGCGCCCCGTCTGGATGGAGAAGCCCAGCCTGCTCGTCCAGGCCCTGAAGTTCATCGCGCTGGCCATCTCGGTGGCGCTGGTGATCATCCCCTTCTGGTCCATCATCGCCACCTCGCTGGCCAGCCAGGAGACCATCAACGCCGCCGCCGGCGGCATGGTGATGTGGCCGGGCGGCATCGACCTCACCGCCTACCAGGCGGTGCTGTCCGGTGGCGTGGTCACCCGGGCGATGATCATCTCGATCCTGATCACCGTGGTGGGCACGCTGCTGTCGCTGGCCACCACCGCCGGGCTGGCCTACTGGCTCTCCCGCTCCGGCTCCTTCGGCTCCAAGCCGATGGTGATCCTGCTGCTGGGTGCCGTGCTGTTCTCCCCGGGCCTCATCCCCAACTACCTGGTGGTCAAGGAGCTCGGCCTGCTCGACAGCTACTGGTCGCTGATCCTGCCGGTGATGATCAACGCCTTCAACGTGATCGTGATGCGGGCCTTCTTCCAGGAGCTGCCGCAGGAGCTGTTCGAGTCCGCCGCCATCGACGGCGCCTCGAGCGCGACCATCCTGGTCCGGATCGTGCTGCCGCTGTCCAAGGCGGTGCTCGCGGTGATCGGGCTCTTCTACGCCGTCGCCTACTGGAACGCCTTCTTCAACGCCCTGCTGTACATCCAGACCACCGACAAGTGGCCGATGGCCCTGGTGCTGCGCACCTTCGTGGTGAACCAGACCACCATCGGCGGCGACCAGCTCGGCCCGGCCGAGGCGCTGCCGCCGCAGCTGTCGCTGCAGATGGCCATCCTCGTGATCGCCGTCGTCCCGATCCTGCTCGTCTACCCCTTCCTGCAACGCCACTTCGCCAAGGGCGTGATGATCGGCGCCGTCAAGGGCTGACCGTCCCACCCACCGACCAACCACAAGCCTTCCGGATCAAGGAGGATCCCCATGTCACCCGTCGCCTTCACCCGCCGCCAGGTGCTCGCCGGAGCCAGCGGTACCGCCCTGCTGATGGGGCTCGGCCTCTCGGGCTGCTCCAACGGCAGCAAGAGCGCCGAGACCAACTCGGTGGCCGTGAACAACGCCGCCGTGCTGCCCACCTACATCCCCTACACGGGTCTCGAGCCCGACCTGCCGGGCACCGAGGAGGGTGTGGACCCGGCGTTCCGCAACTTCCCCTCCGAGAACCCGCGCTCGGTGCCGGAGACACCCGGCCGCGGCGGCTCGGTCAGCGGGATGGCCAACATCTACTACGCCGTGCCGCCGGGCCCGGACCGCAACACCTACTGGCAGGGGCTGAACGAGCGGCTGGGCACCAACCTGGAGCTGCAGATGGTCAGCAACGCCGACTACCAGCAGAAGTTCGCCACCACCATCGCCGGCAACGAGCTGCCCGACATGCTGCAGACCCCCAACGGCAGCCCGCCGCCGGTGGCGAACCTGCCGCAGCTGCTGCAGCGGCGCTTCACCGACCTCAGCGAGCACCTGTCCGGGGACGCCATCAAGGACTACCCGAACCTGGCCAACATCCCGACCCGCACCTGGCGCTCGTCGGTCTACAACGGCGGGATCTACGGCATCCCGATCCCGCGCGGCGCGGTGGGCAACTACCACTTCATCCGCAAGGACCTGTTCGACAAGGCCGGGGTGTCGGCCGAGCCCAAGGGCTACGAGGAGTTCCTCGAGACCGCCAAGGCGCTGACCGACCCGGCGCAGCGGCGCTGGGCCTTCAGCCTGTGGAACCAGCCGCGCACGGTGCTGGGACGGATGAACGGCGAGCCCAACGTCTGGCGCGAGGAGGGCGGCAACCTCACCCACCGCTACGAGACCGAGGAGTACGCCCAGACGCTCAACGACATGATCGCGTTCTGGAAGGCCGGCGTCATGCACCCGGACTCCTTCAACCCGGCGCAGCCGTTCAAGCAGCTGTTCAACGCCGGCACGGTGGCCATCAACGCCGACGACGGCTACCCGGGCTGGACCCAGTACATCCTCGACAACCAGGACAACGAGGAGTTCGAGCTGGGGCTGATGCCGGTCTACAACCGCGACGGCAGCGACCTGGCCCCCTGGCACCTGGGCAGCGGCATCTTCTCGATCACCATGATCAAGCAGCAGGACGACCCCGAGCGGCTCAAGGAGATCCTGCGGGTGCTCAACTGGCTGGCCGCCCCGTTCGGCACCGAGGAGTACCTGTACCGGCTCTTCGGGCAGGAGGGGGTCGACCACGAGAAGGACGCCGACGGCAACCCGGTGCTCACCAAGACCGGCACCACGAACACCGTGCTGCCGATCCGCTACCTGGCCGACAGCCCGTACACCATCTACCAGCCCGGCCGGCCGCAGGACGCCGACTACCAGCACGCCTACCAGTCGCAGGCCATCCCCACCGGCATCGAGAACCCGGTGGTGGGGCTGTTCTCCAACACCGCGGCCACGGACAACGCCCCGGCGGACAAGAAGTTCATCGACGGGGCCAACGAGATCGTGCAGGGACGGCAGCCCTTCTCGCAGCTGGCCGAGCTGGTCGCCGCCTGGCGCAGCGAGGCCGGGGACAAGATGCGGGCCGAGTACCAGGAGCAGCTGCAGACCGGCGCCGGCGCACCCCGGTGAGCGTCACGGCAGCGGGCCGGGGGAGCGCGGTGCCGCGGATCGCCGAGGCGGTGGCGGACCTGGGCCAGGACCGTCACCGCTCACCGCGCACCGGGTGGACCCGTGAGCACCACGAGCGGGTAGCCGACCTGTCGCTGCTGGCGCTGCGGCGCTGGGCCAGCCCGGGCCGGGCACGGTTCGACCTGCCCGGCCCGGCCTCGGCGGCGGGCCGGGCCAGCGACGGGCTGGAGGGCTTCGCCCGCTCCTTCCTCACCGTCGGGTTCCGGCTCGCCGGCTCCGACGACGACCCCCACGACCACGCCGGCTTCTACGCCGGCGGGCTGGCGGCCGGGACCGACCCGTCGGCCCCGGACCGCTGGCCCCGGCTGGAGGAGACCCGGCAGGCGCGGGTGGAGGCGGCGGCGGTGGCCATCGCCCTGCACGAGACCCGGTCCCGGATCTGGGACCACCTGGCCCCCGGCGTGCAGGAGCGGGTGGTCGACTGGCTGGCCGGCTCGGTCGGCGCGGAGTACGGCGACAACAACTGGCGCTGGTTCCAGAACGTCACCCAGGCCTTCCTGCGCACCGTCGGCGGTCCGCACGACGAGGCCGAGGTCGCGGCGAACGTCGGCTACCTCGACGACTGCTACCTCGGCGACGGCTGGTACACCGACGGGCGCCCGGACGGCCGGGCGGGCAACGTCGACTGGTACAACGCCTGGGTCATGCAGCTGTTCTCGCTGTGGTGGTGCCGCATCCTGGGCGAGGCGGCGCCGCAGGGCGCCCTGGAGCGGTACCGCCGCCGGCTGTCCGACCTGCTGCCCCAGCTGGTGCAGCTGTTCGGGACCGACGGGGCACCGCTGTTCCAGGGCCGGTCGCTGGTCTACCGGTTCGCCACCACCGGCGCGCTGTGGGCCGGGCCGCTGTTCGGCGTGGACACCGTGGCGCCGGGCCGGGTCCGTGAGGTGGGCAGCGCCACGCTGCGCCACTTCGTCGAGCACGGCTGCTACGACGAGCACGACCTGCTGAGCCTTGGCTGGTTCGGCCGCCACGAGCCGATGCGCCAGCCCTACTCCGGCCCCGGGTCGCCGTACTGGGCCAGCCTGGGCTTCGCCGGTCTGGCCCTGCCGGCCGACCACCCGGTGTGGACCGAGCCCGAGCCCGACGAGCCGGCCGTCGAGGGAGTCACCGCGGTCCGCCCGGTGGGCTGGCTGGTCGGCCGCTCGGGCGACGGCGTCGTGAGGGTGGTCAACCACGGCGTGGACCACTCCGGTGCGGCAGCCGCCGCGGAGGACCCGATGTACTGCCGGCTGGCCTACTCCAGCGCCACCGGACCGGTGCCCAGCAGCCCGCGTCCGGGCGTCCCCGTGGTCGACAACCTGGTGGCTCTGCGCGACGAGGCCGGCCGCTGGTCGCAGCGGCGACCGCTCACCACCACGGTGGTGGGCGACCGGGTGGCCGGCAGCGCCCACGAGGTGGTCCTGCTCGACGCCGACGACCGCCTGACGCCGGTGCCGGGCGCGGTGCTGCAGACCTGGTCGGTGCTGCGCGGGCCGGTCGAGGTGCGGCTGGCGCGGCTGCGCACCGACGAGGGGCTGCCGCCGCCCGCGGCCACCCTGGTGCTGTCGGGCTGGGCCACCCCCACCCGGGACGTGCACCGGGCCCCGGCGGTGAGCGCCGTCACCCCGCTGCTCGGCGAGCTGCGGACCGGCTCCTCCCTGCACGAGGCGGAGAACCCCTTCGGCGCCGCGCTCCGCGTGCCCTGGGCCGAGACGGTCGGCCCGGTCCGACCCGGCGTGCTGCACGCGGTGGCCGTCGTGCTGGCCGAGGAGGAGCCGCCGCTGCCCGAGGTCCGGCTGGGACCGGGGGGCGTCGAGGTGCGGTGGCCCGACGGCGGACGCGACGTGGTCGACGTCGGCTGACCGGGGGCCGGCCCGGGCGGGGCCGGGCTCAGCCGATCGGCGGCACCAGCACGGCGGGCTCGGGGCGGTGCACCCCGCGGGGCCGGTACCCCAGCACGCCCGAGAGCCCGACCAGGTCCGCGAGCAGCCACACGATGGCCGACCACATCTCGGTGCCCTGCAGACCGGGCACGGTGGCCGGCACGCCGCGGGTGCTGGGGTGCGGGGCCTGGAAGCCGAAGCCCTGGCCGTCCGTCCAGTGGCCCAGCGCGTCCCCGAGCAGCCGGGCGGCCAGCGTCTCCACCTCGGCACGGCGGTGCGAGGTCTGGCGCCCGGCCAGCCAGAGCGGGTGGGCGACGTCGAGCACGTTGCAGGCGTTCTGCCGCTCGGGGGCGAACCAGCGCGGGTCGGCGGCGTGGGCGAGCACCGTGTCCACCACCCGCTCGGGGTAGGGCAGCGCCAGTCCGAACTGGGCGTAGCTGCCGCGCGAGGCCCGGTAGAAGCCGTTGACCACCTGGAGCATGGCGTCGCTGCCGTCGGAGGTGCCCCACATCCCGGTGCTCCGGTCGGCGCGCAGGTGCAGCCAGCCCATCAGGGTGGCCAGCTGCTGCGAGGCCCCCGGCACGCCGCGGGGCAGGTCCCAGCGCAGCGCGGTGCCCACCATGTCGACCCAGGCGCCGGACCCCCAGGCGCGGCCGTGCCAGGGCAGCGCGTCGAGCGCCGACACCAGCTCGTCGGCCGAGCGTCCGGTGATGGCGCGCACCGGGTGCGGGAAGGTGCTGCCCAGCACGTCGAGGGCGTAGCCGACCGAGAGCACGTGGTAGCCGGCCGTCCCGTCGTGCCAGTCGGTCGCGGCGGTCGTCGGGTTGCCGTGCTCGTCCAGCTCGGGCACCAGGCCGGTCACCGGGTCCTGCCAGTCGGCCAGCCGCTCGGCCTGGGTGGCGGCGTCCAGCTGCGGCGGGGCGCTGCCGAGGAACAGGTCCGCGATCTCGACGGCGTCGGCCTGAGCGCGCACGGTGGGACGGGCGCCGGGCCGGTCGACGAACTGCCCGCCCGGCAGCGTCGGCTCCCAGCTGCGCTGCAGCACGTCGGCGGCCTGGCTGCGGGCCCGGTCGACGAAGGCGGCGAGGCGCTCGGCCAGCGGGGCGGTGGTGGCCGGCGCGGCGTCCGACCCCGGCGCCGGCGGGACGCGCCAGCGCAGCACCCGGGCGGGGTTGCCGCCCACCACCGCGCCGGCCGGGACGTCCTTGGTCACCACCGCACCGGCGGCGAGCATCGCCTTGTCACCCACCGTGACGCCGTCCACGACGACGACGTGGGAGCCGATCCACACGTCGTCGCCGATGGTGATGCCGCGGCTGGTGATGGGCTGGCGGAAGACCTCCACGTCGGGGTCGGTCATCGTGTGGTTGAAGGCCAGCAGCGACGTGTGCGCCCCGATCCGGACGCCGTCGCCGAGCCGCACCCGGCCGCGGACCACGGTGAAGGCGTTGATCGTGCAGTCGCGGCCGGCCCGGACGTCGTCGGTCAGGTAGGCGTGGGCGGCCACGTAGCTGCGGTCGCCGAGCACCAGCGTCTCGGCCTGCAGCGAGGCCAGCTCGCTGAGGAAGCAGCGCTCACCCAGCGCCCAGCCCGGGTGGGCCGCCAGCGCCCGGGCCTGCCGCTCGAGCTGGGCCCGGCGCTCGTCCTCACCGGCCTGGCGCCAGAAGTACCAGGGGGAGTAGTCGAAGCGGTGGGCGTCGAACGGGTCGGTCGTGCCGGATCCGTCCTCGCTGGGGTGGTGGGGCATCGTCTCGACGGCCATGTCGGTGAGCACGTCCTCTCGGTGGCGTGGGTCCCATCCTCCCGAGGCCCCGCAGCAGGACGCAAGGGCTTGAGCGACGTGGTTCTGGAACCGGCGCGGCCGGCGATGTCGAGAACCGGCGGGTGGTTCCGTCCCCGGGGTGAGCGCGACCAAGATGGGTCGCACCACACGAGGAGGACCGACCATGGCCAAGTACCTGCTGCTCAAGCACTACCGCGGCAACCCGGCTGCGGTGAACGACGTGCCGATGGACCGGTGGACCCCCGAGGAGGTCTCGGCCCACCTGAAGTACATGGACGACTTCGCGAAGCGGCTGGAGTCGACCGGCGAGTTCGTCGACGGCCAGGCCCTGGCCCAGGAGGGGACGTGGGTCCGCTACGACGGCGAGGGGCGACCGCCGGTCACCGACGGGCCCTTCCCCGAGACCAAGGACCTGATCGCCGGCTGGATGGTGGTCGACGTCGACAGCTACGAGCGCGCGATCGAGCTGGCGGGGGAGCTGTCGGCTGCGCCGGGGGCCGGTGGGAAGCCGATCCACGAGTGGCTGGAGGTGCGGCCCTTCCTGACCATGAACCACACCGTCTCGGAGTGAGCACCGTGGTGGACGAGGTGCTGCTGCGCCGCCTGACTCCTGGCGTGATCGGTGTCCTCGTCCGCCGCGGAGCCGACTTCGCCTCGGCCGAGGACGCCGTCCAGGACGCCCTGGTCGAGGCGGTCCGGGTCTGGCCCGACGACCCGCCGCGGGACCCCCGGGGGTGGCTGGTCACGGTCGCCTGGCGGCGGTTCCTGGACGCCACCCGCTCCGACGTCGCCCGGCGCCGGCGGGAGGACCTGCTGGGCGAGGAGCCGCCGCCGGGCCCGGCCGCCACGGCCGACGACACGCTGCAGCTCTACTTCCTGTGCGCGCACCCGTCGCTGTCCCCGTCGTCGGCGGTGGCCCTCACGCTGCGCGCCGTCGGCGGCCTCACCACCCGCCAGATCGCCCGGGCCTACCTGGTGCCCGAGGCGACCATGGCCCAGCGGATCAGCCGGGCCAAGCGCACCGTCGCCGGGGTGCGGCTGGACCAGCCGGGCGACGTCGCGACCGTGCTCCGCGTGCTCTACCTCGTCTTCAACGAGGGCTACTCCGGGGACGTCGACCTGGCCGCGGAGGCCATCCGCCTGACCCGCCAGCTGGCGTCCGTCGTCGACCACCCGGAGGTGGCCGGGCTGCTCGCGCTGATGCTGCTGCACCACGCCCGCCGGGCCGCCCGCACCACACCGGAGGGCCGCCTGGTCCCGCTGGCCGAGCAGGACCGCAGCCGCTGGGACACGGGCGCCATCGCCGAGGGTGTGGCGGTCCTGCAGGCGGCGCTGGCCCGCGACCGGCTGGGGGAGTTCCAGGCCCAGGCCGCCGTGGCCGCCCTGCACGCCGATGCCCGCACCGCCGAGGAGACCGACTGGGTGCAGGTCGTGGAGTGGTACGACGAGCTCGTCCGGCTCACCGGCAACCCGGTGGCGCGGCTCAACCGCGCGGTGGCCGTCGGCCACGCCGACGGGCCCCGGGCGGGACTGGCGGCGCTGGCCGAGCTGGACCCCTCGCTGCCCCGCCACACCGCGGTGTCGGCCTACCTCCACGAGCGCGACGGCGACCTGGAGCAGGCGGCCCGGCTCTACGCGGAGGCGGCCAGGAGGGCCTCCGACGTGGCCGAGCGGGACCACCTGACCCGCCAGGCCGCCCGGCTGAACTCCCGGCACCGGCCCGCCGCGGAGCCGGGCTGAGCGCTCTCAGCCGCCGTCGGGGGCCAGCCAGGCGTGCACCAGGGGCACCACGCTGGCCCCCTCGCCGCTGGCCGCGGCCACCCGCTTCATCGAGCCCGCCCGGACGTCGCCGGCGGCGAACACCCCGGGGACGGTGGTGGCGAGGCTCTCCGGCGGCAGCCCGTCGCGCCAGGCCTCCCGGGGCACGTCACGGCCCGTCAGCACGAAGCCGCGCCCGTCCAGGGCGACCTGCTCGGGCAACCAGCCGCAGTGCGGCTCGGCGCCCAGCAGCAGGAACAGCCCGCCGACCTCGCGCCGGGTGACCGCGCCGGAGGTCGTGTCGCGGACGTCCAGCCACTGCAGCCGGCCGTCGCCGCCCCCGTCGACCACCTCCGAGCAGGGCTGCACGGCGATCCGCGGGCTCCACCCGATCTCGTTGACCAGGTAGTCCGACATGGTCGAGCGCAGGTCCGGGCGGCGGACCATGATCGTCACCGAGCGGGCGAAGCGGGCCAGGTGGATCGCGGCCTGGCCCGCGCTGTTGCCCCCGCCCACCACGACGACGTCCTGGCCCTCCATCTCGCGGGCGGCGGTCATGGCGCTGCCGTAGAACACGCCGAGACCCACCAGCTCCTCCACCGCCGGGACCCCGAGCCGGCGGTACCGCACGCCGGTGGCGACGACGACCGCCCGGGCCAGCACCTCGCCGCCGTCGCTCAGCACGCGGTGCGGGCTGCGGCCGCCGTCGGGCAGGAGCTCGCCGGGGACCAGGCCGGTGACCTCCCAGCCGGCCAGGAAGCGGGTGCCGAAGCGGATCGCCTGCAGCCGGGCCCGCTGCGCCAGCCGCATCCCCGAGACCCCGCGGGGGAAGCCGAGGTAGTTGCGGATCATCGAGCTGGTGCCGGCCTGGCCGCCGACCGCGTCGGCCTCCAGCACGACGGTGCTCAGCCCCTCGGAGGCGCCGTAGACCGCCGCCGCCAGCCCGGCGGGGCCGGCGCCGACGACGAGCAGGTCGACCACCTGCTCGCGGTCGAAGCTCTCCGGACGCCCGAAGGTGGCCACGGCCACGTCGCGCACCGTGCGCGGGGCGTAGGTGCCGCGCTCGAAGGCGTCGACCAGCGGCAGCGTCGGCCCGCCGGTCCAGCGGGCCAGCACCTCGCGACCGGTCTCGCTGCCGGGGTGGTGCACGCGGTGGGGCATCCCCATCCGGTCCAGGTAGTCGCGGATGGCCAGGGTGAGCGGGTCGGTGCCGTCGGAGACGATGCGCAGCGCCTCGACCTCGTGCCCGCCCACGGTGGCGTTCCAGTCCGAGAGCAGCTCGCTGACGGCCTGGTGGAACTCCTCGTCGCGCATCCCGCGCGGGATCAGCAGGTAGCCGTCGTACTTGCCCTTGGCCAGACCCGCCCGCAGGGTGTCGGCGTCCTCGCGGAACCGCGACCAGTGCGCCACCACCAGCCGCCGGGCCGTGGGCACGACCGAGCGGAGCCGGGCGAAGGTGACCAGCACCGTGTCGGCGTGCGGGTAGCCGCCGCTCCCGTCGACGGGGACCGGCTCGACCCCGTCCCGCAGCGCCGAGTCGAGCACGAACAGGGCGATCCGTCCGCCCTCGTCGGCGACCCGGGCCGTCAGGTCGAGCGCCTCCGCGACCGAGCGCGTCAGGTGCACCTCGTAGTCGCGCTGGTAGCGCCCGAACTCCTCCAGCAGCACCTCGCCGGAGTCGGGCGAGACCAGCACCACCACCGGTCGCCGCGCCGGCGTGGTGGACCCCTCGGCTCCTGCTCCGCTCGTCACGCGACGATCCTGACCGGGCCCCGCCGCAGGGGCAAGGGGCCGGCCGGCGACGGGGTGGTGGACGGCGGGTGTCCGGGGGTGCCGGAAGGCGGCGGGAGGGGGGTGGCCCGGTGGATAGGGTGGCCGCCATGAGCTCTCCCGTCCTCGTCGCCGTGGCCTGGCCCTACGCCAACGGGCCGCGCCACATCGGACACGTGTCCGGTTTCGGTGTCCCCTCCGACATCTTCGCCCGCTACCTGCGGATGAGCGGCCAGGACGTGCTGATGGTCTCCGGCACCGACGAGCACGGGACGCCCATCCTGGTGCAGGCCGAGAAGGAGGGCCTGACCGCCCAGGAGTGCGCCGACAAGTACCACCGGATGATCGTGGAGGACCTGCGCGGGCTGGGGCTGTCCTACGACCTGTTCACCCGCACCGGCACCGGCAACCACGCCCGGGTGACCCAGGACATCTTCACCGCCCTGCACCGCAACGGCTACGTCGTGTCGCAGACCACCCAGGGCGCCATCAGCCCCTCCACCGGGCGGACGCTGCCCGACCGCTACGTCGAGGGCACCTGCCCGATCTGCGGCTACGAGGGCGCCCGGGGCGACCAGTGCGACAACTGCGGCAACCAGCTCGACCCGGTCGACCTGGTGAACCCGCGCTCCAAGATCAACGGCGAGACCCCGGAGTTCCGCGAGACCGAGCACTTCTTCCTCGACCTGCCGGCGCTGGCCGGTGCGCTGACCGAGTGGCTGCAGACCCGCACCGACTGGCGTCCCAACGTGCTGCGGTTCTCCTCCAACCTGATCGAGGACCTGCGCCCCCGCGCCATCACCCGCGACATCGACTGGGGTGTCGTGGTGCCGCTGGAGGGCTGGCGCGACGCGCCGATGAAGCGGTTCTACGTGTGGTTCGACGCGGTCATCGGCTACCTGTCGGCCTCGGTGGAGTGGGCCGTGCGCAGCGGCGACCCGGAGGCCTGGCGGACCTGGTGGACCGACCCCGAGGCCCGCAGCTACTACTTCATGGGCAAGGACAACATCGTCTTCCACTCCGTCATCTGGCCAGGCATCCTGCTGGGCCACAACGGCCAGGGCGACCGCGGTGGTGAGCCGGGGGCCTTCGGGGTGCTGGACCTGCCCAGCGAGGTCGTCTCGAGCGAGTTCCTGACCATGAGCGGCTCGAAGTTCTCCACCAGCCGCGGCACCGTCATCTACGTGCGCGAGTTCCTGGCCGAGTTCGGCCCCGACGCGCTGCGGTACTACATCTCGGTGGCGGGCCCGGAGAACCAGGACGCCGACTTCACCTGGGACGAGTTCGTCCGCCGGATCAACTCCGAGCTGGCCAACGAGTGGGGCAACCTGGTCAACCGGTCGCTGTCGATGGCGCACAAGAACATCGGGGCGATCCCCGCCGCGGGCGACCTGCAGCCGGTGGACCTCGCCCTGCTGGACGCCGCCGAGGCCGCGTTCGGCACGGTGGGGGAGGCGCTGTCGCGCAACCGCGTGAAGCAGGCGATCACCGAGGCGATGCGCGTGGTGACGCTGGCCAACCGCTACCTGTCCGAGACCGAGCCCTGGAAGCTCAAGGACGACCCGAGCCGGCGCGAGACGGTGCTGCACACCGCGCTGCAGGTGGTCTCGGACTGCAACACCCTGCTCACCCCGTTCCTGCCGCACTCGGCCCAGCTGGTCTTCGAGGCCCTCGGCGGTTCCGGGGTGTGGGCCGCGCTGCCGGAGATCCGCGAGGTGAGCGAGGAGGGACGCGAGGACTACCCGGTGCTGACCGGGGACTACTCGCTGGAGCAGGCCCGCTGGCACCGGCACCCGATCCGCCCGGGCGTCCCGCTGCAGAAGCCCAGCCCGCTGTTCAGCAAGCTGGACGAGAAGCTCGGCGAGACCGGCCCGGAGTGGGCGCCGGTCGGCTGACGTCCGCCCGCGCCCGCCCCACCCGGGCTCAGCTGCGCAGCGCCTCGGCGAGCTCGCGCAGCTGCCGCGGGGCGTCGTCCCCGGGCGCGAGCTGGGGGTGCACCGCCACGTGGTCCGCGCCGGCGGCCAGGTGCTGCTGCAGCCGTTCGGCCACCGACTCCACGGAGCCCTGGTGCACCAGCGCGTCGACCAGCCGGTCGCTGCCGCCGTCGGCGATGTCGTCCTCGGTGAAGCCGAGCGTGAGCAGGTTGCGGGTGTAGTTGCTCAGCCGCAGGTAGGGCCCGACGGCCCCCCGGGCCAGCTCGCGCGCCACCGCCGGGTCGGGGTTGAGGGCGACCTTGTGCTCGGCGGCCAGGAACACCCCCTCGCCCAGCTCGGCCCGGGCCCGGGCGGTGTGCTCGGGCGTGGTCAGGTAGGGCAGCGCGCCGGCCGTCCGGTCGCGGGCCAGCCGCAGCACCCGGGGACCGAGCGCGGCCAGCGCCCGCCCCTGCACCGGCACGCCGGCGGCGTCCAGCTCGTCGAGGTAGGTCACCAGGCTCTGGTAGGGCGAGGCGTACTCCCGGGTGGCCTCGGGGTGGCCGATGCCCAGACCGAGCAGGAAGCGGCCGGGGAAGCGCTCGGCCAGGCGCGCGTAGGAGGCGGCGACGGTCGCGGCGTCGTCCTTCCACACGTTGACGATGCTGGTGCCGACCAGCACCTGCCCGGTCGCCTCCAGCAGCTCCTCGGCGAGCCCGAGGTGGCCGTCGGGGGAGCCGCCGATCCACAGGGTGCCGTAGCCGGCCTCCTCGGCGGCGACCGCCAGCTCGGTGGACCAGTCCTGCGCCCGCTGCCACACCCCGTACCTGCCTGCGTCGACCGTCATGCCTGCGGCAACCGCCCGCCGCCGGGAACGATTCCCGCCCGGCGTACCGTGTCCGGGTGATCCTGATCGACCCTCCCCGCTGGCCGCACCGCGGGACGGTCTGGTCGCACCTGGTCAGCGACGTCAGCCACGAGGAGCTGCACGCCTTCGCCGCCGGCATGGACATCCCGCGCCGGGCCTTCCAGGGCGACCACTACGACATCCCGGCCGAGGCCTACGAGCGGGCGGTCGCGCTGGGCGCGGTGCCCACCGACAGCCGTCAGCTCGTGCGCCGGATCGTCGCCGCCGGGCTGCGCCGCCGGCGTCGCTGAACGCCTGCCCCTGAGAACGTGTCCGCCGTCGGGCCCGGACACCGCGGC
>NZ_WPCU01000006.1:102122-118491 GCF_009742705.1 Auraticoccus cholistanensis
GCGCGGCGCGCATCCGCAGCGGCCGGAACCCGAGCCGCAGCGCCCGGGCGCGCATCGCCGGTTCGGTGCGCCACAGCGCCAGACCGCGGCGCAGCAGGATGGCGGGCGGCTTGCGGTGCTCGCGGAGGTCGCGCACCAGCCGCAGCAGGAAGGTGAGCGTGCGGGGCCGGTCCAGCCAGACCGGGTGGACGTCCAGGCCGGCCGCCCGCGCGGGGGCGAGCACGTCGGCGGCGAACACCCCCTCGGCCACCACGCAGCCGGCGTCGGGCAGCACCAGGGTGCGCTGGGCGACGACCGCGTTGGCGGCGATGTCGTAGACGGGCAGGGTCGCAGCGCCGGTCCGGCACAGGCTGACCAGCGCCTCGACCGCCCGCTCCAGGTGCCAGGAGTCGACGTGGTCCCAGTCGACGATGCCCAGCGCGTGCGGCAGGTCGGGCTCGTCGCCGTCGCGGTAGAAGTCGTCCAGACGGACCAGCGGGCGTCCGGCGGTCAGTGCCAGCCGGGACTTGCCGCTGCCCGACGCGCCCGCCACCAGGACCAGGGGAGGCAGCGCAGTCACGGGGCGCCACTCTAGTCCGGCGCCGCCGCTGCGGCCGCCCTCAGAGCCCGAGCGCGGCGGCCATCTCCTCCCGCAGGGTGGCCAGCAGCCCCGCCGCGCGGACCCGGGCGGCCGGGACGTCCGCCGACTCGGCGGGGGACAGCCGCACCTCCAGGTAGCACTTGAGCTTCGGCTCGGTGCCGGAGGGCCGGACCACCACCTGGGTGCTGGACGTGCGCAGCAGCACCGCGTCGGTCGGCGGCAGCTGCTCGCTGCCGGCGGCCAGGTCGACCACCTCGGTCGGCTCGCCGAGCAGCTCGGCCGGTGGCGCGGCCCGCAGCGTGCTCATCGCCGTGCTGATGACGGCCAGGTCGCGGACCCGCACCGAGAGCTGGTCGGTGGCGTGCAGCCCGTGGGTCCGGGCCAGCTCCTCCAGCCGGCCCAGCAGCGTCGACCCCTCCGCGCGGAGCCGGGCCGCCAGCGCCAGCACCCGCACCAGGGCGGTGATCCCGTCCTTGTCGGCCACCGCCCGGGGGTCGCAGCAGTAGCCGAGCGCCTCCTCGTAGCCGAAGGCCAGCCCGGGCACCCGGCCGATCCACTTGAACCCGGTCAGCGTGGTGGTCGAGGGCTGCCCGGCGGCCGCGGCCAGCCGGTCGAGCAGGCTGCTGGAGACCACCGAGCGGGCGTAGACCCCGGTGACGCCGCGCTGCAGCGCGTCGTCGGCCAGCAGCGCACCCAGCTCGTCGCCGCGCAGCATCCGCCACCCGCCGGGGGCGTCGCCGCCCGCGCCGGGGACGGCCACCGCGCAGCGGTCCGCGTCGGGGTCGTTGGCCACCACCAGGTCCGCGCCCTGCTGCGCGGCCAGGGCCAGCGCCAGGTCGATCGCGCCGGGCTCCTCGGGGTTGGGGAAGTCCACGGTGGGGAAGTCGGGGTCGGGCTCGACCTGCTGGGCCACCGGGCGTCCGGGGGTGAACCCGATCCGGCCCACCACCTGGTCCACGACGGCCGCCCCCACGCCGTGCAGCGGCGTGTAGACCCAGTCGAGCTGCCGCGGCGCCTCCGGCCCGACCAGGGACGCCGCCCGCGCCACGTACGCCTGCAGCAGCGTCTCGTCGGCCACCCGGTAGCCCGAGGAGCGCGGCAGCCCGGCCAGCGGGCGCTCCGCCACCCGGGCGATCTCGGCGGCGATCTGGGTGTCGACCGGCGGCACGATCTGGGAGCCGTCGCCCAGGTAGACCTTGTAGCCGTTGTCCTGCGGCGGGTTGTGCGAGGCCGTCACCACCACCCCGGCGACGCAGCCGAGGTGGCGCAGCCCGAAGGCGACCACCGGGGTGGGGACGGGACGGTCGACGAGCACCGCGTCGAAGCCGGCCCCGGCCAGCACCTCGCAGGTGTCGCGGGCGAACACGTCGGAGTTGTAGCGGGCGTCGTGGCCGACCAGCACCGTGCCTCCGGACAGCCGCTGCTGCTGCAGCCAGGCCGCCAGCCCAGCCGCCGCCCGCGTCACCACCACCCGGTTCATCCGCGCCGGCCCCGGGCCCAGCGGGCCCCGCAGCCCGGCGGTGCCGAACTCCAGCGGTCCGGCGAAGGCCGACACCAGCTCGGCACGGGCGTCCTCGTCGCCGTCGCCGGCCCGCTCCACCAGCACGTCCAGGGCGGCGGCGGTGGCCGGGTCCGGGTCCTCGGCCCGCCAGGCGGCGACGGCGGCGGCGAGCTGGGGCGCCAGCGCGCTCACAGCACCGCCACCAGACCGGTGAGCAGCTCGGCCAGCCGCGGGCCGGCGGCGCGGCCGGCCTCGATGACCTCCTGGTGGGACAGCGGGGCGTCGGTGGTGCCGGCGGCGGCGTTGGTGACCAGCGAGATGCCGAGCACCTCCAGCCCGGCCTCCCGCGCGGCCACCGTCTCCAGGGTGGTGGACATGCCGACCAGGTCCCCGCCCAGCACGCGGGCCATCCGCACCTCGGCCGGCGTCTCGTACTGCGGCCCGGAGAACTGCACGTAGACCCCCTCGGGCAGCGACGGGTCGACGGTGCGCGCCAGCTCCCGCAGCCGGCGGGAGTAGGCCTCGGTCATGTCGATGAAGGTCGCCCCGCGCAGCGGGGTGGCCGCCGTCAGGTTGATGTGGTCGCGGATCAGCACCGGCGTGCCGGGGGGCCAGGCCGGGTCGAGCCCGCCGCAGCCGTTGGTCAGCACCACCACCGAGGCGCCGGCCGCGGCGGCCGTCCGCACCCCGTGCACCACCGCGTCCACGTCGCGGCGCTCGTAGTAGTGGTGCCGGCCGGTGAAGACCGCCGCCACCTTGCCGGCCGGGGTGCGCACCAGCCGCAGCTGCCCGCCGTGGCCGGCGACCGTGGGGGCGCTGAAACCGGGCAGGTCGGCCAGCTCGACGGTGTGCAGCGGCTCACCGAGCCGGTCGGCGGCCGCCGACCAGCCGGAGCCGAGCACCAGGGCCAGGTCGAGGCCGGGCAGCCCGGCTCCGTCGAGCAGGGTGCGGGCGGCGGAGGCGGCGAGGGCCTGAGGGTCTTCACTCACGCGCGCATCCTCTCACCCGCACCGCTCGCGGACCCGGACGGGCGCGCTCAGTCGCGGTCGCGGTCGGCCAGCGACCAGACGGTGGTGCGCTGGCGCCGGGCGCCGTCGCGGACGATCCACAGCACCCACGCGCCGACGCCCAGCCAGACCAGCAGCTGGGCACCCGTCGGGGTGAGCACCGGAGCCGCGACCCCGGTCAGCACCAGCAGCCAGGCCACCACGCCGAGGCCGGCCAGCACCGCCCCCACCACGAAGCAGCGGGGCAGCGGCCGGGCCGCCAGCAGCCGCCGCTCGGCGGCCACCCGCGCCACCATCAGCACCACGGCCAGGGTCAGCGGCCACGACGACAGGTCCAGCAGCCACTGCTCGGTCGGCGTGCGCTGGGGCAGCCCGCGCACGATCATCACGCAGCCGGCCACGGCCAGCAGCACCGCCAGCGCCCCCACGGCCAGGGTGGCCGCGTCCGGGCGACGTGACGGAGAGGACATGGCCGGCAGTGTAGGGCGCGGGGGCCACCGTGGAAGAATGGGCGGGTGACTCGTGTGGTGATCATCGGAGGCGGACCCGGCGGGTACGAGGCGGCCCTGGTGGCCAGCCAGCTGGGGGGCGAGGTCACCCTGGTCGAGGAGAACGGCGTCGGCGGCGCAGCGGTGCTCACCGACTGCGTCCCCTCCAAGACGCTGATCGCCACCGCCGAGGTGATGACCAGCATCCTCGGCTCGGAGCAGCTCGGGCTGACGGTCACCGGCGCCGCGGGGGAGGGCCGTCCCAGCCTGCGGGCGACGGTCTCGGTCGACCTGCAGGCGGTCAACCAGCGGGTGCTCGACCTGGCGGGCAAGCAGTCCCGCGACATCACCGAGCGGCTGGGTCGTGAGGGTGTCCGGGTGGTCAACGGCCGCGGACGGCTGGACGGCGCCCACCGCGTGGTCGCCGACACCGACGAGGGCGAGCACGTCTTCGACGCCGACTTCGTGCTGCTCGCCACCGGCACCCGGCCGCGCCAGCTCCCCGACGGCCGCCCCGACGGCGAGCGGATCCTGACCTGGCAGCAGCTGTACACCCTCGACGACCTGCCCGAGCGGCTGGTCGTCGTCGGCTCCGGGGTGACGGGCGCCGAGTTCGCCAGCGCCTACGACGCGCTGGGCGTGGACGTGGTGCTGGTCAGCTCCCGCGACCAGGTGCTGCCCGGTGAGGACCCCGACGCCGCCCGCGTGCTGCAGGAGGTGATGGAGCGCCGCGGGGTGGGCATCATGGCCCGGTCCCGCGCGGCCTCCGCCCGCCGCGTCGGCGACGGCGTCGAGGTCACCCTGACCGACGGCCGCACCGTCAGCGGCTCGCACTGCCTGATGGCGGTCGGGTCCATCCCCAACACCGCCGGCATCGGCCTGGAGGAGGCCGGGATCGCCCTCACCCCGTCCGGCCACATCCGGGTGGACAAGGTGTCGCGGACGTCCGCGCGCGGGGTCTACGCCGCCGGCGACTGCACCGGCGTGCTGCCGCTGGCCTCGGTGGCCGCCATGCAGGGACGGATCGCGATGTGGCACGCGCTGGGCGACGCCGTCGCCCCGCTGGACCTGAACCGGGTGTCGGCGAACGTGTTCACCTCGCCCGAGATCGCCACCGTCGGCGTCAGCCAGGCCGACGTGTCGGAGGGCCGGGTGCCGGCCAACACGGTCAACCTGCCGCTGCGGGGGAACGCCCGGGCCAAGATGCAGGGCATCGAGGACGGCTTCGTCAAGATCTTCTCGCTGCCCCGCACCGGCATCATCGTCGGCGGCGTGGTCGTCGCTCCCTCGGCCAGCGAGCTCATCCACCCGCTCTCGCTGGCGGTCGCCGAGCAGATCACCGTGGACGAGTTCGCCGGCGACTTCACCGTCTACCCCTCGCTCTCGGGGTCGCTGGCGGAGGCGGCCCGGCGGCTGCACCGCCACTCCATCACCACTCTCGGCGACTGACCGGCCACCGGCGCCGCCCGCACCGGCGGGCCACCGGCGGCGGCTGACCGGGACCCCAGACCCCGGTCAACCGCCGTCCCCCGTCCCGGCTCGCCTCAGCGGGGCGCGTGCGCGGCGAGCAGCGCCCGCCAGGTGGCCGTGTTGGCGTTCCCGCTCTGGGTCAGCCCGTTCTTCTTCTGCAGCGCCTTCACCGCGTTGCGGGTCGCGGTGTCCCAGCTGCCGGTGGTGGGCACCTTGAGCGCCTTCTGCACCGCCCGCACCGGAGCCCCGGTGGCGGCCCCGGCCTTCATGTACATCCCCGCGTAGGGCACCAGCGCCTTGTAGGCCGCCGAGGCCGAGGACGGCGCGGTCAGCCGGGTGGAGCGCGGGCAGGGCGTGCTGCGCGGCGAGTCGTCGTAGGGGGCCCAGTTCAGCCCGGCGTAGGCGCACGACCCGTAGCGGGGCGCGGCCACCTTCCTGGTCCAGAAGGAGGTGCTGCCCATGGCACCCTCCCAGGACAGCGAGATGTGGACGTGGTCGCGGTGGCAGGTGGTGTCGTAGCTGCGTGAGCTCAGGTCGGCGCAGCCGTTGTACTCCCGCCAGCCGTCGGAGGAGCGGTAGCTGGCCCAGATCTTGTTGTCGTAGATGATGTACATGACGCCGAGCCGGCGGGCGTTGGCGTAGCGGTTGCCGGCGCGGTCGGTGGCCAGCAGCCACGAGACGAGCGCCTTGGCGTCCGCCTTCTGGGTGCTGCTGCGCACCGACAGCATGGCGTCCACCGCCCGGCCGTCGGAGTGCTCGGTCGTCGAGCCGTCGCACGCCCGGCTGGTCCCCGTGGTCAGGCCCGGGTAGGTGGCGCGCAGCAGGCCCGCCAGCTTGGTGGTGCCCGGTCGCGTGCCGGGGGTGCAGGAGTTGTTGGGGACGTAGGCGGCGAGGGCCTCGATGCCCTTGGGCAGCCCCGAGGGGACGGCCGGGGTGCGACCGGCCGCCTCGGCCGGCAGCACCGACGTGGGCAGGGCCAGCAGGCACGGGGCGACGAGCAGGCACAGGGCCAGCAGCAGGGCCGGCACGTGGGAGAGCGGGGCGTTCTCGGGCAGGGTGGGGCGCACGGAGGACCTTCCGGGTCACATGGTTCTGCTCCAGTGCCGACGGGCGACGCCTCGCCGGGCCACCGGACGCGAGCGCCCGATCCCCCTCCTGGTGCTCGAACAGTCTGAACGGGAGCCCAGCGCAGGACAAGTCCTCTCAGGTCACGAATCGGACACGCTTCGCCGACGCGCCGGGCAGGTGTTTGACGAAGCCCGCACCCGGGCAGCCCGGCCGACGTCGGGGCGGGCGCGTGGCACGATGGGTACCCGGCCCTGGGAGGAGTGCAGCAGGTGCGTGCCACCACACGTCGGCGGGTCCGCCGGCTCAGCCTGGACGGCGTCGAGCGCACCGGCCCCGACACGCTGGCCGGCGAGCAGCCGCTGGAGATCGCGCTGTCCGGTGAGCCGTGGGTGGTCTCGATGCGGACCCCCGGCCACGACTTCGACCTGGTCCTCGGGCTGCTGCACGCCGAGGGGATCATCGTCGACGCCGCCGAGGTGGCCACCATGAGCTACCGCGGCGGGGTGGACCCCGACGGCAGCCGCAGCTTCAACCACCTCGACGTCCGGCTGGCGCCGGGTGTCGTCCGCCCCGCCAGCACCGACCGGGCCGTCTACACCTCCAGCTCGTGCGGGGCCTGCGGCACGGCCTCGATCGAGGCGGTGACGAAGCTCTCGCGCTTCGACGTGGCGGCCGACCGCACGGCGGTGCCGCTGACGGAGGTGCTGTCCTGGCCCGACCGGCTGCGGGAGCGGCAGGAGATGTTCGACCGCACCGGCGGGGTGCACGCGGCGGCGCTGGTCGAGGCCGGTGGTGGGGTGGTGTGCGTCCGCGAGGACGTCGGCCGGCACAACGCCGTGGACAAGATCGTCGGCTGGGCCCTGCGCGAGGGCCGGCTGCCGCTGCGCGGCCACGCCCTGCAGCTGTCGGGACGGATCTCCTTCGAGCTGGTGCAGAAGGCGCACCTGGCCGGGATCCCGCTGGTCTCGGCGGTGTCGGCGCCGTCCTCGCTGGCCGTGGAGACCGCCGACGAGGCCGGCATCACGCTCGTCGGCTTCAACCGGGGGCGGGGCTGCAACGTCTACACCCACCCCGACCGGGTGCTGACCTGAGTCAGTCGAACATTCCGCCGAACATGTCGCCGAGGCCCTCACCCATGTTCTCGAAGCCGTCGCCGATGCCCTCGAACATGTCGCCCATGCCCTCGCCCATCCCGGCCATGCCGGCGCCGATGCCGCCGAAGATGTTCCCGCCGCCGCCGAAGAGCAGCGAGCCGATCAGCACGCCGGAGAGCATGTCGCTGCCGCGCCAGGAGCTGTAGTAGCCCTGCGCCCAGGGGGAGTACGCCGGGCCGCCCTCCCAGTAGGGGACCCGCTGCGCGCCGCGCTGGACGGTGCGGATGTAGGGGTCGGCGCCGGCGAGGACCCGCTCGGCGTCGGCCGCGCAGGCCGGGATCTCGCGCTCCGCGCCACCGGCCGGGGCCCACATCACGTTCTGGGTGGAGGGGCCGTGGGCGGGGTTGAAGAAGCACGGCGGACGCTTCTGCGGCAGCGGCTGCCCGGCCAGCCGGGCCTTCACGCAGGCGATCGCGTAGCGGCCGTCCTCGAGGATCTCGGTGACGTGGCGGATCTCGTCGGGCCGGGTGACCGCGTCCAGGGACTGCTTGGCGTTGTCGTAGGCGTCGAGGGCGCGGGAGTAGTCCTGCTGCATCATCTCGTCGAGCGCGTGCCCGGCCACGTCGGCGTCCAGGCGCTGCAGCTCCTCGCCGAACTTGGTGACGTCCTCGTCGGCGGCGCGCTTGGAGACCGACAGCTGGTTCTCCAGCTCGGCCCGCGCAGCCCGCTCCTTCTGCCGGGCGGAGTGACGGGCGGCGAACACCCCACCACTCAGCAAGGCGCCCATGACAAGCAGAAGCACGACGAGTTCCATGCTTCCATACTCCCCGACCGCACCAGTGGTCCCGACCGCAGGGGCCCTTTCTTAGAGGTTTCTTGGGCCGGTGTGGCCGGGCTCTCGGGCTCGCGGCGTAGTGGCCTCAGCCGGCGTCGCGGATCTCGCAGACGACCGCACCGTTGGAGACGGTGGCCCCCACCTCGGCCTGCAGACCGTGCACCACGCCCGGCCGGTGGGCCAGCAGCGGCTGCTCCATCTTCATCGCCTCCAGCACCACGACGGTGTCGCCCTCGGCCACGGTGTCGCCCTCGGCCACGGCCACCTTGACGATGGTGCCCTGCATCGGGGCGGTCAGCGCCTCGGTGGGGGCGGCCGAGGCCGCGGTCGAGCGGGAGCGGGTGCGGGCGGGCCTGCCGGCCTTCGGCGCGGCCGGGGCGGCGGCGGCCCCCAGCCCGGCGGGGACCTTCACCTCGACCCGCTTGCCGTTGACCTCCAGCACGACCGTGGAGGTCTCGGAGGGCTCGGGGGCCTCGCCCGGGGTGCCCGACCACGGCTCGATGGCACCGTCGAACTCGGTCTCGATCCAGCGGGTGTGCACCGCGAAGCCGCCGTCGGCGGCCGTGAACGCCGGGTCGCGCAGCACGGCGCGGTGGAAGGGGAGCACCGTGGGCATGCCCTCGCAGCGCATCTCGGCCAGCGCCCGGCGGGCCCGGGCCAGCGCCTGCGGCCGGTCGGCACCGGTGACGACGACCTTGGCCACCAGCGAGTCGAAGCTGCCCGGGACGGTGGCCCCGGTCAGGTAGCCCTCGTCGACGCGGACACCCGGACCCGACGGCGGCAGCCACTCGGTGAGGGTGCCGGGGGCGGGCATGAAGCCGCGGCCGGCGTCCTCGGCGTTGATGCGGAACTCGATGGAGTGCCCGCGGACCTCGGGGTCGTCGTAGCCGAGGGGTTCGCCGTCGGCGACGCGGAACTGCTCGCGCACCAGGTCCAGCCCGGTGACCTCCTCCGAGACCGGGTGCTCGACCTGGAGGCGGGTGTTCACCTCGAGGAAGGAGATGGTGCCGTCGGTGCCGACCAGGAACTCGCAGGTGCCCGCCCCGACGTAGCCGGCCTCGCGCAGGATCGCCTTGGAGGCGGTGTAGAGGCGCTCGACCTGCTCCTCGCTGAGGAAGGGGGCCGGGGCCTCCTCGACCAGCTTCTGGTGGCGGCGCTGCAGCGAGCAGTCGCGGGTGGAGACGACCACCACGTTGCCGTGGCTGTCGGCCAGGCACTGGGTCTCGACGTGACGGGGCTTGTCGAGGTAGCGCTCCACGAAGCACTCGCCGCGGCCGAAGGCGGTGACCGCCTCGCGGGTGGCGGACTCGAAGAGGTCGGCCACCTCCTCGCGGCGTCGCGCCACCTTGAGCCCGCGGCCGCCGCCGCCGAAGGCGGCCTTGATGGCGATCGGCAGCCCGTGGGTGTCGACGAAGGCCAGCACCTCCTCGGCGTCGGCCACCGGGGCCGGGGTGCCGGCCACCAGCGGCGCGCCGACCTTCTGCGCGATGTGGCGGGCCTGCACCTTGTCGCCGAGGGCGTCGATGGCGCTGGGCGGCGGGCCGATCCAGACCAGCCCAGCCTCGATCACCGCGCGGGCGAAGGAGGCGTTCTCGGCCAGGAAGCCGTAGCCGGGGTGGACGGCGTCCGCGCCGCTGCGGCGGGCGACGTCGAGCAGCTTGGCGATGTCGAGGTAGGTCTCAGCGGGGGTCGCCCCGTCCAGGGCGTACGCCTCGTCGGCCAGCCGCACGTGCAGCGCGTCGCGGTCGGCGTCGGCGTAGACCGCCACGCTGCCCAGACCCGCGTCGGCCGCGGCGCGGACGATGCGGACGGCGATCTCACCCCGGTTGGCGACGAGCACCTTGCTGATCGGCACCTGCGACTCCTCACACCTCGACTGGGCCGTTCCCGGGCCCGGACCACCGGGCAGTCTAGACCGCACGAGCCGGCCGGGCCGACGCGCCACCGCCCCCGCCGCGACTTGAGACGTTTCAGCCCCGCCGGCCACGGCGGCTGCCCGGTGCCGTAGTTTCCCTGCGGTGGACATCGACGTGCTGCGCAGCGGGTTCCGATCACCCTCCCCGGAGGCCCGGCCGATGATGCGGTGGTGGTGGTTCGGGCCGTCGGTCGAGGAGGCCGAGCTCGACCGCCAGCTCACCGCGATGGCCGAGGCCGGTCTCGGCGGGGCCGAGGTCGCCTTCGTCTACCCGCTGGTCGAGGCCGCCACCCGCTTCGGCTCCCCCGAGCTGCTCAGCCGGGTGCGGTTCGCCGCCGAGCGGGCCCGCGAGCTGGGGCTTCGTCTGGACGTGACGCTGGGCAGCGGCTGGTCCTACGGCGGGCCGCACGTCACCGAGGCCACCGCCGCCCGCCGGCTGGACTGGGAGCGGCGCGAGATCGGCGGCGGCGCGCTCGAGCTGCCCGCCACGGCCGGCTGGCCCGGTGAGGAGCTGGTGGCCGCCTTCGTCGGCCACGGGACGGCCCTGGAGACCCCGGCCGAGGTGGAGCCGCTGGACGTGTCCGACGGCGTGGTGCGGGTGCCGGCCGGCGGTCAGCCCCGCGTGCTGCTGCTGGCCTGGTCGCGGCTGACCGGGCAGCAGGTGAAGCGGGCCGCCGCGGGCGCCGAGGGGCCGGTGCTGGACCACTACTCGGCGCAGGCGACCGAGGAGCACCTGCGCGCGGTGGCCGAGCCGCTGCTGGCGGCCGTCCCGGCCGAGCTGCTCGGCTCGGTGTTCTGCGACAGCCTCGAGGTGTACGGGGCGGACTGGACGCCGCAGCTGCTGCCCGAGTTCGAGCGTCGCCGCGGGTACGACCTGCGGCCCCGGCTGTACGAGCTGGTCGTGCCCACCGGGGGGACCGAGCAGCTGCGCGCCGACCTGCTCCGCACCCTCTCTGAGCTGTACGAGGAGAACTTCGTCGCGGTGGTGGCGCGGTGGGCCGACGAGCACGGCGTGCCGTTCCGCATCCAGAGCTACGGCGTGCCGCCGGCCACGCTCAGCAGCTACGGGCGGGCCCACCAGCACGAGGGGGAGGGGTGGGGCTGGAGGCGGGTGCCGCAGACGCGGTGGGCGTCCTCGGCCGCCCACCTGCACGGCCGGGCGGTCACCTCGGCGGAGGCCTGGACGTGGGTGCACTCGCCGTCCTTCCGGGCCACCCCGCTGGACCTCAAGGGCGAGGCCCACGAGCACCTGCTCAACGGCGTCAACCACCTGATCGGTCACGGCTGGCCGTACTCGCCGGCCGACGCCCCCGGGCTGGGCTGGTTCTTCTACGCCGCCGGAGCCCTCGACGACCGCAACCCGTGGTGGGCCGCCGCGCCGGACCTGAACCGCTACCTGCAGCGGCTCTGCTGGCTGATGCGCCAGGGCGAGCCGGTGCGCGACGTGCTGGTCTACGTCCCGGCCACCGACGTGGCCGCCACCATGGGGCCCGGCAGCGGCGGCGAGCTCGACCTGTGGCGCTCCACGTCCGCCTGGCTGGGTGACGGCCTGACCGGACTGCTCCGCAGCACCGGCCGGGACTACGACCTGTTCGACGACGACGCCGTCGAGCTGCTGGACCCGGCCCGGGTGCCGGTGGTGGTGCTGCCCCGCACCCGCCGGGTGCCCGCCGGCACCGCCCGGTGGCTGCAGCGGGTGGTGGCCGCCGGCGGACGGGTGCTGACGCTGGGCGGCGACGCGGCCCTGGGCGACGGGCACGCCGCGTCGCTGTCCGAGCTCGAGCCGCTGCTGGACGAGGCGGCCCCGCCGCGGCTGGTGCTCGGCGGAAGCCGCGAGGACGTCGTGGTCAGCAGCCGTCACGTCGACGGCGCCGAGGTGCACCTGGTCGTGAACACCGGCGCCCACGTCCGCGAGCCCGCGCTGAGGCTGGCCTCGGGCCGTCGCGCCACCGAGGTGTGGGACGCGGCCACCGGCGAGGTGGTCGGCGCCGCGGGGGGCGACGCGGTGGAGCTGGTGCTGCAGCCGTACCAGGCGCTGGTCGTGGTGGGCCACGACGGCTCCCCGGCACCGGCTGCGGACGCGCCGGCGGAGTCGTCGCGACGTCGGCTCGGCGGCTGGACGGTGGCCTTCGGCGACGAGCCCGAGCAGCCGGTCGAGCTGCCGCACCGCTGGGAGGACGAGCCGGGACGGGCGGACTTCTCCGGCCGGGCGACCTACCGCACCGAGCTGGTGGTGGACGAGGAGGAGCTGTCCACGGGCCGCCTGCTGCTGGACCTCGGCGGCTGCTCTGCGCGCGAGCACGACCCGGACGCGGCCTCCCACTCCTACCGCGCCGACGTGACCACCCCGGTCGGCGAGGTGGCCGAGGTGTGGGTCGGCGAGCACCGGGCGGCGGTGCTGTGGGCGCCGCCCTACCGCGTCGACGTCACCGGGCTGGTCCGTCCCGGGGCCAACGAGCTGCGGCTGGTGGTGGCCAACACCGCCGCGAACGCGCTGACCACCGAGCCCGCGATCGAGGAGCTGGTGCGGAGCAGCCGGGTCCGCTACGGCCACCGCTTCGCCATGCAGGAGCTGGAGCGCGCCGGCGTCGGGCTGGCCTCCGGGCTGCTCGCGGTCCCGGAGGTCGTGGTCGGGGGCTGACCGGACGGCCACCGCCCGCCAGCGCGCGGGCGGTCAGGTCTGCACGGCGGGCTGGCAGACGACCTCGACCTCGAAACCCTCCGAGCTCTCCAGGTAGAGGGCGCAGTGCTGCTCGCCGCCGGCGTGCGGGTAGTGGTCGGCGAAGAGCTCGTGCCAGCCGTGGGCCGAGGACTCGGCGCGGATGCGGTCGAGCAGGTGGCGGTCGTCGGTCAGCACGGCCAGGTGGTTGACCCCCGGGCGCCGTCGCTCGTGCGGGACGTCCAGCTGGTCGGGGGAGTGCTCGAGGTAGAGGTAGGTGCCGTCGGGGTGGGTCAGCACCTGGCCGTCGTGCTCCCAGTCCAGCAGCCCCAGCAGCCAGCCCCACTCCGCCTCGGCCCGCGGCAGGTCCTGCACCCACACGTCGAGGTGGTGCAGCGCCCGCAGCGCTGCCGGCTCGCCGCCGCTCACCCGGCCGGCCGGATGCTGAGCGACTCCACCACGGCGTCGGGTGGGGTGCGCACGGCCATCGCCACCGCGGCCGCCACCGACTCCGGGCGCATGTGCTCGCCGGGGTCGTACTCGCGGCCGTGGCCGGTCTGCAGCCGCCGCTGCATGTCGGTGTCGACCCGGCCCGGGTGGACGGAGACCACCCGCACCCGACCCCGCTCCTCCTCGCGCAGCGTGTCGGCGAGGGCCCGCAGCGCGAACTTCGAGGCCGAGTACAGGCCGCCGCCGGGCGTGGTGAAGAAGCCCGAGCCGGAGTTGATCATCACCACCTGACCGGAGCGGCGCCGCAGCCCCGGCAGCAGCAGCCGGGTGAGGTCCGCGACCGCCACCAGGTTCAGCTCCAGCACCTGCCGCCAGCGCTCGCGGGTCAGCTCCTCGACGCGTCCGGACGCCTCCACGCCGGCGCTGTGGACCAGCACGTCCACGTCGCCGACCGCCTCGGCCGCCCGGGCCGTCGCCTCCTCGTCGGCGAGGTCGACCACGAAGGGCCGGGCGTGGGGGAGCGTGCCGCAGACCTCCTCCAGCTGCTCCGGGTCGCGGCCGCCGAGCAGCAGGTCGTGGTCGTCGGCGAGCTCGCGGGCCACCGCCAGACCGATCCCGCGCGAGCCCCCCGTCACCAGTGCCACAGGTCGATGCATGCCCGCCACGCTAGTCCACGCCCCACCGCCGGACGGCGGCGGGCGAAACCGGGTGGCGGGGTCGCGAAAAGGAAGCCGGAATTTCTGGCGGACCCGGGCTATTCCCAAGCGGCGATTCCCGACCTATCGTCGTTGATCATGTCCGCGCCGTGGAGCACCCAGAGGCGAGAGGGACGAACCCCCCTCGCGGTGCTCGTGCGCGGACTCCTCGCCGTGGTGGGTCTGGTCACCCTGGCCTTCCTGTGGTCCGGGCAGAGCGCCGTCGCCGAGGACAGGGCCGACGAGCCCGCCGGTGTGCTGGACGGCGTCGGCCAGCTCGCCGGGGGCGCCACCCGCGAGGTCAGCGGCACGGTGAAGAAGACCACCGACGGCGTGAGCTCGGTCGTGGAGAAGGTGGCCCGGGGGCCCCGCTCCGACGCGGCCCCCGAGCGTCCCCAGAAGAGTTCGCCGGCCAAGCCGAAGCCTGAGCCGTCCGAGCCGCAGCAGGACCGGCCGGGGAAGACGCCGAGCCAGGCAGGGCCGGACCAGGGCCGCCAGCCCGACGCGAGCCGTCCCCCCGAGGAGCGTCCCGCCGAGCCCGCTCCGGCCCAGCCGCAGCACCAGGACGAGCGCGGTCACGGGGACGCCGGCCCCGGTCGCGAGGACCCCGGACCTGAGCAGGACCGGGACGAGGGCCGTCAGGACGGGCCGCAGAAGTCCCAGCCCGGGAAGTCCCAGCCGGAGAAGCCCCAGCCCGAGAAGTCCCCGTCCGAGAAGCCCGAGAAGGGGCACGCCGGCGAGAAGCACGGGAAGGGGCACCAGGGCGCGCCTGACGAGGGGGGATCGCACCCGGTCGATGACGAGCCGGGCGACCGTGGGACCGGCCACCCGGTTCCGGAGGGTCCGCAGGGCGGCCTCGTGGGTGGTGTCCTCGACGTGGTCGAGGACACCACGGGATCCGTGCTGGACGGTGTGTCCGACGAGGTGCTCGAGCCCGTCCTCGGCGGGCTCCCAGGTCCGGTGGGCGGCGTGACGGGTGCCGTCCAGGACGGTGTCGTCGACCCGGTGCTCTCCGGTGCGGACGGGACGGTCGGCGGTGTCGTCGGCGTGGTCCGGCCCGTGGCCGGCACCGTGGACGGTGTCGTCGCCCCGGTCGCCGAGGACGTCCTGCCGCCGGTGCTGACGCCGGTCCTCCCGGGTCCCGGCGGTGTCCTGCCCCCGCTGCCGCCCGGCCACGAGGTCCCGCTGCCCGGCCAGGTCCCGCTCCCCGGCGAGGGCTCGGTGCCCGGGCCGGCCCCCGTCCTGACGCCCGGCGTGCCGGGTGCCGTCGCAGGCCCGGGCACGGCGCCTGCCGTCCCGCTGCCGCCCTCCCCGAGCCCAGCCGGTGCCGAGGGGTCGCAGGGCGACGACGGCGGGTCCGGGAACGACCGGGCGTCCGGGAACGCGCGCGCGACGACCCTTTCCGAGCCTGGCTGCCTGCCCTCGGTTCCGGTGGGCACCCCGGGCGACGCCTCCCACACCACCGGTCCGGCCGCTGCCGTGGCACCGGTGGGCGGCACGAGCTCGCACGTGGCCACGACGACCGGCACCCCGGCGCCCGGCGACCACAGCCCGTCCCCGCTGCCGGGTGCGGCGGGCAGCGGGGCCACCTCCGCGCTGGGTTCTGCCGGCGGCGGCGGTGCCGACATCCCGCCCGCCCAGCTGACGTCCGCGCTGCGGGTCCTCGGCGCCGAGGAGGCCGCCTCGTCGGCCGCCGACGACGTCCAGCCCCGCGTTCTCGTGGAGCTTCCCACGCATTCCCCTGACTGAGGCCGCTGCTCCGCCTCAGTCATTTTTTTCTGGCACAGGACGCTATTTCTGCGCGTGCCCGAAAAATCCCTCGTAATTCACAAGGAGCAGTGGGTCATGTCCAGATGGAAGGTCAGGATCGTAGGAGGGGCGGCCTGCGGGTTGGGTCTGCTCGCCCTGGGTGTCGGCTCCGCGTGGGCCGATCCCGGGGAGGTCGACGGCGACGCCAGCAGCTCGCTGGTCTCGGTCGACGTAGGTGCCTCGGCCGAGGTCGAGGAGGAGAGCGGCGCGCTGGTGGAGGTGGAGGTCGACCTCGGCGACGCGGTCGACGCCGACGTGGAGGTGGTCAGCCGGGAGCCGGAGCCGGCGGCCGAGGTGGAGAGCGACGTCGAGGTGGTCGCCGAGGAGCCGGAACCGGTGGTCGAGGTTGAGGCGGACGTCGAGGTCGGCGAGGAGCCGTCGAAGCCGGTGGAGGTGGACGCCGCGGTCGAGGTGGTGGAGACCGAGGACACCGAGCCGGTGGTCGAGGCCGACGTGTCGGTCGACACCGGGAAGGAGCCGGCGAGCGCCGGTGAGGACGACGCCCCGGCGCTGGACGCCGACGCGGACGTCGAGGTGGTGGACACCGGGGACGAGGAGTCGGTCGTCGACGTGGACGCCGACGTGACGCTGGACGACGAGGGTCTGGAGGCCTGCCTGGATGAGGCGGTCCTGGGCTCGGCCGGGTGCGGGGGAGACGCATCCGACGTCGTCGAGCAGGAGCCCGCTGCACCCACCGCGCCGTCAAGCGGCACCGACGTCGACGCCGACGTCGAGGTCGTGGAGACCGGGAACGGGAGCTCGCTGGTGGACGCCGATGTGGAGGCGGGTCTGGACGAG
>NZ_WPCU01000006.1:118643-148122 GCF_009742705.1 Auraticoccus cholistanensis
CGACGGCGACCCGGTGCTCGACGTGGACACCGAGGGGGTGGTCGACCTGTCCGACCCCTCGCTCGGGTTGTGCGTGGACGCCGCGGTGCTCGGTACGGCCGACTGCGGCCGCACCCCCGGTGAGGACGGGGACGGCGGGGACGACCCGCTGGTCGACCTCGTCACCGACCTCGAGGTCCAGCTGGGGGATCCCTCGGTGGAGCTCTGCGTGGGCGCGGCCCTGCTGGGTGACGCCTACCGCTGCCCGGATGCTGACCCGACCGACCCCACCGACCCGACGGACCCGACGGACCCGACGGACCCGACGGACCCNCGATCCGACGGACCCGACCGATCCGACCGATCCGACGGACCCGACGGACCCGACCGACCCGACCAACCCGATCAGCCCCGGTGACGGTGCCGACGGCGACGCCCCCGGCGACGGAACCGCCGGCGGTGGCGACGACGGCGCCGGGAACGGCAACCTCGGTGGGGGTGCGGTCGTCCCGACCGGCTCCGACGGGCCCGCCGTGACGGCCGTCGACGCCGGTCGCGGCCCGGCCGTCGCCGGCGTCACCGCGACGACCTCGGTGGCCGGCGGGAGCGGGGACGGACCCCAGCAGCTGGCGCGGACCGGCGCCGGTCTCGGGTCCTGGCCGCTGCTCGTCCTGGGTCTGCTGGCCAGCCTGGCCGGAGCCGGTGCCCTCCGGCGCGCCACCCGGCGTGGCTAGGCCCCGCTAGCCGGCGAGGGTCGGTGCCGGGTCCCCGAGCGGTGCCGGCCCTCGCCCCTGCCCGTCCGCCCACCCCCAGCGGGGCGGACGGGCACTAGCCTGAGTCCATGCCGACGACGCCCGCCGCGGAGGTCGAGGCCGGAGGTCGCAGCGTCCGGGTCACCAGCCCGGACCGCGTCATCTACCCGGCCACCGACCGCACGCCCGAGGTCACCAAGCTGATGGTCGCCGAGTACTTCGCCGCGGTGGAGGACGGGCTGATGCGGGCGCTGCGCCACCGCCCGACCGCGCTGGAGCGCTGGCCGTCCGGGGTGCTGCCGGGCATCAGGCTCGCCACCGGTCGCCCCGGCGAGAAGGCCGACGCGTTCTACCAGAAGCGGGTGCCCAAGGGAGCGCCGGACTACCTGGAGACCGCCCGGGTCACCTTCCCCTCCGGCCGGACCGCCGACGAGATCTGCCCGACCGAGGTGGCCGTGGCGGTGTGGTGCGCCCAGATGGGCACCGTCACCTTCCACCCGTGGCCGGTCCGCCGCGACGACGTCGACCACCCCGACGAGCTGCGGATCGACCTCGACCCGCAGCCCGGCACCGGCTTCGCCGACGCGGCCCGGGCGGCGGGGGTGGCGCGCGAGCTGCTGACCGAGGCGGGGCTGACCGGGTTCGTCAAGACGTCGGGGAACCGCGGCGTCCACATCTACGTGCGCATCGAGCCCCGCTGGGACTTCGTGGACGTCCGGCACGCCGCCATCGGCTTCGGCCGCGAGCTGGAGAAGCGGGACGAGGGCGTCACCACCGCCTGGTGGAAGGAGGAGCGGGGGGCCCGCATCTTCGTCGACTTCAACCAGAACTGCCGTGACCGCACCATCGCCTCGGCGTACTCGCTGCGCGCCGTCCCGGGGGCTCCGGTGTCCACCCCGCTGACCTGGGACGAGCTCGCCCGCACCACCGACCCGGCCGAGCACAACCTGTTCACCGTCCCCGAGCGGCTGGCCTCGGTCGGCGACCCGTGGGCCGGCATCGACGACACCGCCGGCTCCATCGAACCGCTGCTGCGCTGGTACGAGGAGTCCGGCCTCGGCGAGATGCCCTACCCGCCCGACCACCCCAAGATGCCCGGCGAGCCGCCGCGGGTGCAGCCCTCCAAGAAGGTGGCGGCCAACTGGGAGACCGACGAGGCTGGGGTCGAGCGGCGACGCGAGCGGTCGTGAGCGAGCGGCGTCGCGAGCGGTCGTGACCGAGCGCCGCCGTGACACGCCCCCACCCCGGACGGCTGTATGTCGTCCCGGTGACGCTCGGTGTGTCGCGGCGTGTCGCGGTGTCCGGGCGCGACGACGTACAGGTTCCCAGGGAACGGCGCTCCCGCGTCGGTGCTCCGGCAGGTCACGGCACGCCGGCGGGTCTCCGGGCCCGGCCCTGAGGACGTGTACGCGGTCCGAGCGCGACAGCGCGACACGCCGCGACACACCGGTCGAGACCGCGACGACATACACGCGTCCGGGGTGCGCGGGGGTGCGGGGTCGGACCCCCGGGTCTACCCGGACCGGACCCGGTGATCGCAGCACCGGCCCCGGGGACGGCCCCCTGCCGCGCCTACGCTGGCCGGCATGGACCTCGCCCGTGACCTGACCTCCCGACTGCACCGACGCAGCACCGCTCCCACCGTGCTGGAGCTGGACCTGAGCCGAGGCGTCCTCTCCGCGCCGCCGCGCTCGCCGGCGGTGGTGCTGCGGGCGATGCACATGCCGACGATGCGCGCCATCCGCGACGGCCTGCGCAGCGGTGCCCGCGACCCCAAGGTGGCCGGCCTGGTGGTGCACGTCGGCGACTGCCCGCTCACCGCCAGCCAGGTGGACGAGGTGGGCGCGATGATCGCCGAGTTCGGAGCCGCCAAGCCGACCCTCGCCCACACCGAGACCTTCGGCGAGCTGGCCAACGGGCTGCTCGGCTACCGGCTGGGCGCGCACGCCCAGCAGGTGTGGCTGCAGCCCACGGGTGGCATCGGCCTGAGCGGGGTCAGCCTGCAGGTGACGCTGCTGCGCGGCACCCTGGACAAGGTCGGCGTGGAGCCGGAGTTCGGCCAGCGCCACGAGTACAAGACCGCCGCCAACCAGTTCACCGCCCGGGAGGTCACCGAGGCCCAGCGGGAGATGATGCAGCGGCTGGCCGACTCCGTGCTGGAGCAGACCGTCGCCGTGGTGGCGGAGAAGCGCGGGCTCACCGAGGACGAGGTCCGCCGGGCCGTGGACGACACCCCGCTGAGCGCCGCGGTGGCCCTCGAGCGGCGGCTGGTGGACCACCTCGGCTACCGCGACGAGGTCTACAGCTGGCTGCGGGAGAGCTGGGGCAGCCCGGTCGACGGCAAGCCCGAGGTCGACCTGCACTACGTCCACCGCTACGAGCGCGAGCACGGCGGCCCCGCCCTGGTGAAGAACCTGCGCGACAAGCACCGCCCCTCCGTCGCCCTGGTCGGCGTCCAGGGCCCGATCGCCACCGGCGCCAGCAGCAACGGCGGCCTCAACGGCCCCTCCGCCGGCTCCGACACCGTCACCGCGCACCTGCGGGCGGCGGCCGCCGACGAGCACGTGCGGGCGGTCGTGCTGCGCGTGGACAGCCCCGGCGGCTCCTACGTCGCCAGCGACGCCATCCGCCGCGAGGTGCGCCAGCTCGTCGAGGGCGGCCGTCCGGTGGTGGCCTCGATGGGCGACCTCGCCGCCTCCGGCGGCTACTTCGTCAGCATGGGCGCCAGCGAGGTCGTCGCGAACCCGAGCACCCTGACCGGCTCCATCGGGGTGCTGGCCGGGAAGATGGTCACCGCCGGGCTGACCGACAAGCTCGGGCTGGTCCGGGCCGAGATGACCGCCGGCGCCCGCGCCGACATGTTCAGCACGCTGCGAGGCTTCGACGAGTCGGACTGGGCCGTGCTGGACGCCTGGCTGGACGACGTCTACGCCGACTTCACCGCCAAGGCCGCCGCCGACCGCGGCATGGACCTGGCGGCGCTGGAACCGCTGGCCCGGGGCCGGGTCTGGACCGGAGCCGACGCCGCCGAGCGCGGTCTGGTGGACCACCTGGGCGGGGTGTCGCTGGCGCTCGAGCGGGCCTGCGAGCTCGCCGGGCTCGACCGGGACGCCGTCGGCGTCCGGGCGGTGCCGGGGATGCCGCTGCTGGCCCAGCTGCGCCCCGCCCGCTCCAGCGAGTCCACCGGGCAGAACGGCGCCGACGCCCACGTGGGGGTCGCCTCGCTGCTGGCCGGGGGTCCGGAGGCCACGCTGACCCGGCTCGCCGGGCTGGTCGGGCTGCAGGTGCCCGGGGTGCTGGCGCTGCCCTGGCGGCTCACCCTCGGCTGAGCCGGGACCCGCGTCGCCCCTGTCCGAAAACGTCCGCTCCGGGCAGGGGCGCGTGGAGCCGGGGCTAGCGTGCCGGTGGCGGGCTGCGCCCGCCCCGTGGCGCCGCACCCCCGTAGCGCCACCACCCCGGCACAGAGGAGTGACGCGAGATGTTCCCACGTTCCCGGCAGGTCCCCCAGTTGAGGAGGTCGGCACTGGCGCTCGGCGCCCTGGCCGGTGCCGCCCTGCTCGCCGCCGCACCGGCGTCCGTCGCGACGGCGCAGCCGCCGGCGCACCCCCACGGCGCCCAGTACTTCGTGGCCCCCGACGGCGACGACCAGGCGTCGGGCGACCGTCGCCACCCGTGGGCCAGCCTCGCCCGCGCCCAGGAGGTCGTCGAGCCCGGTGACACCGTCTTCCTCCGCGGCGGCACCTACACCTTCGACGACGCCGTGCGCGACTGCACCAGCCAGACCGACCGCGTGGACGTCGTCGCGCTGACCAGGAGCGGCACCGCCGACCGCCCCATCCGCTACGCCGCCTACCGCGACGAGACCCCGGTGCTCGACTTCTCCGGGGTCCGCGACGACTGCCGCATCAAGGGGGTCGGCGTGACCGCGGACCACCTCGTGCTCGAGGGCCTGGAGATCACCGGGGTCCGGCAGAACAACACCCTCAACAACGAGTCGTGGGGGGTCTGGGTCGACGGCAGCCACAACCTGTTCGACGAGCTCGACATCCACCACATCATGGGCGCGGGGCTGTTCATCCAGGACGGCGCCGGCAACCTGGTCCGCAACTGCGACGCCCACGACAACTACGACCCGTTCTCGCGGACCGGTGCCGGGCAGAACGCCGACGGCTTCGGCTCCCACACCGACACCCCGACCGTCGAGGAGAACCGGTTCGAGGGCAGCCGGGCCTGGAACAACGCCGACGACGGGTTCGACTTCATCAACTCCGCCACCCCGGTGACCGTGCACCGCTCGTGGGCCTGGCACAACGGCTACGTCTACGGCACCGACGAGCTGGCGGCCTCGGGCAACGGCACCGGCTTCAAGCTGGGCGGCTACGGCGGGGACTACGAGGCCGGCGCCGTGGACATCACCATCTCGGCCTCGGTGGCCTTCGACAACACGCTGCGCGGCTTCTACGCCAACCACCACCCGGTGGGCCCGACGGTGGTGAACAACACCGCCTTCGACAACGGCGCGAACTACAACATGCGCGGCGTGGCCGAGGACGGCTCGGCCACCAGCGTGGGCACGCTGCGCAACAACGTGTCGTTCGGCGGGGGAGTGCTGGAGTACATGGACGGCGTCGACTCCTCGCACAACTCCTGGGACCTCGGCCTGGAGCTGACCGAGGAGGACTTCCTCGGCGTCTCGCACGAGGGCTGGGACGCCCCCCGGCAGCGCGACGGCGACCTGCCCGTCCTGCCGCTGCTGCGTCCGGCTCCCGGCAGCGCCGTGATCGACCGCGGGGTCGACGTGGGCCTCGACTTCCGTGGGCCCGCACCGGACCTGGGGGCCTTCGAGTACCACCCGCGCAGCCACGGGCAGCACGACCGGTGACGGGTTGAACCGGACCGCCGGCCCCCGCGAGGGAGCCGGCGGTCGCGGGCTCAGTCCTCGTCGTCGGCGGGCAGCAGGCCCTCCTCGTGGGCCCGGCCGACGATGGCGCGCACCTGCTCGGTGGAGCCGCAGCCCTGGTCCAGCAGCTCGTTGCGGCGGGCCAGCCAGTCCCGGCCGAGCTGGGCGCGCACGTCCTCGGCGACCTCCTCGCGGGCGGGGTTGAGGATGGTCTGCTCCTCCTCGCCGATGTGGTGGTTGAGGGCGGTGGCGAGCTTCTCCACCGCCTCGTCGAACTCCTCGCCGTGCACGTCGGCGACCTCGAGCAGCTCCAGCAGCGCCTCGTTGCCCTCGGCGTGCTCCTCCTCGCCGTGCTCGGCCTCGTGCTCGCCGATGGCGTGCTTGCGGCGCAGCTGCTGGTAGACCTTCTCCTCCTCGGCCTCGCCGTGGGCGATCAGCACCTCCGACAGCGCGGCGCGGGCGGCCTCGCGGTCGGCCTGGGAGTTGCGCAGCTCGCGCAGCAGGGTCTCGAAGAGGCGGTGGTCGTCGAGGATGACCTCGACCACGTCACCGGAGGTGGGGCGGGGGATCTGGTAGCTCGTCATGCCCCCACACCTATCACCTCGCACCGGGCCACGAGCTCGCCCGGACCGTGCTCAGATCGGCAGCCGGCGGAAGAGCACCCGCGGCACGTGGCGCAGCACGGTCATCACCCATCTGAAGGCGCCGGGCACCCAGATCAGCTCCTTGCCGGCCCGGGCGGCCGCCACGGCCTGCTCGGCGACCTGCTCGGGCGTCACCGACAGCGGAGCCGGGTCCATGCCCTCGGTCATCTTGGAGCGGACGAAGCCGGGACGGACCACCAGCACCTTCACCCCGTGCGGGGCCAGCGCCTCGCCGAGGCCGAGGTAGAAGCCGTCCATGCCGGCCTTGGTCGAGCCGTAGACGAAGTTGGACCGCCGCACCCGCTCCCCGGCCACCGAGGAGAGGGCGATGATCTGGCCGTGCCCCTGGCGGCTCATCGCCTGGCCGAGGAGGACGCCGGTGTGGACGGGGGCGGTGAAGTTGACCTCGGCCAGCTCGAGGGCGTGCTCGGCGTCCACCCAGGCGCGCTCGGCGTCGCCCAGGATGCCGAAGGCCACGACCGCCACGTCGATGTCGCCCTCGGCGAAGGCCTGCTCGACCGTGGCGGCGTGGGTCTCGGGCCGGCGGGCCTCGAAGTCGACCTCGCCGACCTCGAAACCCTCCCCGCGCAGCGTGGCCGCCACGCCGGTGCGGCGCTCGCCGGGCCGGGCGGCCAGCACCAGGCGGGGCCGGGGGGCACCGGAGGCGCCGTAGCGGCGGGCGACGGCCAGCGCGATGTCGGAGGTGCCGCCGAGCAGCAGCACGGACCGGGGGTTGCCGAGGGCGTCCATGTCGGTTCCTCTGGTTGTCGGGTCCGGACGGGCGTCAGAGCCCGAGCCGGCGGGACAGGTCGGAGCGGAAGACCCCGTCCGGGTCGACCTCGCGGCGCACCGCCAGGAACTCCTGCAGCCGCGGGTACATCCGCGCGAACGTGTCCGCGGTGAGCCGGGAGTCCTTGGCCAGGTAGTTGCGGCCGCCCTCCGACAGCACCAGCTCGTCGAGCTGGCGGCAGAGCCGGTCCAGGCCGTCGGTGATCGGCAGGTCGACGGTCAGCGTCCACCCCGGCATCGGGAACGACAGCAGCCCGAGGTTGCCGGGGCCGAACCGCTTGAGCACGTTGAGGCAGGAGACGTGGCCGGACTCCGCGATCATCACGACGGCCCGCCGGAAGGCGTCCTCGGCGCTGAACGGCACCACGAACTGGTACTGCAGGAAGCCGTGGGAGCCGTAGACCCGGTTCCACTCCGCCACGATGTCGAGGGGGTGGAAGAACTGGGTGATGTTCTGGATCTCACCGACCCGGTGCCGGGGCGCCTTGCGGTACCAGAACTCGCTGAACGCCTTGCCGGTGGCGCGGTTGACCAGGCCGTTGGGGAAGACGTCGGGGATGGTGCCGAACGCCGGCGCGGTGAACTTCAGCGGGTCGCGGCGCAGCTTCGCCGGCAGCTCGTCCAGCCGTGCCTTGTTGCCGCGGGTCAGCACGGCCCGGCCGAGGTGGCGGCCACGGGTGACGGCGTCGAACCAGGCGACGGAGTAGGTGTAGGCGTCGTCGCCGGTGCTCATCCGCTCCAGCAGGTCGTCGAGGTCGCGGGTGCGGTCGGTGTCGACGCTGAAGTAGGCGGACTCGACGCGCTGCAGGGCGATGGTGGCCCGCAGCACCAGACCGGTCAGCCCCATCCCGCCGACCGTGGCCCAGAACAGCCGGGCGGTCTCGCCCTCGGGGCGCAGCGTGCGGATCTCGCCGTCGGCGAGCAGCAGGTCCATGCTCAGCACGTGGTCGCCGAAGCTGCCCTGGGTGTGGTGGTTCTTGCCGTGGACGTCGGCCCCGATGGCCCCGCCGACGGTGACCTGGCGGGTGCCGGGCAGCACCGGGATCCACAGCCCGAGGGGCAGCGCCGCCTTCATCAGGGCGTCCAGGCTGACCCCGGCCTCCACCACGACGGTGGGGGGCTCGCCCTCGGCGTCCAGGGTGAGGATCCGGTTGAGCCGGGTGAAGTCGAGCGCGACGCCCCCGCCGTTCTGCGCGGCGTCGCCGTAGCTGCGGCCGAGCCCGCGGGCGATCACCCCGCGGGAGCCGGCGTGGCGGAGGGCGGCCACGGCGTCGGCCACGGAGTCCACCGCGGTCAGGTGCGCCCGGGTGCTGGCCGTGCGGCCCCAGCCGTGCAGCGGCACGGTCGCCGGCGTCTCCACCGCGGGGGAGGGCGGGATGGTCGCAGCGCTCACGGCGCCATCCTCCATCACCAGAACACCGCCAGCGCGATGAGCACGACCCAGATCAGCCCGAGCACCTGCAGCACCCGGTCGCGCAGCACGATGTCCTCCGGCTCGGCGGCCTGGCCCGTGTCGACCTCCATCGCGTACTGCAGCATGGCCAGCGTGAAGGGGGCGATGGACAGCGCCGCCCAGTTCAGCCCCCAGGGGCCGCCGGCGCCCTGCTCGAAGGCCCACAGGCTGTAGGAGACGACCACCATCACCGCGGCCAGCATCCAGGCGAAGCGCAGGTAGCTCTCGGAGTAGCGCTCCAGCGACTTGCGGGTGCCCGCCTCGACGCCGAGCGCGACCAGCTCGGAGTACCGCTTGCCGGCCACCATGAACAGCGAGCCGAAGGAGGCCACCAGCAGGAACCACTGGCTGAGCTCGATCGAGCTGGCGACCCCGCCGGCCACCGCGCGCAGCAGGAAGCCGGAGGCCACCATGGCCAGGTCGATGATCGGCAGGTGCTTGAGGAACAGCGAGTACAGCACCTGCAGCACCAGGTACAGCGCCACCGTCACCCCGAGCGGCACCGCCGTCCAGAACGCGATCGCGAAGCCGAGCGCCGCGCACACCCCGGCCAGCAGCCAGGCGGCGGGGACGCGCAGCTCACCCGCGGCGATCGGGCGGTAGCGCTTCTTGGGGTGCAGCCGGTCCTCGGCCACGTCGCGGATGTCGTTGACGAGGTAGACGCAGGCGCTGATCAGGCAGAACGCGACGAACGCCAGGGCGGCCCGGCCCAGCACCGCCGGCTCGAGCAGCTGCCCCGACGCCAGCGGGGCCGTGAAGACGAGCACGTTCTTGGTCCACTGCCGGGGACGCATGGCCCGCACGGCCGCCGGCAGGCGGTGCCGCGGCCCGGCCGGCACCGGCGCGGAGGGGTCGTCGGCTGCTGTCACGGGCGGGGCCGTGACCGGGACCGGGTGCTGCTGCGGCTCGGTGCTCATCGCCGGGCAGCCTACCCACTAGGCTGCCTCGGTGAGAGGTCGACGCCTGGCTGCCGGTGCCCTGCTGCTGGCGGTCCTCGCGACCGGCTGCTCGGCCTCCGAGCCCGCCCCGGCACCGGCTCCGACCCCCACCGCGACCGCCACCCCGGCCGGCGACGGTCGCTCCCTGCGCCAGCTGGGGCTCAGCCACGGCCCGGTCGACGCGATCACGCTGCCCGCCACCGTGACGGTGCTGGAGCGGGTCGACCAGGCCAACGTGGTCACCCTGGTGCTGGCGGCCGAGGACGGCGTCCCGACGGCCGAGCACCTGGTGGCGACGCTGCCCGCCGCCGGCTTCGAGGTCACCGCCAGCGTCCCGGGCTCGCTCACCTTCACCGGTCAGGGCTGGGAGGGCGCCTTCACCACCAGTCCCGAGGTGTCGGGGTTCACGCTGCGTCGGACCACCTGAGCAGCGCTCAGGCCCGCACCACCTGAGCAGGGATCACCTCGGACGACCTGAGCCGCGCTCAGGCCGGGATCGGATGAGCGGGCGCCTGCGCCTTCCGCCGCGACCCCTTCCGCATCCGACGGCGGTGCGGGGCGGGCAGGTCAGTCGCGGCCGAAGATGTCGCGGGTGTAGACCTTCTCGGCCACGGCGTCGAGGGCGGGGTGGCGCCGGTTGGCGACGATGACGTCGGAGCGCGCCAAGAAGTCCTCCAGGTCGGTCACGACCTCCGAGCCCAGGAAGGTCGGCTCCTCCAGCGCCGGCTCGTGCACGACGACCTCGATGCCGTGGTCCTTCAGCCGCTGCATGATGCCCTGCACCGAGGAGGAGCGGAAGTTGTCGGACACGGTCTTCATGATCAGCCGGTACACCCCCACGACCGCGGGTGAGCGGCGCAGGATGTCCCCGACCACGAAGTCCATCCGGGTCTGGTTCGCCTCCACCACCGCGAGGATCAGGTTCTGCGGGACGTCCTGGTAGTTGGCCAGCAGCTGGCGGGTGTCCTTCGGCAGGCAGTAGCCGCCGTAGCCGAAGGAGGGGTTGTTGTAGTGGGAGCCGATCCGCGGGTCCATCCCGACGCCGGTGATGATCTGGCGGGTGTCAAGACCGTGGGCGGCGGCGAAGGAGTCCAGCTCGTTGAAGTAGGCGACCCGCAGCGCGAGGTAGGTGTTGGCGAAGAGCTTGATCGCCTCGGCCTCGGTCGAGCCGGTCAGCAGCACCGGGACGTCCTTGTCGACCGCGCCCTCCAGCAGCAGGTCGGCGAACTCCTTGCCGCGCGGGGAGGTCTCACCCACCACGATCCGTGACGGGTGCAGGATGTCGTGCAGCGCGCGCCCCTCGCGGAGGAACTCCGGGGAGAACATGATCGTCGCCTCGGGGTGCTCGGCCTGCACTCGCGCGGTGAAGCCCACCGGCACCGTCGACTTGATCACCACCACCGCGCCGGGCTCGATGGCCAGCACGTCGGCGAGCACCGCCTCCACCGAGGAGGTGTCGAAGTAGTTGGTGTCGGGGTCGTAGTCGGTGGGGGTGGCGATCAGCACGTAGTCCGCACCGCGGTAGGCCGTCTCCTTGTCGGTGGTGGCCACCAGGGAGAGCTCCCGGGTGGCCAGGTGCTCTGCCAGCTCGGGCTCGGCGATCGGGGACCGCCGCTCGTTGATCAGCTCGACCTTGGCGGGGTTGATGTCGAGGGCGATCACGTCGTGGTGCTGGGCCAGCACGGCGGCGTTGGACAGGCCGACGTAGCCGGTCCCGGCGACGGCGATCTTCATGGACTCTTCTCCGGGCTCGGCAGGTGGGGCGGCTCTGGTCATGCTAGGGCCGCGTCGTCGGCGCCGCTGGGAACCGGCCGACTCGAGCGGCTCGTGAACCAGGCCGACGTGGTCACCCTGGTGCTGGCGGCTGAGGACGGCGTCCCGACGGCCGAGCGCCTGGTGGGGACGCTGCCCGCCGCCGGCTTCGAGGTGTCGGGGTTCACGCTGCGCCGGACCACCTGAGCAGCGCTCAGGCCCGGACGACCTGAGCAGGGCTCAGGCCCGCAGCGCCCACAGGCTGGTCCAGGAGAAGCCCAGCGCGGCGAGCTCGGTGCGCAGCAGCGGCAGCGAGATGCCGACCACGTTGTGCGGGTCGCCCTCGATCTCGCGCACGAACGCCCCGCCCAGACCGTCCAGGGTGAAGGCGCCGGCGACCTGCAGCGGCTCCCCGGTGGCCACGTAGGCGTCGATCTCGTCGTCGTCGAGGTCGGCGAAGGAGACCCGGGTCGACGCGGTCGCCGTCCGAACCTGCGTGCCGGCCCGCAGCGCGTGCCCGGTGTGCAGCACGCCGCTGCGTCCCCGCATCGCCTGCCAGCGGCGGCGCGCCACCTCGGCGTCGTGGGGCTTGCCGTAGGCGGTGCCGTCGACCTCGAGCACCGAGTCGCAGCCGACCACCACGGTGTCCTCGGCCAGCCCGTCGGGGGCCAGCAGCTCGGCCACGGCCGCGGCCTTGAGCCCCGCCAGCACCGCCGCGAGCTCGGCGGGGGAGCCGGCCTCGACCCCGGACTCGTCCACGCCGGACACCACCACCTCCGGGTGCACGCCGGCCGAGCGCAGGGTGGCCAGCCGGGCCGGTGACTGGGAGGCCAGCACCAGCCGGCCCACCGGCCTCAGCGCCATGCCGAGGCCTGCCAGGCGCCGGGGCCGGGGACCAGCGGGCGGCGGTGCCGGCGCGCGGGGGCGGCCCAGGCCGACGGCCGTGCCGGCGGAGGCGGCGGTGCGGGCGCGCGCGACTGCAGCACGACGACCACGGCCGCCAGCTCCTCCGCGGTCGGGTCCCCGGCGACCACCTCGATGGCGGGGGCGGGCGCGGTGTCGCTCATGACGTCCTCCTCACAGCGGGATGTTGCCGTGCTTCTTCGGCGGCAGCGACTCGCGCTTGGTCCGCAGCATCCGCAGCAGCCGGGTGATCTCGCGGCGGGTCTCGTGGGGGGCGATCACCTGGTCGACGTAGCCCCGCTCGGCGGCGACGTAGGGGTTGGCCAGCTCGTCGTCGTACTCCTGCACGAGCTCGGCCCGGCGGGTCTCGGGGTCGGGGTGCTCGGCGAGGTGCTTGCGGTGCAGGATGTTGACCGCTCCCTGCGCGCCCATCACCGCGATCTGCGCCGTCGGCCAGGCCAGGTTGATGTCGGCGCCGAGGTGCTTGGAGCCCATCACGTCGTAGGCGCCGCCGTAGGCCTTGCGGGTGATCAGCGTGACCAGCGGCACGGTCGCCTCGGCGTAGGCGTAGAGCAGCTTGGCGCCACGGCGGATGATCCCGTTCCACTCCTGGTCGGTGCCCGGCAGGAACCCGGGCACGTCGACCAGGGTCAGCACCGGGATGTTGAAGGCGTCGCAGAAGCGGACGAAGCGGGCGGCCTTCTCGGACGCGTCGATGTCCAGGCAGCCGGCGAAGTGCATCGGCTGGTTGGCCACCACCCCGATGCTGTGGCCGTCGATGCGGCCGAAGCCCACCACGATGTTGGGGGCGAACAGCGACTGCACCTCGGTGAACTCGCCGTCGTCCAGCACGCGGGTGATCACCTCGTGCATGTCGTAGGGCTGGTTCGGGGAGTCGGGGATCAGCGCGTCCAGCTCGCGGTCCACCTCGGAGACGGCCAGGTCGTTGGGCTCGTCGAACGAGGGCGGGTTCTCCAGGTTGTTCTGCGGCAGGAACGACAGCAGCTCGCGGACGTAGGCGATGGCGTCCGCCTCGTCGCTGGCCAGGTAGTGGGCGTTGCCCGACCTGGTGTTGTGGGTGCGTCCGCCGCCGAGCTCCTCCATCGTCACCACCTCGCCGGTGACGGTCTTGATCACGTCGGGGCCGGTGATGAACATCTGCGAGGTCTTGTCGACCATCACCACGAAGTCGGTCAGCGCGGGGGAGTAGACGTGGCCGCCTGCGGCCGCGCCCATGATCAGCGAGATCTGCGGGATGACGCCGGAGGCGTGGACGTTGCGGCGGAAGATCTCGGCGTACAGCCCGAGCGAGACCACGCCCTCCTGGATGCGGGCGCCGCCGCCCTCGTTCATCCCGATCAGCGGGCAGCCGGTCTTCATGGCGAAGTCGATGACCTTGCAGATCTTCTCGCCGTACACCTCGCCGAGGCTGCCGCCGAAGACGGTGACGTCCTGGCTGAAGACCGCCACCGGACGTCCGTCCACGGTGCCCACACCGGTCACCACGCCGTCGCCGTAGGGGCGCCGCTTCTCCAGCCCGAAGGCGGTCGAGCGGTGCCGGGCGAACTCGTCGAGCTCCACGAAGGAGTCCTCGTCCAGCAGCAGCTCGACCCGCTCGCGGGCGGTCATCTTCCCCTTGGCGTGCTGCTTCTCCACCGCGGCGGCCGAGCCGGCGTGCACGGCCTGCTCGATGCGCTCCTCCAGGTCCGCGAGCTTGCCGGCGGTGGTGTGGATGTCAGGAGTCATGAGGGCGACCCTAGGGTATCGGCGCCCCGCCGACCGACCCGAGCCATCCTGCGACGAGCGCCCATCCGCGCGGACCCGGCGTGCACTCCGGACGCCTCCCGTCGGCCCTCCGCGGAGCGCCGCGGTGCGGTCGGTCGGGCGGTGGGCATTGGCGTGCGGCGTCGGAGTGGGCAGATTGGTGACCAGCACCCGCGCCGTCCACGACCGCCGTCCCGCGCCCGCCGTCCCACGACCGCCATCCCCACGACCGCCATCCCCACGACCAGGAGCACACCGCCGTGACCCCGACCTCGCCGACCATCGCGACCGCCGCCGACCCCCTCACGCCCTTCGCCACCAGCAGTCCCGGGCTGGTCGAGCACTACGGCAGGCACGGCTTCGTCGTGCTCGAGCACGCCCTCGGCCCGGAGGAGGTGGCGGCCGTCAACGAGGACGCCGTCCGGCTGTGCCGGGGGGACCTCGGGCAGGTCGCCGGCGCCGCGCCGGAGGCGGCGGGCGGCGACGACGACGAGGTGCTGCGTCGGTTCCTGTGCATCCACCACCCGCACAAGCTGTCCCCGGCGGCCGCCCGCGCGCTGCACGCCCGCAGGGTCGTCGACGTCCTCACCGCGGTCATCGGCCCCGACGTCAAGGCGATGCAGTCGATGCTGTTCATCAAGTCCGAGGGCAGGCCGGGCCAGGCCTGGCACCAGGACGAGTACTTCATCCCCACCCGGGACCGGTCGCTGACCGCGGTGTGGATCGCCCTCGACGACGCCACCGTCGAGAACGGCTGCCTGTGGGTGCTGCCGGGCTCGCACCGGCGCGGTGTCCTCTACCCCGCCCGGGAGCAGGACGACCCGCGTTTCGACTGCACCACCGAGGCGTTCGACTTCCCCTACCGCGACGAGGACGCCGTCCCCGTCGAGATCCCGGCCGGGAGCGCGGTGGTCTTCAACGGCTACCTGCTGCACCGCTCGCTGCAGAACTCGGGCAGGCGCGGCTACCGGCGGGCGCTGGCCAACCACTACATGAGCGCCCGGTCGCTGCTGCCGTGGCGGCCACCCGCCGCCTCGGAGCACATGGCGATCGCGGACTACCGCGACATCGTCATGGTCGCCGGTGAGGACCCCTACGCCTACAAGGGTGTGGAGGACCTCGCCAGGGCCCACTCCCGCCCCGACAAGGACGGCGGCTGCGACCGCTGACGCCCGCCCGGCCCCTGCCCGGGGCGGGGCGAGCAGCCCAGGCTGCAAGTCGGTCACGGAACCGGCGAGGTCGTTGACATCGCCCCGGTTCGGTGGTTCCGTGTGGCCAGCCCGTGACGGGGAGGTCAGGGAGCCGGGGGACACGTGGTCCCGCTGGCGCCGGTCCTGGCCGCGCCGGGGCGGGTCCCAGGACGGCTACGGATCAACGGAGATTCGATGACCACATCCTCCCTGGGTGCACCGACGCACCCGCGGCTGGCTGCTCACGCGCTGTCCTGCGCTCGCACGGGTCCCCATCTCCCTGCCCCGCTCCGAGGGTGCTGCGTCGGGGGACGCCACCACAACCGGCACCGCTTCCGCCCGACGGCCGGTCCGGCCGCGGCCCACCAGGAGGACACAGGCAGATGAGCGATCTCAGCACCGACCAGGAGCGCGGCGGGGGACAGGAGGTCCCCGGCGGGGTCTTCCGCTCCAGCCGGCGTCGTTTTCTCAGCGTGGCCGGTCTCACGGCCAGCGCGCTCGCGGTGGGGGTGGGCGGCAGCGCCTGCGGCACCGCGCAGACCGGCGGCGGCCCGACCGGTCGCACCGGGCCGTCCGGCGACACCTTCTTCGTCGCCGGCTTCCAGTGGGGCGCGCCGACCAGCTTCAACCCGCTCAGCGCCTCACCGGCCTGGCCCACCGGCGGCGGGCAGAGCCAGCTGATCTACGAGTCGCTGCTGCGCTTCAACCTCATCGACGGCTCCCTGCACCCGGGTCTGGGCACCGAGCTGCAGGAGGACGGCAAGACCTTCACGGTGCCGCTGCAGGAGGGCACCACCTGGAGCGACGGCCAGCCGCTGACGGCCGAGGACGTCGTGTTCACCTTCGAGATCGCCCGCGACAACGCGCTGAGCTACTCCCCGATCTGGGAGTACGTGGAGTCGGTGGAGGCCGTCGACGAGCGCACCGTCGTCTTCACCGCCAAGGACGACCCCTTCAACCCCGGCCACATCCGTGCCTCGATCGCCAGCACCCTGATCCTGCCGCAGCACGTGTGGCAGGAGTACGCCGACGACGGCTCGCTGCTCAAGGAGACCAACCTGGAGCCCGTCGGCTCCGGCCCGTTCAAGCTGGACAAGTACGACCAGCAGCAGGTGGCCCTTGTCCGCCACGACGGCTACTGGGGGACGGCGGTGTTCGGCACCCCGCCGATGACCGCGATCAACCACCCGATCTTCAAGTCCAACCAGGACGGCGACCTGAAGCTGGCCAGCGGCGAGATCGACGCCAGCCAGCAGTTCACCTCCCAGATCTGGAAGATGTGGGAGGACCAGGGCCGCCCGGTCGGCACCTGGCTCAAGGAGGCCCCCTACTACCTGCCCGGCAACATCCCGCTGCTGATCTTCAACACCACCAAGAAGGGTCTGGACAACCCCGAGGTGCGCCGGGCCATCGCCTACTCCATCGACTTCCCCAACATCGCCGCCACCGCGATGTCGAGCTACTCCGACACGGCCCGGGCCTCGCTGGTGCTGCCCACCGGGTTCGAGGCCACCTTCCACGACCAGGCGGCCGTGGAGGCCGAGGGCTGGAGCTACGACCCGGAGAAGACGCGCAGCATCCTCGAGGACGACCTGGGCGCCGAGAAGGACTCCGACGGCATCTACGTGCTGCCCGACGGCACCAAGCTGGGCGGCTGGAAGGTCATCTGCCCCAGCGGCTGGACCGACTGGAACACCGCGCTGGAGATCGTGGCCAAGAGCGCCATCGCCGCCGGCATCGGGATCGAGACCGAGTTCCCGCAGGCGCCGCAGGTGACCCAGGCGCAGCAGAACGGCGACTTCGACATGGTCATGAACACCTACTCCGGTGTCTCCCCGGCCAGCCCCTGGATCCGCTTCCGCGACGCGCTGGACCGCCGCGGCGTGCCCGACATCGGCGAGCAGGCCTACCGCAACTTCGGCCGCTACGAGAACGAGGAGGTCGCCGCCCTGCTCGACGCCGCGGGCGCCGCCACCGACGAGGCCGAGGCCGCGGCCGCCTACGCCCAGCTGGACGCCATCGTGCGCGCCGACGTCCCGGTGGTGCCGCTGATGTACCGCCCGCTGGAGTTCTACGAGTTCAACTCCTCGACCTGGACCAACTTCCCGACCAGCGAGAACCCGTACGCCCCGCCGATGTGGCAGGGCGCCGGGATCCAGTGGCTGTTCAAGCTGAGCAAGACCACCGAGGCCTGAGCGAGCCGGTCCGTCCCAGGAAGATCGGAGTCCGTCGTGCAGTTCGCCCGCTACCTGCTCCGCAGGACGCTCTGGCTGCTGGTCACCTTCGTGGCGGCCATGGTGCTGGTGTTCCTGCTGATCCGGCTCGTGCCCGGCAACCCCGTCGACGCCATCGTGGCGCAGATGACCCGCGGCGGCGGGGGCAGCGGGGAGCAGGTGCGGGCGATCTACGACAACTACATGAGGGAGTTCGGCCTGGACCTGCCGCTGTGGCAGCAGTTCCTGGTGTTCTGCCAGAACGTGCTGCAGGGCGACTTCGGCACGTCCTTCGCCCAGTACCCCGCGCCGGTCACGGCGATGATCGGCCAGGCGCTGCCCTGGAGCATCGCGATCCAGCTGCCGGCGATCGTCGTCGGCTGGCTGGTGGGCAACGTGGTCGGCGCGGTGGCCGCCTTCCGGGGCGGCTGGTTCGACAAGGGGGCCTTCCTCACCTCGATCTTCGCCACCTCGGTGCCCTACTACTGCCTGGCGATCATCCTGCTGTTCGTGGTGGCGGTGCGGATGCAGATCCTGCCGGCCGGCGGCGGCTACTCCTTCGGGCTGTCCCCGGAGCTGACGCTGACCTTCTTCGGTGACGCGATCACCTACTTCTGGCTGCCGTTCTGGTCGCTGGTGATCGTCTTCATCGGCGGCCAGGCGGTCGGGATGCGCTCGATGGCGATCTACGAGCTGGGGTCGGACTACGTCAACTACGCCCGCGGCCTGGGCATCGGCGACAACCGCATCACCCGCTACATCTTCCGCAACGCGATGCTGCCCCAGCTCAGCGGGCTGGCGCTGTCCATCGGCGGGATGATCGGCGGTGCGCTGATCACCGAGCTGGTCTTCAACTACCCGGGGCTGGGCACGCTGCTGTTCACCGCGATCAGCTCCAACGACTACCCGGTGATCCAGGCCATCGTGCTGCTGATCACCATCGCCGTGCTGCTGGCGAACTTCCTCGTGGACGTCGTCAACGGCCTCATCGACCCGCGCATCCGCGCCGCAGAGACCGGAGACCGCTGATGAGGGGAGCCAACCTGTCGCCCCGGTTCTGGGTGGCGTCGACGATGATCCTGCTGCTGGTGCTGGCGGCGGTGTTCGGCCCGATGGTGGTCGCGACCGATCCCAACCAGGTGATCGGCGGTCTGTACGACCGGCCGAGCGGCGAGCGGCTCGCGCTCTACCTCGGCACCGACAACGAGGGCCAGAGTGTCCTGGCCAACCTGGTCCACGGGCTGCGGACCTCGCTGCTGGTGGGTCTGCTGGCCGGGGCGATCGCCACGCTGATCGGGCTGGTGCTCGGACTGGTCGCCGGCTTCCAGGGCGGCTGGGTCGACGACGTGATCAGCGCCATCACCAACATCGCGCTGTCGATCCCGACCATCGTGGTGATCATCCTGCTCGGGGTGGCGCTGGGGTCGCGGTCCTCGGTGGCGCTGGCGGTGATCATCGGGGTCACGGCGTGGCCCTGGCTGGCCCGGGCGGTGCGCGCCCAGGCCAGCAGCATCCGCGTCCGCGAGCACATCGAGGTGGCCCGGCTCTCGGGCGCCCGCTGGGTCAGCATCCTCGGCTGGGACGTGCTGCCCTACCTGCTCAGCTACGTGGTGATGGCCTTCGTGCTGCAGTGCTCGGGGGCGATCCTCGCCGAGGCCACGCTGAGCCTGCTGGGGCTGGGCCCGTCGGGCAGCACCTCGATCGGCACGATGCTCTACTGGGCGCAGGTGTGGGGCTCGGTCCGGGTGGGCGCGCTGTGGGCGTTCCTGCCGCCGACGATCGTGCTGACGCTGATCTCGTTCTCGCTGCTGCTGCTCAACTCCGCCGGCGACGAGCTGTTCAACCCGCGGCTGCGCAAGGGCCGCCGGCGTGGCCGGGGGACCGCCGGAGCCGCCCGTGGGCGCCGGGCCCCGACCCCCACCCCGGTGGCACCGGAGACCCCCACCCCCGGCCTCGCCGCCTCCACCGCGGTGGACCTGCCCGTCAGCCCGAAGGGAGCCTCGCGATGACCCGGCTGCTGGACGCGCGCAACCTGCGCGCCGCCTACCGCACGCAGGACGGCCGGCTGGTGCGGGCGGTCGACGACGTCTCGGTCCACGTCGACGAGGGGGAGGTGCTCGGCGTGGCCGGGGAGTCCGGCTGCGGCAAGTCCACCCTGGGAGCCATCCTGTCGCTCAACGTCCGCTCCCCGCTGCAGGTGGAGTCCGGGACGCTGGACATCGAGGGCAAGCGGCAGGACTTCGGCGCCTCGGCCAAGATCCCCCGCACCTGGCGCGGGTCGGTGGTGTCGCTGCTGCCGCAGGGGGCGATGAACTCCATCAGCCCCACCATGCGGGTCCGCGACCTCTGCTTCGACGTGGTCCGCGCCCACGACCGGCGGGCCCGGCGCAGCGACGCCCTGGACCGGGTCCGGGACCGGATCGCCGACCTGGGGCTGCCGCCGCGGGTGCTGGACGCCTACCCGCACCAGCTCTCCGGCGGCATGAAGCAGCGGGTGGTGACGGTGATCTCCACCCTGCTCAACCCCCGGCTGCTCATCGCCGACGAGCCCACCTCGGCCCTCGACGTCTCCTCCCAGCGGGCGCTGATCGAGATGCTGAAGGAGATGCTGGAGCAGAAGATCATGGCCGGGGTCATCTTCGTCACCCACGACCTGCCGGTGCTGCGCACGGTCAGCGACCGGATTGCGGTGATGTACGCGGGCAAGATCGTCGAGGTCGCCGACGCCGGCGACCTCGTCGACCGGCCACGGCACCCCTACTCGGCGGCGCTGCTGTCCTCGGTGCTGGTGCCCGAGCCCCGCTACCGGACCATGCGGGTCAAGGGCATCCCCGGTGCGCCGCCGAACCTGCTCGACCCGCCCCCGGGGTGCCGCTTCCACCCGCGCTGCGGGTTGGCGATGCCGCAGTGCCACACCGACGAGCCACCCACCGACGGCACCGAGCTGCGCTACTCCGCCTGCCACTGGTCGGCCCAGCACCCGGGGGAGTCGGTGCCGGTGGAGGCCGCCACCCGGGACGAGCTGGACGGCGGGGAGCCGCTGGACCGGGCCGGGGAGCCGGTGGCCCTGGCCGGCGACGGCACGGGGGTCGGGCGGTGACCGCGGCGCAGACGTCGACGCGGCCGCAGCGCTCCGGCGGCAAGGAACTGTTCGTCGCCCAGCAGCTGACCAAGACCTTCGGACGCGGCCGCAGGACGGTCGACGCGGTGAAGGCGGTCGACTTCACCGTCGTCGAGGGCGACATCACCACGATCGTCGGCGAGTCCGGGTCGGGGAAGTCCACGCTGGCCCGGATGGTGCTGGGGCTGCTGCCCATCACCTCCGGCACCCTCACCTTCGAGGGGCGGGACGTGACCCACCTGCGCGGCGCCGCCCGCCGGGCGTACTGGCGTGACGTCCAGGCCGTCTTCCAGGACCCGTTCGCCGCGTTCAACCAGTTCTTCACCGTCCGGCGGCTGCTGGAGCGCTCGCTGCGGCTGCTGGGGGACGCCCGCGACGGCAGGCAGCGGATGGAGGAGGCCCTCGCCCACGTGGGGTTCGCCGCCGCCGACGTGCTGGACCGCTATCCCCACGAGCTCTCCGGCGGTCAGCGGCAGCGGGTGATGATCGCCCGGGCGCTGATGATGCGTCCCAAGGTGCTGGTCGCAGACGAGGCGACCTCGATGCTGGACGCCTCGCTGCGGGTCAACGTGCTCAACGTGCTGACCGACCTGCGCGACGAGCTGGACATGACGATCCTGTTCATCACCCACGACATCGGCCAGGCCTGCTACATCGCCGACCGGGTGATGGTGCTCGAGCACGGCGTGCTGGTCGAGCAGGGCCCGGCCGAGGACGTCATCTTCCGCCCGCAGCAGGAGTACACCCAGCGGCTGCTCGCCGACGTCCCCAAGCTCCACCAGCTCCCCGACCCCGGGCCGGCGGGGTCGGCGGCCGTCGCGAGCACCTAGGCTGCCGCCCGACGTCCTGCCCGGACGCGGCGTCCCCTCCGCACGGAGGGGCGCCCCGCCGACCTGCTGGAGCCCTGCTGCGATGAGCACCGCCAAGACACCGCCGGGGGCTGACGCCACCCGGCTGACCGCGCTGCTCGACGACCCGGCCCGGTGGTCCTCGGTGGAGGTCGTGGACGTCACCGGCTCGACCAACGCCGACCTGGCCGCGGCCGCCCGGGCAGGACGGGTGGACGCCGGCGCGGTGCTGCTGGCCTGGCACCAGGAACGTGGCCGGGGGCGGCTGGAGCGGACCTGGACCGCCCCTCCGGGCACCTCCGCCGCCGTCTCGGTGCTGCTGGCCGTGGAGGGCGTGCCGCCCACCCGGCTGCCGTGGTTGCCGCTGGCCGTCGGGCTCGCGGTGGCCAGCGGCATCGAAGCCACCACCGGGGTGGCGGCCGCCCTCAAGTGGCCCAACGACGTCCTCGTCGACGGGCGCAAGGTCTGCGGGATCCTCGCCCAGCGGGTGGAGACGCCCGGCGGTGCCGCGGTGGTGGTGGGGTTCGGGCTCAACCTCACCCAGGACGCCCACCAGCTCCCGGTGCCCACCGCCACCTCGCTGCGGCTGGCCGGTGCGGGAGACGTCGACCGGTTGGCGGTGGTGGCCGGGGTGCTCACCGCCCTGGGCCGGGTGCTCGACCGCTGGCGCGACGGCGACCCGCACCTGGTCGGGGAGTACCGCGCGCGCTGCGACAGCGTCGGCCGCGAGGTGGTGGTGCACCTGCCCGGGGACGAGCGGGTGACGGGTCGGGCCGTCGACGTCGACGACTCCGGTCGGCTGGTGGTCCGCACCCCGGTCGGACCGCGGGCCTTCTCCGTCGGTGACGTCGTCCACCTGCGGGCCACCCCGGCCTCGTAGCAGGCGGCGGGCGTGGGCCCGTGTGCCAGCATGAACGGCATGGGCGTGCGGCGCAGGCCCCCCGGTCCGGGGGAGCAGAGGCTGGTGCGGCTGCGCACCCACGGCAAGGCGCTCGCCGGTCCGGTGGTGGTGCTGCTGGTGCTGGCCGCCGCCTGCGGGGTCACCGTGGCCACCATGCCGGCCGAGCTCGAGCCGTGGGGCTGGTACGGCCTCGCCGCGCTGACGGGCCTCGCCGCGCTGGCGTGGGTGGTGGTCCCGTTCCTGCGCTGGCGCTCCACCACCTACACCGTGACCACGCACCGCCTCGTCACCCGCAGCGGGATCCTGGCCCGGCGTGGCCACGACGTGCCGCTGGACCGGGTGGTCGACGTCCGTTACGAGCGCAGCCTGTCCGACCGGCTGCTGGGCTGTGGCACGCTGCTGCTGCAGACGGCCTCCGAGGCGACCCCCGTGGTGCTGCCGGACGTCCCCGACGTGCGCCAGGTGCACCAGCTGGTGAGCGAGCTCGTCTTCGGTGTGCAGGACGCCCCCCAGGGCGCGGTCGTGGAGGAGGAGCGTCGGTGAGCGAGCGTCCGCTGCCCCCGCCGGTCGAGCTGCCGGTGGCCGAGCACACGGGACACGGCCGGCTGAGCACCCAGCTGGTGCGCTTCGTGCTGACCGGCGGGCTGTCGGCGGTCGTCGACTTCGGGCTGCTGAACCTGCTGATGCTGGCCGGGCTGGGGCACACCCCCGCCAAGGCGCTGTCGTTCGTGGCCGGCACCACCACCGCCTACCTGATCAACCGGCGCTGGACCTTCCGTGCCGAACCGTCGCGGCGCCGGTTCGCGGCGGTGGTCGTGCTCTACGCCGCCACCTTCGCCGTCCAGGTGGGGCTGTTCTCGCTGCTCTACGCCGGGCTCCCCGCGCTCGGGCTGGGGGAGGCCGCGGTGCGGGTGGTGGCCTTCGTGGTCGCGCAGGGGGTGGCCACGGCGCTGAACTTCGTGGTGCAGCGGGCGGTCATCTTCCGCCTCCGCTGACCCTGCTTCAGCCGCGGCGGCGCTCGAGCGCCGTGCGGATCTGGTCGAGCCACTCCGTGCCCAGCCGGATCCCGTCGGGCAGCTGGTCCTCGGCGTCCCAGCGCCAGGCGGTGGCGACGGCCAGGGTCAGGATGCGGCAGTCCCGCAGCAGGTCCCGGTCGACTCCGTGGTAGTGCTCGGCGACCTCCTCGGGCGCGTGGGCGAGGTCGAACTCCACGGGCCCGCGGCAGCACGTCTCGAAGTCGATGAACAGCAGCCCCTGCCGGGTGGCGAGCACGTTGCCCGGGTGCGGCTCGCCGTGCAGCAGCTGCTCGTGACCGTGCTCGGCCACCGCCCTCCCGAGTGTCCGCAGCGTGTCCCCGAGCAGGGCCCGGTCGGCGTCGGTGAGCAGGGGACTGAGGTCGGGGTCCTCGACCAGCCGCCGGGCCGACGCCACCCGGTCGAGGAAGTGCGGTGAGGGTAGCTCGACCGCGCGCATGCCGGCGTGCAGCCGCTGGAGCGCGTCGGCGTAGCCGACGGGCGGGAGGGTGGAGGACGCCAGGGGCTCGTGGTAGGTCCACAGCGTGACCACGAAACCGTCGCGCTCGTGGACCTGCGGCCCCGCCCGGTGGTCGAGGGCCGCCACCGGAGCCCCCGCCCGGTCGAGCTGGTGGACGACGTCGACCTCGAAGTCCGCGTTCTGCTGCGTCACCGGAGCCACCCGCGCGACCACGTCGCAGGGCAGCAGCCGCAACGTCATCCGGTTCGAGTCCTGCAGGACCACCGACTCGTCGGCGACCAGCCCGACGGCGGCTGCGGCCGACCTGGCTGCGGCGACCGCGCGAGGCACCTGCGATGCGTGCATGCCTCTCCCTCGATGGCGCACTGCCGTGCGGGCGGCACGACCTGGGGGCACCGTACTGGTCCCGCCGGTGGGGTGCGCGCGGCTTTCCGGGCGACCGTGGCGACGTCACCGCTGCGGGGCTCCGCCGGCTCCACCCGGTGCGTCCGCGGGTGGTCGCGGATGGGCTCGCAGCCGTGCGGTTGGATGAGTCGGTCACCATCGCGAGGAGGGCCATGACCGGCAGTGCAGATGTCGATCGGACGTGTGTCGGTCGGACGTGGGCTCCATGACGCCCGGCACAGCTGGGTCGCGCCGTTGACGACGGCGTTGTCGCACGCGGGTCTGGGCGACCTCTGGTACCGCTGGTGCGACCGGCGACGGGACTGGTCCACCGAGGCGACGGGGGTCTACGAGCAGGACTCGCTGCTGACCGAGCGCGGGGGATACGTCGCACTCCCCGTCACCGAGTTCATGCAGGCCTACCGCGCAGCCGGGGCGACCGTCAACCGTGGGAGCGGGCTGGGCGCCCCCGCCACCGGTCCTTCACCGTCGAGGTGGGGGACGGGCCGGTCCTGGTCCGGCTGGCCGTCCTGCTCGGGCGGGGCCTCAACTCGCAGGAGTGTGCGCTCTCGGTCGAGGTCGACGGCGTGCCGCAGGGAGAACCGGTGAGGCTGCACGCGGTCGCCCGCGACATCCGGCTCGCCCGCGACGAGACGGTCCCAGGACCCGACGGTCCGTACCCGCGGCCGATCATCAGCAGCCGCAGCCACCTCGAGGTCAGCTCGCGGGAGATCGTCGCCCTGATGGCCGACGTCGCCCGAGCACCTGCGGCCACACTGGACCCATGCTGACGCTCGCAGGCCCGAGCCGGTGGCCGCCCCGCCCGGGCCGCGGAGGTGGCCCCGACGCGGTGGCGGTGGTAGGAGGGTCTGCCCGCGCGGTCGCTGGCGTGGCGCTGCTGCTGGCGCTGACGAGCACGCTGCCCGCATGCACGGCCCGAGCGGAGCCGGAGGTCATCGGCGAGGTCTACACCGGTGCCGGCGCGGGGACGCTCGGAGTGGACGGCTCCATGGACACGAGTCCCACCGCAGGGTGGGTCGAGCCCGGTCAGCGGTTCTACGTCACGACGTACGGCTCGTCCAGCTGCCCCGCAGCTCCGACGGCACTGGCGCTGGACGGCGACCGCCTCCGGGTCACGATGACCCGGATCGGCGGCCCGGCCTGCACGGCGGACCTGGGCCCGACCAGCTATGCCCTCGCCCTGCCGCACGAGCTCCAGGGGTCCGAGCGGGTCGCTGTCATCCTCGAGCTCGGAGACGGCGCCTCCGCCGAGCTGCTCCTCGAGCCGGGGGACTAGCGCCGGAAGCCGACGCCGGGGTGCGCCTCAGCGCTGCCGCCGCACCGGCACCCGCTCGTCGTGCTCGTCCAGGGTGAACAGACGCTGGACGCGGGCTCGGTAGAGGCGGAACCGCCCTGCACCGCTCAGCCGGTCCGGCGACCACGGCGGCAGCCCCTGCGTGCCGCAACGTCGGTTGTAGGGCGCGAGCACGGGGCCCAGGTCCGCCGGGGCCACCTCGGCGGCGACGGCCTCGACGTACAGGGCGCTCGCCGATCCGACCGGGACGCCGGAGTCGAAGACCACCAACGCGACCTCCGGTCGGACCGCGATGTTGAGCGAGTGCCGGCTGCCCGGCTTCGACACCCAGCAGAAGGAGTCCAGCCCGTCGGCCGCGAACCAGACCGGGGTGGCCCACGGCCGGCCCTCGGCGTCTGCGCTCGCGAGGGTCAGGTAGGCGTTGGTGGCCACGAGCCGTCCCGCCTCGGCAGCCACGTCACCGGGTTCTGGCTCCATCGTCCGATGGTCGCACGCGCACGGGGCTGCCGGCCCGAGCGGCCGACGTCGGTGGGCGCTGCGCGGAGCAGGTACTCGGTGTGGCCGACGTGGTCCTCGAGGTCGGTGCTGCTCAGGCGACCGGCTCCGGGTCGCCCACCACCGGCTCCGGCTGCGGTGTCCCCGCGCCGGTGAGCACCTCGGTGATGACGCTGCCCTCGGCCGTGGGGAGGTCGAGCCCGAGCACCGCGGCGAAGGTGGGGGCCTCGTCCAGCATCGAGCGGCGGCCGGCGTCCACCCCGGCCCGGAAGGCGGGGCCGGCGGCCAGGAAGACCGGCTGGTCGCCGTGCCGTGGGGCGTGGCCGTGGTTGCCCAGGTAGCCGCGGAAGTCGTCCTCGCCCTTGCGGACCACGACCCGGCGGTCCAGGGCGCCGCCGACGATCACACCCGGCTCGGACTCGACGACGTAGTCGAACGGCCCGGCCAGCCCGTACTCCGCCTCGGCCTCGGCCGCCGTCAGCACCCGCTCGACCCGGTACCGCGGGTCCTGCTCGAGCTCGCGCAGCACCGCCTCCAGCTGCTCGCGACGCTGCGGGGCGAGCCCGTCGGCGAGGAAGACCTGTCCGGACAGCCCGGAGCTGTGGCAGTAGGCCTCCCAGTCGACCAGCCGGTGCTCCTCGTCGGTGGTCAGGAAGCCGCGGTCGCGGAGCAGCACGTTGACGTTGGTGTGCTGGACGGTGTCGAGGTGGCCGTGGTCGGAGACGATCACGATGTTGGTGCGCTCGGCGTCCCCGGTGCTCTCCAGCGCGTCCAGGATGCGGCCCAGCCGCTCGTCGGTGGCCCGCAGCGCCTCGTGCACGTGCTCGCCGGCGGCGCCGGAGAGGTGGCGGGCGGCGTCCACGTCGACCAGGTGCAGGAAGAGCACGTCGGGACGGTCCTCCAGCAGCAGGTCGACGGTGACGGCGGTGGCCATCTCGTCGTTGCGCCGCTTGGGCTGCCACACGATCTTGTCGCGGTGACGCAGCCACAGCTCGTGGCCGCGGGGGGAGCAGTGGGTGGCGTAGCACGCATCCACGCCGCCGAAGTGGTCCTCGTTGCCCATCTCGGGGACGACGACGTCGTAGGGGGCACCGCCGGTGACCGGCCACTGCACGCTGGCGGTCGTCATGCCGGCGGCCTTGGCCACCTCCAGCAGCGTCGGCACCTGGAGGAAGTCGTGCTGCCAGAACCAGTCGGGGTGGCTGATGCCCGGCTGCATCAGCACGTTGTTCCACACCCCGGACCGGGCCGGCGCGCAGCCGGTCAGGATCGCGGTGTGGTTGGGGTAGGTGACGGTGGGGAAGACCGCCTCGATCTCCGCCACCGCCGCCCGCTGCAGGATGCGCCCGAAGGAGGGCAGGGTGCGGGCGTAGGCGATGTCGTCCTGACCGGACATGGCGTCGACCGAGATGACGACCAGCTTCTGGCGTTCCACGGGGGCTCCTGGGGCGAGGGGGTGGGTGCGGGACCGGGCCGGCCGCCGCAGCGGCCGGCCCGGGCGGATCAGGAGGCGAGGACCTTCTGGATGCTCTCCTGGTTCTGGCTCATGACGTCCTCGAGCTTGGCCTGCAGCTGGGACACGACGGTGTCCACGTCGGCGCCGTCGCCGTAGACCTGCGCCATCGCGGCGGAGATCTCGACGGTGGCGGCCTGGTACCAGGCCACCGGGTCGGCGGTCTTGGCGTTGGGGACCTGCTCGAGGGCGGTGCCGAAGTTGGGGTCGGCGGCGACCTGGTCCTTGACCTCCTTGGTGTCCTGGGCGGCGGTGACGATCGGCAGGTAGCCGGTGCCCAGGTGCCACTGCGCGGAGTTCTCCGGCTCGGCGAGGAAGCGGAACAGCTCGGCGCAGGCGTCCTGGCGCTCCTGCGACTCGGCCTTGACCACCGAGAGGCCGGAGCCGCCGGTCGGCACCGGCGGGGCGGCCTGGTCGTGGCCGAGCATGAAGGCGGTGCCGATGTCGAACTGCGCGGCCTCGGTGGCCCCGCGCAGGGAGGCGGTGGAGCCGTGCGAGGCGGCCGCGACCCCGGTCTGGAAGTCGGTCATCGAGGACTGGGCCATGTAGCCGTAGCCGTCGGTGTGGATGAAGTTCTTCTTCCACGACAGCCACTCCCGGGCCGGGCCGGCGTCCGCGGTGGCCTCGGTGGCGCTGGACCACTGCCCGCCCCAGGCCCAGATGTGGGACTGGCCGTACCAGGTGTCGTCGGGGCCGAAGGCCATCGGCTTCAGCGGCTGGCCGCCGGCGTCGAGCTTGAGCAGCTCGGGCGCCATCTCGGCGAACTCCTCCCAGGTGGAGGGGCCCTCCTCGGGCAGCCCGGCCTCCACGAAGCGGGTCTTGTTGAAGTAGAACAGCGGGGTGGAGCGGGCGAACGGCACGACGTAGGTCTGGCCGCCGGCGGTGCCCTCCTGCACGTAGTTCTGCATGTAGACGTCCAGCGACCACTGGTCGTCGAAGTAGCCGTCCAGCGGGGCCAGCGCGTCGGCCTGCCAGAACTGCAGCCACTGCCGCTCGGGGAAGCAGACGATGTCGGGCACCTGGCGGGCCTGCAGGGCCGCGGTGAACTTCTTGTTCAGGTCGGTGTAGCCGCCCTGGGACTCGGCGATGGCGACGATGTCGCTCTGGGAGTCGTTGAACTTGGTGAACAGGGCCTGCAGGGCCTCGAAGTTCACCCCGGTGAAGGGTGCCCAGAACAGCACCGCGGTCCGGCCCTGGTACTGCGAGGGGACGGTGGTCGGCGCCTGCGAGAAGCCCGAGCGCAGGTTGGGCGAGGATCCCGAGCCGCCGGCGACGGGGGAGCCGCAGGCGGCGAGGCCGGCGGCGCCCGCCCCGGCCCCGAGGACCGCCAGCAGGGTGCGGCGGTCGAGCCGGAGGTCGGACAGCTTTGTGGACATGGGTGTCTCCTGGTTCGGTGGTGAGGGAAAAGCGGGGAAGGGGGAGCTCGGGGGAGGTCAGCCCTTGACCGCACCGGCGGCGATGCCGCCGATGATGCGGCGCTGGCCGATGAAGAAGACGATCAGCATGGGGGCGGCGACCATGACGGCGCCGGCCATGATGGCGCCCCAGTTGGTGTAGCCCTCCTGGCTGCGCAGGAACTGCAGACCGATGGGCAGGGTGCGCATGTCGGCGGTGCTGGTGACGATCAGCGGCCAGACGAAGTCGTTCCACTTGCCGATCAGCACGATCAGCGTCCCGGTCACGATCATCGGGGTGCAGAGCGGGACGACGATGGTGCTCATCCGCCGCCAGTGGCCGGCGCCGTCCATGATGGCGGCGTCGACCAGCTCCTGCGAGACCGTGCGCATCTGCTGGTAGACGAGGAACATCGCGAACGCGCTGCCCATCCCGGGCAGGATCAGACCGGCGTAGGTGTTGAGCCAGCCGAGGTTGGCCACGGTGATGTAGTTGACCAGCAGCGTCACGTGACCGGGCAGCATGAGCGAGCCGAGGATCAGCACGAACACGGCCTTCTTCCAGCGGAACTCGACGAAGGCGAAGGCGTAGGCCGACAGCACCGCGCAGGCCATCTCCAGGGCGGTGCCCACCCCGGTGGTGATGATGGAGTTGAGGAAGAACCGGCCGAAGGGGGCGGAGTTCCAGGCGTCGACGAAGTTGCCCAGCTCGAGCGAGGTCGGCACCCAGCGCAGCG
>NZ_WPCU01000006.1:148139-151991 GCF_009742705.1 Auraticoccus cholistanensis
AGGCCAGCAGCGCGTACTGCACCACCGACAGCCACGGCGGGCGCCGGCTCACCGGAGCCGTGCCGCGCTGCGGGACGGGCGCGGGAGCGGCGGGCGCCACCGGGGCCCGGGTGGTGCCCGGCTCCTGCGGGGACGTCTGCGGGGCCTTGAGGGGGAGTCCGACGCTCATGAGTAGTGCACCTTTCGCTCGGCGATCCGCGTCTGGACGACCGTGACGACCATGAGGATCAGGAACAGCACGGTGGCCGCGGCGGCGGACGTGCCGATGTCGAACTGCGAGAACGCCTCGTCGTAGACCATCCAGGTCAGCGTGGAGGAGGAGTCACCGGGCCCGCCGCCGGTGAGGACGGCGATGATGTCGAAGGCCTGGGCGCTGGTGATGATCCCGGTCAGCAGCAGGAAGTAGGTCACCGGGGACAGCAGCGGCAGGGTCATGCCGCGGAACAGCCGCCAGCCGGAGGCGCCGTCGAGCGAGGCGGCCTCGAAGACCTCCTTGGGCAGGTCCAGGATCGCGGTGTAGTAGATGATCGCCACGAAGCCCAGCCGCTGCCAGGTGTAGGCGACGGTGATGGCCCACAGCGACCAGTCCGAGGTCGTCGTCCACTGCGGCGAGTCGGCGCCGAACAGCCCGAACGCCCACCGGCTGATGCCGTAGGTCGGGTCGAACATGAACAGCCAGACGATGCCGACCGCGGCTCCGGGCAGCATGTGCGGCGCGAAGGTGATGGTGCGGGTGAAGCCGGAGAACCGCAGCCGCCGCGACAGCAGGAAGCCGATGGCCAGACCGCCGACCAGGGTGCCGCCCACGGAGATCCCGGTGAACACCAGGGTGTTCCACAGCACCAGCCAGAACTCCGGGCTGGCGAACAGGTCGACGTAGTTCTGCAGGCCCACGAACACCGGCGCCGGCGCGATGAAGTCCCAGTCGGTCAGGCTCAGCACCACGTTGTAGACGGTGGGGTAGTACGAGAAGACCAGGATGGCGGCGAGGTTCGGCAGGATCAGCAGGCCGAAGAGGAGGCCCTCGCGCCAGCGACGCCGACGGCGTGCGGGTGAGAGGGAGGCAGTCAGGGTCACGGCGGCCATTCGATGGGTGCCAGGCGTCGGGTACGCGACTCCACTCCCAACAACCGGCGACGTGCCGGGAAACCCTTGCCGACGCAGCCGCCCGGCGGCGGTCGCGCGACCGCCGGCGTCGCCCTGGGAACGTGTACGCCGTCGCGTCCGGACAGCGCGACACGCCGCGGCACGCCGGACGTCACCGCGACGACATACACGCGGGCAGGGGCGGGCGGGGTTGCGGGGAGGGGGTGGTGAGGGTGGGGCGGATGGTGGCGGGCGGGCCGTCAGGGTTCGAGCAGGGCGGCGATGTCGTCGGCGGTCAGCGAGGTGGAGGCGAGCGAGTCGGCGCCGACCACGCTGGCGAACAGGGCCGCCTTGCGCCGGGCCAGCTCCATCACCTTCTCCTCCACGGTGCCGGCCGAGACCAGCCGGTAGACCACCACGTTGCGGGTCTGGCCGATCCGGTGGGCCCGGTCGACCGCCTGGGCCTCGACGGCCGGGTTCCACCAGGGGTCGAGCAGGAAGCAGTAGTCGGCCTCGGTCAGCGTCAGCCCGACGCCGCCGGCCTTGAGGCTGATCAGGAAGACCGGGTCGGTGCCGCTGCGGAAGCCGTCGACCACCTCGCCGCGGCGGCGGGTGCTGCCGTCGAGGTAGCTGTAGCCGAGCCCGGCCGCGGTGAGCCGGCGGGCCACCCGGGACAGGAAGCTGGTGAACTGGCTGAACACCAGGGCGCGGTGCCCCTCGGCGGCGATCTCGCTCAGGTGCTCGACCAGCAGGTCGATCTTGGCCGAGCCGACCTTCTCGTGCTCGGGGTCGACCAGCGCCGGGTCCAGGCTGAGCTGGCGCAGCCGGGTCAGCGAGGCCAGGATCGAGATCCGGTTCTCGTCCAGGTCCTCCAGCAGCTTGAGCACCCGCTGCCGTTCGCGCTGCAGGTGGGTGTCGTACAGCTTGCGGTGCCGCGGGCCCAGCTCGACGGTGAGCACCTGCTCCTGCTTGGCGGGCAGGTCGGAGGCCACGAGGTCCTTGGTGCGCCGCAGCACCACCGGCCCGATCCGGCGGCGCAGCACCGCCAGCGCGTCGGGGGAGGCGTCCTGCTCGATCGGCTTGGCGAAGCGCTCGCGGAAGTCGGCGGCGTGGGGGAACAGCCCGGGGGCGGTGAGGGAGAGGATCGACCACAGCTCCATCAGGTTGTTCTCCATCGGCGTGCCGGTGATGGCGAACCGGGAGCCGGCCTCGACGCGGCGGGCGGCGTCGTAGGTCTTGCTGGTGTGGTTCTTCACCGACTGCGCCTCGTCGAGCACCAGGCCGGCCCAGCGCAGCCCGGCGTAGCCGGCGGCCTCCAGCCGCAGCAGCGTGTAGGTGGTGACGACCACGTCGGGGGAGCGCTCGGCGAGCCGGTCCAGCCCCCAGCCGCGCCGGGCCGCGGACTCGGTGATGGCGACCACCCGGAGCCCCGGGGTGAACCGGGCCGCCTCGGCCACCCAGGTGCTGACCACGCTGGCGGGCGCCACCACCAGGAACGGCGGGGCCTGCGGATCGCTCTCGCGGGCACGGGCGACCATGGCCAGGGTCTGCACCGTCTTGCCCAGCCCCATGTCGTCGGCGAGCACCCCGCCCAGCCCGTGCTCGTGCAGGAACGACATCCAGGCGTAGCCGGCCCGCTGGTAGGGACGGAGCGTGGCCTGCAGCCCGGCCGGCTCGGCCGGCGGCTCGGTGGCGGGCAGCTCCCGCAGCGCGGCGGCGGCCCGGGTCCACTCCCGCACCCGCCCGTCGCTGGGGCCGGCCTCGACCAGCCCGGCCAGGTCGGCCAGCAGGTCGTGGTGGTCGCGGGAGAGCCGGATGCCCCTGGGCGGCTGGTCGACCATGGCCCGGGCGTCGGCCACCAGCCGCGCCAGCCGGTCGAGCTCGGGGCGGTCGAGGTCGACGTAGACGTGGTCGCGCACCATCACCGTGGTGCTGCCGGAGGCGAGCGCGGCCAGCACCTGGGCCAGCCCGATCTGCACCGTGCCGAGCTCCTCGTCGCGGATGGCGACCACCACCTCCAGCTCGAGCCAGTCGGTGCGGCCCTCGCGGTGGTCGCCCTCGGAGCTGGTGAAGCGCACCTCGGGCACCCCGGTCGCCGGCCGGAAGTCCGGCGTCCGGCCCACCAGCACCAGCTCGACCGAGCCGTCGCTGCGCCGGGCCACGTCCTCCAGCCGCGGCAGCACGTCGGTGGCGAAGCCGAGCGCGTCCAGCCCCCGGAAGCGCAGCTCGGCCGCCAGCGTCCCGGGGCCGTGCTGGCCCACCCCCAGCAGCGCGGCCACCGTCTCGTCGGCCTCCAGCAGCCCCACCACCTGCTGCTCCCGCGCGGGGTCGCGCAGCAGCCGTCCCACCGTCGGGTCGTCGACCGGCAGGTCCCGCTCGGGGCCCTCGTCGGAGCTGTGCACCCACCGCCAGGCGAGCACCGCGCTGGCGTCCTCGTGCCAGGTCACCTGCCCGCGCAGCCGCACCCGGGTGGGCCCGGGCAGCGGCACCGAGCCGTCACGGGAGCCGACCCCGACCACGTGGGCCAGCCGCGGCAGGTACTCACCGACCAGCTCGGGCACGTCGGCGCCCGGGACCACCAGCGGCGCCTGCTGCACGAAGTGGCTGCGGACGGCCCGGGGGAGCGTGCGGGTCAGCGGTGCCAGCACGATGCTGCGGGTGGTGGCGTCACCGCCCCACAGCACGACGCCGTGCGCCGGCTCGCCGATGAAGGCCACGTCACCCGGCTCGTACCACGCGCCCTCCGACACGGCGCCGGCGCGCACC
>NZ_WPCU01000006.1:152014-199390 GCF_009742705.1 Auraticoccus cholistanensis
AGCACAGCAGCGGGATGCCGGCCGCGGCGGCCCGCTCCAGCAGCGGCCACAGCGCGGGGGCGGCGGTGTGCAGGTCGAGGGTCTCCGAGCCGGGGCTCCAGTAGGGGTTGGTGCCCTGCAGGGCCACCTGCAGCTCGCGGAGCAGCTGCACGTGCCGCGGGTCGTACCGGGTCGTCGGGTCGTGCTCGACCGCGACCAGCTCGCGCCAGGTGAACCCGCTCTTGACCCACCGCCCGGAGCGTCCCCGCCGCGACAGCCGCACCGCCAGCCGCGGGTGGGCGCGCACCACCGGGTAGCCGTGGTGGGGACGGGTCCAGGTGATCATCAGCGCGACCGGGGTCTGCTCCACCGCAGGAGCGGTGACCGCCTGCTCGACGTCGTCGACCAGCACGTCCAGCGACCGGCGCCAGGACCCCGGGGCGTCGGGGGCCTGGTCCTGGGCGGCCGAGAGCAGGGTGGCCACCGCGTGCTTGCACGCCCAGCCCACCGGGCAGGTGCAGCGGGGCGTGATCTCGTAGGGCCACCCGCCGGCCCGGCGCCGCAGCGCGCCGGTCAGCTCGGTCACCGAGACGTGGGTGCGGTAGGTGCGCGACCCCCGCACCCAGCCCCGGACCTCCACGCTGTAGGGCCCGTCGGCCTCGACGCGGGTGCGCTCCACCTGCCCGCTGCGCAGGTACTCCTCACCCCGGCGGGCCGTCTCGGGGTCGATCCACTGCGGCAGGGCCTGCGGGGTGACCAGCTCGGCGAGGGAGAGCACAGCCCCGACGGTACGACGCGGCACCGACAAGCCCGCCGCCTCCCCGGCGCCGCGCCCGGGTCAGATCTCGTAGTCGACGAGGCGGTGGTAGCCGCGGTTGCGGTAGACCAGCGGCTCGCGGTCGGCCACCTGCGCACGGCAGCCGGCGACGACCACCAGCCAGGCGGAGCCGGCGGGGACGCGCTCGAGCACGCGTCCGCTGATCCACCCGGCGGTGCCGGCCAGCACCGGCTCACCCGTCGGCAGCCGGTTCCAGCCCACGTCGGCGAACCGGTCGACGCCGGAGGTGGCGAAGCTGGCGGCGACGTCGCGCTGCTCGTCGGAGAGGAAGTTGACCGCCACCCGGTCGGTCCGGACGAGGCTGGGCCAGGACGAGGAGCCGGCGCCGACGGAGAAGGCGACCACGGCCGGCTCGGCCGAGACCGAGATGACCGAGGTGGCGGTGAAGCCGACCGGGCGCTGGCCGTCGTGCAGGGTGACCACGGCGACCCCGGCGGGGTGCTGGCGGAACAGCGCGGCGAAGCTGGCGGCGTCCAGCCGGTGGCCGCGGCCGTCCGCCTCCACCCGGCGGGGGACCGGGAGGGTCACAGCAGCACCGCGTCGGTCCCCAGCAGGTCCAGCCACTCCTCGACGAGGACGTCCAGCCGGTCCAGGTGCTGCTCGTGGGCGGAGAAGCCGGAGAGCAGGTCGGCGCCGAGCTCGCCCAGCACGTCTCCCAGGTGCAGCTGGGTGCGGACCAGGTGGGCGTTCGACGCGGCCACGACGACGGGCACCACCGTGACACCGCTGAGGCCCCCCGCCGGCAGGTGGTCGAGGAACCCCTTGAGCAACCCGCTGAAGGAGCCCTTGCAGGAGGGGGTGGCCACCACGGCGAGGTCGGCCTCGCGGAGCCGCGCCAGGGCCCGGACGACGTGCGGGGAGGAGGGGTCGAGGACCTCGCGGGTGAGCGCGGCGAGCTCGGTCTCGGTGGCCGGCTCGTCCGGGTCGAGGGCGGCCGCGACCCGCCGGGCCGCGAGCAGGGTGCGCGAGCCCGGGCGGGGGTCGCCGCCCAGGACGGTGGTGGGCATGGTGGCCTCTCGGGTCGGGAGGAGGGCAGGACGGACGAGGGGCGGGTCAGGCTGGTGCCGCGTCCTGCTCGGCGGCCTGACGGGTGACGACCGGGTGCGGCAGCCCCTCGGAGCAGCGGGATCAGCGGCAGCAGGGACAGCCGACCGGGGACGGGATCGGCAGGCGGTGGCACGGCGCGTCGCGACCAGGCATGGCTGCAGGTTCCCACAATTCCCTGGTATTGCACTAGGGAATGACCGGGTGGTGAGACACCGGTCCACCGCCGGAGCCGTCCGCACGCCGTGCGGACGCGGCTGCGGCTGCTCACGGGCGCGACTACGCTGCGTGCCTGTGACCGAGGACCGGAGCGTCAGACCGTTCGTGGTGGGCATCGTGGGCGGCGGCCAGCTCGCCCGGATGATGCACCAGGCCGCGATCGGGCTGGGCGTCCGGACCCGCCTGCTGGCCGAGGGCCCCGACGTGTCCGCCGCCCAGGTGGTGGCCGACGTGACCGTCGGCGACTACACCGACCCGGCCACCGTGGAGGCCTTCGCCGCCGGCTGCGACGTCATCACCTTCGACCACGAGCACGTCCCCACCGCCATCCTGCGTTCGCTGGAGGCCGCGGGTGTGGTGGTCCGGCCCGGTCCGGACGCCCTCGTGCACGCCCAGGACAAGGCGGTGATGCGGGACCGGCTGACCGCCTTCGGGGCGCCCTGCCCGGTGTACGAGGTGGTGCCCGACGAGGCGGCCCTGGTCGCCTTCGGCGACCGCACCGGCTGGCCGGTCATCGCCAAGACGTCCCGGGGCGGCTACGACGGCAAGGGCGTGTGGAAGCTGGACGGGCCGCAGCAGGCCGGGCTGCCCTTCGAGCGGCTGGCCGAGGGCGTGCAGGTGGTGGCCGAGGAGTTCGTCGACTTCACCCGCGAGCTGAGCGCGCTGGTCGTCCGCTCACCCTCCGGCCAGGCGGTGGCCTACCCGGTCTCGGAGACGGTGCAGCGCGACGGTGTCTGCGTCGAGACCACCACCCCCGCTCCCGGGCTGAGCGAGGAGCAGGCCACCGGTGCGCAGCACCTGGCGCTGTCCATCGCCGCCGAGCTCGGCGTGGTGGGGCTGCTGGCGGTGGAGCTGATGCAGCGGGCCGACGGGTCGGTGGTGGTGAACGAGCTGGCCATGCGGCCCCACAACACCGGCCACTGGAGCATCGACGGTGCCCACACCTCCCAGTTCGAGAACCACCTGCGGGCCGTGCTCGACCTGCCGCTGGGCGACCCGACCACCCGCCAGCCGTGGACGGTGATGGGCAACGTGCTCGGCGGCACTGAGGAGGACCTGCCCTCGGCGCTGCTGCACTGCTTCGCCCGCGACCGGCGGCTGCGGGCCCACCTGTACGGCAAGCCCGTACGGCCCGGCCGCAAGGTGGGCCACGTGACCACCTTCGGCGCCGACCTGGACGACGTCCGCCGGCGGGCGCTGCACGCCGCCGGCTACCTGATGGGGAACCCCGATGCCTGAGACCCGTGCCCGTGTCGCGATCCTGATGGGGTCGGACTCCGACTGGCCGACCATGCGCGCCGCCGCCGAGGCGCTGGACGAGTTCGACGTCCCGCACACCGCCGACGTGGTGTCCGCCCACCGGATGCCGGAGGCGATGGTGGCCTACGGACGGGAGGCCCACACCCGCGGGATCGAGGTCATCATCGCCGGCGCCGGTGGGGCCGCCCACCTGCCCGGCATGCTGGCGGCGCTCACCCCGCTGCCGGTGGTCGGCGTCCCCGTCCCGCTCAAGCACCTGGACGGCATGGACTCGCTGCTCTCGATCGTGCAGATGCCGTCGGGGGTGCCGGTGGCCACCGTCTCGATCGGCGGGGCCCGCAACGCCGGGCTGCTCGCGGTGCGGATCCTGGCCGCGGGCGACCCCGAGCTCACCCGGCGGGTGCTGGAGTTCCAGGACGAGCTGCGACGGGTGGCCGAGGCCAAGGGGGCCCGGGTCCGCTCCGGCGAGTGACCGCGGCGGCGGCCCCGGCCCGTTGACGCCGGGCGTGCCCGGGGGCGAGGGTGGCAGGAACCCCTCACCAGGAGTCCGCGCATGTCCGACCCGGCCCTCCCTCCTCTCCTCGACCGCGCCGAGTGGCAGCGCGAGGTCGACCGGCTCCGCGTCCGCGAAAAGGCCCACACCCGGGAGGGTGACGCCCTCGCCGCGGCCCGGCGGCGGCTGCCGATGGTCGAGGTCGACGCCGCCACACCGGTCGTCGGACCGGCCGGCGAGGTGCCGCTGGTGGACGTCTTCGAGGGCCGGCGCCAGCTCTTCGCCGCCTACATGATGTGGTACGAGGGCGCGGGCGCGGAGCACCAGTGCGAGGGCTGCACCATGAACATCGCCCACGTGCGCGAGCTGGACTACCTGCACTCCCGCGACGTCACTTTCGCCGTCCTCTGCCAGGGTCCGTTCCCCGAGAGCGACCGCTACCGGCAGTTCCTGGGCTGGGAGATGCCCTGGTACTCCGTCCCCGCCGGCTCGGTGGAGGCGCTCGTCGCCGGTCGGCACTTCGGCATGCGGGTCTGCTACCTGCGCGACGGCGACCGCGTCTTCGAGACCTACTGGACCACCGGACGGGGCTGCGAGCACATGGGCAGCTCCTACGCGATGCTCGACATGACCGTCTACGGCCGCCAGGAGGCCGGCGAGGACTCACCCGACGGCTGGCCGCAGCCCTTCTTCAACACCACGTCGGCGCAGATGCGCACCGACCGGGACGGCCGCCCGGTGAGCCGCCCCGACGGCCGGCCCATCCCGCAGTGGTCGCGGCTGGCCGCAGGCCGGTCCGACGACCTCGGCACCAGCGGAGGCGCCCCGGCCGGGCACTGCCACTAGCGGCGACGGCGTCGGGGTGCCCGCGGGCCAGCGGGCTTTCGGTCAGCAGGCCACCGTCGGGTGGAGCTGGGGCCGAGGAGGCTCCTGGTCAGTGGTCAGTGGTCAGTGGTCGGTGGTCAGTAGTCGGTGGCGAGACGGGCGCCGAAGCCGAGCAGCGCGACGCCGGTGAGTGCGTCGAGCGTGCGCCGGACCGGACGTCGGCTGAGGAGCCGGCGAGCGCGGACGAGACCGAGGACGAGCAGGGCGAGGTAGATGAGCGACAGGCCCGCGTGGCTGAGGGCGAGGGCGAGCAGGACGGGCAGACCGACCTCGGGGCCGAGGAACTGGGGCAGGACGGCGAGGTAGAAGACCAGCACCTTGGGGTTGGTGATGTTGGACAGGAACCCCTGGCGCCATCCGGCGAGCGCGTACCCCCGGCCGGCGTCCGCCCCGTCCCCGAGGGGTGGGTAGGTGCCTCGGACGGCTGAGCGGATGGCCTGGACGGCGAGGTAGGCGAGGTAGGCGATGCCGGCCCAGCGGATCACCTCGAACAGCGGCTGGGACGCGGCGATGAGCGCCCCGAGCCCGGTGGCCGCCGCCACCCCCTGCACGGCGTTGGCGCTGACCACCCCGACCGTGGCCCACCAGCCGCGTCGGCGACCGCCGGCCACCGTGTTCTTCACGACGACGGCGAAGTCCGGACCCGGCACCAGGACGAGCACCGTGGCGAACACGAGGAAGCTGGTGTAGGTCGTCCAGGTCATGCGGGGAGGTTACGCAGCGGACGATCACGCCCCGGCGCCGTCCCGGATCGCGACGGCCGACGCCGGTGCCGGATCCCGGCCGGAGGAGACGAGCGAGGGACGACGGCGACGTCACCGCGCAGCAGGGCCGGCCCGCCGGTCAGAACCCGACGGGCTCCCTCGGCGTGTAGGGCGCCTCCAGGGTGGCCACCTCGTCCTCGGTCAGCTCCAGCTCCAGCGCCGCCACGGCGTCGCTGAGGTGGTGCGGCTTGGTGGCCCCGACGACCGGGGCGTCCACCACCGGGTTCCGCAGCACCCAGGCCAGCGCCACCTGGGCCATCGGGACGCCACGGGCACCGGCGACCTGCTCCACCGCCTCGACGATGGCCCGGTCGGAGTCACGGAACAGCGTCTTGCCGAAGGCGTCGGACTCGGAGCGGGTGGTCTGCTCGCCCCACGGGCGGGTCAGCCGGCCGCGCGCGAGCGGGCTCCACGGCAGCGACCCGACACCGGAGTCGGCGAGCAGGCCGAACATCTCCCGCTCCTCCTCCCGCATCAGCAGGCTGTACTGGTCCTGCATCGAGACGAACCGGGTCCAGCCGCCCAGGTCGGCGGCGTGCTGCAGCTTGGCGAACTGCCAGGCGTACATCGACGAGGCGCCGAGGTAGCGGACCTTGCCCGCCTTCACCACGTCGTGCAGCGCCTCCATCGTCTCCTCCACCGGCGTCGCCGGGTCGAAGCGGTGGATCTGGTACAGGTCGATGTGGTCGACCCCCAGCCGGGTCAGCGAGGCGTCGACCTGCTCCATCACGGCCCGGCGGGACAGCCCGGAGCCGCCGGGCCCGTCGTGCATCCTGCCGTGCAGCTTGGTGGCCAGCACGATGTCCTCGCGGCGGCTGTAGCGGCGCAGCGCCCGGCCGGTGAACTCCTCCGAGGAGCCCAGGCTGTAGACGTTGGCGGTGTCCCAGAAGGTGATGCCGAGCTCGACCGCCTGCCGGAAGAACGGCTGCGCGGCGTCCTCGTCGAGCACCCAGGGGTGGCCGCCCCGGGAGGCGTCGCCGTAGCTCATGCAGCCCAGCGCGATGCGGCTGACGGTCAGGCCGGTGGGGCCGAGGCGGGTGTGGTCCATGACGGTTCCTCTCGTGGGCGCTCCCCGCCATCCTGCCAAGCCCGGCTGCGCTACGGTCGTCGCGTGCGGGCACTGGTCAAGACCGAGGCGGCCCCGGGGCTGGAGCTGGTCGACGTGCCCGTGCCGACCCCCGGGCCCACCGACGTGCTGATCCAGGTGGCCAGCACCGGCATCTGCGGCACCGACCTGCACATCGACGCCTGGGACAGCTGGGCCAGCACGCGGGTGGCGCCCGGGACCGTGATCGGCCACGAGTTCTCCGGCCGGGTGGTCGAGGTCGGCTCGGCGGTCAACGACGTGGCGGTCGGCGACTTCGTCAGCGGCGAGGGCCACCTGGTGTGCGGACGCTGCCGCAACTGCCGCGCTGGCCGACGCCACCTGTGCCGCCACACCGTCGGCATCGGGGTGCAGACCGACGGCTGCTTCGCCGAGTACGTCCGGCTGCCCGCCGGCAACGCCTGGGTGCACCGCAACCCGGTCGACCCCGACGTGGCCGCGATCTTCGACCCCTTCGGCAACGCGGTGCACACCGCGCTGGCCTTCCCCTGCCTGGGCGAGGACGTGCTGGTCACCGGCGCCGGCCCGATCGGCATCATGGCGGCCATGGTGGTGCGCCACGCCGGCGCCCGACACGTGGTCGTCACCGACCTGTCGGAGCCGCGGCTGGCGCTGGCGGAACGGCTGGGCGTCACGCTCGCGGTCGACGTCCGCTCTTCCTCCGCGGCCGAGGCCCAGCAGCAGCTCGGCATGCGGGAGGGCTTCGACGTGGGGCTGGAGATGTCGGGCAGCGCGGCGGCGCTGCGCGACATGCTCGCCCAGATGACCCACGGCGGCCGGATCGCGGCCCTCGGCCTGCCGGCCGGTGAGGTGAGCATCGACATGGCCACCGTGGTGCTCAACATGCTGACCATCAAGGGCATCTACGGCCGGGAGATGTTCGAGACCTGGTACGAGATGGACGTCCTCGTGCAGTCCGGGCTGGACGTGTCCGGCGTCATCACTGACCGGTTCGCGGCCGAGGACTACCGTGAGGCCTTCGAGACCGCGCGCAGCGGCCACGGCGGCAAGGTGGTGCTGCGGTGGTGACCACCGGGACCTGCACCCGGTCGGGGGACACGAGCGGAGGGACGACATGTACGCAGCGCTGAGGGAGCACCTGCGCGGGGAGCTCGACCAGCTGCGCGCCGACGGGCTGTACAAGGACGAGGCGCCGCTCACCAGCCCCCAGGCCGCGCACATCACCGTGGCGGGCGACGGCGGCGAGCGCGAGGTGGTCAACCTGTGCGCGAACAACTACCTGGGGCTGGCCGACCACCCGCAGCTGGTGGCCGCCGCCACCGAGTCGCTGCAGCGCTGGGGGTTCGGGATGGCGTCGGTGCGCTTCATCTGCGGCACCACCACGCTGCACACCGAGCTGGAGGGCGAGCTCAGCCGCTTCCTCGGCACCGAGGCCACGATCCTGTACTCCTCCTGCTTCGACGCCAACGGCGGGCTGTTCGAGACGCTGCTCGGCGCGGAGGACGCGATCATCTCCGACGAGCTCAACCACGCCTCGATCATCGACGGGGTGCGGCTGTCCAAGGCGCAGCGGTTCCGCTACCGCAACCGCGACCTGGCCGACCTGGAGGCCCAGCTGCAGGCGGCGTCCGGGGCCCGGTTCCGGATGATCGCCACCGACGGGGTGTTCTCGATGGACGGCTACCTCGCCCCGCTGGACGGCATCTGCGAGCTGGCCGACCGCTACGACGCCCTGGTGATGGTCGACGACTCCCACGCCGTCGGTTTCACCGGCCCGACCGGGGCCGGGACGCCGGAGCTGTTCGGCGTCCAGGACCGGGTCGACGTGGTGACCGGGACGCTCGGCAAGGCCCTCGGCGGGGCGTCCGGGGGCTACACCTCGGGACGGGCCGAGATCGTCGAGCTGCTGCGCCAGCGGTCGCGGCCGTACCTGTTCTCCAACTCCCTGGCCCCCTCGATCGCCGCCGCCGCGCTGGCCACGCTGCGGATGCTGGCCGACTCCGGGCACCTGCTGGAGCGGCTGCGCGCCAACACCGCCTACTTCCGCGGCGAGATGACCCGCCGCGGGTTCGACGTGCCGGAGTCCGACCACGCCATCGTGCCGGTGATGGTGGGCGAGGCGGCCACGGCGGGGAGGATGGCCGACGTGATGCTCGAGCAGGGGGTGTACGTGCGGGCCTTCAGCTACCCGGTCGTGCCCAGGGGGAAGGCGCGCATCCGCACCCAGATGTCGGCCGCGCACAGCACCGAGGACCTGGACCGGGCGGTCGCGGCCTTCGAGCTGGCCCGGGAGCGTTGTGCCTGAGCCGCGCGAGGCCCACCCGGCGGAGCCGGAGCGTCCCGACGCCCCCTCGGCGGAGCCGGAGCGTCCCGGAGCGCGCGAGACCACCGACGGGGCGGACGGCGCGACGGACACGCCGGCGGAGTGGTGGGACGACCCGCGGATGCCCTGGAAGGGGAAGCCGGGGAGGTGGGACCTGGTCTGCTGGTTCGGGATCATGTTCATGGGCGTCTTCGCGCTGGTGATGATCCCGCTGCGGGCCTACCTGGTGGTGGCCAACCCGGTGCTGCAGGCGGCGCTGACCGGCAGCCGCTCCGCGCTGGTGGTGCTGGGGGTGACCGACCACCCGCTGTGGGGCCTCGGTCTGGTGCTGGGGATCCTGTCCTACCTCAAGTTCGAGTGGGTCTACTTCCTGGCCGGACGGCTCTGGGGCCGCGGGCTGATCGACATGATGCTGCAGGGACGCTCGAGGCGGACCGAGCGGATGGTGGACCGGCTCGAGGGGCTGGCCCGCCGCTACGGGGTGCCCGCCCTGGTGTTCAGCTACCTGCCGCTGCCGCTGCCCACCTGGGTGGTCACGCCGGCGGTGGCCATCGCCGGGATGCGCTGGCGGACCTGGTGGATCACCAGCATCCTGTGCGCCGTCGTGCTGCAGTGCGGCTGGGTGGCGCTGGGCTTCTGGCTGGGCGAGCCGGCCCGGGTGGTCGTCGAGGCCTACGCCCGCATCTCCGGCTACGTCGCGATCGGCCTGGTCGTGGTCGTCCTCGTCACCGTCTTCCTCCGCCAGTCCCGGCAGAGCAGGGCCGCCGCGCGCAGCTGACTCAGACGTCCGGGTCGTCCATCAGCTCCCGCACCTGCTGCGGGCAGCGGCAGGCCCGGGCGAGATCGGCCGCCCACCTCAGCGCCTCCTCACGCGAGGCCACCTCGAGGACCGAGAACCCGCCGAGGTGACCGCGGGTCGTGGCGTCGGTGACCGAGCCGTCGGTGGCCACGACGGCCACCGTGTGCCCCAGCACGCCGCCACCGGTCACCCACACGCCGGCGTCCTTCGCCCGCGCCACCACCTCGTGGGAGTCCCGGCTCACGTCGGGCAGGTCCTCCTCGGGGAAGGTCATGTCGCCGTCGTCGAACGAGATCAGGTACCGCGTCATCGCTCCTCCTGCTCCGGGCCCCGGGTGCGGCCCTCTGCCAGGTTCGACTCCGCCCGGGCCCGGAACTGAGCGCGGGTGGTCAGACCAGCGTGCCGACGTGGTGGCGTCCGATGGGGATCATCAGCGGCTTGCCCGAGACCGGGTCGGTCATCACCGTGCTGGGCAGCCCGAAGACGTCCTGCACGAGCTCGGGGGTGAGCACCTCGGCGGGGCTGCCGCAGGCGTACAGCCGGCCCTGCGAGAGCGCGACCAGGTGGTCGGCGTAGCGGGCCGCCAGGTTGAGGTCGTGCAGCACCATCACGATCGTCGTGCCCGCGGAGCGGTTGAGGTCGGTCAGCAGGTCCAGCACCTCGACCTGGTGGCTGACGTCGAGGAAGGTGGTGGGCTCGTCGAGCAGCAGCACCTCGGTCTGCTGGGCCAGCGCCATCGCGATCCAGACCCGCTGCCGCTGGCCGCCGGACAGCTCGTCGACGGCCCGGTCGACCAGCTCGACGGTGTCGGTGGCCTCCAGCGCCGCGGCGACGGCTCGGTCGTCCTCGGCGCTCCAGCGGGCGAGCACGCGCTGGTGCGGGTGGCGTCCCCGGCCGACCAGGTCGGCCACGGTGATGCCCTCGGGGGCGATGGGGGACTGCGGCAGCACGCCGAGCCGGCGGGCCAGCTGCTTGGCGGGGATGGAGTGCACGGCCCGGCCGTCGAGCAGGACGTGCCCGGTGCGCGGGCTGAGCAGCCGCGACATCGAACGCAGCAGCGTCGACTTGCCGCAGGCGTTGGGGCCCACGACGGCCGTCATGCGGCCGGCGGGGATCTCCAGGTCCAGCGAGTGGACGACCGCCTCGTCGCCGTAGCCGAGGGTGAGGTCCTCGATGCGCAGGCCCGGGCGGGGCCGGTCGGGAGAGGGGCTCACAGCGTGCCTCCGGCTCGGTTGACGCGGACGATGAGGTACAGCAGGTAGGGCGCCCCCAGGATGCCGGTCACCACGCCCACCGGCAGCTTGGTGCCGAACGCGTGCTGCCCGGCGAAGTCCGCGACCAGGGTCAGCAGCGCGCCGACCAGCGAGGCCGGGACCAGCAGCGACCCGTGGGGGCCGACCACCCGGGCGGCGATGGGACCGGCGAGGAAGGCCAGGAAGGCGATCGGTCCGCAGGCGGCGGTGGCCACGCAGATGACGCCCACCGCGGCCACCAGGGTGAGCAGCCGCATCCGCTCCACGCGGACGCCGAGGGAGGAGGCGGCGTCGTCACCGAGCCGGGACGCCGCCAGGTCGCGGTCCTGCACGAGCACGAGCGTGCCGAGCACGACGAGGGTGAGCAGCACGGGCACGGCGTCGGACCAGCGGGCGCCGTTGAGGCTGCCGGTGAGCCAGCGCAGCGCACCGGCGATCTCGACGTCCGTGGCCCGTTCGAGCTGCCAGGCGACCACGCTCTGCATCAGGTAGGCCGCCCCGATCCCGATCAGCACCAGCCGGGTGCCGGCCACCCGGCCACGGCGGTAGGCCAGCAGGTAGATGGCCAGCGCGACGGCCAGCCCGGCCGCCACCGCCAGGACCGAGACGCCGGCGCCGCTCAGCCCGAAGGAGACGATGGCCACCGCCGCGGCCGCGCTGGCGCCCTCGGTGACGCCGATGACGTCCGGGCTGGCCAGCGGGTTGCGCAGCAAGGTCTGGAACGTCACCCCGGCGAGGCCGAAGCTGAGCCCGACCAGCAGCGCCAGGCTGGCGCGGGGCAGCCGGAGGCGGCCGACGGTGAACTCCGCACCGGGGACGTCCTGCCCCAGCACGACCCGCAGCACCTCGAGCGGGGTGTACACGGTGGGGCCGAGCGCCAGGCTGGCGACGAAGGCCAGCAGCACCAGCACCGCGAGCACGCCGACCACCACCCGGCGCCGGCGGGAGCGGCGGCGGCGACCGGCGCGGACCCGGTCGACGGTGTCCTGCCGGGGCGCGGTCGCCGGCGGTGGGGCGGCGAGGGCGGTCACAGCTCACGCACCCGGCGCCGGCGGACCACGGCGATGAAGACCGGTGCTCCCAGGACGGCCGTCACGATGCCGACGTCGACCTCGCCGGGCGGCAGCACCACCCGGCCCAGGACGTCTCCGGCGACGAGCACGCACGCCCCGCCCAGGGCGCTGAAGGGCACCAGCCAGCGGTGGTCCACCCCGACCAGCAGCCGGCAGACGTGGGGCACCACCAGGCCGACGAAGGCGATCGGCCCGCACACGGCGGTGGTGGCCCCGCACAGCACGACCCCGCCGACGGCGGCGAGCAGCCGGGTCCGGGTGACGTGCACGCCGAGGCCGGCGGCCAGCTCGTCGCCGAGGCCCAGCAGGTCGAGCCCGCGGGCCGTGACGGCGCAGACCAGGGCGCCGACGGCCAGGAAGGGCACCAGCCGCAGCAGGCCCTCGTCGGTGGCGCCGCCGACCCCGCCGATCTGCCAGGAGACGACGTTCTCGGAGATGTCGGGGCGGGGGAGGACCACCGCGGTGACGAAGGAGGTGAGCGCGGCCGCGGTGGCGGCGCCGGCGAGGGTCAGCTTGAGCGGGGTGGCACCGCCGCGGCCGAGCGAGCCCACGAACCAGACGAACGTCGCGGCCAGCCCGGCGCCGAGGATCGCGGTCCAGATGTAGCTGGTGGGCGCGGCCAGACCGAACCAGGCGATGCCGACCACCACGGCCAGCGAGGCGCCGGTGTTGATGCCGAGGATCCCGGGGTCGGCGAGCGGGTTGCGGGTGATGCCCTGCATGACCAGGCCCGAGACCGCGAGCGCTGCGCCGGCGAGCGCGGCGAGCAGGGTCCGGGGGACCCGCTTGGCCACGGCCGCCTGGTCGAAGCCGTCGGTGGACCCGGTGGACCCGGCCCAGATGTCGGCCAGGCCGACGCCGCGCGATCCCAGGGCGATGGACCCGGCGCAGACCAGCACGAGGACGACGGCGAGCAGGACCAGGGCGCCACCACGCACCCGCCGCGATCGCCGCAGCAGGGTGGTGGTCGGGACGGGTGCGTCGGTGGCGGTGCTCACGCGGTGCGGCTCACTGGTCCGCGGTGCGGGAGACGGCCTCGGCCAGCAGGGCGGTGTAGTCCTCGATCAGGTAGGGGATCGAGAGCGCGGTCGGGTTGGCCGCGGTGCCGATCGGCTGGGTGCCGTCGAGGTTGACGATCGCGTCGTTCTCGACCGCCGGCAGCTGGGAGAGCACCGGGTCGCCCTTGAGGGCGTCGACCAGCTCCTGGCCGCCGTAGGTGACGATGACGTCGACGTCGGCCAGCTCGTCGGCCCGCTCGGTGCTGATCGAGCCGGAGTAGCTGCCCGAGTCGCCGGAGGCCTCCACGATGCTGGGCGCGGTCTGCATGCCGAGGTCGTCGAAGTACTGGCTGCGGGTGTCGGCGGCGCTGTAGAAGTTGATCTCGCTCAGGTCGGTGGGGTCGACGTGGGTCATGAACATGCCGTTCGCACCCTCGAGCTGGGGGTGCTGGGCGGCGGCGTCGGCGATGGTCTGCTCGAGCTCGGCGACGAGCTGCTGGCCCTCCTCCTCCATGCCCAGGCCCTTGGCGTTGATGGCGATGGAGTCGCGCCAGGCGGTCGCCCAGGGGTCGTCGGGGTAGGCCACCACGGGCGCGATCTCGCTCAGCGTCGCGTAGTCCTCCGGCGTCATGCCGGAGTATCCGGCCAGGATGACGTCGGGGTCGGTGCCGGCGACGGCCTCGAAGTCGTAGCCGTCGGTCTCGTCGAACAGCACCGGGGTCTCCCCGCCCAGCTCGGCCAGCTTCTCCTCCGTCCAGGGCTGGATGCCGTCGCCGTCGTCGTCGCCCCACGTCATCTTGGCCATGCCGACCGGCACGATGCCCAGCGCGAGCGGCACCTCCTGGTTGGCGAAGTCGACCGTGGCCACGCGCTCGGGCCTGGTCTCGACCACCGTGGTGCCGAGCGCGTGCTCGATGGTGACGGGGGTCCAGTCGTCGGCCGGGGCCGCCGGCTGCTCGGAGGTCTCGGGGGCGGTACCGCCGCAGGCGGACAGCGCCAGGGTGGCGGCGGCCAGGGCCGCCACGAGGACGCGGGAGGAAGGCACGGTGGAGGGCTCGCTCTCAGGAGGACGACGGTTGGGCTGCCTCCCGAGTGACGCGGATGAGGTCCCCGAAGGAGCACCACTTAGGTCAGGCTTACCTAGCATAGGGAGACCTTCGTCGTGGCGGCAACCCGGCGTCCGTGGTGGCTCTCGGTGGCCGGGTGGCCGGTCGGTCCGGCACACTGGTCGGGTTGCCTCCGTAGCTCAGCTGGTAGAGCAGCTGTCTTGTAAACAGCAGGTCGCGGGTTCGAATCCTGTCGGGGGCTCGCGTGCGTGCCGACCGAAAGCGGCGCTCGAATACCGCCCGCGTCTGCGCGTCCGGTGTCGGCATGGCGACGTGGTGGTGCTGCCGCGGCGTATCAGGCTCCTGCGTTGCCGCGGGGTCGACGCCCGCATCCTTGGAGTGCCCGCGCCTGGCGCCAATCCAACAGCCGGGATCAGGATCCGGTAGGAGTGTCGGCTTGGGACGGCTCGCGCGTAGACCGCCGTTGTATGCCGGCCGTCAGTAGGGGGCTGGGGGCCCGTCGGTCACCCGGGGCGTGCGCCACTCTGCCCTTTCGACGCCGAGGCCCGTTGTGGCTTCGCCTCTTGGCCCTCAAGGCGCAAGGCCGGAAGACCCAAGGGGGTCAACCGCTGTATCTTCGGCGCAGGAGTCCCGCAGCGAGTCGCTGGGTCAGCGAGAGGGGGTAGCGGCAGCCGTGAATCAAGGCATCGAAGCCACGGTTCCCTATCCTCAGCTGCTCCTGAGTATCGACTTGGGGGATGAAGTCGCGGAGGTTGATGCGGCACTTACTGAGAGCTTCGTACAGACGACCGACTTCGACGAGTTCCTTTCCGGTCGATGTGACCTGATTACGGGGATCAAGGGAAGTGGGAAGAGCGCTCTCCTGCTTATGGGCATGAGTTCGCCGCCTCTGAAAGTCAGAATGGTGGCAGCGCAGCCTCTCCGAGGTCCCGTCATTTACGAGACGGATTTACCAACGGCATTGAAGGGTACGGATCTAGAAGAGTATTATCTGGAGCGGTGGCTCCTGCATACAGCGCTAACGGCGGCCTACGCGACGCTGGACCTTGATAACGCCGGAGAAGTCACGGAGCTCTTGCAGCAGTGCGGACTGCCCGCCGACAGCTCAGAGTCGGAGATCTCCATCTGGGTATCCACCGGTCGTGTGATGCGGGATGTTAACACCAACAATCGTGACGTGGTGACGCGCATGCTGCGGGCCGTCGGAGACTCGCTGGACCAAGCGGACGAGACCGTCTGGGTGCTGTATGACCGATTAGACGACGTTACCTTCACTAAGCCGGAGGACGAACAGACGATCCTAAGAGGACTGCTTCGGGCCCACATTTACCTGTCCAGAGCCAGTCGACGGGTACGGTCGAAGCTTTTTCTCCGTAGCGACATCCTTGATAGGGCAACCTTGAGGGACGGGTTGCGAAATCTGGATAAGGTGCCGACGCTGCGCCTGAACATGAATGCTCGAGACATTAGCCAGCTGATTGCCAGACGGTTCATGCGATCAGGAGTTTTTCGTGCATACTTCGGCTTGCAGGCCGCCATTCCTGGGTTGTCCAGCGATAGTGAGTTGAAGGAAGTGATGAGACTTATCCTTCCGGATAAGCGGAATCGCAATGTCAGGGCCAAGCCGAACTTGCAGGATCTGTATGGGCGATACTTCTTCGATACCACTGACGGTTCTTGTCGATATTCTGCTAGAAATGTGCTGGCCTACATAAGGATGGCAATCGTGCAGCAACGGAGGTTGTGCGAGGATCGTCATCTAGAATTCGTGCCGTCCCACGGCCCAATCCTTTCGCCTAAAGCGCTGCACGCGGCATGGATGCAACTGAGCGAGAATCGCCTGCACTCGTATGTTTATGCGGAGTTCCCCGCTATTCGTGGTTTCGTCGAACGACTCGAGTATGGGCCCTGGCAGTACCGGAGTCTGGAGCAACTAGGTCACCGGTTCTTCCAAGACGAAGCGACTATCAAGGATTTGCGTACTATTGTCGAGATGCTGAAGTACTGCGGGGTTCTCGGCGAGGCGGGTGGAAAGTTTCAAGTTGGACGCGTTTATCGCGCCGCGCTGCGTTGTCAACAAGAACCGTCACGACGCACCTCGCCGAGGCGGTCGGGGCCGGAACGTCAACGTCAGGAAAGCCAGCGTTTGTACCAGGCGCAGAGGCAGTGAGGCCAATGAGTGCGGGTTTTTTTCACCTCCGTGTTCAGGTGGGTCAGAGCGAACCCATTGTACGTGTCGACTTGTCGGAGGAGGCATTGCTTTCCGACGCCGCTCTGAACAGTCGTCCAGGCATCGGTTCGGGCGAGGTCGTGTACCAATTGTCGCAACTGATAATTCTGCGCACAGAGGTTCCATTCAGTGAGGCCGTGCAAAACACCCGGGCGTTCCGTGGGGGAGAAGGTAATGACCGAAACGAGAACTTCCTCCTCCTGGCTCAGTTCGCGCAAGACGTGACCACCAAGTTCATCAACCGGTTTCGAGCCCCTCGAGGAGCAGGGAGGGTTACCATGAGTCGCGATCCGAAAGCAGTTTTTGTCGTCCATGGGAGGGAAGCTCGGTCGGCGTCACACCTGAAGGCTCTGCTGGAACGGATGCAGTTGCGGGTTATCGAATGGGAGCAGGCTGTCGCAATAACCGGCGATCCGTCTCCGTATATCGGGGACGTCATCGTAGCGGGTATGAACGCTGCCGGTGCGACGCTGGTGCTATTCACGCCCGATGACGAGGTCCGGTTGCGCCCAGAACTCGTTGAGCCTCAAGATGGACCGAATGAATCGGACTATCAGTATCAGGCGCGGGCGAACGTGATTTACGAGGCGGGTATGGCTAACGGGTTGGATGCGAGAGCGACGCTCATGGTTGAGGTGGGCAAGCTTAAATCTTTCAGTGACATTTCTGGCCGTCATGTTGTGCGTTATGACGGGTCGCCAACTGCGCGGAATACTATAGCGGAGCGACTGCGTGCCTGTGGTGCGCATGCGGTTACAACCGGCAGCCGGTGGCTCGAGCTGCCCTTCTTGGCGTCCTAGAGGTTATCGCTAACTTCGGCAGGTCTGAGACTCGAGTCGCGCACCTCCACGTGGTGATGAATTGGACCGCAACGTTTGCGTTTCTTGGATTCTTGACTCGTCCGGCGTAACGACGTGACAGCAGTCATCAGGACGCCTGGGACGATCCCCCTGCAGCGGTACTCGGCTTCCATGCGAAGCCGGGACTGGTAATCAACGCACTTAGCTATCGCGTCCGTGCAGTGGTCGGTCGGAGTCGGTGTTGGTGAGCCACTCTTGCGCGTTGATTGGTGTCCGCCAGGTCGCCGGCCCTGATCAGGTCGGCCAGCACCCCGTTGAGAGCGGCCAGCTGCTCGGCGTCCATGCCCAGACGCGCCAGCATGGTCGGCGGGATGTCGAGGGCCTGCTCGCGCAGCGCGCGTCCCCGCTCCGTCAGCACCAGCCGCAGCGCCCGGTCGTCGTCGGGGTCGCGTTCGCGCACGAGGTAGCCGAGCGACTCCAGCCGCTTGACCATCGGCGAGAGCGTGGGAGGCTCCTGGTGCACCAGGGTGCTGAGCCCCGCGAGGGTGAGCGGGCCGTGCTGCCACAGGGCGAGCATCACCAGGTACTGCGGGTGGGTCAGCCCCAGCGGCTCGAGCACCGGGCGGTAGAGCGCGATCACGCGTCGCGACGCCACCGCGAGCGCGAAGCAGACCTGTGCCTCGAGCGCCAGCAGGTCCTCGCCGTCCTCGGCCACCTCGTCCTCCCGTCGGTCCGCCTTGCTGCTCGAACCTATAGTAGTTAGTGCACGAACAGTTCGCGCCCTCACCACAGGAGTCGACATGCCCAGGTCGCCGCGGAAAGACAGCTTCTCGCTCTGGTACCGGCTGGACCACCACGTCACCTACGCCCTGCTGCAGGTGGCCGGCCCGCCCCGGATGGACTCCGCGCGCGACCCCCGCGAGCAGATGAAGCGCGAGTACGAGCGGCGCAAGGCGCTGCACGAGCAGCGCCGCGCCGCCCGCTGAGACCGCGGTCTACTCAGCCGGCCGGGACCTCGCCGAGGGAGTCGGCCCACTCGACCAGCCGGTCGAAGCCGGCGTCGAGCTCGGCGTCCACCTGCTGGCGCGACGGGTCGGCGTCGTACCAGGCGATCTGGTCGTGCGCGGCCTGGTCGTAGCGGATGGTGGTGCCGAACTCCGGCACCAGGGCGCGCAGCTTGGCGCAGTCGAAGACGACCGAGTGCGCCTTGTCGCCCACCAGGCCGTCACCGACGGAGGGGATGGCGCGGGCGATGCTCTTCGAGGCCACGTGCACCAGCTCCGGCTCCACGCCGGCCGCGCGCCCCAGCCAGGTGTAGATCTGGTCCCAGGTGGGTGCGTGGTCGCCGGTGATGGTGAAGGTGTCACCCACCGCGGCCGGGTGACCCAGCAGCCCGACGAAGCCGACGGCGAAGTCGTCGGTGTGGGTCAGCGTCCACAGGCTGGTGCCGTCGCCGTGCACGACCACCGGCTTGCCGGCGCGCATCCGCGCCACGTCGGTCCACTGGCCGGTGGTGGGGATGAGGGTGTGGTCGTAGGTGTGCGACGGGCGCACGATCGTGATCGGCACGTCGTCCTGCCGGCTGGCGCGGACCAGGAGGTCCTCGCAGGCGATCTTGTTGCGGCTGTACTGCCAGAACGGGTTGTGCAGCGGCGTGGACTCCGTGATCGGCAGCCGCGCCGGGGGCTTCTGGTAGGCCGAGGCCGAGCTGATGAACACGTACTGCCCGGTGCGTCCGGCGAAGGTGCGCAGGTCCGCCTCGACGTGGTCGGGGGTGAAGGCGCGGAACTGGGCGACCACGTCGAACTCGCGGTCGCCCACCGCCGCCGCCACCGCGTCGGCGTCGGTGGCGTCGGCGGTCAGGTGCTCCACCTCCTCCGGCAGCTCCCGGGTGGTGGAGGTGCCGCGGTTGAGCACCGTCACCCGGTGCCCCTTCGCCACCGCGAGCCGGACGCTGGCCGCGCTGATGATCCCGCTGCCGCCGATGAAGAGCACGTCGAGAGAAGTCATACGGTGATGCTGCCAGCCGTCCTCGCCGTCCGGGCGGGTGGGGCGGCTCAGCCGGCCAGCGCGAGCTGCCACAACCCCTTGCCGACGGCGGCGAGAGACCCGACCAGCGCCACCCCCAGCACGAGCCCCCGGGCGTGCTGCGGCGGGATCCGCTCGTACAGGACGGAGCCGACCAGCATGCCGACCGGCAGCGCGCCGAGGCAGGCCAGCACCAGCGGCAGCGGCAGGTCGAGGTGGTGCTTGACCAGCAGCGAGAAGACGTTGGTGGCCAGCGACACCAGCTGGGCGGTGGCCACGAAGGTGGTGCCGATCAGCGCGGTGGAGGCGGCGTAGACGGCCAGCGCTGGACTGCCCACCCCCGCGGTGACGTTGCTGAACCCCGACACGGCCCCGGCGAGCACCGGGCCCGCCCGGTGCTGCAGCACCCGGAGCGGACGACGCGACAGCGCGAGGCAGACCGCGAGCGTCGCCACACCGCCCACGACCAGCAGCAGCACCCGCTCGTCCAGCAGCCGCACCACGAGGGCGCCGGCCGGTACGCCGGGCAGCACGCCCAGCAGCAGCGCCCCGGCCAGCCGACGGTCGACCGAGCGCCACAGCCGGCTCAGCACCAGCACGCAGACGCAGGCCGACATCAGGTTGGCCAGCACGACGCCGTCCAGCGGGCCGAGCAGCAGCACCATGGCCGGCCCCGACACCAGCGCGAACCCGACACCGGTGACCCGCTGCAGCGTCGCGCCGGCGGTGACGCTGACCAGGGTCAGCGCCCAGACCAGGACGGGGGTCAGCGCGCTGCCCTCCGAGCGGCGGGACGATCGTGCATGTCGGCACCCCATCACACCTCGACGCCCTGAAAAGGGCCGTACCAGGATGAAAACGCCGTTACCGGCGGTCGACCCTTGTCACGACCTCCTCGCTGTGGTGCTGTGGACGGGAACCACCCACCCCACCCCGGCGACCTGGTCCGACGAAGGCACGGGTCGCCCAGCAGGAGACCCGCCATGTCACCTCGTCCTGTCGACCCGCCGACCCCCGTCGAGCCCTCGTCCCGTCGCCGCCGTCCCGCCGCGGTCGCGGCGGCCTGGCTCGCCGCCGCCGCCCTCGCGGCGCCGCTGCTGCCCATCGCCGCCACCGCCGAGGCCACCCCGGTGGCTCCCGCCCCCGCGGCCTCGCCGCAGGAGGTCGCCCAGACCGGCACCCTGCCGCTGGTGCCTCAGCCCGTGCTCGTCGAGCAGGGTGAGGGGGAGCCGTGGCGGCTGACGTCGGCCACCCGGATCGCCGCCACCGGCGACGCCCGCCCGGTCGCCCGGGCCCTCGCCGAGGAGCTCCGCACCGCCACCGGGTACCGGATCCCGGTGCCCGCGCGCGCGAAGGCGGGCGACCTCGAGATCGTGGTCGACGCCGAGGCCGACTACACCGTCGAGGGCGAGGCCCCGGCGGAGGAGTCCTACACCCTCGACGTCACCGCCGAGGGCGCCCGCATCACCGCCCGGACCGCCCACGGCGCCCACAACGGCGTGCAGACCCTGCGCCAGCTGCTGCCGGCCTGGGTCGGCAGCGAGCGACCCGTCCACGCCGACTGGTCGGTGCCCAGCGTGCACATCGAGGACGCCCCGCGCTTCGCCTACCGCGGCGTGATGCTCGACGTGGCCCGGTCCTTCCAGGACGTCGACATGGTCAAGCGCTACATCGACACGCTCGCCTCGCTCAAGGCCAGCCACCTCCACCTGCACCTGGCCGACGACCAGGGCTGGCGGATCGAGATCACCAACGAGGGCCGGGTCGAGGGCGACACCATCGACTACACCCGGCTGACCGAGATCTCGGGCCGCACCGCCATGAACACCCAGGGCTACCAGCAGGAGCTCGGCCGCAGCGGCTACTACACCCAGGAGGAGTACGTCGACATCGTCGAGTACGCCCGGGACCGCTTCATCACGGTCGTCCCCGAGATCGACGTCCCCGGGCACACCAACGCCGCCCTGCACGCCATCCCCGAGCTCAACACCGACCGCTCGCTGCCGGCCCGCGACCCCGAGACGGGCGTCGTCGACTGGAACGGCACCGGCGACGTCGGCTACTCCGCCCTCGACGAGCTGCACGAGCCCACCTACGACTTCGTCAACCACGTCTTCGGCCAGATCGCCGACCTCACCCAGGGGCCGCTGGTGCACGTCGGGGGCGACGAGTCCCACGCCATGGGGCACGAGCGCTACGTCGACTTCGTCAGCCGCGCCGTGCCCGAGGTCCGCGAGACCACCGGCGCAGGCGTGATGGGCTGGACCGAGTTCGCCGAGGCGGGCCTCAGCCAGGGCGAGGGCTACTGGGAGGGCTCGGTCGTGCACTACTGGGTCGGCTCCGGCGACTGGGTGCGCGACTTCGTCTCCAAGGGCGGCAAGGCCGTGGTCTCCGACGCCGGCCGGTCCTACCTGGACATGAAGTACGACTCGATGACGCCGATCGGGCTGACCTGGGCCTGCCGCGGCGACTGCGACTACCCGCGCTACTACGAGTGGGAGCCCACCACCGTGGTCGAGGGCGGGCTGGCCGAGGAGGACATCCTCGGCGTCGAGGCGCCGATGTGGTCGGAGACCATCCGCGGTGAGGACCAGGCGATGTACATGGCGCTGCCCCGGGCGGCGGCCATCCTCGAGACCGGCTGGAGCCGTGCCGAGGACAAGGACCTCGCCTCCTTCTCCTCGCGCCTCGGTGCCCTGGGACCGCACCTGACCGTCACCGACACCAACTACTACGAGAGCCGCCGCGCCCCCTGGGCCTGGACCGCCGCGGGGCTGGACGCCACCGTGCGCCGTGGCCGCAGCACCACCCTCGACGTGGCCCTGGTGGCCGCCCCCGGCACGAAGGTCTCCGCCGACGGCACCTCGCTGGTGCCCGACACCGTCACCACCGACGGCGACCCCGCCTCGCAGAGCGTGCTGACCGAGCCGCTCACCGCGGTGCTGGTCTGCGGGGACCAGGAGCTCCCGGTCACCTTCACCTCCGAGGAGGCGCGCGGCGTGCTGCACGGCGCGGGCACCTACACCGCGCAGGTCACCGGCAGCTTCACCACCTCCGCCGACTGCGAGCTGCGGACGTCGGCGGGGGCGGGCGTGCCGGTGTCGATCGGGCTGGGACGCGGGCCGGCGCCCGACGTCGAGCCGGGTGAGCCCACGCTCGAGGTCGAGGACGGCCCGCTCGCCAGCGGGAGCTGGTTCTACCTGACCGTGGCGGGCTTCGCTCCGGAGGCCTACCTCGACGTGAGGATCGACGACACCCTGGTCTACCGGCTGCGCACCGACGAGGAGGGCCGGTTCGCCCGGACGGCGCTGGTCCCGCGCGGGACGCCGGCCGGGGAGCACGAGCTGGTCGTGCAGCAGGGCGACCGGCAGGTCGGGACCACCATCACGGTGGAGTGAGCGCCTCGGCCCGCTCGGTGGGCTGCGATGCGGTCGCCGACCGCGAGCGGCGGGGGAGACCGCCGCCACCACCCGGCGGCCAGCGGCAGCAGCACCGCCGTCCGCGGACCGGACGACGACGCCGCCGCGGCGACCACCGGGGATCGACCACGGGCGACGTCCCCGCAGGCGTGTGCGTGCATCGCCATGCCTGCATGTCAGGAGGACGACGTCCGGGGGGAAACCGAGCAGGCCGCGCGCCTCAGCTCGTGCTGCCGTAGCGACGCCGGAAACGTTCCACGCGACCCTCCGTGTCGACGAGCCGGCCGCGCCCCGTCCAGAACGGGTGGCTGGCGGTCGAGACGTCGACGTCGTGCACCGGGTACGTCCGGCCGTCCTCCCAGACCACCGTCTCGGTCGGCTGCAGCGTCGAGCGGGTCAGGAAGGCGAAGCCGGCCGAGCGGTCGCGGAAGACGACGGGTCCGTAGCGGGGGTGGATGTCCTTCTTCATGGCGGTCTCCTCTTCCGGGCGTTCAGCCCTGCCGGGCCTTGAACCGCGGGTTGCGCTTGTTGATGACGAACGTCCGTCCCCGCCGGCGCACGATCTGGGCGCCGGGGATCTTCTTCAGGGCACGGAGCGAGTTGCGGACCTTCACGGGTCTCCTTCGTGGTCGGTGGTCGGTGTCGGTGGTCAGGCGGCGGCGCGCCGGATGGCGCCCAGCCAGGGCTCGAAGCCGTCGGAGAAGGCCTCCCAGAGCATCCCGCGGGCCTCGATCTCGGCGTCGTCGAGCAGCAGCCGGTCGAAGTCCTCCCGGAGCCGGCCGATCCGGACCCGGCTGGCCGTGGTGCCGGTGACGGAGATCCGGGTGAACGGGCGGGTGGAGCCCCACGGTGAGCCGGTGCCGATGCTGAGCTGGCCGCCCGCGCCGTCCCAGACGCCGACGTCCCCGGGTCGGGTCGGCAGCCAGAAGCAGCCGCGGGTCCGCACGCCGGCACTGCCGAGCAGCTCGATCCCGTCCAGCAGCCGCTCCGGGTGGAAGGGCCGCACCGAGGACAGCTCGAGGCTCCAGGTGTGCCGGTTCACCACGAGCGGCACGGTCGGCGGTCGGGTGGGGGAGACCCACGCCTCGGTGCGGGCGTGCTGGTGCAGCCCCTCGAGCAGACCCCGGCCGTCGAGCCGGGAGGTGTCGGTGACGAGCTCGACCCCCGGACGGGCCAGCGCCCGCAGCAGCGCCCGGCCCTCGGCGTCGCTGGCCCCCGTCACGGCAAGCAGGTCGGCGTACTCGACCAGGCTGCTGCAGGTCTCGGCGACCCCGCGGTCGTCGTCGGGGGCCGCGTGCAGCCCCCGTTCACGCAGCAGGTCGTCGCCGAGCAGGTCGGCGGCCAGCGTGGTGCCCGCCAGCGCGGTCACCACGGAGCTGATCCGGGCGTGGGGGGCGGCGGTCGGGTCCAGCTCGAGCAGCCGGCACACCTGCACCGCCTCCGCGGCCACCGGCAGGTGGGCGACCACCGCCTCCCACCGCCCGTCCGCGCAGAGCCGTTCGAGGGTGGGGATGATGTCCTCCCGCAGCGCGCAGCTGACGCAGGCGTGGTCGAGCTGGTGCACCACCTGCTCGACCACCCCGTCGGCGTCGCTGACCACCCGGTGAAGCTGTTGTGCCTCGACGTGCAGGTCGTGCCGGACGACCACCGCGCGCGGCAGGTCCCACTGGCAGCCGATGGTGACCGACGCCATCGCGGTGGCGTCGATCCCGGTGACGAGGACCACCGGCACCGTCCCGACCCGGCTCACCGCTCCCGCACCTCGACCAGGCCCCGCTGGACGGCCTTGACCAGGCGCCGCGGCACCCGGACGACCCGGCCGTCCACGGTCACCGGGACGAGGTCGGGCACGGTCGCCTTCCACTGCGCCCGCCGGTGCCGGGTGTTGCTGCGGGACATCCTGCGCTTGGGGACGGCCACTTCTGCTCCTCCAGGTCGATGTGCTTAATGAGAATGATTCTCGTATGCTCGAACCACACCGTACACGAGGAGGACCTCTTGTCAGCCACCTGCCAGGTCACCGGGGCCACCCCCGGGTTCGGCCACTCCGTCTCGCACTCCCACCGCCGCACGAAGCGACGCTTCGACGTCAACCTGCAGCGCAAGACCTACTGGGTGCCCAGCCTGGGGCGCCAGGTCACGCTCACCCTCAGCGCCCGCGGGATCAGGACCGTCGACGCCCGCGGGATCGACGCCGTCGTCGCCGACATCCGCGCCCGAGGAGGGCGGCTCTGATGGCCAAGCGCAACGACCTGCGTCCGCTGGTGAAGCTCCGCTCCAGCGCCGGCACCGGCTACACCTACGTCACCCGCAAGAACCGCCGCAACGACCCCGAGCGGCTCACCCTGCGCAAGTTCGACCCGATCGCCCGGCGCCACGTCGAGTTCAAGGAGACCCGCTGATGGCCAAGCGCTCCAAGATCGCCGCGAACGAGCAGCGGAAGCGGACGGTCGCCCGCTACGCCGCACGCCGGGCCGAGCTCAAGGCCGAGGTCCGCCGTCCCGACGCCACCCCCGACGAGCGGCTCGCCGCCGTCCGGGCGCTGTCCGCTCTGCCGCGCGACGCCTCGCCCACCCGGGTGCGCAACCGCGACGCCGTCGACGGACGTCCCCGCGGGCACCTGCGGAAGTTCGGGCTGTCCCGGGTGCGGGTGCGCGCGCTGGCCCACCAGGGCGTGCTGCCCGGGGTCACCAAGTCCAGCTGGTGACGACCCTGCACCGCCCCCGGCCGCCCGGCTGCCCGCGCTCCGGCACGGGGTGCTGCTGCCGTCCGCGCCCGCCGCGGCACTGGTGGTGTCGGGGCTGCTGGGCATCGGGCTGGGGTCGGCGGTGATCGACCCCGCCGACACGGCCCGCTACCTGTGGGCCGCGGTGAGCGGCGGCATGACCTCCGGCGCCTCGGTCGGTGCGGTCACCGTCACCCTGTTCGGGGCGCTGGCGGTGCGAGGGACACCACCATCGGAGTGAATCCATGTCCCGGCGACCACCGTCGGGTCTGGTGAACTGTCAGAGCTGGGTGGCATCGTGACCGGCATGGCGATCGACTGGACGCAGCAGCTGGACGAGCAGCTCGACTGGCACTGGCGCGAGCAGGCCCGCCCGCGGCTGGAGGGGCTCACCGACGAGGAGTACCTGTGGGAGCCGGTGGCCGGCTGCTGGAGCCTGCGTCGCCGCGGGCCCGACACCCCGGTGGACGCCCCCGGATCGGGGGAGTGGACCTGCGACTTCACCTTCCCGCCGCCGCAGCCCGAGCCGGTCACCACCATCGCCTGGCGGCTGGCCCACGTGGTGGTCGGCGTGCTGGGCCAGCGGTCCGCGTCCCACTTCGGCGCGGAGTTCGCCTGGGGGCCGGCGGACTACTTCCGGTGGCGCTACGTCGGCACGGCTGCCGAGGCGCTGGAGCAGCTGGACGCCACCTACGGCGCCTGGCGGGCGGGGGTGGCCGCCCTCGACGCCGAGGGGCTGGCCCGACCGGTCGGTCCGGCCGAGGGAGACTGGGCCGAGCACCCCATGGCCGAGCTGGTGCTGCACATCAACCGCGAGGTGATCCACCACCTGGCCGAGGTCGCCCTGCTCCGCGACCTCTACGCCCACCGCTGAGGGCGTCCGGCAACGGTCGGACCGGTGCCCGGCGGTAGCCGCCCCGCTCGAGCCCGGCGTCGACCTCGAAGACGTTGGCCGAGGCCCGGTCGCCCGTGCGCAGCCACGACCACGCCGTCGCCAGCAGGTAGGCGGGCAGGAAGAACACGCCGAGCAGCGCGAACCACTGCCAGCTGTGCCGTTCCTCGTGGTCCAGCAGACCGCCGCGCAGCTGCTCCGGCCGTCCCCGGCTGATGATCACGTTCCCCACGGTGAACGCCGCGGCGAAGGGGAACCGGGGACGGTAGCCGCCGGCCAGCCACAGCCCGCGCGGTCCGCGGCCGACCCGGGCGCCGCCGACCCGGGCGACGGCCAGCCCGAGCGGCGTGGACAGGTTGAGCCAGTTGCCGACCTCCCGCAGCCGGTGACGCCGCTCCATCCGGCCAGTGTGGCAGCAGGCCGGCATAAGTGGTCGGAGGAGCCGCGTGCCGGCAGGCGGCGCTGACCCGGGCGCCGGTTAGCGTCCCGACATGACAGAACCGCGCAAGATCCCGCGCAGGACGCTCATGATCGGCTCCGCCGCCGCGGCAGCCGTGGCCGGACTCGACGCCCTCCCGGCCGAGGCGGCCCTCGATCCCCGACGCCGAGCCCGCTTCGCCGTCTGGGACCCGATCACCGACCGCTCGACCACCGCGATGAGTCCCCGGCGCGTCACGGTGCACATCGCCGTCACCCGGAGCGCCGACATCTACGGCCCCCAGAAGGGAGCCGGGGGCAGCTACGCGCACTTCTACAACCCGCGCTCCGGTGCACCCCGGCAGCACCAGACCATGGACCGCCGCGCCGCCGCCGACCTCAACGGCAGCAACGCGAGCATCTCGGTCGAGCACGCCGGCCTCGTCGGCGACGCGATGACCGACAGCCAGCTGACGAACCTGGCCAAGATCTTCGCCTGGGCCGTCATCCACTGCGGGGTGCCCAACCGGATCGCGACCGTCGGCAACCTCAGCGGGCTGGCCTGGCACCGGCTGGGCATCGACGGCAACTTCGGCGCCTACGACCCCGACGACCGTCGGACCTGGTGCCGCAAGCAGACCGGTGCCGTCTGGTCCAGCGCCCAGGGCAAGACGTGCCCGACCAACAAGTTCATCAACCAGATCCCCACCGTCTACGGGCGGGCGCAGGACTGGCTGAAGACCTGGGGCGGACGCCCCGGCTGAGCCCGGGCGGGCCGGCCGCCGTGGGTCAGCCGCGCCGCCTGGCCCGCACGACGACGTCGGACAGGGCCCGTTCCCTCCCGTCGTGGCCGGGCACCGTGCGCGACCGCTCCTCGGCGGTGACGACCTCCCATCGGTCGGCGTCCAGCCGCGCGGTGATGCCCGCGACCGTGGCCGTCGCCTCCGCGGGGGCTTGGTGCTGGTGGCCGGCGGTCCCGGCGGCGCTCGGCAGGTGGCCCACCACCAGCAGCGTCCCTCCGACGCCCACCCAGCCGGCGATGCGCTGGTAGAAGTCGAGCTGCGGCATCGCCGGATGGGCGTAGTGCGTCATCACCAGGTCGAAGCTCGTCTCCGGCTCCCAGTCGCCGAGGTCGGCCTCGACCCACTCCACGCCCGAGCCGGCACCACGTCCGGCGGCCACAGCCAGCGCCTCGGCCGAGATGTCCACGGCCGTCACCCGCCAGCCGCGGGCGGCGAGCCAGAGGGCTTCGGCGCCGACGCCGCAGCCGGCGTCCAGGGCCGTGCCGGGGGTCAGGCCGGCGGTCTCGCGGACGAGGTGGGGGTTCGGCGGGTTCGTCGCCATGGACCCAGGACCGCTCGTCCTGCTCCGCCAGTGCTGCTGCCAGTAGTCCTGGTCGAACGCGTGGCCGTGGTCAGGTGCGTGCGTCATCGGTCTCCTCGTGCTGGTGGACGTGTCGAGGGTGCGTCGTCCGCCCGCATGAGGCAAGGGTGCTTGCGAGAACGGCAAGACTGCGAAGCCTGGCCCGTGCGAGGCATAGTTATTCGACAGATGGAATAGTTATGCCTAGAGTGGGTCCGTGCCCAAGGTCCTCCGTTCCCTGCCCATCGGCCAGCGCGTCGGCATCGCCTTCTCCGGCGGTCTTGACACCTCGGTCGCCGTCGCCTGGATGCGTGAGAAGGGCGCCATCCCCTGCACCTACACCGCCGACCTGGGCCAGTACGACGAGCCCGACATCGACTCCGTGCCCGACCGTGCCGTCGAGTACGGCGCCGAGCTGTCCCGGCTGGTCGACTGCCGGGAGGCGCTGGTCGAGGAGGGGCTGGTCGCGCTGCAGTGCGGAGCCTTCCACATCCGCTCCGCCGGCCGGGTCTACTTCAACACCACCCCGCTCGGCCGCGCCGTCACGGGCGCGCTGCTGGTGCGGGCGATGAAGGAGGACGGCGTCGACATCTGGGGCGACGGCTCCACCTACAAGGGCAACGACATCGAGCGCTTCTACCGCTACGGCCTGATGGCGAACCCGCGGCTGCTCATCTACAAGCCCTGGCTGGACGCCGACTTCGTCCGCGAGCTCGGCGGCCGGCAGGAGATGAGCGAGTGGCTGCTGGCCCGCAAGCTGCCCTACCGGGCGTCGGCGGAGAAGGCCTACAGCACCGACGCCAACATCTGGGGCGCCACCCACGAGGCCAAGTCGCTGGAGCACCTGGACACCGGTGTCGAGATCGTCCAGCCGATCATGGGCGTCGCCGCCTGGGACCCCGCGGTCGAGATCGCTCCCGAGGACGTCTCGGTGCGGTTCGAGCAGGGACGCCCGGTGGCGATCAACGGCAAGACCTTCGGCTCCGCGGTGGACCTGGTGCACGAGGCCAACACCATCGGCGGCCGCCACGGCCTCGGCGTCAGCGACCAGATCGAGAACCGCATCATCGAGGCCAAGAGCCGGGGCATCTACGAGGCGCCGGGCATGGCCCTGCTGCACATCGCCTACGAGCGGCTGCTCAACGCCATCCACAACGAGGACACCGTCGCCACCTACCACTCCGAGGGACGCCGCCTCGGCCGGCTGATGTACGAGGGCCGCTGGCTGGATCCGCAGTCGCTGATGCTGCGCGAGTCGCTGGTGCGCTGGGTCGGCTCGGCCGTGACCGGCGAGGTGACCGTCCGGCTGCGCCGCGGCGAGGACTACTCGATCCTCGACACCACCGGCCCGGGTCTGAGCTACCACCCCGACAAGCTGTCGATGGAGCGCGTCGAGGACGCCCCCTTCGGCCCCGAGGAGCGCATCGGTCAGCTGACCATGCGCAACCTGGACATCGCCGACTCCCGCGCCCGGCTGGAGCAGTACGCCGCGCAGGGCCTGGTCGGCGGCGCCACCGGCGAGCTGGTCGGCTCGATGGACCCGGGGGAGTACCTCGCCATCGCCCGGGGCTCCGGGCCCGACGACGAGGCCGAGCTGCTCGACCGCGCCGCCATGGAGTCCGGCACCGACTGACCGGACGGGGGTCGGCGAGTTTGGCCCTGTACGGGGGAGGCGGGCGCTGCCTAGCCTGGCAGCTGTCCCTGCCCCCACCCCCGAAGGCTCGTCATGACCCACCCCCGCACACCCTCGCCCGCCCGCTCCCGCGCCGCGGTGCGCGTCCTCACCCTGCTGCTGGCCGCGCTGCTGTCCCTCGGCACCGTCGGCCTGGTGTCCGCGCCCGAGGCCTCGGCCTACACCTGGACCCGCACGCTCCGCGAGGGATCCAGCGGCGCCGACGTCCGCGAGCTCCAGATCCGCGTCGCCGGCTGGGCCGCCGACGGACCGTCACGCACCCACGTCGCCGTCGACGGCCAGTTCGGGCCCGGCACCCGGGCCGCCGTCGTCCGCTTCCAGCGCGCCTACGGCCTGACCGCCGACGGCGTGGTCGGCCCCGCCACCCACGCCGCCCTCAACGCGCTGGAGGACGCCGACGGCTCCACCCGCCACTTCGACTTCGCCGAGTTCCACTCCAAGGACGGCGCCGGCTTCAGCGGCGGCAAGGTCGGCTCGGCCGAGGTGCGCGAGAACGTGCGACGGCTGATGTACAAGTTGGAGGCCGTCCGCAAGAAGGCCGGGAACGCGCCGATCACCGTCAACAGCGGGTTCCGCAGCGCCAGCCACAACGCCGCCGTGGGTGGTGCCTCCAACAGCCAGCACATGTACGGCATCGCCGCCGACATCGTGATCAGCGGCCGCTCGGTGAGCCAGACCATCGGCTACGCCCAGACCTCCGGGTTCTCCGGGATCATCCGCTACAGCACCTTCACCCACGTCGACAGCCGGGCCGAGTACCCGGCCTACGGCTCGGCCAGCTACTACTGGGCGGTCTGACCCCCGGACGCCGACAAGCTCAGCCCGCGTGCTGCGGGCTGAGCCTGTCGCGTCTGCGGCGGGCCTCAGCGGCTGAAGCGGAGGGTGACCAGCTGGAAGGGACGCAGCTCCAGCTGGGCCGTCGCTCCCGACAGGTCGCCGCAGGGGCGGACGCCCGGGGTGCCGGGCCGCTCGAGCAGGTCCACGGCCTGGACCGAGGTCGCGCCCGCCACGGCGACGGTGCCGCGGGCGCGGGCGCCGCGGGACTCGTAGAGCCGCACCACCACGTCGCCGCTGCGGTCGGCGGCCAGCTTGACGGCCTCGACCACGATGGCCGGGTCCGACACCGTCACCAGCGGCTCCACCGGCCCGGAACCGGTCACCTGGCGCGGCGCCAGGTTGGTCCGGTAGCCCTCCTCGACCGCGTGCGCGACCAGCGCGCCCGGACGCACGGTGACGGCCAGGCTGTGACGGCCCTGGTCGGCCTCGGGGTCGGGGAACAGCGGCGCGCGCACCAGCGACAGCCGCACCGTGGTGGTGGTGCCGCCGTCGGGGCGGGCGTGCCGGCGGATGTCGTGACCGTAGGTGGAGTCGTTGCTGACCGCCACGCCGTAGTCCGGCTCACCCACGTGCACCCAGCGGTGGGCGCAGGTCTCGAACCGGGCCGCCTCCCAGGAGGTGTTGGTGTGGGTGGGGCGCAGCACGTGCCCGAACTGGGTCTCCGAGGCGGCCCGGTCGGCGTGCACGTCGAAGCCCCAGGCCAGCTTGAGCAGCTTCTGCCGCTCGTGCCAGTCCAGGTCGTGCTCGACCCGCAGGCTCTCCGCTCCCGGGGCCAGCACCAGCCGCTGCACCACCGTGGACTCCCCGAAGCGACGGGTGACCTGCAGGCAGGCCGCCTCGCCGGCCTCCACCGGCTCCACCGACTCCGCCTCGGTCAGGTCGCGGACGGTGCGGCGGTAGTACTCGTCGATGTCCCAGGCGTCCCAGGCCACCGGCTCGTCGCGGTGGAGCTGGAGCAGGTTCCCCCGCGTGCCCGGGGCGATCGCCTCGCGCCCGGTGGCGGCGTCCACCATCGAGGTGACGAGGCCGTCGGCGTCCACCCGCACCGTCAGCCGCTCGTTGCGCAGCGTCCAGCCGTCGCCGTCCTGCTCGAGGGAGGCCGACCCGGACACCACCACCGGGCCCACGCCCAGGGCGGGGACGCCGTCGCGGGGGTGCGGGGCGGCGTTGGCCAGCAGCACCTGGTCGCCCTCGCCCACCAGGGCGGCCAGCGCGGCGTCGGTCACCGCCTGCGCCCGCTCGGTGATGGCGGCGTGGTTGCGCTCGGCGTCGGAGTGCACCCAGGCGATCGAGCTGCCCGGCAGGATGTCGTGGAACTGCAGCAGCAGCAGCATCTGCCACAGCTCCTCCAGCTCGGCGTAGGGGTACTCGAAAGAGGTCCGGCTGGCCGCGGTGGCCGCCCACAGCTCGGCCTCGCGGAGCAGGTGCTCGTTGCGCCGGTTGCCCTGCTTGGTCCGCAGCTGGCTGGTGTAGGTGCCGCGGTGCAGCTCCAGGTACATCTCGCCCGACCACACCGGCGGCTGCGGGTACTCGGCCTCGGCGGCGGTGAAGAAGTCCCGCGGGCTCATCAGCTCCACCTTGGGCGAGCCCTCCAGCGAGGCCGTCCGCCGCGCCCTGGCCACCATCTCGCGGGTGGGTCCGCCACCGCCGTCGCCGTGGCCGAAGGGCAGCAACGAGATGGAGCCGTGGCCCTTCTCGCGGTACTGCCGCGACGCCCGCGCCAGCTCCTCACCCGAGATGGTGCCGTTGTAGGTGTCGGCGGGCGGGAAGTGGGTGAAGACCTGCGAGCCGTCGATGCCCTCCCAGCGGAAGGTGTGGTGCGGCATCGTGTTGGTCTGGTTCCACGAGATCTTCTGCGTCAGGAACCAGCGCGAGGAGGAGGCCAGCACGATCTGCGGCAGCGCCGCGGAGTAGCCGAAGGAGTCCGGCAGCCAGACCTCCTCGGTCTCCACCCCGAAGCGGTCGAGGAAGAAGCTCTTGCCAGCCACGAACTGGCGGGCCATCGCCTCACCACCGGGCATGTTGGTGTCGGACTCGACCCACATGCCGCCGACCGGGACGAACTGCCCGCGCCGCACCAGGTCGCGGATCCGCTCGAACAGCGCCGGGTAGTCCCGCTCGATCCAGGCCAGCTGCTGGGCCGAGGAGCAGGCGAAGACGAAGTCGTCGTGGGCGTCGGCGAGGTCGGCGACGTTGCTGAAGGTGCGGGCGCACTTGCGCACGGTCTCGCGCAGCGGCCACAGCCAGGCGGAGTCGATGTGGGCGTGGCCGACCGCCGCCACGCGGTGCGCGCTGGGGACGGCGGGGGAGGCCAGCACCCCGGCGAGCGCCTCGCGGCCGGCCGTCGCGGTGCCGGCCACGTCGGCGGGGTCGACCGCGTCGACCATCCGCTGCAGCGCGAGCAGGATGTCGCTGCGCCGGGGGTCGGCCGGGTCCAGCGTGACCATCAGCCCCGAGAGGGTGGCCACGTCGGCCAGCAGCTCCTGCACGGCCACGTCGAGCAGCACCACGTCGACCGCGCGCAGCTGGTACAGCGGCTCGTCGCCGGCGGTGGCCTTGTCGCCGAGCGGGGTGGGCCGGAAGCCCCAGCCGCGGGCGACGTCGGGGTTGGCCGCGGCCTCGAGGTAGAGGTCGATGGCGGCCGGGTCCTCCACCGGCACCCAGCTGTTGTCGGGGGCGACGCCCTTGATGGTGGTGCCATCGGGACGCCAGGCCAGCGCCTCGGCGTTGAAGCCCGGGCCGCCGGTGAAGCCGAGGTCGACCGACAGCTCGGCCCGGGTGCCCTCGGGGAGCGCGCCGTCGACGTACCACTCCGCCGGCACCGCGCCGGTGACGTGCAGCCAGGTGGTGCTCCACGGGCGGCCCCACCGGGCGCCCACCTCGATCGGCTCGTAGTCGGCCGCCAGCGCCTCGGACACCGGCACCGGCTCGTCGGGCACGTGCCAGGCGGTGAGGTCCAGGGCGGCCCGGCCGCGGTGCAGGGCGGGCATCAGGTGGTCGACGACGAAGCGGCGCACCCGACCCTCGAGCAGGGTCGACTGATCGTGCATGCTGTTGGGCTCCTCGGTTCGGGAAGAGGGGATGCCCCGACACTAACTCAAACAGGTTGAGTTAATAACCCTCACTCCATCATCAGCCCGGACGGCCGCGGGGCCAGGAAGTGGTCGAGCACCAGGGCCGCCGCGCCTCGGGCGGCGCCCACGTCGGCGAGCCGGCTGCTGCGGACCTCGAGGTCCTCGCGGGCGGTCAGCATGGCGGGGACCTCGCGCTGCAGCACCTCGAGCTGGTGCTCGGCCAGGGCCGGCCAGGAGGGGCCGCCCATCACCACGGTGCCGAGGTCGAGGAAGTTGACCAGGGTGGCGACGCCGCGCGCCAGGTCGCGGGCGGCCGTGCGCAGCACCCGCAGCGCACCCCGGTGGCCGGTGTCGGCCAGCCGGCACAGCTCGGCGAACTCCTCCGCGCTCGCCGGGCCCTCCCGGCGGGCGAGGACGTCCGCGGCCCGGGCCTTGCGGACCAGCGACGACGGCATGGTCGTGGTGTGCAGCATCCCCGACAGCCGGGGGTCGGAGTCGGTCCGGCGCCGCGACACGTACATGTCGCCGACCTCCCCCACGTTGTTGGTGGCGCCGCGGTGGACGGAGCCGTTGAGCACGGCCCCGGCGGCGATGCCGCTGCCCAGGTAGAGGTAGAGGAAGTCCCCGCGGGTGCCCTCGGGACTCCAGTGCTCCCCGGTCACCGCGGCGGTGACGTCCTTGTCCAGCAGCACCGGCCACCCGGTGACGCGGTGCAGCTCGCTGCGCAGCGGGACGTCCTCCCAGCCGGGCAGCTGGGGCGGGCGGTGCAGCCGCCCGGCCACCACGTCGATGGGCCCCGGTGCCGCCACCCCGATGCCGAGCACGCTGCCGGGGTCCAGCTCGGCCCCGACCTCCTCGCTCAGCGCGACGATCAGCCGCACCACCTCCTCCGGCTCGGGAGAGCGGGGGGCCGGACGGGTCAGCCGCGCCTGCACGTTGCCGGCCAGGTCGAGCGAGACGACGGTCAGCGTGGCGGGGTCGATGTGGACCCCGATCGCGTGCCAGCGCTCGGGGCGGACCCGCAGCAGCGTCCGCGGCTTCCCGCGACCGGCCACCACGCGCTCGCCCTCGTCGACCACGGCCTGCTCGATCAGCCGCCGGGTGATGTTGCTGATGGTCTGCGGCGTCAGCCCGGTGAGCCGTCCCAGCTCGACCCGGCTGACACCGCCGGGGTGGCGCCGGATGGCGTCGAGCACGACGTTCTGGTTGTAGTCGCCCAGCCTGGGCTGGTTCGTCCCTCGGGGTGCCACGCGTCCTCCTCCGCCGGGTGCAGGTGGGTGGCGACCCCCTTGACCTGGTTGGAGGAGGAGCCTACTGTCACGTCTCGTCGCAGAGTTTATCCATCGAAGTGAGTAATTGTTCTGCGGGACCGACACCGACGTCAGGAAGTGAGGGGCCGTGACCACCACCGTCACCGGACTGGCCGACCCGGCCGAGCTGCCGGGTCCGGCCGGGGGCGTGCGCCCCGGCGGCCGCCGGCGCTACACCGCCCGGCAACGCCGCAACCTGCGGCTGGGGCTGCTGTTCATCAGCCCCTGGATCCTGGGCTTCCTCGTGCTGGTGGCCTACCCGCTGGTGTACTCGCTGGGGATCTCGCTGTTCAACCACACCGGGTTCCGCACCCCGGAGTGGGTGGGGCTGGGCAACTACTCCCGGCTGGTGCAGGACCCGCTGGTCGCGATCTCCTCGGCCAACACGCTGTTCTACGCGGCGCTGGCCGTGCCGATCGGGCTGGTGGTGGCCGTCGTGCTGGCGCTGGCGATGAACCGGAAGGTCCCCGAGGTCGGGCTGTACCGCACCGCCCTGTACCTGCCCTCGCTGGTGCCGGTCTTCGCCCTCAGCTTCATCTTCATCGTCTTCGTCAACCCGAGCTTCGGGCTGCTGAACCAGTTCCTGGCCCTGTTCGGGGTGCCCGAGACCAACCTGCTGGGTGATCCCACCTCCGCCAAGCTCATCATCGTCACGATGGCCCAGCTCGGTGCCGGCAACGCCGCGCTGATCTTCCTGGCCGGGCTCAACAACATCCCCGACAGCCTGTACGAGGCCGCCACCGTCGACGGCGCCGGCACGCTGCGGCAGTTCTTCTCCATCACGCTGCCGCTGCTCTCGCCCAGCATCCTGTTCAACCTGGTGACGGGGGTGTCGGGGGCGCTGCAGGTGTTCACCCAGGCCTACATCGTCACCGGCGGGGGACCGAACAACGGGACGTTGTTCTACATGTTCCACCTGTACAACTCCGCCTTCTCCTACGCCCAGCTGGGCTACGCCTCCGCGCTGGCGGTGGTGCTGTTCGGCGTCGGCATGGTGCTGGCCCTCATCATCTACGGACTGTCCCGACGGTTCGTCAACTACGACGTGACGGGGTGACGCCGATGAGCACCGCAGCCACCGCACCCGGGCGCCGGGTCTCGCTGAAGACCCAGAACCGCGTCCGCCGCACCACCACGGGCATCATCGCCCGCGCCATCCTGATCGCGGTCTCCCTGCTCTTCCTGGTGCCGCTGTACTGGATGGTCATCACGGCCATGAAGACCGACGAGGAGCTGGCCGACTTCCCGCCCAGCCTGCTGCCGCAGAGCTGGAACTGGTCGATCTTCGGCGAGGCGGTGAACGCCTTCCCGTTCTGGCTGCAGTTCGGCAACAGCCTGCTCGTCACCGTGCTGGGCACCGTGCTGGCCGTGCTGTCCAGCTACGTGGTGGCCTACGGCTTCGCCTGCATCGACTGGCCGGGCCGCGACAAGGTCTTCTACCTGGTGCTGGCCACCATTTTCATCCCCTTCCCGGTGGCCATCATCCCGCTGTTCGACCTCTTCGCCTGGCTCGGCTGGGTCAACACGCTGCTGCCGCTGATCGTCCCCAACGCCCTGGGCAGCGCCTTCTACATCTTCCTGCTGCGCCAGTTCCTGCTGCAGGCCTCGGTGGAGGCGATGGACGCCGCCCGCGTCGACGGGGCCAGCGAGTGGCGGATCTGCTGGCAGGTGGTGTTCCCGACCGCCCGCGGCGCCCTGATCGCGGTGGCGATCTTCGCCGCGGTGGCCTCGTGGAACGACTTCCTCGGCCCGCTGATCTACCTGCAGGACCCCTCGGTGCAGACCCTGGCCATCGGGCTGCAGTCCTTCTCCACCGAGACCGACACGTCCTTCAACCAGCTGATGGCCGCCTCGACGCTGACGGTGCTGCCGATGGTGGTCCTCTTCATCTTCTTCCAGCGCTACTTCGTCAAGGGCCTCAACGTGGGAGGGTTCCGATGAGCAGAGTTCTGAGGGCCGCCGGCCTCGCCCTCGCCGTCGCGGTCACCGCCGCCGCCGTCGGCTGCGCGCCGGCCCGCCAGCCCGACGAGATCGTGGTGTGGACCAAGGAGATCGGCACCGACCAGCTCGCCCAGCAGCAGGCCATGCTCGACGCCTTCGAGGCCGACCACCCGGGGGTCACCACCCGGCTCGTGCCGGTGGCCACCCGCAGCGACGCCGACGCCACCGCGCTGATCACCGCCGTCCGCGGCGGCACCGGCCCGGACGTCTTCGTGGCCGACCGCTTCACCACCAACCAGTTCGCCTCCCTCGGCCTGCTGCAGAGCCTGCAGCCGCGGGTGGACGCCGAGGGCCCAGGCTTCACCGACGGCTACCTGCCCTTCGCCCTCGACGAGGCCACCTACCAGGGCGAGCTGTACGGGCTGCCCTGGCACACCGACACCCGCGGGCTCTTCTACAACAAGGAGGTGCTCCGCGACGCCGGCGTCGACCCGGCCGTGATGGACCCCGAGAACGGTCCGCTCACCATCGCCGAGCTGCGCGAGATCGCCGACCAGATCACGGTCACCGACGACTCCGGCAACTACGAGCGGATGGGCTTCGTGCCCTGGGACCAGCAGGCGTGGCCGTTCACCTGGGGCCAGATCCTGGGGGCCAACTACTTCGACGAGCAGACCTGCACCATCGACGTCGACGACCCCGGCTTCCGCGGCATCTACGAGCTCTACCAGGAGTGGGCCGCCGACCTCGACTACACCAAGACCGACGCGTTCATGGCCACCTACGCCCCCGAGACCGCGCCCGAGGGCACCTCGCCCTTCTACAGCGGGCGGATCGGCATGCAGATCGTCTACTCCGGGTTCGCGCCCAACATCGAGAAGTACGCCCCCGACCTGGACTGGGGCGTGACCTACCCGCCGGTGCTGGACGAGGGCGACGACCCGATCACCTGGTCCGGCGGGCCCGCCTGGACCATCCCCACCGGGGCCACCAACGCCGACGGCGGCTGGGAGCTGGCCAAGTACATGACCGGTGAGGAGGGGCAGCGGGAGTGGTCGAGCACCCAGCAGTTCCTGCCCACCCAGGCCTCGCTGCTGGACGACCCGACGGTGATCGGCGACGACGCCGAGTTCTTCGCCCAGCTGCTGCTCGACGGCTACTCCAGCTCACGCCCGCCGCTGCCGGTCGGCTCCGAGCTGTGGGAGACCATGAACACCGGCCGCGAAGCCGTCCTGCTCGGGGACTCCACCCCCGAGGAGGTCATGCAGGAGATCGAGCGGCGCATCCAGCCCCAGCTGGACCCCTACTGCCCGATCACCCTCACCCAGCGGGAGTGATCCCGCCGCACCACCCACCCCCACCCCCACCCCCGGGAGACCGATGATGTTCACCCACCCCACCTCGGCACGCCCGCTCACGGCCCTGCTGGCCGCGGGCGCCCTGCTCGCCGGACTGCTCGTCGCCGTCCCGGCCCCGGCCTCGGCCGAGGACCGCGACGACGCGGGCGTCCAGCAGCGGGCCCTGCCACCCCGCCCCACCGGACCAGCCGCGATGCCGGCCTGGACGGCCGAACCACCCGACGCCGCGCAGGTCGAGCTCGTCGCCGCCCGGGTGGTCTGCGTGCTCACCTGCGACGGCGGCGAGGCCCCCGACGTCGCCGGTGAGCGACCGGTGGACCCGGTCACCGTGGCCGGCCGCACGGTCGAGCTGCGCACCTCGCTGGACGACGTCGTCGGCTGGGCCGTGGTGGAGCGGCCCCGCAAGGGCGACCGCGTCTGGCTCGAGCGCTCCTTCGACGCCGGAGCCACCCGCGAGCAGACCGTCGAGCCCACCACCGCGGCGCGACGGACCCGGCTGGAAACCCCCACCACCAACCTCACCGACCCGGGCCAGCACCGCCGCGGCGTGGTCCGGGCCTGCCTCTACGCCGGCGAGGAGGTCGGCTGCACCGACTGGGCCTACCGCGAGGTGTGCGCCGAGGCCTGCGACGGCGACGCCCCGCTGGGCCGGGCCGGCGCGTCTCCGGTCGACCCGCGCACCGTCGGCCAGCGCCGGGTGAGCCTGCAGGTCGACACCACCGGCGTCGGCTACGCCGAGCTGGACCGGGCCACCGCCGGTGACGAGGTCTGGGTCGAGCGCTCCTGGGACGAGGGCACCAGCAACCGCGGCGGACGGCTGGGCCGCACCGCCGTGCCGACGGGGGCGTCGCGGGCCAGCACCCCGGTGTTCGTGGCCGCCGAGCCGCGGCTCAAGATGGCCGGCGGCTCGCTGCGGGCCTGCGTGCGGGTGGCGGCCACCGACGAGACCGGCTGCACCGGCTGGGCGCGCCCGGCCGTCGACCGGGCCGCCGCGGCCGTGGACGCCCTGGTCTACGACTACGACCCCTACACCGCCTGGTGGCCGTCGAGCTGGTGGAACTCCGCCGTGGCCATCAGCACCGTGATCGACTACCAGCGCCAGACCGGCGACGACTCCTACGCCTGGATGATCGATCGGACCTTCGAGGTCAACCGGGTCCCGTTCCCGGCCGGTGAGAAGAGCACCGACGAGATCGAGGGCAACTTCCTCAGCCGCGCGATCGACGACGCCGGCTGGTGGGGACTGGCCTGGCTGAACGCCTACGACCTGACCGGGGACGCGAAGTACCTGGAGATGGCCGAGACCATCGGCGAGTTCATGCACGGCTACTGGGACCCCTCCACCTGCGGCGGCGGGGTGTGGTGGAACGCCGAGCGCACCTACAAGAACGCCGTGACGAACGGGCAGTACATCAAGCTGACCGCCATGCTGCACCGGCGGATACCGGGGGACTGGCAGTGGCGCGACCGGGCCGTCACCGCCTGGGACTGGTACACCCAGATCGGCATGGTGGGCGAGGACGGGCTGGTCGACGACGGCCTCACCGACGACTGCCGCAACAACGGCCAGACCGTGTGGACCTACAACCAGGGTCTGCCGATCGGCGCCGGGGTCGAGCTGTACCGGATCACCGGTGACGAGGCCTACCTCGACACCGCCCGTGAGCTCGCCGACGCCGCCATCGGCTCCGGCACCCTGTTCGTCGACGGCGTGCTGACCGAGTCCTGCGACGCCGGCGGCAACCCCTGCGACGACAACCAGAAGCAGTTCAAGGGCATCTTCATGCGCTATCTGACCGAGCTCGATACCGCCACGGGCGGGGAGTACCGGTCGGTGTCGGCGGCCCAGGCCGACGCCGTCTGGAACCAGGCGCGCGACCCGCTGAACCGCATGGGCGTCCGCTGGGACGGCTCGTCCGAGCCCGGACGGCCGAACGTCGCCGACTGGCGCACCCAGGCCAGCGGGCTGAGCGCCCTGCTCTCGGTGCGCTGACCCCCGTCGGCGGACCCCGTCAGCGGACGGCCGTCAGCGGACGCCGGGGGCGGCCACCCAGGCCACCCCGGCGCCGTTGGCGGCGACCTGCTCGCCGGCGGCCAGGAAGGCCGACTCGCCGCGGTGCAGGGTGGTGGCGGTGTCCCCGGTGCGCAGCAGCACGCGTCCGGAGGTCACCACCACCACCCGTCCGGTGGGGGTAGCCGGCACGGTGGTCGGCGTGTCGCTGCAGTCCACCCGCCACAGCGTGAACTCCGGCGCCGGGGTGTCGAAGCGGGTGCGCCCCTCGCCCTCGTCGACGGTGCGGACCAGGTCCGGTGCGCCGGTGCGGGTGTCCAGTACCGAGGTCAGCTCCTCGACGTCGACGTGCTTGGGGGTCAGGCCGCCGCGCAGCACGTTGTCGGAGTTCGCCATCAGCTCCACCCCGAGCCCGGAGAGGTAGGCGTGCAGGTTGCCGGCGCCGAGGAACAGCGCCTGGCCCGGGCGGAGCGAGACCCGGTTCATCAGCAGGGCGACCAGCACACCGGGGTCGCCGGGGTAGTGCTCGGCCAGCTCGAGGGCGGTGCGGCACAACCGCGCCAGCGGCTCCCCGGCCCCGCCGTCACGGGTCACCTCTCCTGCCGCCCGGACGACGTCCTCGCACACCGCCCCCCAGCCGTCCTCCGAGAGCAGCCGGCGGACGACCGTGGCCACCGCGTCGGAGGAGGCACCGGCCAGCAGCTCGGCCAGAGGCTCCAGCGCGGGGACCCCCAGCGAGCGCCACAGCCGCGCGGTCGTGCCGGGGTCGGCGAAGCCGCACAGCGCCTCGAAGTCGGTCAGGGCGACGATCATCTCCGGCTTGGGCCAGTCGTCCTTGTAGTTGCGGGTGGGGTCCCCGCGGTCCGGACCCGACTCCTCCTCCCGGGCCCAGCCGGCCTCGGCCTGCTCGCGGGTGGGGTGCGCCTGCAGCGACAGCGGAGCGGCGGCCGCCAGCAGCTTGAGCAGGTAGGGCAGCCGCGGCCCGAAGCGCCGCACCGACTCCCGCCCCACCACCTCGGGCCGGCTCTCGACTAGCTCGGCCAGGGTCCGGCCGTCCTCGAGCGTCGAGGGTGCTCCCGGGTGGGCCCCCAGCCACAGCTCGGCCTGCGGCCGGCCGGTCGGTGTCTGGCCCCGGAGCTCCGGGATCAGCACCGTGGACCCCCACGCGTACTCCTGGACCTGGCCGGTGAGTCGCTGCACGTCGTCATCCAACCAGAACCGGTGGTGCACCCGCCCGCCGAGCCGCTCGGCGGCAGCGGCGACGAATGACACCTGTGTCATTCGGGCGTACGATGGCGCCCATGCAGCCCGAGATCGAGAACGTCGGCACCGACGGCGGCGCGCGGCTCAGCGAGCGTGACGCCGAGATCCTCGACTTCGAGCGCCAGTGGTGGAAGTACGCCGGCGCCAAGAACGACGGCATCCGCGAGCGGTTCTCGATGTCGGCGACCCGCTACTACCAGGTCCTCAACACCATCATCGACAAGCCCGAGGCCCTGGCCCACGACCCGCTGCTGGTCAAGCGGCTGCAGCGCCTGCGCGCCCAGCGGATGCGGGCCCGCTCCGCCCGCCGGCTCGGCCTCGACCCCGACGCGCACGCCTGACCTGCTGCCCCTCGCCGCGCTCCGCGGCGGCCTTCGCGTGAACCCCGGCCGTGCCAGAGTGGCCGCGGCCACGAGGAGGAGCATGGAACCCATCGAGGAGCGGATGCAGCGCGGGATCCGCAAGCTGGCGGCGTTCACCGCGGCGATGCGGGCGATGCACGACGGCGTGCAGGCGGTCGAGGGACGCGCGGGCGACGGCGCCGTCGCCGTCCAGGTCGACGCCACCGGTGCCGCCACCGCGGTCCTGCTCGACGACGGGTGGCGCAACCGGGTCTCCGGCCCCCTCGGCGAGGCCGTGGTCGAGGCCTACCAGAGCGCCCGGCGCGCCCAGGTCGTCGCCGGGCTGGAGAACGTCGCCCGGCTGCCGGAGCGCCTGGACGACGTGCCGGTCACCGAGGCGGACCTGGCGGCCGCCACCCCGGCCCCGGTCGACCTGGCCCAGCTGCAGCGCACCCTGCCGTCGCTGGCCGAGGTGGACGCCCAGCTCGCCGAGGCCCTGGCCGGCGTCCGTCGGGCCCGCGAGGCGGGCACCCCCACGACGCCCCCGACCGCCACGACGGCCACCACGAGTGCCGGCGGTGACGAGGTCGAGGTGGTGCTCGACGCCCTCGGCGGCATCGTCGCCTGCTCGGTCCCCGAGTCCTGGCAGCGGTCGGCTCCGCTGCCGCGCCTCCTGGAGGCGCTCAACCGACCCCTCGAGGACCACCGGGAGGCCCGGTCGTGAGCGGACCCAGCGCGGAGGAGATCGCACGGTCGCTGTCGGACCTGCGCGCCTGTGCCGAGGCCTTCGACAGCGAGGGCGTCGCGCTGGCCGGGCGGGCAGGGGAGTTCGGCGCCCAGGGCACCGGTGCGCTGAGCTTCGGCATCTTCCTGGCCGTCGGCGCCGCCTACGACCGGGGCTGCACCGCGCTCGCCGGTGCGGCGGAGGCCGGCGGGACAGCCCTGCAGGAGGTCGCCACCACCCTCAGGTCGGTGGCCGACGCCTACGAGCGCGACGAGGAGAACAACGTCCACCTCAGCCAGGGGGAGTGGTGACCATGGGGATCCCCGCGATCGAGGTCGACTTCGACCCCGCGGCCTTCGAGGAGGCCTGCGACAAGATCCGCCAGGGCATCGACGAGGCGGTCGACGCCGTCTTCCCGCAGCTGCGCCCGCTGATCGACGTCTTCTTCGACGCCTTCCTGCTACCGGTCCCGGACTTCATCCGGCAGGCCGGCTACAAGGTGGTCGAGTGGGCCTTCGAGATGCTCGAGTCCCTGGTCAACGGCCTGGTCGACCTGTTCGAGGGCATGCTGGTGCCGGTGACGGCCTTCCTCAGGGGGCGCTACTGGGCCGACCAGCACGAGGCGCTCTCCACCCACGCCTCGAACCTGCAGGAGGCCGTCGACGCCGTGTCGGTCACGTGGACCGGGCGCGGCCAGCGGGCCTTCGCCGTCCACGCCGGCGAGCAGGTGGCGCAGGTGGAGGCGGCGGCCGAGCTCGCCAAGAGCATGCGGACCCAGTGCTGGGCCACCGCCGCGGCGGGACTGACCTGCTACCTCGGGATCGCCGTCGCGGTCGTCAAGTTCATCACCGTCGCCACGGCGAGCACGGCCAGCACACCGGTCACCGGACCCGGCGGGCCGGCGGCCGCCGGCGCCGCGGCCGGAGTGGGCTTCGCCGAGGTGGCGGGTGTCGTCACCGCCGTGCTGGCCGCGCTCGGCCAGAACGTGAGCGGCTACATCGCGCTCTCCGACGCCGCCGACGCGCTGGCCGGCGGGTGGCCGGAGCCGGCGGGCTCCAGCTACTCCGACGGCAGCGCGAGCGACGGCGACGGGACGGATTGGTCGACCGGGGGATGACCCGCGACCTCGGGCCGTACCGCCGGGCCTGGGAGGCCAGGGGCGTCGTGGTCGACGCCACGCAGCTGCGCGCCCTGGAGGCGGCGGCCGCCCGCGTCACGCGCGCACGGGTCGGCGTCGGTGCCGGCGTCCTGATCGCCCTGGTCGGCGCCTGGGTGGCCGTGACGGAGTCGCCGTGGACCACCGGGTTCTTCCTCGCCGGCACGGGGCTGCTGGTGGCGGCGGTGATGGTCTGGGCCGCCGTGAGCTGGACGAGCGTGCTGCAGGCCCGGGAGGCGCGTCGTGCCGTGGCCGGTGTGGCCGCCGCCTCCGTCCTGCTCGTCTTCGTGCTCCTCGGCTGGGTGGTCGGGGCACCGGTCCTCGGCTGGGCGCTGCCGACGGTGGTCCTCGTCGTGGTCGGCGGACTGCTGGCCATGGTGCTGCTGCTGATGAACCTCACGCTGCGCCGCGGCTGAAACCGCACGAGTTGTTTGCACTCCCCATGGCCGAGTGCTAAACATGGAGTTGGCACTCGGGTACCCCGAGTGCCACCGTCAGTCCGGTGAGGGGCCTCGTGCGGGTCCCGTCCGTCGCGGGCACCGTCTGGCGTCAACGAGCACGAACGACAGACCATCAACCCACGGGGCTGCTCGCCCCCGACGCGGGAGGACTCCCGGAACACATGGCAAAGCTCATTGAATTCAACGTCGAGGCACGCCGTGGCCTCGAGCGGGGCATGAACCAGCTCGCTGACGCGGTCAAGGTCACCCTTGGCCCCAAGGGCCGCAACGTCGTGCTGGAGAAGAAGTGGGGCGCCCCCACCATCACCAACGACGGCGTCTCCATCGCCAAGGAGATCGAGCTCGAGGAGCCGTACGAGAAGATCGGCGCCGAGCTCGTCAAGGAGGTCGCCAAGAAGACCGACGACGTCGCCGGCGACGGCACCACCACCGCCACCGTGCTGGCCCAGGCGATGGTCCGCGAGGGTCTGCGCAACGTGACCGCCGGCGCCAACCCGATGGGTCTGAAGCGCGGCATCGAGAAGGCCGTCGCGGCCATCAGCGAGAAGCTGTCCGAGGCCGCCACCGAGATCGAGACCAAGGAGCAGATCGCGGCCACCGCCTCGATCTCCGCCGCGGACCCGCAGGTCGGCGAGATCATCGCCGAGGCCATGGACAAGGTCGGCAAGGAAGGTGTCATCACCGTCGACGAGTCCAACACCTTCGGCCTGGAGCTCGAGCTCACCGAGGGCATGCGCTTCGACAAGGGCTACACCAGCCACTACTTCGTCACCGACGCCGAGCGCATGGAGACGGTGCTGGACGACCCGTACATCCTGATCGCCAACTCCAAGATCTCCACCCTGAAGGACCTGCTCCCGGTGCTGGAGAAGGTCATGCAGTCGGGCAAGCCGCTCGTCGTCATCGCCGAGGACACCGACGGCGAGGCGCTGGCCGGCCTGATCGTCAACAAGATCCGTGGCACCTTCAAGTCCGTCGCCGTCAAGGCCCCGGGCTTCGGCGACCGCCGCAAGGCCATGCTGGCCGACATCGCCATCCTCACCGGTGGCCAGGTCGTCAGCGAGGAGATCGGTCTGAAGCTGGACGCCGTCACCCTGGAGGACCTGGGCCAGGCCCGTCAGGTCGTCGTCACCAAGGACGAGACCACCATCATCGACGGTGCCGGTGACGCCGACCAGATCGCCGGCCGGGTCGCCCAGATCCGCGCCGAGATCGAGCGCTCGGACTCCGACTACGACCGCGAGAAGCTGCAGGAGCGGCTGGCCAAGCTGGCCGGCGGTGTCGCGGTGATCAAGGTCGGTGCGGCCACCGAGGTGGAGCTGAAGGAGCGCAAGCACCGCATCGAGGACGCCGTCCGCAACGCCAAGGCGGCCGTCGAGGAGGGCATCGTCGCCGGTGGCGGCGTGGCCCTGCTGCAGGCCTCGAAGAACGTCTCGCTGGACCTGTCCGGCGACGAGGCGATCGGTGCGCAGATCGTGCTCACCGCCTGCGCCGCGCCGCTGCGCCAGATCGCCGTGAACGCCGGCCTCGAGGGTGGTGTGGTCGTCGAGAAGGTGGCGGCGCTGCCCGCCGGCCAGGGCCTGAACGCGGCCACCGGCGAGTACGTCGACATGGTGGGCTCCGGCATCATCGACCCGGCCAAGGTCACCCGGTCCGCGCTGCAGAACGCCGCCTCCATCGCGGCGCTGTTCCTGACCACCGAGGCCGTCATCGCCGACAAGCCGGAGAAGGCCGCTCCGGCCCCGGCCGGCGACGGTGGCATGGGTGGCATGGACTTCTGAGTCCGACCCGGCCCTGCTCAGGGCTTCGCGAGGGCGGTTCCCCACTCCAGGGAGCCGCCCTCGTGGCGTCTGCGCCCCCCGACGGTGCGGGCGCACCCGGATGAACTGCAACGGGGGACGTCGACGGCGACCGCGATCGGCGGTGTCGCCGGGACTGCTTGTCGCCGCGGTGCTCGTCTCCGTGGCCTCAACACGCCAGCCGTGCGTTCGGGCCCCAGACGCAAAACGCTGGCGATCCGCGAGTGGCTTGTCACCGTCTCGGCAGGGGCAAGCAGCGCGATCTGGTGAGGCATGAGCCTGCGTCGCTGCAACGGAAGCGCACATACACAGGCGCAACGACGTGTTCTCGGTTCGCCGTTCCAGAAATGGAGCGACGGTTGCGTGTGCTCTTCTCCGTTGCACTCCCAGGGGGATTCCGGTGGTGCAGGTTCGTGCTCGTGTCCGGGTCACCGGGGTGGAGTTCGACGACGGCACCACCGTCACCTACACCTACGACGCCGCCGGCAACGTGGCTACCCGAACCGACCCCACCGGCACCACCACCTACGGCTACGATCAGCTGTACCGGCTGACCTACCGGGAACACACAGATGGCAACGGCGCGAGCTTCGGGGGAGGCATGAGCTACGTGTGGGACAAGGCATCGCAGCTGCAGGCCCAGACCACCGACGCCGGCGGGGTCATCTTCTACGACTACGACGACTCCGGGGTGCCGACCAAGATCGACTACCCCGACGGTGACGACCGGGCCTACCTGACCATCACCACCGACGACAACGGCCGCCGCACCGCCACCACGATGAACAGCGACAGCGCCTCGGCCTGGCGGGCCCGCACCAACACCAGCTACGACGCCGCCGGCCGGGTCACCAAGGTCACCGCCGACACCGGCACCGGCGACAACAGCTACACCCGCACCGTCGACGTCTCCTACTGCTACGTGAAGTCGACCACCGCGCCCAACTGCACCGCCAACACCGCAGGCGACCGCTCCAAGCTGCAGTGGCAGCGGGACAACATCACCGGCGCCGTCACCACCTACAGCTACGACACCTCCGGCCGGCTCACCAGTGCGGTCACCACCGGTGCCGGGGCCAAGACCCACTCCTACACCTACAACAGCAACGGCAACCGGCTCACCGCCGCCCGCACCGGTGCCACCACCCAGACCCTCACCTACAACCCGGCCAACCAGATCACCACCAGCGGGTTCGCCTATGACGGGGCGGGAAACCTGACCGCACAGCCCGGCAAGGGCACCATGACCTACACCGCGGCCAACCAGCTCGACACCGTCACCAGGTCCGGCACCACCTACACCTACGACCACGCCGGCCTGACCAACGACGAGCTGATCACCCAGACCACCCCCGAGGGCACCTACCGCTACGCCTACGGCCGCACCAACCCCCAGGGCCTGCCGGTCCTGGAGACCGTCGGCAAGGACAACAACACCGCCTCCATCCTCAACGACCCCCGCACCGGCCAACCC
>NZ_WPCU01000007.1:0-1485 GCF_009742705.1 Auraticoccus cholistanensis
ACCCCCGGCAGCCCCATCGCCCTGCTCAGCGCCACCCCCGACGAGGCGTTCGCCTACGCCTACGACCCCTACGGAGTCCCCACCATCACCGAGGACTCCGACACCACCGCCATCAACGAGAACCCGTACCTCTTCGCCGGAGGCATCCAAGACCGCACCACCGGCTGGATCCACTACGGCGCCCGCTACTACGACCCCACCACCGGCAGCTTCACCCAGCAAGACAGCCTAGACGCACCGCTGGACCCGCTCAACGGCAACCGGTACGCCTACGCCGGCAACGACCCGGTCAACATCACCGACCCCACCGGATACGACGCGGACTACTCGTGCAATATTGCGGCCGGCGGCCTTGCCTTCTCGCTTCTCGGTCTTGGTGCGGCTGCAATCGCTCCTGCACCACCAGTGGGCGCTGCCTTAATTTCAGGGGGAAGCGTCATCCTAGCGGGGGGTCTCATCTATTCGACACTTGGCGTCGCAGATAGTTGCTACGAGGATGGGGAGAACATCTATTATTAATACAAGCGACAAGATAGTCATCTTCTGCGTCATCATTGCCGGCATTCTTACAATGGTCTCGCGCCTTGTAGGAGCCTCATTAGAGACGTGGACGACCACCGATACGCTCTTCATTGTGGGTGGGGTAGGTTTGGTGGCTGGAGCGATTGCGTACGGGCTAAAGCGATCAAGAGGGGCTGGTTCGTCGAAGGACGGCTGATGCCGCTACGTCCACATCGGAGCCACCGGAGCCACCGGAGCCACCGGAGCCACCGGAGCCACCGGGTCAAACTATCCTAGTAACTAGTTCAATCGTCAACGCTTCCGGTTCCTGCGCGCCCTATTAATACGTTAGGAACGACCGACAGGTCAAATTCTCTCAAGGGCCTCAATACTCAATGGATTAAGCGATGACCAGTGCGCCGGCCAGCATGATCACCGCAGGCAACCACTTGAATCGCCAGCGATCAGGTTGACGACTGCGCCATGGAAACGACCTTGAAGAATGTTCGCCTTCCGGAATCGCTTCCATCATTATCGGAGTAGTGGTAGCTCGGCGCTTGCGCTCCGCCAACCAGTGATGGGCAGCTCGGGCCCCGATCATCATTCGACGACCCCCAGAGAGAAAAACCATTGTGTCCCCGCAACCTGACTTCCAAGAACCGCGACCATTACGCCCTCTTACCATGATTGTTGGTGGGCTCATGGTCGTGCTTGGCATAGGGACACTCGTTACCACCACCAACTTGCGCGCAGGGACAACCTTTCTGATAGTTGCCGGCACTCATATTCGCACTGCGTCTAATGGTTCCCCCGAGTCGCGGAAAAGCCCGAAGTCCCGCTACGGGACGCCTTTTTGTCATGTGGTAGGTTATCGGTCATACCCAGGGGAGGTATGACCGGCCGCGGATGGGTAGCGGAGGACTGATCGCACCGCCAGGCCCTTTACGTCTACGACGCCACCCCCGGCAGCCCCATCGCCCTGCT
>NZ_WPCU01000007.1:1579-228384 GCF_009742705.1 Auraticoccus cholistanensis
GCTCAACGCCAACCGCTATGCCTACGCCGGCAACGACCCCATCAACAACACCGACCCCACCGGCCACGACACCGGATGTGTCTCGGACGCGGGTCAGATAGGTCTGCTGGTCGGTGCTGGGGTAGGGACAATCGGTGGGGCGCTTCTTGGAGGCATTCCTTCCGCCGGCGTCGGCGCCCCCGTGGGCGCCGGCCTCGGAGCCATGTATGGCGGGGGAGTCGGTGGTTTGGTCGGCGTCGTCGCGGGTGCCATTTTGTGCTGATAACGAGAGCAAGTCACCGACATTCGCAGGAGGCCCGGCTGTGCCAGCTGAGGACAATAAGGCAGAGCCCAAGTTGCTTCTGCCATTAATCATCGTCGCGACCATCACGCTTGGGGTCGTAGCGGTAACGGCTATTGTGACGACCGACGGTCGCGAGGGCTGGTTCCTACTGCTCCTTACTCTGCTGCTCTGGTGTCTTCGATTTTTCTACGTTTGGCAAGTCAAGCGGAAGTGAACCTTACGCGACTGCACCGGGTGAGAGTCCTGGCCAGATCGGCCTATGGGCCTGCCCGCGCAGCTGTGGTGACGCTCGCCGAGCCGACCGGTCCACGGGACATCGACAGCGGGCACCGCGTTCGAGGGCCCGGTGACGCAAGAGGCGCTAGGCACGCTGACCTGCTGGCAGAATCGTGATGGTGAGTGGTGGGGTGCGGTCACCTACAGCTTTCCGACTCGCCACATCGGATCACCCATCCAAGACCGCACCACCGGCTGGATCCACTACGGCGCCCGCTACTACGACCCCACCACCGGCAGCTTCACCCAGCAAGACAGCCTCGACGCACCGCTGGACCCCCTCAACGCCAACCGCTACGCCTACGCCGGCAACGACCCCATCAACATCACCGACCCGCGCGGATATGCGGGCTCCATTGATTCGGCGGGAGCATGCGTTATTGGGGCTGCCTGTGCCGGGGTTAGCGGTGGCGTGGGGTTGGCCGTCGTGGGCAGTGTCGTTCCCGTCATCGGAACTTCACTCGGCGCCGTCGCTGGCTTCATCGGTGGAGTTGTCGGTGGGTGCGCGGCCGGAGTTGTGACCCAGGCGCTTACCGAGAAAGCATTGGAGGACTGACCGCCATGAGGGATCGATGATGCTGCTACCGTCAGTTAGTGCGACTTGAGACCGCCATCGTTTTTGCACTAAGCCCGACCTTCGTCCCAGCTCCGCCCATGGGCGAGGTCTAGATGCGAGCGATGGGCACATCGCCGCTGTGGCCGGCTGCTTGTACCGGCTCAGCGGCCGACCGAGGCGGCAGGAGCCGTTCGGATCGTCAGCGGTCGGTGATGTGGCGGACGACCAGGCGGCCGTCGGCGTCCCGCTCGACCCGGTCAAAGCCCAGCGTGGTCGGCACGGAGGGTCGGCGGGTGGGGTCCAGCGTGCCCTGCGGACGGGGCTCGGGCCCGGCGTCGGGCGTCCCGGCCGAGGCCGGCGGCTCGGCGGAGGGGACGTCCGCGGCGCAGCCGGTGAGCAGCCCGAGGGCCGTCACCGCCGCCGTTACCAGACCCGCTCGCAGCACCCGTCCCACGGACGCCAACCTACCGGGAGGCGCCAACCCGACAGGATGGGTGGCATGACGACCATCCCTGTCCTGGACGGCCACAACGACCTGGCGTGGGCTCTGCGCGAGCACGCGATGGACCCGGCGACGGTGGAGCTGGGCGAACGGCCCGAGCTCCACACCGACCTGACCCGGCTGGCGGCCGGCGGGGTGCGGGGCCAGTTCTGGTCGGTCTACGTGCCCTGCTCCTTCACCGGGGCCGACGCCGTCACCGCCGTGCTGGAGCAGGTCGACACGGTCCACCGGATCGCCGAGCGGTGCCCGGAGCTGGTGCTGGTCGACGACGCCGACGAGGCCGTGCGGGTGCTGACCGCCGACGACGGCCGGGTGGCCAGCCTGCTGGGTGCCGAGGGCGGGCACTGCCTGGACGGCTCCCTCGGGGTGCTCCGCACTCTGCGCCGGCTGGGGGTGCGCTACCTGACCCTCACCCACAACTCCAGCACCGACTGGGCCGACTCGGCCACCGACGAACCCCGCCACGGCGGGCTCACCGGGACCGGCCGGCAGATCGTGGCCGAGATGAACCGGATCGGCATCATCGTCGACCTGTCCCACGTCGCCGCCACCACCATGCACGACGCCCTCGACGTCACCACCGCGCCGGTGCTGTTCTCCCACTCCAGCGCCCGCGCCGTCTGCGACCACCCCCGCAACGTGCCCGACGACGTGCTGGCCCGGCTGGCCGACAACGGCGGCACCTGCATGGTGACCTTCGTGCCCTCCTTCGTCTCCCAGCGGGTGCGGGACTGGTCGAACGAGGTCCGCGAGGCGGTCCGGGCCGCGGGGGAGGACCCCGCCGACGACGCCACCTGGCAGCGCTGGACGTCCGGCTGGTCCACCCCGGCGCCGAGGGCGACCCTGGAGGACGTGGTGGCCCACTGCGAGCACGTCCGCGAGGTGGCCGGCGTGGACCACGTCGGGCTGGGCGGGGACTACGACGGCTGCGCCGGTCTGCCCGAGGGGCTGGAGGACGTCAGCGGCTACCCGCGGCTGCTGGACCGGCTGACCGAGCGCGGCTGGTCGCGCACCGACCTGGAGAAGCTGGCCTGGCGCAACGCGATGCGCGTGCTGCGGGGTGCGGACGCGGTGGCGGCCCGTTCGCGCTGAGGTCAGGCCAGCGCGGGGAGCAGCGCCGGACCCCACACCGCCCCGAGGGCGGCGCCGAGCACCATGCAGGGCCCGAACGGGAAGGCGGTCTGCCGCGAGGCGCGGCGGGCCGCCACCAGCACCACGGCCACGGCGGCGCTGAGGGCGAAGGCGGCCAGCCCGCCGAGCACCAGCTGCGACCAGCCCAGCCAGCCGAGGAAGGCGCCCAGCACACCGGAGAGCTTGACGTCGCCCGGCCCCAGGTCCGAGGGGGCCGCCAGGGCCAGCACCAGGTAGACCACCGTCAGCACCAGCGCGGACAGCAGCGCCCGGGCGAGGGGCGCCCAGCCGTCGCCGGCCGCGGCGGCGACGCAGAGCGGGAGCAGCAGCGCCGGGTAGAGGGGGCCGACCAGGACGTCGGGCAGCCGAAGCACCGCCAGGTCGACGACCACCAGCAGCGCGCACCCCAGGGCGAGCAGCGCGAACCCGACGAGCTCGGCCCAGCCGGTGGCCAGCGCGGCGGCCCCGGCCCCGGCCAGAGCGGCGAGGGGAGCGGCGACCGGGCGCCGCAACCAGCGCGAGCCGCTGCCGGCCACGGTCCGCAGCCAGGGCTCGGCCGTCGCGGCCAGGGTGCCGGTGACCAGGGCGGTCAGCACCACCACGGTGGGTCCCACCCGCTCAGCCGAGCGCGTCGACGATGTCCATCGCCGCCGGGCCGAGCAGCACGATGAACAGCACCGGCAGGATGCACAGCATCAGCGGGAAGATGACCTTCACCGGGATCTGCATGGCCTTCTCCTCCGCCCGCTGCCGCCGCTTCAGCCGCATCTCGGCCGCCTGGGTGCGCAGCACGTCGGCGATCGAGATGCCGTAGGCGTCGGCCTGGACCACCGCGCGGATGAACCGGCGCAGATCGGGGGTGTCGGTGCGGGCGGCCAGGGCGGCGTAGGCCTCGCGGCGGGACAGCCCCATCTGCACGTCCTGCAGGGTGCGCACCAGCTCCTCGGCCAGCGGGCCCCTGCCGTTGCGGCCGGCGCGGGCCATGGCGGACTCGAAGCCCAGACCGGCCTCCACCGCGATGGTCATCTGGTCCAGGGTGTCGGCCAGCTCCAGCTGGATCTGCTGGTTGCGCTCCTGGGCGCGGCTGTGCAGCAGCAGCTCGGGCACGAAGTGGGCCACCACGGTGACGAGCACCGACAACCCGACCGACAGCGGCCGTGGGGCGCCGCTGACGTAGAGCAGCCCGAGCGCCGCGGCGACGACGGGGAGCACGATCTTGACCACCAGCACCCGCTCCAGCGGCCAGGCGGGCGGACGGCCGGCGCGCGACAGCAGCCGGTCGATCCGCCGGACCGCGGCCGCCGGGGTGGTGCGCCGCGCCAGCCGCAGCAGGGTCGGCGTCCGCACGGCGGTGCGGTCGCCGGTGCTGGCGGCGGCCCGGGCCATGCCCCGCTGCAGGTTGGCCAGCGCGAGCTCGCGGCGGCGCTCGGGCGGGGCGAGCAGCGCCCAGCCCAGCAGCAGCAGCGACGCGCTGAGGGCGGCGACGCCGACGACGACGACAGCGGGCACGGGTGGGTTCCTCCTCGGGGTGTTCTCAGAACCGGAAGCTGACGACCTTGCGCAGCCACAGCGCGCCCACGACCATCAGCACCACCGACAGCCCGATCAGGCCGTAGCCGACCAGGCTCTGGGTGAACCGGGCGATGTAGCCGGGGTTGGCCACGCCCAGGAACAGCGTGACGCCCACCGGCAGCGCCATCAGCACGTAGGCCGACAACCGGCCCTCCGCGCTCAGCGCCTGGACCTGGCGGCGGATCTGGTTGCGCTCGCGGATGGTGTGGGCCACCCCGTCCAGCACCTCGGCCAGGTTGCCCCCGACCTCGCGGTTGATGGCGATGGCCTGGGTCACCCAGACGAAGTCCTCGCTGTCCATCCGCCGGGCCGCCGCCTCCAACGACTGGCCCAGCTCGCGGCCGAGCCGGGTCTCGTTGATGATGCGGGCGAACTCCTCGCTGGTGGGCTGCTCGGCCTCCTGGGCGACGCCGTTGAGCGCCTGCAGCAGGCTGTGGCCGGCCCGCAGCCCGCTCGACATCAGCTGCAGCGAGTCCTCCAGCTGGTCGGCGAAGGCCTTCTGCCGCCGGGTCTCCAGCACCCCGAGGGCGATCTTCACCGCCAGCGGGACGGCGGCGGCGAGCAGCAGCCCGACCAGCGGGCCGGCCAGCAGGGAGCCGAGCACGAGGGCGGCCAGCGCGGCGCCGACCACGCGGAGCAGCAGGTCCTGCGGTGCCATCTTCACCCCGGCCCGTTCCAGCAGCGGCGCCGCGGCGGCCGCCCCGCCACGACGTCGCAGCGGCCGCTCGACCAGGCCGGCCGCCTGGGTGGTGGCCGTGGCCAGCAGCCCGGGACCCGGGGCGGCGCCCGGACGTCGCCGCGCCAGCGGCAGCCGCTGCGATCGCGGTGCCAGCAGCGCGTACACCACCACGAGCACGGCCAGGGCGATGGCGAGCACCCCGAGGGCGAGCTGGGGAGAGAGGGCGAGCGGGGGCGTCATCGCAGCGGCCGCCGGTCGGGGACGGCGAACACCCGCGGCGACACGCGGATGCCGAACTCGTCGAAGCGGTCGGTGAACCGGGGGCGGACGCCGGTGGCGACGGGCCGGCCGAGGAACCGGCCGCTGGCGTCCACCCCGGCGGAGTAGTCGAAGAGGAAGGCGTCCTGCAGCGTCACGGTCTGGCCCTCCATGCCCTGCACCTCGGTGACCGCGGTGACCCGGCGGGTGCCGTCGCGGAGCCGGGTCAGCTGCACGACGACGTCCACCGCGGAGGCGATCTGCTCCCGGATCGCGCGCAGCGGCAGGTCCATCCCGGCCATCAGCACCAGGGTCTCCAGCCGGGCGATCGCGTCGCGCGGGGAGTTGGCGTGGACGGTCGACAGCGACCCGTCGTGGCCGGTGTTCATCGCCTGCAGCATGTCCAGGCTCTCGCCGCCGCGGACCTCGCCCACCACGATGCGGTCGGGCCGCATCCGCAGGCTGTTGCGCACCAGGTCGCGGATGCTGATCTCGCCCTTGCCCTCGATGTTGGGTGGCCGGCTCTCCAGCCGCACGACGTGGTCCTGCTGCAGCTGCAGCTCCACCGCGTCCTCGATGGTGACGATGCGCTCACCCTCGGGGATGAAGGACGACAGCACGTTGAGCAGGGTGGTCTTGCCGGTGCCGGTGCCGCCGGAGACGATGACGTTCAGCCGGGCCTCGACGCAGGCGCGCAGCAGCTCGGCCATCTCCGGGGTCAGGGTGCCGAAGCCGATCAGGTCGTCGACCTTGAACGGGTCCTTGGCGAACTTGCGGATGGTGAGCGAGGAGCCGTTGAAGGCCAGCGGCGGGATCACCGCGTTGACCCGGGACCCGTCGGGCAGCCGGGCGTCCACCAGCGGGGAGGACTCGTCGATCCGTCGTCCCACCCGGGACACGATGCGCTCGATCACCCGGCGCAGGTGCTCCTCGGAGGCGAAGCGGACCCCGGCCCGGGCGAGCTTGCCGTGCTGCTCGACGTAGACCATGTCGGCCCCGTTGACCATGATCTCGGTCACCGTGGGGTCGTCGAGCAGCCGCTGCAGCGGACCGTGGCCCAGCACCTCGTCCTGCACGTCGGAGATGAGCCGCTGCTGCTGCTCCGCGGTCAGCGGCACCTTCTCCTGCTCGACCACGTGCGCCAGCTCGGAGCGCACCAGCGCGTGCAGCTGCTGCTCGCTGAGGGAGGTGTCGTTGAGCCGGGCACCGATGCGGGTGAACAGCTCGTGCGCGGCCCGTTCCTTCAGCTTGCCGAGGGCGTCGTTCCCGCCGGGGGGCGGCGCTGCCGCGGCCGGCGGCTGGGGCGGCGCGGCCACGGGTGGGGCGGGCGGCTGGTGCTCCGTCCCCGGGGCCGGGGTCTCGGCCGGACGGGTGACGCCCAGCCGCTCCGACAGCCTCATCAGGCGACCTTCGTCCGGCGCCAGCGGGAGGCGGCGCGGCGGGGCTGGGAGCGTGACCGGCGGGTCGGGTAGCTGTCGGGAGCCGGCTGACCGGAGTCCTCGGTGCCCACCACCCGGTCGACCAGCGCGCGGAGGGCGCGGGTCAGCGGGTCGCGGACCCCGCTCTGCAGCAGCGGCACACCCTGGTCGATCGAGTCCGGGGCGGCCTTGGAGCGGGGCAGCTGCAGGTCCACGCCGGTGCCGATCGTGAACTCCACGTCGGCGACGGTGAGCAGGCTCTTCGGGCTGGCGAAGTTGAGCACCACGTGGTGGGCGGGCGGCAGCAGGTCGAGGCGGCGCAGGGTGTCGATCTCCTTGCGCATGCCGCGGACGCCGGGGACGTCCATGCTCGTGACCAGCACCAGGTCGCTGGTCTCGTCCAGCACGGCCAGGGTGTGCTCCGACAGGCCCGGCGCGGTGTCGACCACGACGTGGCGGAACTCCGAGGCGAGCACCCGCAGCAGGTGGGCGACGTCGTCGGAGGTCACCATGTCGGCGTCGGCGGGGGAGTCGGGGGCGGCGATCACGTGCAGCCCGGTCGGGTGCTGGGTGAGCACGGTCTTGAGCACCATCGAGTCCTGCTTGGCCGGTCCCTGCACGGTGTCGACCAGGAAGTACTCCGGCTCGAGGTCCAGGGCGCTGGCCACGTCGCCGAACTGGATGTCGAGGTCGACCAGGACGGTGGAGCCGGGCGAGCGGCGGGCGAGCTCGACGGCCATGTTGGTGGCCACCGTGGTCTTGCCCACGCCCCCCTTGGGCGAGACCACGCTGATCACCCGGCCGGCGGCGCCCGCGGTCGCGGACGTCGGCTCGGCCAGGGCGGCGGCCCGGGCCTGCGCGGACTGGCCGGCGAGCTCGAGGGCGAGGCGGATCTCGGCCGCCCCGGCGCCGGGCGGCACGATGTCGCGGACGCCGGCGCGCAGCGCGGCCAGCGCCGTCTCGGGTCCCTGGTCGCCCAGCAGCACGACGCTGGCGGCCGGGCAGTGCTGCTGCAGCCGGGCGGCCAGCGACACCGCGTGGGCCGGGTCCTCGCGGGCGTCGAGCAGGACGACGTCGGGCAGCGGGGCGCCCTCGAGCTGGGCGAAGAACTGGGCCGGGTCGGCCGGCAGCGGACCCAGCGGGAGCGGCAGGAAGGCCCCGGCGGTGGCCTGGTGCACCCGGTCGCGGAGCTCGGCGGAGGAGGTGGCGAGGACGATGCGGCTCATCGGTGCACGCTCTCCGCGGTGACCACGTCGGTCCCCGACTCGTCGGTGGCCTCGTCCTGCAGGGACAGCCAGATGGTGCCGTGCTCGGCGGTGAAGACGACCTGCTCGGCCTGGCCGGCCTCGAGGGCGAGGGTGACCATCAGGCTGGACTCGGGCAGGGCGTCGGCCGCGGCGCCGTCCTCCGCCTCGTCCTGGACCGGTGCCGCGGCGCCCTGGACGCGGGTCACCAGCACCTTCTGCAGCGTCAGGTGGGTCTTCTTGTCCACGCTGAGCAGCACCCCGACGGTGTCGCCGGCGCTCAGGTTGCCCCCGACGACCCGCTGCGCCTCCAGCAGCACCGAGACCTGCTGCAAGCCCTCCGGCACCTCGACCTGCGCGGTCTGCGGCTGGGCCGCGGGGTCGACGAACCGCGCCGCCAGCAGCTGCTCGCCCGGCAGCAGGTCGGTACCCGTCACCAGTCCGGCCACCTCGGCCAGGCCCGCCAGGGCGCCGGGCGCGACCGCCACGGCCGGCAGGCTCTCCACCGACACCAGCTCGTCCAGCTCCTCCGCCGGGGTGCCGGCGGGCACGGTGGCGGTGACGACCAGGACGTCCACGGTCTGCACACCCGCCAGGGCGCGCTGGTCGGCGGCGGAGACGTAGCCGAGGACGAGCACACCCCCGAGGGTGGCGAGCAGGACCGCCACGGCGGCGGCGAGGACACGGCGTTTCACGATCGACGGCTCTTCCGGGTGGTCATTCGGTCAGGGAGACGAGAGAGGCGCCCAGGTCGGGGGCGCCGGGACTGGACTCGAAGGCGTCGTCCAGGTCGACGAAGCGGGTGAAGTAGCCCTTGATGCAGCGGTCGTTGCCCTTGCACTGCGGCCCGCCGTTCCACGAGATCTGGCCGGTGAAGTGGTAGCCGGTGACGGTGAAGGCGGCGTAGGCGTGGACGCGGTACCAGGCGTTGGTGCCGCTGCTGCCGTACTCGTCGAAGATCGGCAGCAGCACCGTCCGGCCCCGCACCGCCTCGAAGTCGGCGGGCGAGCAGCCGCTGGGCGCCGACGTCCCGGGGTCGGAGGACATCCGGGCGCCGATGCGGCCGGTGGCCCCGCAGCTGCCGAGGTCGGTGTCGAGCCAGCCGAACCCGCCGGGGACGACGTTGCCGGAGGGGCCGGTGCAGCCGGTGCCGGAGGTCTTGGTGGTGAGGATGACCCGTTCTGCCGTGCCGGACGGCATCCCGCCACCGGTCTGGGCCCGGAACTCGCACAGCGAGAAGGCGAGCGGCAGGACGGCCGTGCCGCCGCTGGGTGCGCCCCAGCGGGCGGTGGCCCGGGCACCGACGTCGCTCGCGTCGAACCCGAGCACCGGCGCGAACAGGTGCTGCCTCGTCGTGCCGGTGACCACCGTCACCTGACCGGTGGACGGGCTCAGCGAGGGGGTGGTGACCGTGGCCGTGGCCTCGCCGGAGCCGAAGTTGGCCGAGGTGAGCGTGCTGGCCGTCTCCGCGGGGGCGCCGCAGCTGCCGCGGGCGCAGTCCTGGGCGATGGCCAGGGCGGCGGCGTCCGCACCGGTCTGCAGCTGCTGGCGGTCCGACCACAGCGCGGCCACGTCGACGGCGATGGCGGCGAAGCCGATGAGCGGGATCATCAGCAGCGCCACCACGACGTTGACCGCGCCGCGGTCGTCCCTCAGCCGTTGCACCGCATGACTCCTCTGCCGGTGAGCGTGATGGAGGCGCCCATGAACCCCCCGATGAAGTCCATGGGATAGGTCACCGTCACGGTCGCGTTCCCCGACCCCGACGCGCGGGCGGCGGCACAGCTGTCGGGGGAGACGGCGATCTGCGCGTCGGTGAGGACGAGCGGCTGGGCGGCGGAGCGGGTGGCGGCCCGGGCGGCCGCCCGGTCGTCCTGCAGGGCCATTACCCGGACCCCCTCGCGGGCGGCCCCGGAGAGGGTCGTCTGGAGGTGGTACGCCCGGCCGAACTCGGTGATGCCCAGCACCAGCAGCAGCAGCACGGGCGCCACCAGGGCGAACTCCACGGCCGCGGCCCCGCGGTCACGGCCGCCAGCTGCCACCGTTCTGCCTCTCCTCCGACCGGCGTCCCGGTGCAGCCACGGTCGGCTGCACCGGGACCTCAGGCACGAACCGATCAGTTGGTGCCACCGGCGGCGGGAGCGTTCCCGTCGGGGAGCTCGATGCCGTTGAAGAGGTCGCGAAGCTCGTCACCCAGGGCCGTGATCGCGACGATGATCCCGACGGCGATCAGGCCGACGAGCAGGCCGTACTCGACGGCGGTGGCGCCGCGGTCCCGGCGCGCGTCGAGGCGACCGGTGAGGGCGCCGAGGGCGATGGTGAGGCGGACGAACATGCTGGTCATGACGGTTCTCCTTGTGGTGTGTGGCTCCGCCCCGATTCGGATCCAGGTACCCGGTGCGCTGGTGGACCGGCTCGGGTAGAACAGTGACAGAAGTTTGCGAGATGCGCAAGATGCACGATCAGGAACTCTTTCCCGATGCGTGAACTTGCCGTTACCTCAGCGTGACATCCCCACAACCGCGCCGATCGTCCCGCCGTCGCGGTGATGGTTAGAACTACAACCGTGTGAGATGGTTCTCCGGTGACGTCCATCTCAGCCCTGGATCTGCCGGGCGACCAGAATATTGCGCTTTCTGCAAACCCGCCGCCAGCGCAAGACCTGCGATACGGTCGGGCCATGAGCGATTCGGGGATCGGCCTACGCGAGATCAAGAAGCAGCTGACGAGGGAGTCCATCGCGGACGCAGCCCTGCAGCTGGCCCTGGAGAAGGGTCTGGACAACGTCACCATCGAGGAGATCGCCAACCTGGCGTTCGTGTCACCGCGCACCTTCTCGAACTACTTCAGCTGCAAGGAGGAGGCCGTCGCCACCGCGGGCACGCAGGCGAACTTCGAGGTCATCGAGCAGCTGGCCCACCGGCCGGCGGAGGAGCCGCCGCTGCAGTCCATCGCCCACGTCATCATCGCCGCGGCGCGTGAGCGCACCGACGAGCAGGTGGCGCTGAGCGCCCGGAAGCTGCGTCTCAGCCGCGAGCACCCGTCGCTGCAGCCCTTCCAGACGGCGCAGTACGACGCCCTCGAGGCCGCGATGCGGCACGTGGTGGCCGAGCGCACCGGCACCGACGCCGAGACCGATCTGTACCCGGGGCTGGTGACCTCGGTGGCGGTCGCGGCGACCAAGCACGCGATCACGACGTGGGTGTTCTCCCAGACCCCGCGCGAGCACCTGCCCGAGCTGCTGGCCGAGGCCTTCGAACAGCTCGGCAGCGGTCTGCCGGCTCCGCAGCCCGGCGTGGGTCCCTCACCGGGGGAGTGAGGGAACCACCGAGCGCCGCGGCCCGGTTCCGGGCCGCGGCGCTCGGGCTGGGCCACAATGCGGTCAGGACGCACCCGGTGAGGAGGCGGATCGACCGATGAGCGGTTTGCTGGAGGTGCTGGTGCTGCACGCCGCCGACGCGCGGCGTGCGGTCGAGGGTGGAGCGGACCGGCTGCACCTGGTGGGCGCCCCCGAGGTCGACGGCCCCTCCCCGCCGCCCGACGTCGTGGCCGAGGTCTGCCGGGCCGTCGACGTGCCGGTACGGGTGACGCTCCGGCTCCGCGAGGGCTTCGGGACCGACGGCGGGGAGGTCGTGCGGCTGCGCGGGCTCGCCTCGGCCTACCGCGACGCCGGCGCGGAGGGCATCGTGATGGGGTTCCTGAACGGTCACGGCGACATCGACCTGCAGGTCCTCGGGGCGCTGCTGGAGGACGGGGACTGGCCCTGGACGTGCTCGCGGGCCGTCGACCAGGCCCTTGACACCGACCGCTCCTGGCGTCGGCTGCTGCAGCTGCCGCGGCTGGACCAGGTGCTGACGGCCGGCTCGGCCCGCGGCGTCGAGGAGGGTCTGGACGAGCTCATCGCCCGGGCGCGGCGGGAGCCGGAGGCCGCGGCGCTGGTGATGGCCGGCGGCGACCTGCACCCGGACCACCTGCCCTGGCTGGGTCGCGCCGGCGTGCGCGCCTTCCACATCGACCTGGCCGCCCGTCCGCAGGGGTCCTGGAAGGCCTACGTCGACACCGCACAGGTCCGCTCCTGGCGGATCCTGGTCGACGACGTCACACGGCCGCGGGGCTGATCCTCCGGCCGGGACGCATCAGCCGAGCAGCTCGACCGCGTCCCCGACCCGCAGCTCGCCCGTGGTCTCGGGTACCAGGTTCTGCCCGAACACCAGCTGCGTACCGCGTCGGCGGTGCCGGGCCAGGGTCCGCAGCGGCTCGCGGCCGCTGGCCAGCGTGGCGGGGTCGACGGTGGTCATCACGCAGCGCCCGCAGGGCTTGGCCACCCGCAGCACGACCGACCCCACCCGCAGCCGGCTCCAGCCGTCCTCGGCGAACGGGTCGGTGCCGTCCACCACCAGGTTGGGCCGGAACCGGTGCATCGGCAGCGGAGCACCGGGCTCCTCGCCGCGGGCCAGCGCCTCGGCCACGACCAGCTCGTCCAGCCGCTGCAGCGAGGCGGTCGTGGTCAGCAGCAGCGGGAAGCCGTCGGCGAAGCCGGTGTGGTCCCCGGGCCGGCTGTGGCGCGGGTCGAGGGAGCGGGCGGCCGGCCGGGAGGCGTGCACCAGCCGTACGTCCTCGCGCCGCAGCGCCCGCCCGAGCCACCGGGCCGCCCGGTCGCCGGCGTCCACACCCACCGTGCGGTCGCCGAACACCGTCAGCGGCTGCTCCGGACCGACGGGCTCGACGAGCGCGAGGTCGTCGAGCCCGTCGGCCCGCAGCCGCAGCCCGGTCACGGACGGGTCGGTCTCGGCGGTGTCGGCGGTGATGGTGAGCAGCCGCCGCTCGGTGCGGGCGGTGAGCATCGCGCCGGCCGCGTCGACCGCCATCCAGCGCCGGTCGCCGACCAGCCCGGCCGCCTCCACCCGCGCCGAGCCGACGTCGCGGACGGCGCTGCTCTTCAGCGGGTGGAGGTGGAGGCTGAGCAGGCGCACCCGGCCACGGTACGGGCTCAGACGCGGCGCAGGGTCAGCGTCCGGGTGGCGCCCCGGGAGCGGCCCAGCGCGGCGTCGACCTGCACCCTGCCGCGGCGGGTGGTGACCGTCAGCTCGTCGTCGGCTCCGACCACCTCGTGGTCGCCCGGCAGGGCCAGCTCGAGCCGCAGCGGGGCGGCGCTGCGGCTCGGGTCCGACACCGCCACCGTGGTCTGCCCGCCCTGACGGACCAGCACCAGCGAGCAGGGCCCCGACGAGCGGTGGCCGTCGACCTCCCCGGCGGTGAAGACGTTGGCCAGGGTGACCAGGGTCCCGCGCTGCACCGCGCGCACGGCCTGGACGTCGGCGGTGTTGGCCAGCACCTGGTGGCCCGGGGCGGACGCCCGTCGCCGCGTCTGCGCGGGCGTCGCCCGCGGCAGCAGCACGTACTCGTAGCCGGCCCCGGCCGGGTCGACCCCGTGCTCGAGGCGGAGCTGGAGGTAGCGCCGGGTGGTGGGGGTGTCGCTGCCGCCGGTGTCACCACCGCTGTTGATGCGGCGCCAGCTGCCGGTGCGCTCCTCGCGCCGGGCGACCAGGCGGCTGCCCGGGCCGAACAGGTAGCCGCCCACGCCCTCGAGGTGGGCCCAGGACGCCCCGGTGAGGTCGGTCTCGCCGTCGACGTCGAGCAGCGTGTCGCCGTCGACCAGCAGCCGGGAGCCCGGGCGCTGCAGCCGGTTCTCGACGCAGGTCTCGACCTCGAAGCCGTCGGTGCTCGTGATCTGGGCCCCGAGGGCGACCACCGAGTCGTCCAGGCAGAACCAGGACTTCCGGGCCGTGAGGTCGCCGTCGTAGGCCAGGTGGTCCATGCCGATGGCTCCCCACCGCCCCGCGGCCACGGCACCACCGGCCCAGGGCCGGGTGGCGCGGGGGATGCCGGTGCCGGCGCCCTCCCCGCTCTGCCGCGGCTCGAGCCCGACCGTGGTGCCCGGCAGCCGGTACGGGTCCACGGTGGGCCAGAAGTCGTCGGAGAACTGGCGCAGGTCGTCCTCGACGTAGAGGTAGGTCATGCCGTCGCCCTGGTACCAGCCGAGGTTGTTCTCGTCGTTGCCCCACTCGTAGCGCCCGATCCGGCTGCTGGAGGTGGAGACGGTGAAGGCCCAGCCGGGCCGGCGGTGGACCGAGCGGTCCTGGTCGGCGAAGTGCTGGTGCCCGTCGACCTCGCGCCCCGGGACCACCGACGCGTCGGCCAGCAGGGCGAGCGCGCGGCTGACCTCGGGCAGACCGACGAGCTCGAGGTAGGGCACCGGCATCGCGTCGATCCAGCCCCGTGCCAGGGAGCGGTAGCGCCGTGCGTGCGCCTCGTCCACGCCCGGCGCCATCAGCAGCAGCGCCGAGATCGTGCTGGCGGCGTCGTGGAAGTCGCGCTCGCGCTCGCGCGAGACCGCCCGGCCGCGGACCGTCTCCATCATCAGCCCGTTCCAGATGAAGGGGGCGAAGGACTTCTCGGGGGCGTCGAGCACCACGTCCCGGTCCGGGTCGGCGACGTCCCAGCTGGAGCCGCCGAGCAGGGCCAGCATCTCCGCGACGCCGCCCAGCGCCACGTTGCCGTAGGTCCCGACGTAGGGCAGCCGGCCGTGCTGGACGAACGAGCCGTCGGCGTAGAAGCCGTCGCCGGACGTGACGTAGCGGAAGACGCTGTTGCGGCCACCGCCCACCACGTCGCTCAGCGCGTCGCGGGCGAGGGCGATCTCGTCGCCGTCGCGGGCCAGCACGCCGCGGACGGCGCAGGCCACGGCCTTGTCGGTGCGGTTCGCGCCGGTCTCGGGCGAGGTGCCCCGGCCGCGGAAGTTCGGGTTCGGGGTGAAGCGGCGGATCGCGGCCAGGTAGTCGGCGAGGTCCTCGGCGGGCAGGGCCGGGCCCAGCAGCGCGCAGGTGTCGGCCAGCCGGCGGGGGTTGCCGATCTCCCAGAACCACCAGTTGCCGCTGGGCGACATCGAGGCGTTGTAGCCCTCGTCGTGCAGGAACCGCAGCGCGGACACGACGGCGGCCAGCACCTCCTCGTCGCCCTCGACGGCCGACCCGGTCGTCGCCCAAGCGAGCGCGAGGTCGAGCAGGCGCTGGTAGCTGACGCCGACGTTGGCCTCCTGCGGGCCGGCGACCGGCAGGTCCTGCCACAGCAGCGTCCGGTCGGCGGAGGTCTGCAGGCCGTCGAGGAGGGTCGCGGTCTGGGCGTCCATCCGGTCCAGGCCGGCCCGGATCTCCGGGACGGACGGGTCGAGCTCGCCTCCGGTGAGCAGGTCGGCCCACCGGGTGCGGAGGCTGTCGTACTCGTCCTGGGCGGCGGCGCGGGTGCCGGGGCCGGTGAGGGTGAGGGCGGCGGTCGAGGCCGTCGCCGTGGAGACCAGCAGCGTCCGCCGGGTCAGCCGGAGGGTGTCGGGGTGGGAGGTGGGCAGGGCGGTGGGGGAGTCCGCGTCGTGGGGGTGCATCGTCCGACCCAAGCAGGAGCCCCGGCCCAGTGGAAGGCCCCGTCCGCCGGTACCGGCGTTTTCATCCCGGTAACGCCGTTCTCACCACCGGACGGCCCGCCGCGGGCTGCGTCAGCCGGCGAGCGCGGCGGGGAGGTCGCGTCGGTGGACCACCACCAGCGACGTCACCGCACGGGTGAGGCAGACGTAGAGGCGACGCAGGCCCGTGACCTCGTCGGCCTCGCCGGCCACCACGTCGGCCGGCTCCAGCAGCACCACGTGGTCGAACTCGAGCCCCTTCGCCAGGCTGGCGGGCACCACCTCGAGGCGGTGCCGGAGCGCCTCCTCGGTGTCGCGGCCCAGCACGCCGTGGTCGAGGCCGGCCGCGGTGAGCGCCGCGACGACCTGGTCGAGCGAGGCGTCGGCCACCACCAGCCCGACGGTGCCCTCCCGGGCCAGCGCCTCCCCGGCGGCCGCCACCGCCGCGCCCGCGTCACCGCGGACCACGCGCAGGTCGCCGCGGCTCCGACGGATCGCGTAGGGCGCCCGCAGCCCGGGAGCGATGGTCGGCAGCAGCCGGGCGGCGAAGTCGATCACCGACGCCGGCACCCGGAACCCCGCCAGCAGCTCCTCCACCTCGGCCTGCTGACCGAGGTGGCGCAGCGACTCCTGCCACGACGACGTGGCCCACGGCGTGGTGGCCTGGGCGAGGTCGCCCAGCAGGGTGACCGAGCCGGTGCTGGCCCGCCGCCCCACCGCCCGCAGCTGCATCGCCGACAGGTCCTGCGCCTCGTCGACGATCACGTGGCCCAGGCTCGGGGTCCGCTCCAGCAGGTCGCCGAGCTCGTCCAGCAGCACCAGGTCGGCGGCGGTCCACCGGGCCGACCCGGCCGAGCGCGGTGCCCGGCCGGGACGCAGCCGGTGCTGCTCGTCCTCGCCCAGCAGGCCCTCGGCGCACCGGGCCAGGAAGCCGGCGTCGGTGTAGAGCCGGTGCAGCACCTTGGTGGCGGTGACGGCCGGCCACAGCCGGGCCGTGAAGGCCTTCACCGGTGCGCTGCGGGCGACCGCGGCCTGCACCCGGTCGTCGGGGGAGTCGCCGGCGGCCTCCATCCGCAGCAGCACCTCGTGCGCGAGCCGCTGCGGCAGCAGGGCCCGCCCAGCCCCGTAGCGCACGCCGCGGCTGCGGAGCTCGGCCACCAGCTCCTCGGCCCGGTAGGCCGCCACCCGCAGCTGGCGCGAGCCGCGGGGCACGACCAGGGGCTCCGACACCGAGCCCAGGTGCGACCACACCGCCCGGGCCAGCACCTCCGCCATCCGGGCGTCGCCCTTCAGCACCGCCACCGGGACCGGCTCCTCGGCGCGGACCTGCTGCCCGGTGGCCTCCTGCACCAGCGAGAGCAGCGTCTCCTGACGGGCGTCGATCTCGCCCAGCGCGGGCAGCACGTCGCCGATGTAGCTCAGGAAGGACTGGTTGGGACCCACCACCAGCACCCCGGCCCGCGCCAGCTGCTGGCGGAAGGCGTAGAGCAGGAAGGCGGCCCGGTGCAGCCCGACGGCGGTCTTGCCCGTGCCGGGGGCGCCCTGGATGCAGAGCGAGCGGGCGAGGTCGGCCCGCACCAGGACGTCCTGCTCGGGCTGGATCGTGGCGACGATGTCGCGCATCGGCCCGGTGCGCGGCCGCTCGATGTCGGCCTCCAGGATCTGCGAGGCCAGCTGCCCGGGGTCGGTCTCGTCTGGTTCCCGCGAGCCGGCGAGCGTCTCGTCCTCATACGCGGTCATCTCGCCCCGCTCGAAGCCGAAGCGGCGGCGCCGGCGGACACCCATCGGGTCCGCGCGGGAGGCGCGGTAGAAGGGCAGCGACATGCCTGCCCGCCAGTCGATGACCAGCGGCGCGCCGCCGGCCTCGCCGGTGACGTGGCGGCGTCCGACGTAGAGGGTCTCGTCCTGCTCGGCGCCGAGCCCGGTGTCGTAGTCGAGCCGGCCGAAGAACAGCGGCACCTCGGGGTCGTCCTCGAGGGCCTGCATCCGCCGGTGCAGCGCCTGGCGGACGTACTGCAGCGAGACGTGGTCGCCGCCGGAGGCCTGCAGGCCGGCGGTGTGGGCGCGCATCCGGCGGAGCGCGGCGCGGGACCGGGTCAGGTGGTCCCGCTCGGCCAGCAGCGTCTGGTCGGCGGGGAGGTCGGGAGGCGGGGTGGGGGCGGACTGGTGCTCGGGCATGCCGGCGGCTCCGATGTGCTCGGATCGGGTCAGGGGGGAGCGCGACGCTACGCGCCCGGGGCGAGCGGGGCAACGCTTTTTCGCCGCCCGGTTCCCTGGTCGGATGCCGGCCGGCGCTGCCAGACTGTCCGCAGCTGTCCAGCGACGGGCGGAGGTCCTCCGGTCCCGTACCCCCTCGGCACCAGGAGCCGCCCCATGGCACGCGCCCGCATCACCCTCGATCCCGACTTCACCCTCGGACCGGTCCCCAAGCGCCTCTTCGGCTCCTTCGTGGAGCACATGGGCCGCTGCGTCTACACCGGGATCTACGAGCCCGGTCACCCCGAGGCCGACGAGCACGGCCTGCGTCGCGACGTGCTCGAGCTCACCAAGGAGCTCGGTGTCACGGTGGTGCGCTACCCCGGCGGCAACTTCGTCTCCGGCTACAACTGGGAGGACGGCGTCGGCCCGGTCGAGCAGCGTCCGCGCCGCCTGGACGGTGCCTGGCACTCGCTGGAGACCAACCAGTTCGGGCTGCACGAGTTCGTCGAGTGGGCCTGGCTGGCCGACGTCGAGGTGATGGAGGCGGTGAACCTCGGCACCCGCGGGGTCGAGGAGGCGCGCGCCCTGCTCGAGTACGCCAACCACCCCGGGGGCACCCAGCGCTCGGACTGGCGCCGCAGCAACGGGGCCGAGGAGCCCTTCGACATCCGGCTGTGGTGCCTGGGCAACGAGATGGACGGGCCCTGGCAGATCGGCTTCAAGACCGCCGACGAGTACGGGCGGCTGGCCGCGGAGACCGCGCGGGCGATGCGGATGGTCGACCCCGACCTCGAGCTGGTCGCCTGCGGCAGCTCCAACCTGTCGATGCCGACGTTCGGCGCGTGGGAGACCACGGTGCTCCAGCACACCTACGAGCTCGTGGACTACATCTCCCTGCACGTGTACTACTCCGACCAGGACGGCGACGTGGAGAGCTTCCTGGCCAGCGCGGTGGACATGGACCGCTTCATCGAGGGTGTGGTCGCCACCGCGGACGCCGTCCGGGCCCGCGGCCACCACGCCAAGCAGATCGACCTCTCCTTCGACGAGTGGAACGTCACCTACCGTCGCGACCAGGAGGTGGAGCCGCTGACCGAGCCGGCGGCCACCCGCAGCTGGGACGAGCACCCGCCGATCGGCGAGGGCGACTTCGACGTCACCGAGGCGGTCGTGGTCGGCACCATGCTGAACTCCCTGCTCCGCCACGGCGACCGGGTGAAGATCGCCAACCAGGCGCAGCTGGTCAACCTGCTCGGCCTCATCCGCACGGTCGAGGGCGGACCCGCCTGGCGGCAGACGATCTTCTTCCCGTTCGCGGCCATGGCCGGCGCGGCGAGAGGCGAGATCCTGCGGGCCGCGGTCACCTCCGACCGGAGCAGCAGCGCCCGGTACGGCGAGGCCGACGTGGTCGACGTCGCCGCCACCTTCGACCAGGAGAACGGCTCGGTCAGCCTGTTCCTGGCCAACCGCGGCCTGAACGACTCCGCCGACGTCAGCGTGGTGCTCCGTGGACTGCGCGCCGAGGGCGTCGCCTCGGCCCGGGTGCTGACGGTGCCCGAGGGCGGGGACCGGTTCTCGGCCAACACCGCCGAGGCGCAGCCGGTCGGCCTGGTGGACCTGGACGGGGTGCAGCTGGAGGAGCAGAACCTGACCCTGACGCTGCCCGCCCTCTCCTGGGCGGCCGTGACGGTGGACGTGGCCCCCGCCTGACGCGGGTCGGGCGGCGACCCGGGGGCCGGGCGAGGTGGGAGTCGTGCGACCGTCACCTGTTCGTCACCCCCAGGTCGCCGCCCGACCGGTAGCGTCCGGGGAGCAGCAGAACCAGACCGAGGGGAACCATGACGAGACGAGGGTGGCGCGCCGGCGCCGTGACGGGGGCGGCGCTCGCCCTGACCGTCTGCACACTGCCGTGGACGGCGTCCACGGCCACCGCGGCGGAGCGCGACATCACCGTGCTGTCGTTCAGCGACTACCACGGGCGGGTGACCGAGGACCTGACCATCCCCTTCGCCGGGCGCATCGAGCAGCTGCGGGACGAGAACGGGGAGGACAGCACCCTGCTGCTCTCCGGCGGCGACAACATCGGCGCCACCCTCTTCGAGTCGGCCGTGGACGACGACGACCCCACCGTCGACATCCTCAACGCCCTCGACGTCGCCGCCTCCGCCGTGGGCAACCACGAGTTCGACCAGGGCTTCGAGGACCTCNCTCCGCGCCCCGCCGCCGCCTGGGACTACCTGGGCGCCAACGTGTATGAGGCGGGCACCGACACCCCGGCCCTGCCCGGGTACGGCACCTACGACGTCGACGGCGTCACGGTCGGCGTGATCGGGGCCGTCACCCAGCAGGTCCCCACCCTGGTCTCCCCAGGCGGCGTCGCCGACCTCGAGTTCGGCGACCCGGTGGCCGCGGTCAACCGGGTCGCGGCGGAGCTCACCGACGGCGAGGCCGGTAACGGCGAGGCCGACGTGCTCGTCGCGGTCTACCACGAGGGCTACGAGGCCGAGGGTGACGACCTGGCCGACGCCGTCGCCGCCAGCCAGGTCTTCGAGCGCATCGTCGACGACACGGCGCCCGAGGTCTCGGCGATCGTCACCGGCCACAGCCACATGGCCTACGACTACGACGCCCCGGTCGAGGCGATGCAGGGGACCCGGCCGGTCATCCAGGCCGGCGAGTACGCCTCCGGCATCGGCGAGATCACCATCACCGTGGACGACGAGGCCGAGGGCGGGCCCGCGGCCGTGGCCGCCGAGGCCCGGATCGTCGACCCCATCGAGGTCGAGGACGCGAACGGCGACGACGACCTCGACGAGGAGATCGAGGCCCTCACCCGGCAGCTGGTCGAGGACGAGGGGTACGAGCGCATCGCCGAGATCGACGAGATCATCACCGCCGCGTCCGAGTTCGCCGACGAGGCCGGCAGCGTGGTGCTGGCCGAGGCCGAGGCGCCCATCACGACCGCCTTCACCGACGGCAGCTACGGCGAGGACGGCTACGGCGACTACGACGGCAGCCCCGCCGACCCGCTGGACTTCACCGACGAGGACTACGCCGCCAGCCGCGACGACCGCGGCAGCGAGTCCGCGATGGGCAACCTGGTGGCCGACGCGCTGCTGACCTCGCTGGCCGACCCGGACCGGGGCGGGGCCGAGATCGCGGTGACCAACCCGGGCGGCCTGCGCTCGGACTTCGCGCCCGGTGAGATCACGGTGGCCGACGCGAACGCCGTGCTGCCCTTCCTGAACAACCTCAACACCATCACCCTCACCGGCGAGCAGTTCGTCACGATGCTGGAGCAGCAGTGGCAGACCGCCGAGGAGGGGCAGGAGCCGCCGTCGCGGGCCTACCTGCAGCTGGGGCTGTCGGCCAACGTCTCCTACACCTTCGACCCCGACGCCGCGCAGGGCGAGCACATCACCCAGGTCTTCGTCGACGGCGCCCCCATCGACCCCGACGAGGAGTACCGGATCGGGACCTTCTCCTTCCTGGCCCAGGGCGGGGACAACTTCCGCGTCTTCCGGGAGGGCACCGACCTGCGTGACTCGGGTCTGGTCGACCGCGACGCCTGGTTCGCCTACCTCGGCGCCTTCGGCGAGGCAGGGGTCCCGCTCCACCCGGACCACTCCAAGCGGTCCGCGGTCTACACCGGCGACGTGCCGGTGGAGGCGACCGCCGGCGAGACGGTCGAGCTCACCGTCTCGGGGCTGGACCAGACCAGCGTCGGCGCCCCTCCGGTGGAGACGGTGACGGTCGGTGTGCTGCCCGAGGACGGCGGCCACCTCGCCGACTGGATCACCGAGACCCGTGGGCAGGAGGCGCAGGTCGCGGCTCGGCGGCAGGCCCCCGACGACGGCATCCACCTCGGCGACTTCGAGGCCGTCGAGGGCTCGGTGGAGATCTCCGCCGAGCTGCCGGAGAACCTGACCGGCACCAACCAGCTGGTGCTGATCACCGACACCGGCAGCCTCGTCGGGGTCACCGTCGAGGTGGCCCCGGCGCAGGTGGAGCCCGAGCCGACGCCCGAGCCGACGCCTGAGCCTGAGCCGACCACGACGCCGGAGCCGAGCCCTGAGCCGACTCCGGGCGAGCAGCCCAGCCCGTCGGCGGGACCGGTCGCTGACGGGGACGACCAGGGCCCCTCGGACCTGGCCGACACGGGCAGCCCGACCGGCGTGGTGCTCGCCCTCGCCCTGGGTGCGGTGCTGCTGGTCGCCGGTGCCGCCGTGCTCGTCGCCCGGGGGCGCCGCCAGCACTGAGGTGGCCCGCTGCCTCTCATCCCATCCGCTCCCGGGCGGTGTGCCGGCCGGCGCCCACCTCCACCACGCGGGTGGCCGCCGCCAGGCCGGTCGGGGGCATGTCGACGTAGACGCTCTCGGCGCGGGCCACCTGGAACGTCTCGTGCCAGATCCCGACCGCCGGCCCCGCCCGCCGGGCCCGACGGTTGAACGCCTGCCAGGCCGGTCGGTGGGAGCGGGCCGGGTCGCCGGCGTAGGCGTAGACCGACTCGACGTCGCGCCAGTACTGCACGACCGTCACGCCGCGGCCACCGAGCAGCAGCCGGTACCCCAGGAACCCCGAGCCGGGATCCCGCGCGAGCTCGCGCAGCATCCGGGGCATCGCCAGGAAGGTCGGCAGCCAGGCGTCCGGCCGCCAGGGGCGGTTGAACCGCATCCCGATCAGGAAGACCGCCAGGGTCCCGTCGTGCTCGTGCGTCGTCCGCGTGCTCATCGGCCACCTCGGCTAGATTGGATACCTGCGCTCTCCAATAGTGGATAGTTGCGGTATCCAAGTCAAGGAGGTCCGATGAGGATCGGCGAGCTGTCGCGCGCCAGCGGCGTCCCGGTGCCCACGATCAAGTACTACCTGCGTGAGGGGCTGCTGCACCCGGGCGAGCTGACCAGCGCGACCCAGGCCCGCTACGGCGAGGACCACCTCGAGAGGCTGGGTCTGATCCGGGCGCTGGCGGAGGGAGCCGGGCTGCCGCTGGCGCGGGTCCGCACCGTGCTCGAGGCCGTCGACCGGCCACCGTCGTCACCGCTGGAGCTGCTCGCCTCGGTCACGGAGGTGCCGGGCGAGGACGATCTCGACCGCTCCGAGGCGGTGGCCCTGCTGCAGCGGCTGGGCTGGGACGACGTCGACCCCCGGAGCTCCAGCGTGCTCGCGCTGGCCCGGGCGCTGCGCTCGATGTCCGAGGCCGGCTTCGCCGTCGAGCCCGAGCACCTGCTGGCGCTGGGCCGGGCGATGGGCTCGGTGGCGGAGATCGAGGTGGCGGGGGTCCCGCTGGACGACCCGGCCGCCGCGGCCCGGTACGTGGTCCTGGGCACCGCCCTCGTCGGCCCCGTGCTGCTGGCGCTGCGGCAGGTGGGCCACGTCCACGCGTCGCTGCAGCGGCTCGGCGGCTGACCCTCAGCCGACGGCGCGCTGCCCGGTCGTCAGCGGCGCCAGGTCCTGCCACAGCTGGTCCGGCACCGGGTGCTGGGCCAGCTCGAGGGTCTGCCGGACCCGCTGCGGTGAGGACATCCCCACCACCGTGGAGACGACCCGGGGCTCGCGCAGCGAGAACTGCAGCGCCGCGGCCGCCAGCGGGACGCCGTGGTCGGCGCACAGCGACTCGATCCGTCGCGCCCGCTCCAGCACCTCCGCCGAGGCCGGCCGGTAGCAGTAGCGGGGCTCGGCCGCCGGACCGCGCACCAGCATGCCGCCGCCGTAGGGCGCGCCGTTGAGGAAGGCGACGCCGAGCTCGGCCGCCTCGGCCAGCAGGTCCGCGGCGCTCTGGTCCAGCAGGGTGAAGCGGTTGTGGCTGAGCACCACCGAGAAGACGCCGAGCCGCAGGTAGCGGCGCTCGAGCTCCAGCGAGCCGCCGGCGACCCCGAGGTGGCCGATGACGCCCTGGGCCTGCAGGTCGACCAGGGCCTCGACCGCCCCGCCCGTCCCGGTGGCGCGGGCGAAGTCGACCCGCTCCGGGTCGTGCAGGTGGACCAGCGGCAGGTGCTCGAGCCCGAGCCGCTGCAGGCTCTCCTCGACCGAGCGGCGGACCCGGTCGCCGGAGAAGTCGTCGCTGCCGCGCAGCGGGTCCACCTTGGTGGCCACCACCCAGTGCGGCGGCGGGCCGCCGATCTCGCGCAGCGCCCGGCCGATCCGCGCCTCGGCGTCGTAGTAGTTGTTCGAGGTGTCGAGGAAGGTGATGGGGCTGTCCAGCAGCGCCCGCACCGTCTCCACCGCCTGCTCGACGGTGACGTCGTGGCCGTACTGGGCGGGCCAGCCGCCCAGCGGGGCAGCCCCCAGGCAGAGCCGGCTGACGGTCAGGCCGGTGCGGCCGAGGGCGACGGGTTCCATGCCGCGATCGTGCCATCCGGGCCCGACGGCCGCCGAGGCCGGGCCTAGACTCCGGCCATGGACGAGGTGAGCGGCGAGCCCGAGCTGGAGGTCCACGAGCCGAAGTCGTCGGCGGCGGGGGTGACGGCGGTGGCGGTCTCGATGCGGCGGGCCGTCCGGCAGATGGGTGTGACGCGCAGCGCCCGCACCCTGCTCAAGCTCAACCAGGCCGACGGCTACGACTGCATGAGCTGCGCCTGGCCCGACCCGGACCCGGAGAACCGCCACACCGCCGAGTTCTGCGAGAACGGGGCCAAGGCCGTCGCCGACGAGGCCACCCGCGTCCGGGCGACCCCGGCCTTCTTCGCCGCCCACAGCCTGGCCGAGCTCGACGCCCACGACGAGCGCTGGCTGGGCCAGCAGGGCCGCATCACGCACCCGATGGTGAAGCGGCCCGGCGGCACCCACTACGAGCCGATCGACTGGGCCGACGCGTTCCGGCTGGTCGCCGACACCCTCAACGGTCTCGACTCGCCCGACCAGGCCGCCTTCTACACCTCGGGCCGGGCCTCCAACGAGGCCGCCTTCACCTACCAGCTCTTCGTGCGCGCCTTCGGCACCAACAACCTGCCCGACTGCTCCAACATGTGCCACGAGTCCACCTCGGTCGCGCTGTCGGAGGCCATCGGGATCGGCAAGGGCAGCGTCAGCCTGCACGACGTCCACACCGCGGACTGCATCGTGATCGCCGGCCAGAACCCCGGCACCAACCACCCGCGGATGCTGCAGGCGCTGGAGACGGCGAAGCGGCGCGGGGCGAGGATCATCGCCATCAACCCGCTCCGCGAGGCGGGGCTGGTGCGGTTCCGCAACCCGCAGAAGCCGCGCGGGGTGCTCGGCCGCGGGACCGAGATCGCCGACCTCCACCTGCCCGTCCGGGTCAACGGCGACCTGGCGCTGTTCCAGGCCATCGGCTCGCTGCTGGTCGGCTGGGACGCGGTCGACCACGACTTCATCGCCACCTGCACCACCGGCTACGAGGCCTGGGCCGAGCACGTCCGCGCGGTCGACTGGGCCCGCGTGGAGGAGATCACCGGGCTGAGCCGCGCCCAGATCACCGAGGCCGCCGAGATCATCCGCGGCTCCGGGGCCACGGTCTGGTGCTGGGCCATGGGGCTGACCCAGCACCGCAACGCGGTCGCCACCATCAAGGAGCTGACCAACCTGGCGCTGGTGCGCGGCGACATCGGCCGGCCCGGCGCCGGGCTGTGCCCCGTCCGCGGCCACTCCAACGTCCAGGGCGACCGGACCATGGGGATCTGGGAGCGCTCACCCGACTCCTTCCTGGACGCCCTGCGCGACGAGTTCGGTTTCGACCCGCCGCGGGAGCACGGGCTGGACACGGTGCGGACCATCCAGGGGATGCGCGACGGCACCGTGCAGGTGTTCATGGGGCTCGGCGGGAACTTCGTGCACGCCGCCCCCGACACCCGGGTGGTCACCGAGGCGCTGCGCCGCACCCGGCTGACCGTGCAGGTCTCGACCAAGCTCAACCGCTCCCACCTGGCCTGCGGCGAGACCGCGCTGATCCTGCCCACCCGGGGACGGACCGAGCGCGACGTCCACGACGGCGTCGAGCAGTTCGTCACCGTGGAGGACTCGATGTCGGCGGTGCACGCCTCCCGCGGCCCGTTGGAGCCGGCGAGCCCGACGCTGCGCTCGGAGGTGCAGATCGTCACCGGGATCGCCCGCGCGACGCTGGGGGACCGGTACGGCATCGACTGGGCGGCCATGGGTCGCGACTACTCCGTCGTCCGCGGCCACATCTCCCGGGTGGTGCCCGGCTGCGAGGACTACGAGGCGAAGGTGGTCCGTCCCGGCGGGTTCACCATGCCGCACCCGCCCCGCGACTCGCGCACCTTCCCCACCAGGTCGGGCAAGGCCGAGATCACCGTCTCGCCGATGGACGTCGTGCAGGTGCCCGAGGGCCACCTGGTGCTGCAGACGCTGCGCAGCCACGACCAGTTCAACACCACCATCTACGGCCTCAGCGACCGCTACCGCGGTGTCGAGGGCGGACGGCGGGTGGTGTTCGTCCACCCCGACGACCTGGCCGCCCTCGGGCTGGCCGACGGCGACCTCGTCGACATCAGCTCGGTCTGGGACGACGACCTGGACCGGGTGGTGGAGGGGTTCCGCTGCATCGCCTACGACACCCCGCGCGGCTGCGTCGCGGCGTACTACCCCGAGACGAACCCGCTGGTGCCGCTGGACTCGACGGCCGAGGGCAGCAACTGCCCGACCTCGAAGTCGGTGGTGGTGACCCTGCGCCGGGGTGCGGCCCCCTCCGGCGACGTCGACGCCGCCGGCGACCCCGGCTCGAGCACCACCGAGGACCACGGCCGCCCCGACCCGCAGCCGCAGCACCAGTCCTGACCGGCGCAGGAGCGCGGAGCCGACCCGGTCGGGGGCCGCGCCGGGCGCTGGGCTAGCGTGGAGGGTCGCTCGTCCCACCGACCGACACGACCGGGCACCGCCCGGATGGAGGAATGCCGTGAAGCCGCGCACCGACGACGTCGCCCGCTCCGCTCCCAGGAAGGTGCTGGCCAGGGCCGTGGCCCTGCTCGGTGCCACCGTGCTGGTGGCCACCGGCTGCTCCGGCAGCAGCGGGAAGCTGATCGAGGAAGGGACCCTGATCGCCGCCTCCAGCGGGGAGTACCGGCCCTTCAGCTACTACGAGGGCGACCAGCTGGTCGGCTTCGACAAGGACGTCGCGGACGCGGTGGCCGCCGAGATGGGGCTGCAGTCGCGGACCGAGACCGGTCGCTTCGACACCCTGGTGCAGGGGCTGCAGAGCCGGCGCTACGACGTCATCATCGGCTCGATGACCCCCACCCCGGAGCGGGACGAGGCGGTGGACTTCACCGACGGCTACTACACCTCCGGCGCGCAGATGTTCGTCCGCGAGGACAGCGACTGCACCGACCCGGCCGCGATGGACGCCCCGACCATCGGCGTCGCCAGCGGCACCACCTACCAGACCTGGCTGGAGGAGGAGGGGCTGGCCGGGGAGATCAGCACCTACGGCTCCGACATCACCGCCCTGGCCGACCTCAGCGCCGGCCGGCTGGACGGCGTGGTCACCGACAAGCTGGTCGGGCTGAACCAGATCAACGAGGCGGGCCAGGCGCTGCGCACCTGCGGGGAGCTGCTCTACACCGAGGAGCCGGCCTTCGCCGTCCGCGACGGCAACACCGAGCTGGTGGAGGAGCTGAACGCGGCGCTGGCCGCGATCAAGGAGGACGGCACCTACGCCCAGCTGAGCGAGAAGTGGTTCGGCGAGGACATCAGCTGAGCCGATGAGCGACTTCCTCAGCGCGGTCGTCGAGTCGTGGCCGCTGTTCTTCGAGGCCGCCGGCCGCACGCTGGCGCTGTCGGCGGTGGCGCTGCTGCTCGGGCTGCCGCTCGGTGCGCTGGTGGCCGCCGCGTCGATGAGCCGGGTGCGTCCGCTGCGCTGGTTCGCCACCGCCTACATCGGCCTGGTCCGCGGCACGCCGCTGATCACGCAGATCTTCATCCTCTACTTCGGGCTGACGATCGTGCTGCTGCTGCCGGGGTTCTGGGCGGCGTCCATCGCGCTGGCCTTCCACAACTCGGCCTACATCGCCGAGATCCTGCGCTCGGGCTTCCAGTCGGTGCCGGTGGGTCTGGACGAGGCCTCCCGCTCGCTGGGGATGAGCTGGTGGCAGACGCTGCGGCGGGTGCGTGGGCCGCTGGCCTTCCGCACCGCGCTGCCCTCGCTGGGCAACCAGTTCATCATCGCGGTGAAGGACTCCTCGCTGGCGGCCTTCGTCACCGTGGACGAGCTGTTCCAGGTGGCGCTGCGGGCGACCGCGTCCTCCTACGAGCCGCTGACCTACTACATCATCGTGGCGCTGTACTACCTGGCCATCGTGCTGATCCTGACCCTCGTGGTGAACCGGCTCGAGCACGCCCTGAGCAAGCACCGGAGGAGCTGATGAGCGCGATCGTGAGCATGCAGCAGGTGACCAAGCGGTTCGGGCCGCTGACCGTGCTGGACGCCGTCGACCTCGAGGTGCAGCAGGGCGAGGTGGTGGTGCTGATCGGCCCGTCCGGGGCGGGCAAGAGCACCCTGCTGCGCTGCGTCAACGGGCTGGAGGGCATCGACGGCGGCACGATCACCGTCGACGGGCAGCAGCTGGTGCAGAAGGGACGCGAGCTCAACAGCCTGCGCCGGCGGATCGGCATGGTGTTCCAGCAGTTCAACCTCTTCCCGCACCTGCGCGTCATCGACAACATCACCATGGCCCAGCGCGACGTGCTGGGCCGCTCCCGCGAGGAGGCCGAGGCGCGGGCGCGCGAGCTGCTGGCGCGGGTCGGGCTCTCGGAGAAGGAGCACGCCTATCCCGAGCGGCTCTCCGGCGGGCAGCAGCAGCGGGTGGCGATCGCCCGCGCGCTGGCCATGGACCCGGTGCTGATGCTCTTCGACGAGCCGACGTCGGCGCTGGACCCCGAGCTCGTCGGGGAGGTGCTGCAGGTGATGCGCGACCTGGCCGAGGAGGGGATGACCATGGTGGTGGTCACCCACGAGATGCGCTTCGCCCGCCAGGTCGCGGACCGGGTGGTGCTGATGGCCGACGGCGGCATCGCCGAGCAGGGGACCCCCGAGCAGGTGCTGGAGCACCCCACCAGCGAGCGCGGGCGGGCCTTCCTGGCCGAGCTCGGAGGCCAGGGTTGACCCATCCCGCGTCCCCGCCCCCCGGCCGCTACCGCACGTTCAGGCCGGTCCCGCCGCTGGAGCGCCCGACGCTGCACCGCCAGGCGGTGCGGGTGCTGCTGGTCGGCCACGGGCCCGAGGGTGAGCAGGTGCTGCTCTTCGAGGACACCGACCCCGGGGTGCCGGGGGTGTCGTGGTGGATGACGCCCGGAGGCGGCGTCGACCCGGGCGAGAGCGAGCTGCAGGCGGCGGTCCGCGAGCTGGCGGAGGAGACCGGGCTGGTGGTGGCGGCGGAGCAGCTGGTGGGGCCGGTGGCCCGGCGTGAGGTGGTGCACGGCTACTCCGACCAGGTGATCACCCAGAGCGAGTCGTTCTGGCTGCTGGAGCTCGACCGGTTCGAGGTCGACGTGGCCGGTCACACCGAGGAGGAGCAGCTCACCATCCAGCAGCACCGCTGGTGGCCGCTGGCCGAGCTGGAGACGACGGCGGCCCTGATCTGGCCCGCGGAGCTGGTGGAGCTGGTGCGGGCCGGGCGGGCCGGAGGACCGGCGCGGGAGCTGGGCCGGCAGGAGGAGTCGACGCTGCCGGTGGCGGTGCCCCGCGGTTTCGACGCCTGCGTGCTGGCCGGTGGGCGCGCCCGCCGGCTGGGCGGGGCCAGCAAGCCCGACGTCGAGGTGCGCGGACGTCGGCTGCTCGACCACGTGCTGGGCGCGGTGGCCGGGGCGAGCGCCACCGTGGTGGTGGCCCCCGACTCCGTCGCCGTGCCCGACCGGGTGGTGCGGGTGTCCGAGCGGCCCGCCGGCGGCGGACCGGTCGCCGGAGCCGTCGCCGGGCTGGCCGCCCTGGCCGAGGGCCGGACGCCGGAGCCGGTGACCGCCCTGCTGGCCTGCGACTCGCCCTTCCTGGCCACCGCCGTGCCGCGGCTGCTGGCCGCGCTGCAGGCCGATCCCGAGGCGGCCGGCGCGGTGCTGACCGACGCCGACGGACGTCCGCAGTGGCTGTCGGGGTTCTACCGGACCAACGCGCTGCGGGCGGCCCTCGCCGGCACCGACGGCCGCGACCGGGCCGTCCGCTCCGTGCTCGGCGGCCTCCCGCTGCTCACCGTCCCCGCCGTCGGCCTGGAGGCCGTCGACCTCGACACCTGGGACCAGGTCTCCGCCCTCCACCCCTGAGCCCGGGGGCGCCCGCCGCTCAGTCGGGGAGGGGGCCGACTGCGACGTAGGTGGTGCAGACGCCCGCGTCGTCGTAGGCGGTGGCGAGCTCCAGCAGCTCGTCGCGCTCCGGCAGCGGCAGCAGGCTGGAGCTGTAGTTCGGGCAGTAGTTGTTGTACGGCTCGCTGACCCTCACCGGCGCCTCCGCCAGCCGCCAGGGCAGCAGCGGCTCGCCCTCGTTCACCATGATGGTCGAGCCGTTGCCCTCGGCCACCTGGCCGTCGCGGTCGTAGAGCATCTGCCCGACGGCGAGCAGCCGGCCGTCCTCGGTGCCGTCGTCGTAGAGGCTGATGGTGGGCGCGTGGCGGAACTGGTGGCGTCCCTCGGCGAGCAGCGGACGACCGAGCGAGCTCACCTCACCCCAGCGCACGCCGTCGCGGGAGCGGCGGAACCGGTGCTGGCACTCCTGCCCGGGGCCGCAGACCTCGAAGCTCATCAGGTACTGCCCGTCCGGGAGCCGCCGGGTGACGGGCATGCCGGGTCGCAGCGCCGGGTCGTCGGCGGCCACCACGTTCTCCAGGGCGCTCCAGCTGACGCCGTCGGAGGAGGTGGCCTGGACCAGGGTCTGGCTGTGCCGCGGCTGCTGGCTCTCGTCGGAGACCTGCATCACCAGCCGGCCGTCGCGGGAGACGCTGAGCTCGGGCTCCCACAGCCCGCCGAAGTTGGGGGAGGTGGCGATGGTGGCGAGCTTGCGCCAGGTCCGTCCGCCGTCCTCGCTGGCGTGCAGCGGCAGGGTCATCCGGCGGTCGGGGCCGGCGTCCTGGCCGACCGAGGCCGACCACAGCAGGGTCCCGGGCGCGAGCTCCCCGACCTGCTGGGGCAGCTCGAAGATGCTGCCGCAGCACAGCCCCTCGCGGGCACCCGGGTCGGCGACCGAACCGATCCGGGTCCAGCTGCGGCCGGCGTCGGTGCTCTCGAAGATGGCTCCGATGCCGTGGCCGGCCTCGAAGGTGACGACCGAGGCGACGACGGTGCCGGCGCGACCGGCGTCGTGCTCGAGCCGGATGGCGCGGGGGTACATGGCGACGGTGCCGGTGAGCCGGGCGCCGTTCTCGGCCCGTCCCGGTGGCACCTCCGGTGCGGCGGCGGCCGAGGTGGCCAGGTAGAGGCTGGACGCGGTGGCGAGGGCGAGCACGCCGGCGACGAGCCGGCGGGGGGTGGGGTGGGACATGGATCCTCCGTTGGTCGATGTCAGCGCCCATTCGACCAGCAGTTTCCAACGGTGTACACCCCTGCGGGTCAGCGGCGTGGGCGCCCCCGGTCCCGGGTGAGGAAGGGGCAGGCGTCGAGCAGCAGGCGGTAGTTGAAGTCGATCGGCTCCGGGCTGAAGGTGAACCGCCGGCGCAGCTCGGCCACGGTCAGCGGCTGGGCGGCCAGGTCGTAGTCGTGGGGGTAGCGGTGCTTGCGCACCGAGGCGAAGTAGTCGTGGAACTTGAACTCGCCGCCCTTGGGGCTGTCGGAGGCCAGCCAGGCGTTGGGGATGCCGTAGGCGTCGGCCACGATCAGCCCGTGCAGCGAGGAGGAGATGAGCCGCCGGCAGGACAGCATCTGCTCGATGATCCCCTCGACGTCGTCGGAGGCGTAGTCGATCAGCCGCACCCCCGGTCCCACCTCGGCCGAGGCCCACTCCCGCTCCGACCACCGCACGATCACCCCGATCTCGTGGGTGATGGGCACCGTGGGCCGGTGGTACAGCGGCACGAGCAGGGCGGGGTCGCCGTACACCTGGGGCGGCGTCATCCCGTAGTGCTTCATCCGCGCCCGCGTCAGCGGGCCGCGGACGGCGGTGTAGGTGGCCTCCTTGTTCACCTGGGACCCGGGCTCGGTGCCGAAGGAGCCGGTGCCCCAGACGACCGACGTGCTGGTGACCCGCCGCAGCACCGACCCGATGGTCACGTAGTGCGGCTCGTCCGGCTCGGCGAAGACGGCCTCGTGGCCGGTCATCTTCTGCATCAGCCAGGGCGAGATCAGGTCCCCGAAGTTGACCGCGTTGGGCCACCAGCTCAGCGGCACCTTGCCGTCGTCGCGCAGGATCAGCCGGTCCACCCGGTACCGCGCGAGCAGGGCTTCGTGGCGGCCCGGCCCGAACGTCTCGGGGAAGCGGCGGCCCAGGTGCTGGCGGGCGGCGCGACCCAGCGTGCGTCGCAGTCTGCTGGCCACGGAGCTCCTCGTCGGTCGGGGCCGCCCATCCTGCCAGCCCGCGGTGGGGCCGGGTGGTCAGGCCCCGCCGCGCAGCCCCAGGGCCGTTCCCAGACCGTCGAGGCCGTGCTCGGTGACGAAGGGCTGCAGCAGCGCGACGAGCGCCGCCACGGCGTCGGCGACCGCGGCCGGGCGGGGTGCGTCGACCAGGGTGGCGGCGAGCCCGGCCGGCACCGGCCGTCCCGCGTTCTCCAGGCTGACCACCCCGAAGCCGGCGAACACCACCTGCTGCTGCGCGGCCACGAGCTGCAGGTAGAGCCCGCGGGCCTCCTCCAGGCAGCGCACCGCCCGCCACACCGAGCCGCGGCGGGCGTGCTTGAGCGCGTCCGCGGCGCCGACGCAGGCCAGGAACGTCCACTCCCGCAGCCGGTCCGCGTCCGGCTCCCAGCGCGCCGGGTCGAGGGACGTCGACAGCCGTCCGGACCTGTCGAGGAGCGCCAGCGACTGCGGCGGCAGGCCGGTGCGTGCCTCGGCCGCCATGACCACCAGCGACAGCTGCCGGCCGTCGCGGTACACGGTCAGCAGGTGCGTCGATCCGGACCCGAAGGGCTCGCGCAGCACCGCCGCCACCGGCGCGAAGGAGCCGACCGCCGCGGCGACCGCGTCGAGCCGGTCCTCCCCGGTGACGCCCACCCCGGCGTCCACGTCGGAGTGCTCGTCCCCCGCACCCCGCCCCAGCGACCCGCCGAGCTCAAGCCAGTCCACCCACGGCGTGCGGGCGACCCAGGCGGTCAGCAGGTCGAGCAGCTCGCCCGGTCCGGACGGCCAGGAGCGCTGTCGTGCCACGGGTCCCCCCGAGCTCAGGCGCCGGGCTCGGCCGGCACGTCTTCGGCGTCGATGATCCGGTAGGAGTAGCCCTGCTCGGCCAGGAACCGCTGCCGGTGCTGGGCGAACTCGGCGTCCACCGTGTCGCGGGAGACGACCGCGTAGAAGCGGGCCGACTTGCCCTCCTGGGGCCGCAGCAGCCGGCCGAGACGCTGGGCCTCCTCCTGCCGGGAGCCGAAGGCGCCCGAGACCTGGATGGCCACCTGGGCCGAGGGCAGGTCGACGGAGAAGTTGGCCACCTTGCTGACCACCAGCAGGTCGATCTCGCCCTCGCGGAAGGCCTGGTAGAGCTTCTCGCGCTGACGGGTGGTGGTCTCGCCCTTGATCACCGGTGCGTCCAGGCGGGCGGCCAGCTCGTCGAGCTGGTCCACGTACTGCCCGATCACCAGCCGCGGGACGCCCTCGTGGCGGCGGACCAGGTCCTCCACCACGGCCATCTTGGACTCCGCGGACGCGGCCAGCCGGTAGCGGACGTCCGGCTCGGCCATCGCGTAGGTCATCCGCTCGTCCTCGGCCAGGCTGACCCGCACCTCGACGCAGTCGGCGGGGGCGATCCAGCCCTGGGCCTCGATGTCCTTCCACGGCGCGTCGAAGCGCTTGGGGCCGATGAGGGAGAACACGTCCCCCTCGTGGCCGTCCTCGCGCACCAGCGTGGCGGTGAGCCCGAGGCGGCGGCGGGCCTGCAGGTCGGCGGTCATCCGGAAGACCGGCGCCGGCAGCAGGTGCACCTCGTCGTAGATCACCAGACCCCAGTCGCGGGCCTCGAACAGCTCCAGGTGCGGGTGGATCCCGTTCCGCTTGGTGGTGATGACCTGGTAGGTGGCGATGGTGACCGGCCGGATCTCCTTGCGGGCGCCGGAGTACTCACCGATCTCGTCCGCGGTGAGCGAGGTGCGCCGGATCAGCTCGTCGCGCCACTGCCGGGCCGAGACGGTGTTGGTGACCAGGATCAGCGTGGTGGCCGAGGCCTTGGCCATCGCGGCCGCGCCGACGATGGTCTTGCCCGCCCCGCAGGGGAGCACGACGACGCCCGAGCCGCCGGCCCAGAAGCCGTCGGCCGCCTGGGCCTGGTAGGGCCGCAGCTCCCAGCCGTCCTGGTCGAGCTCGATCGCGTGGGCCTCGCCGTCGACGTACCCGGCCAGGTCCTCGGCGGGCCAGCCGAGCTTGAGCAGGGTCTGCTTGAGGTGGCCGCGCTCGGAGGGGTGCACCGCGACCGTCTCGTCGTCGATGCGGGGGCCGAGCATGCCCTTGACCTTGGCGCTGCGGGTGACCTCGGTCAGCACGGCGCGGTCGGTGGAGACCAGCACCAGGTTGTGCACCGGGTCCTTCTCGATCCGCAGCCGGCCGTAGCGGTCCATGGTGTCGGCGATGTCGACCAGCAGGGCGCTGGGCACGGGGTAGCGGCTGAACTGCAGCAGGACGTCGACCACCTGCTCGGCGTCGTGGCCGGCGGCACGGGCGTTCCACAGCCCCAGCGGGGTCAGCCGGTAGGTGTGGATGTGCTCGGGGGCGCGCTCCAGCTCGGCGAAGGGCGCGATGGCGAGGCGGCACTCCTCGGCCTGCTCGTGGTCGACCTCGAGCAGGAGGGTGCGGTCGGACTGGACGACGAGGGGACCCGTCATGGGCGAGCGTTCGGGGTTCCGGGCATGGGGTCCATTCTGCCCGGGCAGTCAACGGTCAGCCCGGGGTGTCGTCCCGGGCGCCGACCACCCGAGCCAGCGGCACGGTGAACACCTGCCCGGAGGCGGCGTCGGCGAGCCGCACCGCGCCGGGGGAGACGTGCAGCGGCGTGGCCCGGCGGGTGGTGGACTCGCCCTCGGCGGTGACCAGGTCGACCACCACCGGGGTGCGGGCGGCGGCGGCCCGGGTGAGCACGTCCACCGCCGAGTCCACCGCCCGGGCCCGCGCCCGCCGGTCCGCCTCGCGGCCCAGCAGCAGCTCGGCCACCCGGACGGCGTCCACGGGCTCGGCGGGCGGCTCGGCCTCACCGCCGCCCTCGCGCGCCCGGGGAGGGGGCGGGGCGGTCAGCGCGGTGCCGGACGCGTCGGTGCCCACCGGCGCCAGGCCCACCTCCCGCAGCACCTGCACCACCTCGTCGGGCTCCGCGGTGGCGGCCAGCACGCCGGGGGCGACGGCGTGCAGCCCCAGCCGGGAGGCCTCCGGGCGGCCGAGCAGGCTGGCGGCCTGGGCGGGGTCGTCGCAGCGGACCACCGCCGAGGTCGGCATCACCTGGATGCTGCCGTGGCGGCGGGCGACGTCGGCGAGCAGGTAGCGCAGCGGCTGCGGCACACCGGTGGAGGAGTGCTCCTCCAGCCACCGCTCGATCTCGGCCAGCGCCCAGCCGGCGTCCAGCGCCCGGCGCAGGCTGCCCTCGGTGAAGCGGTAGACCCCGCCGCCGCCGCGGGACTCCTGCTCGGCCAGCAGGCGCATCGTCCGGTTGACCTCGGGCACCAGCGGGCCCGGGGCCACGGCGGTCAGGTCCGCCTGCACCACCAGCCGGTCCACCGGCTCGGGGAAGAGCTCCGCGAGCTCGTCGGGCAGCTCGGCCCCGGCGGCCACGCGCGCCAGCGGGGACACCGCGCCGAGCGCCGTCAGACCCGCCTGCTCGGCCTCGACCAGGACGTCGGCCACCAGCTCGGCCAGCGGGAGCCGCTCCGCCCAGGCCGGGTGGTGCCAGGCCACGACCTCGGTCAGCGGCTCCGGCGCGAGCCGACGCCCGACCGGCTGCCCGGCCAGCACGGCCAGGATCCCCTGGCGGATCTCGACCGCGCCGCGCAGCTCGCCGTCCGGTCCCAGCGGGTGGGCGCCGCCGCGGCTGCCGGCGCGCGGCCAGCGCCCGCTCGCCCGCCAGTGCCGGACCAGGTGCAGCCACCGGTCGGCGCCGGAGCCGCTGATCCAGCGGTCGTAGCGGGCGGTGGGCAGCAGCCGGGGGCCGTCGGGGCCCACCAGACCCGCCGCGGAGGCCCACTCCAGCAGCACCGCCGCCTGCTCCGGGGAGAGCGAGGCCCGGCGTCCCAGCGCCGCCACGTCGCGGGTGGAGACGCCGCCGTCGCGCAGCAGGTCGACGCTGCGCCGGTCGAGGTCGCCCACCAGCTGCTCGACGTCGTGGACCAGCGCCCACGCCGCCCCGGCCCCGGCGCGCTGCACCAGCCGCTCGGCCCGCGTCCCGCCGGCCAGCTCGGGCGCCCGGGTGGCGACCGGGTCGGGCACCAGCCGCCCGCCGCGCAGCACCAGGGCGACCTCGCGGGGCAGCACGACGGTCTCGGAGTCGGCCGGCCGCAGCAGACCGAGGGCGAGCAGCCGCTCGATCGGGCTGCGGGCCTCGGCCAGGGTCACCGCCCGGTCGGCGCGGCGCAGCGCGCCGGTCGGACGCTGCCACAGCAGCCGGTCGAGGATCGTCCGCTCCTCCTCGCCCACCTGCTGCAGCGCCTCCTGCACCGCCTCGGGGTCCATCGGTCGCGGTGAGACGGGCGCCAGCCCGGCCGGGTGGGGGCCGAAGACCTCCCGGACGGTGCGCACCAGGTGCAGCTCGTCGTCGCCGCCCCAGAGCAGGGCGCGGCTCCGCAGGTCCGAGACGGCCCGGGCCACGTCGGCGCGGGTGCCGGTGGCGAGCAGCTCGTGCACGGCACCGACGTCGACGCCGTCGGGGGCGGTGGCCAGCGCGAGGGCGACGAGCCGCTGCCAGGCGTCGAGCCGGTCGAGCGAGCGGGCGACGGAGGCCGGGGTCAGCGCCCGCTGGGCGAGCTCGGTCAGGTCGGCCGGCAGCGGGCGGGCCAGGTCCTCCCGGTGACGCAGCAGGGTGGCCAGGCCGTCGGGGGAGAGGGCGCCCAGCGCCTCTCCCAGGGTGCGGGGGGCCACCTCAGTCCCAGGAGCTGCGGTCGCGGCCCGAGGCCCCGCTCGGCTGCTCGGGCTCGCCGGCCTGGATGCTCAGGTAGGAGGCGATCGGGGCGAAGACCAGCATGACGAGGCAGACCAGCACCGCGGGCAGCTGCATCGCCTCCGACAGCCCGGAGAAGGAGAGGGTGTCGACGAACCCCATCAGCCCGCTGAGGCCGACCACCCCGAGCCCGATCCACAGCCCCGTCCGGAGCTGGCGCCGGCGGCGGGTCGCCAGCGCGGTGAGCGCCAGCGCGAGGGCGACGCAGAAGGGGGACAGCATCGGGATCAGGCCGCAGCCCAGCACCACCAGCAGGGGCACGCTGGTGCCCTGCACCACCTGACGGAGCAGGGTGCGGTCGTCCCGCGGTGCGGCCGGCGGGGCCCAGCTGGTGGGGGCGAACCACTGGTCGGTGCCGGGCGCGGGCATCGCGGGTCCCGGAGGTGCCGGCACGGGGACCTGGCCGGGACGCATGCCCTGGCCGACGGCGAAGGGCTGGTGCGGGTCGTGGCCCGGAGCGGGCGGGACGGCGACGGGCGGCCCCTGCGGCGGGCCCCACTGCTGCTGCGCCGCCGACCACTGGCTGGAGTGGGCGGCGGTCCACGCCGGCCCGGTGGCGGACTGCTCGGTCAGCGTCGAGGTGACCACGGCGAAGGCCTGGTGCGGGTCGCGGACGTCCTTGTCGCGGGGGACCAGGGTCTCCAGCGGGGCGACGTGCTGCGGCACCCGGAACTCGACGGGCGGCTGCAGCGGCGCCCCGGCCGACGGCTTCGCGGGCGGGACGGCCGTGCTCAGCGCGGGCGCCTGCTCCGGCGGCTGGAAGAGGTCAGGGCGCTGGTGGGGTGCGTACTCGGGTCCGTCCTCCCACGTCGCCATGGCGTCATCGTATCGCCGCCCGCCGCGCGTCACGCGGGCCGGAGCCAGCCCCTACGATGACCAGCGACACGTCGAGGGCCCCCGGAGGGGCGGAGGAGTGAACCTGTGGAGATCGTCATCTGCCCCGACGCCGACGAGGTGGGGCGGGTCGCCGCCGCCAAGGTCGCCCAGGTGTGCCGGGCCGCCGAGACGCCGGTGCTGGGTCTGGCCACCGGGTCCTCGCCGCTGGCGATCTACCGCCACCTGCAGGCGATGGTCGCCGACGGCCGGCTGGACCTGTCGGGCGCCAGCGCGTTCGCCCTGGACGAGTACGTGGGCCTGGACCCGGCCCATCCCGAGAGCTACCGCAGCGTCATCCACCGCACCGTCACCGAGCCGCTCGGGCTGGACCCGGCGCGGGTGCACGTCCCCGACGGTGCCGCAGACGACCTCGAGGAGGCGGCGGCTGCCTACGACCGGGCCATCCGCGACGCCGGCGGGGTGGACGTGCAGATCCTGGGCATCGGCAGCAACGGCCACATCGGATTCAACGAGCCGACCTCGTCCTTCGCCTCCCGCACCCGGATCAAGACCCTGGCCGAGCGCACCCGGCTGGACAACCAGCGCTTCTTCGACTCCCTCGAGGAGGTGCCGACCCACTGCCTGACGCAGGGGCTGGGCACCATCATGGAGGCCCGGCACGTGCTGCTCGTCGCCCAGGGCGCGAACAAGGCGCCCGCGGTCGCCGCCAGCGTGGAGGGCCCGGTCAGCTCGATGTGGCCGGCGAGCGTGCTGCAGTTCCACCAGCACGCCACCGTCGTCGTCGACGAGGAGGCCGCCGCCCAGCTGCAGCTGGCCGACTACTACCGCCACGTCTACGCCGGCAAGCCCGCCTGGCAGCGCTTCGCCTGATCTGGCGGCGGGTGGCGGTCTGCCGCTGCCCGACGGGGCGTCCCGCCCGGGTCAACGCCCGCCACACCCCGACACCCCGTCGGGCAGCGGCAGACCGCGTCTGTGCCCGGGTCAGGCTGCCGCGCTGGGCTTCACGGGGTGGAAGGGCTCAGGGCACCCGGACGATGTGCAGCTTCGGGGTCCAGTGGCCGCGGTGCAGGGCCAGCCGGAGGTGGGCCTGGCGGGCCATCATCACGGCCAGCAGGGCGGTCACGACCAGGATGCTGAGCCCGCAGAGCACCAGCGCGGCGCGGGGGCCGAGGGCGTCGCTGAACCGGCCGACCAGCGGGCCCGCCACGGCCTGACCGCCGAGCAGGGCCATCGTGTAGACGCTCATGACCCGGCCGCGCACCTCGGGGGTGCAGGTCAGCTGGATCATCGAGTTGGCCCCGATCAGGAAGGTCATGGTCGCGATCCCGCAGGCGACCAGCAGCAGCGAGAACGCCCACTGCTGCTCGACCGCCGCCATCACGGCGAAGATCAGGCCCAGGGCGCCGAGACCGCCGGTCAGCGAGCGCAGCCGTGCGGTGGCGCTGCGGCGGGCCGACCAGATGCCGCCGATCAGCGCGCCGACCGCGTTCACCGTGGTGAGCAGGCTGTAGCCGGAGACCCCGGTGCCGAACTCGGTGTCGGCCATGGTGGCCAGCAGCACCGGCAGGTTGAAGGCGAACAGCCCGGCCAGCGCCACCAGGGCGATCGCCCAGAACACCTCGGAGGTGCGGACGATGTAGGCCAGCCCCTGGCGCAGGGCGCCCTTGGTCCGCTGCGGCGCCGGCATCACGAACCGCGGCTTGAGCGAGAAGATGATCGCGGCCACGGCCGAGCAGGCGAGCCCGTTGACGATGAAGGACCAGCCCTGGCCGACGGCGGTCACCAGCAGACCCGACAGCGCCGGGCCGACCACGCCGCTGAACTGGAAGGCGGTGCTGTTCAGGCTCACCGCGTTGCGGATCTGCGAGGGGGGCACCAGCTCGCTGACGAAGGCCTGGCGGGCCGGGCCGTCGACCACGACCACCACGCCGAGGGTCAGCGCGATGGCGTAGACGTGCCAGGCCTGGACCACGCCGGTGAGGGCGAGCACCCCGAGCAGCAGGGCCAGCGAGGCCGCGACCGCCTGGGTGATGACCAGCAGGGCCCGCTTGGGGAAGCGGTCGACCACCACGCCGCCCCACAGCCCGAGCAGCAGCATGGGGGCGAACTGCATGGCGACGACCAGACCGACCGCCGCTGCGGAGCCCGTCAGCTCGAGCACCAGCCAGTCCTGGGCGATGCGCTGCATCCACACCCCGGTGCTGCCGATGAGCTGGGCGGGGAGGAAGCGTCGGTATGAGGGTTCGGACAGTGCAGAGAAGGTGGCCGGAACACGGCGCACGACAATCACCTGGATCGATGGTCGAGAGGGCGGGCGACGGGGCGACGTTGCCCCGGAGTGGGAGAGAGGGCCCCTCGTGGGGGCACGTCAAGAGTACCCACCCGCTCCCCATAGACCGGGCGTATGCTGCTGATAAGTCCGATAAGGATCGGTGATGAATCGGTGGAACGACACTTCGACCCGGTGCTGCTGCGCACCTTCCTGGCCGTGGCCGGCAGCCTGAGCTTCACCCGGGCGGCCGCGGAGCTGGGCATCACCCAGCCGGCGGTCTCCCAGCAGATCCGCCGGCTGGAGCAGGCGGCGGGACGGCAGCTGATCAGCCGCGACACCCGCACCATCCGCCTCACCGACAACGGCGAGGCGATGGCCGGCTTCGCCCGCGCGATCCTCAGCGCGCAGGACGAGGCAGTCAGCTACTTCACCGGGTCGGCGATGTCGGGCCGCCTCCGCTTCGGCGCGGCCGACGAGCTGGCCCTCGGCGAGCTGCCCACCATCCTGCGCAACTTCCGCCAGCTCTACCCCCGCATCAACCTGGAGCTGACGGTCACCCAGAGCGGGAGCCTGCTGCGCCGGCTGCACAGCAACCACCTGGACCTGGTCTTCATCAACCAGGAGGCCGACACCCACCTCGGCCGGCTGGTGCGCCGCGACCGGCTGGTCTGGGTGGGGCTGGAGGGCTTCGAGATCGACCCGGACCAGCCGCTGCCACTGGTGACGTACCACGCGCCCAGCTTCGGCCGCTCGGCGGCGATCGGCGCGCTGACCGGCATCGGGCGGGCCTGGCGGATCACCTGCAACACCCGTCAGGTCAACGGCATCCTGGCCGCGGTCCGGGCCGGGCTGGGGGTCTGCGTGCTGGCCCAGAGCCGGGTGCCGCCGGACCTGCGCAACCTCACCGGGCGGCCCGGGCTGCCGCCGCTGCCCGACGTCGAGATGGCGCTGGTGGCCAACCCGCGCAGTGCCTCGGAGCCGGTGGAGGCGCTGAGCCGGGCCATCCAGGGCGTCCCGCTGGCCCCTATCGGGTGAGCTCCTTGCGGCCGCGCGCCTCGGCGGGGGAGAGGATGCCGTCGAGCACGAGGCTGGTCCCCACGCCCAGCAGCCAGACGTCCTTGGCGATGCCGAGACCGTCCGGGGTCGGGGCGAGGCTGCCCGGCTCGCGCAGCCCCGGGGTCTTCAGGTACAGCCCCATCAGCCCGCCGGAGAAGCCCGTGAGCAGCGCTCCCGCCAGCACCCGCGGCACGAAGGGCACCAGCAGTGCGAGCCCGGTGGTGATCTCCACCGTGGCCAGCAGCCGCAGGAAGGTGGTGGGGGCCAGCTTGGCCAGGAAGGGGTAGGTGCCGCTGGCCATGCCGTGCAGGCCCTGGGCGGTCTGCTCGTCGCCCTTCCACTTCTGCAGCCCCGAGTGCAGCACGAAGGCGCCGGTGGCCAGGCGCTCGGGAAGACGGCTCAGCAGCTGTCGTGCGTTCATCGTCGGTGCTCCGATCCCCGCGGGTGGACGTGGTGGCCGGGGACGCCCCGCGGGTCCCGGCGTTCTCCCGGAGGCTCCACGATGCCAGCCGCCGCCGACGGCGCGGCGGGCAGGTGCCGCGGAGTGGTTTCCGCGTTGCGCGTCTCGATAGGCTGGCACGGCCCGGCTGGACGGCAGGGTGGCGGTTGAGCTGAGTGAGGGTTGTTGTGCCTACTGGCAAGGTGCGTTTCTACGACGCCGAGAAGGGGTTCGGCTTCCTGTCCTCCGACCAGGGGGGCGACGTCTACGTGCGCGCGTCCGCGCTGCCGGCCGGGGTCACCAGCCTGAAGGCCGGTCAGAAGGTGGAGTTCGGCGTCATCGCCGGCCGCAAGGGCGAGCAGGCGCTGTCGGTGCGGCTGCTGGAGGAGCCGCCGTCGCTGTCCAAGGCCCAGCGCAAGTCCGCCGAGCAGATGGCCATCATCGTCGAGGACCTCATCAAGATGCTGGACGGGGTGGGCAACGGCTACCGCCGCGGCCGGCACCCCGACGCCCGCGTCGCGGCCAAGGTCGCCTCGGTGCTGCGCGCCGTCGCCGACGAGCTGGAGCTCTGAGCGCGTGGCCACCGCCATCCGCCGCGCCAAGCTCGACCAGCTCTGCGCCGAGGCCGTCGACCTCGCCCGTGAGGCCGCCGAGGCCGAGGCCGGCCCCGGTCAGATCGGCGAGCACCTGGGCGTGCAGGCCGAGGGCGACCGCGTCTGCAGCCACCTCTTCGCCTGCCTGCACCCCGGCTACCGGGGCTGGCGCTGGTCGGTGACCGTGGCCCGCGCCTCGCGGGCCAAGCGGGTCACCGTGGACGAGGTCGTGCTGCTCCCCAGCGAGGACGCCCTGCTGGCCCCGGCGTGGGTGCCGTGGTCGGAGCGGATCGAGCCCGGGGACGTCACCCCGGGCGTGGTCATGCCCACCCCGGACGACGACCCGCGGCTCGAGCCCGGCTACACCGGTGGTGAGGACGCGGCCGGCACCGACCCGGCCGAGGCGAGCATCACCCGGGCGCTGGTGGCCGAGCTGGGGCTGGGTCGTGAGCGCGTGCTGTCGCCGCAGGGACGTCAGGAGGCCGCCGAGCGGTGGCTGGCCGGCGAGGCCGGGCCGGACAACGAGTCCACCCGGCAGGCGCCCGGCAACTGCGTCAGCTGCGCCTACTTCGTCCGGCTGCAGGGCAGCCTCGGACGTCTCTTCGGCGCCTGCGCCAACGTCTGGTCGCCGCGTGACGGCGCGGTGGTCAGCGTGGACCACGGCTGCGGCGGGCACTCCGACGTGGTGGCCGAGCAGCGCGAGGCCGAGCTGCCGCCGCCGGTGTGGGAGACGGTGTCCTGGGAGGACCCCCTCTTCTCCTGAGACGGTGCCCCGCCCGGGGTTGTGTTAACGCTGTTAATGGTTAACATGGTTATCGATGACGAGCCAGACGGAGACCTCGAGCACGGAGCTCGCGCAGGGGATGCGCCGCAGCGTGATGAGGCTGGCCCGGCGGCTGCGGCAGATGCACGAGGAGAGCCTGGGGCTGACCCAGAACCAGCTGTCGCTGCTGGGGCTGCTGACGGGCTCGGGGCCGCGGTCGGTGGGAGAGCTGGCCGAGCTCGAGAAGGTGCAGCCGCCGGCGATCACCCGCACCGTCAAGGCGCTGGAGCAGCTGGGGCTGGTGCAGCGCTCGGCCGATCCCGACGACGGCCGCCGGGCCGTGGTCGAGGTGACGCCGCGGGGACGCGAGATCGTGCTGGCCGACCGTCGCCGGCGGGACCTCTGGCTGGTCGAGCGGCTGGGTGAGCTGACCCCGGCGGAGCGCGAGCTGCTGGGGCGGGCGTCGGTGCTGCTGCAGAGGCTGGCCGACTCGTGAGCATGTTCGCCGCGCTGCGGCTGCACAACTACCGCGTCTACCAGTCCGGCGCCTTCGTCTCCAACATCGGCACCTGGATGCAGCGGGTGGCCCAGGACTGGCTGGTGCTGGAGCTGTCAGGCGGCTCGGGTCTGGCGGTCGGGATCACCACCGCGCTGCAGTTCCTCCCGACGCTGGTGGTCTCGCCCTACGGCGGCGTGATCGCCGACCGGTTCGACAAGCGCGCCGTGCTGCGGTTCTCCCAGACCTGGATGGCCGTCTGCGCGCTGGTGCTGGGGCTGCTGGCGATCAACGGCGTGGCCACCACCGAGATGGTCTACGGGCTCGCCCTGCTGTTCGGCGTCGGCTCGGCGATCGACGTCCCGGCCCGGCAGTCGTTCGTCTCCGAGATGGTGCCGGGACCGCTGCTGCCCAACGCCATCGGGCTCAACGCGGCCACCTTCCACACCGCCCGCATCATCGGCCCGGCCGTCGCCGGCCTGGTGATCGCGGCCTTCGGCTCGGGCTGGGCGATCCTGTCCAACGCCGTCACCTACGTGGCGTTCCTGCTGGCCCTGTCGGCGATGGACGCCTCCCAGCTCACCCCCAGCGAGCGGACGGCGCGGGCGAAGGGCCAGATCCGGGAGGGGATGGCCTACGTGCGTGGTCGCAGCGACCTGCTGCTGGTGCTGTGCATCGCCTTCTGCGTGGGCACCTTCGGGATGAACTTCCAGCTCACCTCGGCGCTGATGGCCCAGCAGGAGTTCGGCAAGGGGGCCGAGGAGTACGGCATCCTGGGCACCTTCATGGCCTTCGGGTCGCTGGCCGGCGCCCTGCTGGCGGCCCGGCGGACCCGCGCGCCGCGGCTGCGGTTCGTGATCGGTGCCTCGGTCGTGTTCGGCCTGATGGAGATCGTGGCCGGGCTGATGCCGGGCTACTGGAGCTTCGCCGCCTTCCTGCCGCTGCTGGGGCTGTCCGCGCTGCTGGCCCTCACCGCGGCGAACGCCACCGTGCAGATGGGCAGCGACCCCACCCTGCGCGGCCGGGTGATGGCCCTCTACAGCATGGTGCTGATGGGCGGCACCCCGATCGGGGCCCCGGTGATCGGCTTCATCGGGGAGCACTTCGGGCCGCGGTGGACGCTGATCGGCGGCGGCGGGCTGGTGGTCGTGGGCGTGCTGCTGTCGGTGCTGCTGGTGGTGCGCAGCCGCCACATCCCCGTGCCCACCGCCCGCAACCTGCTCTCCCGCCCGGCCGGCTGAGCCCGGAGCGGCCCGCGTCCTCAGGCGGCGTGGACGAGGTCGACCTCGACCGGTGGGAGCGCCGGCGCCCGTTCCCGGTAGCGGGTGGGTGGTCGGTAGTGGCGCGCGGCCAGGTGGCCGTGCGACTTCATCCGGTGGTGGCGACGGCACAGCGAGCGCAGGTTGTCGGCGGCGGTGGGGCCACCCCGCCCCCAGGGTCGCTGGTGGTCGAGGTCGGTGCGGTCGGCCGGCACCTGGCAGCCGGCGACGCGGCAGAGACCATCACGCCACTGCAGGGCGGTGCGCAGGGCCTCCGGCGGCTGGTAGCCCAGGCTGGTGGTGTCCATGACCTCCCCGACCGGGTCGAGCACCAGGCGGCGGAAGAGCGTCGTCGGGGAGGCGGCCAGCTCTCGCACCCAGGCGGCCGGGACCGGCAGGCCGAGCCCGCGCACCACTCCCGGCCCGTCGGTGAGCCCGGCCAGGTCGGTGGCGTCGATGCTGATGGCCACCTCGGCGCGGACGTCGGGCCGGCTGCCGGGGCCGCCGGTGAGCCAGCAGCCGAGCAGGTCGGCGCGCTTCTGCTCCAGGGTGCGCTCGTCGCACTCGCCGGTCCCGGGGTCGACCGCCGGGAGCGCGCGGGCGGCGGAGCTCAGCCGGTGCTCGACGGCCACCGCGACCGGGGTGGGGAGGTAGGCGCTGACCCAGCTCATGGCGTCGTCGCCGTGGACCACCTCGACGCGCCGCCGGTCCCGCGCCGACGCGGCCGCAGCCGTGGTCTGCCCGGGCTCGAGCCGGGCGTGCCAGCGCCGCAACCAGACCCGCAGCTCCGCCGCGGTGTGGGAGGCCGCGTAGTCGACGGCGCGCCCGTCGAGCAGCTCCACCAGGGCGTCCGACTCCGCCCGGTCCAGGACCTGGGAGATGGTCCGGACCCGCTGGGCGTCGACGTCGCCCCGGCCGAAGGCGCGCCAGAGCGCCGGGAGGCGTCGTCGGACCCCGCGGGCGACCGACTCGACGACCTCGACGGCCAGCTCGGAGAGCCCGAGCGTCTGGGCGACGTCCAGCACCGCGCAGCCGCTGCCGGTGGCCCCGCGGTGCGGGGAGGGATCGGTCGCCTCGAGCTCGGCGCGGGCCTCGTCGAGGAAGCGCAGGACCTCGCACCACAGCACGAACTCCGCCCGCGCCGCGGCCCGGCGGGCCCGCGTCAGCCGACCGAGGTCGGGGCCGCAGCACCCCGACCCGACCGTCGGCTCCGTGGCGGGTTCCATGTCAGAGACGCTACGGGCAGGGTCTGACAGTTCCGGAGCCGACGCCGACCCGCCTCCCGCGCCGACAGCGGGCTCACGCCCGGGCGATCTCGGCGTCGATCCAGGTCTCGGGGATGCCGAAGCCGGCGACCAGGGTGCCCGCGGAGCGGCGGAGCTCCTCGCACAGCTCGTCGACGGCCCGGGTGACCTCCTTGGAGCGCCCGGGGCTGATGCGGTTGTGCTCGAGGTACCAGCCGCGGTCCCGCTCGATCTGCGACAGCACGTGCAGGTCGCAGACCTTCTCGAGCAGCCGTCGCACCTCCGGCCTCTCGCAGCCGTCGATGGCGGCCAGGAAGGCCTCCAGCACGATGCGGTCCACGTGCGCCCGGGCGGCGTCGAGCAGGTGCGGCTGGACGTCGTTGAAGGCGGCGAAGGAGCCTCGGCTGGCCCGGCCCCGGCGCAGCCGCGCCGCCACCGTCTCCACCAGGTGCTTCTCGCGGTCCTCCAGCAGGGTCAGCTGCCAGACCCGGTTGTGCACCCCCTCGTCGCCGCGCCGCAGCCGGGTGAACACCCCGCGCGGGACGGTGCGCTCGATGGCGGCGTTGACGGCGTTGTCGGCGGCGAAGCGGGCCATCTGGCGCCAGTCCAGGTCCTCGAACTGCGCGGAGTAGTCGGTCAGCAGCCCCTTGCCGACCAGCTGCAGCAGCACCGTGTTGTCGCCCTCGAAGGTGGTGAAGACGTCGGTGTCGGCCTTGAGCAGGGGCAGAGAGTTCTCGGCCATGTAGCCCGCCCCGCCGCACGCCTCGCGGCAGGCCTGCACGGTGGCGGTGGTGTGCCAGGTGGAGACGGCCTTGAGCCCGGCCGCCCGCGACTCCAGCTCCCGCTGCGCCCGCGGGTCCACCTCGTCGGCGGTCATCAGCTCGTGCAGCGTGGTGACCAGCTGGTCCTGGGCGAAGGAGAGCGCGTAGCTGGTGGCCAGCGCGGGCAGCAGCCGGCGCTGGTGGGCCCGGTAGTCCAGCAGCAGCACCTCCTCACCGCCGTCCGGGCCGGGGAACTGCCTCCGCCGCAGACCGTGCCGCACGGCGATCACCAGGGCGTGCTTGGCGGCGTTCTGGGCCGCGCCGCCGATCGTCACCCGGCCGCGGACCAGGGTGCCGAGCATGGTGAAGAACCGCCGGCCCTTGCTCTCGATCGGGCTGCTGTAGGTGCCGTCGGGGGCGACGTGGCCGTACCGGTCCAGCAGCGCCTCCCGCGGCACGGTGACGTGGTCGAAGACGAGCTGGCCGTTGTCGACGCCGTTCAGCCCGGCCTTGCGGCCGCAGTCGGCGATGGTCACCCCCGGCGCCGGACGCCCGTCGGCGGTGCGGATGGGCACCAGCAGGGCGTGCACGCCGTGGTCGCCGTCGGGGGTGCGGAGCTGGGCGAAGACCACGGCGAGCTGCCCGTCGCGGGCGGCGTTGCCGATGTAGGTCTTGCGCGCCGACGGCGTGGGGGAGTGGATGTCGAAGGTCTGGCTCTGCGGGTCGTAGGTGGCGGTGGTCTCCAGCGACTGCACGTCGGAGCCGTGGCCGGCCTCGGTCATCGCGAAGCAGCCCATCAGGTCGAGCTCGACCGCGCGACGCAGGTGCTCGCGGTGGTGCCGTTCGGTGCCCAGCGCGGCGATCGCGCCGGCGAACAGCCCCCACTGCACCCCGGCCTTGACCATCAGCGACAGGTCGCGGTAGCCGAGCATCTCGATCACCACCATGCCGCCGCCGACGTCGCCCGCCCCGCCGGCGATCGCGGGGAAGCCGCTCTGCGGCATCCCGGTCGCGGCGAACTCGGCCAGGCGGGCGGTGACACGGGCCCGGTGGGCCTCGGTGTCGAGCTCGTAGGAACGGGTGTCGAACCGCTGCGGCTCGAAGGTGCGCGCCCAGCGGCGCGCCTGCCCCCAGGCCCCGTCGAGGACCTCGGTCAGCGTGGCCGGGTCGACCTCGTCGGGTGCGCCGGCGGTGGGAGTCGGGACGTCGATGACCTCACTCATGCTCCGATGCTACTCGCCAGTAACTTAAGGCTCCAGGTAGAAAGCGTCGGCGACGTCGGTGATGAACATGTGACCGGGCGCGTGGGTGATGGCGAACGGCGGCCGGGAGGCCATCAGCGCCGCCTGCGGGGTCACCCCGCAGGCCCAGAACACCGGCACGTCGCCGGGCTGCATCTCCACCGCCTCGCCGAAGTCCGGCTGGGAGAGGTCGGCGATCCCCAGCGACTCCGGCGACCCGACGTGCACCGGGGCGCCGTGCACCTGCGGCATCCGGGCCGTCACCTGGACCGCCAGCGGCACCAGCGACGCCGGCACCGGCCGCATCGAGACGACCAGCGGGCCGGAGAGCCGGCCGGCCGGGCGGCAGTCCACGTCCGTGCGGTACATCGAGACGTTGCGGCCCTGCTCGATGTTGCGCACCGGCACCCCCGCGTCCAGCAGCGCCCGCTCGAAGCTGAAGCTGCAGCCGATCAGGAAGGCCACCAGGTCGTCGCGCCAGAGGTGGGTGACTTCGGTGGGCTCCTCGACCAGCTCGCCGTCGCGCCACACCCGGTAGCGGGGCAGGTCGGTGCGCAGGTCGGAGCCCTCGGCCAGCGCGGTGGTGGTGGCGCCCGGGTCGGTGACGTCGAGCAGCGGCACCGGCTTGGGGTTGCGCTGGCCGAACAGCAGCATGTCGAAGGCCCAGTCGGCGGGCAGCACCACCAGGTTGGCCTGGGTGAAGCCGCCGGCGGCGCCGGAGGTCGGGGCCACCAGCCCCTCCCGGTAGCGCTGACGTGCCTCGCTCGCGGTGGTGGTCACCGGTCGTCCTCCTGGTCGTCGTGGGTCCTGGTCGGCGGGGGTGGACCCGTTCCGGGTGCAACGCCCCGCCCGGGCGGTGTGTTCCGGGTCAGTGCCCGGCCGCGCGCAGGGCGGGTCCCACCACGTCGCCGAAGGCCTCCACCTCCGGACGGGGCAGGTGGTAGGTGGTGTCCCAGCTGTGCGCGGGGAACAGGAACACCCGGCTCAGCCCCGTCTCCTCCCGCGCCCGCAGCAGCCGCTCGGCGCAGGCCTGCGGCGAGCCGAACATGCCGAAGGCGTCGCAGATGCGGTCGGCCAGGGCGTCGTCGACGTCCTCGGGCCGGTAGTCCGGCGCCAGCTCGATGCCGGCGTGGCCCAGCCAGCGCAGGTTCGAGGCGCTGGGGTAGCGCAGCCACGGCTGCCCCGGTCGGAACCAGCCCTGCACCCAGGCGCGGACCTCCTCGGGGCCACCCAGGCCGAAGGGGACGATCAGGGTCTCCTCGATCTCGCCCGGGTCCCGGCCCGCCCGCCGGGCACCGACGGCCACGTGCTCGCGGGCGGCCGCCACCGAGTCCGGGTGCAGCCCGACCAGCATCAGCACCCCGTCGGCCACCTCCCCGGCCAGCTCCAGCAGCCGCGGCCCGGAGGCCAGCACCGTCACCCGGCTGCCGCCGGCCGGCCGGTTGAACAGCTCCAGGTCGTGCCCGTCCAGCTGTGCGCGCCCCTCGCCCAGCAGACCGCGCAGCGCCAGCACGACCTGGCGCAGCCGCTCCCGCCGCGCCTGCGGCTCACCGGCCTTCTCGACCGAGAGGAAGCCCGGGGCCACGGTCAGCTCGGCCCGTCCGGGGGCCAGCTCGTCCACCGAGGCGGTCAGCGCGGCCAGCACCAGCGGGTGCCGGGTGACCACGTTGGAGGTGGCCGGGAACAGCCGCACCCGCTCGGTGCGGGCGGCCATCGCGCCCAGGGCCATGAAGGCGTCACGACCGGTGTGGTGGTGGTCGGGCACGCCGACGCCGTCCAGCCCGGCCTGCTCGGCCTCGGCGGCGAAGGCCGCCAGCTCCGGGAGCGGAGCACCCAGCGGGATGCGGATGCCGACCTCGAGGCGGGGAGGGCCGGCGGGGGCGTCGGGGAGAGTCACGGGCACACTCCACCACGCCCGCCCGCCTCCGACGCCCGCCCGCCAGAGTGCGGGCGGTGCGGACCCCACCGTTGCCCGCCGTCGCGGCTGACCCTAGTTTGAGCACACGGTCCGCACCGCCAGCGCCGGCTGGACCCTCCCACCACGTCAGGAGCACGCCATGTCCCACGCCAGCGAGCCCGGTCCCGGCGCCCCGGCCGAGGGGGCGACCCCGGCTCCGTCCACCATGCGGGCCAGCACCCGGTCCACGCTGGTGGGCGCCATGTTCCTGATGGCCACCTCGGCCATCGGCCCCGGGTTCATCACCCAGACCACGGCCTTCACCGTCCAGCTCGGGGTCGCGTTCGCCTTCGCGATCCTGGTCTCGATCCTGGTCGACATCGCGCTGCAGCTGAACGTGTGGCGGGTGATCGGGGTCTCCGGCCGGCGCGCCCAGGAGCTGGGCAACCTGGTGCTGCCCGGGCTGGGCTGGGTGATGGCGGCGCTGCTCGCGGTCGGCGGCCTGGTGTTCAACGTGGGCAACGTCAGCGGCGCGGGTCTCGGCACCGACGCCATGTTCGGGCTGGACCCCAAGATCGGCGGGGCCCTCTCCGCGCTGATCGCCATCGGCATCTTCCTGTCCCGGCGGGCCGGGGTGGCGATCGACCGGATCGTGTTCGTGCTCGGCCTGGTGATGATCGCGCTCACCGCCTACGTGGCCATCACCTCCGGACCGCCGGTCGGCCGGGCGCTGCGCAACGCCGTGCTGCCCGAGCAGGNGCGGCTACATCGTCTACGCCGGCGCGCACCGGCTGCTGGACTCCGGCATCTCCGGACCCGAGCACGTCCGCGACATCAGCCGCAGCTCGGTGCTCGGCATCGTGGTCACCGGCGTGATGCGGGTGGTGCTCTTCCTGGCCATCCTCGGGGTGGTCTCGGGCGGGGCCGTGCTGGACCCCTCGCGCCAGGCCGCCTCGGCCTTCGAGGCCGCGGCGGGCGAGGTGGGGCTGCGGGTGTTCGGCATCGTGCTGTGGGCCGCAGCCATCACCAGCGTGATCGGCGCCTCCTACACCACCGTCACCTTCCTGACGAAGAGCAGCGTCCGCCAGCGCACCCGCACCATCCTGGTGGTGGCCTTCATCGTCGTGACCACCACGGTGTACCTGCTGGTGGGTGCCGCCCCCGCCACCCTGCTCGTCTTCGCCGGCGCGTTCAACGGGATCCTGCTGCCGGTCGGCATCGGCGTCCTGCTGTGGGTGGGGTGGCGGCGTCGCGACCTGCTCAACGGGTACCGCTACCCGGTGTGGCTGCTGGTGGTCGGATCGGTGGCGTGGCTGCTGACCCTCTACCTGGCGATCAACTCCGTCCGCCCGGCCATCGCCCTCTTCTCCTGACCGCCTCCCACCGACCTGCCTCCCCGACCACCACCCGCCGCTGACGAAGGAGCGACCGATGACGACCGTGGACCTCAACTCCGACCTCGGCGAGGGGTTCGGGCACTGGACGCTGGGCGACGACGACGCGCTGCTGGGCATCGTCACCAGCGCCAACGTGGCCTGCGGCTTCCACGCCGGCGACCCGCTGACCATGTCGCGGGTCTGCGAGCAGGCGGTCCGCGAGGACGTCGCCATCGGGGCCCAGGTGGGCTACCGCGACCTGCCCGGCTTCGGCCGCCGGTTCATCGACATCGAGCCCGAGGCGCTGCGTGCCGACGTGCTGTTCCAGCTCGGCGCCCTCGACGGGTTCGCCCGGGTGGCCGGCTCGCGGGTCCGCTACGTCAAGCCGCACGGCGCGCTGTACAACACGATCGTCCACCACGAGGAGCAGGCCGCGGCCGTGGTGCGGGCCGTCGCCGACTACGACGCGACCCTGCCGGTGCTCGGCCTGCCGGGCTCGGCCTGGCTGCGGCTGGCCGCCGAGGCGGGGCTGACGGTGGTGCACGAGGCCTTCGCCGACCGGGCCTACACCCCCGAGGGGACGCTCGTCTCGCGCCGGCTGCCCGGGTCGGTGCTGCACGACCGCGACGAGATCGCCGAGCGCTGCGTGGCGATGGCCACCGGAGGGGCCATCAAGGACGTCGAGGGCGGTGACCTGGTGCTCGAGCCGGGGTCCATCTGCGTCCACGGAGACACCCCCGGTGCGGTGGAGATCGCCCGTGCGGTGCGCGAGCGGCTGACGGCCGCGGGTGTCGAGCTCGCGCCCTTCGCGCCGTGAGGGTGCTGCCCAGCGGCAGCACCGCGCTGCTGGTCGAGCTCGACGGGCTGGGCGAGGTGCTCGCGCTCTACGCGGCCCTCGACGAGGAGCGCGCCCCCGGGGTGGTCGACCTGGTGCCGGCCGGGCGCACCGTGCTGGTCGTCACCGACCCCGGGCAGACGACGCTCGCCGCCGTGGAGGCCTGGGTGCGGGGCACCACCCCGCGCCCCGGCGCCCGTGACGCCGGTGAGCGGGTCGAGATCCCGGTGGTCTACGACGGCGAGGACCTGCCCGACGTCGCCCGGCTGCTCGGCTGCGACGAGGACGAGGTGGTGCGCCGCCACACCGGCACGGAGTGGACGGTCGCCTTCTGCGGGTTCGCACCCGGCTTCGGCTACCTCACCGCCGACGACGGCGACTGGCAGATCGCCCGCCGCTCCTCCCCGCGCACCCGGGTGCCGGCCGGGTCGGTCGCCCTGGCGGGGGAGTACAGCGGCGTCTACCCGCGGCAGAGCCCCGGCGGCTGGCAGCTGATCGGGCGCACGGAGCTGGCCGTGTTCGACCTGCACCGCGACCCGCCGGCGCTGCTCACCCCCGGCACCCGGGTCCGCTTCACGGCGGTGACGGCGTGAACCGGGAGCTCACCGTGGTCGAGCCCGGTCCGCTGACCACGGTGCAGGACGCGGGCCGTCCCGGGCAGGGGGCGCTGGGCATCGGCCGCTCCGGCGCCTGCGACCGGGCCGCGCACCGGCTGGCCAACCGGCTGGTGGGCAACCCGGAGGACGCCGCCGTCCTGGAGGTCACCTTCGGCGGGCTGGTGCTGCGGGCCGGGACCGACGTGCTGGTCGCCCTCACCGGTGCCCGCTGCCCGGGCACCCCGCACCTGGCCCCCACCTGGTTGCCCGCCGGGGCGGAGCTGCGGCTCGCCCCGCCGACGAGCGGGCTGCGGACCTACCTGGCGGTGCGCGGCGGCGTCGACGTCGAGCCGGTGCTGGGCTCCCGGTCCACCGACGTGATGTCGGGTCTGGGCCCGCCCGCGCTGCGTGCCGGTGACCGGCTCCCGGTGGGGGAGCCGACGCTGCCGCTGCCCGGCGTCGACCTGGCCCCGGTGGCCGAGCCACCGGCCGGCACCGTGCAGGTGCGGGTGCTGCCCGGACCGCGCCGGGACTGGTTCGACGACAGCGCCTGGGAGCTGCTGCTCGGCCAGGAGTACCGGGTCAGCAGCGACAGCAACCGGGTCGGCGTCCGCCTCGAGGGCGAGCCGCTGCAGCGGGGGCGCCAGGGCGAGCTGCCCAGCGAGGGCATGGTCCGCGGCGCCCTGCAGATCCCGCCGTCGGGGGTGCCGGTGCTGTTCCTCGCCGACCACCCGGTCACCGGCGGCTACCCGGTGGTCGGCTACGTGGCCGACCCCGACGTGGACCGCTGCGCGCAGCTGCGCCCCGGCCAGGGGCTGCGGTTCTCGTCCCGGCTCAGCTGAGCTGCACCACGTCGCCGGTGCGGGCCGACTCCTGCGCGGCGGCCACCACCTGCAGCGAGCGGAGCCCGGCGGCGCCGTCGGGCTGCGGGGTGCGGCCGGTGCGGATGGCGTCGACGAACTCCGCGACCAGGGGGGCGTCGGCGTCGGAGCCGTAGGGCTGCCAGACGGCGGTGCGCCGGGTCTCGGACCAGCCGTCGACCCGCTGGGCGAAGGCGTCCATGTGGGCGACGCCGGCGGTGGCCACCAGCTCCAGGGTCAGCCCGCCCCAGGTCGGGTAGCTGTCGGGCTTGGACCAGCTGCAGTCGATGGTGGCCACGACCGGGCCCGGGTACTCCACGCAGACCAGACCGGCGGTCTCGGTCGGGGCCTGCTCGGGGTGGATGAGGCTGTTGCTCTGGGCGTAGACGCTGCGGGGCGGGACGCCGTCGAGCAGCGCGTCCAGCAGGTCGGCGACGTGCACGGTGTGGTCCACCATCGCGCCGCCGCCGGCGAGCTCGGGGTCGGTGAACCAGGCCCGGCTGCCGGTCGGGAGCCGGCCGTTGTTGGTGCCGGTCACCGAGCAGACCCGCCCCAGCGAGCCCGAGGCGACCGCCTCGCGCAGGGCGGCGAAGGCGGTGCTGAACCGCACCGGGTAGGCCACCATCAGGTGCACCCCGGCCCGGGCGCAGGCCTCGACCATGGCCTCGCCGTCGGCCAGCGTGGTGGCCAGCGGCTTCTCGCAGAGCACGTGGACGCCGGCGGCCGCGGCCTGCTCCACCAGCGGGCGGTGGCGGGCGTTCTCCGAGCACACCACCACCCCGTCGACGCCGCTGGCCAGCAGCGTGGCGTAGTCCTCGAGGTAGGTCACGCCGAGCTCGGCGGCCAGCTCGGGGCCGCCGACCTCGCCGGCCGGGCGGGTGGCGTGCTCGGGGTCGGTGGCCACCACCTCGACGCCGTCGAGGGCCTGCAGCGCCCGTACGTAGGACACCGCGTGCAGGTGGGCGAAGGACATCACGCCGATCTTCATGCGGCGACCTCCTCGAGGGTCTCGACCAGGACGGGGCGGCCGGTGCGCAGCGACTCGTTGGCCGCCGCGGCCAGCTGGACGGCCGCGACGCCGTCCTCCGCGCTCACCCGCGGCGGCGGTCCGCCGGCGAAGGCGGCCGCGATCTCGCGGATCTGCGTCAGGTAGGGGCTCTCCACGAAGGAGGTGGCCGGCAGCAGCCCGGTGCCGTCGCCGGAGCCGCCGCCGCTGACCCGCAGCGGCGGGTGCTCGGCGGAGTCGTGGCGCAGCAGCCCGTCCGGGCCGGCCACCTCGAAGCTGGTGTGGAACGGCGTGCCGGCCGGGGCCCAGCTGCCCATCACGTGGCTCAGCGCACCGGAGCGGTGGGTGAGCACCACGTGGGCGCTGACCACGCCGCGCCGCTCGGCGGTGTCGGGGGTGCTCACCTGGCGGGCGAAGACCCGCTCCACCTCCCCGGCGTTCCAGCGGGCGAAGTCCAGGTCGTGCACCATCTGGTCGAGCACGATGCCGCCGCTCAGCGCGGGGTCGGCGAACCACGGCTGGACCGGTCGGGACCCGGTGCGGGTGAAGCGCTGCACGGCGACCGGGCCGACCTCGCCGGCGGCCACGGCGGTGTGCATGGCGGCGTACTCGGGGAAGAAGCGGACGACGTGACCGGGGTAGAGCTGCACGCCGGCCGCACGGCAGGTGGCCACCATCTGCTGCGCCTCGGCCACCCCGAGCGCCAGCGGCTTCTCGCACAGCACGTCGACGCCGGCCGCCGCGGCGGCGGCCACCATCTCCGGGTGCGTGGGCGTGGGGGTGCAGACGTCGGCGACGTCGGCCCCGTCCAGGGCCGCCTCGACCGAGCCGACCACCGTCCCGCCGTTGCACCGCTCCACCAGCTCCTGGGCGCCCTTCAGCGAGAACACCCTCACCTCGGCCCCGAGCTCCAGCCAGGCCGTCAGGTGCACGGTGGCGATGCCGCCGGCCCCGATCAGCGCCACGATCTGCCTCACGTCGTCCTTCCTCGTTCCTCGTCCGGGAGCGGTCAGCCCTTGCTGCCGCTGAGTGCGATGCCCTGCACGAACTGCCGCTGCAGCACCAGGTAGACCACGATCATCGGGATGCTGGCCAGCAGCGAGCCTGCCATCAGCACCGGGTAGTTCGTCGAGTACTGGCCCTGCAGCGTGGTGAGCCCGGCGCTGATCGGCAGCACCGACGGGTCGGTGTTGACCACCAGCGGCCACAGCAGGTCGTTCCAGGCGTTCATCAGGGTGATCACCGCCAGCGCCGCCAGCGCCGGCTTCACCATGGGCAGCATCACGCTCCAGAAGATCCGCAGCCGGCCGGCGCCGTCGAGCAGGGCGGCCTCCTCGATCTCGTCGGGGATGGTCAGGAAGAACTGGCGCAGCAGGAAGGTGCCGAAGGCGGAGAACAGGCCGGGCAGCACCAGCGCCGGCAGCGTGTTCAGCAGCCCGAGGGAGACGATGATCTCGTACTGGGGCAGGATCAGCAGCTGGCTGGGCACCATCAGCACCGACAGGAACAGCGCGAAGAGCAGGTTGCGTCCGGGGAAGCGCAGCCGGGCGAAGGCGTAGGCCGCCAGCGAGCACAGCACCAGCTGGCCGACCGTCCGCACCCCGGCCATCACCGCCGAGTTCGCCAGCTGCTGCAGGAACGGCAGCGCGCTGTCCACCTCGGCGTAGTTGGACCACAGCCAGCGCTGCGGCAGCAGGGTGGGCGGTGCGGTGATCGCCTCGGTCTGGGTCTTCAACGAGGTCAGCAGCTGCCAGACGAAGGGGCCCACCATGGCCACCGCACCCAGCACCAGCACCACGTGGGTGGCGACGGACCCGGCCAGCGACCCGCGTGGGCCGCGGCGTCCGCGGAGGGCGGCGACGGACTCAGACATAGGACACCCACTTCCGCTGCAGCCAGAACTGGATCGCGGTCAGCGCCGCGATGAGCACCATCAGCACGAACGCGACGGCGGTCGCGGTGCCCTTGGTGTTCTCCACGAAGGCCATCTGGTAGAAGAGCGTCACCACCGACTGGGTGGCGTTGAAGGCCGGGTTCGCCGTCGAGCTCTGCGCCATCACGTAGATCAGGTCGAAGATCTGCAGGGTGTTGATGACGCTGATCACCGTGCAGAAGAAGATGCTCGGGCTCAGCAGCGGCAGCGTGATGCTGAACAGCCGGCGCAGCGGCCCGGCGCCGTCCAGCTCGGCGGCCTCGAGGTAGTCGCGGGGGATGGCCTTGATGCCGGCGATGAAGATGATCAGGTAGTAGCCGACCTGCGACCACACCTGCACCACGCCGATGGCCAGCAGCGCGGTGCCGGGGTTGGCCACCCAGTAGGTGCCGGGGATGCCGAACACCGACAGGAAGGCGTTGATCAGGCCGTAGTCGCCGTTGTACAGCCACTTCCAGACCATGCCGCTGGCCACCGGCAGGGTGACGAAGGGGATGAAGTACAGCGCCCGGTAGACCGCGACGCCGCGCAGCCCCTCCCGGTTGAGCAGCACCGCGATGGCGATGGCCACCGGGACCACCGCCAGCCCGATCAGCATGTACAGCACCGTGTTGCCCAGCGCCGTCCAGAACGTGTCGAGGGCGAAGACGGTGGTGTAGTTGCTCAGGCCGGTGAAGGTGTTGCCGCCGAAAGGTCCCCACTCGGTGAAGCTGAGCACGAACGTGGCCACGGCCGGGTACAGGTAGAAGACCAGCAGGCCGAGGCCGACGGGGGCCACGAACAGGTAGGCGGTCAGCCGGCTGCGTCCGCTGTCGAGCCAGTGGCGGCGTGGCCGGTGGTCGACGGCGGCGGTGCGGGTGGCGTCTTCGACGGTGGTCATCGCGGCTCCTCGGCCAGCACGGTGTCCATCTCCTGCGCGAGCCGCCGGCAGGCCTCGGCGACCGAGAGGCCGCCGGCGCCGATCCAGGCCTCGCCGAGGATCTGGTACTGCAGGTTCTCCCAGGTGTTGGTGTTGAGCGAGACCGGGTAGGCGGTGGCGTCGTCGACCTGGTCGATGAACGACTGCAGCCGGAACTCGGGCTTGGAGGCCAGGTACTCCGACTCGGTGCCCCGGTAGCTGGGCAGCGCGGAGCCGCTGGCTCCCTGGATCTCCCCGACCCGGCGCCCGGCCATGAACCGGACCAGCTCGAAGGCGGCGTCGGGATGGGGGGTCCGGGCGTTGACCACGTTGGCCAGCCCGTGGATGACGTTGCCGCGGACCCGTCCCCGCGGCAGCACGGTGATCCCCGTCCGCTCCCGGACCGCCGGCTCCTCGTAGGCGGCCGCGGCGTCGTTGGGCAGCCCGTGGTACATGGCGACGTTGCCGCCCAGGAACAGCGAGCGGCCGTCGGTGTCGGCGGTGGCCATCGCGTTGGGGGCCAGGTCGGCCTCGATCAGCTCCGTCCAGTACTCCAGCCCGCCGATGGTGGCGGGGTCGGCGAACCCGGAGCGGCCGTCCCGGACGACCCAGCCCTCGTTCTGGAAGATCGTCGGGTACAGGTTGCGCTGCCGGTCGATCGCCGAGCTGATCCCGTACTGGTTCCGCTCCCGGTTGCGCAGCTCCGGCAGCGCCTGCCGCACCGTGTCCCACGTCCAGGTCTCGTCGGGGTAGGGCACGCCGGCGGCGTCGAAGAGCTCCTTGTTGTAGTACAGGCTGATGCAGTCGTAGTCCTTGGGGACGCCGTACTGCTCACCCTGGTAGCGGTAGAGCTCCACCAGGTCGGGCGGGTGGGCGGCGAGGTCCTCGCCGGCGGCGGCCAGCCTCTCCCCGAGCGGGAGCAGCGTGCCGTAGGCGGCGAACTTGCGGATGTTGGGCCCGTTCATCCAGAACACGTCCGGCGCGCCGCCGCCGGTGATCGAGGTCTGCAGCCGCGTCCAGTAGGTGGCGAACGGGGTGACCTGGATGTCGACCTCGATCTCGGGGTGCTCGGCGGTGAACTCCTCGACCACCGTCCGCATCGCCGGCACCTGCAGCTGGTCCCACACGCCGTAGGAGATCCGGGCCCGCCCGCCGCTGCCGCGGTCCGGCTCCGAGGACGTGCAGCCGAGGGTGGCGGCCACGGGGGTGAGGGCGCAGGCGGAGAGGAAGGAACGACGACGCAACAGGTCCTCCTGGTCACGGGCGGTCGGGGGGGTCCGATCGGCCCGGCCAGCGGCCGGGCGGTGAGCAGGTCACCGACCCTAGCGGATCTGACCCCGGCTGCCCGGTGACGGGCCCGGCGCCGCCCGGACGCGCGCCCGCCCCTTGCCGGCGGTCGGCGTCCCGCCTAGCATCTCGTACAGGCCTGTTCAGCTTGGGGAGGAGGTTCGGGTGGACGCACCGGCGTCTCCCACCGGGGGTGGAACCGAGGTTCTGCCCCGCGGCAGACGCGTGGACGGGCGGCGTCCCGGTTCGCTGGGGGACATGACCGAGACGACGCCCCTGCCGGCCGACGAGCCCCAGCCCGTGGTCAGCGTGCGGGGCCTGTGCAAGTCCTACGGCGGCCGGCGCGTGGTGGACCAGCTCGACCTCGAGGTCCACCCCGGCGAGGTCGTCGGCCTGATCGGTGCGAACGGCGCGGGCAAGACCACCGCGGTGGAGTGCCTGCAGGGGCTGCGGCGCCCCGACGCCGGGCACCTCCGGGTGCTGGGTCTGGACCCCGTCCGCGACGCGGACCGGCTGCGCCCGCAGATCGGCAGCCAGCTGCAGAGCGCCGGGCTGCCGGATCGGCTGCGGGTCTCGGAGGCGGTCTCGCTGTTCGCCCGGACCACCTCCGCCCGCCACGAGCTGCTGCTGGAGCGGTTCGGGCTCGCGCACCGCCGTCGGACGCCGTTCGGCGGGCTGAGCGGCGGCGAGCGCCAGCGGCTGTTCCTCGCGCTCGCCCTGCTCGAGGACCCCCGGCTGGTCGTCCTGGACGAGCTGACGCAGGGGCTGGACCCGGCGGCCCGGCGCGAGGTCTGGGCGGCGGTGGACCAGCTGCGCGGCACCGGCACCACGGTGCTGCTGGTGACCCACGAGCTGGCCGATGCCCAGGCGCTGTGCAGCCGCGTGGTCGCGATGCGCGCGGGCCGGGTGCTGGACCAGGGCACACCGGCGGAGCTGGTGGCCCGCCACGCAGGGGAGGCGACGGTGCGGTTCGCCCTCCCCGCCGCCGACGACGGCACCACCGCGAGCGCCCTGCAGCAGCTCAACTGCCCGGGGTGCAGTCGGTCACCCGGAGCCGGGAGCGCGTGGTCGTCCGCGGCAGCCGCGCGGTGGTCGCCCACGTCGGCGCCTGGCTGGTGGCCCGGGCCGAGCCGGTCCCGCCCGACCTCGAGGTGGACCTCCCCGACCTGGAGGCCGCCCTGCTCACCCTGCTCGAACAGCCCGACGACGCCCTGGCCGGAGCCGCCTCGTGACCACCCCGCCCGCCGGCACCACGCCAGCCGCACCCCCGTCCTCCCGGAGCGCGCCGATCGGCACCCGTTCGGTGCTGCGGCGGCTGCTGCGCTCGGAGCTGCGCCTGGTCGCCCGGGACCCGTTCACGCTGACCTTCACCCTCGCCTTCCCGATCCTGTGCATGGTCGTGGTGGGCAGCGCCTTCGGCAGCGAACCGGCGCACGGGTTCCCGATCAACCCCTCGCACTGGTACATCGCCTCCTACTTCACCGTGATGATCGGGGCGACCGGGCTGACCATGCTGCCGGTCCACATCGCCTCCTACCGCGAGCGCGGCGTGCTGCGCCGCTTCGCCGCCGCCGGCTTCCCGCGGTGGTCCTTCGCGCTGGCCGAGCTGGCCCTCGGGCTGCTGGCCGTGGCCGTCGCCGGCGTCGCGCTGCTGCTGGTCGCCGCACCGGTCCACGGCATCCCCCCGGTCCAGGACCCGGTGCGGGTGGCCGCGGGGGTGCTGGTCGCGGCGGTGGCCTTCGTCAGCACCGGCGTGCTGCTCGGCACCCTGCTGCCGTCGGCGCGGGCGGCCCAGGCCGTGGGGCTGCTGCTGTACTTCCCCTCGCTGCTGCTCGGCGTCGGCGGCCCGCCGACGTTCGTCATGCCACCGGGGCTCCGCACGGTCGCGGAGCACCTGCCGCTGGCGCTGGCCAACCAGGCCATCCGCGACCCGTGGCTGGGACTGGGCACCGGCACCGTGCCGCTGCTGCTGGTCACGGCGATGGCCGTCGTGGCCACCCTGCTCGCCGCCCGCCGGAGCGCGCTGTGACGACCGGGTCGGCCGCCGGCACCGCGCCGGCCCGCTGGGCCGCCCCGGTCGCGCTGACCGTCCTCACGGCCGTGGGCGCGCTCGGCAGCGAGCAGCCCGGGGTCCTGGCGCCGGCCGCCGTCGGGCTGGTCTGCCTGGTGGCCACGGCGGCCGCCTGGCGCCGGCTGACCGGCCCGCGGCTGCTCGCTGCGCTCGCGGTGGTGGCGCCCGGCGTGGTCGCCGTCTGCTGGGGGGACCCGCGCGACGTCGGCTGGTTCGGCTGCTGCGTGGTGGCCGGCTGGGCGGCGCTGGCCTCCTCACCGCGGCTGGCGGTCGCCGCCGGAGCCGCGCTGGCGGCGGTCTTCGCCGCCCAGCTGGTGCTGCTCGGCCCGGAGCCGGGGTGGGTGACGTGGACGGCCGGGATCGCCTTCACCACCAGCGCCTGCGTCTTCGCCCGCCGCCAGCGCGTGGTCGTCGAGCAGCTGCACGCGGCGCAGTCGGAGCTGGCCGAGCGCACCCGGCTCGACGAGCGCCACCGGATCGCCGGTGAGATGCACGACGTGGTCGGGCACGCGCTGACGGTGACGCTGCTGCACCTCGGCAGCGCCCGGCTCTCCCTCGACGACGACCTCGACCGCGTCCGCAGCTCGCTGGCCGAGGCCGAGCGGGCGGCCCGCGCCAGCCTGGACGACGTCCGGGCGGCGGTCGCCCTGCTGCGCGCCCCCGCCCCGCCGGGGGCGGCGTCCGCGCCGCCGACCCCGACCGCGGCCGACATCACCGGCCTGGTCGAGTCCTTCCGGCGGACCGGGACGCCGGTGGAGGTGCAGGTCCGCGGGGACCTGGCGGCGCTGGGCGCCAACCGGGGGCTGGCCGCCTACCGGATCGTGCAGGAGTCGCTGACCAACGCCGCCCGGCACGGGGACGGCTCGCCGATCACCGTGCGGCTGGACACCGCCGCCGACCGCACCACGATCACGGTCCGCAGCGGTGCCGCCGCGCCCTCCCCGCAGCCGGCCGGGACCGGGCTCACCGCGATGCGGGAACGCGCCGAGGCGCTCGGCGGGCAGCTCGTCGCCGGTCCCGCCACCGGCGGCTGGCGGGTCGAGGCGGTGCTGCCCGCGTGAGCCGCGGCGACCTCGTCGAGGTGGTGGTGGTCGACGACCAGGAGCTGGTCCGCGCGGGGCTGCGGGGCATCCTGCGCGAGCGGTACGGCTTCAGCGTGGTGGCCGAGCTGGGCGACGGCACCGACGTCGTGGCCACCGTGGGCCGGCTCGCGCCCGCCGTGGTGGTGATGGACGTCCGGATGCCCCACGTCGACGGGGTGGCGGCCACCCGGGCGCTGCGTGCGGTGGCCGACGCGCCGCCCGTGCTGGTGCTGACCACCTTCGACGACGAGGCGGTGCTGGCCGGGGCGCTGCGTGCCGGGGCGGCGGGCTTCCTGCTCAAGGGCGCCCCGGCGGAGGACCTGCAGCGGGCGGTCCGCACCGTGGCCGCGGGCGGTGCCTGGCTGGACCCCGCGGTCACCGCCCGGGTGCTGGCGACCTACCGCGACGGCTCGGCGCCGGTGCGCCCGGGCGCGCAGGTGGACCTGCTCACCCCCCGGGAGCGGGAGGTGCTGGCGCTCGCCGGGGCCGGGCTGTCCAACGCCGAGATCGCCGCCGAGCTGGTTCTGGGCGAGGGCACGGTGAAGACGCACATCAGCCACGTCTTCACCAAGCTCGGGCTGCGCGACCGCGCCGCCGCGGTGGTCTTCGCCTTCGACCACGGGCTGGTCCGCCCGGGGGAGCCCCGCTGACGGTGTCCCCGGACTGGGACGTGCGCGTCCGGGTCGGTGGTGCCGCTAGATTTCGCGCCATGTTCGCCAAGGTGCTCGTCGCTAACCGTGGAGAGATCGCCGTCCGCGCCTTCCGTGCCGCCTACGAGCTGGGCGCCCGCACCGTGGCGGTCTTCGCCCACGAGGACCGCAACGCCGTGCACCGGATCAAGGCCGACGAGGCCTACCAGATCGGGCAGGAGGGCCACCCGGTCCGGGCCTACCTCGACATCGACGAGATCATCCGGGCGGCGAAGCGCAGCGGCGCCGACGCGATCTACCCCGGCTACGGCTTCCTGTCGGAGAACCCCGGCCTGGCCGAGGCCTGCGCGGCCAACGGGCTGACCTTCATCGGCCCGCCGGCCGAGGTGCTGCGGCTCGCCGGCAACAAGGTGCGTGCGCTGGGCGCGGCCCGCGCCGCGGGGATCCCCACGCTGAGGTCCTGCGAGCCCTCCGACGACGTGGACACCCTGGTGGCTGCCGCGGAGGACATCGGCTTCCCGGTCTTCGTCAAGGCCGTCGCCGGCGGCGGTGGCCGCGGCATGCGCCGGGTGGACGCCCCCGAGCAGCTGCGCGAGGCGCTGCAGGCGGCGATGCGCGAGGCCGAGAGCGCCTTCGGCGACCCCACCTGCTTCATCGAGCAGGCGGTGGGACGCCCCCGCCACATCGAGGTGCAGATCCTGGCCGACGGCCAGGGCGAGGTGATGCACCTGTTCGAGCGCGACTGCTCGATCCAGCGCCGCCACCAGAAGGTCATCGAGATCGCACCGGCCCCGCACATCTCGCCCGAGCTGCGCGAGGCGCTGTGCCGCGACGCGGTCACCTTCGCCCGCTCGATCGGCTACTCCTGCGCCGGCACGGTGGAGTTCCTCGTCGAGACCGAGGGCGAGCGCGCCGGCCAGCACGTGTTCATCGAGATGAACCCGCGGATCCAGGTCGAGCACACCGTCACCGAGGAGATCACCGACGTCGACCTCGTGCAGTCCCAGATGCGGATCGCGGCGGGGGAGACCCTCGCCGACCTGGGTCTGGACCAGGCCTCGGTGCGGATCAACGGGGCCGCGCTGCAGTGCCGCATCACCACCGAGGACCCCGCCAACGGGTTCCGCCCCGACACCGGCACCATCACCGCCTACCGCTCCGCCGGCGGTGCGGGCGTCCGGCTCGACGGCGGCACCGCCGACACCGGCGCCGAGATCAGCGCCCACTTCGACTCCATGCTGGTCAAGCTGACCTGCCGCGGCCGCACCTTCGAGACCGCGGTGGCGCGGGCGCGACGGGCGCTGGCGGAGTTCCGCATCCGCGGCGTCAGCACCAACATCCCCTTCCTGCAGGCCGTGCTCGACGACCCCGACTTCATCGCCGGCGACGTCTCCACCGCCTTCATCGAGCAGCGTCCCGGGCTGCTGACCACGAACGTCCCCGCCGACCGCGGCACCAAGCTGCTGCGCTGGCTGGCCGAGGTCACGGTCAACCAGCCGCACGGCCAGCCCGCGACCTGGCTCGACCCGCGCGAGAAGCGCCCTGCCGGGGTCGACCTCAGCCACCCCTCGCCGGCCGGCTCCCGGCAGCGGCTGCTCGAGCTGGGCCCGGAGGGGTTCGCCGCCGACCTGCGCAACCGCACCTCGCTGGAGGTCACCGACACCACCTTCCGCGACGCCCACCAGTCGCTGCTGGCGACCCGGGTGCGGACCAAGGACCTGCTGCGGATCGCCCCCTACGTGGGCCGGATGACGCCGGAGCTGCTGTCGGTGGAGTGCTGGGGCGGGGCGACCTACGACGTCGCGCTGCGCTTCCTCAACGAGGACCCCTGGGAGCGGCTGGCCACGCTGCGGCACAACATGCCGGGGCTGGCCCTGCAGATGCTGCTGCGGGGACGCAACACCGTGGGCTACACCCCCTACCCGACCAAGGTCACCACCTCCTTCGTCGACGAGGCGGCCCGCACCGGCATCGACATCTTCCGGATCTTCGACGCCCTCAACGACGTCGAGCAGATGCGTCCGGCGATCGAGGCGGTGCGGGAGACGGGCACCACGGTGGCCGAGGTCGCGCTGTGCTACTCCGGCGACCTGAGCAACCCCGGCGAGGACCTCTACACCCTCGACTACTACCTGCGGCTGGCCGAGCAGTGCGTCGAGGCCGGGGCCCACGTGCTCGCGATCAAGGACATGGCCGGGCTGCTGCGCCCGCCGGCGGCCCGGACGCTGGTCACGGCGCTGCGGCAGAACTTCGACCTGCCGGTGCACCTGCACACCCACGACACCGCCGGCGGCCAGCTGGCCACCCTGCTCGCCGCGGCGGAGGCCGGCGTGGACGCGGTGGACGTGGCCAGCGCCCCGATGTCGTCCACCACCAGCCAGCCGCCGGCCTCCGCGCTGGTGGCGGCGATGCAGCACACCGAGCGGGCCACCAACCTCGACCTGCGCGCGGTGATGGACCTCGAGCCCTACTGGGAGGCCGTCCGCCGGCTCTACGCGCCCTTCGAGTCCGGGCTGCCCAGCCCGACCGGGCGCGTCTACGACCACGAGATCCCGGGCGGGCAGCTGTCGAACCTGCGACAGCAGGCCATCGCGCTGGGGCTGGCGGACAAGTTCGAGCAGATCGAGGCGATGTACGCCGCGGCCAACACGCTGCTCGGCCGGCCCACCAAGGTGACGCCCTCGTCGAAGGTGGTGGGCGACCTGGCCCTGCACCTGGTGGCGGTGGGTGCCGACCCGCAGGAGTTCGCCGAGAACCCGCAGAACTACGACGTCCCCGACTCCGTGGTCGGCTTCCTCTCCGGCGAGCTGGGCGACCCGCCCGGCGGCTGGCCCGAGCCCTTCCGCAGCCGGGCGCTGCAGGGCCGCACCGTCAAGGTGCGCACCGAGGAGCTCGCCGAGGAGGACTCCGCGGCCCTCGACGTCCCCGGACGGGAGCGGCAGTCGACGCTCAACCGGCTGCTCTTCCCCGGTCCCACCAAGGACTTCACGCAGGCCCGCGAGACCTACGGCGACGTCGGCCGGCTCGACACCCTGGACTACCTGTTCGGGCTGCGCCCGGAGACCGAGACCACGGTCCCGCTGGGCAAGGGCGTGCACCTGATCCTCGGCCTGGAGGCCATCAGCGCCGCGGACGAGAAGGGCATGCGGACGGTGATGTGCACCATCAACGGCCAGCTCCGCCCGGTCCGGGTGCGCGACCACTCGGTGAAGGTCGAGGCCAAGGCCGCCGAGCGCGCCGACTCCGGCAACCCCGGCCACGTCGCCGCCCCGTTCGCGGGCGTGGTGACGGTCACCGTCGAGGAGGGTGCGCGGGTCGAGGCCGGCGGGTCGGTCGCCACCATCGAGGCGATGAAGATGGAGGCCGCCATCACCTCGCCGGTGGCGGGCACCGTGGAGCGGATCGCGCTGCACGGCGTCCAGTCGGTCGAGGGTGGCGACCTGGTGCTGGTGGTCCGGCCCGGCTGACCGGGTAGGCAGCAGGCATGAGCGACGCCTCCGCCTGGGTGCCCGACCGTCCGACCGTGCCGCGGCTGCGGCAGGCCGCCCACGGCTGCCGCGGCTGCGAGCTGTGGGAGGACGCCACCGACGTGGTGTTCTCCGTCGGCGACCCCGAGGCGGCGATGCTGCTGGTGGGGGAGCAGCCCGGCGACCAGGAGGACCGGGCCCAGACGCCCTTCGTCGGACCGGCCGGACGGGTGCTCGACCAGGCGCTGGAGGCCGCCTCCGTGCGTCGCGAGGACGTCTACCTGACCAACGCGGTGAAGCACTTCCGGCACACCCAGCGGGGCAAGCGGCGGATCCACCAGAAGCCCGAGCTGCGGCACCTGGTGGCCTGCCACCCCTGGCTCGAGGCCGAGCTGGAGGTCGTCGCGCCCGAGGTGGTGGTCTGCCGCGGGACGGGCGGTGCTGGGCCGCACGGTCCGCATCGGGGCCGAACGGGGCCGTCCGGTCACCGACCGCGACGGTCCGCCGGTGGTCATCACCAGCCACCCGTCCGCCCTGCTGCGGCTCCGGGGCCGCGGCGGCTACGACGAGGCCTTCGAGGCGCTCGTGGCCGACCTGCGCACCGCCGCGGGCCTCGTCTCCGCCTGACGGGCGTCCGGCCCGCTCAGCCGGACGGCTGCTGCTGGGCCCGGCGGACGGCCTCGGCCTCCTTGGCCAGCGCCTGGCGCAGCCGGCGCTCGGCCTCCCGGCGGGCCTGCACCGCCTCGCGGACCCGCTTGTCGCGGCGCACGGACTCATCGACCAGCGGCGTCGGCTCCGTCCCGGCCGGCGGCGGCTGCGAGGCGCCGCGCCGTTCCAGGTAGCGCTCGACCCCGTCGAGCATCAGACCGAGGCCGAACTCGAAGTCCGAGCCGTCCTCGGAGACCGCCGACATGGCCTCACCCAGGTACACCCCCGACTGCACCAGCGGGGCCAGGTCGGGGAAGCGCTCGGGCGTCACCAGCTCGCGGTACAGGGCCGCGACCTCGGGTGCGAACCAGGCGGGGCCCTCGCCTCCCGGCCCGCCCTCCCCGGGCTCGTCGCCGGCCAGGTCGTGCTCGAGCAGGGCGTAGGCGCGCACCAGCGCGGTCAGCGCCAGCAGCACCCCCAGCTTCTCCTCCTGCGACAGCTCCAGCGGTCGCATCGCCCGCATGGCGAGGTCCACCACGTGCAGGTTGTTCGGCGTCATCAGCAGGGTCGGGCTGACCCTCAGCTCGACCATCCAGGGGTGGTCGCGGTAGGCGCCGAGCACCAGCAGGGCCCACTCCCGCAGCGCGCTGCGCCAGTCCTGGTCGGGCCGCTCGGCCGGCACCGGGACCGCGGCGGTGGCGTCCTGCATCAGCTGCAGCAGCTCCTCCTTGCTGGTCACGTAGCGGTAGAGCGACATGGTGGTGAAGCCCAGCGACGAGGCCACCCGGCTCATGGTGACCGCGGAGAGGCCCTCGGTGTCGGCCAGGGCGACGGCCGCCTCGACGATCCGTTCGTGGCTCAGCTCCCGCTTCGGCCCCCGCAGGGGCGAGGCGGCCATCCCCCAGGTGATGGCGACCGCGCGCGGCAGCGTGGCCTCGGGCTCGGCGTCACGGGGACCGGTCGGCGGCATGGGGCTCATCGTAGGGCCGAGCCGCAGAACTGCGTAGCGCAGAAACTGTTTAGGGCGTACGCTGTGTGTCACGTACACAACCCTGTCAGGAGGCACCATGTCCGAACCCGCGGTGGAGATCCGCGACCTCCGCAAGTCCTACGGCCGCCAGAGCGTGCTCGACGGTGTCGAGCTCACCGTCCCGACCGGCGCACTGGTCGCCCTGCTGGGCCCCAACGGAGCCGGCAAGACGACCCTGGTCGGCATCGCCACCACGCTGGTGCGCCCCGACGCCGGATCGGTCCGGGTGGCCGGCTTCGACGTCGTGCGCCAGGCCGAGCAGGTGCGGCGCCGCATCAGCGTCACCGGTCAGTACGCCGCCGTGGACGAGGTGCTCACCGGCGTGGAGAACCTGCGCCTGATGGGCCGGCTCTCCGGCCTCGGCGCCCGGGACGCGAGGGCCCGGGCGCAGGAGCTGCTCGCCGCCTTCGACCTCGAGGACGCCGCCGGCCGGCGCGTCGGCACCTACTCCGGCGGCATGCGCCGCCGGCTCGACCTCGCGGTCAGCGTGCTGGTCCCGCCCGCGGTGCTCTTCCTCGACGAGCCGACGACCGGTCTGGACACCCGCAGCCGGCTGGCGCTGTGGCAGGTGATCGGACGGCTGGCGGCGGAGGGCACGACCATCCTGCTCACCACCCAGTACCTGGAGGAGGCCGACCAGCTCGCCGACCGGGTCACCGTGCTCGACCACGGCCGGGTGGTCGCCGAGGGCAGCCCGGCCGAGCTGAAGTCCCGGGTGGGCGGGGAGGTGGTGGAGCTGCGCGACGACCTCGACCGGGTCCTGCGGGAGGTGCCGACCGACGGCACCCTCGCCGGTCTGCGCCGGGTGGTCGACGGGCTGGACGAGGCGGCGGGCCCGGGCACCCGGGTCGGCCTGCGGCGTCCCTCCCTGGACGACGTCTTCCTGCAGCTGACAGGCCGTCCGGCCGGTGCGGCGGCCCCGGCCCGCGAGGAGGTGCTGCGATGAGCACCGCCGTCCCCGTCGTCGGCGCGCCCCCGGCGCGGCAGCACGTCAGCGCCCTCACGGCCCACCTCGTCCTGGTCGGGCGGAGCCTGCGCCGCAGCCTGCGCGACGTGGAGGCGCTGCTGATGGCGGTGGTCCTGCCGGTGGCGCTGATGCTGGTGTTCACCTACGTCTTCGGCGGCGCGCTGGACCCGGGCGGCGGCTACGTGGACTACGTCGTGCCGGGGATCGTCCTCACCTGCGCCGGTTTCGGGGCCTCCAGCACGGCCGTGGCGGTGTCGGTGGACATGACCTCCGGCGTCATCGACCGGTTCCGCACCATGCCGATCCCGGGCGCGGCCGTGCTGACCGGGCACGCGGTGGCCAGCCTGGCGCGCAACCTCGTCGCCACCGTGGTGGTCGTGGCCGTGGCGGTGGCCGTCGGCTTCCGACCCACCGCCGGCCCCGGCGGCTGGCTGGCGGCGGCCGGCCTGACGGCGCTCTACATCCTGGCCATCACCTGGCTGTTCACGGTGATCGGGCTGCTGGCCGACGGGCCCGAGGCGGCCAACGGCTACGGCTTCGCCCTGCTGTTCCTGCCCTACCTGTCGAGCGCCTACGTGCCGGTGGACACCATGCCCGGGTGGTTGCGGCCGCTGGCGGAGCACCAGCCGCTCACCCCGGTGGTGGACACGCTGCGCGCCCTGCTGCTGGGCGACGGCACGGGGGAGCCGCTGCTGGCCACGCTGTGGTGCCTGCTGGTCCTGGTGCTGTCCTACGCCGCCGCGGCCTGGCTCTTCCCGCGGCGCCGGCGCCGCTGACTCAGCGGGAGGCGAAGGCCACCAGGTCGGGCAGCGGCCGGCCCTGCTCGGCGGCGACCCGGCCCCACTGGGGGAAGCCGTCGAGCCAGTGGGAGATCGCGGTCATCGCCCCCCGGTGCGGGGACTGCCGGACCGGCGGGGAGTCCTCGGCGAGCGCCCGCCCCCAGGCCTCGGCCATGGCCAGGGCGAAGGAGTGGGGGCGGGCGCAGGCCATCTCGCCGGGCGGCGGCATCACGCCGATCATGGCGTCGTGGCTGAGCAGCCGGCCCAGCCCGACCTCGCTGGACAGCCCGGCGCGGGCCAGGTCGAAGTCGAGGGTGTCGCGCTCGCCGCGGTCCAGGTCGACGGCCAGGCTGCTCCAGGCGATGCCCTCCACCAGCCGCTCCACCAGCCGCCAGGTGGGCAGCGACCGCTCCGGGCGGACGTAGTGGCCCGAGAGCAGCGTCTCCAGGTCCTGCGGGGTGGGGTCCTCGGGAGCCAGCACCACCGCCTGCGGCGAGCGGCGGAAGATCGGGCCCAGCCTGCCGAGCAGCCCGGGGGCACCGGGTGAGCCGGCCGGGGCGAAGGCCGTGCGGGCGATCTCGCGCAGCCGCGCGGCGAACGGCGCGTCCGCTCCGACGATGTCGCGGACGTCGTCGATCGCCACCGCGTGGAGCCGCAACGCGCCCATGGGGGTCACCGTAACGGCGACACCCGCCGCCGCACCATAGGCTGGGCCGGTGACACCTCGAACCCGACAGCTGGTCGTGACCGGGGTGCTCGTGAGCCTGATCGGCATCGTCGTCGTGGCCGCCCTGCTCGGGCGCTGAGACGACGGGCCCCGAGTCGACGTGGAGCGTGAGACGAGCGTGGTGCTGGCTGGAGGTGCACGCCGCGCCGCCGCCGTCCTCGCGGCCGGTGCGGTGCTGACCGCGGCAGGCGCCGTCCTGCCGGCCGCCGCCGAGGAGGTCGAGTTCACCATCGACGACCCGGAGGTGACCGAGTCCTCCGGGCTGGCCCGTGACACCGTCTCCGGCTGGTACTGGACGGTCGACGACTCCGGGGGCGACCCGCGCGTCTTCGCCGTCGACGAGTCCGGCCGCACCCGCGGCACGGTGTCCTTCCGGGCCGAGGTCAGCGACGTCGAGGCGGTCGCCCGCACCCCCGACGGCCTCTACGTGGCCGACATCGGCGACAACGAGCGCCGGCGCGAGCTCGTGACGGTCTACCGGCTCACCTCCCCGCAGCTGGGCACCACCAGCGTCTACAACGCCTGGGACCTGCGGTACGCCGACGGCGAGGCCCACGACGCGGAGGCGATGGTGGTGACTGCCGACGGGCAGCTGCTCGTCTTCACCAAGGAGGAGCAGGGCGGGATCTGGGCGACCGGGGGCACGCCCACCGGCTCCCAGCTCAACACCCTGCAGCGGGTCGGTGACGCCCCCGCCTGGATCACCGACGCCACCGTGCTGGACGACGGCCGGATCGCCGTCCGCAGCTACACCTCGGTCAGCGTCCTCGACCCCGACGGCTACCAGGTGGTGGCCAGCGCCCCGCTGCCGCTGCAGCCGCAGGGGGAGTCGATCACCCAGTCCCTGGACGGCGAGGCCCTGCTGGTCGGCTCGGAGGGGCGGGGGTCGCAGGTGCTGCGGGTGCCGGTCCCCGAGGCGGTGGCCGAGAACCTGCCCGAGGGCAGCAGCGTGCCGCCCACCGACGACCCGTCCGCCGAGGAGGAGCCGGCTCCGTCCGCGTCGGCGGAGGCGCCGGGCGAGGGCCAGCCCGCCGAGACCCCGGCCGGGGACGCGGGCGAGGAGCCCGCCGAGGACGCCGGCGCGGCCGGCGCCCGCACCGGCACGCTGGTCGCCGTGCTGCTGGCCGCCGTGCTCGCCCTCGCCGCGGGCGCCGTGGCCTTCCTGGTCGGCCGTGGCCGGGAGGACGCCCCGGCCGGCGCGACCGAGGAGGCGGAGGCCCAGGTCGACGAGACGGGGGCCGAGGGGACCGGGGCAGGCCAGACAGGGGCCGACGTCACCACCGAGGTCACCCCGGCGGCCAGCGCGGCCACGGCGCCCGAGCCGCCGGCCGCACCCGAGCCGGAGTCCGAGCTCCCACCTGGACCCGCTCCCGAGGCCGAGCCGGAGGACGGTCCCCGCTACGAGCTGCTCGAGGAACGCCCGGGCCGGGTGACCTGGTCCGAGCCGGCCGACGTCACCGACGGCGGCCCGGCCGGACGCGACGGCGGCGAGCCGGCCCGCCCGCACGACGTCGAGGCTGACCTGCGCTGGCTCTACGAGCAGCGGGGCCGCTGAGCCCGACGCCGCTCAGGCGGTGAGCTGCTCCAGCACCCAGTCGATGCACCCGGTGAGGGCGCGGACGTCCTCGGGGTCGATGGTGGGGAACATCGCGATCCGCAGCTGGTTGCGTCCCAGCTTGCGGTAGGGCTCGGTGTCGACGATCCCGCTGGCGCGCAGCGTGGCGGCGACCTGCTTGGCGTCGACCGAGGGGTCGAGGTCGAGGGTGCCCACCACCGGCGAGCGGAACTCCGGCGCCACCATCGGCGTCACCAGCGGGTGCGCGTCGGCCCACCCGTAGAGGATCTCCGCCGAGCGCCGGCTGCGCCCGACGGCGAACTCCAGCCCGCCGTTCGCGGCCATCCAGTCCAGCTGGTCGGCCAGCAGCCACAGGGTGGCGACGGCCGGCGTGTTGAGGGTCTGGTCGGCCCGGGAGTTGGTCACCGCCACCGACAGGTCCAGGCTCTCCGGGACCCAGCGGGAGGCGGCCAGCCGCTCGGCCCGCTCCACCGCGGCGGGGGAGAGGAAGGCCAGCCACAGCCCGCCGTCGGAGCCGAGGCTCTTCTGCGGGGCGAAGTAGTAGGCGTCGGTCTGGTCCACCTGCAGCGCCATGCCGCCGGCGGCGGAGGTGCCGTCCACCAGCACCAGCGCGCCGGGGTCCGCGCCCGCCACCCGGCGGACCGGGGCGCAGGCGCCGGTCGAGGTCTCGTTGTGGGCCCAGGCGTAGGCGTCGACGCCCTCCACCGCCGTCGGCACGGCGGCCGAGCCCGGCGCCACCTCCGTCAGCACCGGGTCCTCCAGGTGCGGCGCCCGGCGGGCCGCGCGGGCGAACTTGGCCGAGAACTCCCCGAACGCGGCGTGGGCGCTGCGGCGCTCGACCAGGCAGAAGGTGGCCACGTCCCAGAACTGGGTGGAGCCGCCGTTGGCCAGCACCACCTCCCAGCCCTCGGGCAGGGAGTAGAGCTCGGCCAGCCCGCGGCGGACGCGGCCGACCAGGCCCCGGACCGGTGCCTGCCGGTGGGAGGTGCCCATCAGCTGCGCGCCCGGGCCGGCCAGCGAGGCCAGCGCCTCCGGTCGCACCTTGGCCGGGCCGCTGCCGAAGCGCCCGTCGGCAGGACGCAGGTGGGCGGGGACGACGGGTGTGCTCACCCGAGCCATTCTGGCCGACGCGGACGGCTGGGGCATGCTGTGCCCATGGCCGACTCCTCCGTCCCGCACCCGGCACCGGCCGACCTGGCGGGCGAGCGCGTGGACTACACCGCGACGCACCTGTCCCGCCGCACCGCTCCCGCCGATCCGCTGGAGCTCTTCGGGCAGTGGCTCGCCGCGGCCCTCGCGGCCAAGGCCGACGGCACCATCGGCGAGCCGACCGCGATGCAGGTGGCGACCGCCGAGGTCGACGGCGGACGGATCCGGCCGTCGGTGCGCACCGTGCTGCTCAAGGGCTTCGACGCCGACGGCTTCACCTTCTTCACCAACCAGCAGTCGCGCAAGGGCCGGGCCATCGCGGCGAACCCCGACGTCGCCCTGCAGGTGCACTGGCAGCCGTTCTACCGGGCGGTGCGCGTGGAGGGGGTGGCTGCTCCGGTGTCCCGGGCCGAGAGCGAGGCCTACTTCGCCACCCGGCCGCGCGGCTCCCAGCTCGGGGCGTGGGCGTCCCCGCAGTCCAGCGAGCTGGCCAGCAGCGAGGACCTGCGCCGGACCTGGGCGGAGCTGGAGGAGCGCTACGCCGGCGTGGAGGTGCCGTGCCCGCCGTTCTGGGGCGGGTACCGGGTGGTGCCGGAGCGCATCGAGTTCTGGCAGGGACAGCCCAGCCGGCTGCACGACCGGCTGCTGTACACCCGCACCGACGGTGGGTGGCGGATCAGCCGCCTGGCCCCCTGAGCGCTCAGGCGAGCTCGTTCAGCGTGACCGCCACCGAGGTGGGGTCGAGCTCCTGCAGCACCACCAGCCGGGGGTCGGGGGTGGGCCGGACGTCGGGTTCGCGCGGGACCCCCGACAGCGGCTCGAGCCGCGGGTCGGCGAGCACGTCCTCGACCACCCGCCGGTCGCCGCCCAGCACCAGGTGCTGCAGCCGGTCGGCCCACGGCAGCAGCACGCGGGCCGCGTCCTCGACCGCCTCCGCCCCGGCCCTGGCGGCCTGGTTGGCGCGTCGGCGGGCGTAGCGCTGCTGGGACCAGCCGCCGGCCTTGGTCCTGCCCTGCACGTAGCCCGAGCCGACCTTGGAGGCGAGCAGCTGCTCGCCGGTCACCACGCCGGCGGCGTGCCCGCCGCGCCGGGCCAGCACCACCCCCAGCGTCCGGTCGACGGCGACGTGGCGCAGCAGGGCGGGCAGCGGGTCGGGCGCGGGCGTCCAGGGCAGGAACGGCACCCGGATGCCGGCCTCGGCGCCGTCGGGGGAGCGGAGCAGCACGGCGTCCTCGGTGGCGCGGACCTCGGGGTCGCCGTGCCGGGCGGCGAAGCGGTCGAGCCAGCCGGCGAGGCGGGAGCGGGGCACCCGGACGGTCCGCGAGGAGGAGCTCAACTCAGCGGACCAGGAGGAGGAAAGGACAGACCCGCGAGCGGGTCACGTCCTGCTGGGCAGGAGGCGGCCGGTGGACTCCGGCGCTCGCGGGTCTGGGTGACGACAGTGGATTGGCCGACTCCGAGCCGGCTCGGGCCGGAATCAGCCGGCCGCCACCTCACATGTCCGACAGTCACTCATGAATCGAACCACCTCCCTTCCGTGTACGGCCACGGTAGGCACGAGCACGCCCCGAATCAATGGGTTAAGCCGGCGATTCCACCCAGGGCGGAATGCCGGCGCCGCGGCACTAGGGTGTGGCCCGTGACCGGTGAGCCGCTGACCCGACCCTGCGACGCCGCGGGAGCCACCCGATGACCGTGCTGCGGGCCGACCGGGTGCTGCTGCCCTCGGGCTGGCAGGACGACGTGGCGCTGGAGGTGTCGCAGGGCCGGCTGGCCTCGGTCACGCCGGCGGCCGGGGTGCGGGCCGACGAGCACCTCGAGGGGCTGGTGGTCCCCGGCTACGTCGACACCCACGTCCACGGCGGCGGCGGGGCGAGCTTCTCCACCACCGACCCCGACGAGGTCCGCACGGTGCTGGACACCCACGCCCGCGGAGGCACCACCACCCTGGTGGCCAGCCTGGTCACCGCCAGCCTGGAGACCCTGCTCGAGCAGGTGAGGGCGCTGGTCCCGCTGGTCCGCGCCGGGGAGCTGGCCGGCATCCACCTCGAGGGGCCCTTCCTCAACCCCGACCGCCGCGGCGCCCACGACGCCGAGCTGCTGGTCGACCCGACGCCGGAGCGGGTCGAGGCGCTGCTGGCGGCAGCCGACGGGACGCTGGCCATGGTGACCCTGGCCCCGGAGCGGGAGGGCGGGATGGCCGCGGTCGAGCGGTTCGCCGCCGCCGGGGTGCGGGTGGCCATCGGGCACACCGAGGCCGACGCCGCCACCACCGCGCGGGCGGTCGCCGCCGGCGTCGGCGTCGCCACCCACCTGTTCAACGCCATGCCCTCCATCCACCACCGCGAGCCCGGACCGGTCCCCGGGCTGCTGACCGAGCCCGGCGTCGTGGTGGAGCTCATCGCCGACGGCACCCACCTGGCCGACGAGGTGCTGGCCATGGCCGTGGCCGCCGCCGGACCGGAGCGGGTCGCCCTGGTCACCGACGCCATGGCGGCCACCGGCTGCCCCGACGGGCGCTACGAGATCGGCCAGCTCAGCGTGCAGGTGCTGGACCGGGTGGCCCGGCTGGTCACCGAGGACGGCAGCGAGGGCTCGATCGCCGGCTCCACCCTGCTGATGGGCGAGGCCGTGCAACGGGTCGCCGGGCTGCCCGGGGTGGACCTCGCGGCGGCGGTCACCATGGCCGGACGGACCCCGGCCCGCGCCCACCGGCTCGGGCAGGCCGGCACGCTGGTGCCCGGCGGCCCCGCCGACCTCGTCCAGCTCGACGCCGACGCCGGCGTCCGGGCGGTGCTGCGACGGGGCGCGTGGGTGGTCCGCTGACCCTCCCCGGCCCCGGCTGGACCGGGGGTGCGACCGGCCCGATGGCCTAGGCTGTGCTGCGCCGCCAGCAAAGTCAGGAGAGCCTTGTCGTGAGCGATCTGATCGACACCACCGAGATGTACCTGCGCACCGTGTACGAGCTCGAGGAGGAGGGCATCACCCCGCTCCGGGCCCGGATCGCCGAGCGGCTCCACCACAGCGGCCCCACCGTGTCGCAGACCGTCGCCCGGATGGAGCGCGACGGCCTGCTCCGCGTGCACGGCGACCGCCACCTCGAGCTGACCCCCCGCGGCCAGGAGCTGGCCATGCGGGTGATGCGCAAGCACCGGCTGGCCGAGCGGCTGCTCACCGACGTGATCGGGCTGGACTGGCAGCTCGTGCACGACGAGGCCTGCCGGTGGGAGCACGTCATCTCCGAGCACGTCGAGCGGCGCCTGGTGGACCTGCTGGCCGCCCCGAGCGAGTCCCCGTACGGCAACCCGATCCCCGGCCTCAACGAGCTGGGCGTCGAGCGTCCCGAGCCCGACTTCCGGGCCGGCACCGAGATGCTGTCGGACGTGGTCCGCGACCTGGCCGGCGGCGAGACCACCGTGGTGATCCGGCGGATGAGCGAGAACGTGCAGTCCGACGTCGACTTCCTGGCCACCCTCAACGCCGCGGGCGTGCTGCCCGGGGTGGAGGTGGCGGTCTCCGCCGGCGGTCTGGGCGTGCGGGTGCTGCCCGCCGGTCAGCCGGGCTGCGAGCTCGACCTGGAGACCGCCTCCCACCTGTTCGTCGCGAGGCAGTGACCGGACGCGACCCCGCCGGGACGCGTGCCCTGGTCCGGTCGCTGCTGGACCGGCACTGGTACGACGCCGTGGCGAGCCTGCTGGCCGGCTCCCGGACCGGCCCGGAGGCCCGTGCCGCGGCGCTGGCGCGGGTGGCGCGGCGCGTGCTCGACCTCGACGCGGAGGACTTCGGCGCCGTCGCGGCCCAGTACGACCGTCCCTGGGCGGACCGGCTGACCGACTCCGCGTTCCCGATCGAGCCGCGTGACGAGCGCCGGGGGGCGCTGGGCTCGCTGGTGCCGCTGTACGAGCTGATGCTGGAGGTGCTCGACCTCCGCGCCGCCCGCGGCGAGCCGCTGCAGGTCGTGGTGACCGCCCACCTGATCGGGGAGTTCCTGGCGCAGCTGGCCTGGGAGACGCGGCTGGGCCACGCCGGGGACCCGATGCGGATGGCCGCCGACGTGGGCGGGCGGTGGGGGAGCGAGGACCGGCGCTGCCCGCACTCCTCCGCGCAGCGGGCCACCGCCCGCCGCGCGCTCAACGCCTGCGACGGCGACCGGGTCGGCTACACCGCCTACCTCGACCGCTTCCACTCCCGGCTGGGTGACGCGCTCGCCGTCTGCGCCATGAACCACCGCACCGTGGCGGCCGGGGAGCGTCCCGAGGTGGCCCAGACCTGCCCCAACCCGTGCGGCTTCGCCCTCGAGGGCGACCTGGCCGCCCGCCGCGACCTGGACGCCCGGGTCCGGCTGGCACTGCTGTACGTGGAGTCGCCGCTCGTCGCGCTGCGCCACCACGCGCCCGTCGGGCACTTCTTCGGCGTGCCGTCGACCGCGGAGATCTCCCGCGCCTGGGTGCAGACCTGGGAGCGGCTCAGCCAGCCGTGGGCCGACGGCTGCAACCCGCTGCTGCTGGACGGCCCGCCCGGGCGACCCGAGCCCGAGGAGGCGCTGCCCGGCATGTCGGCCCTGGTCTCGGCGGTGGCCGGGAGGACGATCGGACCCGGACGGGTGCTGCGCGAGCTGGGCGCCGACATCCGCGCCGCACTGGACGAGGAGCTCTGAGCGACGATGGCCGCGACCGACTGGCGCCGATACCTGGCCGACTTCCACCGCGACAACCCCGGCGCGGTGCAGGAGGTCCTGGAACGGGCCCGCTCGGGGGACCACAACCCCTACGACTGGCTGGCCCGCGCGGTGCCGCCCTCCGCGCACCGGGTGCTCGACCTGGCCTGCGGTGGCGGGGCGATGGTGCGGCGGCTGGCCAGCCCGGGCCGGACCGTGGTGGGGCTCGACCTCTCCGCGGAGGAGCTCGACGTCGCCCGGCGGCGCGCGCCGGGGTCCTACGTCCGCGCCGACGGGGTGCGGCTGCCGTTCGCCGACGGCTCCCTGGACGCGGTGACGAGCGTGCTCGGGCTGCTGGTGGTGCAGCCGCTGGACGAGGCGGTCCGCGAGATCACCCGGGTGCTGCGCCCCGGCGGTGCGCTGGCGGTGATCGCGCCCTCGATCTGGCTGATGTCGCCGAAGGAGCTGGCCGACGTCACCCGGCTCACCCGCGTGCTGCGGACCCGCCCGCAGTTCCCCAACCCGGTCGAGCGGACGGGGGTCAAGGCGCTGCTGGCGCTGCTGCGGCTGCACCGGGTGGAGGACAAGCGGGAGGTGTACTTCTACACCGTCGACGACCGCGAGGACGCCGAGCGGCTGGTCCGCGCGCTGTACCTGCCGCGCTCGCCGGCGGAGCGCCGCGAGATCGCGGTCGAGCACCTGGTGCACCGGGTCGCCAAGCAGGGGCAGGTGCGGATCGCGGTCGGCATGCGCCGCGTCGTGGCCATGAAGTGAGGTGGCGGTGACGTGAGGTGCGCGTCGGGCCCAGCCGGAATAGCCGGACGCCGCTCCCGGTTGTGCCACCGAGACCCCCGGTGCGCAGCGCCGGGAACGCCGATTCGAGAGGACGCCACATGGCCACCACCGAGCTGACCGCCGAGAACTTCACCTCGACCATCACCGAGAACGACATCGTGCTGGTCGACTTCTGGGCCGACTGGTGCCAGCCCTGCAAGCGCTTCGGGCCGGTGTACGAGAAGGCCTCCAACGCCAACCCCGACATCACCTTCGCCAAGCTCGACACCGAGGCGAACCAGGACGTGGCTGCCGGTCTGGGGATCACCAGCATCCCCACCGTGATGGCCTTCCGCGAGGGCGTGCTGGTCTTCAACCAGGCCGGCGCGCTCAACGGCGCCCAGCTCGACCAGGTCATCACCGCGGTCAAGGAGCTCGACATGGAGGCCGTCCACGCCGAGGTGAAGGCCGCCCGCCAGCAGGAGTCCGCGGCTGAGTGACGCACCGGCCCCGGGTCCGGGCGACCCGGGGCTCTGCGCCGGCTGCGCGCACGCCCGGCTGAACCGGACCCGCCGCGGCCCGGTGTACCTGCGCTGCGACGCCGCCCGCACCGACGACCGGCTGCCGAAGTACCCCGGCTGCCGGTCGTCGTGTGCCCGGCCCACGCGCCGGTCGTTTGACCACCTGCCCGCGGAGGCTGACACAATGCTGGCGCCGGCCCTCGTAGCTCAGGGGATAGAGCAACCGCCTCCTAAGCGGTTGGTCCCAGGTTCGAATCCTGGCGAGGGCGCCGTGTTCGATTCCCACCGCCTCCGGGGGCCCGCAATCGGACGCCATGTCACGGCCAGGTGACGGTGCGACACGCCGACTTGACGGAGGCGGCCACAGGCGTATCCTTCTAGTCGAGACGGGCGCCGATGGAATGTCTCCTGGGGGTGGGTAGACAGGTGCTTTGAGCCCGACATCGGCGCCCTCTCCTCACGTGAACCGCAGCCCTCGTCCTCCGGGACGGGGGCTGCGGTGCGTCCCGGGCCGGTCCCCGGCCGACCGATCTCCTACGATCAGCCCCATGAGTGCAGAAGGTCTCCGCCTAGCCCAGACCAAGATGTCGCAGGCCGGTGTGCCGCAGGCCGCCATCGACGTCTTCAGCCACTACTACGCCCAGCTGGAGGAGGGGGCCACCGGACTGATCAGCGAGGACTCCATCACCCCGCTGACGGAGGTGGACCACCTCGACGACACCGAGGTCGACCCCGAGGCCGCCCGCCAGGCGCTGTCCCAGACGGTGCTCATCAAGCTCAACGGCGGCCTGGGCACGTCGATGGGCATGGACCGGGCGAAGTCGCTGCTGACCGTGCGCGACGGCAAGACCTTCCTCGACCTCATCGTCGACCAGGTGCGCCGGGCCCGCGCCCAGCACCAGGTGCGGCTCCCGCTGCTGCTGATGAACAGCTTCCGCACCGTCGACGACACCCGCGCCGCGCTCGCCGCCCACGAGGACCTGGCCGTGGACGGGCTGCCGCTGGACTTCCTGCAGAACCTCGAGCCGAGGCTGCGGGCCGACGACCTCACCCCGGTGGAGTGGCCCGACGACCCCAGCCTGGAGTGGTGCCCGCCCGGCCACGGCGACGTGTACACCGCGCTGGAGGCGTCCGGCATCCTCACCACCCTGCTGGAGCAGGGCTACCGCTACGCCGCGGTGTCGAACTCCGACAACCTGGGCGCGGCCCCGGACGCCACGCTCGCCGGCTGGTTCGCCGCCTCCGGTGCGCCCTACGCCGCCGAGCTCTGCCGGCGCACCGCGGCCGACCGCAAGGGCGGGCACCTGGCCGTGCGGGTCAGCGACGGCCAGCTCATCCTGCGCGACACCGCCCAGACCGCGCCGGAGGAGATGCACCACTTCACCGACGAGCACCGCCACCCCTACTTCCACACCAACAACCTGTGGTGGGACCTGGAGCAGCTGGCGGCCACCCTCGCCGAGCGGGACGCGGTGCTGGGGCTGCCGCTCATCCGCAACACCAAGAACGTCGACCCCGCAGACCCCTCCTCCCCGGAGGTGATCCAGATCGAGTCCGCCATGGGAGCGGCGATCGAGGTGTTCCCCGGGGCGACCGCCGTGGTGGTGGGCCGGGAGCGGTTCCTGCCGGTGAAGACCACCAACGACCTGCTGCTGCTGCGCTCCGACGTCTACGAGGTGGGGGAGCAGGGCACCGTCGACCGGACCGTGGAGCGGGCGCCGCTGGTCGACCTCGACAGCTCCTACTACAAGCGGATCCGCGACTTCGAGGCCCGCTTCCCCGCCGGAGCGCCGAGCCTGCGCGAGGCCACCGCGCTGACCGTGCACGGCGACTGGACCTTCGGTGCGGACGTGGTGGTCCGCGGCGAGGTCACCCTGGAGGACCGGGGCCCGCAGACCGTGCCGGACGGGACCGTCCTGTCGTGACCCCGTCGCCGGCCCAGTGCCTGGCCTGGGCGCTCACCGGAGAGCTGCTGGAGACCGCCGCCGGCGGCCCCGGGAGCGGGGTGGTCGCCCGGGCCCGGGCCCTGCTGGCCGCGCACGGCTGGGACCAGGCGGCCGTCCGCGAGCACGCCGCGGCCCGGCAGGCGGCCGAGCAGCCCTGGCCGCACCCGCTGCCGGAGGGCTGGGTGGGACCCGGGGGGCACGCCCAGCTGCAGGCGGGTCTGCAGCAGCTGCTCGACGAGCTGGGGGCGCGGGCCGTCCGGCCGCCCGGGCCGTCCGCGCCGCTGTCGGCCCGCGACCGTCAGCTGATCGCGGACCGCCCGCCGCACTGGTGAGCGCTCAGCGGCCCCGCAGCAGGTCCCGGATCTCGACCAGCAGCTGCTCGCTGGTGGTGAACTGGGCCTCCTCCTGCTCGACCGGCTTCGACGTGCGCGCCTTGATCTTGTTGTAGGGCAGCACCACCACGAAGTAGAGCGCGGCGGCGACGATGAAGAAGTTGAGCACCGCGTTGATGAACGCACCCACGTTGATGCCGGCCACCGCGGTGCCGCTGAAGTCGGGCTGGCCGGCGATCAGGCCGAGCAGGTCGGTCAGGATGGCGGTGAAGGTCGACACCACGGTCGCGAACGCGGTGCCCAGGATGAACGCCACGGCCAGCTCGATCAGGTTCCCGCGCAGCAGGAAGGCCTTGAATCCCTTCACGGGACGCTCCTCTCGGGGTCGGTGCGGCGCCCCGGGTCGTCGGGCGGCCGCTGCTGCTCGACGCTAGCAGCGCCGCCCGGCGGGATCGCGGTCCTCGACGGCGTGGCCCGCCGCCGCTCAGCCGAGCACCAGCGACACCGGCCCGGCCGCCGACGCCCCGGCCAGCCGCAGCGCCGTCGCCGGCGGCACCTCCACCAGCAGCAGCGCCCCTCCGCCGGAGGAGCCCGGGGAGAACAGCCCGCCCTCGGCCGGGGCCGTCGGCACGGAGGCCACCCGCGCGTCCGGGGCGAGGACCACCACCTCGCCGGTGCCCGGGTCGGCGCCCAGCACGTCCACCCGGTCGCCGACACGCAGCAGCGCGGCCACCTCGGGGTCGGAGACGCGGACGGGGGCCAGCACGCCGCCGTCGGTCTGCTCGCCGCGGGGAGCCACCACGTCGGCCTCGGTCAGCATCGTGCCGGCCGTCACCGGGGCGGTGAGCGTCCGCCCCACCAGGGCGGCCGGGTCGGTCAGGGCCGCGTCGGGCAGCGCGGCGGCGTCGACCCGTCGCACCTCCAGGTCGGTCCCGCTCAGCCGGGTGCCGCCGGGCAGCGGCCCTCCGGCGACCACCACCGGCGAGGCCTCGGGGGCCTCGGGGGAGACGGCGGCCACGGTGGCCAGCACGGCCAGCACCGCGCAGCCCGCGGCGAGGGTGCGCCGGTGCCAGGACACGGCCCGGCGCAGGCCGGAGAGGGTGAGAGCAGCCATGCCCCCACCATGGGCGGGCTGCCCGGCCGCCGACCGTCCGTCCACAGCCCCGCCGGGCGCCGCCGGCGGTTGTGGACGGCTCGCCGGCTCAGCTGGCCGGCGTCGCGGCCTTCGAGGAGGCGGTGGAGGAGCTGGCGGAGCCGGAGGAGCTGGAGGAGCCGGCGGAGGACGAGGAGCCGTTCGACCCGTTGGAGCCCGAGCTGCTGGCGGAGTCGGTCTTCGTCGAGCCGTTGGAGGAGGAGTCGGACGAGGAGCCGGCCGCGCGGCTGTCGGTCTTGTAGAAGCCGGAGCCCTTGAACACCACGCCCACGGCGTTGTAGATCTTGCGCAGCGAGCCCTGGCAGCTGGGGCAGACGGTGAGTGCGGAGTCGCTGAACTTCTGCACGACCTCGAGCTCGTGGTCGCACTGGGTGCAGCGGTACTGGTAGGTGGGCATTCGGCCTCGCTTCGTCCGTCGGTGCGGCAAACGAGGCGATGATACCCCCGCCGGGCAGCCCCTCCGGCCGCTGCCGGGCGCCGTCGGGACAGGCGTCCTCTAGGGTGTCGGGCGTGTCCCGAGCCCTCCGCATCGCCCTGTTCGGCGTCTTCGTCGGCGTGCTCCTGCTGGCTGCGCTGTCCAGCTTCGCCGCGGTCCGGATCCGCGCCCCGTTCCCGCAGACCGAGGGCCGCCTCGACCTGCCGGGGCTGGGCGCGGAGGTCGAGGTGGTGCGGGACGCGGCCGGGGTCCCGCACCTGTATGGGGACACCGTGGAGGACCTCTACACCGCCCAGGGCTACGTGCAGGCGCAGGACCGCTTCTTCGAGATGGACGTGCGCCGCCACATCACCGCCGGACGGCTGTCGGAGCTGTTCGGGGAGTCCCAGCTGGCCACCGACGCCGCGGTCCGGACCCTGGGCTGGCGGCGGGTGGCCGAGCAGGAGCTGGGGATGCTGTCGGCCGGCACCCGGCGCGCGCTGCAGGCCCACGCCGCCGGGGTGAACGCCTACCTCGCCTCCCGCAGCCCCGAGGAGCTGTCGCTGGAGTACACCGTCCTCGGGCTGCAGGGCCCGCTGCCGGCCCCGGAGCCGTGGACGCCGGCGGACTCGGTGAGCTGGCTCAAGGCGATGGCCTGGGACCTGAGCGACGCCCGCACCCAGGAGCTGGAGCGGGCCCGGCTGGTGGAGCTCGTCGGGGCCGAGCGGGCCGCCGAGCTGTACCCCCGCCCGGACCTGGACGAGCTGCGTCCGGTGCTGCCCGCAGGTGGCGTGCGCGACGGCCGCTTCGACGACGCCGCCACCGCGGGGGACGCCCGCAGCGCCGCCGCGCTGCCGCAGCTCCCCGCCGGTGCCCTCGACGTCCTCGGCCAGGCCGCGGCGGCCGAGGCGGCCGTCCCGCAGCTGCTCGGCGACGCCGACCTGGCCGGCACCGGCTCCAACGCCTGGGTGCTGTCGGGGGAGCACACCGACTCCGGGGCGCCGCTGCTGTCGAACGACCCGCACCTGGCCATCGGCATCCCCTCGGTCTTCACCCAGGTGGGGCTGCACTGCCGCCAGGTCGGGCCGGGCTGCCCGCTCGACGTGTCCGGCTTCTCCTTCGCCGGGGTCCCCGGGGTCGTCATCGGGCACAACCAGTCCATCGCCTGGGGGTTCACCACCCCCTACCTCGACACCGAGGACTACGTGCTCGAACGCGTCCGCGCCGACGGCACGGTGTACCGCGAGGGCGGCTGGCAGCCGCTGCAGACCCGCACCGAGCTGATCCGGGTGCGGGGGGAGTCCGAGCCGCGGCAGATCACCGTCCGCTCCACCCGGCTCGGCCCCGTGGTCTCCGACGTCGACGAGCAGGTGGCGGCGATGGCGGCGCAGGCCGGCCCGGCGTCGGGGGAGCCGACGCCCGGGGCCGAGCAGCAGCCCGAGCAGTGGGCGGCGGTGCTGCAGTCCACCGCGCTCACCCCGGGGCCGTCGATGGACGCCCTGCTCGCGATCAACCGGGCGCAGGACTTCGAGCAGTTCCGCGAGGCCACCCGCGACCTGGTCGCCCCCTCCCAGAACATCGTCTACGCCGACACGGCCGGCACCATCGGCTACCAGCTCCCGGGCGCCGTCCCGCTCCGCGACGGCCGCGACGGCCGCACCCCGGCCCTCGGCTGGCGCGACGACGCCGCCTGGACCGGGACCATCCCGTTCGAGCAGCTGCCCTGGAGCCAGGACCCGGCCGAGGGGTTCGTGGTCAGCGCCAACCAGGCGGTCGTGGACGAGGAGGACTACCCCCACCGGCTGCACACCGACCCCTCGCAGGGGTGGCGCAGCCAGCAGCTGCGGGACCGGCTGGCCGAGCTGACCGCCGACGGCGGCACGGTCAGCACCGACGAGGCCGAGGAGCTGTTCTACGACACCCGGGTCCGCTACGCCGACGCCCTGGTGCCAGCCATGGTCGAGGCGCCCGTGCTGGAGCCGTGGGTGGCCGACGGCCAGCGCGTGCTGGCGGAGTGGGACCTGCGCGCCGACCCCGGCTCCGCGGGTGCCGCGTGGTTCTCCGTCGCGGTCCGCGAGGTGCTGCGGCTGACCTTCTCCGACGAGCTGCCCGAGGAGCTGTGGCCCGGCGGCGGCGACCGCTGGATGGCGGTGCTGGCCGAGCTGGTGGCCGACCCCGACAACCCGTGGTGGGACGACGTGACCACCCCCGACGTGGTCGAGCAGCGCGACGACGTGCTGGCCGAGGCCAACCTCGCCGCCCGCAAGCAGATCACCGCCCTGATCAGCCGCGACCCGGCCGGCTGGGAGTGGGGCAAGCTCCACCGGCTCGAGCTGACCCACCAGACGCTCGGCACCAGCGGCGTCGGCGTCGTGGAGCGGCTGTTCAACCGCGAGGGGCCGGGTCTGGGAGGCACCACCGGCACGGTCGAGGCCACCTCCTGGGACGCCCGCGAGCGCGACTTCACCCCGCTCAACGGTCCCGCGATGCGGATGCTGGTCGACCTCGGCCAGCTCGACGCCTCGCGCTGGGTGAACCAGACCGGCGTCTCCGGGCACGCCTTCGCCGAGCACTACGAGGACCAGAGCCGGCTGTGGGCCCGCGATGAGATGATGCCCTTCGTGCACGGCGCCGAGGCCGTGCACGCCGCCGGGGTGGACACCCTCGTGCTGGCCCCGGTGCAGTAGGGAGGACGTGGATGAAGCTCTCGGCCCGGGTGGACTACGCCCTGCGGGCGGCCTGCGAGCTCGCCGCCGCCGACGGCCCCCGCAACGTGGAGCAGCTCTCCACCGCCCAGCAGATCCCGGCCAAGTACCTGGAGAGCATCCTGGGCGAGCTGCGGCGCGGGCAGGTGCTGCGCAGCCAGCGCGGGCCGGTGGGCGGCTTCCGGCTGGCCCGCCCCGCCGAGCAGATCTCGATCGCCGACATCATCCGGGCCCTCGAGGGGGAGCTGGCCAACGTCCGCGGCAACCGTCCCGAGGAGCTGGAGTACACCGGTGCCGCCGCACCGCTGCAGCAGGTGTGGATCGCGCTGCGGGCCTCCGAGCGGGCGATCCTGGAGCTGGTCACCTTGCGTGACGTGGCGACCGGCGACATGCCCGAGCTGGTCCGCACGCTGGTGGCCAACCCCGCGGCCTGGGCGCGGCCCACCCGGGACCACCCCACGTCCGCAGGCTGAGACCGCGGACTTGCCCCCCGGCGCCGGGCGTCTACGCTCGTCCCGATTCCCTATCAAGTCGGTGGGGTAATAGGGGAAGTGAGAGACGCCCGTGCGCAAGCTCATCGTGCTCGCCCTGGTCGGGCTGCTGGCCCAGCTGGTCGACGGCAGCCTCGGCATGGGATACGGGGTGACCTCCTCGACCCTGCTGGTGGCGCTGGCGGGTCTCACCCCCGCCGCCGCCTCGGCCTCGGTGCACATCAGCGAGATCGTCACCAACGCCGCCTCGGGGGTGAGCCACTGGAGGCTGCGCAACGTCGACTGGGGCGTGGTCGCCCGGATCGCCGGGCCGGGGGCGCTGGGCGCCTTCCTCGGTGCGACAGTGCTGAGCTCGATCTCCACCGAGGCCGCCGAGCCGGTGATGTCGGGCATCCTGCTGGCCCTCGGCGTCTACATCATCGCCCGGTTCGTGGCCGGGGTGCGGCCGCGGATCCGCCGCCCGCTTGGGGTCCGCACGCTCGCCCCGCTCGGGCTGTTCGCCGGGTTCGTCGACGCCACCGGCGGCGGCGGCTGGGGCCCGGTCGGCACCCCGGCGCTGCTGGCCGACGGCCGGCTGCAGCCGCGCAAGGTGGTCGGCTCCATCGACACCGCCGAGCTCGCGGTCAGCGTCTCGGCCAGCGTCGGGTTCCTGGTGGGGCTGGGGGCCGCCGGGATCAACTGGGGCTTCGCCCTGGCCCTGATGGCCGGTGGGCTGGTCGCGGCCCCGCTGGCCGCCATGCTGGTCCGCCACCTGCCCGCGCACCTGCTGGGCGTCCTGGTGGGCGGCATCATCGTGCTGACCAACTCCCGCACGCTGATGCGCGCCGGCGAGGTGGGCGAGGGTGCGCGCTGGTCGGTGTACGCGCTGGTCGTGGTCGTCGTCGCGGTCGGGCTCACGCTGGCCGTCCGGCGGGCCCGCCGGCAGCGTGCCGCCGCGGCCGAGACCTCCGAGGTCGAGGGCGTCCCCGTCGGCTGAGCGGGGTAACGCGGCGGCATGACACCACCTACCAGCCGCCCCGTGGTCGGCATCGCCCTGTCAGGACGCATCCGCGAGGACTACCTCGGTGCGGCGGACCTGGAACGGCTGGGCCGGCTCGCCGAGGTGCGGGTGGAGGAGTTCGAGGTGCCGTCGGGGTGGGGGCCGGTCGAGGCCGACGAGGACTCCCGACGACGGCTGGCCGGGTTCGCCGCCGGCTGCGACCTGCTGGTGGTCTGCCACGGGTCCCCGCCGGTGGACGAGGACGTGCTGGCCGCCGCGCCGCGGCTGCGCTTCGTGGGGGAGCTGGAGGGGGACCGGTTCGCCGGGCGGATCGACGTCGAGGCCGCCCGCGAGCACGACGTGGTGGCGGTGGACACCACCCACTCCTCCTCGTGGCCGGTCGCGGAGTGGGCGCTCGCGCTGGCCCTGCTCGGGCTGCGCCAGCACGGCCTGTTCCGGCGCGTGATGGCCGACGAGGAGCTGCGCAAGGACCGCGACGAGGTGCCGCCGGTGCGCGAGCTCAGCGGGCGCCCGGTGGGGATGATCGGCTTCGGCCACATCGGCTGGCGGCTGCGCGAGCTGCTGCGCCCCTTCGGCGGTCCGGTGCTGGTGCACGACCCCTTCGCCCCCCGCGAGCTCGCCGACGCCCTCGACGTCGACTTCGCCCCGCTCGAGCGCGTGATGGGCTGCGACGTGGTGGTCTGCCTGGTGCCGGCCACCCCGAGCACGGAGGGGATGATCGGCGCCGACGAGCTGGAGCGGCTGCAGCCCGGCGCCGTCTTCGTCAACGTCTCCCGCGGTGCCGTCGTCGACACCGACGCGCTGGTGCGCCGGGCCGCGCGCGGCGACGCCTGGTTCGGCCTCGACGTCCACGACCCCGAGCCGGTCCCGGTCGGGGCGCCGCTGCGGCACCTGCCCAACGTGCTGCTCTCCCCGCACATCGCCGGGGTCACCGAGGAGGCGCGGCCCCGCTTCTTCACCGTCATGGTGGACGAGATCGAGCGGTTCCTGACCGGTCGCGAGCCCCGCGCCCAGCTCACCGACGCCGTGATGGCCGGCCGGGGGCGCCCGGGCTGAGCCGCCGGTCGAGGGGTCTCAGCGCTCCTCGAGGGTGCTGAGCAGCCGGGTCGGGGTGGCCAGCACGTCCACCCGGCGGTCCCAGGCCTGGACGGGCAGGGTGGGCATCACCTCGTCGTCGTTGAGCAGGGCGACCGTGACCGCACCGTCGCCCGCGTGCTCCAGCGCCCGGTCGTACCAGCCGCCGCCGGTGCCCAGCCGGTCACCCCGCGGGGTGGCGGCCAGCGCGGCCACCACCACCACCGAGGCCCGGGCCAGCGCCGCGGGGCCGAGCCCGTCGGCGTCCGGCTCGGGGATGCCGCGGGGCCCGCGACGCAGCCGGGACGGTCCCCGGTACAGGTCCCAGTCCGGTCCAGCGCGCCGGCTGCCGTCGGCCCGCCGCCCCAGCACCGGCAGCAGCACCCGGACGTCCTGGGCGGCCAGCCACGCCACCAGCCGGGTCGTGGAGGGCTCGCTGCCGGTGCTGAGGTAGCAGGCCACCGTCGTCCCGCCGTCGGGGTGGCCGAACAGCTCCTGCAGCCCACGGAGGCGGGCCAGGTCGTCGGCGGCCCGCTGCTCGGCCGGCCGGGCGTCGCGGCGGCGGCGGACGGCGTCGCGCAGGACGTCCTTGGCGCCCGCCAGGGCGCGGTCGTCCGACTGGCTGGGAGGCATGAGCCCTAGGCTAAGGGCCATGGCACTGTTCGGCCGGAGGAAGAAGAAGGACGAGGCGCCCGTCGAGGAGCCGCCGGCACCCACGCTGCCGCCCGCCCCGCCGGTCGACGCCGCGGGCCTGCGCTCGATGGAGGACCACCGCGCCTACCTGCTCGAGCAGGTCGAGCAGCTGCCCGCCTTCGGCCAGCTCCTGCTCGACGCCCTCGACCTGAGCATCTGCGAGGACATCGAGTCCGACGTCGACCTGCCCGGTTTCGACAACGCCGCCATGGACGGCTACGCCGTGCACGCCGAGGACACCGCCGGCGCAGCCGAGGACAGCCCCACCACCCTCGCGGTGGTGGGCGAGATCGCCGCCGGGGACTGGAGCGAGGAGCCGCTGCCCCCGGGCACGGCGGTGAAGATCATGACCGGCGCCCCGGTGCCGCCGGGGGCCGACGCGGTCGTCCCCTACGAGCAGACCGACCGCGGCAGCGAGGACGTGGTGATCACGGCCGCCGTCCGACCCGGCCAGCACATCCGCCGCCGCGGCGAGGACGTCTCCGAGGGCGACCTGATGATGCGCACCGGCGAGCGGATCGGTCCCCGTCACATCGGCCTGCTGGCCGCGATCGGCGTGGACAAGGTGATGGTGCGGCCCCGGCCGCGGGTGGTGGTGCTGGCCACCGGCTCCGAGCTGGCCGAGCCCGGCCTGCCGCTGCGCAACCCCGCCCAGCTCTACGACTCCAACTCCTACCTGCTGGCCGCCGCCGCCCGGGCCGAGGGCGCCCAGGTGTTCCGGGTCGGCTCGGTGGGCGACGACGCCGAGGCGATCAGGCAGACCATCTCCGACCAGCTGGTGCGCGCCGACCTGATCATCACCACCGGCGGGGTGAGCCAGGGCGACTACGACCTGGTGAAGTCGGTGATGCCCGAGCTGGGCCTCACCGACTTCTGCCAGGTGGCGATGCAGCCGGGCAAGCCGCAGGGCTTCGGGCTGATCGGGGAGGACCGGGTCCCGATGATCATGCTGCCGGGCAACCCCGTCAGCGCCTACGTCTCCTTCGAGGCCTTCGTCCGCCCGGTGATCCGCAAGCTGATGGGTCTGGAGCCGCTGTTCCGCCCACCGGTCCGCGCCATCGCCACCCACCTCATCCGCTCCACCCCCGGGCGCAAGCAGTTCGCCCGCGGGCTGGTCACCACCGACCCGGGCGGACGCCGCAGCGTCACCGCGGTCGGCGGCCACGGGTCGCACCTGGTGAGCAACATGGCCCGGTCCAACGCCCTGATCGTGCTCGACCCCGACGTGGACGTCGTCCCCGCCGGGTCGCCGGTCGAGGTCTGGCTGCTCGACGAGCCCAGCTGAGCGGAGGACCACGATGAGCGAGCAGACGTCCTTCCCGCACCTGGACGGCCGCGGCCGGGCCCTGATGGTGGACGTGTCCGACAAGGACGTCACCACCCGGACGGCCACCGCCGCCGGCACGGTGCTGCTGAGCCCCGCGTGCGTGGCCGCGCTCCGCGACGACGCCGTGCCCAAGGGCGACGCGCTGGCGGTCGCGCGGATCGCCGGCATCCAGGGCGCGAAGCGGACCCCGGAGCTGGTGCCGCTGTGCCACCCGCTGCCGATCAGCGGGGTCAGCGTCGAGCTCGAGGTCGCCGACCACGGCGTGGACATCGAGGCCACCGTGCGCACCACCGGCCGCACGGGCGTGGAGATGGAGGCGCTGACCGCCGTCAGCGTGGCGGCCCTGGCCCTGGTGGACATGGTCAAGGCCGTCGACCGCGAGGCCCGGGTGACCGACATCCGGGTGCTGGCCAAGGCCGGGGGCCGCAGCGGGGACTGGACCCGTGCCGGGTCCTGAGACGAGCGCGGTCCCGGCCGGTGCGCGGGCCGCGGTGCTGACCGTCTCCACCCGGGCCGCCGCCGGCCGCTACGAGGACCGCACCGGCCCGGTGCTGGTCGACGCCCTGCGGGGCTGGGGGTTCGAGGTCGCCGACCCCGTGGTGGTGCCCGACGGCGAGGCCGTGGGCCGTGAGCTGGTCCGCTGCCTGGCCGAGGAGCCGGACGTCGTGCTCACCACCGGGGGCACCGGGCTGAGCCCGTCGGACCGCACCCCGGAGCAGACCGCGCCGCTGCTCGAGCGCGAGCTGCCGCACCTGGCCGCCGAGATCGCCCGGCGGGGGGTCGAGAACGGCGTGCCCACCGCCGTGCTGAGCCGCGGGCTGGCCGGCGTGGCCGGACGGACGCTGGTGGTCAACCTGGCCGGGTCCCGCGGTGCGGTCGCCGACGCCCTGGCGGTGCTCGCGCCCGTGCTGGGGCACGCCGTGGCGCAGCTGCGCGGCGGCGGAGGCCACGGGTGAGCGCGCGATGAGGGAGCTGCGCTGGCCGGTCTCGGTGACCCACGCCCTGCCCGACGGCTCCCAGCTCAGCCTGCAGCCGATCCGCCGTCGCGACCGCGGCGCGTGGACCGAGGTCCGCAGCCGCAACAGCGACTGGCTGCGGCCCTGGGAGGCCACCCTGCCCCCGAACTCGCCGCCGGGGCCGGCCAGCTACGCCGCGCTGGTGCGCCTGCTGACCAGCCAGGCGCGCAGCGGCCGGGCCCTGCCCTGGCTGATCCACCTCTCCGAGGGGCCCGAGCAGGACTTCCGGATGGTGGGCCAGCTCACCGTCTCCGGCATCGTCGGCGGGTCCGCGGCGTGGGGCCAGATCGGCTACTGGGTCGACCAGCGCGTCGCCGGCCGCGGGATCGTCCCCACCGCGGTCGCGATGGCGGTCGACCACTGCTTCGCCACCATCGGGATGCACCGGATCGAGATCGCGATCCGGCCCGAGAACGCGGCCAGCCTGCGGGTGGTGGCCAAGCTCGGCTTCCGGCCCGAGGGGCTGCGTCCGCGCTACCTGCACATCGACGGCGACTGGCGCGACCACCTGGTCTTCGCCCTCAACTCCGAGGAGGTCGGCGAGGGCCTGCTGCGCCGCTGGGAGCGGCTGCGCACCTGATCCGCACCCTTGTACCCGGTGGCCGGCCGACACTCCGACGCAGGTCGGGGACCGGACCGGGTCCGGCTCCTATGCTCGCAGGCGTGGGTACCGGACTGATCTTCGCAGCCATCGTCGTCGCCTGGCTCGCCTACCTGGTGCCCCTCTACCTGCGCCGTCAGCAGGTCGACGAGGCCGACTCCGACCCGCGCGAGAGCTTCCCGACCAGCGCCCGGATCATCGCCACCGGGGCCGCGCCGCTGCTGGACCAGGACGGGGCCGCCATCGGCGACGTCGAGGTGTCGACGCCGATGACCCGCCGGTCGGCGATCCGGCGGATCCGGCAGGCCGAGCGTGAGGCCGCGGCCCGGCGACGTCGCGTGCTGCTGGTGCTGCTGACCGCGGTGGCCGTCTGCCTCGGGCTGGCCACCGCCGGCCTGGTGCCCTGGTGGAGCCTCGCGGTCCCCGGAGGGCTGGTGGTGCTGTTCCTCGGCGTCGCCCGCTTCACCGTCGCCGCGATGATCCGCAGCCACGACGAGCAGGTGGCCGCGATCCGGCAGGGCTCCGACGACGAGGCGACCGTGGTGATCCGGGTCGCCAGGTCGCGCGGCGAGCAGGAGGCGTCCCCGGCGACCCGTCCCGTCGCCGGGCTCTGGGACCCCATCCCGGTGACCACGCCGACCTACGTGTCGAAGCCGCTGGCCCCCCGGACCGTCCGCACCATCGACCTGTCCGCCCCGGACGTGACCTCCTCGGGCCGGCGCGACGAGCCCGTGCTGGCCGAGACGGCGCCGGTCGTCGTCGACGCCCCTGCCGAGCGTCCCCGCGCGGTCGGGGAGTAGCTCCGCCCCCAGGTCACTCCGGCGGCAGGATCTGCCCGACCGGCTCGCGCTTCTCGGCCTGGAAGCGGTCCTCGGTGCGGCCGTAGGCCCAGTAGCCCGACAGGCTCACGCTGGAACGGGGCAGCCCGCGCTCGGCGAAGAAGACGTCCCGCAGCTGCTTCATGGCCTCCCGCTCGCCGTGGGCGAAGACGTCGACCTCACCGCTCTCGGGCCAGTCCAGGGCGCGCACCGCGGCCGGCAGCAGGCTGGTCGCGCCGGGCTCGGCGCCCAGGCGGTGCAGCCAGGTGATGCGCACGCCCGGCGGTGGCGTCGGGGCCACCTCGTCGGCGGGGGTGTCCACCTCGACCACCACCTCGCCGCGGGCGTGGGCGGGCAGCACCTCGATGGCGGAGCTGATCGCGGGCAGCGCCGTGTCGTCACCCACCAGCAGGTACCAGGAGGCGTCGGCCGCCGGGGACCAGGCGCCGCCGGCGCCGGACATGCTGAGGGTGTCGCCGGGTCGGGCCCGCAGCGCCCAGGGAGCCGCCACCCCGCTGTCGCCGTGGGTGATGAAGTCCAGGGTCAGCGTCTGCGCGGCGGTGTCCCAGGAGCGCACGGTGTAGGTGCGCCGGATCGGCGGGGCGCCGTCGGCGGGGGTGAAGAGCAGCTTGACGTAGCGGTCCCGGTAGTTGTTGTGGCGCAGCAGGGAGATCTCCTCCCCGCCCAGCACCACCCGCACCAGGTGGGGTGCCAGCCGCTCGGTGGAGCGGACCGTCAACGTGGCGACCGGGCGCTGGGGGCGTGCGGGAGGGGCGTCGCTCATGGTTCCCGACTGTACACAGCCAGGTGAGGCAAGCCTTACCCGTGAGACTCACGGGTCAGCCGGCGGCGGCCGCCCTCCGGACGACCTCGGCGAGCGGGGTGGCGGGGTGGCCCGTGAGCCGCGGCACGTCCTCGGTGACCCCGGCCAGCTCGCCCGCGGCGATCGCGGTGTAGGTGGAGACCCAGGCCTCGACCTGCCACGGCGGGGCCTGGTACCGGGCGCGGGAGGCGACCGCCTCCGCCACGGTCTCGTCGTGGTAGCGGACCGGGCGGCCCAGCACGCTGGTGAGCACCGCCGCCACCTCGGCCAGGGTGAGGGACTCCGGGCCGGTGAGGCTGTAGGTGGCGCCGTCGGAGGGCAGCGGGTCCAGCAGCACGGCGGTGGCGGCGTCGGCGACGTCGTCCTGGGCCACCGGCGCCACCCGCCCGTCGCCGGCGGGGCCGCGGATGACGTCGTCGTCGCCGAGCAGGGCGGGGACGAAGTCGGCGTAGAGGTTGTCGCGCAGGAAGGTGTGCCGCAGCCCGGTGGCCGCGATGTGGCGCTCGGTGATGAAGTGGTCGCGCGCCAGGGTGAACGTGGCGTCGGGCGCCGCGCCGTAGAAGGAGACGTAGACGAGGTGCTGCACCCCGGCCGCCACCGCGGCGTCCACGAACTCGGTGTGCTGGTGCACCCGGTCCGGGCTCTCCGACGCCGAGACCATCAGCACCGTGGGGACGTCGGCCAGGGCCCGGCGGACAGCCGTCGGCTCGTCGTAGGCCGCCCGCACCACCGACGCCCCCCGCAGCTCCGGCGCCCGTGAGGGGTCGCGGACCACGAGACGCTGGCTCACCCCGTTCGCCGCCAGCCGGCGGGCCACCCGCCCGCCCAGCCGCCCGGTGGCGCCGGTGACCGCGACAGCAGGGACGGCACTGGTCATGGACGGTCCTCACGTCGGCCGGGCGGACGGCGCCGTCCGGCGCCGCCACTCCCAGTGTCGCCCGGCAGCTGCGCCAGATCCATCCCCGAGCCGGGTCTCCCGCCGGCGGGCGGGTAGGGGAGGAGGAGAGCGGCGAGCAGGAGGAGGGTCGAGATGACGGCGGTGGCAGCCAGCGACACCTGGCGGGATCCCGACGGGGTGCGCCGGCCCGCCGGCAGCGTGCATGCCTGGCAGCCGGGGACCAACCAGACGCTGTGCGGGCTGGCGCTCAGCCGGTCGCGGCTGCAGCGCTTCGCGGGCACGGACTGGAAGGACGTGCAGCCGGCCACCGGCGGGCACGCCGACGCGGTGCAGGAGGTGTGCCGGCGCTGCGCCGCGGCCACCGGCACCCGTCGCGGCGAGAAGCGCTGGCAGCGCACCAACCCACGGCCCTGACCCCGCGGGTCGGGACCCTCAGGCGGGTGCCGGTGGGGGCCAGGCCGCCACCGCCCGCTGCAGGACCTCGCGTCCGCTCGCGGTCACCTCGCAGTGGGGAGGCCGGACCGGGCCGGCCTCGACCCCGTGCATCCGCAGCAGCTCCTTCAGCACGGCCACGTTGTACTTGCCCCGCCCGGTCGAGCGCAGCGCCTCCACCGGGGCCAGCAGACCCACCTGGCGCTCGAGCGCCTCGCGGTCGCCCGCCCGCAGCGCCGCGTGCACGGCGAGGGCGAGGTCGGGGCGGACGTCGGCCACCCCGGAGGTGAACCCGGTCAGCCCGAGCGCCAGGAACTGCGGTGCCCGGCTCTCGGCGGCCCCGTTGACCCAGGTGCAGCCGGCGGCCGCACCGCCCTCGAGGAGGACCGACAGCGTCCCCAGGTCGGCGCGGGCGAACTTGACCCCCACGACCGCCTCGGCCGCGACGACCCTCCGCAGCCCGTCGACGTCGAGGCGGTCGGAGCGGACGTAGAGCACCAGCGGCAGCGCCGAGTGCCGGCTGATCTCGGCGTAGTAGCGGACGAACCCCTCGCTGTCGCCGAACGGGTCCGCGGGCTCGTGCACCATCGCGGCGGAGTAGCCCAGCGAGGCGGCGGTCTCGATCTCGGCCAGCACCGAGGCCGCGGCGCCGGAGACGCCCGCCAGCAGCACGGCGCTCGCGCTGGCCCTGGCCACGGCGCTGAGGTGGGCCGTGCGCTCGGCCGGGGTCAGCTGGAAGACCTCGGCGGTGTTGCCCAACGACGTCAGCACGTGGACCCCGGCTTGCTCGGTGCGGGCGGCGAGGTCCTCGAGCGTGCCCTCGTCCAGCCGGTCCTGCCGGTACGGGGTCACCAGCACCGCCGTGACGCCCGTCAGGGCGGTCCGTACGTCGACTCCTGCTGCTGCCACCTCGCACCCTCCTCGTGGGACCCGGCCCTGCTGCGGCGGTCAGGCCATCCGGTCCAGCTCGGCCTCCCGCACCTGACGCTGCAGCGGGCGGCCCGCGACCACGCGGGCCAGCTCGTCCAGCGCCCCGTCGGTCATCCGCCGGGTCTCCTCGTCCAGCGACCCGGCGATGTGGGGGGTGATGACCACGTTCGGCAGGTCGTACAGCGGTGAGTCCGACGGCAGCGGCTCGGGGTCGGTGACGTCGAGCACGGCGTGCAGCCGACCCCGCACGCACTCCTGCTCCAGCGCCGCGGTGTCGACGAGCGAGCCGCGGGCGGTGTTGATCAGGCAGGCGTGGTCGGGCAGGGCGGCCAGCTGGGCGGCGCCGATCATCCGGTACGTGGCCGGCAGCTGCGGGGCGTGGATGGACAGCACGTCGAGCCGGGGGAGCATCTCCTCCAGGGTGACCAGCCGGGCGCCGACCGCCGCCACCTCCGCCGGGTCGGCGAAGGGGTCGCTGACCAGGCAGGTGACGTCCGGCAGCCGCTCCACCAGCATCCGCGCGACCCGGCGCCCGATCCGGGAGAAGCCCACCAGACCGACGGTGAGCCCGGTGGTGCTGCGGGTGCCGCGCCGCTCCCGGTAGGACCAGTCCTCACGGTGACGACGGGCGTCGGCGGCCAGGAAGGGTGCCTTCTTGGCCGCCATCACGACGGCGGCGCAGGTGAACTCGGCGACCGGTTCGGCGTTGATGTCGGCGCTGCTGGACACCGCGATCCCGCGCCGCCACAGCTCGGGGCTGACCACCGGGCGCACGCTGCCCGCGCAGTGCAGCACGGTGTGCAGGCGGGGGAGCCGCGCCAGCCTCCCGGCGTCCAGCCGGGGCGTCCCCCACCCGGTCAGCAGCACCTCCACCCGGGCCAGCCGCTCGCCCAGCCCGGCCCCGTCCAGGTCGGGCACCCGCAGCGGGGCGTCCTCGACGCTGAGGCTGCGCAGCCGCTCGATCCGCGGCTGGTCGAACTGCAGCTCCCAGACGCGGTCGTCCAGGGCGACCAGCGTGTTGGGCGTGGTGGCGCGCCCGACGGCCGGCGGGTCCGCCGGCTGGGTGTCGTAGGTGGTCACGCCTGGTCTCCGTTCGTCGGGGCGGGCTCGGGGCGGTGGATGCCTCTGGGACGGTAGCCCAGGGCCGGGGCCACGCCCGCGAGGTCGGCCAGCAGCCAGACCAGCGCCAGCCACATCTCGGTGCCCTGGAGCCCCGGCCGGGTGGGCTCCAGCGAGCGGGTGCTCGGGTGCGGCGCCTGGAAGCCGAAGCCCTGGCCGTCGGTCCAGTGCCCGAGCGCGTCGCGCAGCAGCCGCCGGGCGACGTCGCGGACCTCCTCGGCGCGGTAGCCGGTGGAGCGGGTCAGCCACAGCGGGTGGGCCACGTCGAGGACGTTGCAGGCGTTCTGCCGTCCGGGGGCGAACAGCTGCGGGTCGCGGACGTGCTGCAGCACCGTGTCGACCACCCGTTCCGGGCGGGGGAGGGGCACGCCGAACTGGGCGTAGGTGCCCCGGGTGGTGCGGTAGAACCCGTTGACCACCTGCAGCAGGGAGCCGTCGGGGTCGCGTCCTCCCCACATGCCGGTGGCGGGGTCGGCGTTGAGCCCCAGCCAGCCGAACACCGCCTCGACCGCTCCCGGGCGTCCGGGGACGCCGGCGCGCTGGTTCCAGTGCAGGGCGGTGCCCAGGGTGTCCACGTAGTTGCCGGCGGTCCAGGCGCGGTGCTGCCACGGCTGCCGCCGCAGGTAGGCCACCACGTCGGAGGCCTCCATGTCGGCCACCACCGCGACCGGGTGGGGGAAGCCGCTGCCGAGCAGCTCCAGGGCGTAGCCGACGCAGAGCACGTGGTAGCTGACGTCGCCGTCCTCCAGCTGCGTGCCGGCGGGGCGCCGTGGGCTGCCGGAGTCGTCGAGCTGGCCGACCAGGCCGGTGCGGGCGTCCTGCCAGGACCGCAGCCGCTCCCGCTGCTCCTCGCCGTCGAGCTGCGGCGGGGGGCCGCCGAGGAGCAGCGCGGCGACCTCGACGGCGTCGCACTGGGCCCGCACGGTCGGCGGTGCTCCCGGCCGGTCGGCGAACAGCCCCCGTGCGGGGTCGTAGCAGCGGTCGAGGACCTCGCCGGCCTGCTCCCGGGCGCGCCGGGAGAGGTCGGCCACCGCCGCCGCCAGGTCGCCCGTGCCGTTCTCGCCCGTGCCGCTCCCGGTGGAGGCGGTCGAGGCGGGGGCGGGGGCGGCGTCGGGCACCCGCCAGCGGAGCACCCGGGCGGGGTTGCCGCCGACGACGGCCCCGGCGGGCACGTCCTTGGTGACGACGGCGCCGGCGGCGAGCACCGAGCGGCTGCCGACGGTGACACCGTCGAGCACCACCACGTGGGAGCCGATCCACACGTCGTCGCCCACGGTGATGCCCTTGGGGGTCACGGGCTGGCGGAACACCTCCACGTCGGGGTCGGTCATGGTGTGGTTGAAGGCCAGCAGCGACGTGTGGGCGCCGATGCGCACCGCGTCGCCCAGCCTCACCTCGCCCCGCACCACCGTGTAGGGGTTGAGGGTGCAGTTCCGCCCCGTCCGCAGCGACCCGCTGAGGTAGGCACCCGCCGCCACGTAGCTGCTCGGCCCCAGCTCCAGCACCTCGTTCTGCACCGAGGCCAGCCGCGAGACGAAGCAGCGCGGCCCGAAGCGGTACCCGGGTGGTCCTGCGGTCAGCTGTCGCTGCAGGGCCTCCTGGTCGGCACGGGCCTCCTCGTCGGCGGAGGACCAGAAGGACCAGGGCGAGAAGTCGAAGGCCTGGCGCCGGAACGGCTCCCGCGCGTCGTCCGCGCTCCCGCCGGGGTTCACCGCCGGCCCCCCTCGTCGTCGCCGCAGAAGAGCCAGTCCAGGTCGTCCGGGCCGTCCCCGTGGGTGTCGCGCCCGCTGAACCGCTGGTCGGCGCGGACCGCTCCCAGCACCACGTACGCGCCACGGCCCAGGGCGAGGGTGTGGCGGCCGGCCCCGAGGCGGTGGGCGTGCACGTCCACGGAGGGCAGGCCCTCGGCCTCGACGGCGTGACGCAGCACCGGTTCCAGGCCGCCACGGGCGTCGGCGTGGGTGTCGACCTCGAGGTCGGGCACCTGCAGCCACTGCGGGGACGGGTCGCGGAAGTAGCCGACCAGCAGGTGCCCCGGCTCGGCCAGCTCCACCTCGAGCAGCACCTGCTGGGCGGCGGCCCCGGCGTGGCTGATCCGGTGGGCGGTGGAGCCCTCCAGCTCGGGGGCCAGGCGGGTGACGACGTGCGGCAGGTCGCGCAGCAGGCGCTCGCCCGGGGTGAGCACGAACTCCTCGGCGGGCTCGCCCAGGACCCGGTAGGGCACCCAGCGGAACGGCTGCTCCTCCTCCGCTGCGGCGGGACGACGGCCCGAGCCGGTGAGCCGGGCCACGTTGCGTCGCAGGTGGGTCAGCTCCTCCTCGTAGCGGGGCAGGCACTGCGTCCAGTGGCCGTACTCGTGCCCGTCGCGGAAGGGGACCTTGCGCTGCGGGGTGCGCATGCTGTTGGCGTGGGAGTAGGTCCGGGCGGTGAGCTCGGCCAGCTCGCGGTAGCGCTCGACGCTCTCGGCGACGAGTTCCACCGCCCGCCGCAGCCGCGCCGGCCCGTCGCCGGCCGCCGGGGCCTCCCGGTAGGACAGGACCTCGACGGCGGCGAGGATCCGCAGCGCGTAGAACTCCGCGACGTGCGCCAGCGCGACGGCGTCCGTGCGGAGGCGCTCGTACTCGTCGCGGTGGCGGTGCACGGAGCCGCTGCCCCGCTCCACGGCGCTCACCGCGAGGCGCGAGAAGTGGCGCACCTCGTCCACCACGTCCAGCGGCGTCTCGCCGACGTGCCCGGCGCCCGCCAGCTCCCGGCGGACGTAGCTGTCGAGGCGTTCCCCGAACGGGGCGTGGGAGTTCCACAGGTCCGGCCACGGACGGTGCCGGTGCGGGTTGACCAGCTGGCTCATCGTCATCCCGAGGCTCAGGGTCTGCCGGTTGCCCTCGGTGATGCCGACGCGGCGGACCAGCCGGGGTGCCACCTGGCCCATGGCCTCGTAGGCCGCCAGCGCCGACCGCCCGGCCGGCTCGCTGCCGAACCGCTCCGCGAGCACCCGCGTCCAGTGGCTCTCCTCGGCGTCGGGGTCGCGGTCGGCCTTCCAGGCGTAGCGCAGCCACGCCGCGTACCAGAGCCAGTCGCGGTCGAGCTGGCGCAGCCGGGGCTCGGCCCGGTCCGGCGACCAGGGCCAGTCCCAGTAGAAGAGCGGGTACAGGTGGAGGCCCTGCACGTGGAGCCGGTGCTTCATGGCCTGGACGCTGCGGCGGATGAAGCTGACGGCCCCGTAGCGGAAGGGCTCGAGGTTGGCGAGGATGTGGACGTTGGCGATGTGGGTGCTGCCCAGCGAGGCCAGGTACTGGTGCTGGCGCTGCCAGTCGCCGCGCGGGTTCCAGGTGGTGAGCGACTCGCCGTTGTACTTGGCCTCGGTGTACAGCCGGGGGTGCAGCGCGCGGGCGGCGTCGACGATCGGCTGCGGGTCGATGGCGTGGCCGCGCAGGATCAGCGGCGGCCAGTCCGTCCCGCCGGCGGCCCGCACCCCCTCCCGCACCGCGGGCAGGATCGTCTCGAGGAACCACTCCTGGCCGTGCAGGTCGCCCTGCAGGGCCTCGCCGAGGCACACGTAGAGCCCGACGTCGGGGTACTCGGTGACGAAGGCGGCGACGGCGGCCCGGGTGTAGGCGGCCGTCAACGGGGTCGGCCGGGGCTGGTGCAGCGGGATCTGGTGGTGCTCGGCGAAGGGCAGCGGGATGTGGATGTTGTAGAAGTGCAGCACCACCCAGATGCCGCGCCGTGCCGCCTCCTCGGTCAGCCAGCTGAGGGTCTCGCGGTTGAGCCGCAGCTCCTCGTCGGTGACCTCCTGCGCCTCCGGGTAGCCGGCGAGCCGGACGAAGGAGGAGAACGGGTGCCCGCTCCACAGGTAGACCACGTTGGCCCGCTGCTCGAAGAGCTCGTCGAGGACGTCGGTCCACAGCGCCCGGTCGTAGAACCAGGGGAACCGGTCCGGGGTGACGGGGTACTCGTAGGTCTGGCGCCGGGGCTCCACCGTCGTCTTCTGCAGCCCGACGGCCGGGCCGCGCAGCACCAGGTCGGGGGTCTCGCCGTGGTCGAGGTCCCGCGGCACGCCGCCGGTGCGGCGGACCAGCCGCGCGAGCTCCTGGCAGCCGTACAGCACGCCGACCTCGTCGCCGCCGGTGACCACGCACACCCCGCCGGGCAGCATCGCCAGGTAGAAGCCGTTCGGTCCCGGCGCGCCGGTGGTGTACAGCAGCACCTCCTGGCGCTCGAGCTCCTGCACGGCCGCCTCGGAGCGGACGCCGACGAGCAGCCGGAACCCGCCGGCGGCCGGCAGCTCCGCGCCCGGCGGGTGCACCGTCGCCCCGGTGTCGCCGAGGGCGGCCGTCACCAGGGCCAGGCCGTGGTCGAGGCGGGGGGTCGTGGTGCCACCGGCGACCGTGACCACCCAGGTGGGGGGAGCAGCGAGCAGGGTGGGGCTCATCGGTCAGGGGCTTCCTTCGGGGGTGGGCCGGGGCAGTCCGTTCTGCGAGGATGAGTGAAACGGACCGGATCTCACATGGCAACCAGTCCGAACACGTTCGCACAAGGAGCCGCGATGAGCAGCGACCGTCGGGGCGCCGGGCTGGCGCAGCAGCGCCAGGAGCGCCTGCTGCAGCTGCTGCGGGCGCACGGCTCGGTCCTGGTCAGCGCCGCCGCGGTCGAGCTCGGCGTCTCCGAGATGACCGTCCGGCGCGACATCGACGCGCTGGCGGCGCGGCGGCTGGCCGTCCGGGTGCACGGCGGCGCGGTGCTGCCCGGGGCCTCGCCGTCCGGGGCGGTGCCCTCGGACGGACCGGTGCGGGTGCGCTGGACCGTCGGCATGGTCGTCCCGCAGCTGGACTACTACTTCCCCAGCGTGATCGCCGGTGCCCGGACGGCCGCGGTGGAGGCCGGTGTGCGGCTGCTGCTGCGGACCTCCTCCTACGACATCCGCGACGACAAGCAGCAGATCCGCAGCCTGGCCCAGACGCCGGGGCTGGACGGCATGATCCTGGCCCCCGACGTCGACAGCCCGGAGTCGCCGGCGCTGGTGCACTGGCTGGACCGGCAGCCGCTCCCGGTCGTGCTGGCGGAGCGGCGACCGCCCGACGGGCTGCCGGTGAGCCGGCTGGAGTGGGTCGGGTCCGACCACGCCGACGGGACGGCGACGGCCGTCCGCCACCTGCTGCAGCAGGGCCACCGCCGGCTCGGCCTGCTCAGCGCCGAGCACAGCCCGACCAGCAAGCACCTGCGACGCGGCTGGGTGGAGGCGCTCACCGCGGCCGGTCTCGACCCCGCCGAGCAGCTGGTCGGGCACTCCGACGGCTTGGCCGGAGCCGGCCGGCGGGCGCTGGTGGAGCAGCTGCTGCAGCGGTGCCGGGCCCGGCAGGTCACCGCCCTGGTCGTCCACCCCGACCCCTGCGCGGTGGCCCTCGTGCAGCACTGCGTGGACACCGGGACGTCCGTGCCGGGGGACCTGGCGATCGTGGCCTACGACGACGAGTTCGCCGCGCTCAGCCAGCCGCCGCTGACGGCGGTGATGCCGCCGAAGGCCCACGTCGGCCGGGTCGCCGTCGAGCTGATGGTCGCCCGGCTCGCCGAGGGCGACCGGCGCCCGCCCCACCGCGTCACCGTGAGCCCGCGGCTCAACGTCCGCGAGTCCAGCCGCCGTCCCGCGGCCTGAGGGCCGAGGACCGGTACGGTGTGCCGGTGCCCGCCCCCCGACCCGCCCGACACCTGCCGCGGTGGGCGCGTGAGCCCGACCACGGGCTGAGCCAGACCTGGACGGAGGTGGACGGCCGCCCGGTCCGCTCGCTGAGCACCGGCACGGTCCGGGAGCTGCCCGAGGTGGTCCTGCTGCCGGGGCTCGGCGCCCCCTTCTACCTGCTGCCGTGGGTGCGGGAGCTCGCCCGCTGGACGCGGGTGACCGTCCTGGACCTGCCGGGCTTCACCGGTGGCCGGGCGGCGTCCTCGCCGTCGACGGTGGAGGGGGTGGCCGGGGTCGCGGCCCGCTGGCTGGAGGAGACCGGCCGGTCGGGCGTCGTCCTCGCCGGGCACTCCTCCGGGGCCCAGTCCGCCCTGCGGACCGCGGTGCTGGTCCCCGCACGGATCAGCGGGGTCGTGCTGGGCGGGCCGACGGTCGAGCCGCGGGCCCGGCGTCCGCTGCGGCTGCTCGTCCGCCTGGTGCGGACGCTGAGCGGGGAGGTGCTGCCCGAGCTGCGGGCGGTGGCCCCCTCCTACCTCGGCAGCGGCGGCCTCGCGCTGCTGCGGCTGATCTGGTCGACCCTGCGGGACCGTCCCGAGGACGTCGCCCCCCGCGTCGCCCACCCCGTGCTCGTGGTCACCGGTGAGGCGGACCGGCTGGCGTCCCCGGAGTGGTCGCAGCACCTGGCCGCGCTGGCCGGCGGGCGGTGCGTACCGGTCCCCGGGGCGCACAACGCCTGCTTCACCTTCCCGCGCGAGCTGGACGCCGTCGTGCACCGCACCGTGCAGGCGTGGCACGCCGAGCACCGCAGCGCCTGACGCCCGGCCGGCCGCCTCGCTCAGCGACGTGCCGGGTCGGCGGGCAGCCGCACGCTCACCCGGAGCCCGCCCCCGCTGCGCGGGCTGAGGGCGAGCGTGCCGTCGTGGGCCCGCGCGATGCTGGCGACGATGGCCAGGCCGAGCCCGACGCCGGCGTGGTCGTCGCGGACCCGCGCGGTGCCGCGCTGGAACGGCTCGACCAGCGTGGCGACCCGGTGCGGCGGGAGCGGCTCCCCGGTGTTCTCCACCGTGAGCTCCACGGTGGTGGGGGAGGCGCTGGTGGTCACCCGCACCGCCCCGTCGCCGGTGCGGTTGTGGACGATCCCGTTGTGCACGAGGTTGGTCACCAGCTGCAGCAGCAGCGGCGGGGAGCCGAGGGTCGGGGCGACGTCCCCGGACGTCTCGAGGGCGACCCCGCGCCGCTCGGCGAGCGGCAGCAGGGTCTCGGTGGCCTCCTCGGCGAGGAGGGAGAGGTCCACCTGCTCGCGCGGGAACGAGCGCTGGTCCGCCCGGCTGAGCAGCAGCAGCGCCTCGGTCATCTCGATGGCGCGGGCGTTGACGGCGTGCAGCACGTCGAGCAGGGCGGCGGTGTCGCGGTCGGGGTCCTTGCTGGCGACCTCCAGCAGGGTCTGCGTGATCGTCAGCGGGGTGCGGAGCTCGTGGGAGGCGTTGGCCGCGAACCGCTGCTGCTCGGCCACGTGGGCCTCGAGCCGGGCCAGCATGGCGTCGAAGGCGTCGGCGAGCTCGCGGAGCTCGTCGCGCCGGCCCGGCAGCCGGATCCGGTGCGACAGCGACCCGCTGCCGGCCTCGCGGGTGGCCTCGGTGATCCGGTTCAGCGGGGCCAGCATCCGGCCGGCGAGGAACCACCCGCCCACCAGACCGAGCACGAGCAGCAGGGCCAGCATGAGCCCGGCCTTGGGGGCGAACGCCTCCCACAGGTCGGAGCGGCCGGGGACGAAGAGACCGCCCGGACGCCGGCCGCCGTCGCCGGGGTCCAGGGGCACCACAACCGCCCGGTCGGGCACGTAGCGCAGCAGGAACACCCACACCACCGCGACCAGCCCGACCCCGGCGACCACCAGGAAGGCGGCGTAGCTGAGGGCCAGCTTCAGCCGGACGCTCGGCCCGGGCGGCCTATCCACCCGCCCGCCCTGCGCCGGTGTCGATCCGGTACCCCACGCCGGGCACTGTCGCGATCAGCCAGGGCTCGCCCAGCCGCTTGCGCAGCGCGGAGACCGTGATGCGGACGGCGTTGGTGAACGGGTCGGCGTTCTCGTCCCAGGCCCGCTCGAGCAGCTCCTCGGCGCTGACCACCCCGCCCTCCGCGCCGACGAGGACCTCCAGCACGGCGAACTGCTTGCGGGTGAGCGGCACGTAGCGACCGTCGCGGTGCACCTCCCGGCGGAACGGGTCCAGCCGCAGACCGGCGACCTCCCGCACCGGCGGGCGGTGGTGGGCGCGCCTGCGGTCCAGCGCCCGCAGCCGCAGCACCAGCTCGCGCAGCGCGAAGGGCTTGGTCAGGTAGTCGTCGGCCCCCAGCTCGAACCCGGACGCCTTGTCGTCGAGCCGGTCGGCGGCGGTCAGCATCAGGATCGGGATGCGGCTGCCGGACGCCACGATGTGGCGGGCGATCTCGTCACCGGAGGGTCCGGGGACGTCGCGGTCCAGCACGGCGATGTCGTAGTCGTGGACGGCCAGCAGCTCCAGCGCGGTGCCGCCGTCGCCGGCGGTGTCGGCCGCGATCGCCTCCAGCCGCAGCCCGTCGCGGATGGCCTGGGCCAGGTAGGGCTCGTCCTCGACGACCAGCACGCGCATGGTGCCGATGCTAGGAGCCCGGGCATATCGTCGGCATACCGAGAACCGCATACGGCCTCGCAACACGGGGCCGCGTGAACTGCCGGCATGAGCTCCTCCGCAGCAGCAGGCACCGTGTCGTCCCGGGCCCTCAGGGCCAGCCTCCTCGGTCTGGTGGCCGTCGTGCTGGCGGTCCTCGTCGCCGTCGTCCAGCTGTGGTCGGCGCCCTCCCTCGACGGCGGGCCGTGGGAGGACCACGGTGGTACGGGCGGCGCGGACGGCGCCGTCACGGCCGCGGACGGCGTCCTGCCCGACGGGGCGAGCGTCTTCGACGACCGCTACCCGGGCGTGGCCAACCTCGACCCGGACCTGCTGGCGGCGCTCCGGGAGGCGGCCGAGGACGCCGCCGACCGCGGCGTCGAGCTGGTGGTCAACAGCGGCTGGCGCTCCGCGGAGTACCAGGACCAGCTGCTGCGCGAGGCCGTCACCCGGTACGGCTCGGCGGAGGAGGCCGCCCGGTGGGTCGCCACCGCCGAGACCTCACCCCACGTGTCCGGCGACGCGGTCGACATCGGTCCCTGGCAGGCCACGGCGTGGCTCGCCCGGCGGGGGGCCGCCTACGGGCTGTGCCAGGTCTACGGCAACGAGCCCTGGCACTACGAGCTGCGCCCGGAGGCGGCCGGGCAGGGCTGCCCGGCCCTGTACGCCGACCCCACCCAGGACCCCCGGATGAGCTGACCGGCGAGGAGTTCCGGTGGCTGTACCTACTGGTAGGTGTTAGGGTGTGGCCATGGACTCCCGGGAGCTGCTGGTGGAGACGATGAGCGAGCTGCTGTGGGAGCGCGGCTACGCCGACACGAGCCCGCGCGCCGTCCGCGAACGGTCGGGGGTGGGGCAGGGGAGCCTGTACCACCACTTCCCGACCAAGCGGGACCTGGCGCTGGCCGCGCTCGAGCGCAACGTCGCGGCACTGCTGCCGGCGGTGTCCGACCTGGACGGCCCGGGGGACCCGATGGCCCGGATCGAGGCCTACCTGATGCGCCCGCGGGACGCCCTCAAGGGCTGCAAGGTCGGCCGGATGACCCAGGACCCGCAGGTCCGCGAGGACCCGGTGCTGCTCGCCCCGGTGGGTCGCGCGTTCGCCCAGGCGCACGTCAGCTGGGTGAAGGTGCTCCGCGAGGCGGTGGCGGCGGGGGAGCTGCGCGACGACCTCGACCCCGAGCGGCTGGCCCACACGCTGATGGCCGTGCTGCAGGGCGGCTACGTGCTCGCGATCGCCCAGCAGGACCCGGGCCCCTTCCAGGACGCCTGCACCGGCGCCCTCGACCTGCTCCGGGCGGCCGCGCCGGCCGTCCCGGACGACACCCACCACACCGAGGAGTGACATGACGGTACGGATCGGCATCAACGGTTTCGGGCGGATCGGGCGCAGCTACCTGCGCGCCGCGCTGGCCAACGGCGCGGACGTCGAGGTGGTGGCGGTCAACGACCTCACCGACGCCCGCACGCTGGCGACGCTGCTGGAGTGGGACTCGGTCTCCGGGCACCTGGACGGCGTCGCGGTCGAGGACGACGCGATCCTGCTCGGCGACCGGCGCATCCGCGTCTTCGCCCAGCCCGACCCGGCGCAGATCCCCTGGGGCGAGGTGGGTGCCGACGTGGTGGTCGAGTCCACCGGGCGCTACACCGACGGCCGGGCCGCAGCCGCCCACCTCGCCGGCGGTGCCCGCAAGGTCGTCGTGTCCGCGCCCGCCAAGGGCGACGTGCCCACCTTCGTGCTCGGCGTCAACGACGACCGGCTCGACCCCGACGCCGCCGACGTCTTCTCCAACGGCTCCTGCACGACGAACTCGCTCGCCCCGCTGGCCAAGGTGCTGCACGAGGCGTTCGGGATCGAGTCCGGGCTGATGACGACGATCCACGCCTACACCGGCGACCAGCGGCTGCACGACGCCCCGCACTCCGACCTGCGCCGGGCCCGCGCGGCGGCGCTGTCGATCATCCCGACGTCCTCGGGTGCGGCGAGCACCATCGGCAAGATCATCCCCGAGCTCGACGGGCGGCTGACCGGGGCCTCGCTGCGGGTGCCGGTCCCGGTCGGCTCGATCACCGACCTCACGGTCGTGCTGCGCGAGGGCGTCGGCGTCGAGGAGGTGAACGCCGCGTTCCGCGAGGCCGCCACCTCCGGGCCGCTGAAGCACTACCTGCAGTACTCCGAGGCGCCGCTCGTCTCGGCCGACATCGTCGGCAACCCCTTCTCCTCGGTGTTCGACGCACCGCTGACCGAGGCCGCGGGACGTCAGGTCAAGGTGCTGGCGTGGTACGACAACGAGTGGGGCTTCTCCAACCGGCTGGTCGAGTTCTCCGCCCGGATCGGTGCCGCCCTGGGGTCACGCAGCGGCGCCTGAGGGTCGTCACCTCGCCGGGGCTGCCGGCTCACGGTCGTGGAGGACGGCGTCGCGCACCGTCCGCACCGCGCGAGCCACCTCCTCGGCCCGGGCGGCGGCGTCGTCCCGCTCGGACTCGTGGATGAAGACGGTGGCACCCCGGCGGCTGCCGCAGTAGTCGACGACGCCGTGCTCCAGCTGGGTCCGCAACGACCGCTCGTAGCCGTGACGGTCGTAGGCGCCGGCGTCGTCACCCGCGACGGGGACCAGGTGGGTGGTCAGCGCGCCCAGCCGCGGCCGCAGCCCCTGGCCGGGGTCGTGGTCGAAGGCCCAGCCGTTGACGAAGACCCGGTCGATCCATCCCTTCAGCAACGCGGGCACCGACCACCAGTACACCGGGAAGACCAGGACGAGGTCGGTGGCCCGGTCCAGCCTGCGGTGCTCGCGGAGCACGTCCGGCGGGAGGCTGCCGTCGGCCGAGTAGGCCCGGCGGTCGGCCAGGGTGAACCGGGGGTCGAACCCCTCCTCCGCCAGGTCGGCGACCTCGACGGAGCCGGGTGGCAGCGCGGCGGCCAGCTCCCGGGCGACGGCGTGGGTCAACGACCTCGGGTCCGGGTTGGCGACGACGACGAGGGTGTGCACGGGGTCCTCCGCTCGCTCGGGGCTAACTTACCTTTCGTAGGTTAGCGCGGCACGAGAGCCGTGATCACGCGGGCGAGCGTGCGGCGCGCCTCGTCCGGGTCGACACGGCCGGTGAGCGCCGACCGCGCCAGGGCGTCCGCGGCCCCGACGAGGGCCCGCAGCTGCGCCGTGCCGACCGGTCCGCCGGTCGCGAAGGGTGCCAGCGCCTCGCTGCAGCGGGTGAGGTAGGCGTCCTCGGCCTCCCGCCGCAACCGCTCGAGCGTCGGTGACCCAGCGAGGGCGGCGACGACGTCGGCGAGCTCCCTGCCCTCGGCCAGGGCGCAGTCGAGGTAGGCGGCGGCGACCACGTCCGCCACCGCGTCCAGCTCGTCGGCGGCGCCGTCGAGGGCCGCGTCGAGCGCGTGGTGCTGGCGGGCGTCGAGCTCGCGGTACAGGCCCTCGAGCACGCCGGCCCGGGTGCCGAAGTGGTCGTAGACGAGCGGTTTCGCCACCCCGGCGCGCTCGGCGAGCCGGCCCAGCGTGAGGGCGTCGGTGCCCTCGTCGCGGATGAGGTCCCGGGCGGCCGCCAGCAGCTGGGCACGGCGGTCCTGCTTGGAGAGGCGTCGCCGGGGACCCGCCGGAGCGCGGCGCGGGGTTTCGGTCACGTCCCCTCCTCAGAGCTCGCAGGCACGGGCTTGGAGGGCTCGACGGCCGCCAGACAGGTCGTGCCCCGTCCGGGACGGGGCACGTGCGGTCCTGCCTCGAGCTGTGGTGGAGCTAACGGGATTCGAACCCGTGACCTTCTCATTGCGAACGAGACGCGCTACCAACTGCGCCATAGCCCCTTGCGAGGAGTGATGCTAGCAGCCAGGTGCGGCAGGTCCCAACCCCGCGGACGCGGGACGGCCCGGGAACCCCAGCGGGTTCCCGGGCCGTCGAGCGGTGCGGCGGAGGTCAGCCGGCCATGTAGCCGACGTTCTCCCACTCGATCACGGTCAGACCCGGCGCGCCGTAGTTGGCCAGGTTCGACTTGGTGGCCACGATCTGCGGGCGCTGGTACAGCGGCAGGGTGCCCACGTTCTCCCAGATCAGCGCGGCCGCCTGGTTGGCCAGCTCGGTGCGCTCGGCCACGTCGACGGTCACGTCGACCTGGTCGGCCAGCTGGTCGATCTCGGGGACGCTGAGGTTGCCGAAGTTGCTGTCGGAACCGGTGCCGTAGATCTGCTTGAACTGGTACGGGTACGGGGTCCCGATCCAGGAGAAGGCGAAGATCTCGAACTCGCTGGCGCTCAGCTTGTCGATCCAGTTCTCCTGGGTGGCGTCGGCGATCTTGACGTCGATGCCGACCTCCTTGAGCTGGCTCTGGGTCTGCACGGCCTCGTTCTCAGACACCGGCACGCCGGTGATCTGGGTGAAGGTGACGGTCAGCGGCTTGCCGTCCTTCTCGTAGATGCCGGTGGCGTCGTTCAGGGTCCAGCCGTCGGCCTCGAGGGTCTGGCGGGCCTTGGCCGGGTCGTAGTTGATCCCGGTCTGCTCGGCCACGTCGACGTAGGCCTCCTGGGTCTCCAGGAAGATGTTGTTGTTCAGCGGCTTGACCGGCCAGTCGATGCCGGCGAGGTCGGAGGAGCCGATGGACTGGCGGTCCAGACCCATCACGATGGCCTGGCGGACGGCCTTGCTCTTCAGGTTGCCGGCCTCGACGTTGAAGGTGAAGTGGCGGAAGTCCGGGCCACCGGCCTTGCGCACCGAGCCCTCGGCGTAGCCGCTGGCCTTGGCGAAGGCGTCGGGGTCGATGCCGACCTCGAAGGCGTCGAGCTCGCCGTTGACGAAGGCGTTGGCCTGGGCGTCGGCCGACACGGCCCGCCAGGAGATCTTGTCCAGCAGCGGGGCCTCGCCCCACCACTTCTCGTTCGGGACCAGCGTCAGGACCTTCTGGGTCTCGTCGTAGGTGTCGACCTTGAACGGGCCGGACAGCCAGTCGCCGATCTCGGTGATGTCCTCCCAGCCGCTGTTGAAGGTCTCGGCGTCGGCCATCGAGTCGGCCTTGAAGAGGGTGGTGAAGGGCTGCGTCCAGTCGGGGTAGGCGCCCTTGAAGGTGATGATGGCGTTCTGCTCGTCCACGCCCTGCTCGACCTTCTCGATCTGGTCGTAGCCCTGGGTGCTGGCGCACTGGAACTCGGCGTCGCCGGTGCCGCAGGCCTGCCACATCGCCTCGAAGTCGCGCCAGCTCAGCTTGGAGCCGTCGTTCCACACCGCGTTGGGGTTGAGCTTCCAGTCCACGACCGTCGGGTCCTCGGAGGTGACCTCGGCCGAGACCACGTACTCGGGGTTGATCACCGGCGCGCCGGAGTCGTCCACGATGACCAGCTGGGGCAGGAAGGCCTCGACGATGTCGGCGTAGTCCGCCTCGTTGCCGTTGACGTTCAGCGGGTTCCAGTACACGAAGTCGGTGATCGCCAGCCGCAGCTCACCACCCTGCTGCAGCGCCTCGCGCGGCTGCGGGTTGATGTCCGAGGTGGGGACCGACGAGGTGTCCTCGGTCTGCTCCCCGCCACCGGGGGCCTGCGGTTCGGTACTGCCACACGCGCCGAGGAAGATCAGCGCGGAGATCAGTGGCAGCGCAAGAAGCTTGCGTGGCTTCACATTTCCTCCAGAGAAGTGACGTGCGCGACGGAACCCATCGCGTTTTGTCCGACCCTATGGCGCCGGGCGCCCCGGATGCGCGCGCAGACGGTTACAGGCTCACAACAATGCGGTCACGAAAGCCCGGACGGACGGGCCCGGAGACCTCAGGCGACGACGTCGACGTGGCGGTCGGTGTCGTTGAAGTGGCAGGCCGAGGTGTGGTCGGTCCCCACCGGCAGCAGCGGCGGCGGCTCGGTGACGCAGCGCTCCTGGTCCGACTCCGGCAGCGCCAGCTTGCGCGGGCAGCGGGTGCGGAACTTGCAGCCCGAGGGCGGGTCCGCCGGGCTGGGCAGCTCGCCGCGCAGCAGGATCCGCTCCCGGGTCCGCTCGGTCTCGGGGTCGGGGATGGGGATCGCCGACAGCAGCGCCTGGGTGTAGGGGTGGCGCGGGTTGTCGTAGACCTGGTCCACGTCGCCGTGCTCGACGATCGAGCCCAGGTACATCACCGCCACCCGGTCGGCGATGTGGCGGATCACCGCCAGGTCGTGGGCCACGAACAGGTACGACAGCCCGAGCTCGGCCTTGAGCTGGTCGAGCAGGTTGATGACCCCGGCCTGGATCGACACGTCCAGGGCCGACACCGGCTCGTCCAGCACCAGCAGCTTCGGCTTCAGCGCGAGCGCCCGGGCGATCCCGATGCGCTGGCGCTGCCCGCCGGAGAACTGACCGGGGTAGCGGTTGACGTGGGAGGGGTCGAGACCCACCGTCGCCATCAGCTCCTCGACCCGCGCGGCCGTGTCGGCCTTGGACCACCCGTGGGCCTTGAGCGGCTCGGCGATGAGGTCGAACACCGTCATGCGGGGGTCCAGGGAGGCCATCGGGTCCTGGAAGACGATCTGCAGGTCGCGGCGCAGCTCCTTGCGGGCGCGGCCGCGCAGCGCGGCCGGGTTCTTGCCCAGCACGGTGATGGTGCCGTCGGTCGGCGGCAGGAAGTTGAGGACCTCCATCAGGGTGGTGGACTTGCCGCAGCCGGACTCGCCCACCAGCCCGAGCGTCTCGCCCTCGCGCACCTCCAGGTCGATGCCGTCCACGGCGTACACGGTGCCGACGCGGCGACGCAGCACGGCGCCCTTCATCAGCGGGTAGTGCCGCTTGAGCCCGCTGATCTGCAGCACCGGCTGGCGCTGCTCCCGCGGCACCTGCTCCAGCGCGCTCCAGGCGTGCTCGGCGACCGGGAAGATGTCGGTGTAGCGCAGCCCGTCGCGGACCACGCGGTCGGCGAGGTGGCAGGCGGCGGCGTGGCCGGCCACCGTGGCCGCCTCGGAGTCCGGGCCGGCGGTGACGCGGCGGGCGAGGGACCCGCTGTGCTCGACCAGGGCCGGCTCGGTGGTCCAGCACTGCTCCTCCGCCAGCGGGCACCGCGGCGCGAAGGGGCAGCCGGGCGGCAGGTTGACCACCGACGGCGGGTTGCCCTCGACGGTGGCCAGCGGCTGGCGCTCGGCGGCGTCGAGGCGCGGCACCGAGCCAAGCAGGCCGATCGTGTAGGGCATCTGCGGGCGGTAGTAGATGTCGTCGACGCTGCCCTGCTCGACCGGCCGGCCGGCGTACATCACGGTGACCCGGTCGGCCATCCCGGCGACGACGCCCAGGTCGTGGGTGATCATGATGACCGCGGCGCCGGTCTCGCGCTGGGCGCGCTTGAGCACCTCCAGCACCTGGGCCTGGATGGTGACGTCGAGGGCGGTGGTGGGCTCGTCGGCGATGATGACGTCGGGGTCGTTCGCGATCGCCATGGCGATCATCGCCCGCTGCCGCATGCCGCCGGAGAACTCGTGGGGGAAGGAGCGCACCCGCGCCTGCGGGTTGGGGATCCCCACCAGGTCCAGCAGCTCGACGGCCTCCTTCCAGGCCTGCGCGGCCGGCATCGGCCGGTGCAGCTGGATGGCCTCCACGATCTGGTCGCCGACGGTGTACACGGGCGTGAGCGCGGAGAGCGGGTCCTGGAAGACCATCGACATGGCTTTGCCGCGCAGCTTCGACATCGCGGCGTCGTCGCGGTCGAGGATCTCCTCGCCGTGCAGGCGCACCGAGCCGGTGATCTGGGCGCTGGCCGGGTGCAGACCCATCACGGCCAGCGAGGTGACCGACTTGCCGGAGCCGGACTCGCCGACGATGGCCATGGTCTCCCCGGCCCGCAGGTCGAAGTCGAGCCCGCGGACGGCGCGGACGTCGCCGGCCTCGCTGGGGAAGGTGACGTGCAGGTCCCGGACCGAGAGGACGACGTCCCCGGCTCCGGTGCGCCGGCGGCCGGCGGAGGTGGTGGCGGTGGTCATCAGACGCGGCCTCCTGAGCCGCTGGTGGGGTCGAGGGCGTCACGCAGGCCGTCGCCGACCGCGTTGACCGCGAGGATCAGCAGCACCACGGTCACGGCCGGCGGCACGAACAGCCAGGGGAAGGTGGTGGCCTGGCGGGCACCCACGCCGAGCAGCACGCCCAGCGAGGTGTCGGGGGGCTTGACGCCGAAGCCGAAGAAGGACAGCGAGGTCTCGGCCAGGATCGCCGCCGCCACGTTGAGGGTGGCGTCGATGATCAGCAGCGAGGAGATGTTGGGCAGGATGTGGCGGACGATGATGACCGGCGCCGGGATGCCCATGAACCGGGCGGCCTGCACGTACTCGCGCTCCTTCACCGACAGGCTCAGCGAGCGCACCACGCGGGCGGCCAGCATCCAGCCGAAGAGGGCGAGCAGGACGACCAGCACGATCCACTGCGGGGCGGCGCTGACGAAGCGGTCGAAACCGGACTGGTTGGTGCCGCTGCGGTCGGCCGACATCATGATCGCGATGATGAGGAACGAGGGCACGACGAGCAGCAGGTCGATCACCCACAGCGCGATCCGCTCGAACCAGCCGCCGAAGTAGGCGGCGAAGGCCCCGACGACCGCGGCGATGCCGGTCGAGATCACCGCCACCGCGAGCCCGATCACCAGCGACTTGCTCAGCCCGCGCAGCGTCAGGGCGAACATGTCCACCCCGCTCTGGGTGGTGCCGAAGGGGTGGCGGGAGTCCGGCTCGGAGAGGAAGGCCGTGCGGTCCACGTCGCGGTAGTCCCAGGCCGAGATGAGGGGGCCGAAGACGGCCAGCAGGGCCATCACCACCAGCACCAGCAGACCGAGCACGGCGGTCTTGTTGCGCAGGAACCGGCGCACGACCAGCTGGCGGCGGCTGAGCCGCTTCGACGTCGGCGCGTTGGCCCCGTGCGTCGGCGTGGGCATCTCGTCGATCAGCTCGAGGGGGTTGTTGGTGCTCACCGTGGGCCTCCTCAGCTCACTCGGACGCGCGGGTCGAGGGCCGCGACCATGAAGTCGGACAGGGTCGCGCCGACCAGCACGCACACCCCGCCGAAGGCCGCGACGGCGACGGCGCCGTGGACGTCCTGGCCCTGGATGCTGGTGATGGCGTACTCGCCCATGCCGTGGAAGCTGAAGAGCACCTCCACGAAGGTGGACCCCAGGAACAGCGTCGCCACGCTGAAGGCGAAGTAGGTGCCGGTGGGGATCAGCGAGGTCCGCAGCGCGTGCTTCATCACCGCGCGCCGGCGGGGCAGGCCCTTGGCCCGGGCGGTGCGGACGAAGTCCGAGCCGAGGGCGTCCAGCATCAGGTTGCGCTGGATCCGGCTGAAGAACGCGGCGTTGGCCAGCACCAGCACGAGGGTGGGCAGCGCCAGGTGCTGGATGCGGTCGACCAGCACGGCGCCGGGGTAGTCGCCGACCGAGCCCGTCTCGCCGACGAACTCGAACAGCCGCCAGCCGGTGGCGTCGTTGAAGTTGGTGGCTAGCACCTGCACCACGCTGATGAGCACGAACACCGGCACCGAGAAGATCGCCAGCGCCAGGAAGGTGATGGTGCGGTCGGAGATCTTGTACTGCTTGGTGGCGGTCCAGGCGCCGACGAGCACCCCCAGCGCGATGCCGCCCAGCGAGCCGATGGTGATCAGCCGGATGCTGACCCCGATCCGCCGGGCGATCTCGGGCCCGACGTCGCCGGTGCGCGGCGCCTCGCCCCAGTCCCAGTGCAGCAGCACGCCGGTGAGCCACGTCCAGTACCGCTGCAGCAGCGGCACCTCGTCGCTGAGGTTCTTGCTGCGCAGGCTGCTCTCGATCGTCTCGGCCGGGATCGGCGGGTTCGCCAGCTCCCACAGCGAGCGGGGGTTGAGCTGGGACGCGGCGAGCAGGTACGTCAGGCTGATCGCCACGAAGAGCAGGACCGCGTAGTTCAGCAACCGTCGCAGGATGAATCTGCCCATGACCCCTGGCGAGTCCTCTCTCGTGTCCACGGGAACCGGCACCGTCGGGGCCCGTCGGGGGACAACCTAGGCGACGCGACGCGCCGGACCAAAGGCGGAGGGCCTTCGTCACGCAGTTGAAACTGTCACGCAGCTGCAACGCGGCGCCTCAGACCCAGGTGCGCAGCCACATCCGGTCCAGCCACTGGTCCTTGGTGAGCACCTGGTCGGTCCAGACCGGGTAGAAGAAGGCGAAGTTGAGCACCACCAGCGCGACGAAGACCCCGCACACCACCGCCCCCACCCGGCGGCGCCGGCCCGGCCCCGGCGGGCCGAGCAGCAGACCCATCACCAGGCACACCGCCAGCACGGTGAAGGGGATGATGGTGATGGCGTAGAAGAGGAACTGCGGCCGCTCGGTGTACTGGAACCAGGGCAGCCAGGTGCTGGCCAGCCCCACCACGGCGACGCCGAAGCGCCAGTCGCGCCGGCCCAGCCACCACAGCACCGCCACCAGCAGGCAGGCGGCGCCGACCCACCACAGCAGCGGGGTGCCGATGCCGGTGATCACCCGCTGGCAGCGGTCGGCGTCGAGCGGGCAGCCGTCGGTCCCCGGCGGGATGTCGTTGACCGCGTCGATGCCGATGGTGCGGGCCAGCACCAGCCAGCCGATCGGCTTGGCGTCGTAGCTGTGGGTGGCGTCCTCGGTGATGAACTCGCCGGTGTGGAAGGCGTAGATCTCGGCGTGGTAGTGCAGCAGCGAGGCCAGCGGCGCACCGAGCAGCCTTGTGGACGTCGCCTCGGGGTGCTGCTCGCCCCAGTCGCGGTAGTAGCCGCCGGAGGTGACCAGCCAGCCGGTCCAGGTGGTGAGGTAGACCACCGCGGCGAGCACCACCGTCGACACGAAGGCGGGGACGCCGTCGGCCAGCAGCGCCATCGTCGAGCGGCTCCCCGCCCCGGCCAGCCGGCGGGCGCCGACGTCCCAGGCCACGCTGAGCAGCCCGAACGCCGCCAGCACGTAGATGCTGTTCCACTTGACCCCGCAGGCCAGCCCGAACACCACCCCCGCCAGCACCCGCCACGGCCGCCACAGCAGCACCGGCCCGGCCACGCCGCCCAGGTCCGCCAGCCCGCGCGCCTGCAGGTGGTCGGCGAGCCGGGTGCGGAACCAGTCCCGGTCGGCCGCCAGCGCCGAGACCGCGGCCACCAGGAAGACGGCCTGGAAGATGTCCAGCAGCCCGATCCGGCTCATCACGAAGGCGAGGCCGTCGAAGCTGAGCAGGACGCCGGCGGCGCCGCCGAGCAGGGTGGAGCGGGTGACCCGCCGCACCAGCCGGACGGTGACCAGCACCAGCAGCGCCCCGAACACGCAGGCGCTGAACCGCCAGCCGAACGAGGTCATCCCGAACAGGTGCTCCCCGACGGCGATCAGCCACTTGCCCAGCGGCGGGTGCACCACGAAGGCCGGGCCGTCCTCCCAGACGTCGGTGCTGCCGGCCACGATCTGGGCGTTGGCGTCGTCGGGCCAGCCCCGCTCGTAGCCGAAGTGCAGCAGCGACCAGGCGTCCTTGGGGTAGTAGGTCTCGTCGAAGACCAGCTTGTTCGGCCGTCCCAGGTCGACCACCCGGACGGCGAAGGCCAGCACCGTCAGCGCCAGCGTGACGACCCAGGCGGTGAGCCGGTCCCGGGGCAGGGGGTCGCGCAGGGCCGCCTGCAGGTCGTTCACGCGGACATACTAGGAGCGCCCGGGTGCCGGGCCGGTCGCCCGCGAGGAGGCCGTCGGCGGAGCAGGGGAGGACCCGCGTGGGCGAGACCGGGCCGGTCGAGGGCGTGCTGGTGCTGGCCGGCACCCCGATCGGGGACGTCGACGACGCTGCGCCGAGGCTGCGCCAGGAGCTGGAGCGGGCCGACGTGGTCGCCGCGGAGGACACCCGCCGGCTGCAGCGGCTGCTGCAGCGTCTCGGCGCCGAGCAGCCCGCGCGGGTGGTGTCCTACTTCGAGGGCAACGAGGTGGCCCGCAGCGAGCAGCTGGTCGAGGAGCTGGCCGCCGGGGCGCGGGTGCTGGTCGTCACCGACGCCGGCATGCCGTCGGTGTCGGACCCGGGCTACCGGCTGGTGCGGGCGGCTGTGGCCCGCGGGATCCGGGTGACGGCCGTGCCCGGGCCGTCCGCGGTGCTGACCGCGCTGGCGGTCTCCGGGCTGCCGGTGGACCGGTTCTGCTTCGAGGGGTTCCTGCCCCGCAAGGGCGGCGAGCGGGCCCGCCGGCTGGCCGAGCTGGCCGCCGAGCCGCGCACCATGGTGTTCTTCGAGGCCCCGCACCGGCTGGCCGCCTTCCTCACCGCCTGCGCCGAGGCACTCGGCGGCGACCGCCCCGCCGCGGTGTGCCGCGAGCTGACCAAGACCTACGAGGAGGTCCGCCGGGGACCGCTGGCCGAGCTGGCGGACTGGGCGGCCGAGGGCGTGCGCGGGGAGATCACCGTGGTGCTCCAGGGGGCGGAGCAGCAGGGCGACGAGGCCTCGGCGCTGGAGCTGGTGCGCGAGCTGATCGCCGACGGGGTGCGGCTCTCCGACGCCGTGGCCCAGGTGGCGGCCAGCACCGGCACCCGCCGCAACGCGCTGTACCGGGCGGCCGTCGCCGACCAGCGCTGACGCGGACCGGGCCGGCGGTCGATACTGGGCAGGTGCCCCTGACCCTGGCCGAGCTGCGGTGGCCGCGGACCACCGAGCGGCTGCTGATCCGACCCGCCGTCCCCGACGACCACAGCCGGGTGTTCGCCTACCGCTCCGACGTGTCCGTGGGGCACTGGATCGCCCGCTGGACCACCGACCCCGAGGAGCACCGCGAGCAGTTCAGCGCCCCGGAGCGTCTCGGCCGCACCCTGGTCTACGAGCTCGGCGGGCGGGTGGTGGGCGACCTGATGCTCGCCCAGTCCGACGCCTGGTCCCAGGTCGAGGTGGCCGCCGGGGCGGCCGGCGCGGAGGTGGAGCTGGGGTGGACCATCGACCCCGCCTACGCCGGCCGCGGGCTGGCCACCGAGGCGGTCCGGGAGCTGATGGCCGCCTGCTTCGACGACCTCGGGGTGCACCGGGTGACGGCCCACTGCTTCGCCGAGAACCGGGCGTCCTGGCGGCTGATGGAGCGGGTGGGGATGCGGCGGGAGTCCGAGGGCCGCCGCGACGCGCTGCACCGCAGCCGGGGCTGGCTGGACTCCTACGGCTACGCCATCCTCGCCGAGGAGTGGCGCGCGCGGTGAGCCCGGCGGGCGCCGGTGGCTAGCCTGGGCCGGTGACCCCCGAGCTGCCTCCCGCCCCCGCGGCGCTGCCCGCGCCGGTGACCGACACCCACTGCCACCTCGACGTGGCCCGGGAGTGGAGCGGGCTGGACCCCGAGGAGGCGCTGGCCCGCGCGGCCGCGGTCGGGGTCACCCACCTGGTGCAGGTCGGCTGCGACCTGCCGAGCTCGCGGTGGGCCGTCGAGGCCGCGCACCGGTGGCCCTCGGTGGTCGCCGCCGTGGCCCTGCACCCCAACGACGCCGCCGGCCTCGGCGACGCCCTGCCGGGGGCGCTGGAGCAGCTGGCCGCGCTGGTGGCCGAGCAGGCCGCCGACCCCGCCCGCCGGCTGCGCGCGGTGGGGGAGACCGGGCTGGACCACTTCCGCACCGAGGACGAGGACGGCCGCCGGCGGCAGAAGGAGTCCTTCGCCGCCCACATCGCGCTGGCCCGCCAGCACGACCTGACCCTGGTGATCCACGACCGCGACGCCCACGACGACGTGCTGGACGTGCTGGACGCCGAGGGCGGCGTGGACCGGGTGGTGATGCACTGCTTCTCCGGTGACGCCGGCTTCGCCCGGCGCTGCCTGGACCGCGGTGCCTGGCTGTCCTTCCCCGGCACGGTGACCTTCAAGCCCAACGCGCACCTGCGTGAGGCGCTGGCGCTGACGCCGTCCGACCGGGTGCTGACCGAGACCGACGCCCCCTTCCTGACACCGGTGCCGTTCCGCGGCCGGCCGAACGCCTCCTACCTGGTCCCGCTGACGGCGGCGTTCATGGCCGAGCAGCGCGGGGTGGAGCTGGCCGAGCTGTGCGCCGCGCTGCACGACAACGCCGCCGCCGCCTTCGGCGGTCCGTGGTGAGCGAGCTGGCGGCGCTGCTGGCCCGGCGCCGGATGGTGCGCGACTTCGCCGAGGGCGTCCCGGTGGCCGAACCGGTGCTGGCCGCCGTGCTGGACGCCGGACTGCGCGCCCCCTCGGCCGGGCACGCCCAGGTCGTCACCTGCGTGGTGCTGACGGGTGAGGAGGTGGCCCGGTTCTGGTCGACGACCGGCGAGCCGGGGGCGGACAGCGCGTGGCTGCGCGGCATGCGACGGGCGCCCGTGCTGGTGACGGTGTGGACCAGCGCGGACGCCTACGCCGAGCGCTACGCCGAGACCGACAAGGCCGGGCCGGACGCCGACCCCGCCTGGTCCGCGCCCTGGTGGTGGGTCGACGCCGGCATGGGCGCGATGGCGATGCTGCTCGCCGCCACCGAGGCGGGCCTGGGTGCCTGCTTCTTCGGGGTGCCGCCGGCCCGTCAGCCGCAGCTGGCCGGCGTCCTGGGCGTGCCGCCCGGCTGGGCCTCGGCGGGGGTGCTCGCCCTGGGCCACCGGGCCCCCGACGAGCGTCCCTCCGGCTCCGCCCGCCGCCGCGCGCGCCGCCCCCGCTCCGAGCGCGTCCGCCAGCAGCGCTGGTGAACCCGGCCCTCTCAGGGAAGTGGTCGCGAACGACACTCCGCAAGCGCTTGCGGGGCGTCGGGCGCCGTCGGTTCCGACCACTTCCCGGCTGAGGGCGGGCAGAGGGGCGGGAGGCAAAGGCGCGGCGACACGCCGTGTTCTCTCAGATTTTTCTCACTCTGGCTTTGGGTTCGCCTCATCCAGGCGTTATCGTGCCGTGACGGTCGTGGCCCCGGAAGGCGGCCCGGCCCCCTCTTCGCCTGTCTCTGGAGAACCCCTGTGCGCAAGCTCATCCCGATCTCGATCGCCGCTGCCGCGGCCCTCTTCGCCACCAGCGGGGTGGCCGTCGGCTACCAGGTGATGGAGAAGACCGTCGAGCTGTCGGTCGACGGCGTCCCCACCACGGTGACCACCTTCCGCAGCGACGTCGGCGACCTGCTGGAGCAGCAGGGCCTCGAGGTCGGCCCGAACGACGTGGTCGCGCCGGCCGCGGAGACCCCGATCGACGACGGCGACCGCGTCACCGTCCAGTACGGCCGCCAGGTCACCGTCGACGTCGACGGCACCGAGCAGACCCACTGGACCACCGCGACGACCGTCGGCGAGGCGCTGGCCCTGCTGCAGATCAAGGCCGAGGGCGCCGAGCTGTCGACCAGCCGCTCCGCCGGCATCGGCCGCGAGGGGCTGGCCTTCAGCGTCGACACCCTCAAGGAGCTGACCCTGGTGGTCGGCGGCAAGAAGAGGACGGTCGAGTCCACCGCCGCCACCGTCCGCGAGGTGCTCGCCGACGCCGACGTCGAGACCGACCGCGACGACCGCGTCCACCCCGCCCTCGGCACCGAGGTCGAGGACGGCACCAAGATCACCGTGGTCCGGGTCGAGGTGAAGGACGTGAAGAAGACGTCCGCCGTCGCGCACAAGACGGTCCGCCAGGAGACCGACGACCTGGACAAGGGCACCACCCGCGTCCAGACCGAGGGCAAGGACGGCGAGCGGACCACCGTCATCACCCAGACCCGTGAGAACGGCAAGGTGGTGAAGGAGAAGGAGAAGTCCTCCGAGGTGACCACCGAGCCCGTCGACGAGGTCGTGCTGGTCGGCACCCGGGTCGAGGCGCCGGCTCCCGCACCGCGCAAGCAGTCCTCCTCCAGCTCCTCCAGCGGTTCGTCCTCGGGCGGCAGCTCCTCCAGCGACTCCGACACCGACTCCGGCTCCGACGACTCCTCCTCCAGCTCCTCCGGTTCGGACGCCGTGTGGGACCGGCTGGCCCAGTGCGAGTCCGGCGGCAACTGGTCCATCAACACCGGCAACGGCTACTACGGCGGCGTGCAGTTCAGCGCCCAGACCTGGAAGGCCTACGGCGGCAAGGGCCTGCCGCACGAGAACAGCAAGGCCGAGCAGATCCGCATCGCCAAGAAGCTGCAGGCCGCCGCCGGCTGGGGGCAGTGGCCCCACTGCTCCGCCAAGCTCGGCCTGCGCTGAGCCCGGGAGCACGACGCTGAACCCGACCCCCCGAGTGCCGGGTGGCCTGCTGGACCCCTCCGCGGTCCGGCAGCTGGCCACCCGGCTCTCGCTGCGCCCCACCAAGCAGCGCGGCCAGAACTTCGTCACCGACGCCAACACCGTCCGCCGGCTGGTGACCCTCGCCGGGCTCGAGCCCGACGACGTCGCCCTGGAGATCGGGCCGGGGCTCGGTTCGCTGACCCTCGGTCTGCTGGAGCGGGCCCGCCACGTGGTGGCCGTCGAGATCGAGCCGAGCCTCGCCGAGCAGCTGCCCCGCACCGTCGCCGAGCGCATGCCGGACGCCGTCGAGCGGCTCACCGTGCTGGAGGCCGACGCGCTCCGCGTCGACGAGCTGCCCGAGCCCAAGCCGAGCGTGGTGGTGGCCAACCTGCCCTACAACGTCTCCGTGCCGGTGCTGCTGCACCTGCTCGCCATCGAGCCGAGCTGGACCCGCGGGCTGGTCATGGTGCAGTCGGAGGTGGCCGACCGGCTGGTCGCCGGGCCCGGGTCGCGGACCTACGGGGTGCCCTCGGTGAAGATGGCCTGGTGGGCCGAGGCGACCCGCGTCGGCACCGTGCCGCCCACCGTGTTCTGGCCCGTGCCCAACGTCGACTCCGGGCTGGTGCGGCTGCAGCGCCGCGAACCGCCCGACACCCCCGCCACCCGTGAGCAGGTGTTCACCGTGGTGGACGCCGCCTTCGGCCAGCGCCGCAAGATGCTCCGCGCCGCCCTGGCCGGCCTGGCCGGCTCCTCGGCCGCCGCCAGCGCGCACCTGGAGGCCGCCGGCGTGGACCCGCAGGCGCGCGGGGAGACGCTGACCGTCACCGACTTCGCCCGCATCGCCGCCTCCCTCTACGCCCACCCGCCGCAGGGCTGAGCCGACGCGGTAGCTAGCCTCGCAGCCGTGTCGGCTCCCGAGGTCCCCCGCTCCCCGGTCGTGCGCGTCCGCGCGCCCGCCAAGATCAACCTGGCCCTGCTGGTGGGCCGGCTGGGCGACGACGGCTACCACCCGCTGGTGAACCTGTTCCAGGCGGTGTCGCTGCTCGACGACGTGCTCGCCGCCCCTGCCGAGCCCGGCTGCTTCACGGTCACGATGACCGGCGAGAGCGCCGGGGTGGGGGAGGGGCCGGACAACCTGGCCCTCCGCGCCGCCCGGCTGCTGGCCGAGGAGCACGGCGGCGACGAGCCCCTGGGGGTGGCGCTGACCGTCCGCAAGACCATCCCGGTGGCCGGTGGCATGGCCGGTGGGTCGGCCGACGCGGCCGCGGCGCTGCTGGCCTGCTCGGTGCTGTGGGACCTCGACGTGGCGCCCGACCAGCTCGCCGCGCTGGGCTCGCGGCTGGGGGCCGACGTCCCCTTCGCGCTGCTGGGCGGCACCGCCCTGGGCACCGGGCGCGGCGACGTGCTGGCGCCGGTGCTGACCTCGGGCACCTTCCACTGGGTGCTGGCCGTGGCGGAGGAGGGGCTGTCCACGCCGGCGGTCTACACCCGCTTCGACGAGCTGGGCCGGGGACGCCGTCCCGAGGAGCTGGACGTCCCCGACGAGCTGATGAACGCCCTGCGCACCGGCGACGCCCGCGCGCTGGCCGGGCAGCTGCACAACGACCTGGCCGAGGCCGCCCTGGACCTGCGTCCCGACCTGTCCCGCACCCTGGAACGGGGGAGGGAGCTCGGCGCGCTGGCCTCGCTGGTGTCCGGGTCGGGTCCCACCTGCGCCTTCCTCTGCGAGGACGAGTCGGCGGCCATCGACGTCAGCACCCAGCTGGCCAGCACCCCCGGCGTCCAGGCCGTCCGTCGCGTGCTCGGCCCCGTCCACGGCGCCCGCCTGGTCAGCCCCACCCACTGACCGACCGGGGGCCGACCCCCCCACCTGCCGGACCCCGGGCGGAACGTGGTCGGAGACGACCGTCGGACGCCCTGATCGAGCGCCCGGGCGGGTCGTCCGCGACCACGTCCCGAAGGAGGCCGGGAAGAGCTGGGGTCGGGGGTCAGGGGGTGGGGGAGGTCAGGTCGAGGTGGTGGTCGAGGACGCGCAGCGCCCAGGAGGGGTCCGCGCTCGGGCCGGCTTGCACGAGGTGCAGGGCGAGGCCGTCGACGACGGCGTGGAGCAGCTGCACCTCCACCTCGGTGGCGTCGGGGTGCAGCGCGGCGGCGGCGCGGGCGCAGACGGCGCGGATGGTGTCGTTCACCTCGTCGTAGAGCCGTCGCAGGTCCTCCTCGCCATGGCCGCTGGCGCCCAGGGCGAGGAACACGTCCATCTCGAGGCGGCGCTGCTCGTCCAGCGGCAGCAGCTCCAGCAGGGCCGCCCGGGCCCACGCCCGGCCGGTCAGGTCGCCGGGCAGGGCCGCCAGCCGTTCGTCCAGCCGCTCCGAGACGCCGGCGACCGCCCGCTCGCGCACGCTGGCCTGGGTCGGGAAGGTGTAGCGCAGCGAGCTCGGGGCCAGCCCGGCCTCGGCGGCGACGGCGCGCACGGTGAGGGCCCGCACCCCGTCGCGGGCCACCACCCGCCAGGCGGCCTCGACCACCGCGCGGTCGCGGGCCTGCACGTCCAGGGAGCGGGGCACGGGCCGATTCTCGCACAGGTGTACGAGACGGTGGTAGGGTCGAACTCGTACGGTTGTGCGGGAACAGGGACAGGGCAGGAGCGGACATGGCGTGGCTGGTGCTCATCGTCTCGGGGATGCTCGAGGCGGTGTGGGCGACGGCCCTCGGGGCGTCGCGTGGGTTCCGGAGGAAGGGTCCGACGGCGGTCTTCGTCGTCGCGATGGTGGCCAGCATGGTCGGCCTCGCCTACGCCATGACGTCGTTGCCGACCGGCACGGCGTACGCGGTGTGGGTCGGCATCGGAGCGGTGCTGACGGTCGTCCTGGCCGTCGTCCGCAGGCAGGAGCGGCTGACCCTCGCGCGCACCCTGCTGCTCGTCGTGCTCATCGGCAGCGTCGTCGGTCTGAAGGCGGTCAGCTGATGCCGTGGCTGGTGCTCCTGGTCAGCGCCGTCCTCGAGGCCGTGTGGGCCACCGCCCTCGGCGCGAGCGACGGCTTCACCCGGCCACTGGCCACCGGTGTGTTCCTGGTGGCGGTGGTGCTCAGCATGCTCGGCCTGGGGTACGCCGCCAAGCACATCCCGATCAGCACCGCCTACGCCGTCTGGACCGGTCTCGGCGCGGCGCTGACCGTGACCTACGCGATGCTCACCGGCGAGGAGGCGGTCACCGTCTGGCGGGTGGTCTTCCTCGCCGGCGTCGTGGGTGCCGTCATCGGGCTGAAGCTGGTCAGGGCGCCCGCCGGGAGCGGCGGGCCGGCACAGGTCGAGTGAGGCTGCCCTCACAGACTCTCGATGTCAAGAATCTCGTGCGTTACAGTGGCGGGCATGCAGGACGAGGTCGATGCCCTGGTCGCGGACTGGGCCCGTGAGCGCCCGGACCTCGACCTGTCCGCCATGCAGGTCCTCAGCCGGGTCAGCCGGCTCAGCCACCTGCTGGACCGGGCCCGCAAGGAGGCCTTCACCGCCCACGGCATCGTGGCCTGGGAGTTCGACGTGCTGGCGGCCCTGCGCCGCGCCGGCGCTCCCTACACGCTCTCACCCGGTGCGCTCATCCGCGAGACGCTGGTCACCAGCGGCACGATGACCAACCGGGTCGACCGGCTCGTCGAGCGCGGGCTCGTCACCCGCAGCGCAGACCCGAGCGACCGCCGTGGCGTCCTGGTCACCCTCACCGACGCCGGCCGGGACACCGTCGACGGGGCGCTGACCAGCCTGCTGGCCGCCGAGCGACGGCTGCTCGCCGGGCTGGACCCGCAGCGTCAGCAGCAGCTCGCCGGGCTGCTGCGCTCGCTCGGTCTGGCCATCGACGAGCTCGCCGCCTGACCGGCGCCGCCCCGGCTCGTTATGCTGACCGGGGTGTCGGCCGGTTCGTCCGGTGGGCGCCGATCCCCGGTTGGTCTGCCGGCAGGGCCCGCCTGACTTTGAATCAGGATCAAGCGACGTAGGTTCGACTCCTACCCGGGGAGCGTCGAGACGCCGTGGGTCTGGCCCCGCGGCCCCAGCCAGCCCGAGGGAGCACCGATGACCGCAGCGCCGACGCCCGACCCCACCACGCCCGGAGCCACTCCGCCCGACCCGAGCGCGTCCCCGGGCGTCTCCGCCGTCGTGGTGCTGGCCGCCGGCGGCGGCACCCGGATGAAGTCGGCCAGGTCGAAGCTGCTGCACGAGCTCGGCGGCCGCAGCCTGCTCAGCCACGCGCTGCGGGCCGCCGGCGACGTCCGGCCCCGTCACCTGGTGGTGGTCGTCGGGCACGCCCGCGACCAGGTCGAGCCGCACGTGGCCGAGCTCGCCCCGCAGGCGCTGATCGCGGTGCAGCAGGAGCAGCTGGGCACCGGCCACGCGGTCCAGTGCGGGCTGCGGGTGCTGCCGGCGCTGGACGGGGAGGTGCTGGTGACCTACGGCGACGTCCCGATGCTGACCGGGGACACCCTCGCGCAGCTGCTGGCCGCCCACCGCGCCGAGGGCAACGCCGTGACCGTGCTGACCGCCGACGTCCCCGACCCCACCGGCTACGGCCGGGTGCTGCGCGGCGCCGGTGGTGACGTCGAGCGGATCGTGGAGCACCGCGACGCCGACGAGGCGACCCGCGCGGTGACCGAGATCAACTCCGGCATCTACGTCTTCTCCGCCGCCACCCTGACCCGGGGGCTGGGCCGGCTCCGCGCCGACAACGCCCAGGGCGAGCTGTACCTGACCGACGTGCTGGGTCTGGCCCGCGGCGACGGCGAGCGGGTCGGCGCCTTCCGCACCGACGACCTGTGGCAGACCGAGGGCGTCAACGACCGGGTGCAGCTGGCCCGGATGAACGCCGAGCTGAACCGGCGCACGGTCGAGCGGTGGATGCGCGAGGGCGTCACGGTCGTCGACCCCGCCACCACCTGGGTGGACGCCGACGTCACGCTGGCCCGCGACGTGGTGCTCCACCCGGGCACCATCCTCGCCGGCGCCACCACCGTGGCCGAGGGTGCCGAGATCGGCCCCGACACCCGGCTGCGCGACTGCGAGGTCGGGGCCGGGGCCTCGGTGGTGCGCAGCGAGGCCCAGCTGGCCGTGGTCGGCGAGGGGGCCGTGGTCGGGCCGTGGTCCTACCTGCGTCCGGGCACCGAGCTCGGCCGCCGGGGCAAGATCGGCGCCTTCGTCGAGACCAAGAAGGCCCGCATCGGAGACGGCTCCAAGGTCCCGCACCTGAGCTACGTCGGCGACGCCACCATCGGCACCGGGGTCAACGTCGGCGCGGGCACCATCACCGCCAACTACGACGGCGTGGACAAGTTCCCCACCGTGGTGGCCGACGGCGCCTTCATCGGCTCGGGCAGCGTGCTGGTGGCCCCCGCCCAGGTGGGGGAGGGTGCCTTCGTGGCCGCCGGCTCGACCGTCACCGAGCCGGTGCCCGCCGGCGACCTCGCCGTCGCCCGGGGCCGGCAGCGCAACGTGGAGGGCTGGGCGGAGCGGCGTCGGGCGTCCCGCGCTGCGGCCCGTGAGGACACGACCGCCGCGCAGTAGTAGGTTCGACCGACGTACAGCCCGCGCGCCGTCGCCGTCCCGGGCTCGACACGCTGCTGCAGCCGAGGGGATCACGCGTGACCGTAGTGAAGAAGCCGTTCGAGAAGCACCTGATGCTCTTCAGCGGACGGGCCTACCCGGAGCTGGCCGACGAGGTCGCCACGCTGATGGGGACGACGATCGTCCCGATGCGGGCGCTGAGCTACGCCAACTCCGAGATCTACGTCCGCTTCGAGGAGTCGGTGCGCGGCTGCGACGCCTTCGTCATCCAGAGCCACTGCGCCCCGGTCAACGAGTGGCTGATGGAGCAGCTGATCATGGTCGACGCCCTCAAGCGGGCCTCGGCCAAGCGGATCACCGTGGTGGCGCCGTTCTACCCCTACGCCCGCCAGGACAAGAAGCACGCCGGCCGGGAGCCGATCTCGGCGCGGCTGGTGGCCGACCTGTTCCACACCGCCGGCGCGGACCGGATCATGTCGGTGGACCTCCACGCCGCCCAGATCCAGGGCTTCTTCGACGGTCCCGTCGACCACCTGTGGGCGCTGCCGGTGCTGGCCGACTACATCCAGAGCAAGTACGACACCTCCCAGATGACGGTGGTCTCCCCGGACGCCGGGCGCGTGCGGCTGGCCGACATGTGGACCGACCGGCTGAACGCGAAGCTGGCCATCATCCACAAGCGCCGCGACCCTGACGTGGCCAACACGGTGGCCGTGCACGAGGTGGTCGGTGAGGTCGAGGGGCAGGTCTGCCTGCTGGTCGACGACATGATCGACACCGCCGGCACCATCTGCCAGGCCGCCGAGGCCCTCAAGGCCCGGGGTGCCAAGGCCGTCATCGCCGCCACCACCCACGCCGTGCTCTCCGGCCCGGCCGCCCAGCGGCTCAACGCCTCCGCCTTCGAGGAGGTCATCGTCACCAACACGCTGCCGATCGCCACGTCGGAGCCGATCGAGAAGCTCACCGTGCTCAGCATCTCGCCGCTGATCGCCGAGGCCATCCAGCAGGTCTTCACCGACGGCTCGGTCACCAGCCTGTTCAACGGGCAGAGCTGACGGGGCGGCTTTTGGGCCCGCCCGCCGGCGTGGGCTAGAGTGCGGTGAACCATGGCGAGGGGGGCGGCACGCCCCCGTCATCGACAGGGGCCTGCACTCCCTGGTCGTTCGCCTGCCGACACCCAGGTTGAGGAGCCGACCACCATGTCCGAGATCACGCTGACCGCCGAGCTGCGCACCGAGTTCGGCAAGGGCGCCGCCCGCCGGATCCGCCGCGCCGACCGCGTCCCCGCCGTCCTCTACGGCCACGGCACCGACCCGGTGCACATCTCGCTGCCGGGCCACGAGACCCTGCTGGCGCTGCGCCAGGCCAACGTGCTGCTGTCGATCGACGTCGACGGCCAGAGCCAGCTGGCCCTGCCCAAGCAGGTGCAGCGCGACCCGATCAAGGGCTTCCTCGAGCACGTCGACCTGCTGATCGTCCGCCGCGGCGAGAAGGTCTCGGTCGAGGTGCCGGTGCAGACCACCGGCGAGGCCGCTCCCGACACCGTCGTCATGGTGGACGCCACCACCATCACGGTGCAGGCCTCGGCCACCCACATCCCGCAGGCCATCGAGGTCTCCGTCGAGGGGCTCGAGGCCGGCTCCCAGATCCTGGCCAAGGACCTCCAGCTGCCCGGCGACGTCACCCTCGACGTCGACGAGGAGCTGCTGATCGTCAACATCAGCAACGCCCAGACCGACGCCCAGTTCGAGGCCGACCTCGGCGAGGGCGGCAACGAGGGCGAGGCCGTGGCCGAGACCGGTGAGGGCTCCGACCAGGAGTGATCCGTCGCCTGCTGCGACGGACCGCTGCTGCTGAGGACACGATGACGACCTGGCTGGTGGTGGGGCTCGGCAACCCGGGCCCCACCTACGCCATGAACCGGCACAACGTCGGCTTCATGGTCGTGGACGAGCTGGCCCGGCGCGCCTCGGCCACCTTCGCCGCCCCCCGGGGGATGCGCGCGGACGTGGCCACCACCCGCTACGCCGCCGGCACGCTGGGCGGCCTCGGCGCCGACGCCGACAAGGTGCTGCTGGTCAAGCCGCGCACCTTCATGAACGACACCGGGGCCGCGGTGCAGAAGCTCTCGGCCTTCCACGGTGTCGACCCCGCCCACGTGGTGGCCGTGCACGACGAGCTGGACCTGGACCCGGGGCGGCTGCGGCTCAAGGTCGGCGGCGGCGACAACGGCCACAACGGGCTGAAGTCCATCCGGGCCCACCTGCGCACCGGCGACTTCGCCCGGGTGCGGGTGGGCGTGGGCCGCCCGCCGGGACGGATGGAGGTGCAGGCCTTCCTGCTGTCCGACTTCGCCGCCGGTCAGCGGGCCGACCTGGCCGTCGACGTCTCCCGGGCCGCGGACGCCGTCGAGGTGCTGCTCGGATCCGGTCTGGTCGAGGCCCAGAACCGCTTCAACTGCTGAGCCGACCGCTCAGGACAGTTCCGGGTCGCTCTGCCGCGACTCGGACCCCAGCGCCCCCGCCGGCAGCGGCGGCACGAACGGCGGCACGGCGGTGACCCGGTGGGTCAGCCGGGTCAGCAGCGACCGCGCGGCGTGGGCCACCAGGTCGCGGTCGTAGCTGAGCACGTAGTCGAAGCTGCGCTGCCGCTCCGTGGCCGACGGGTGACCGGTGTCGCGGGCGACCAGCATCGCCGCCACCGTGGGTGAGAGCACCAGCACGTTCCACTCGTGGACGAGCGGGTCCGAGCCGTCCAGCGCCGCCACCGACACGGCAGGGTCGGCGATCTTCTCCGCCCCCTGCGCGGCCATCAGCACCATCGTGCAGCTGGCGCCGAGCCGGCGGTAGCGCGCCACCGTCCCCGGCGGCAGGTGGCGGGCGTGCTGGAAGGCCGACAGCACCATGCCCGAACGGCCACCCGTCTCGGCGGTCGCCTCCAGCCGGGTGCTCAGCGCCAGCAGCAGCTCCTTGTCGGCCCGCCGCGGGGTGGCGCGCCGGGCGGCCAGCTCGAACGGGCTCTGGTGCGGCACGGGCAGCGGCGGGGTGAACAGCCGGAAGAGCACCTCGGCGTCCGCGGCCACCACCTCCGGGTGCGGCCGGGAGTAGCGCCCCGTCACCAGGGTGACGCCGGCGGCGTGGGCCGCCGCGGCGGTGGCCGGGTCGTCGACCTGCTCGGCGGCCACGATCGCGCCGCTGCTGGAGGAGTAGGCGGTGGTGGCCTGGATGGTCTCGATCGACAGGCCGCTGCTCGGCTCGGCCAGCATCCGCCGGCTCAGCACCACCAGGGCGGGCTCGACGACGGCCACCGCGGCCAGGCTGAGGTGGTCCGCGCCGACCTCCCGCAGCCCGATCTGCCAGCCCTGGGAGCGGGCCGTCCCGATCAGCCGCAGCATCGCCGCCGGCCGCTCCAGGGCGGTGGTCGCGTCCAGCAGCAGGATCGTCAGCGGCGCGCCCTCCGCCAGCACGGGCAGCTCGCTGAGGGTGGCCAGCTCGGCGTCCAGCACGCGCGGGAACCCGGCCAGCAGCGGGTCCGTCTCGGTGGCCGCCAGCGCCTGCTCGCGGGCCAGCAGGTCCAGCGCGGCCGGGTCGTCGGCCCCGGCGATCAGCCGACGGACCTCGTCCGGGGGCACCGAGCCGTGCTCGGGGGCCCCGTGGGCCAGCACCCGCACCGCCAGCGACACACCCGTCGCGAGGTCGACCATCGGGACCTGGGAGACCACCAGCTCACCCCGGTCGAACAGCCGCTCCCGGAGCCAGCGGTCGGTCCCGCTCACCTGCGCTTCCTCGCTCATCGGCGGCCACCCTAACCCGCCGGGGAGGCGGCCCGGGTCAGCGGGTCAGCTTGGGCAGCACCTGCTCGGCGAAGACGTCGATCCACTCGCGCTGGTTGCGGCCCACGTTGTGCAGGTAGACCCGGTCGAAGCCCAGGTCGACGAAGCGCTGGATGTAGGCGCGGTGCTCGTCGGGGTCGCTGGACATGATCATCCGGCCCTCGAAGTCCTCGATCCGGACCAGCTTGGCCATCTCGGCGAAGTCGTGGGGGGAGCGGATGTCGGCCTTGGGGAACTTCATGCCGCCGTTGGGCCACTCGGTCAGCGCGTTGCGGCGGGCCTCCTCGTCGGTGGGGGCCCACGACAGGTGCAGCTGCAGCACCTTGGGCATCGTGTCGGGGTCCTTGCCGACCTCGCGAGCCCCCTCGGCGAACTTCTGGAACAGCCCGGAGATCTTCTCCAGCGGGGCGCCCACGGTGATCATCCCGTCGGCGTGGCGGCCGGTGCGCTTGGCGTTCAGCGGCCCGGCGGTGGCCACCAGGATCTCCGGCGGCGTCTCCGGCATGGTCCACAGCCGGGCGGTCTCCATCTTGAAGAACTCCCCGGTGTGCTTGACGTCCTTGCCGGTGAACAGCTTGTTGATGACCTCGATCGCCTCGAACATGCGGCGCGAGCGCTCCCCGGCCTCGGGCCAGTAGCCGGCGATCACGTGCTCGTTGAGGGCCTCGCCCGCCCCCACGCCGAGCCAGTGCCGGCCCGGGTACATGGCGGCCAGCGTCGCCGAGGCCTGGGCCACCACCGCCGGGTGGTAGCGGAAGTGGGGCGCGACCACACCGGGACCGAAGTCCCCGGTGGTCCGCTCGCCGACGGCCGTGAGCACGTTCCAGACGAAGGCGGACTGGCCCTGGCTCGGCACCCAGGGCTGGAAGTGGTCGGCGGCCATCACGCCGGAGAAGCCCTTCGACTCGGCGTAGGCGCTCAGCTCCACCACCTCGGTGGGGTGGAACTGCTCGAGCATGGCGGCGTAGCCGACGGTCAGCGACATGGTTCTCCTCCGGACGGGTGTGCTCCGAGCGTAGGACGCCCGGGCGGGCGCGGGCAGCCGGGCCTCAGTCGGAGTTCACCAGGTGGCGCAGCAGCTGGTAGCCGATGATCACCACCGCCGTGAACACGATGCTGCGCCAGGCGACGCCGCGGCGCAGCCGTCGACCCTGCGGCGCGATGCTGGGCGGCCCCGCCACCGGACCGACCGCGGCCAGCGCCTGCCGGTTCTGCTCGGCCACGCGCGGGTCGCGGTAGCTGCGGGAGCGGTCGCGCATCAGCCGGGCGACGGTGTCGCTGATCTGCGCCAGCCGCTCCCAGGTGCGCGGCTCGGTGGGGGAGAGCCCGCCACGGGAGTACAGCAGCATCCACTCGTCGACGAACTCGACGTCGAGGGCCTGGGTGTGGTCGATCAGGTGGGCCATCAGGTCGGGGGTGAAGAGGTAGAAGGCGTCGAACCCGTAGCCCTGCGGGCAGTACAGGTCGAAGTGCCGGTCGAACTCGCCGCCCAGGCTGACCCGCTGGTCGGCGCTGAAGGTCGCCGGCAGGTTGCTGCCCAGGAAGGTGTTGTTGGCGCGGGCGTCGAGCAGCATGTGCGGCAGCGGGCCCTCGAGCCGGACCGCGGCGAACTGCCACGTGTGCACCCGCCGGTCCTTGCCCGAGCCGGTGGTGTAGCGGTACGTGCCGCAGTCGGCGACCGGACCCCGGGTCGACCACACGTGCTCGACCACCTTGCGGTCCGAGCCGACCCCGAAGATGGCGCCCTGGTAGGGCGGGGACCCCGATCGCGGGGAGAACTCCATCGCGTTGGCCCGGGCGAACTCCTCAGCGCGCAGCATCCGCTCCCAGCGCACCCGGCTGCCACGGTTCGGCAGGATGATCCCGACGGCGAGGATGATGGCGAGCAGCACCAGCCCGGCTACCAGGCCGGCGGTCGCGCTGCGGGCCAGGACGCCGACGTTGGCGCCCACCACCAGTGGGAAGACCACCGCGAAGAGCACCAGCACCAGCACCCCGACCCACCAGGAGGTGCGCCAGCGCGGGTCCCCGCTGGCCAGTTTCGCGCGGCGGAAAGCCGACACCTCAGGCGGCGTCACCGGCCGGGTCAGCGCCCTCGTGTCGAACGTGGTCGCCACGTCACCTCCTGCTCGTCCGCCCTCGTGCGTCGCCACCCTAGGGGCCGGCGGTGGCACCATGAGCCGGTGCGGATCGACGTGGTGACCATCTTCCCCGACTACCTGGCCCCGCTCGAGCTGTCGCTGATCGGCAGGGCGCGCCGGGCCGGGCTCGTCGACGTCGTCGTGCACGACCTGCGCGACTTCACCACCGACCGCCACCGCACCGTCGACGACACCCCCTACGGCGGCGGCGCCGGCATGGTGATGAAGCCCGAGCCCTGGGGCCGGGCGCTGGAGCACGTCCGCACCCGGCCGGAGGCGCCGGGCGGGCGTCCCCGGCTGCTGCTGCCCAGCCCGGGCGGGCGCCGCTTCGACCAGGCGATGGCCCGTGAGCTGGCCGCCGAACCCTGGCTGGTCTTCGGCTGCGGCCGCTACGAGGGCATCGACGAGCGGGTCGCCGAGGCCGCCGCCGAGCACTTCGACGTCACGCTGGTCTCGCTGGGCGACTACGTCCTCAACGGCGGCGAGGTGGCGGTGCTGGCCATCACCGAGGCGGTGGCCCGGCTGCTGCCCGGCGTCGTCGGCAACGCCGAGTCGCTGGTGGAGGAGTCCCACGAGGACGGCCTGCTCGAGTACCCCGTCTACACCAAGCCGGCGGTCTGGCAGGGCCGCGAGGTGCCGGCGGTGCTGCTGTCGGGCGACCACGCCGCCATCGCCGCGTGGCGTCACCAGCAGCGGCTGGAGCGCACCGCCGCCCGCCGCCCCGACCTGCTCTCGCCCGCCTCGGCCGCCCGGCCCGACGAGCTGGCCGTCGTCCCGGCGGTGCCGGCGGACGCCCCCGAGCTGTGGACCCTGCAGCTGGCCGGCTGGGTGTCCGAGGCCCACGCCAACCCGGGGCTGCGGATCCCGCCGCTGCACGAGGAGCTGGCCGACGTCCGCGCGTCCCTGGAGGAGTGGAGCACCTGGGTGGTCCGCTCGGCCGGACGGCTGGTCGGCTCGGTCCGCGGCCGGCTGCAGGGCGAGGACTGGGAGATCGGACGCCTGGCGGTGGCCCCCGACCTGCAGGGCCGGGGACTGGGGCGCCGGCTGCTCGCCCACGCCGAGTCGACCGCCCCGCCGGCGGCGCGGCGCGCGGTGCTGACCACCGGCGAGGGCAGCGCGAGGAACCTGCGGTTCTACCGCCGGGCCGGCTACCGCCCGGCGCCGGAGTCCCCGGTGGAGCCCGGCACGGTGCTGCTGGCCAAGCCGCTGCGCTCGCGGCGAACGGGTGCCGGGAGCGGGGCTGCCGGAGGGTAAGTTGGCTCGGTGACCCTGGCCGGACTCGTCCAACACGTCGCCACCGATCCCGTCGTCTCCGAGTCGATCGACGACGCCCGCGCGCGCACCGTCGACGCCCTGGACCTCACCCTCGCCGCCCCGCTGCGGCCGCTGGTCGCCGCCGCGCTGGCCGAGCAGAGCGGACGGCCGCTGCTGCTGGTCACCTCGACCTACCGCGAGGCCGAGGACCTGACCGCGACCCTCGGCTCCTTCCTCGACCCGGAGCGGGTCGCCTACTACCCCGCCTGGGAGACGCTGCCGCACGAGCGGCTGAGCCCCCGCTCCGACACCGTCGGGCGCCGGCTCTCGGTGCTGCGCCGGATCGTCGGGACCGACGAGGGCCCCGCCCCCCAGGTGGTGGTGGCGCCGATCCGCAGCATGATCCAGCCGCAGGTGAAGGGGCTGGCCGCGCTGCGTCCGGTGCGGGTGGCCGTCGGCGGCGAGTTCGACCCCGACGACCTGGCCCAGGCCCTCGTCGACGCCGCCTACGTGCGCGTCGACATGGTCGAGCGGCGGGGCGAGTTCGCCGTCCGCGGCGGCATCGTGGACGTCTTCCCGCCCACCGAGGAGCACCCGGTCCGCATCGACTTCTTCGGCGACACGGTCGAGGAGATCCGGGTGTTCGCCGTGGCCGACCAGCGCTCGGGGGAGCAGACCCTCGACGCCGTGGTCGCCGCCCCCTGCCGCGAGCTGCTGCTGACCGACGAGGTCCGCGCCCGCGCCGCCCGGCTCGCCACCGACCACCCCGAGCTGGCCGAGATGCTGAGCCGGATCGCCGACGGTCAGGCGGTCGAGGGGATGGAGTCGCTCGCCCCCGCCCTGGTGGACGGGATGGAGCTGCTCGTCGAGGTGATGCCCGCCGACACGCTGGTCGTGGTGCTGGACCCCGAGCTGGTGCGCACCCGTGCCGCCGACCTGGTCACCACCTCCGCGGAGTTCCTGCACGCCTCCTGGGCCGGTGCCGCCGGCGGCGGAGAGGCCCCCATCGACCTGGGCGAGTCGGCCTACCGCTCGCTGGCCGACGTCCGCGCCTGCGCCCGTTCCCGCGGCCAGGGCTGGTGGAGCTTCTCCTCCTTCAGCGCCGGCCCCGGCGAGGACGCACCGCACCAGGTGGTGCGCACCGAGGACGGCGAGGTGGTGGACCTGTCCGCCGCCGAGGGCCCGACCGGCGTCCCCACCCGGGTGGTGGACGCCCGCGCCATCGACTCCTGGCAGGGCGACACCGAGGCGATGGTGGCCGAGGTGGCCCGCGGCGTCCGGGCCGGCTGGCGGATCGTGATGACCGCCGAGGGCCACGGGCTGCTGGAGCGGATGCGCGAGGTGCTGGCCGACCACGACATCCCCGCCCGCGCCCTCGACGGGCTGGCCGAGCCGCCGCCCCAGCAGGCCGTCAGCCTGGTCACCTCCGAGCTGCGGCACGGGTTCCGGATGGAGTCGACCCGGCTGGCCGTGCTCACCGCCGGCGACCTGTCGGGCCAGCGCGCCGCCGACAAGTCCGCCCGCCGCATGCCCGCCCGGCGCAAGAACCAGATCGACCCGCTGCAGCTGGCCCCGGGCGACCCGGTGGTGCACGAGCAGCACGGGGTGGGCCGCTACGTCGAGATGGTGCAGCGCACCGCCGCCGGCGGCACCCGCGAGTACCTGGTCATCGAGTACGCGCCCTCCAAGCGCGGCCAGCCCGGCGACCGGCTCTACGTCCCGATGGACCAGCTCGACCTGGTGACCCGCTACGTCGGCGGCGAGGCCCCGACGCTGGACAAGATGGGCGGCTCGGACTGGAACCGGCGCAAGTCGCGGGCGCGCCGTGCGGTCCGCGAGATCGCCGGCGAGCTGATCCAGCTGTACGCGGCCCGGCAGGCGACCCGCGGCCACGCCTTCAGCCCCGACACCACCTGGCAGCGCGAGCTGGAGGACGCCTTCGGCTTCGTCGAGACGCCCGACCAGCTGGCGACCATCGAGGAGGTGAAGAAGGACATGGAGCAGGTGGTGCCGATGGACCGGCTGATCTGCGGCGACGTCGGCTACGGGAAGACCGAGATCGCGGTGCGGGCCGCGTTCAAGGCGGTGCAGGACGGCAAGCAGGTGGCCGTCCTCGTCCCCACCACCCTGCTGGTGCAGCAGCACGCCCAGACCTTCACCGAGCGCTACGCCGGCTTCCCGGTCACGGTGGCCCCGCTGAGCCGGTTCCAGAGCGAGGCCGAGACGAAGGCCACCATGGCCGGGCTGGCCGCCGGCACCGTCGACGTGGTCGTCGGCACCCACCGGCTGCTGTCCGGCGAGGTGCAGTTCAAGGACCTCGGCCTGGTGATCGTGGACGAGGAGCAGCGCTTCGGGGTGGAGCACAAGGAGGCCCTGAAGCGGCTGCGCACCCACGTCGACGTGCTGGCCATGTCCGCCACCCCGATCCCGCGGACCCTGGAGATGGCGATCACCGGCATCCGCGAGATGTCGACCATCGCTACCCCGCCGGAGGAGCGGCACCCGGTGCTCACCTTCGCCGGTCCCTACGACCGGGCCCAGGTGGCCGCGGCGATCCGGCGCGAGCTCAGCCGCGAGGGGCAGGTGTTCTACATCCACAACCGGGTGCAGACCATCGAGAAGACGGCCGCCCAGATCCGCGAGCTCGTCCCCGAGGCGCGGGTGGTGACCGCCCACGGCCAGATGGGGGAGGCCCGGCTGGAGCAGGTGATGGTCGACTTCTGGGAGCGGCGCGCCGACGTGCTGGTCTGCACCACGATCGTCGAGGCCGGTTTGGACATCTCCAGCGCCAACACGCTGCTGATCGAGCGGGCCGACCTGCTCGGGCTCTCCCAGCTGCACCAGCTCCGGGGCCGGGTGGGCCGCAGCCGTGAGCGCGGCTACGCCTACTTCCTCTACCCGCCGGAGAAGCCGCTGACCGAGACCGCGCACGACCGGCTGGCCACGATGGCCGCCCACACCGACCTCGGCGCCGGCATGCAGATCGCCATGAAGGACCTGGAGATCCGCGGGGCGGGCAACCTGCTCGGCGGCGAGCAGTCCGGCCACATCGCCGACGTCGGCTTCGACCTCTACATCCGGCTGGTGGGCGAGGCCGTCGCGGAGTTCCGCGGCGACGGCGGCGAGCCCGAGCCGGAGGTGCGGATCGAGCTGCCGGTGGAGGCGCACCTGCCGGTGGACTACGTGGAGTCGGAGCGGCTGCGGCTGGAGATGTACAAGCGGATCGCCGAGGTCCGCAGCGAGGACGACATCTCGGCGATCGTCGCCGAGCTCACCGACCGCTACGGCGAGCCCACCGGGCCCGTGCTCACGCTGCTCGAGGTGGCCCGGTTCCGGCTGCTGGCGCGCGCGGCGGGGCTCACCGAGGTGGTCAGCCAGGGCAACTACATCCGGTTCGGACCGCTGGACCTGCCCGAGTCGCGGATGCTGCGGCTCAAGCGGCTGCACCCCGGTGCGGTGGTCAAGGAGGCCGCCGGCTTCGTGCTGGTGCCGCGGCCGCGGGCCGGGCTGGGGCGGCTCGCGCCCACCGGTGAGGAGCTGCTGCGCTGGTGCGGCCAGGTGGTGCGTGACGTGTTCGCGGGCGAACCCGTCCCCACTGGCTAGTCTGGGCCGGGAAGTCGGCAGGCCAGCCAGGAGGAGGAGCAGCGTGGGAGCACGGCACGCAGGTGTGTCGCGGGATCGGCGTCGGGCAGGACGGCTGAGCCTGCGGGTGGCCGCCGTGGCGGTGGCCGGGGGGCTCGCGCTCGCCGGCTGCGGACGCGCCCCCTCCACCGCGGCCCAGGTCGGCGGCACCACCATCGGCAACGACCAGGTCGACACCACCGTCGCCGGTGCCGCGCAGGCGCTCGGCGCCCGCACCGACGAGATCAACGAGCGGGCCGTGCTCGCCTCCCTGATCCAGGGTGCGGTCGTGGACGAGATGGTCGAGCAGGCCGAGACCTCCGGGCGCACCGACCTCACCATCGCTCCCGCCGACCGGGAGGCGGTGCTGCAGTCCCAGCCGCAGCTGCAGGCGCTGCAGGAGGTCCCCGAGGCCGCGCCCCTGGCGGAGTCGCTGGTGGACTTCACCATCCTGCAGCAGCGGATGGGCTCGGAGGCGTTCCAGCAGGCCTTCCTGGCGGTGCCGGTCGAGGTGAACCCGCGCTGGGGCAGCTGGCAGCCGGGCTCCCAGGAGGGGCTGATCGGCACCGGCTCGCTCTCGGTGGAGTCCTACACCGCGTGAGCGAGCCGACCCCGGCCGAGCACCCCGAGCTGGCCCGCAGCGTGGCCGTCATGCAGCGGCTGCGCCGCGACTGCCCGTGGGACGCCGAGCAGACCCACCGCAGCCTGGTCCGCTACCTGGTCGAGGAGACCTGCGAGGTGGTCGAGGCGATCGAGTCCGGCGACGACGACGACCTGCGGGAGGAGCTGGGCGACCTGCTGCTGCAGGTGCTCTTCCACGCCACCATCGCCGCCGAGCGCGACGCCTTCACCCTGGAGGAAGTGGCCGGCGGGGTCGCCGACAAGCTGGTGGCCCGTCACCCCTACGTCTTCGCCGAGGGCGAGCTGCCGCCGGACCTCGAGACCTCCTGGGAGCAGCGCAAGCGCGCCGAGAAGGGTCGCAGCTCCGCCCTCGACGGCATCCCCGGACGGCTGTCGGCGCTGACCCGCGCGGCCAAGACCATCAGCCGCGCCCGCTCCCACGACGTCGAGCTCGACCTGCCCCGTGAGCCGGTCGCCGCCGACGAGCTGGGCCGCGAGCTGCTCGCGCTCGCCGCCCGCGCCCAGGCCAGCGGGCTGGACCCCGAGCAGGTCCTCCGCGACGCCGTCCGCGGCCTGGAGGACGACGTCCGCCGCGCCGAGGCCTGACCCGCCCACCCACCCCGACCCGACGCACCCCTGCCCACCCACCCATCCCCGCGCGCCCCTGCCCGCGTGTATGTCGTCGCGGTCACGGCCGGCGGGCCCCGGTGCGTCGCGCTGTCCGGGCGCCACGGCGTACACGTTCCCAGGGTCCGCCCCCCGCCACCCCGCTGCGGACGCCGTCAGCACGCGGGTCCGTGCGCGCGCCCCTGCGTCGGGGCCGGGCTCGAGTCCTCGCCCCTGAGGACGTGTACGCCGTCGGGCCGAGACACCGCGGCACGCCGCGACACGCCGACCGTGACCGCGACGACATACACGCGAGCAGGGGGAGGGCGGGTGGGGGCGACTCACCGCGCCGAGGTCCGCCGGCGGCGTCCGCCCCCGGGGGACGATGGAGCAGGCGCCCGGCGAGACGGCACTAGGGTTGTCCCGGAACGTCCGCACACCGTGAAAGGCAGACATGTCCTACATCGAATTCGTCGATGCGCGCGAGATCCTCGACTCCCGAGGCAACCCCACCGTCGAGGTCCAGGTGATCCTGGACGACGGCTCCGAGGGGCGTGCCGCGGTCCCCTCCGGCGCCTCCACCGGCGCCTTCGAGGCCGTCGAGCTGCGTGACGGCGACAAGGCCCGCTACGGCGGCAAGGGCGTGCTCAAGGCCGTGGAGAACGTGGTCGACACCATCTTCCCCGCCGTGCACGGGATGGACGCCGACGAGCAGCGCCTGGTCGACCAGACCATGCTCGAGCTGGACGGCACCGACAACAAGGCCAACCTGGGCGCGAACGCCATCCTCGGGGTCTCGCTGGCCGTCGCCCGCGCCGCCGCCGAGTCGGCCCAGCTGCCGCTGTTCCGCTACATCGGCGGGCCGAACGCCCACACCCTGCCGGTGCCGATGATGAACATCCTCAACGGCGGCTCCCACGCCGACTCCGACGTCGACGTGCAGGAGTTCATGATCGCCCCGATCGGGGCCTCCAGCTTCTCCGAGGCGCTGCAGCAGGGCGCCGGCGTCTACCACGCCCTCAAGTCCGTGCTGAAGAAGCGCGGCCTGGCCACCGGTCTGGGCGACGAGGGCGGCTTCGCCCCCAACCTGCCGCAGAACGTCGCCGCCCTGGAGCTGATCGCCGAGGCGGTCGAGAGCACCGGGCTGAAGCTGGGCACCGACATCGCGCTGGCCCTGGACGTGGCCGCCACCGAGTTCTTCGACGCCGAGGCCGGCACCTACACCTTCGACAAGGCCCAGAAGTCGGCCGACGAGATGGTCGCGGTCTACTCCGACTGGATGCGCCAGTTCCCGATCGTCTCCATCGAGGACCCGCTGGCCGAGGACGACTGGTCCGGCTGGTCGACCCTCACCGCCCAGTTCGGGGACAAGGTCCAGATCGTCGGCGACGACCTGTTCGTCACCAACGTCTCCCGGCTGCGGCGCGGCATCGAGGAGAAGGCGGCCAACGCCCTGCTGGTCAAGGTCAACCAGATCGGCTCGCTGACCGAGACCCTGGACGCCGTCGACCTGGCCCACCGCAACGGCTTCCGCTGCATGATGAGCCACCGCTCCGGCGAGACCGAGGACACCACCATCGCCGACCTCGCCGTGGCCACCAACTGCGGCCAGATCAAGACCGGCGCCCCGGCGCGCTCGGAGCGGGTGGCCAAGTACAACCAGCTGCTGCGCATCGAGGAGGACCTGGACGACGCGGCGCGCTACGCCGGCCGGGCCGCCTTCCCGCGGTTCACCGCCTGACGGTCGCACGCGATGGCACAGCGACGCACCCCGCTCTCCGGCACCGGCCCCGGGCGGACCCCGTCCCGGGGCACGCCGGGGAGCGGGACGCCGCGCGCCCGCACCCAGGCCCGGACCCGCTCACGCCGGCACAGCCGCGTGGGCGGGACCACCCCGGTCTCGGCCAGCAGCCCGTCCTCGCCGCTGTCCCCGGCCGAGGCGGCCGGTGAGCCGTCGCGGTTCCGCCCCTCGCTGGGCGTGACCCGGCGGGCGGTCGCCGTGGTGGTGGTGCTCGCGGTGCTGGTGCTGTCCTACGCCTCCTCGCTGCGGATCTACATCACCCAGCAGACCGACGCCGCCGAGGCCCGCGCCGAGATCGCCGCCACCCAGGCCCGCATCGACGACCTCCGCGACCAGCTCGACCGCTGGGAGGACCCGGCCTACGTGCGCGCCCAGGCCCGCGAGCGGCTGGGCTGGGTGGTCCCGGGGGAGACCGGCTACGTGGTGATCGGGCCCGACGGCGAGCCGGTCAGCGGCGGCAGCCAGATCGACTCCAGCCGCGCCGACGGCCAGCAGCCGGACGCCGACGCCTGGTGGGCGCGGATGGCCGGCAGCGTCGCCGCGGCCGACCACCCGGCCCCACCACCCAAGGAGGAGGCCACCGTGCCCGATCCCGACCAGCCCCGATGAGCCCGGCGGAGGGTGCGGAGAGCGGGGCCGTGGACCGGCTGGAGCCGATGAGCGAGGCCGACACCGCGGCCGTCGGCACCCAGCTCGGGCGGGTGCCGCGCGGGGTCGCGGGGGTCGCCTGGCGCTGCCCCTGCGGCAAGCCCGCGGTGGTCGCCACCGAGCCGCGGCTGCCCGACGGCACACCGTTCCCCACCACGTACTACCTGACCTGCCCACGGGCCACCGCCGAGTGCTCCCGGCTGGAGTCGCGCGGGCTGATGGCCGAGATGACCGAGCGGCTGCAGCACGACGAAGAGCTCCGCGAGGCCCACCGGCGCGCCCACCTCAGCTACCTGGCCGACCGGGCCCGCCTCGGCGAGGTCCCCGAGGTCGCCGGCATCAGCGCCGGCGGCATGCCGGACCGGGTCAAGTGCCTGCACGTGCTGGTCGGCCACGCGCTGGCGGCCGGACCCGGCGTCACCGTGCTGGGGGACGAGGCGGTGCAGGCCGTCGGCGAGTTCTGGCAGCACCCCTGCCTGGAGGAGGAGCGGTGAGCACCCGGTTCGCCGCCGTCGACTGCGGCACCAACTCGATCCGCCTGCTGGTGGCCGAGGCCGGCCCGGACGGCCGGCTGGTCGAGGTCGACCGGCGGCTGGAGATGGTGCGGCTGGGGCAGGGCGTGGACGCCACCGGCGAGCTGCACCCCGACGCCCTGGCGCGCACGTTCGCCGCCTGCGAGCAGTTCGCCGAGCTCCTCGACCAGCACGGGGTCGCTCCCGAGCGGCTGCGCTTCGTGGCCACCTCCGCCGCCCGCGACGCCCGCAACGGCGAGCAGCTCTTCGCCGGCGTGCGGGAGCGGCTCGGCGTCGAGGCCGAGGTCGTCACCGGCTCGGAGGAGGCGCTGCTGTCCTACGCCGGCGCGGTCAGCGGCATCGCGGCCGCGGAGGAGCCGGTGCTGGTGGTCGACGTCGGCGGCGGCTCCACCGAGCTCGTGCTCGGCGAGCGCGGCCGCATCCTGGCCGGCACCAGCCTGGACATCGGCTCGGTGCGGCTGCGGGAGCGGCTGCTGCGCGGCGACCCGCCCAGCGAGGCGGAGGTGCTGGCCACCGTCGACCACGTCGACGCCCAGCTGGACCGCTGCGGGGTGCCGCTGGAGCGGGCCCGCACCTGGGTCGGGGTGGCCGGCACCATGACCACGCTCTCGGCCGCCTACCAGGGGCTGCCCCGCTACGACCGCGAGCGGGTGCACGGCTCGACCGTCCCGCGCGAGGAGCTCCGGCTGCTGTGCACGTCGATGGTGCAGCGCTCGGTCCGCCAGCTCCGCGACATCCCGTCCATGCACCCGATGCGCGCCGACGTCATCTCCGCCGGCTGCGTCATCGTCGAGCGGATCGCCGCCAGGGTCGGCGCGCCCGAGCTCGTGGTCAGCGAGACCGACATCCTCGACGGCATCGTCCTCGAGCGGATCAGCCAGGAGGCACGCAGGTGAGCAGCACCCCCGTCCCGGTCGGACGTCCCCCGAGCCCGCCGCGCGGCTGGAACAGCTGGGACTGCTACGGCACCACGGTGACCGAGGAGGAGGTGCTGGCCAACGCCCGGTTCATGGCCGAGCACCTGCTGCCGCACGGCTGGGACACCGTGGTGGTCGACATCCAGTGGTACGCCGCCTCGGTGGGCGCCGGCGGCTACCACCCCGACGCGGACGTGCAGCTCGACGCGTGGGGCCGCCCGGTGCCGGAGGTGTCCCGCTTCCCCTCCGCCGCGGACGGGCGCGGGTTCGCCCCGCTCGCCGATCAGGTGCACGCGCTGGGGCTGCGCTTCGGGGTGCACATCATGCGCGGCATCCCGCGCCGGGCGGCCGAGCAGCGGCTGCCCGTGCTGGGCACGCAGGTGACCGCCGCCGACCTGGCCGACCCCCAGCAGGGGTGCAGCTGGAACCCCGACAACGCCGGCGTCCGCGCCGACCACCCCGACGCCGCCGCCTGGTACGCCTCGGTGGCCCAGCAGCTGGCCGGCTGGGGGGTCGACTTCGTCAAGGCCGACGACATGCTGTGGCCCTACCGCGCCTGGGACATCGAGGCGCTGTCGACGGCGCTGGCCGCCACCGGGCGCCCCATCGAGCTCAGCCTCTCCCCGGGCGTCGACGTCTCCACCACCCGCGCCGAGCACCTGGCCCGCCACGCCACGATGTGGCGGATCTCCAACGACCTGTGGGACTCCTGGGACGACGTCACGGACATGTTCGCCCGGCTGGCCCGCTGGGCGCCGCTGTCGCGGCCCGGCGCCTTCGCCGACGCCGACATGCTGCCGCTGGGCCGGGTGGGGATCCGGGCCGAGGTGGGCACCGACCGCACCTCGCGGCTGACCTGGGCCGAGCAGCGCACCCTGCTCACGCTGTGGGGGATCGGGCGATCGCCCTTCTTCGTCGGCGGCGACCTGCCCACCAGCCCGCCGGAGACCATCGCGATGCTGCAGAACCCGCTGCTGCTGGCGGTGAACTTCGCCGCCACCGAGCCGCGCGAGGTGCTCCGCGAGCGCGACCACGTGCTGTGGACGGCGCGGCTGGGCGAGGAGCTGGTGGTGGCCGTGTTCGCCGTCGGTCCCGAGCCGCTGCGCCGCACCATCCCGCTGGCCAGCGTGGCCGGCGAGGGCCGCACCCGCGCGCGGGAGGCCTGGACCGGTGCGGAGGTGGACGTCACCGACGGCATCGCGGTCGACCTCGCCTCCCACGACGCCGCCCTGCTCCTGCTCAGCTGACGGGGCGGCCGCCCCGTCGGCGCTACCCCTTGAGGCCGCTGGCCGACAGCGACTGGGTGAAGTAGCGCTGGAAGAACAGCAGCACCAGCAGCGGTGCCGCGGTGGTGACCACGGCGCCGGCGAAGATGCCCCCGAAGTCGACGCCGTGCTCACCGGCGAACTGGGCGATCGCCACCGGCGCCACCTTCTTGGCCGGGTCGGGGGCGATCAGCAGCGGCCACATGTAGCTCTGCCACTGGAACACGAACAGGATCAGCCCGGCGCCGATCAGCGCCGGTTGCGACAGCGGCAGGTGGACCCGCCAGAACACGCCCCACCAGCTCAGCCCGTCGACGCGACCCGCCTCGGCCAGCTCCTGCGGGATGCCGAGGAAGAAGCTGCGGAGCAGGAAGACCGCGAGCCCGTTGCCGATGCCCGGCAGGATCAGCCCCGCGTAGGTGTTCTGCAGCCCCACGTCGCGGAAGACCGAGCTGAGCGGGATGGCGATCGCGTCGAAGGGGATCAGGAACGACACCACCATGACCGCGAACACCGCCGTGCGGCCCGGGAAGTCCAGCACCGCCAGCGCGAAGGCCGCCATCGAGCAGATGGCCAGGCCGACCACCACGGTGACCGCGGCCACCAGCACCGAGTTGGCCATGGCCAGCGTGAACCCCGCCTCGCCGAGCCGGCCGAAGTTCTCCGCGGTGAGGTGCCGCGGCAGGACCGTCCAGACCGAGACGGGGGAGAGGGTCCCGAACGTCTCCTCCTGCGGGCGCAGCGCGCTGGCCGTCATCCACCACAGCGGCAGCAGGAACAGCACCGCGGCCGCGGCGCCGACCGCGGTCAGCACGCCGCGCCGGGCGGTCTCGGCGGTGCGGGCGGGGCGTCGGCGTGCGGTGACGGCGAAGGCCATCTCAGTCCTCCTCGCCGGTGCCGAGCAGGCGGAACTGGACCACCACGATGGCCAGCGCCACCACCACCAGGATCACCGTGGCCGCGGCCGCGGAGCCGGTGTCGGCCGCCACGTAGGCCCGCTCGAAGATGTTGTTCATGATGAGGTCGGTGCGTCCGTTGGGCCCTCCGTTGGTCAGGATCTGCACCGGCGCGAAGACCAGCAGGTTCGAGATGGTGTCGGCCACCAGCACGAAGATCAGCTGGCGACGCAGCTGCGGGATGGTGATGGAGACCAGCTGGCGCCAGCGTCCGGCGCCGTCGATCTGGGCCGCCTCGTACAGCGTGGGGTCGATCTCCTTCAGCCCCGCGATCAGGAACATCATCCAGTAGCCGACCCCGATCCAGGACACGATGACCATCAGCGACGGCAGCGCCTGCCCGGGTGAGGTCAGGTAGCGCAGACCGTCGAGGCCGAACAGGGCGAGGGTGCCGTTCAGCGGGCCGTCGGGACGGTAGGCGATCGCCCAGATCACCGCCGAGACGCTCTGCGGGACGGCCACCGGCAGGAAGATCAGCGTCCGCATCAGCCCCGTGGCGGGGAGGCGGGCGTTGAGCAGCAGCGCCAGCGCCAGGGCCAGCAGCACCTGCAGCGGGTTGATGACCACCCCGAAGACGGCCGTGACGACGAGGGAGTTGAGGAAGGCCGGGTCGCCCAGCAGGGCGCGGTACTGCTCCAGCCCGACCCACTCGGTGGGGCCGAAGCCCAGCGGCGTGCTGTGCAGGCTGTCGGTCACCGCACGCACCATCGGCCAGACCCGCAGCACGACCGCGGCCAGCAGCGCCGGGGCGACGAAGGCCAGGGCCACCCACAGGTCGCGGTGCCGGCGCCCCCGCCTCGGCGGGACGGCTGCGGCCCCGGTGTCCGGCTCGGTGGCCACCGTCGCCTGGGTCGCCACCGGCTACTCCCTCGGGTACTTGGCCAGGGCCCGGTCGAGCTCCTCGGCGGCCTGCTGCAGCCGCTCGGCCGGCTCCGACCCGTTGCGGATGTCGGCGAAGGCCTTGTTCATCACCGTCTCGAAGTCCACGAAGCCCACCGTGGTCGGCCGGGCCACCGCGTTGTTCGCCAGCTCGTGCTCGATGATCGCCGCCAGCTGCTCCGACCGGGTGTCGGAGGCGTTCTCCGACAGGTACCTGCTGAACGCCTCCTGCTGCACGGGCAGGTTGCGCGAGCTGGCCTGCCAGGCCCCCGTGGCGTCGGTGGTCATGTAGCGGATGAACGCCTTGGCGGCCTCCTGCTTCTCCGAGAACGGGCTGACGCCGGTGGCCCAGGAGCCGGTGGAGGACACCGCGCGACCGCCCTCGAACATCGGGAAGGGGGCGACGCCGTAGTCGACGCCGGCCTCGTCGAACAGCGGTGCGTTCCACGGCCCGCCGGCGAAGAACGCGGTCTCGCCGTCGCTGAACAGCGGGGTCGTCTGCTCGGCGGTGATGCCACGGGGGGAGAGGCCGCTGTCGAAGGTCGACTTGTACCAGCTCATGGCCTCGACCCAGGCCGGGTTCGTGACGGCGGGGGTCAGCAGGCCCTCGCCCTCCAGCCCGGGCCCGCCGCCGAGCGACTCCGGCAGGGGCTGCAGCTGGTAGTAGCGGTCGACCTGCTCGAAGGTGAAGCCGTACTTCGCACCCGCCTGCTGCGCCTGCTCGCCCGCGGCGGCGACCTCCTGCCAGGTCATCGGCTGGCTCGGGTCGCTGCTGGGCGCCTCCACCCCGGCGTCCTCCAGCAGCTCGGTGTTGTAGTACAGCAGCTGGGTCGACGTCCAGCGCGGCATGGCGTACTGCTTGCCCTGGTAGCTGGTGGCGTCGAGGGCCTTCGGGTCGATCTTCCCCTCGGCCTCGGCCCGCAGGTCGCTGAGGTCGGCGAGGTAGCCGCGCGCGGCGAACGAGGCCAGCCGGGGCTCGTCGACGTCGTAGAGGTCGATGGAGGCGTCCTTGGCCCCCAGCCGCGACTGCACCGAGGAGTTCAGGTCGTCGAAGGGCAGCGTCTCGAGCGTGATGGTGATGTTCGGGTTGGCCTCGGTGAAGCCGGCGATGACCTCGTCGAAGGTGCCCGGGTCCTGGGCGTTGACGAAGGTCAGCGTCACCGGCTCGTCGCCGGAGACCTGCGGCGGCTGCTCGGCGCTGCCGCCGCTCTGGCAGGCGGCGGTCAGCAGCAGCGCCGCCAGCACGGTCAGGGCCCGGGCGGGTCGCCGCCCCGGGGTGCGCCGTCCCGCTGGCCGCAGCGGGCGGGCGTCGGAGGTGTCCATCAGCGTCTCCTCGTCGAACGGCTGACGGCTCCCGGGCGGGGGTCGTCCCGCAGGCGCCCGGACGGCGCCCCACAGGTCGTGGGTACCCGGCATCCCGGGCTGGAAACCCTCGTGCTCACCGCCCCGGGGCAGGGCGGCCCCTTGCCCGTTGGGGCGTGCCGCCTTTAACGTCACAGTCCCGCATGCCGAGTCCCGAGGAAGAGACCCATGAGCACTCCCGACGCCCGCGCCGTCATCGACCTGGACCTCCCCGGTCCGCAGATCAGCCGCCACCTGTACGGCCACTTCGCCGAGCACCTCGGCCGCTGCATCTACGGCGGCTTCTGGGTCGGTGAGGACTCCGACATCCCGAACGAGGGCGGCATCCGGCTCGACGTCGTGGAGGCCCTGCGCGGGCTGTCCATCCCCAACCTGCGCTGGCCCGGCGGCTGCTTCGCCGACGAGTACCACTGGCGCGACGGCATCGGTCCGCGCGAGCAGCGTCCCCGGATGGTGAACAGCCACTGGGGCGACGTGGTGGAGGACAACTCCTTCGGCACCCACGAGTTCATGGCGCTGTGCGAGCTGCTCGGCGCCGAGCCCTACGTCAACGGCAACGTGGGCTCGGGCACCGTGCGGGAGATGAGCGAGTGGGTGGAGTACCTCACGCGCGCCGACGACTCCCCGATGGCCGCGCTGCGCCGGGCCAACGGCCGCGACGAGCCGTGGCGGGTCCCCTTCTGGGGCGTCGGCAACGAGGCCTGGGGCTGCGGCGGCAACATGCGCGCGGAGGCCTACGCCGACCTGGCCCGCCAGTACGCCACCTTCTGCCGCAACCACGGCGGCAACGAGCTCTACCGGATCGCCGCCGGGGCCAACGTCGACGACTACGAGTGGACCGAGACGCTGATGAAGGCCCTCGGCTGCATCGACTGCAAGGGCAAGCCCGTCTTCCAGGCCGTCTCGCTGCACTACTACACGGTCAACGGCTCCTGGAAGGACAAGGGCGACGCCACCCGCTTCGACGTCGACGACTGGTACGTCACCATGCTGCGCGCCCGCCGGGTCGAGGAGCTGCTGCGCCGCCACAGCACCGTGATGGACCGCTACGACCCGTACCGCAAGATCGGGCTGGTGCTGGACGAGTGGGGGACCTGGTGGAACGTGGAGGAGGGGACGAACCCGGGCTTCCTGTACCAGCAGAACAGCCTGCGCGACGCCCTGGTGGCCAGCGTCCACTTCGACGCCTTCCACCGCAGCGCCGAGCGGCTGGTGATGGCCAACATCGCCCAGACGGTCAACGTGCTGCAGGCGATGATCCTCACCGACCCCGACCCCGACTCCGGCGCGCTGGTGCTGACCCCGACCTACCACGTGTTCGAGATGAACACCGGCCACCACGACGCCCGCCGCCTCGACGTCCACCTGCAGGACGACAGCGACCCGCGCGAGGTGGAGGGCCAGCCGCTGGAGCTGCTCTCGGCCTCGGCCTCGACCAAGGACGGCACGGCGCTGGTGTCGCTGTCCAACCTCGACGCCGACCGCCCCCGCTCCGTGCTGCTGGACCTGCGCGGGATGGAGGTCACCGGCCACCGCGCGCGGGTGCTCACCGCCCCCGCGATCCAGGCCCACAACACCCCCGCCGACCCGACGGCGGTGGCCCCGGCCGAGCACGACGGCGTGCAGCCCCACCCGCGCGGGCTGCTGGTGGAGCTGCCGCCGCACTCCTACACGACCGTCTCGCTCGACCTCGCCCCGCTCGGCTGAGCGGGGCGCGCCCTGACGGTGGGACGCCGGGGAGGAGGTGGCGTGGTCACCATGCACGACGTCGCCCGGCTGGCCGGCGTCTCCACCATGACCGTGTCCAACGTGGTCAACGCCCGGGCCGGGGTCAGCGACCCGGTCCGCCGGCGGGTGCTGGCCGCCATCGCCGACTCCGGCTACCAGGTCAACGTCTCGGCCCGGAACCTGCGCTCGGGCCGGACCGGGGTGCTGGGGCTGGCGGTGCCCGAGGTGGACCGGCCCTACTTCGGCCAGCTGGCGGCGCGGATGATCTCCCGCGCCGCCAGGCTGGGCTACCGGATGGTGGTGGAGCAGACCGCGGGGCGCCTCGACGGCGAGCTGGCCGCGATCGAGTCCTCGCGGCACCAGATGTACGACGGGCTGGTGCTCTGCGCGGTCGGCATCGGCCCCGATGACGTCCGCTCCAGCCCGCCGGCCACCCCGGTCGTGGTGATGGGCGAGCGGCCCTTCGAGGGGACGGTCGACCACGTCGCGATGCCGAACCGCGAGGGGGCCCGCACCGCGGTGCTGCACCTGGCCGGGCGGGGGAGCCGGGCCATCGCGCTCGTGGGCGGCGGGGCGAGGAACCGCGACGACGCCTTCACGCTGCGGGAGGCCGGCTACCGCGACGCCCTGGCCGAGCTGGGCCTGGTCGCGCACCCCGAGCTCGCGGTCAGGCTGCCGACGGCCACCAGCGCCGGCGGCCGCGAGGCGGTGGCCGAGCTCGTCCGCCGCGGCACGCCCTTCGACGCGGTCTTCGCCGTCACCGACACCGTCGCCCTCGGCGTGCTGCGGGGGCTGGCCGACGCCGGGCTCGCCGTCCCCGGAGCGGTCCGCGTGGTCGGCTACGACGACCTCGACGAGGCCCGCTACAGCGTCCCCTCGCTCACCAGCGTCGCCCCCGACCACGACTGGATGGCCGGCACGGCGCTGGACCTGCTGCTCGCCCGGCTGTCCGGTGCCCGGGACGCCCCGCCGGTGGCCGACCACATCGCCCCGTTCCGGCTCGCGGTGCGGGAGTCCTCCGGTCGAGCCGCCGACCAGCACCGTTCACCTGCGGGCCCTACCATGCCTTCGGCCGGGCCCCCGTAGCCCAAGGGCAGAGGCAGGCGGCTTAAACCCGCTCAAGTGTGGGTTCGACTCCCACCGGGGGCACACCCGGCCCTCCGCGGCCGGTCGCAGCCGGCCCGTGCACCGTCGTCGCGCGGGGTGAGGCGTTCGCCGCGCTCTGGCACCATGGCGCCCGTGCCCGCCGAGAACCACATCACGCGCACCATCGACCTCTGCCTGCGGCTCGGTGACCTGCTGATGTCCAACGGGGCCGGCGCGGCGGACGTGACGGTGACGATGGACTCCGTGGCCCGTCAGTACGGGCTCCGCCACGCCGCCGTCGACGTCACCTTCACCTCCTTGTCCATGAGCTACCAGGAGGCCGAGGGCTCGGTCGCCTACACCCAGATGCGGCAGGTGCAGCTGCGCGAGATCGACTACGAGGACCTGACCCGGGTCGACCACCTGGTGAGCGCCGTGCTGGCCGGCGAGGTCGACGTGGCGGAGGCCCGCCGGGCCGTGCTGCGGCTGCAGTCCAGCGGCCACCAGCGGCCGCGGTGGGCGGTCACCCTGGGCTGGGGCGTGATGTCGGCCGGCGTCGCGGTGATGCTCGGCGGCGACCTGTGGGTGGTGGCCAGCGCGCTGGTCACCGCGGTGGCCATCGACCGCGCGCAGCAGCTGATGTCGCGCCGGCGGCTGCCCGCGTTCTACCAGCAGGTGGCCGGCGGGGCGATCGCCATGGTCTTCACCGTGCTGGTGGCCGCCGCCGGGGTGGGCGCCGACCCCTCGCTGGTGGTGGCGGCGAACATCATCATGCTGCTGTCCGGGATCGGCTTCATGGGTGCCCTGCAGGACGCCCTCACCGGCTTCTACGTCACCGCCTGCGCCCGGCTGCTCGAGGCGCTGCTGTCGACGGCGGGGATCATCGTCGGGGTCAGCGGCGGGCTGGCGGCCGCCACCCTGGTCGGGGTGGACCTCGGCGAGCTCGCACCGGGAGCGGCCACCGGCATCCGGGCGCTGGCCGCGCTCGGGATCGGGGCGGCGGTGGCGGCCGCCGGTTTCGGCTACGCCAGCCACGCCCGGCTGCGGGCGCTGCCCCCGATCGGCCTGGTGGCCGGTCTGGCGGTGCTGGTGTCGGCCGTCGTGGTCCAGCTCGGGCTGGGACGGCTGTGGTCGGTGGGGCTGGCCGCGGTCTTCGTCGGCCTGGTCGGCTTCGGGGTGGCCCGCCGGGTGCACGTCCCGCCGCTGGTGGTGGTGGTCTCGGCGGTGGTCCCGATGCTGCCCGGGCTGTCGATCTACCGCGGGCTGTCGCTGCTCGGCGAGGGCGTCGACGGCTCCGCCCCGGAGGGCATCCTCGCCCTCGTCACGGCCGCCTCGATCGCGCTGGCCCTGGCCGCCGGCGTCATCCTCGGGGAGTACGTCGCCCAGCCGCTCGCGCGCGAGGCCCGCCGGCTCGAGCAGCGGCTGTCGGGGCCGCGGCTGGTCGGACCGCTGCGGCAGCGCACGGGCCGCTCCCGCCGCCGGTCGTCCACGCGGCCCTCGTCCACCCGCCGGCCGTCCACGCCCCGGTCCTCCCCGCGGGCCCCGTCCCCGCGGCGCGGGTCCTGACCCCGGCTCCCTGGCAGACTCCCCGCCATGGCTACTACGAGCCCCGCGGCCCCGCCGCGCCGTCGTTCGCCCCTGCGGATCGTGCTGGTCGTCCTCGCCTGCCTGGTGGGGCTGGTGCTGCTCGCGGTGCTGGCCCTGGTGGCCTGGGTGCAGCTGCGCCCGCTGTCGGCGGGCGACTACCGGCTCGCCAACAACGAGGTGGGCTACGTCGGGGAGGAGGTCGACTTCGCCGGCCAGGCGGTGGCCACCTCCTTCAACGACCTCGCCTCGGGCGACCGCGCCGTGGTCGAGGCCTCCGCCCAGCGGGTCCGTGACCAGGTCGGCCTCGCCGCCGACGGGGCGCAGCAGCTCGGCGAGCTGCGGGCGATGGAGGACCCGGAGGTGGCGCGGCAGGTGGCCGCCGTCCAGGAGGGGGTCGCCGCCATGGAGACCTACCTGCGGGCCTACGCCGACGCCATGCTGCCCATCGCGCAGATGAACGCCACCTGCGCGGCGTGGGCGGAGGACCCGGCCACCTCGGTGGACTCCGGCTCCAGCGCCGCCGAGGTCAACGCGGCCGCCCAGCCGTGCGTGCAGCAGGCCACCGCCGTCGAGCAGGCGGGGGAGGGCGCCTGGACCCAGCTCGGCTCGGCCCAGCTGGCCTTCGTGGCCGACACCGCGGCCGCCCTGGAGCTGGTCGAGCAGCGTCCCGAGGACTTCGAGGCCCACTACGCCGCCGAGAACCAGGCGCGGGAGGACCACCAGACCGCGGTGCAGCAGGCCAACGCCGCCCTGGGCGAGGAGCTCGGGCAGGTCGGCGACCGGGTCACCGAGCCCCTCAACGCCCTCGGCAGCTACACCGAGCAGCGGGCGGCCGGATGAGCGCGCACGCACGACGGGCGCAGGTCGGTCCCCGCCCGGCACTGGAGCAGCCCCGTAGAATGGGATCAGCAGTTCACTCACAGGAGGACGCATGTTCCGCAGCACCAACCCCGTCCTGACCAAGGACGCGGCGTTCGCGCCTCAGCCCCGTGGTGGTGGCTACGGCCCCTACTCCCCGTACCCCCAGCAGCAGGGTTTCGGCCAGCAGCAGGGCTACGCGCAGCAGGGCTACGGGGCGCTGCCCGACCCCGGTCCCCGGATGACCATCGAGGACGTCATCACCAAGACCTCGGTGATCATGGGTCTGATGATCCTGGTGGCCGCCGCCTCCTGGTCCGCCATCGTGTTCGGCGTCGTGCCCGTCGCGCTGATGTGGCCCGCGCTGGTGGTCGGCGGTCTGGGCACCTTCGTGCTCAGCATCGTGGTCGCCTTCCGCTCCAAGGTCGGCCCGGTCACCGCCGCGGTCTTCAGCGTGCTCGAGGGCCTGTTCATCGGCATGTTCAGCCTGTTCTTCGAGTCCATGTACCCCGGCATCGTCGTGCAGGCCGTGCTCGCCACCCTGATCGTGGCCGCCGTGATGCTGGCCGCCTACCGGTTCAAGGTCATCCGGGTGACCCCGATGTTCACCAAGGTGCTGATCATCGCCACCGTGTCCTTCGCGCTGGCCATGCTGGTCAACTTCGTGCTGGGGTTCGCCGGCATCAACCTGGGTCTGCGCGACTCCGGGGGCGACGTCAGCCTGCTCGCCATCGGCGTCTCGATCATCGGTGTGGTGCTGGCCGCCCTGAACCTGGTGCTCGACTTCGACGTCATCGACCGCGGTGTCCGCTCCGGCGCCCCCGCCCGCCAGTCCTGGCTGGCGGCCTTCGGCCTGGTGGTCACCATGGTCTGGCTGTACACCGAGCTGCTGCGGATCCTGTCCTACTTCCGCCGCTGAGCACCCCGGTCCCCGGACCGGAGCGACGAGGGCCCGTCACCACCAGGTGACGGGCCCTCGTGCGCGTCCGGGTTCAGGACTCGGTGCGGCAGCTGGCGTCCAGGGCCAGACCGCGGACGCAGCTGTCCAGGTGGCGCTGCAGCAGACTGCGCGCGCCGCGGGTCCAGGGGACGCTCGTCCAGCTGTCCAGCGGCACCCACTGCGCCGCCGAGGTCGTGCCACCGACGTCGTGCACGACCGCCGCGCCCGGCTCGGGGCAGCGGGCGGCGTAGATCAGCCGGATGGCGTGGAAGTCCTCGAGCACCCCGTTGGGGGCGTGACCCACCCAGTGGTCGGACTGGACGTCGATCAGCACCGGCGCGGAGAGCCGCTGCCCGGCCTCCTCCCAGGTCTCGCGGACGACGGTGTCGGCCGGGTCCTCGCCCGGCTCGATGCCGCCGCCCGGCAGCCCCCACTGGCCGGGGACACCCGTCCGTGAGGAGAACTCGGTGGCCAGCACGGCGGAGTCGCAGACCGCGATGGCATAGGCCGCCGGTCGCTGCCGCACCTCGGCGTCGCGGGCGGCGTCGGCGGGGCGCAGCCGCTGGTGGCCGTTGCGCCTCGGTCGCTCGCCCCGGGGCAGCGGGGAGACCAGCAGGGTCAGCTCCAGGCCGTCCTCGCCCTGGGTGGCGCTGAGTGCGCGCTCGACCTGCCAGCCGCGACGGATCGCGCCCTGGCGCGGGTCCTCGCCGTGGTCGAGGTGGTGCCGGTAGACGACATCCAGGCCCGCTGCGGAGCGTCCCACGATGTCCATCCAGCCATCTTGCCTCACCCGGGGAAACCTCGGCCGGTGCGCCGGTCCGGGCGAGTCGGGCGGCGCGTCGCCCGGGCCGACGTCGGCCTACCCTGGGCGCATGCGCGTCGCCCTGGCCCAGGTCACCAGCAGCTCCGACGTCGGCGAGAACCTGCGGCTGGTGGCCGACGGGGTCGCCCGGGCCGCCGAGCAGGGGGCGCAGCTGGTGGTGCTGCCCGAGGCCACCATGCGCGCATTCGGCCACCCCCTCGACGAGGTCGCCGAACCCCTCGACGGGCCCTTCGCCGGCGAGGTCGCGCGGATCGCCGAGCGGGCCGGCGTCCACGTGGTGGTGGGCATGTTCACCCCCAGCCCCGAGCAGCGGCCCGGCTCCGGGCGGCGCAAGGTGGTCAACACGCTGCTGGTCACCGGACCGGGCACCCACGTCGGCTACGACAAGATCCACCTGTTCGACGCCTTCGGCTTCGCCGAGTCCGACACCGTCAGCCCCGGCTCGGCGCCGCTCACCTTCGAGTGCGGCGGGCTCCGCGTCGGCCTGGCCACCTGCTACGACCTGCGTTTCCCCGCCCTGTTCACCGCGCTGGCCCGGGCCGGTGCCCAGGCGGTGGTGGTCGCCGCCTCGTGGGGCGCGGGGCCGGGCAAGGCCGAGCAGTGGGACGTGCTGGTGCGCGCCCGGGCGCTGGACTGCACCAGCTGGGTGCTGGCCTGCGGGCAGTCCGAGCCGGCGGCCGCCGGGGTGGAGGCGGTGCCGGGCGCGCCCACCGGGATCGGGCGCAGCGCGGTCGTCGGGCCCGACGGCTCGCTGCTTGCCCGGGCCGGTGCCGGTCCGGAGCTGCTGCTGGCCGACGTCGACGCCGACACCGTGGAGCGGGTGCGCCAGCAGATCCCCGTGCTGGCCAACGCGCGTCTGTGACGTCTGCCGGCCCCGATAGCCTGGGCCGGTGGCCAACCCGATCTCCACCGCCCTGTCGGGCGCCGCTCTGCTGCCCCGCGCGCTGCGGCTGCTGACCCGGCGCCCCGGACTGCTCGCCCTCGGCGCGCTGCCGCCGCTGATCACCTCCCTGCTGCTGGGCGCCCTCTTCGTGCTGCTGGCCTTCAACGTGATGGACGTGGCCGACGCGCTGACCGGGTTCGCCGACTCCTGGTCGGCCTCGCTGGCCGAGGCGCTGCGCTACGTGGTGGCCGGGGCGGTGCTGGTGGCCGCGGCGGCGTTGATGGTGCTGGCCTTCAGCACCATCACCCTCGCCCTCGGCTCACCGGTGTACGACCGGATCGGCGAGCAGACCGAGGAGCTGGCCGGCGCTGCGCCGGCGGTGCACGAGGAGCCGCTGCGGGTCAGCCTGCCGCGGACGGTGCGGCAGTCGGTGGCGCTGGTGCTGCTGTCGGTGCTGCTGGCCCTGCCGGTCTTCCTGGTCGGCCTGGTGCCGGTCGTCGGGACGGTGCTGGGGGCGGTGGCGTCGGCCTGCGTGGGCGGCTGGCTGATCACCACCGAGATGGTCGGCGGCGCGCTGGAGCGACGGGGCCGGGTCCGGTTGTCCGACCGCTGGGCGCTGATGCGGCGCAACCGGGCCCGCTGCCTGGGCTTCGGCATCCCGGTGTTCCTGCTGCTGTCGATGCCGCTGGTGGCCATCGCGGTGTTCCCGGTGGCCAGCGCGGCCGGCACCCTGCTTGCCCGCGAGCTGGCCGAGGAGGCGGGCCGGCCCGCTCTCAGCGGGGCAGGTGGTCGGTGACGCAGTAGGTCGTGCCGGCCGGGTCGCGCAGCACCGTCCAGTCCTCGAAGCGCCGCACCAGCTCCGCGCCCAGCTCGCGGTGCCGGTCCACCTCGGTGTCCCGGCTGCCGGCCGAGGTGCCCAGGTCCAGGTGGGCCGTGGTGGGGCCGGAGCCGTCCTGGAGGCGCTGCAGGATGAGCTGCAGCGGCTGCTCCGGCGGCGGGGTGAGGCGGACGAACTCGGGCCCCGACGGCCGCGGCGGGAGCCCGGTGAGCGTCGCCCAGAACGCCACCTCGGCCTCGTGGTGCCCGGGCGCGGCGTCCACGCAGACCTGGTCGACCATGGCGCGGCGGCCGTCCGGCCAGCGACGCACCGGCGGCCGCCGCCGGGGCTGCTCCTCGACGTAGCCGAACCGGAGGCCGCCGGGGGAGCGCAGCTGCCTCGGGCCGGAGCCCGGGTCGGTGCTCGCGCCCGCCCGCAGCGCGGCCGCCACGGCACCGTCCGGGTCGGGGACGGCGAGCTCCAGCCGCAGCCCGGCCTCCCCGGGCCGGAGCTGCAGGTAGGGGCTGCCGTCGGCGGGCAGCAGGACCACGCCGCCGGCGTCGGCGGAGGACGGCGGCATCTCCGTGACCGCGGCCCAGAAGGCGGCCGCCGCCGCGTGCCGCTCGGCCGGCAGCTGCAGGACGGCGGTGATCCAGGTGGGGTGCACGCACCCCAGTGTGGCCCGGGCACCGGACGCGCCGCGAGGGCCTGATGACGGGTCGGGATGTGGGTTACGGTGAGCGCGTGACCAAGATCACACCGATGTACCGGCCGGACGAGGAACACGAGGCCCTCCGTGCCGCCGTCCGGGAGGTGTGCCGGGACGTGGTCGCACCGCACGCCGCCGAGGCCGACGAGCGCGCGGAGTTCCCGCAGGCCTCCTACGACGCGCTGCGGGCCGCGGACCTGCACGCCCCGCACCTGCCGGAGCGCTACGGCGGGGTGGGCGCGGACGCGCTGGCGACCTGCATCGTGGTCGAGGAGATCGCCCGGGCCTGCGCCTCCACCGCGCTGGTGCCGAGCGTGAACAAGCTGGGGACGATGCCGCTGCTGCTGGCCGGCTCGGAGGAGCTGCGCCAGGAGTTCCTGCCCCCGGTGGCCGCGGGGGAGGCGATGTTCTCCTTCGCCCTCTCCGAGCCCGACGCCGGCTCCGACGTGGCCTCGATCCGCACCCGGGCGGTGCCGGAGGGCGACGGCTACCGCATCGACGGCGTCAAGCGCTGGATCACCAACGCCGGCATCTCCCGCTTCTACACGCTGTTCGCCGTCACCGAGCCCGGTGCGGGCAGCCGCGGCATCAGCGCCTTCGTCGTCAGGGCCGACGACCCCGGCGTCGGGTTCGGACCGCCGGAGAAGAAGCTCGGCATCCGGGCGTCCCCCACCTGCGAGGTGCACCTGGAAGACGTGCTGGTGCCGGCGTCGCGGATGGTCGGCGACCCCGGCAGCGGGTTCGCCACCGCGATGCGGACGCTGGAGCACAGCCGCATCACCATCGCCGCCCAGGCGCTGGGGATCGCCCAGGGAGCCCTCGACCACGCCCTGGCCTACGTGCAGGAGCGCAGCCAGTTCGGCCGCAAGCTCGCCGAGTTCCAGGGGCTGCAGTTCATGCTGGCCGACATGGGCATGAAGATCGAGGCGGCCCGGCAGCTGACCTACGCGGCCGCGGCGAAGTCCGAGCGGGGCGACGCCGACCTGCCCTTCTTCGGGGCGGCCGCGAAGTGCTTCGCCTCCGACGTGGCCATGGAGGTCACCACGGACGCCGTCCAGCTGCTCGGCGGCTACGGCTACACCCGCGACTTCCCGGTGGAGCGGATGATGCGCGACGCCAAGATCACCCAGATCTACGAGGGCACGAACCAGATCCAGCGGGTGGTGATGGCGCGCCAGCTGCTCAGCCGCTGACCGCGGCCGCGACTGCCCGGGCCCGCACCCACCCGGAAGCAGCTCGCGGGCGGTGACCCTAGGGTGGTCCGAGCTGAGCCGCTCCCCGGAGGTCCTCGATGATGTTGCCCCGCCGCAGCGCCGCCCGCGCGGTGCTCGCGATCGGGCTCGCGCTCCTCGGTACCGCCGGGTGCGCCGGGCCCTTCCCCGCCGACTCCGAGGACACCCTCGCCCGCGCCAGCGGGGGTACGCTGCGGGTCGGCGTCTCGGAGAACCCGCCGTGGACGGAGGTCGGCGACGACGGCTCGGTGAGCGGCGTCGAGGCCGAGCTGGTGACCCGCTACGCCGCCGAGATCGGCTCGCGGGTGGAGTGGACGCCGGGCGCCGAGAGCGTGCTGGCCCAGGAGGTGGCGGCCGGCCGGCTCGACATGCTGGTGGGTGGGCTGACCAGCCGGTCGCCGTGGAGCAGCGAGGTGGCGCTGACCCGGCCGTGGGGGACCGCCACCGGCCCGGACGGCCAGCAGCAGGAGCTGGTGATGGGCGTCCGGCTGGGGGAGAACGCGCTGCTGGTCTCGCTGGAGACCTTCCTGGCCGAGCAGGAGCGAGGATGAGCCCCCGCGACAGCTCCCGCGAGACCGCCGAGGACACCCGTCGTCCCGTGCTGCCGCCGGAGCAGCAGGACGCGCTGCGGCGGGCCGTGCGGCTGGAGTGGACCACCCTGGCGGTGATGGCGGTCACCGTGGCCGTGGTCGGGCTGACCACAGGCCAGTCCCAGGCGATGAAGGCGGCCTGGATCGAGGACTGCCTGTCGCTGCTGCCCCCGATCGCCTTCCTGGTGGCCTCCCGGCGGATCCGCCGGCCCTCGGACCGCGACCACCCCTACGGCCACCACCGCTCGATCGGCGTCGCCCACCTGGTCGCGGCCGTCGCCCTGCTGGTGATGGGAACCTTCCTGGTGGTGGACTCCGCGACGGGTCTGCTCACCGCCGAGAAGCCGCCGATCGGCATCATGGTCCTCTTCGGTCAGCCGCTGTGGTCGGGCTGGGTGATGATCGCGGTGATGGCCGCCTCCGGGGTCGCACCGGTCGTGCTGGGCCGCAAGAAGATCGCCCTGGCCCGCACGCTGCACGACAAGGTGCTCTACGCCGACGCCGACATGAACAAGGCCGACTGGTCCACCGCGGTGGCCACCATCGTGGGGCTGGTGGGGATCGGCCTCGGGCTGTGGTGGCTCGACGCGGTGGCGGCCCTGGTGGTGGCGGCCTCGATCATCAGCGACGGCGTCAAGAACCTCCGCGCCGCCGTCCGCGGGCTCACCGACGCCCGGGCCCGCAGCTACGACGAGAAGGAGCCCCACCCGCTGACCGGCCAGGTCGAGGAGCACGCCCTGGGGGTGCGCTGGGTGGCCGACGCGGCGGCCCGGGTGCGCGACGAGGGCCACGTCTTCCACGTCGAGCTGTTCGTCGTGCCCCGCCCCGGGCAGGACCCGCCGGCGGTCGAGCTGGCGGGCCTGCGGGACTCGGTGCGCGAGCTGGACTGGAAGCTGCACGACGTCGTGGTCGCCCTGGTGCCGGAGGTCCCGGGGTTCCAGGCGCCGCGCTGAGCGGCGCCGGTCAGGACGCCGGTGCGGCACCGTCCCACACCACCCCGGCACCGGTGAGGCGCGCACCCTCGGCGACCCGGTGCCCGCCCAGCCGGCCGTCGTGCATCAGGTGGCGCACCTCGACGCCGTGGGCCAGCACCGCGACGTCGCCGATCAGGCGCCGGTGGCAGCGCCACCAGACCGACTCGCTGCACATCACCGCCGTGGTCTGCTGCTGCCCGCCGGTCAGCAGCTCCGCCATCGCCGCGCCGAACTCCGGCGTGCGGGTCCAGGCGGCGTAGGCCTGGAACTGGGTCACCTGCCACCAGGTGTCGACGGGCTCGCCGTCGACACGGCGCCGCCCGCCGAGGCGCTCCTCCCACCGGTAGGCGACCCCGTGCCGGGGCAGGAGCTCCTGCAGCGACTCCCGCGACACCTCCGGCTGGCGACGGCTGCCCGGGTAGCGGCGGACGTCGACCAGCTGCTGCACGCCCGCACCGACCAGCAGCTCGGCCAGCCCGCTGCCGTCCAGCCGGCCGTGCCCCACCGTCAGCAGCATGGTCCCTGTCTACCCGAGCCGGTGTGGCCGCGTTCCCCCGACGGAAGTGACACCAGATCCGCCGACGTGCCCATATAGGCGTGCCGTCGGATCTGGTGTCACTTACGTCTACGTCGCGCCGGGGCGGGTGATTCCGGCACCCCTGGGCGGCCACCCGGAGCGTGGAACGCTCGGGGTGGGCTGCATGCCGCCCACCGGTGCCTCGCCGCCGGCCCTGACCCCTGGGGGTCTTGCCCGGTTACGCGCACCCGCCGGACAATGCTGCTGGGCGCCCACGCACCCCGGGCGCCCAGGCGGGGGAGGGCCATGGTCGATGCCGTGCTGGTCGCGCCCGTCCGCGCCTGCCGCGAGGCGCTCGCGGGCGCGCTCGCCGTCGCGGACGTGGCGGTGACGGCCCACGTCGCCAGCTCTGAGCAGGCGCTGGCCGAGTGCGCGCTGCGCCCACCCGACGTCGTGCTGCTGGACTTCGCCACCGACCAGCCCGACCGGCTCGTCCGGGCGGTCACCCGGGTGGCTCCCCGCACCCGGTGGCTGGGTATCGGGGTCGGGCTGTCCGCCGAGCACGCCCGCCAGGTGCTGCTCTGCGCCGAGGCCGGCATGACCGGCTTCGTCGACGCCGACCAGTCCCTGGCCGACCTCGTCCACGGCCTGGGGGTGGTGATGGCCGGGGAGGTGTGCTGCAGCTCGCGTACCGGGCTGCTGCTGGTGCACGGGCTGCAGCAGCGGCCCCGGCGCGGTGCGACGACGCTCCCCGCGGGCTGCCGGCTGACCCCCAAGGAGCAGGTGATCGCCGAGCTGATGGCCGCGGGGCTGACCAACCGCCAGATCGCGGCCCGGCTGGTCATCGGCGAGGCCACGGTGAAGACCCACGTCCACTCGGTGCTGGCCAAGCTGGGGCTGCGGCACCGGGCCGAGCTGGTGGCCCAGACGTCCACCGGTTGAGGGGGGTGTAGGACCGACCTCCACCTCCGGGTTCCTCCTCTGCTCCACCTGCCGCGGGGGATCCGGTGCCGACGACGCCCGCGCGAGGCTGCCAACTACCACGCGCGAGCAGGAGGCACCCCATGGACGTGAAAGACCTGATGGGCAAGGTGGTCGACGCCCTCTACGACGGGCTCACCGGCGGCAGCGCCGAGCTGCCGCTGCCCGACAACGTGATGATCAACTGGATCCAGCCCGGCATCCCCTTCGACGAGAGCGCCTTCGACTTCGCCATCGCCGGCCCCTTCTCGGGCCCGACGCCGCTGACGCTGGCCTACTTCAAGGAGCTGGTGGAGACCCTGATGGGCCCGCCGCCGCAGGAGGGCGCCCCCGGTGGCCTCAGCCGCGAGGACGCCGTCGCGCAGGCGAAGCTGATGTACCAGCAGCACCTGCTCGGCACCTGGGAGCAGTGGTCGCGGCTGGTGGACTTCATCCCGCTGCCCACCCCGAGCGCCGGCGACTCACGGTGGCGGGCCTCCGGCGGGCAGGGCAAGTACAAGCACGTCTCGGTGGTCTACGGCCAGTCCGGGCACCGCCTCAGCGAGCTCTACGAGGACACCCTGCGTCGCTGCGAGGTCGCCGACGAGCAGCTGACCGACGCGCAGAAGGCGATCGTGGAGCGGATGCGCGCCCTGCTGATGGAGACGGTGGAGGTGGAGGACTTCCTCACCGGTGAGAAGACGCAGGAGTCGCGCGACAGCAAGGTGATGACGGCCTACAAGGCCAAGCGCAACGCCTACGACAACGCGGTCACCGACTACGCCTCCCGGCTCGCCCGCGCCAACGGCGGCACCGCCCAGGACCTCATCGAGTGGCAGCGCTCCGGCGGCATCTTCCGCCGCCGGGCCACCGAGGCCCTGCGGGACTGGGAGACCAGCGGCTACAAGCTCGACGTCGAGCGCGCCCAGGCCACCTTGAACCACATCCTCGGCTCCTCGATGGTCGCCTGGAAGACGCGGCTGCTGGAGAGCATCGACGACATCAACAACAACACCACCGGCCAGTTCGGCTACCCGTTCTTCCCCGCCACGGTGCTGCCCGGCTCCTTCGCCCGCTCCGACGGCTGGTCGGAGTACGACGAGCGCCACATCTCCCGCCGCACCAGCTCGTCCTCCAGCAGCCGCTCCGGCTCCGGCGGGGTCGCGTTCAGCCTGGGCCTGTTCACCATCGGCGGCGGCGGGGGCCACAGCGTGCAGGAGCACCAGTGCCAGGTGGAGGCCGACGACTTCGGCATGCACTTCGAGTACACCACCGTCGAGATCTCCCGCCCGGCGTTCAACCCCGGCTTCTTCGCCTCGCGGGGCTGGCGACCCACCACCGAGTTCGTGGCCGACCACGGACCCGTCCACTCCGACGGCCAGAAGCCGCCCAAGGGGGCGATGATCGGCTACGCGACCAAGGCGCTCTTCGTCCGCGACCTCACCATCTACTCCTCGGCCTTCGCCAGCTTCATGCGCTCGGTGCAGTCCCAGACCGAGGGCGGCGGGATGATCGGCATCGGTCCGTTCTGCATCGGCGGCAAGTACCAGCAGGCCAACCGTCAGGACGAGTCGAACCTCCAGATCGACACCAGCTCCATCACCGTCCGCGGCATGCAGCTGGTCGGGTTCATGTCCGCCCTGATCGACAAGGCCGCCGACCCCAACCCCGACGTCGAGACCTGGATCTGAGGGGTCACCATGCAGAGCGGCCTGCACGTGGCGCTGGCGGCCTGGGTGCACTCCCAGGCCGGCAGCCCGGGGTTCCTGGCCTGCCCCGAGCTGCCCGTGCCGCTGCAGCTGGTCGACTTCGCCGCCCCCACCTCCATGGACGACCTCAACCGCGCGTGGGAGTTCGCCGAGCTCACCAACGGCGAGCTGCGGCTCGGCTCCCCGGCCCGGACGGCCGGTCCGGAGGGGCCGCTGTGGACCCGGCACCGCCGGCTGCTGGAGCGGATGGAGTTCGCCACCCGCAGCTGGTCCGACTCCGAGGACGCCGAGTTCGCCGCCGCCCGGGCGGTGCTGTTCACCGACGGCCAGGGCGGGTTCCCCGTGCCCTCACCCACCTTCACCCGCTACCAGGAGTACCGCGGGCTGCACACGACGCTGCTCGAGCAGGGGGCCGGCCCGGAGGAGCTGACGGCGCTGCTGGCGGAGTGGGTGGTCTCGGGGCACAAGGCCGCCGTGGAGTCCGCGCTGGCCACCGTGCTGCGGCTGGGGCTGCGCTCGAGCCGGCCGGTCGCCGAGCGCGAGCGCGCCGCCCTGCACGAGGACCTGCTGCCCACCACCGCCGACCACCGCTGGGCCCCCACCGGCTTCACCCCGCTGTCCGCGGTCGACCGGAGCACCTGGCTGGAGGGCCGGGCCAGCCTGGAGGAGCTGGACCGGGCGCTGCCGCCCGAGACCCCGCGGGAGGTCTGGGAGAGCTGGCGGGCCAACCGGGTCGGCGAGGTCCGGCTGCGCTTCGTCGCCCTCTCGTTGCACCGCTCGTGGTTCAGCGTGGAGCAGTACGCGGCCCAGGACTGGCGGCTGCCCGACCAGACGCTGGCCTCCGCCGGGGACGGGCGCACCGGCCCGGTCCCGGCCTACGCCACCACCGCCTACCTGGTCGAGGTCGTCGACCTGGCGGTGGCGCCCCGGGTCGAGGAGCCGGCCCCGGCGCCGGACCCCGTCCGGCCCCGCGGTCCCGCCTGGCCCGGTCGGGTGGTGCTCCCGGTGGGCCGGCTCGAACCGGTCGTGCTGAGACCCGCGGCGCTCGGCACCGGAGCCCGGCCCGGGACCGTGGCGCTGCGTCCCGCCGCCGCCACCAGCGCCGTCACCGTGCCGCACCGGCTGCCGCAGCTGGAGCAGGTCGAGGCCGGCCGGCGCGCGGTGCTGCTCGGCCACATCCAGCTGCTCGACCCGGCCGCCCAGCGGCGCCGGCTCTGGGTCACCGACGTCCTGCTCGGCGCCGCCGGCACCCCGCCGCCGGACCCACCGCCCGCCCCTCCACCGTCCTCGGGCGCCTTCCTGGTCGGCCTCGGCTGCACCGTGGTGCCCCTCTCGCCCAACCCCAGTCCCACCTACACCTGGGCGCCGTGACGCGCCGGAAGGAGTCCCGATGTTCCAGTCCAACCGCTTCACCCGCGTCGCCACGCCCAGCACGCGTGCCCGGCTGCTCGCCGCCTACGAGAACCAGCGCCCGATCAGCCGCGGCGAGAGCTGCCGGGGTGCGGTCGTCGCCGTGCAGGAGGCGCTCAGCGCCCTCAACGCCGGCTACCTCACCGGCGGCGACATCGACGGCTACTTCGGTCCCCGCACCTTCGCCGCCGTGGACGCCTTCCAGCGCGAGTACGGCCTGGTGGCCGACGGCATCGTGGGCCACCAGACGCTGTCCCAGCTCGACGCGCTGTTCTGCGGCGACCTCGTCCGCACCCCCGTGGGCCTGGCCATCCACGTCGGGGTGGACCACGTCGACCCGGCGCACTACGGCTCGGACCTCGAGCTGCCCTCCTGCCGCAACGACGCCCGGGCCATGGCGAAGCTCTCGGAGCAGCTGGGCTACGACAGCTGCCTGCTGCTGGACTCCGACGCCACCACCAGCGCGCTGTACGCGCTGCTGTCCGACGCGGCGGAGAACCTGCAGGCCGGGGACGCCCTGCTGCTCACCTTCTCCGGTCATGGCAGCCAGATCGACAACGAGTCCGGGGACGCCGAGCAGGACCTGATGGACGAGACCACCTGCTTCTACGACCGGATGCTGGTCGACGACGAGCTGTACGCGCTGCTGCGGGGGCTGCGCGAGGGCGTGCGCGCCCACGTCGTCTTCGACAGCTGCCACTCCGGCACGGCGTTCAAGGACCTGCTGACCGACGCCGCGACAGAGGAGGTGGCCGCCGGCCGGAGCCAGCAGGTGAGGTCGGCGCTGGCCGCCACCTCGACGACCAGCCACCAGACGGCCGGCTCGGTGAGCGAGCAGGACGTCACCCCGATCAGCAGCTCCTCCCTCGACTCGGCCCTGGAGGGGGAGGCGCCCGAGCCCGGCACCGCGCCCGCCGGGGACGAGGAGCGCGACGAGGAGGTGGCCGAGCTGTTCGGCGAGCTCTTCGCCGAGAGCCACGCCGGCACCAAGAAGTACACCGAGGGCGGGCAGGTCTACAGCACCCACAAGCAGCTCTACGACGCCGTCCGCTCCGCCGCCTGCACCGTGCCCGACGACGAGCCGATGGCCTGCACCGTCACCACGCTCTCCGCCTGCGCCGACCACCAGGTGACGCCGGCGGGGAACCCGCTGTCGGCCTTCACCTACAACCTGACCGCCATCTGGTTGCACGGCGCCTTCGCCGGCTCCTACGACGACCTGTCCCGCGCCCTGCGGGGCCGGGCCATCCCCACCGCGACACCGCAGCTCAACAGCTACGGCTCGCGGGGGGCGGCGGCCCGGGTGGTGGAGCGGCCCTTCGCGTTCTGATCGCGGAGGGTCACTCCGAGGGCAGCCCCGAGCCGCGGCTGGCGTAGAGCTCGAGCACCTTCTCGCGGGGGATGACCCCGCAGCGCTCGGCCCACCGCTGGTAGACCTCGGCCATCTCGGCGACCCTCGCGGGGTGGTCGGCGGCCAGGTCGTGCAGCTCGGTGCGGTCGGCGTCCAGTTCGAACAGCTCCCAGTCCTGGCCGTGCTTGCGGACCAGCTTCCAGGGCCCGCGGCGGACGCCGCAGTTGCCCTCGTGCTCCCAGTACAGGTAGCGGTCCTCGGCGGGGGCGTCCTCGGCCCAGGTGGCGAGCATGCTGCGCCCCTCCGGCGGCAGCACCGCGTGCCCCAGGTGCTCCTCGGGGTACTCGGCGCCGCTGACCTCCAGCACCGTGGACATGATGTCGGTGAGCTGGTGGGGCTGGTGGCGCAGCTCGCCGCGGGCGGCCAGGCCGGCGGGCCAGTGCGCCACCAGCGGCGCGGCGATGCCGCCCTCGTGGATCCAGTGCTTGTACTCCCGGAAGGGGGTGTTGGACAGGTTCGCCCAGGAGCGGCCGTAGGTGGCGTAGGTGTCCTCACCGCCCGGCCAGATGCTGGGGTCGTTGCCCGGGCGCACCTCGCGGCCGTCGCGGGTGAAGGCGTCGAAGCTGACGTAGGTGGTGACGAAGTCCCGCGCGGTCTCGACCGGCATCTCCTCCGCGCAGCCGCCGTTGTCGCTGAGGAAGACGACCAGGGTGTCCTCGCGCACGCCCTGCTCGGCCAGCTGGGCCATGATGCGCCCCACGCCCTGGTCCATCCGGTCGATCTGGGCGGCGTAGACCGCCATCCGCGCGGCCTCCCACTCCTGCTCGGTGACGTCCTCCCAGGCGGGGACGCGCGGGTCGCGCTCGGTCAGCGCCCACTCCCCGGAGACGATGCCGCGCTCGACCATCCGAGCCAGCCGCTGCACCCGAAGCTCGTCCCAGCCGGCGGCGAACCGTCCGGCGTAGCGGGCGATGTCCTCCTCCAGCGCGTGCAGCGGCCAGTGGGGGGCGGTGTAGGCGACGTAGAGGAAGAACGGGTCGTCGGCGCGGTTCTCGGCGTGGCTGCGCAGGAACTCCACCGCGTGGTCGGTGATGGCGTCGGTGTAGTAGAAGCCGGGGTCCTCGCAGAGGTGCTCGACGTTCTCCTCGTTGCGGGTCAGCGTCCGGGTCTGGAAGAAGCTGCCCGCGCCCTCGAGGGTGCCGAAGAACTCGTCGAACCCACGTCGGGTGGGCCAGGCGTCGTCGGGGGAGTGGATGTCGTTGGACATGTGCCACTTGCCGGAGATGTAGGTCGCGTAGCCGGCCGGGCGCAGCACCTCCGCCAGCGTCACGCAGGAGCGGTTGAGGGTGCCCGGGTAGCCCTCGGGGGAGTCGTCGTAGTTGAGGATCCCGATCCCCGTCTGGTGCGGGTGCAGCCCGGTCATCAGGCTGGCCCGCGAGGGGCTGCAGCGGGCGGTGTTGTAGAACTGCGTCATCGACAGACCGCCCGCGGCCAGCGCGTCGATGTTCGGGGTGAGGACCTCGCCGCCGTAGCAGCCGATGTCGGAGAAGCCCATGTCGTCGACGAGGACGACCACGATGTTGGGGCGGGGGGCGCTGCTCATGTCTGTGCTCTCCAGGGTGGGTTGTCGGTCAGGCGGTCTGCTGCGAGGCCCGCTGGTGCAGGTCGGCGTCGACGTCGTCGAAGGCGGTCTCCCGGGCCAGCCGCAGGCTGATCAGGGTGATGAGCGCCGCCACCATGACGTAGACCGCCACCGGCCAGGAGCTGTCGAAGGTGGAGACGAGGAAGATGGCCAGGGCCGGGGCGATGGCGCCGGAGGGCAGCACGCCGAGCTGGTAGACGATCGACATGCCGGTGTAGCGGACCCGGGCGGGGAAGAGCTCGGCGAAGAAGGCCGCCTCCGCGCCGAACATCGTGCAGGCCCCCAGCGCCCAGCCGACGACGATGGCCAGCCAGATCAGCTGGGCCACCCCCGAGTCGACCAGGGCGAACACCGGGAAGGCGCTGACCAGGGCCACCGCGGCGCCGGCGCCGAACACGACCCGGCGTCCGTAGCGGTCGGACAGGCGACCGGCGACCGGGATGATCACGAACCCGATGACGCTGGCTATGAGCAGGCCGTTGAGGGCGTAGCGGTTGGGCAGCCCCAGCACGGTGGTGGTGTAGGTGAGGATGAAGGCGTTGTAGATGTTGAAGGTGATGCTCTCGCTGAGCCGGGCGCCGGTGCCGATGAGCAGCTGCTTGGGGTAGCGGCGGAAGACCTCCAGCATCGGCACCGCGACCCGGTCCTCGGTCTTCACCATGGCCTGGAAGGCCGGCGGCTCCTCGACCTTGAGCCGGACGAACAGCCCGACGACCACCAGGATCGCGCTGGCCAGGAACGGCAGCCGCCAGGTCCAGGCGACCAGCGCCTCGTCACCGGGCAGGCTGACCAGGTTCACCGCCAGGGTGGACAGCAGCAGGCCGATCGGGACGCCGGTCTGGGGCCAGCTGGAGAAGTAGCCGCGGCGCCCGCGCGGGGCGTGCTCGAAGGTCAGCACGGCCGCGCCGCCCCACTCACCACCCAGGCCGATGCCCTGCAGCATCCGCAGCACCAGCAGCAGGATCGGCGCCAGCACGCCGATGCTGGCGTAGGTGGGGAGCACGCCCATCAGGAAGGTCGAGCCGCCCATGATGAGCATGGTCAGCACCAGGATCTTCTTGCGGCCGATGCGGTCGCCGAAGTGGCCGAAGATCAGGCCACCCAGCGGGCGGGTGACGAAGCCGGCGGCGAAGGTCACGAACGCCACCATGCTGCCGACCAGCGGGTCGAAGGTCGGGAAGAACTCCTTGTTGAAGACCAGCGCGGCCATGGTGGCGTAGAGGAAGAAGTCGTACCACTCGACCACGGAGCCCAGCACGCTGGCCAGCACCGTGTTGCGGCGCATCCGTGTCTCGGTCGAGGAGTGCACGTCGGAGGTCATCTCGCTCCATCCCGGCCGCAGCCTGTCACGTCGTTGTGTCCCGATGTGCGGGACAGGCGTCCCGCTCCATTGGACAGCCTAGGGCGTCAGGGCCCCGCCCTGTCAACGTGCCCTGTCGTAGCCAACCCCAGCCTGCGTGCGGTCAGTCGGCTCGGCCGAGGGTCCGGCCCAGCCGGGTCGCGGACTGCTGCAGCGCGGTCAGCACCTCGGCCTCGGCCGCGGCCAGCCGGACGCCCGGGCCGGAGACCGACAGGGCGGCCACCACCTCGCCGTGGGGACCGCGCACGGGGACGGCGAGGGAACGCACGCCGGCGATCGTCTCGTCAGCCGCGCCCGCCCAGCCGTCACGGCGGGCCCGCTCGAGCAGCTCGCGCGCCTGCGGGGGCGTGAGCGCGCGGTGCAGCCGCTCGCCGCCGGTGCGGTCGGCCAGCGCCTGCTCCACCTCGTCCTCGTCCAGGTCGAGCATCAGGATCCGGCCGGTGGCTCCGGACCAGAGGGGGTAGAGCACGCCGAGCTCGGAGGCGAAGCGCAGCGGCAGGGTGCTCTGCACCTCCTCGATGAAGACCCGGCTCCAGCCCGTGCGGATGCTCAGCCCGACCGTCTCACCGGTACGGTCCCGGAGCGCGACCATCAGCGGGCGGGCCGCCGAGACCAGCGACATCCCCTGCCGGTAGCCCAGGCCGATCAGCAGCGCCTGCGGACCGATCCGGTAGCGGCGGTCGGCGCCCTGCTCGACCATCCCGGTGGCCGCCAGGGTGGTCAGCGCCCGCTGCACGGTGCTGCGCGACATGCCCGTGCGGGCCGAGAGCTCGCGGGCGCTGCTGCCGGCGTCGGCCGTCCGCAGCGCCTTCAGCACCGCGACGGCCTTGCCCACGGCGCCGTCCTCGGGGTGCTCCACGCCGACAGGGTAGCCGTGCTGTGGGACGCGCCCGTGGATCGTCGGCCGCCACCCCTAGCCTCCGCGGCGAGGCGCTGACAGGCTTGGCCCGCCGACATCCCAGGAGGACCAGATGCTGACCACCCACTCCCTCGACGGCGCGTGGACGCTGGAGGTCGCCGAGCACGACGCCGAGCACCCCGCACCGGCGCTGCCCGGGACGATCCCCGCCACGGTGCCCGGCACCGTCCACACCGACCTGCTGGCCGCCGGGCTGATCGAGGACCCCTACCTCGGCACCAACGAGCCGCTGACGGCGTGGATCGGCCACACCGGCTGGCGCTACCGGCGCACCCTGGACTGGTCCCCGCAGGGCGCCGAGCGGGTCGACCTGGTCTTCGACGGCCTCGACACGGTGGCCACCGTCGAGCTCAACGGCGAGGTGGTGGCCCGGACGGCGAACCAGCACCGCAGCTACCGCATCGACGTGACCGGGCGCCTCTCGCCGGGGGAGAACGAGCTCGTCGTCACCTTCGCCTCCGCCTGGCGGCACGCGCAGGAGCTGGAGTCCGCGCTCGGCCCGCGCCCCAACGCCTACCCGACCCCCTTCAACTTCATCCGCAAGATGGCCGCCAACTTCGGCTGGGACTGGGGGCCGCAGCTGGTCACCGCCGGCATCTGGCGCGGTGTCCGGCTGGAGTCGTGGTCCGGGGCGCGGATCGCCTCGCTGCGCCCCACCGTCGGGGTGGACGGGGCCGACGGCACCGTCTCCCTGGAGCTGGCGCTGGAGGTGGGCGCGTCCTTCGCCGGCGGCACGGTGAGCGCCGAGGTGGCGGGGGTGCGGGTCGAGGTCCCCGCGTCGGCGTCCGGTGAGGTCGACACGGTCGTGCTGCGCGTCCCCGACGCCCCGCGGTGGTGGCCCCGCGGCTACGGCGACCAGCCGCTGCACGAGCTCGTCGTCGAGCTGGCCGACGCCACCGGCCAGGTGCTGCACAGCCGGGGACGCCGCATCGGGTTCCGCTCGGTCCGCCTCGACACCACCGAGGACGAGCACGGCACCGCCTTCACGGTCGTGGTCAACGACACGCCCGTGCTGGTCCGGGGTGCCAACTGGATCCCCGACGACTGCTTCCTGCCCCGGGTCACGCCGGAGCGCTACCGGCAACGGATCGAGCAGGCCGTGGCGGCCAACCTCAACCTGCTGCGGGTGTGGGGCGGCGGCATCTACGAGAGCGAGGCGTTCTACGACGTCTGCGACGAGCTGGGCGTGCTCACCTGGCAGGACTTCCTCTTCGCCTGCGCCGCCTACCCCGAGGACGAGCCGCTGGCCGGCGAGGTGGCCGCCGAGGCCCGCGAGAACGTCGAGCGGCTGATGTCGCACCCCAGCCTGGCGCTGCTCAACGGGGCGAACGAGAACATCTGGGGCTGGTACGACTGGGGCTGGCAGGAGGAGCTGGGGGACCGCAGCTGGGGGCTGGGCTACTACACCGAGCTGCTGCCGGCGGTGGTGGACGAGGTCGCGCCGCAGGTGCCGTACTGGCCGAACAGCCCCTACTCGGGCGACCCGGACCGCCACCCCAACGACCCCCGGCACGCCAACGTGCACATCTGGGACGTCTGGAACCGCCGCGACCACACCGGCTACGAGGACTGGACGCCCCGCTTCGTCTCCGAGTTCGGCTTCCAGGGCCCGCCCACCTGGGCCACGCTGACCCAGGCCGTCGAGGCCGAGCCCAGCTCGCCGGAGTCGCCGGCGATGCTGCTGCACCAGAAGGCCGTCGACGGCAACGCCAAGCTGTCGCGCTGGCTGCAGGGGCACCTGCCCGAACCCCGCGACATGGCGGAGTGGCACTACCTCACCCAGCTCAACCAGGCCCGGGCCATCACCACCGCCGTCGAGCGCTTCCGGTCGATGACCCCGCTGTGCACCGGCACCATCCTCTGGCAGCTCAACGACTGCTGGCCGGTCACCTCCTGGGCGATGGTGGACGGCTACGGACGCCTCAAGCCGCTGTGGCACGCGGTGCGTCGCGCCAGCGAGGACCGGATCCTGGTCTGGCGGGGCAGCGGCGCCGAGCGGCGCCTGGTGGCGGTGAACGACACCGCCACCTGGTGGACGGCGGAGGTGACGGTCACCCGGACGGGTCTGGGCGGCGAGGTGCTCGGCGAGCTGCGCGAGCAGCTGGAGGTGCCGCCGCGCCGCGCGGCCGAGCTGGCGCTGGCCCCGATGGTGGCGGAGGTGGCGGACCCCCGCACCGAGGTGCTGGTCGCCCGCGCCCCCGGAGCCGCGGCCGCGGTCGGCTACCACGTCCCCGACCCCGAGCTCGCCCTCGAGCCGGCCGACGTCCGGGTGCAGGCCTCCCCGTGGCGCGACGGCCAGGCCACGCTGACGTTGTCCTCGCCGCGGCTGGTCCGGTCGGTGGTGCTGCTGGTGGACCACCTGCACCCCGACGCCGCGGCCGGCGACGCCGCCTTCGACCTGCTGCCGGGTGAGGAGGTCCGGGTGGTGGTCCGGGCTCCGGAGCCCCTCGAGCTGGACGACCTGGCCGCCCGCGGGCTGGTCCGCACCGTCAACGACCTCGTGGTGGCGGCCCGCGGGGTGTGACCCCGGTCGCCGCGGTGCGGGCGGTACCGGTGGGTCAGGGGGCCGGTGGGTAAGGGGAGGGGCAGTCAACGCCAGGAGGTCACATGTCCAGCTCCGGTCCCGCCGACACCGCCAACATCGCCGGCACCCACCGCACCGTCTCCCGCGCCACCGCGGCCGTGTTCGGGTGCGTGTTCCTGCTGGTGGGCATCCTGGGCTTCGTCCCGGGCGTCACCTCGAACTACGACACGCTGTCCTTCGCCTCGCACCACTCCGAGGCCATGCTGCTCGGCGTCTTCCAGGTCTCGGTCCTGCACAACGTCGTCCACCTGCTGTTCGGGGTCGCCGGTCTGCTGATGTCGCGGAGCCACCGGTCGGCCCGCCGCTACCTGGTCTGGGGCGGTGCCGTGTACGCGGTGCTGTGGGTCTACGGCCTGCTGGTGCCGCACGACTCGGCGGCCAACTTCGTGCCGGTCAACGACGCCGACGACTGGCTGCACCTGGCGCTGGCCGTGCTGATGCTGGGGTCCGGCTTCGCGACCCGGCTGACCCGGGCCGAGGCGCGCGACTCCGACGCCGCCTGAGACCGGCTCAGAGGGTGTCGAGGATCCGGCGGAGCCCGCGGCGGGCGGCGTCCTCGTAGGTCGGGGTCAGCTCGGGACGCTGGTCACGGGCCCAGCGCACCAGGTCCAGGTGGCTCAGCACGCTGAGCCGCTCCAGCAGCGGACGAGCGGTGACCAGGTCGACGTCCACCCCCTCGGCGAAGTCGCAGAAGTCCGCCGGCGTGATGGCCCCGTCCACCGCCATCTGGTGGACGCGGTGCAGCTCGGTCCACGGTGCGGGACCCGTGGTGACGTTGCCCCAGTCGATCAGCACCGGCGCCTCGTCCGCGCCGCGGGAGACCAGGTTGCGGGGCGCCAGGTCGGCGTGGGCCAGCCCGAACCGGAACCGCTCGGCGCGCAGCGCCTTGAGCTCGGCCCGCAGCTGGGGCGCGTCCTCGGGCCGGTAGACCGTGCCCGCCAACGGGTCGTCATCGCCGAGCGCCTCGATGTTGTACTCCAGGTGCTGGCGCCAGGCGGCTGGCAGGTCGCGCCCGAAGCGGGAGAACAGGCTGTCCGGGGCGGTGGCGTCCACCGGCACCGTGGCGATGGTGGCGGCGTAGCGGCCCAGCCAGCACCAGGGCCGGCGGACGGGCTCGGCGGCGGCCTCGACGTGCTCGAGCACCAGGTAGGGCAGCTCGTCCAGCCGGCCGCAGGCGACCACGCCGGGGGAGGGGATCCCGACCGCGGCCGCGCGGGAGATCGCCCACGTCTCGGCGGGGAACTCGTCGGGACGACGACGGTCGGCGGGGAAGCGCACCACCCAGTCGGTGCCGTCCCCGACGACCCTCACCACCCGGTTGACCACCCCGGCCAGCACCGTGGTGCCGCGGACGTCCGCGCCGTGGAGCCGGGCGATGCGCATCGCCAGCGCGACCTCCCGGTCGTGGTCCGGCCCGGCGGGAGATGCACCGGCGGTGGTCGGCTGGACGATCTGCGCGTGCACGGCGACATCGCACCACACCCGGGCGCCGACGCCCAGCCGGGCCGGCGCAGACGGTAGCGTCAGGGGCGAGCGACCGACGAGAAAGAGCAGGTGGACGATGGAGCCCGACCTCCCCAGCCGCGACCCCCGTGACCGCGACCACCGCGAGCTGCGCAGCTCGGAGTGGTACACCGGTGACGTCCGCAACGCCTACATCCACCGCGCGTGGATGCGCCGCGGGGTGCCCTCCAGCGCGTTCCAGGGACGTCCGCAGATCGCGGTGGCCAACACCGCCTCCGACCTCACCCCCTGCAACGCCCACCTCGGCGAGGTGGCCCAGTCGGTCAAGAACGGCATCCTCGAGGCGGGCGGCATCCCGCTCGAGCTGCCCGTGGTGTCGCTGGGGGAGACCCAGGTCCGGCCCACCGCGATGCTGTGGCGCAACATGGCCGCGATGGCCACCGAGGAGATGCTGCGGGCCAACCCGGTCGACGGCGTCGTGCTGCTCGGCGGCTGCGACAAGACGATCCCCTCGCTGCTGATGGCCGCGGGCTCGGTCGACCTGCCCGCGGTGGTCGTCCCGGGCGGACCGATGCTGACCGGCACCTTCCGCGGCCAGCCGCTGGGCTGCGGCACCGACGTGTGGCGGCTCAGCGAGGAGGTCCGCGCCGGCACCCTCAGCGAGGACGACTTCCTGCGCTCGGAGTCGGCGATGATCCGCAGCAAGGGCCACTGCAACACGATGGGCACCGCCTCGACGATGGGGCTGGTGGCCGAGGCCCTGGGCGTGGTCGTGCCCGGGCTGGCCGGCACCCCGGCACCGGACAGCCGGCTGCTGGAGGGCGCCCACAACAGCGGGCTGCTGGCCGTGGAGCTGGTCCGCCAGGACCGCCGGCCCAGCACCTTCCTGACCAAGGCCTCCTTCCACAACGCGATCGTGGCGCTGGCGGCGATCGGCGGTTCGACGAACGCGGTGGTGCACCTGCTGGCCATCGCCGGCCGGCTCGGCATCGACCTCACCGTCGACGACTTCGAACGCATCGGCGCCGACGTGCCGCTGCTGGTCAACCTGCAGCCCGCGGGCCGCTACCTGATGGACGACCTGTACCGGGCCGGCGGGTTCCAGGCCGTGCTGCGCGAGGTCCGCGACCTGCTCGACCCCAGCGCGCTGACGGTCACCGGACGCCCGCTGGTGGAGCACCTCGAGGACGCCCGCATCTGGGACGCCGACGTCATCACCTCGCGCGAGACCCCGCTGCTGACGCACGCCGGCATCGCGGTGCTGCGCGGCAACCTCGCTCCGCGGGGCGCCATCATCAAGCCCGCCGCCGCCTCGCCGCACCTGCTGCAGCACCGCGGCCGCGCGGTGGTCTTCGACACCATCGAGGACTTCCGGGCGCGCATCGACGACCCCGACCTGGAGGTCGACGAGAACTCCGTGCTGGTGCTGCGGGGCTGCGGGCCGAAGGGCTACCCGGGCATGCCGGAGGTGTCGAACATGCCGCTGCCGCAGAAGCTGCTCGAGCGGGGCGTCCGCGACATGGTGCGCATCTGCGACGGCCGGATGAGCGGGACGGCCTACGGCACCGTGGTGCTGCACGTCACCCCCGAGGCTGCCGCCGGCGGGCCGCTCGCCCTCGTGCAGACCGGTGACTGGATCAGCCTGGACGTGACCGCCCGACGTCTCGACGTCGAGCTGAGCCCGGAGGAGCTGGCGTCGCGGACGCCGAACGAGGCCACGCTGGCCGGTTTCGCCGCGCCGACCCGCGGCTGGGAGAAGCTCTACGTCGACCACGTGATGCAGGCCGACACCGGGGTCGACCTGGACTTCCTGGTCGGCTCCTCGGGGTCGAAGGTCAGCCGCGAGTCCCACTGACCTCCGGGGCGGCTAACCTGCCACCGCCTCGGCGGGGCCGGGGTGTCGGAGCAGAGATCGGGGGCGGTGGGGTGGGTCAGCAGTCCTGGCCGGCGGTGCCACCTGGTGGTGGGCCGTGGTGGGGTGTCCTGCAGGGATGGGACGCCGAGCTGCAGCGTGCGGGACGGGTCGAGCTCCGGTCCACGACCGGCCTGCGGGCCGTCGCGGTCGTGGTGGCGGTGTTCGGCGGTCTGCTGTGCCTCTCGCCCGCCGTCGCCCTGCCGGTCGTCTTCGGTGGCTCGGCGCTGGTGTTCGCCACCGTGCCGCTGCTGCTGTGCACGGTGCTCTTCGCCGTGGTCGCCGTCCAGCAGATGCGGCTGATGCGACGCCACCTGGTGGTCACGGTCGAGGGCATCGAGGTCACCGGGCTGGCCACCGTGCCGTGGCGCGACGTGCTGGCGGCCAGGACCTACCTCGACGCGGTGCAGGTCTCCGTCGCGACGGGGACGGGAACCCGGTGGCTCAAGGTGGGCACGCTCCAGGCACCGGCCGCGCAGGTGGTCGCCTGGCTCGAGCTGGTGCGGCAGCGGATGCTGTCGGGCCAGCGCCGCTGACGGCCCGGACTAGGCCGCGGACCGCGGGGCGTACATGATCACGGCGACCCCGACGAGGCAGATGAGCGCCCCGACGACGTCCCAGCGGTCGGGTCGGAACCCGTCGACGGCCATCGCCCACAGCAGCGACCCCGCGATGAAGACGCCGCCGTAGGCGGCCAGGATCCGGCCGAACTCGGCCTCGGGCTGCCAGCTGGCCACCACGCCGTACAGACCCAGCGCGATGACGCCCGCGCCGATCCAGAGCCAGCCCCTGTGCTCGCGCAGGCCCTGCCACACCAGCCAGGCGCCACCGATCTCGAGGACCGCTGCGGCCACGAACAAGACGATCGAGCGGGCGACCGTCATCGCCGGCCCGCCTGGGCGAGGGCGGTCGTGGAGGGTCCGGAGGTCCCCGTGCTGCTCATGACCCGAACGCTAGCCCGCGCCGCCGGTGCCGTCGCGCACCGGCGGACGGTCAACGGGCTCGGTAGCGCGCGTAGAGGAGTCCGTTGCCGAAGGCGCGCTGCTCGACGAGCTCGAGGTCGAGGCGGACCCCGTCGGGGAAGAACCGCTTGCCGCCGCCGACCACGCTGGTGGTGATGAAGAGCCGGTACTCGTCCACCAGCCCGGCGGCGATGGCCTGGGCGGCCAGGTTCGGGCCGTCCACGGTGAGGTCGTGCTCGGACTCCGCCTTGAGCCTGCGCACCGCCTCGGGGTCGAACGTCGGCTCGATCCTGGTCCTCGCGCTGGACACCGACTGCAGCGTGGTGGAGTAGACGACCTTCTCCGCGGCCTGCCAGTCCCGGGCGTACTGCAGGATGTGCGGCGGCAGGTCCGGCTCGGTGTGGGCGGTCTCCCAGTAGACCATCGTCTCGTACATCCGTCGGCCGTAGAGGTAGGTGCCGACCGGGCGGAAGAGGTCGCCGATGAAGGTGTGCACCTCCTCGTCCTCTGCCCCTGCGCCGAGGTCGCCCTCGGCCGCCTCGGCGTAGCCGTCGAGCGAGGTGATCATCGAGTAGATGAGCTGTCCCATGGTGTCTCCTCCGGGCGGTGGGCGGCGGCTGCCGTTGCCGGTTGTGACTCCTGCCGAGGCGGCGACTCATCGCAGCGAGGGTGCGGCATGTGGACGTGCGCCGGTGGACGGGGCTTCAGGACCGGGGTGGCGGCACCAGCCCCATGGCGTGGGCGTGGCGGAGGACGTCGGCGTGCACCGGGTCGGTCGCCTCGAGGTAGGTCACGGCGTCCGTGACGGGGAGGGTCAGCACCTGCACCACCACCTCGCCGTGGTCGGGGTTGGTGGGGGCGCCGACGAGCCGCACCTCGGCCGTCGCGTAGGCCCACAGCGCCCGCGGGTGCGGCAGGTGCGGGCGGTAGGGCGAGCTGCGGTTGCTGTCGGCGACGTGGGCGGCGAACAGCCGCAGGTCGCCGGTCAGCTCCGCGCCGGCCTCCTCGCGGAGCTCACGGCGCGCCAGCTCCAGCAGCGACTCGTCCGGCTCGCGGGTGCCGCCGGGCAGGAACCGCCAGCCCCGCACGCTGCGGCACACGACGACCAAGCCCTCCGGGGTGGTCGCCACCAGGTGCAGCCGTGAGACCAGCTCGTCGGCGACGTCGGCCGTCGTGTAGCGGGTGCGGCAGTCCGCGTAGTCGACGTAGGCCTCCGCGTACAGGGCGGGGAAGCGCTCCCGCCAGACCTCGTCACCGACCACCGGACCCAGGCTAGTCCCGGGGTGCGCCGACGAATGTGTCACCAGATCCGGCGGTGTGCCTATGTAGGCGCAGCGTCGGATCTGGTGACAGATTCCTCGCGGCCTTCCGGCGCCGGGCCTCTGCCGAGCCGTCAGTCCAGGACGCGGGCCAGGGACGGCAGGTCGTCGGCGTCGGCGGGGATGAGGACGACGCTGTCGGCGCCGGCGTCGTGGATCTCGCCGATCCGGGCGCGGGCCTGTGCCGGGGTGCCGACCACGGCCAGCTGCGGGACCCACTCGGCCGGCAGCGAGGCGGCGAACTCCTCCTCGTCGGCGCAGCCGGCCCGGAACCGGGCCAGCTCGTCGGCGAAGGGCAGCGGGGTCAGGTGCGGCGCCCAGTCGGGCGAGCCGAACGGCGCCAGTGCCGGGCGGGCCAGCCGGACGGCCTCCTCGGGGTCGTCGTGCACCCGGGCCACGTCGTAGGCCACCACCCGGTGCGGGCCGGGTGCGGCGATCTGCTCCCGGGCCAGGCGGACGTACTCGGGCCCGGCCGGCTCGGCGAGCACCGTCCCGTCGGCGTGCCGCCCCGCCAGCGCCAGCGAGCGGGGCCCGCGGACACCCGCCAGCAGCGGTGGCACCACCGTCGGCACCGTCTCCAGCCGCACGTCCGACACCTGCACGTAGCGGCCGGTGCGGTCCACCCGCCTGCCCGCCAGCAGGTCGCGGACGGCGTCCAGCCACTCCTGCAGCAGGGTGAGCGGGCTGTCGGGCCAGATCCCCAGCTGCTGCATCCAGCTCGGTACGCCGTGGCCCACGCCGACGTCGACCCGGCCGGGGAAGAGCTCGGCCAGGCTGGCCACCTCCATGGCGGCGAAGGCGGGGTGCCGGGCGGCCGCCGGCAGGATCCCGATGCCGACCCGGATGCGCCCGGTGACGGCCAGGGCCGCGGCCGCCTGGGCCACCCCGCCCCGGAACCCGAGGTCCTCCACCACCCAGGCCTCGTCGAAGCCGAGCTGCTCGGCCTGCACCACGAACGGCAGCACCCGCTCCGCCGGCAGGTGCCGCGGCACCATCACCCCGACCGCCCGCCGGCGCGGCGCTCCCGACCCCGTCGTGCTCGTCATGGCCCGACCCTACCGACGCCCCGGCGCTCCCTCAGTCGCGGCGGTGACGCCCCTCGCGGTCGACCACCAGGATGTCGTCGGGCTCCCCGAGGCAGTCCTGCTCGACCACCGCCCCCGCGTCCACCACCGCGTGCCGCACGGTCACCCCCGGGCGCACCACCACGCCGTCCAGCAGCACGGAGTCCTCGACCAGGCAGCCCGGCTCGAGCCGGCAGCCCCGCCCGACGACGCTGTCCCGCACCCGCCCGCGGACCTCCGCCCCGCCGCCGAGCAGGCTGTGGCGGACCTCGGCGGGCTCCTCCAGCCGGACGGGCTGCGACCCGGTGGCCGAGGTGAGCACCGGCCAGCGCTCGTCGGCGAGGTCGATGCTGCGTCCGTCCAGCAGGTCCCGGTGCGCCTGGTGGTAGCCGGCGACCGTGCCCAGGTCGCGCCAGTAGCCGGGCAGCCGGTGCTCGACCACGAGGTGGTGCGCCAGCAGGTGCGGGACCAGGCTGTCGCCGTAGTCGGCCAGCTCCGCCCCGCTGGAGACCAGGGTCTCGATGGTCTCCAGCAGGACCGCGGTGTCGTAGAGGAAGACCTCCGCGGACACCACGTCGCTGGCGGGCTCCTCGGGCTTGTACGCGAACCCGGTGACGCGGCCGTCCTCGACCTCCACCACGCCGTGGCGGGAGGGGTCGTCGGCCTGGGTGGTGGTGACCATGGTCAGCGCCGCCCCGCGTCCCAGGTGGGTGTCCACCACGTCGCGGAAGTCGAGGGTGTAGAGGTGGTCGGCCGAGGCCACCAGCACCAGGTCGGGGGAGTGGTCGGCGATCAGCTCGGCCTGGCGGGCCAGCGCGTCGGCGTTGCCCTCGGCGAACCCCTCGCCGTCGGTGCCCTCGAACGGCGGCAGCACCAGCAGCCCGCCGCGGGTCCGGTCCAGGTCCCAGGGACGCCCGTTGGCCAGGTGGTCGTTGAGCGAGTGCGGCAGGTACTGCTCCACGATCCAGACGTCGCTGATGCCGGAGTGGCTGAGGTTGGACAGCACCACGTCGACCAGCCGGTGGCTGCCCGCCACCGGCAGCGCCGGCTTGGCCCGGTGCTCGGTGAGCGGGCCGAGCCGGCTGCCCCGGCCTCCGGCCAGCACCAGTGCCAGCACCCGGGGATGACGCGGCGTCGTCATGGCCCCGAGTGTAGAGCCGGGTGGTCCGGCGGCGACCCGTGCCGGGGGGAGGCTCAGCCGGCGGCGGTCCGGGCCGCCACCACCGCGTCGGCGTGGCGCTCGCGCCAGTAGGCACCCTCGGGGAAGCGGTAGTCCGCCACCGAGGAGGGGTGCATCTGGGTGGAGTAGCCGGGCGCGGTCGGCGGCACGTAGCCGGCGTCCTTGACGATGCAGGGGTCGGTGAAGTGCTCGTGCAGGTGGTCCACGTACTCGGCCACCCGGCCCTCGTGGGTGCCCGAGATGGCCACGAAGTCGAGCATGGAGACGTGCTGGACCATCTCGCACAGCCCGACGCCGCCGGCGTGCGGGCAGACCGGCACCCCGAACTTGGCCGCGAGCAGCAGCACCGCGACGATCTCGTTCAGCGAGCCCAGCCGTCCGGTGTCGACCTGGCAGTAGTCGATCGCCCCGGCCTGCAGGAACTGCTTGAACATCACCCGGTTGTGCCCGTGCTCGCCGGTGGCGACGCCGATCGGGGCGACCGCCTTGCGGATGGCGGCGTGGCCCAGCACGTCGTCGGGGCTGGTGGGCTCCTCGATCCAGGTCAGGTCGAACTCGGCCAGCGCCTGCACCCACTCGATCGCCTGGTCGACGTCCCACACCTGGTTGGCGTCGATCATCAGCTTGCGGTCGGGGCCGATGACGTCGCGGGCGATCTGGCAGCGGACCTTGTCGTGCTCGAGGTCGACGCCCACCTTGAGCTTGATGTGGGAGTACCCCTCGTCCACGGCCTCCTGGCAGAGACGGCGCAGCTTCTCGTCGCTGTAGCCCAGCCAGCCGGCCGAGGTGGTGTAGCAGGGGTACCCGGTGGCCTCGAGCTCGGCGATGCGGGCGGCCTTGCCGTCCTGCTGGCGCTCCAGCAGGGCGATCGCCTCCTCGCGGGTGAGGGCGTCGGAGAGGTAGCGCAGGTCGGCGACGTCGACCAGCTGCTCCGGGGTCATGTCGGCCAGCAGCCGCCACACGGGCTTGCCGGCGTGGCGTCCGGCGAGGTCCCAGACCGCGTTCATCACCGCGGCCAGCGACAGGTGGACGACACCCTTCTCGGGGCCGAGCCAGCGGATCTGGGAGTCCGAGACCAGGCCGCGGTAGACGCCGCCCAGGTCGCCGAGCACCTCCTCGAGGTCGCGGCCGACCAGCGTCTCGGCCTGCTGGCGGGCGGCGACGGCCACGATGTCGTTGCCGCGGCCGATGGTGAAGGTGAGGCCGTGCCCGGTCAGCGGGCTGCCGTCGGGAGCGGCGGTGTCGGTGGTCAGCGTGACGTAGACGGCGGAGTAGTCGGCGTCCTTGTTCATCGCGTCCGAGCCGTCGGCGCTCAGGGAGGTGGGGAAGCGGACGTCGTCGATGGTGACGCCGGTGATGGTGGGCATGCATCCTCCTGGAAGATTCATCGGGAGATTACGTCATGCGGGCCCCCGGTTGCGACGTCGCACGCCGGCTTCCCGCCGATTCGTCGGACGTCTTGCGTGTCGCGGCCTCCTCGGGGGCCGGCTCGCAGGGGCCCCCGGGCAGCCGTGGCCGGGATGTGGCCCGGGCCACCCGACGACGCTGCGCGGGCGCGGTCGGGAACGGGTACGGGGGGTGACAGGATGTGCCGCGTAGCGCTCGAAGCCGGGAGGTCGTGTGAGTACAGAAGCCGAGGTCGACGTCCCCGACGCCGAGGAGCAGCGGGGCGAGGTCGCCCCCATCCCCGCGCCGGGAGTCGCCGAACCGGGAGCGTCGGAGCACGAGGCCGGCGGCGGCGACATCAACTTCGACGAGCAGTTCTACCCGGCGCGACCGCGGGCGCTGCGTCCGCGCGCCCGGCGCAAGCTCACCTTCACCGGCGACCTGATGCCGCCGTTCGAGCCGGTCGGCACCAACAAGGCCTACGTCGAGTGGCTGGTCAACCAGTCCATGCTGGGCGACGCCACCATGCTGGCCCGCCAGCTGTCGGGGCAGTCGAGCATGTGGAACAACCCCTACGCCCACCCCAACCCGCGCCGGGCGCTCGACACCGCCTCGGTCTGGTTCACCGCCTACCCCCTCTCGCTCATCACCCGGCGCTCGCAGTCCTTCCTGTCCGCGCTGGGCTCGGACGACCTGTGGGAGGCCTTCGAGCAGATCGGGATCACCGCCGTGCACACCGGGCCGGTGAAGATGGCCGGCGGTCTCTCCGGGTGGGAGCCCACGCCGAGCATCGACGGCCACTTCGACCGGATCGCCATGGCCATGGACCCGCTGTTCGGCACCGAGGACGAGTTCCGCACCATGTGCGAGTCCGCGGCCCGCCACGGCGGCACGATCATCGACGACATCGTCCCCGGCCACACCGGCAAGGGCGCGGACTTCCGGCTCGCGGAGATGAACTACCGCGACTACCCCGGGATCTACCACATGATCGAGATCCCCGAGGACGACTGGCACCTGCTGCCCGACGTCCCCGAGGGGGAGGACTCGGTCAACCTGGACGCCGCCGCGGAGCGCAAGCTGCAGGAGGCCGGCTACATCATCGGCGAGCTGCAGCGGGTCATCTTCTACGAGCCCGGGGTGAAGGAGACGAACTGGAGCGCCACCCGCGCCGTCGTCGACACCAAGGGCATCCTGCGCCGCTGGGTGTACCTGCACTACTTCAAGGCCGGCCAGCCCTCGATCAACTGGCTCGACCCCACCTTCGCCGGCATCCGGCTGGTGATGGGGGACGCGCTGCACTCCCTGCTCGACCTGGGCTCCGGCGGTCTGCGGCTGGACGCCAACGGCTTCCTGGGCGTCGAGCGCTCCACCGAGGAGTCCCCGGCCTGGTCCGAGGGCCACCCGCTGTCGGAGACGGCGAACCAGCTGATCGGCTCGATGGTCCGCAAGGTGGGGGGCTTCACCTTCCAGGAGCTCAACCTGACCATGGACGACATCAAGGCGACCTCGTCCACCGGCCCCGACCTGTCCTACGACTTCGTCACCCGCCCGGCCTACCACCACGCGCTGGCCACCGGCGACACCGAGTTCCTGCGGCTGGTGCTGCGGGAGGGGCTGCGGATCGGCATCGACCAGGCCTCGCTGGTGCACGCCCTGCAGAACCACGACGAGCTCACCTACGAGCTGGTCCACTTCGCCACCACCCACCGCGACGACCGCTACACCCTGGGTGGGGTCGAGTACGCCGGCCACGAGCTCGCCGAGCACGTGCGCGAGACGCTGCGCCAGCACCTCACCGGCGATGCCGGGCCCTACAACGCGATCTTCACCCAGAACGGGATCGCCTGCACCAGCGCCTCGGTGATCACCGCCTCCCTGGGCATGACCGACCTGGACGCGCTCAGCGAGTCCGACGTGGAGCGGATCAGGTCGGCGCACCTGCTGATGGCCATGTACAACGCCTGGCAGCCCGGGGTGTTCGCCCTCTCCGGGTGGGACCTGTGCGGCACGCTGCCGCTGTCGCGGGAGCAGGTCCGTGCGCTGATCCGCACCGGCGACACCCGCTGGATCGAGCGCGGCGCGCACGACCTGATGGGCTGGAACCCCGAGGCCACCCAGTCGTCGTCGGGGATGCTGCGGGCCCCGACGCTGTACGGCTCGCTGCCGGACCAGCTGCAGGACCCGAGCTCCTTCGCCTCGCGGCTGGCCGCGCTGCTGGCGGTCCGCGAGGCCCACGGCATCGCCACCGGCGAGCTGCTGGACGTCCCCGACGTCTCCTCCGCGGCCATGCTGATCCTGGTGAACCGGCTGGCCATCGGCGCGGTGCAGGTGACGGTGCTGAACTTCAGCGAGGAGGACGTCCGGGGGACCGTGATGTCGTCCCACCTCCCGGTCGGCGGCCGGGTGGTCGACCTCTCCACCTCCGAGCAGGTGGCCGAGGTGGACGACCTGTGCAGCTTCCGGGTGGGGCTGGGCCCCTTCCAGGGGCTGGCGCTGATCATCAAGGAGGACGAGCACGAGGAGGAGGCCCACCGTGACTGACCCCGCAGCCGAGCACGACCGCGCCCGCGACGAGGAGCTGGTCGGCGAGCGCGCCGCCCTGCTGCCCGAGGAGGAGACGGCCGGCGGCAGCGTGGACGCCGAGCGTCAGGCGGAGGAGATCCTCGCCGACTCGCTGCGCCGCACCGACGACCCCGAGGGGACCCAGCAGACGTCGGTGCAGGGCCCGACCGGCGACCGCGACTAGCGGACCGGCTCGGGAGCGGTCCAGCGCGGGTCGCGACCCAGCCGGGCCAGCAGCCGGTCCTGCGGCGTGGCGTCGCCGGTGAGCTCCACCGGCGGCCGGCAGATGCCCTCGCCGTAGAGCGAGTCGCCCCAGCCGTCGGCCGTCGCCTCGAGGTCGGCGACCAGCTCGTCGGGCCACACCAGCTCCTGGCCGGTGGCGCGGGCGACGTCCCAGCCGTGCACCAGCAGGTCCCAGCCGTAGAAGTCGACCATCGTGTCGCCGATCGTGGTGGGGCCGAACCAGCCGTCGTAGCGGCGTGCCGCCACGCCCTCGCCGGCGAGCAGCGCCTCCACCGCGGCGCGGTGGGTCTGCCACGTCGCCGCCGGGTCCTGGTCCGGTGTCCGGGCCGGGAGGGGCAGGTCGTGGCGGGTCAGGAAGTCGCGCTGGGTCTCCACGACGTGGTCGACCACGTCGCGGACGGTCCAGCCGTCGCAGGGGGTCACGGCGTCCCAGCGTCCAGCCGCCCCCTGCAGCACGGCGGTGAAGCGGGCGGCCCGATCGGCGAAGCGGGCCAGCTGCGGGTTCTCGGTCGGTGCGTTCGTCATGGCGCCGAACCTAGGGCCGCGGCGGCGCCGCTTCTTGGAAGAATCCGACACGTGACCTCCTTCTCGGGGATCCACCGCGTCGACCCGGTGGACCGGGCCCACCTGACCGGCCTCAGCCGGCCCACACCGCCGATCGCCCGCTACGCCCCGACCCCGGCGCTGGCGCCGCTGGTGCAGCGGTACTGGATCCCCGTCTGGTCGCTGAGCGAGCCGTCGCGGCAGAGCACCCTGCAGCACCCCGCCTGCCTGGTGGTCATCAGCAACAGCTACGCCCGCTTCTACGGCGTCGCCCGCGGGCTCTCCACCGTGGTGCTCGAGGGTCGGGGGTGGGCGGCGGGCGTCATGCTCACCCCCGGCGCCGGGCGGCTGCTGCTCGGCCGCCCGGTGAGCGAGGTGACCGACCGCCACCTCGACCTCGACCGTCTCGACACCCTGAACGGCCCGGCGCTGACCGGGGCCGTGCGGGCGGCCATGGCGGTCGACCCCGCCGCGGAGTCCTCCCACCGGCGCGCCGTCGAGGCCTACGAGCGGACGCTGTCGGCCTTCCTCCCGCTCGACGCCGCGGGCGAGCGCATCAACGAGGTCATCGGGTGGCTCGCCGAGCACCCCGGCACCACCAGGGTGGCGGAGCTGGCCCGCGCCTTCGGGGCGAGCGAGCGGAGCCTGCAGCGGCTGGTGGAGGAGCGGGTGGGGCTGACCCCGAAGTGGCTGATCCAGCGGCGCCGGCTGCACGACGCGGTGGAGCGGCTGAAGGCCGGCACCACCTCGCTGGCCGACATCGCCGCCGAGCTGGGCTACACCGACCAGGCGCACTTCACCCGGGACTTCAGGACCGTGTCGGGCCAGACGCCGGGGCAGTTCCTCGCCGACCAGCCGACGCGGCGCTGAGGACGTCTGCCGAGCCGGCTAGCGGTCGGCGTACTGGGCCAGGGCCTCGGTGTCCCCGCGGGAGATGGCGTCGAACATGGCCGGGGCGTCGGTCTCGTGCCACAGCACGGCCGACCCGGCCGGGGTGGAGGCGTTCGGGTTGCCCACCGGCACGGTCAGGGTGACCCCGTCCCCGCCGGCGATGCGGCCCATGGCCAGCGCGAGCCGGCCGGCGTCGACCACCCCGGTGCCGGGGTCGGTGCTGAGGGCCTGCGAGGCGGCCATGTTGAGGCGCCAGTAGCGGACCGGGTTGACCACGGTCGCCGGGCTGACCGCCTTGTCGGCGATGGCGGCCATCACCTCGCGCTGACGCTCCACCCGGCCCAGGTCGCCCCGGGCGTCGGCCTTGCGCATCCGGGCGTAGCCCAGCGCCGTCGTGCCGTCCACCTGCTGGCAGCCGGCCTCGATGTCGAGGTGGGAGTCGGCGTCGCTGATGGCCTCCTCGGGGCAGATCTCCACCCCGCCGACCGCGTCGATGACCTGCACGAACCCGCCGAAGCCGACCTCGACGTAGCCGTCGACGCGCAGCCCGGTGCTCTGCTCGACCGTCTCGGTCAGCAGCGGCGCCCCGCCGAAGGCGTAGGCGGCGTTGATCTTGTTCGAGCCGTTGCCGGGGATCGGCACGTAGGAGTCGCGGGGGATCGACACCAGCGCCGGACGCCCGCTGGGCGGCAGGTACAGCAGCATCATCGTGTCGGTGCGCTGGCCCTCGACCGACCCGGTGCCCAGCTGGTCCTGCTGCTCCTCGCTCAGCCCCTCCCGCGAGTCCGAGCCCACCAGCAGGAACAGGCTGCCCGGCTGGCCGGCGGGACGCTCCCCGTCGGGGAAGGCGTCCACGTCGTCGCCCGCGCTCCAGGCGTAGACCGGGACGCCGACCAGCCACACCGCCAGCGCCAGCAGCAGCACCCCGAGCGTGGCGAAGAACCGGCGGACCGGGTGGCGGCGACGCCGGTGCGTGGCGGGCGGCCGCCCGCCCGGCGGCGGGGGCGGCGGCACCGGACGCACCGGGCCCGGGTCGCGACGGACCTGCTGCCGGGCCTCGGGGGCGGCCGCGGCCGGCTGGTGGTGGCCGCGGCCTCGGGCGGCGCCCTCGTCCTGCAGCCGCTGCAGCTCGGCCATCTCGGCCTCGGACATGGCGCGGGTCTCCTCCTGGCGCGCCGGGTCGGGGGTCGGTTCCCGCCGGTACAACCAGTCGAGGTCGTCGGAGTCACGAGGCATGCGGCCACGGTACCCAGCCACCGGCCGCGGCGGAGGAACCGTGGACCGGAGTACGGCGCGTCGTCCGACCCTGTCCGACCGCGGTGGTACAGGCTGGACCCCGATCTGGGTGGAACCCTTCCCCGCACACCGAGATTGAGAGGTTGCCCGTGTCCGCAGACGCCCCTGCCGCAGACACCCGTCCCCGGAACCGTCCTCCCCGCAGCCGAACCGGCGCGAGCCTGCTGGGGCCCGTGCTCGACCCCCAGCACCTGCGCGCCCGCGGCGCCTGGGCCTCGCTGCGGCGGGGCCTGGTGCTGCTGGGCATGACCGTGCTGCTGCCCGGGTCGGCGCAGCTGGTGGCCGGGAACCGCGGCGTCGGCATCGTGGCGCTGCGGGTGTGGGCGTCGCTGTGGGCGGGGCTGCTCGGCTTCGCCGCGCTGGCCGTGGTCAGCCGCGACGCCGCCCTGGCCGTGCTCAGCGCCGGGTTCACCTGGTCGCTGCTGCAGGCGGTGCTGCTGCTGCTCGGCCTGGCGTGGGTGCTGCTGCTGGTCGACGCCTGGCGGGTGGCCCGGCCGATCGACATGCACCGCCCCCACCGGCTCGGCTTCGCCGCCCTCAGCCTGGGGCTGTCCCTCAGCATCGGCAGCGGCGTGGTCGCCTCGGCGGGGGTGCTGGACAGCCAGGGCAGCCTGGTGGCCCACGTCTTCTCCGGCGGCGGGCGCAGCGAGCAGGTGGCGGGCCGCTACAACATCCTGCTGCTGGGCGCCGACGCCGGCGCCAGCCGGGTGGGGCTCCGCCCCGACAGCATCACCGTGGCCAGCGTCGACGCCGAGACCGGCCGCACGGTGCTGTTCAGCCTGCCCCGCAACATGGAGGACATCCCCTTCGCCGAGGGCTCGCCGATGCGCACGCTCTACCCGGACGGCTACACCTGCCCCGAGCACCAGTGCATGCTCAACAGCGTCTACACCGAGGCCAGCAGCCGTCCCGACCTGTACCCCGGCGTCAAGGACCCGGGCGCGCAGGCCACCAAGGAGGCGGTCGAGGGCATCACCGGGCTGCCGATCAACTACTACGCCATGGTCGACCTCAAGGGCTTCGAGGCGCTGGTGGACGCCGTCGGCGGCATCACGCTCGACATCGGCAAGCGGGTGCCCATCGGCGGTGGCACCACCAAGATCAAGGGCTACATCGAGCCGGGCCAGGACGTCACCCTCGACGGCTACCACGCGCTCTGGTTCGCCCGCTCGCGCGCCGAGTCCAGCGACTTCGAGCGCATGCAGCGGCAGAAGTGCGTGATGAGCGCCATGCTCAACCAGCTCGACCCGATGACGGTGTTCACCCAGTTCTCCGAGATCGCCGGGGCGGGGGAGCAGATCGTCACCACCGACGTCGGCGGCGGGCAGGTGAGCAGCCTGGTCGAGCTGGCCGACAAGGCCCGCCGGCTGCCCATCCAGAGCGTCTCCTTCACCCCGCCGCTGGTCTACCCCGGCAGCCCGGACTTCGCGCTGGTCCGCGCCACGGTCGCCCACCACGTCGAGGCCGCCGAGATGCTCGACCGCGGCGAGGAGCCGGGCCCGGCCCCGAAGCCGGCCGAGCAGCCCGGACCCACCGCGCAGGTTCCGCAGGCCCCCGCGGCGCAGACCCCCGCCGCGCCGGCGCAGGCCCCGGCCGAGCAGCCGACCCCCGCTCCCGAGCCGGCGGCCGAGCCCTCCACGGGAAGTGCCTCCAGCCCGTCGCCGGAGCCGGAGGACGACAACGCCGCCGACGACCTGACGGCCGTCTGCGGCACGGCGTGACCGACCGGGCGGCTCGTGAGAGGGTGCACCGGTGACCCAGGCTGAGCAGGACCAGCGGCAGTGGCCCGGGGTGAGCGTGGTGATGCCGGTCCGCAACGAGGAACGCCACCTCGAGGCGGCCGTCCGCCAGATCCTGGCCCAGGACTACCCGGGTGAGCTCGAGGTGGTGATGGCGGTGGGGCCGAGCCACGACCGCACCGAGCAGATCGCCGCCGAGCTGGCCGCCGCCGACGAGCGCGTGGTGGTGGTCCCCAACCCCGCCGGACGCACCCCGCACGCCCTCAACGCCGCCATCGCCCGCTCCCGCTTCGACGTCGTCGTGCGGGTGGACGGCCACGGCGAGCTGACCCCCGGCTACCTGACCACCGCGGTGGAGCTGCTGGAGCGCACCGGGGCGGCGAACGTGGGCGGCATCATGGACGCCCAGGGCGAGACCCCCTTCGAGCAGGCGGTCGCGGTGGCCTACACCAGCCGGCTCGGACTCGGCGGCTCGGCCTTCCACCTGCCGACCAGCCGCGAGCAGGAGGCCGAGACGGTCTTCCTCGGCTCCTTCCGCAAGTCGGTGCTGCTGGAGGTGGGCGGCTACGACGAGACGCTGCACCGGGCCCAGGACTGGGAGCTCAACCACCGGCTGCGCCGGGCCGGTCACACGGTGTGGTTCTCGCCGCGGATGCGGGTCACCTACCGGCCGCGCTCCACGCTGCGGGCGCTGGCCCGCCAGTTCTTCGAGACCGGGCGCTGGCGCCGTGAGGTCGTGCGCCGGCTGCCCGAGACGGCCAGCCTGCGCTACCTGGCCCCGCCGGTGGCCGTCACCGGCGTGGCCGGCGGTGCGCTGCTGGCCGCCGTCGCCGCCCTGGGCGGGCCGCGCTGGCTGCGGATCGGCCTGCTGGGACCGCTGGGCTACCTGGCGGTGGTGCTGGCCGGCGCCGCCTCGCTGCGCCGCGAGCTGCCGCCCGAGGTCAGGGTGCGGCTGCCGCTGGTGCTCGCCGTGATGCACATGGCCTGGGGAGCCGGTTTCCTGGTCGGCCTGCCCCGCGACCAGCGCCGCTGACCCACCCCCGCCCCTGCCTGCGTGTATGTCGTCGCGGTCACGTCCGGCGTGTCGCGGCGTGCCGCGGTGTCCGGACCGGACGGCGTACACGTCCTCAGGGGCGCCGACGTGCGCCGGCCCCGGCTCCGCGGAGGTGGTCCGAGGAGCCGGGGCCGGGCGGCGACGTCAGAGCTCGTCCTCCAGCGCCATCGTCTCGGCGACCTGGCGGGCGGGGGACTGGCGGACCACGTCGATGGGGTTGTCCTCGACCAGGTGCAGCGTGGGGTCGCGGTCCTCCACCACGAACCGGGCCCGGGTGAAGGCCTGGGCGCCGCGCTCGCGCACCTGCGGCAGGCAGCGGAAGCTGACGTCCATCGCGTCGGGGGTGATGACGGTCGAGACGTAGCCGCGCAGCGCGTTCTGGAACTTGATGTGGGGGTTCCAGGCCTGCCACGGGTAGCTGCCGATGGCCGAGTCGCTGCCGTCGCCACCGGAGGTGATCGAGGAGGTGACGAGCTCGGTGCCGACGCTGCGCCCGGTCGGGTCGTCGTAGTCGGCCTTGAGCTCGTTGGCCCAGTGGGTGTGCACGTCACCGGTGAGCACGACCGGGTTGCGGACGCCGGCCTCGATCCAGCCGTCGGTGATCCGCTGGCGTGAGGCGGTGTAGCCGTCCCAGCCGTCCATCGAGACCGTCTTGGACGGCCCCTGCTCGCGGTCGCGCTCGGCGAAGAACACCTGCTGGCCGAGCAGGTCCCAGCGGGCCCGGGAGCGGGAGAAGCCGTCGAGCAGCCACGCCTCCTGCGCCGTGCCGGTGATGGTGCGACGGGCGGAGCCGGCCTCGGTGCAGTCGGTGTCCCAGCCGTCGCCGCAGGCCTGGTTGGACCGGTACTGGCGGGTGTCCATCATGTGGAAGGTGGCCAGCTTCCCCCACTGCAGGCGCCGGTAGAGCTGCATGTCGTACCCCTTGGGGGCCGACGACCGGCGCAGCGGCATGTTCTCGTAGTAGGCCCGGAAGGCGGCCTCCCGGCGGGCCAGGAAGCCGGGCCGCTCGGCCTCGTTCTCGGGGATCGAGTCGGCCCAGTTGTTGTCCAGCTCGTGGTCGTCCCAGGTGACCAGCCACGGCGCCGCGGCGTGGGCGGCCTGCAGGTCGGGGTCGGTCTTGTACTGGGCGTGGCGCTGCCGGTAGCCGGCCAGCGTGGTGGTCTCGGGGCCCTCGTGGGTGCGGACGGTGCCGGAGGCGGCGCCCGCGTACTCGTACTGGTAGTCGCCCAGGTGCACGACCAGGTCGGGACGCTCGTCGGCGAGGCGCCGGTAGGCGGAGAAGTAGCCCTGCTCCCAGTGGGCGCAGGAGGCGAACGCCATGGTCAGCGAGGACGGCATGTCGTTGCGCGCCGGGGCGGTGCGGGTCCGGCCGGTGGGGGAGACGTGGCGGCCGAGGCGGAAGCGGTACCAGTACTGCCGGCCCGGACGCAGCCCCCGCGCCTCGACGTGGACCGCGTGCCCGTGCTGCGGGCGGGCGGTGGCCCGGCCGCGGGCGACGACCTTGGTGAAGCGGCGGTCCGAGGCCACCTCCCAGCGCAGCTCGTGGCTGGCCTGGGACATGCCGCCCCGGCCGTCGGCGGCCAGCGGGTCGGTGGCCAGCCGGGTCCACAGGATGACGCTCTCGGGCCACGGGTCGCCGGAGGCGACGCCGAGGGTGAACGGGTCGGTCTGGGGGACCGGCGAGGCGAGGGCGGCGGTCGGGGCGATCAGGGGCGTGGCGGCGGCAGCGGTGCCGACCAGCCCGGCGGTGAGCAGGGTCCTTCTGGAGGGGGTGAGTTCCATGGGCCCGACGTTGGTCGCCACGGGCTACGAGCCGCGCACACCCAGGTGACACCTCCGCGAACACCACACATCAGGTAGGGAGCCGTCGGGTCGAGCGGCACCGGGTAGGGCACCGGTGCCGGCGCTACTCAGCCGGGCACGACGACCCGCTCGTCGGCGACGACGCGGGCCAGCGCGGCCTCGTCCTCGCCCTCGACCACCACGGCCGAGCCGCCGCCCAGCAGCGGGGCGACCAGGGCGTCGCGCACCGTCGGCCAGGGCTCGCCGGGGCGGACCAGCCGTCGTCCGGGGTCGCCGGCCGTGGCGGCCAGCGCCGCCTGGTCCAGCTGCCGTCCCGGCTCCACCCAGGCGGGCAGGTCCGGGGTGGGCGGCACCCCCGCGTACTGGTCGGGCTGGCTGCGGACGTCCACCGCCCAGTCGACCCAGCCGGCCGGCAGCGGCTGGCTGAAGCCGAGCCCCAGCGGGTGCAGCGAGCAGGCCAGCACCGTCTGCGGCCACTCCGCCGGCTGCTCCAGCGCCTCGGGACCCACCACGACCACCCGGGCGTCCTCGGCGGGGGCCACGTGGCACCCGGTGCTCCACAGCGCCATCACCCACACCAGGCTCATCCAGTGCCCCGGGTGCTCGTCCAGCACGGGCAGCGCGACCGCGTCGCCGGCGTCGAGCTCCAGCTCCTCGACGCAGTAGCTGCTCGCCTTGGCCACCCAGTTGGCGAAGGTGGTGGCCGACAGCTCGGTCCGCGAGCCGGTGCCGAGGTCGTAGTGGGTGATGAGCGGGCTGCCCCCGTCACGGCGGACGCGCTGCCTCAGGTGCTCCTCGATCAGCATCACCCCAGCCTAGGACCGGGCGGCGTGCGGCCACCTCGTCGTGGTCGGCCCCGGTGCGCCGATGAGCCCGCGCGGCGGGCCGGGCGCTAGTACGGTGACCGCCATGCGCTCTGTGGTCATCATGGCCGGCGGGTCGGGCAAGCGGCTGTGGCCGCTGTCGCGCCGGGACACCCCGAAGCAGCTGCTGCCCCTGCTGGGGGAGCAGAGCCTGCTGCGGGTCGCCTTCGACCGGGTCCGCCAGGCCGTGCCCGACGAGCGCGTCTTCGTCTGCACCGGTGCTGAGTGGGTCGACGTGGTGGCCAAGGAGCTGCCGGAGCTGCCGGTGGCCAACATCCTCGGCGAGCCCAGCGGGCGCGACTCGCTCAACGCGGTGGCCTGGCCGGCCGCGGTGCTGGCCCACGAGGACCCCGACGCGGTGGTGGCCATGGTCACCGCCGACCACCTGATCGAGCCGGTGGACAGCTTCGTGGAGGCGCTGCTGGAGGCGTTCGCGGTGGCGGAGGCCGAGCCCGACGCGCTGGTCACCTTCGGTGTCCCGCCGACCAGCCCGCACACCGGGTACGGCTACCTGCACCGCGGCGAGCCGGTGCCCGGCCGCGAGGACGTGTTCACGGTCCGGGAGTTCAAGGAGAAGCCGGACGCCGAGACGGCGGCGGCCTACCTGGCCTCGGGGGAGTACTGGTGGAACTCGGGCATGTTCGTGTGGCGGGCCGCGACGCTGCTGCGACAGCTCGAGGTGCTGCAGCCCGACTGCCACCGCATCGTCACCACGCTGGCCCGCGAGCCCGGGCGGCTGGAGGAGCTCTACCCGCAGCTGCCCCGCACGTCGGTGGACTACGCGGTGATGGAGCCGGTGTCCCAGGGCCGAGCCAGCGGCCGCGTGCTGGTGGTGAAGCTGCCGATCAGCTGGCACGACGTCGGCGGCTACGCCTCGCTGCTCGACCGGCTCGAGCGCGACGCCTCCGGCAACGCCGTCCGCGGCCTCAGCGTGCAGGTGGACGGACGCAACAACCTGGTGATCAACGACCAGGCCGAGCACCTGGTGGCCACCATCGGCGTCAGCGACATGATCATCGTGGCCACCCGGGCCATCACGCTCGTCTGCCCGCTGGGGGAGTCGGAGCGGGTCAAGGAGCTGGTGGCGGCGGTGACCGACTCCGACGGCCGGTACGCCTGAGACGTGATCGGTGGTGGAGGCGGCTACGTCGGGCGACGTAGCGCCGGTGTCGTCGCGGGGCTGACGACCCGCGAGCCCGCGCTCGGCAGGCTGGGGTGACCGACCGCCCCCTGAGGAGCCACCGATGCCCGACCGCCGTCCACGCCGGCTCTCCCGCCCCGCCCACCGGGCCGTGCTGCTGGTGCACGTGGCCTCCGCCGGTTCCTGGCTCGGGCTCGACCTGGTCCTCGGCACCGCCGTGCTGACCCTGCTGTCGGGCCCGCCGACCGAGGCGACCGCCGCCGCGCTGGTGCTCGCCCGGCTGGTCGGCCCGCCGCTGCTGACGGTGGCGGTCACCACCCTGGCCAGCGGGCTGGTGCTCGGGCTGGGCACGCCGTGGGGTCTCGTGCGCCACGGCTGGGTGCTGGCCAAGCTGGTGATCACCGTGGTGCTGCTGGTGCTCGTCGTGGTGCTGCTGCTCCCCGCGCTGGGCGAGCTGTCCGCCGCGGCCGCCGCCAGCCTCGACAGCGGGGCCGCGCCCCCGGCGGTCGGCCAGCTGGTGTTCCCGCCGGTGGTCTCGACCACCGCCGTGCTGGGAGCGATGGCGCTGTCGGTGTTCAAGCCGTCGCGCCGCTCCCGGGCCCGCGTCCGCGGCTGAGCCGCTGGCAGGTGCCCGGCTCGGCGTGCGTCCCCAGTCGCACGGGAGCGCGCCGCACGGGAGCGTGCCGGACGGGAGCGTGTCGGAGGGGAGCTGAGGGGGTATCAGCAGGACGCTGGCACACCCTCCCGGCGACGGGTCGACGAGGTGAGCCGCCGGGCGCCCGAGGACGGGCGCGGACACCGGTGACGTCGTCGCCCTCCACCGGCGGGAACACGCACGCGAACTGGGAGGACGAGATGCAGACCACCATCGAACCGGACGACACCGAGACCGTCGGCCGTCCGAGCGCGGAGTCGGAGGCGCCCGACGGCGGCGACGACGCCCCCGCCACCGGCGAGGGCGTCGAGGGCGAGGGCAACCGCGACTGGGGCACCGGTGACGAGAGCGGGACCGATCCGGGCGCCCAGGAGCCCTCGGACGCCGACTCGGCCGGGCCCACCGACTAGACGTCTGCCGCCCGGGCCCGGCGCACCGCGCGCGGGTCCGGCGGCCCGGTCCACGAAGGAGTGCAGATGAGCAACGCCATGAACCAGCCCGCAGACCCCGACCGCGGCGCCGACCGCACGGCCGAGGAGACGGTGGTGCAGCCGCGCCACACCGACGAGGACCTGCACGGCGGCTCGATCCGCCGCAGCGTCGTGGCGCGGGAGCAGGAGGAGTTCGGCGGCATGAAGTTCGGCGCCTGCTTCTTCGGGTGGGTCACCGCCACCGGGACCGCGGTGCTGCTGACCGCCCTGCTGGCCGCCGTCGGCGCGGGTGTCGGACTCAGCCGGCAGGTCGAGACCGCCCAGGCCACCCAGGACCCGGCCACCGTCGGGCTGATCGGCGGCATCGTGCTGCTGGTCATCATCCTGGTGTCGTACTTCGCCGGCGGCTACGTCGCCGGGCGGATGGCCCGCTTCAACGGCGCCAAGCAGGGGCTCGGCGTCTGGTTGTGGGCGGTCATCATCGCCGTCGTGGTCGCCGTCCTCGGCTGGGTGGCCGGCAACCAGTTCGACGTGCTGGCCAACCTCAACGGCTTCCCGCGGATCCCCGTCAACGAGGGCGACCTGACCACCGGCGGCGTCATCACCGCGGTCCTGCTGGCGCTGGTGAGCCTGCTCGGTGCCGTGCTGGGCGGCCTCGCCGGGATGCGGTTCCACCGCAAGGTCGACCGGGCCGGTCTGGGACGCTGACCGGCCCGCGGCCCGGGCGGCCTAGAAGGCGTAGCGGATCCGCAGCCAGGGTGCGTGCTGCTCGACGATGCCCGTCAGCTCCCGGACCGCGCGGCTCTTCAGCCCCACCCGGTAGCGGACGTTGTCGGCGCCGTTCTGCGACCGCTTCGCCTCCTGGATCTCCGGACGCCACAGCACCTCCTCGGCCTTGGGGTGCCAGCCCAGGTTGACCTCGTGCAGCCCGGCGTTGTGGGTCAGGAAGATGACCTCGGCCGCGGCCTGCGCCTTCGCCGCCTCGCCCAGGCTGTCGGAGAGGTGGTCGAGCAGGTCCGTCCAGTCCTGCTGCCAGCCGTCGCGGATCACCACCGGCGAGAAGTTGAGGTGCACCTCGTAGCCGGCGGCCACGAAGTCGTCGACCGCGCTGATGCGCTCCTCGACCGGGGACGTGCGCAGGTCGAGCAGGCGGGCGTCCTGCTCGGGCATCAGCGAGAACCGGATGCGGGTGCGTCCCTGCGGGTCGAGCTCGAGCAGCTGGCGGTTGACGTGCTTGGTGGCGAAGGAGGCCTTGGCCGTGGGCCACTGGCGGAACGCGGCGACCAGGTCGGCCACGTTGTCGCTGATGGCGGCGTCGACCGAGCAGTCGCTGTTCTCGCCCAGGTCGTACACCCAGGCGTGCGGGTCGCACTGGTTGGGCGCCGGCTTCGGCCCCTGCTTGCGCACGTGGCGCCCGATGTGGGCGATGATCGCGTCGGTGTTGGTGAACACCGTGATGGGGTTGGCGTAGCCCTTGCGGCGGGGCACGTAGCAGTAGGCGCACGCCATCGCGCAGCCGTTGGACGTCGAGGGCGCGATCCAGTCCGCCGAGCGGCCGTTGGGGCGCGTCTGCAGCGACTTCTTGACCCCCAGCACGAGGTCCTCGGTCTTGACCCGGACCCAGCGGCTGATGTTGCCCTCGTTGCCGTGCAGCTGGGGGATCTGCCAGTGCGAGGCGACGTCGACCACCTCGGCGTCGGGGAAGCGGGCCAGCACCTGCTGGCCGCGCTCGGAGGCCGCGGCGGCGGGCTCGGCCCAGATGCGCCGCACCTGGAGCAGCTTCGGCACGCGCGCGCGGGCGGCCTCGTCGCTGCTGGCTGAGCTGCTGGCGGCGGAGCCGGTGGTGACGGGGGAGTCGGTGAGGAGGTCGGTGGAGAACAGGGAGGACTGCACCACTCATGTCTACCCGGTGCCTCTGACAGAACCAGGCCGGGCAGAACCAGACGTCCCCGCGACGGAGCCGGGCCGCTGCGGGCCCTGGGTACCGTGGAGGCACGACGAGGTGAGGAGGCGAGGTGGGGGACTGGCTGGCCGAGCACGCCTGGGCGATCTGGTTCAGCGCCGCGGTCCTGCTGGGGCTGGCCGAGCTGCTCTCGCTGGACCTCGTCCTGGTCATGCTCGCCGCCGGCGCGCTGGCGGGCGGGCTGGCCGCGCTCGCCCTGCCCGGTCTGTGGTGGCTGCACGTGCTGGTCGCCGCGGTGGTGGCCACCGCCACCCTCGGGCTGCTGCGTCCCACCCTGCTGGCCCGGGTCCGCAGCATGCCGGGCTACCGCTCGTCGGTGTCGGCGCTCGTCGGGCGTGCGGGCCGGGTGACCGAGCCGGTCGACGCGGTCTCGGGCGCGGTCAAGGTCGACGGGCAGATCTGGTCGGCACGGTCCTACGACGAGAGCATGCAGATCGGCGTGGGCACCGAGGTCGAGGTGTTCGAGCTGGACGGGACGGTGGTCGTGGTCTACCCGCGCCACCAGGCGATCGGAGAGAGCTGATGGGGTACGTCCTCGGGATCCTGGTGCTGGTGCTGCTGGCCGCGGTGCTGGTCATGTCGGTGCGGATCGTGCGCCAGCAACGGGTGGCGATCGTCGAGCGGCTGGGCAAGTTCCACCGTCAGCTCGACCCCGGTCCGCACCTGGTGATCCCGTTCATCGACCGGGTCACCGAGACCCTCGACATGCGCGAGCAGGTCGTGCCCTTCCCGCCGCAGGGGGTGATCACCGAGGACAACCTGATGGTCTCGATCGACTCGGTCATCTACTTCCAGGTGATCGACCCGGTGCGGGCGAACTACGAGGCCCAGGACTACACCGCGGCGATCGAGCAGCTGACCCAGACGACGCTGCGCAACATCATCGGCGGGCTCGACCTGGAGCAGACGCTGACCAGCCGCGAGGAGATCAACGGCAAGCTGCGGGTGGTCCTCGACGAGGCCACCGGCAAGTGGGGCATCAAGGTCAACCGCGTCGAGCTCCGCTCGATCGAGCCGCCGGCCACCATCCGCGACGCCATGGAGAAGGGCGCCCGGGCCGAGCGCGACAAGCGGGCCCAGATCCTGCTGGCCGAGGGCCAGCGCCAGTCCCAGATCCTGTCCGCCGGCGGTGACCGCGAGTCCGCCATCCTCCGCGCGCAGGGTGAGCGGGAGTCCCAGGTGCTGCGGGCCCAGGCCGAGCGACAGGCCCAGATGCTGCGCGCCGAGGGCGAGGCGCAGGCCATCACCACCGTCTTCAACGCCATCCACGCCGGACAGCCGGACCAGTCGCTGCTGGCCTACCAGTACCTGCAGATGCTGCCCGAGATCGCCAAGGGGGACGCCAACAAGGTGTGGGTGATCCCCAGCGAGGTGACGAAGGCGCTCGAGGGGCTGGGTGGTGCGCTCGGTGCCTCCGACGGCGACGCCGGCGAGCGGTTCCGTGCGGCCGTGGGCGACTTCCGGCCGCCGCCCAAGGTGGACGTGATGGCCGAGATCGCCCAGCAGAAGGCCCAGGACGAGGCCGAGAGCACCGCGACCGTGGAGAAGGCCGTGGCCGAGGCGAGGGCCCTGGAGCAGCAGCCGGTGCCCCGGCGCTCCTCCGCGGGCACCGGACCGGCCCAGGTCGGCACCGGCGAGGACGCGCGCGGCCCCGCGCACCCGTTCGCCGCGCCGGCCGACCGGCAGCAGCAGACGCCGCAGGACTGAGCCCGCCCCTGGCCGGTGCGCGGACCTCTACCGTGGTCGCGTGCCGCTGCTGATGGTCGACCTCGACAACACCCTCGTCGACCGGGACGGCGCCTTCCGCCGCTGGGCCGCCGCCTTCGTGACCGCCCACCGGGGGTCGCGCGACGACCTGACCTGGCTGGTGGCCGCGGACCGCGACGGCTACGAACCGCGCGAGCGGCTGGCCGCGAGGATCGGCGACCGGTTCCCGGGGGCCGACCCCGGCGAGGTCCTGCAGCAGCTCCACGCCGGGATGGTCGAGCAGATCCGGCTGGAGCCGTCCGTCCCCCGGGCGCTGGTCCTGGCACGCTCCGCCGGCTGGTCGTCGGTCGTGGTGACCAACGGCACGGTCGCCCAGCAGGAGCGGAAGCTGCGCCACACCGGCCTGGACGCCCTGGTCGACGGCTGGGTCGTCTCCGAGGGGCCGGGATCCGCAAGCCGGACCCGCGGATCTTCACCGCCGCGCTCGCGGTCGGCGGGCACGAGGCGGGCGAGGCCTGGATGGTCGGCGACTCGGCCGACCACGACGTCCGTGGAGCCCGGGCCGTCGGAGCGCGCAGCGTCTGGTTGCACCGGGGCCGGTGCTGGCCCGCCGACGCCCCGCCGCCCGACCACGTCGCCGGCAGCTTCGCGGCTGCGGTCGAGCACGTCGTGGCCGCCGGCGCCCGCTGACGCCGTGTCAGGACGCCCCGCCGGGCGGCGGCTGGTGCGCCGCGGCCCGCAGCACCCCCGCCAGCACGTCGGCCACCGCGGCCGGGACGCCGACCAGCACGGCCTCGGTGAGGGCCTCGCCCTCCAGCCCGACGAGCTCCTCGTACTCGCCCGGCCGTCCCAGGGCCGTCAGCACCGCGTGCAGCACCGACTCCCTCGTGCCCCGGGCGAACATGTCGCCGGGGCCGGTGCGGCTCAGCGAGCGGGCGCCCGCGGCAGCGTCCACGACCAGGTGGCCCAGCCCGCGCACCACCGCCACCGGGCGGCGTCCCAGCTTGGCCTTCACCAGGTCGGCGGCGGCGGCCAGCTCGTCGGCCACCGCCATCTGCGTGACCACCAGCTCGTTGCCCCAGGAGTCGGTCTGGCCGCCGTAGTCGAGGCTCACCCGCACCCCGGCCGCGCCCACCGCCAGGTCGGTCTGGCCGTGGCGCCAGGCCCGTCCGGAGGTGTCGGAGAGCACCACCCCGAGCCGCAGCCCGGTACGCCGCTGCAGCTCCGCGCGCAGCGCCGCAGCACTCGCGTCGGGGTCGGCCGGCAGCAGCAGCACCGTGCCGGGAGCGACGTTCGAGGCGTCGACGCCGGCCGCCGCCTGCACCAGCCCCTGCGCGTTCTGCACGATCCGGGTCGGGCCCCGACGGGCCACCGTCCGCACCGTCTCCTGGGCGACCGCGGCGTCGCGGTCGTCCCCGGGCAGCTGGCGGCCCTCGGCCTTGCTCACCACCTTCGACGTCAGCACCACGATGTCGCCGTCGCGCAGCGGGCCGTCGGGGTCGCCCGCGCAGGCGTCCATCACCAGCGAGGCCAGGTCGTCCCCGGGCACCACCTCACCGACGCCGCCGGGTGCGAACACCAGCAGCCGCTCGCTCCCGGCGGGTCCAGCCGGCTGGCTCACGAGGCCAGGGCCCGGTCGCCGTCGGGACCGCCGGCGACCCCGGCCCGGATGAACTCCGCGGTGAGCTCGGGGGTGGTCATCAGCAGCGGGTGGGCGAGAGCCGCCAGACCGCTGCCGCGGAGCCGGGCCAGCGAGGCGGCGTCGGCGCTGTCGACCACCCAGCGGTCCAGCACGCCGCCGGCCGAGCGGGCCCCGTAGTGCAGGCCCACCGCCGCGGCGTCCACCTCCACCCCGACCGCCGGCAGCAGCTTGTCGGCCATCCCCAGCACCGGGCGGCCGGAGAGGATCCCCGAGAAGCCGACCACCGGCGCGGGGGCCGACCGGACCGCCTCGCGGACCCCCGGGACGCCCAGGACGGGACCGATGGAGACGACGGGGTTGCTCGGCGCCAGCAGCACCAGGTCGGCGGCGGCCAGCGCGGCCAGCACCCCCTCCGCCGGGGTGGCCCGCTCGATGCCGACCTGCGCCACGCCGAGCACCGGCGGCTCGGCGTGCAGCCGCACCCAGAACTCCTGGAAGTGCACCACCCGCTCCCCGGACGGCGAGTGCGGGTCGGCGACCCGGACGTGGGTCTCCACCCGGTCGTCGGTCATCGGCAGCAGCTCCACCCGCGAGTCCGCTCCCAGCCAGCGCCTGGCCAGCACCCGCGTCACCTCCGACAGCGGGTGGCCGGCGGCCAGCATCTGGGTGCGCAGCAGGTGGGTGGCGATGTCGCGGTCGCCGAGGTTGAACCAGGTCGGCTCGGCCTGGTGCGCCCGCAGCTCCTCCATCACCCGCCAGCCCTCGTCGGCGAGCCCCCAGCCGCGGTCGGGGTCGATCGCGCCGGCGAGCGCGTAGGTCATGGTGTCCAGGTCGGGGCAGATCCGCAGCCCGTGCATGGTGATGTCGTCGGCGGTGTTGCCCACCACGGTCACCCGCGCCTGCGGGTAGGCCGCCAGCACCCCCCGCACGAACCTCGACCCGCCCACGCCACCGGCCAGCACCACGATCTGCACCCGGTCAGTCTGCCGCACTGCCGGTGGGGCGTGGTTGGCTGGACCCCGGACGAAGGAGGGGTGCCGTGAGCGGAGCGACCGGGCCGGCGGGGACGGCCCCGACGCCGCAGCCGCTGCTGCCGCGTCGGGCGCTGGCCGTGGTGGCCGTGCTCGCGTGGCTGGCGCTGGTGGTCCAGCTGGGTCTGCTCGGCTGGTCGCTGCTGGGAGGGCCGGGGGAGGGCGGGCGTCCGCCGGGCCTCGTGCCCGCCCTGGTCGCGGCCGCGGTGCCGACGCTGCTGGTGGCGCTGCTGGCCTCCGTGCTGGCCCGGGCCGCCCGTCCCACCGCCGGCGCCGTCCGCAGTGCCGCCGGGCAGGGGCCCGCGGCGGCGACGCCGGGCCGCGAGCTCGAGACGCCCGAGCCGCCGCAGACGGAGCAGCAGGCCCCGGTGTGGGCGCCGGACGAGGCCGCGGGCGCGGTCTGGACGACGGCGGAGGAGGCCGCCCGCGGTGCCGGCGCCTCCAGCTGGGGGAGCTCGCAGGACCCCGCGGGGTGGGCACCCGCGGACCGCCCGGAGCGCGGCCGGGACCCGGCCCGCGACCCCGGCCCCCGCGACGGGGGGCGGGAACAGTAGCCGAACGCCGAGCTCGTCCCGGGCGGCGACACGCCCGGGACAGCATCTGCCTGCCTCCGGCGCTTGACGGGGAGTGGATGACAAGCGTGTAATTCATTCCAAGTCCGGGTCGAGTGCGAGCCGGACGGGTCGAGGAGGAAGCATGCACGAGCTGTTGGAGGCGTTCGCCGACGACGACGAAGGGCTGCTGGGCTGGCAGGAGCGGGCACTCTGCGCCCAGACGGATCCGGAAGCCTTCTTCCCCGAGAAGGGCGGGTCCACCAGAGAGGCCAAGAAGGTCTGCCTCTCCTGCGAGGTGCGGGCCGAGTGCCTGGAGTACGCCCTGCAGCACGACGAGCGCTTCGGTATCTGGGGCGGTCTGAGCGAACGGGAACGGCGCAAGCTGAAGAAGCGAGCCGTATAGCATGAGGGCGCCCTCCGGGGCGCCTTCTGCTGTTTCTGACCCCGTTTCGCGGCGCACCGGGTCAGTCGTCCACGTGCCGCTGGGGTTGATCGCGTGGTGTCGGACCGGATCGAGCCAGGCGACCCCGCCGGAACCCTTCCCGAGCCGGAGCCGGTCGTCCCCCCGGGTCTGGAGGACACCACCGACGCCACCACCTCCGCCTTCGCCGCGGCCTGGGCCCGTCACGACGAGCCGGGCGAGGAGCCCGAGCCGGTCGACCTCTCCGGGGAGCACGTCACCGCCGTCCTGGTCGCCCACGACTCCGCCACCTGGCTGCCCAGCGCGCTGACCTCGCTGGCGACCCTGGACCCGCCCCCGGACCGGCTCGTGGTGGTCGACAACACCCCTGGCGGGCCGAGCGGGGAGCTGCTGCAGCAGGCCGTCCGCGACGGCGTGGTCGACCTGCTGGTCGACGGCGACCCCGGCCACGGGTTCGCCGACGCCGTCGCCGCCGGGCTGCAGGCCGCCGAGCGCGCCGCCCGCGCGCAGACGGCCACCGCGGCGCGCGCCGTCCCCCGGCGGGAGTGGATCTGGCTGCTGCACGACGACGTGGTCGCCACCCCCGAGGTGCTCGGCGAGCTGCTGCGACACGTGGTCGCCGCCGGCGACGTCGACATCACCGGCCCCACCCTGCTGCGCCCCTCGCGGGCCAACCAGCCCCGCCGGCTGTGGGACACCGGGATCAGCGTCTCCGGCACCGGCCGGGCGGTCGCCTCGGCCGAGACCGGGGAGGTGCTGCAGGGCCAGCTCGACCGCCCCGAGCGGGTGCTCGGGCTGTCCACCTGCGGGCTGCTGGTCCGCCGCGAGGTCTGGGACGCCCTGGGCGGGCTCGCGCCCGAGGTGCCTGTCTTCCGCGACGGCGTCGAGCTCGGCTGGCGCGCCACCCGTGCCGGCTTCACCGTCACCACCACCCCCACCGCGCTGCTGGTGCACCGCCGGGTCGGCCGGGCCGGGCTGCGTCCCGCCTCCGCCGCGACCGCCCACCCGGCGGCCGTCGACCGGTCGCTGGGGATGGCCACCGTCTGGGCCCACCGGCGCGGCGCGGCCGCAGCGCTCACCAGCGTCCGGCTGGTGTGGGGCTGCCTGCTGCGGATGGTGGGGTTCGTGCTGGGCAAGGCACCGGACCGGGCCGCCGACGAGTGGCGCGCGTTGCGCCACTTCCTGGGCTCCCGGCCCGCACGGCAGCGGCTCCGCCAGCGCGTCGAGCAGGCCCCCGTCGCCGGGGCCGGCGTGGACAGGGCCCAGCGGCTGCGGCCGCGGTGGTGGCACAGCCTCGCCGTGGGCGCGGAGTGGGCCGCCGGCGCCGTGTCGGACCGGTTCCGGGCGCTCTCGGGCCACCCCGACACCTCCCTCGACGAGCTGACCGGGGACGACTTCGCCGGCCGCGAGGACGCCGCCCCGCCGTGGTGGCGCACCCCGCTGCTGCTGCTGGTGGCGCTGGTGGCCGTGGCCGGCGTGTTCGGCCGCTGGGTGGTGCCCGGCGTCCTCACCTCCACCCAGCTGCTGCCCGGCCCCGCCGGGTTCGAGGCCAGCTGGTCGCGCTACCTCGACGGCCCCGAGGGTCTCGGCCCGCCCTGGCTGGGTCTGCTGGCCCTGCTCGCCACCCCCCTCGGCGGCCACGCCGACTGGGTCGTGGTCGTCCTGCTCGCCGGTGGCGTGGTGCTGGCCTGGGCCGCCGCCCGGGCCGCGCTGCGCAGCCTCGGCGTGGGAGGCGCGACCCTGCTCGGCTGCGCCACCGTGTGGGCGCTGCTGCCGACCGTCCTCGGCGCCGCCCAGCGCGGCTCGCTGCTCGCCGCCGGCTGGGCGGTGGCGCTGCCGCTGCTGGTGGTGGCCGGGCACCGCATGGTGCGACGGAGCGGGCTGGAGTCCACCCGTGGCGCGTTCGGCGTCGCCCTCTCGCTGCTGGTGCTGGCTGCGCTGCTGCCCGCCCTGCTGCTGCCCGCCGCGGTGCTCGCCGCCGTGCTCGCCTGGCGTCGCCTCCGGCTGCGCTGGCGGGCGCTGGTGGCGGTCGGAGCGCCGCTGCTGCTGCTCTCGCCCTGGCTGCCCGACCTGCTCGCCCGTCCGGGACGGGCGCTGACCGGTCCCGACCCGGTGCTGGCGCCGTCGGAGCCGGTGGCGGCCTGGCGGCTGCTGCTGGGTCAGACGCCCGGTGCCGCCTGGTCCGACGGCGGCCCGGTGCCGCTGCTGGTGTGCGGGTCGCTGTGCGGGCTGCTGTGGCTGCTGGCCCTGGTCGCGCTCGTCCGCCGCGGCACCGACCGGCCGGTGCTGGCCGGCTGGGCCGTCGCCCTGACGGCCCTCCTCGCCGCCGTGGTGGTGAGCCGCCTGGTGGTGGCCGTCCCGCCCTACGGCGACCCCGCCCGTCCCGAGGTGACCGGCTGGCTGCTGCTGGGGTTCGGGGGCCTGCTGGTGGCGGCGGCCCGCGGGCTGTCCGGGCTGCCGGCACCCGTGCTGCTGCGCCGGGCCGTCTCGGTGCTGTGCGTGCTGACGCTGCTGGGCGTCGGCACGCTGTGGTGGGTCTTCGACGGCCTGACCGGGCCGGTGCAGCGCCGCGACGCCGCCGTGCCCGCCTTCATCGCCACCGCGATGGAGCAGACGCCCGTCCGCACGCTGGCGGTCGAGCTGGGGCAGGGGGAGCCGCGCTGGAACCTGCTGTCCGGGGACGGCCCGCGGCTGGGGGACACCGAACGCGGCACCGGGGTCACCGCCGCCGAGCGCGACGAGCTGGCTCGCACCGTGGTGCGCCTCGTCGGCACCGGCGGCGACGAGCAGCTGAGCGCCCGGCTGGCCGAGCTGGGCGTCGGCTACCTGTGGGTCACCGGCGCCGACCCGGCGGCCGTCACCGCCATCGGCACCACCCCGGGGCTGCAGGTCGGCAGCGACGTCGAGGGGTCGCGGGTGTGGACGGTCACCGCCGCCCCGGTCCGCGCCCCGCAGCCGCCGGACGGCCCGCGGGCCGGTGTCACGGCGCTCGCGCTGCTGCAGCTGCTGGGTCTGCTGGCGGTGGTCGTGATGGCCGCCCCGGCGCTGTCGCGTGAGGACGAGGAGGAGCTGGTCGCCCGTCGCGGCCGCGACGCCGGCGCCCGTCCGGTCGAGGAGGAGAGGCGATGAGGCACGCTGCGCTGCGTCCGGCGCTGCTGGTGCTGGCGGCCCTGCTGGGGGTGCTGGTGGTCGTCGGGACCGGTGCCGTGCTGCCGGCCCGGACCGTCCCGGCCCCGGCCGCCGTCCCGGTGTCGGGCACCAGCCAGCTGGTCTGCCCGGTGCCGCAGGACCAGCGCGCCACGCTCTCCGCGGTGGCACCGGGAGCGCAGCCGTCCGAGCTGCAGGTGACCGGGCTCGACGGCGTCCCCGTGGCCGACCCGTCGACCGAGGACGGCGTGCTCCGCGCCGACCTGACCGGCACGAGCCTGCTGGTCGCCGCCGAGGAGGCGGCCGGTTCGGTCGCCGGCGTGGTGACCCGGAGCGCCGCCGACGGCAGCGACCCCGGTCTGAGCCAGCTGGGCTGCGCGCCCGCGGGCTCCGGCGCCTGGCTGGTGGGGCTGCGCAGCGGCGAGGACGAGCAGGCCGCCGTGGTGCTGACCAACCCCGACCAGCGGCAGGCCGTGGTCAACCTCACCCTGCACGACGAGGACGGCCAGCAGCCCGCGCAGGGCTCCCGGGACCTGGTGGTGCCCGCCCGCTCCACGCTGACCGTCGAGCTGGGGCCGCTGCTCACCGCCACCGGCGGCGTGGCCGTCCAGGTGCAGACCACCACCGGCCGGGTGGCCGCGGTCGGCCGGCAGCGGCTGTACCGCGACGACACCGCCCGCAGCTCGGAGTGGGTCGCCCCCGGCCGCGACCCCGCTGCCACGGTGGTGCTGCCCGGTGTCCCCGGCGGTGAGGGAGCGCGCCGGCTGGTGCTGTTCAACCCCGGCGAGCGACGCGCGCAGGTGTCGGTGGAGGCCCTGGGCTCCGGTGCCCCGTTCGTCCCCGCGGGCGTCGACGGCGAGGTGGACGTGCCCGCCCGCGGCACCGCCACCGTCGAGCTGGACGAGGGCTTCAGCACCGACGCCACCACCCTGCGGCTCCGTGGCAGCCAGCCGGTGGCCGCCTCGCTGCTGGCCGAGGACCCCGACGGCGACCTCGCCGTGGTGACGTCCACCGCCGCGCTCGAGGGCGCCGCGGTCGGCGTCGCCGAGGTCGAGGGGGCGCAGGGACGGCTGGTGCTGGCCAACCCCGGCGGTGAGCCGGCCCGGGCCCGGGTGCTGCCGCTCGCCGGTGCGGGCGGTCAGGAGGTCGAGGTCGCCGGCGGGTCCACCGTGGTGGTCACCGGCGGCGGGCTGGGACGCGTGGAGGTGCTGGCCGGGGAGCTCCACGGCGCCGTGGTGCTCGCCTCGGACGACGGGCTGTCCAGCGCGCCGCTGGTGGGCACCGGTGCGGTCCGGGCCGCGGTCGCCCCGGTGCAGGACCCGCACCTGTGGTGAGCAGCCCGGCGCGGGCGCTCAGTCGAGGTCGTCGTCCCCGTCGGGGTCGATCTCGTCGACGCTGAGCCCGGTGAGGGCCGACAGCTGCTCGACCAGCGTCCGGTGCACCAGGGCCCGCAGCAGCGTGGTGTCCTCGGCCCGCAGCTCGAGCGGACGGCGGTAGATCACCACCCGTCCCGGGGTGGTGTCGGTGGGCTCCAGGGCGGCCGCCAGCGGCACCCGGTCCCCGCTCCAGGCGCTGGCCAGCAGCGGGACGTCCTCGATCCCCACCTCGATGCCGGCCACGGCCTCGGGGCAGCGGCTGGCCACCCGGGCCAGCGCGTCGCGCACGGCGCGGTCGAACAGCTCGCTGCGCCGGGGGGTGCGCCGGAGCCGGACCGGGGCACCGGTGAACCGGTTGGGCAGCGCCATCGGACCCCGGATGCCGCGCTGGTGGCGGTCGCGACGACGGCTGGGCATGGTGTCAGCCTAGTGCGCGGGAGCAGTTCGGCGGGTTGGCCCGCGCGGTCCGCCGCTGGGCGGTACGGTCGACCACCATGAGGTCCAGGCGTTGCTCGCGCACCAGCTGCTCGGCCCCGGCGGTGGCCACCATGACCTACGTCTACGCCGACTCCACCGCGGTGCTGGGGCCGCTGGCGCTGCGGGCGGAGCCGGGCGCCTACGACCTGTGCGGCCGCCACGCGCAGGGGCTCAGCGTGCCGCTGGGCTGGGAGGTCATCCGGCTGGCCGTCGAGGAGGAGCCGCAGCACAGCGTCGACGACCTGCTCGCGCTGGCCGACGCCGTCCGCGAGGTGGGGCTGGCCGAGGCCGGCGAGGCTCCCCGGCGCGAGGAGCAGCAGCCGCCGACCGAGCTGGTGGAGCTGGCCCGCAAGCGGCACCTGACGGTGCTGACCGACCCCGACCGCTGAGGCGACGTGCTGAGCAGAGGCATCTTCAAGGCCAACGACATCCGCGGGCGGGTCGGACCCGGCGGCGACTGGGACGCCGACGGCGCCCGTGTGCTGGGCCGGGCCTGGGTGCAGGTGCTGGGGCTGCGTCCCGGTGACCGGCTCGTCCTCGGCCGCGACATGCGCACCAGCAGCCCCGAGCTGAGCCGGGCCTTCGCCGACGGCGCGCGGTCGGCCGGGGTGGGGGTGGTCGACGCCGGGCTGTGCAGCACCGACGGCCTCTGGTTCGCCTCCGGCTTCCTCGACCTGCCCGGGGTGATGTTCACCGCCAGCCACAACCCCGGCCACGACAACGGCGTGAAGTTCTGCCTGGCCGGTGCCCGCCCGGTCACCCCGGCGATGCTCACCGACCTGTCCGAGCTGGCGCTGGCCGCCGAGGAGCTGCCCGGGGAGCCGACCGGCGCCCTCGAGGAGCGCGACCTGCTGGGGGACTACACCGCCCACCTGCACTCGCTGGTCGACCTGTCGGCGCTGGCGGACGGCCCGCGGCTGACCGTGGTGGCCGACGCGGGCAACGGGATGGCCGGGCACACCCTGCCGAGCGTGCTCGGCGGGCTGCCGATCGAGCTGGTCGGGCTCTACACCGACCTCGACGGGACCTTCCCCAACCACCAGCCGAACCCGCTGGAGCCGGAGAACCTGGTCGACGCCCGGCGCGCGGTGGTGGAGCACGGCGCGGACCTGGCCCTGGTCTTCGACGGCGACGCCGACCGCTGCTTCATCATCGACGAGCGCGGCGAGGTGGTGGCCCCCTCGGCCATCACCGCGCTGATCGCGGCCCAGGAGCTCGCCCGCGAGCCCGGCGGGACGGTGGTGGTCAACACCATCACCAGCCGCAGCGTCGCCGAGGTGGTGGCCGAGGCCGGCGGCACCACCGTGGTGTCCCGGGTGGGCCACACCTACGTCAAGGCGGCGATGGCCGAGCACGAGGCGGTGTTCGGCGGCGAGCACTCCGCCCACTACTACTTCCGCGACTTCTGGCGGGCCGACACCGGCATGCTGGCCGCGCTGCACGTCCTGGCGCTGCGCGCCCGGGAGGGCCGGCCGGTCTCGGAGCTGGTGCGCCGCTTCGAGCGCTACGTCGCCTCCGGCGAGATCAACTCCACGGTGGTGGACGCCCCCGCGACGCTGGACCGGGTGGAGGAGGCCTTCACCGGGCGGGGCACCCCCGACCGGCTCGACGGGCTCACCGTCCGCGGTGACGGCTGGTGGTTCAACCTGCGGCCGAGCAACACCGAGCCGCTGCTTCGGCTGAACGTCGAGGCCGTGGTTGGATCGACCATGGCGGAGGTGCGCGACGAGGTGCTGGCCCTGGTCCGGGCCCCCGCGGAGGCGGCGTCCACCCGGTGACGGCCGCCGCCGTGTCCGCCGACGACGAGACGAAGGAGGGCGTGATGGCCGTCGACCTGGCTCCGGAGCTGCTGGAGATCCTGGCCTGTCCGAACTGCCACAGCAGCCTGGCCGTCGACCACGAGGCCGACGAGCTGGTCTGCACCAACACCGCCTGCGGGCTGGCGTACCCGGTGCGCGACCAGATCCCGGTGCTGCTGGTCGACGAGGCCCGCCGCCCGAGCGAGGGCTGAGCCGAGGAGGTCGCGGTGGAGTTCGACGACGCCCGGCTGGAGGACCGCGACGTCCTGCAGCAGGCCGACCCGCTGCTGCGCCGGCTCGCCGGTGCCGGGGCCCGGGTGCGGATCGAGGCCGAGTCCGCCCGCGAGCCCACCTCAAGGCTGCACGACCCGATCCGCCCGCGCGCCGTGGTGGCCGTGGGGAGCGAGGCCCGGCTGGTCCGCTCGCTGCTGGAGCCCGTCTGCCCGGTCCCGCTGATGGCCTGGCCCGGGCCCGCCCTGCCCGGCTGGGTGGGGGCGCTGGACCTGGTGGTGGTGCTGGCCTCCCACGGCGGCGAGCAGTCGCTGGTGCACGCCACGCACGAGGCCGTCCGCCGGGGCGCCCAGCTGCTGGTGGCCGCGCCGGCGCTGTCCCCGGTGGTCGAGTCGGCCGGGTCGCGCGCCAGCACGGTGCTGCACACGACGACCTCGGACCCGCTGGCGGCGGTGGTGGTGGTCGCGGCCGCGCTGCACGCCCTCCAGCTGGGCCCGCCCGTCGAGGCGGAGGCGGTGGCCACCGCGCTGGACCGGGTGGCCGAGGAGTGCTCGCCCTGGGTGGACCTGTCCTCGAACCCGGCCAAGGACCTGGCCCTCTCGCTGGCCGACACCCAGCCGCTGGTGTGGGGCGGCTCGGTGCTCGCCGCGCGGGCCAGCCGCCGGGTGGCCGAGGCCGTCCGGGCGGCCAGCGGACGTCCGGCGCTGGCGGCCGACGCCGAGGCGCTGATGCCTGTGGTGACCGCCGCCGAGCCCCGTGACCCCTTCGCCGACCCGTTCGACGGCCCGGCGACGGACCGTCGTCCCTGCCTGGTGGTGCTCGACGACGGGCGGACCGACGAGATCGTGGCGGTGGCCGGGCGCCAGCTCGTGGGCGCGGCCGAGATCGCCGACGTCCGCACCTGCCACCTCCGCCACGACGAGGGCGCGGACCTGCTGCGCTACGCGGTGCTGCTGCAGAAGGGGCTGTTCGCCGCGGCCTACCTGGCCATCGGGCTCGACCGCCTCGACTCGGCCTAGCCGCGGCGGGTCGGGTGGGGAGCCGGGTGCGACGGAGCCGCCGGGGCTGACAGGATGCACGGGTGAGCGCATCCGGTGGGACCAAGGCAGTCGTGGCGGCGCTGGTCGCCAACCTCTTCATCGCCGTCACCAAGTTCGCGGCCTGGGTGCTGACGGGGGCGTCGTCGATGCTGGCCGAGGCGATCCACTCCGTCGCCGACTCGGGCAACCAGGCCCTGCTGCTGGTGGGCGGGCGCCGGGCCAAGCGGGCGGCCACGCCGGAGCACCCCTTCGGTTTCGGCCGCGAGCGCTACGTCTTCGCCTTCGTCGTGGCCATCGTGCTGTTCAGCGTCGGCGGTCTGTTCGCGCTCTACGAGGCGTACCACAAGTACGAGGAGGTGCACGCCGGTCACCCCAACGAGCTGATCGAGGGCCGCTGGTGGTGGGTGCCGCTGGTGGTGCTGGTGGCCGCCATCGTCGCGGAGTCGTTCTCCTTCCGCACGGCCATCCGCGAGTCCCGGCACGCCAAGGGCAAGCAGTCGTGGGTCCGCTTCGTGCGCTCCGCCCGCTCCCCGGAGCTGCCGGTGATCCTGCTGGAGGACCTCGGCGCCCTGCTCGGTCTGGTCTTCGCGCTGATCGGGGTGGGGCTGACCCTGATCACCGGCAACGGCTACTTCGACGTGGCCGGCACCGCGATGATCGGACTGCTGCTGGTGGCCATCGCGGTGGTGCTGGCCGTCGAGACCAAGAGCCTGCTGCTGGGGGAGTCCGCCACCCCGGAGTCGATCCAGAAGATGCGCCGGGCGCTGGAGGGCACCGACGGCGTGGAGCGGGTCATCCACATGAAGACCCTGCACCTGGGACCGGAGGAGGTGCTGGTGGCGGCGAAGATCGCCGTCCCCGCCGCCGACCGCGCCGCCGAGGTGGCGCGCGTCATCAACGCCGCCGAGGCCCGCATCCGCGAGGCCGAGCCGATGGTCTCCGCCCTCTACCTCGAGCCCGACATCGACACCGCCCCCGCCTCCCGCCCCTGACCCCTCCGCCCTGACCCCGACCGCCCCGCCACCCTGCCCGGCTGTATGTCGTCGGGGTCTCGGCCGGCGTGTCGCGGCGTGTCGGGCTGTCCCGGCCCCACCGCGTACACGTTCTCAGGGCGCGGCGCCCCATCCAGCTCTCCGAGCCCCGGACCTGCCGCGGGACGTCGCGGCACCCCCGCCCGCCCGGGCTCCGGTGGTCGAACCTGGGAACGTGTACGTCGTCGCCGCCGGACAGCGCGACACGCCGCGGCACGCCGTCCGTGACCTGGACGACATACAGCGGGGCCGGGTTCGTGGGGGGCGCCTCGGGCGGTCGCGGGGACGGGGGAGGGTGCGGCGCCAAGTAGGCTCGTCCGCATGGACTTCCGCGTCGCCGACCTGAGCCTGGCCGACTTCGGCCGCACCGAGATCACCCTCGCCGAGCACGAGATGCCCGGGCTGATGGCGATGCGGGAGCGGTTCGGCGAGAGCAAGCCGCTGGCGGGCGCCCGTATCGCCGGCTCGCTGCACATGACGGTGCAGACCGCGGTGCTGATCGAGACGCTGACCGCGCTGGGGGCCGAGGTCCGCTGGGCCTCCTGCAACATCTTCTCCACCCAGGACCACGCCGCCGCCGCCGTGGTGGTCGGCGACGGCACGCCCGAGGACCCCCGGGGCGTCCCGGTGTTCGCCTGGAAGGGCGAGACGCTCCAGGAGTACTGGGAGTGCGCCGAGCAGGCTCTCACCTGGCCCGAGGGCGAGCAGCCCACGATGATCCTGGACGACGGCGGTGACGCCACCCTGCTGGTGCACAAGGCGGTCGAGGCGATCAAGACCGGCCAGGTCAGCGAGGCCGCCGAGACCGACCCCGAGGAGCTGCGGATCATCCTCGAGCTGCTCCGCAGGAACCTCGCCGAGGGCCGCACCGACTGGCTGGCGCTGGCCAGCTCGGTGGTCGGGGTCAGCGAGGAGACCACCACCGGCGTGATGCGGCTGTACGAGATGGCCCGCAACGACACGCTGCTGTTCCCGGCCATCAACGTCAACGACTCCGTCACCAAGAGCAAGTTCGACAACCGCTACGGCTGCCGGCACTCGCTGGTCGACGGCATCAACCGGGCCACCGACGTCCTCATCGGCGGGAAGGTGGCGGTCGTCTGCGGCTACGGCGACGTCGGCAAGGGCTGCGCGGAGTCGCTGCGCGGCCAGGGCGCCCGGGTGGTCGTCACCGAGATCGACCCCATCTGCGCGCTGCAGGCCGCGATGGACGGCTACCAGGTGGCCACCCTCGACGACGTGGTCGGCGAGGCCGACATCGTCATCACCGCCACCGGCAACCGCGACGTGGTCACCGCCGAGCACATGGCCCGCATGAAGCACCAGGCGATCGTCGGCAACATCGGCCACTTCGACAACGAGATCGACATGGCCGGGCTGGCGGCCGTCGAGGGCATCCAGCGCACCACCGTCAAGCCGCAGGTCGACCTGTGGCGCTTCCCCGACGGCCACGGCGTCATCGTGCTGAGCGAGGGCCGGCTGCTGAACCTGGGCAACGCCACCGGCCACCCCAGCTTCGTGATGAGCAACTCCTTCACCAACCAGGTGCTGGCCCAGATGGAGCTGTGGGCCCGCGCCCGCGGCGAGGAGCTGCCGTGGCCGGCGCCCGCCGGGGTGGGGGTCGCGGGCTCCGGGGAGCAGACGGGCGCCGGCTACCCGATCGGCGTCCACACCCTGCCCAAGCACCTGGACGAGGAGGTGGCCCGGCTCCACCTGCCCGCGCTCGGCGCCAGGCTCACCACCCTGACCGACGCCCAGGCGGAGTACCTCGGGGTCGCCCCGACCGGGCCGTTCAAGTCCGAGCACTACCGGTACTGACACCGGCGCACATTTTTCTGCGCGGTTGTCGATCTCGGCCTCCCGCCGTTCGACCTCACTGTGAGAGGGTCCGAAGGGGACCCGGACTCCACAGGAGGACGAGATGAAGTACATGCTCATCATGCGGGCGAGCGACGAGGCGGAGCAGGCCTTCGCCGAGGTCGACTTCGAGCAGGTGATGGACGCCATGGGCCGCTACAACGCCGAGCTCATCTCCGCCGGCGTGCTGGTGGCCGCCGAGGGTCTGGACGACGCGGCCAAGGGCGTGGTGGTGGACTACTCCAGCCAGCCCCCGGTGGTCACCGACGGCCCCTACGGCGAGACCAAGGAGCTGTTCGGCGGCTTCTGGATCCTCGACGTCGCCTCCCAGGAGGAGGCGGTGGAGTGGGCCAGGCGCGCCCCGCTCGCCGGCCCCGGCATGAAGGCGGAGATCCGCCGCGTCACCAGCATCGACGAGTTCCCGCAGGACAACGAGTGGATCCGCAAGGAGCGCGCCTGGCGGGAGGCGACCGGCCAGCTGTGAGCGAGCCGGGCACCGGCCGCGAGGCCGTCGCCGCCGTCTGGCGGATCGAGTCGGCGCGGGTCGTCGGTGCGCTGGCCCGCAGCACCGGCGACCTCGAGCTGGCCGAGGACCTCGCCCAGGAGGCGCTGGCCGAGGCCCTGGTGAGCTGGCCCCGCGACGGCGTGCCGCGCAACCCCGGCGGGTGGCTGCTCACCGTCGGGAGGCGTCGGGCGATCGACGCCTTCCGGCGGCGGGCGGCCCTCGACCAGCGCTACGCCGCGCTGGCCCGCGACGCCGGCACCGGCGTCGGCGCGGCCGGGTCGCTGGTGGCCGGCAGCGCCGAGGACGAGCTGTGGGACCCCGACCGGATCCACGACGACGTGCTGGCGCTGATGTTCCTGGCCTGCCACCCGATGCTGTCGCGGGAGGCGCAGGTCGCGCTGACGCTGAAGGTGGTGGCCGGGCTGAGCAGCGACCAGATCGCCCGGGCCTTCCTGGTGCCGACCGCCACCGTGCAGGCGCGCATCACCCGGGCCAAGAAGACGCTGGCGGCGGCCGGCGTCCGCTTCGAGGTGCCCGACGCCGCAGGGGTGCGCGAGCGTCTCGGGTCGGTCCTCACCGTCGTGTACCTGGTCTTCACCGAGGGCTCGACCACCACCTCGGGGGAGGGCTGGATCCGGGTCGACCTGGCCGCCGAGGCGGTCCGGCTGGCCCGCGTGGTGGCCCAGCTCGTCCCCGACGAGCCGGAGGCGCAGGGGCTGCTGGCGCTGCTGGAGCTCACCGCCGCCCGCTTCCCGGCCCGGGTCGGCGAGGACGGCCGGCCGGTGCTGCTGGAGGACCAGGACCGCCGGCGCTGGGACCGGGCCGCGATCCGCCGTGGCCGGGCCGCGCTGCGGCGGGCGGGGTCGGTGGGGCGGGGCCTGGGTCCGCTGGGGCTGCAGGCCGCGATCGCGGAGTGCCACGCGGTGGCGCCCTCCGTGGCCCAGACCGACTGGGAGCGCGTCGTCGTCCTCTACGACGCGCTGGCGCAGGTGGCCCCGTCGCCGGTGGTGGACCTGAACCGGGCGGTGGCCGTCTCGATGGCCGACGGCCCGGCCGCCGGGCTGGCGCTGGTGGACGCCCTGGTCGCGGCGGGGAGCCTGCGCGGGTCGCACCTGCTGCCGGGTGTGCGCGGCGAGCTGCTGCGCCGGCTGGGACGCCTGGCGGAGGCGGGGGAGGAGCTGCGGACCGCGCTCGAGCTGTGCCCGAGCGCGGCCGAGCGGGTCGTGCTGCAGGAGAAGCTGGCCGCCATCGGCCGGGCCGGCTGAGAGCCGGTCAGCGCCAGCCGGCGGGCAGCTGCTCCGCGGTCGGCACCGAGCTGGCGCGTGCGCTGCGGTCCCGGGCACGACGCCGCCGCTCGGCCACCACGGCCACCAGCAGCTCCTCGCTGGTGAGCTGGCGCGGGGGCGGCGGGGTGATCCGCTGCCACACCCGGCTGGCCAGGTCCTCCATCAGCTGCTGGCGGGGGACGGCGCGCAGGCTCCGGCGGCGGCGGACCACCGTCCGGGCCGCCGCCAGCAGGTCGTCGGGGACGCCGCTGAGCTGCAGCCGGGCCATCCAGTCGGCCAGCTCGGGGTCGGGGTCGGGCAGCGGCGGCGGTCGCCGCGGTGCCCGCACCCGCACCACCACCGTCCCGGCCAGCAGGTCCCCGATCCGTCTGCCCTGCGGGTGGACGCCGGCCACCACCAGCCCCAGCACGCCCAGGGTCAGCACCGAGAAGTCGACCAGCCAGAAGGCCAGCCAGCGGGTCAGCGCGTGCCGGAGCCGGATCGCCCCGCCGTCGTCGCGGACGACCCGCAGCCCCATCGCCCAGCGCCCGGGGGTGCGTCCCCGGCTCAGCGTCTCCACGGCGATGGGGGCGGCGAAGGTGATCACCAGCGAGCCGGCCAGCGCCAGCGCGTTGCTGCCCGAGCCCGAGGTCGCCAGCCCTTCGGTGGCCCGCGTCCACAGGTGGACCAGCGCACCCATCCAGGTCAGGTCGACCACGGCCGACAGCGCCCGGGTGGGCAGCCGGGCGGGACGCAGGTCCAGCCGGACGGCGTCCCCGGTGATGATCACCAGGCGAGCCTAGGGCCCGTCCGGCTCCCCGGGGAGGCTGACCGGCCGGCCGCAGACCGTCCGCGCACTAGGGTGCGGCCCATGGACATCGACTCCTACGTCGCCGAGCGTGAGGAGCAGTGGAACCGGCTGGACGCGCTGACCTCCGGCCGGCGTCCGCTGACCGGTGCCCAGGCCGACGAGCTGGTGGACCTCTGCGCCCGGGTCGGCACCCACCTGTCGGTGGTGAGGGCGAGCGGCTACGACCCCCTGCTCGAGGCCCGGCTCACCGACCTGCTGGCGCGCGCCCGCGGCGTGCTGACCGGGACCAGCCCGGTGCTGCTGCCGGTCCTGGTGCGCTTCCTCACCGTCGCCTTCCCGGCCGCGGTGTACCGCTCGCGGTGGCTGGCCCTGGGCACGGCCGTGGTGACGGTCCTGCTCGGCGTCCTCGTCGCCTCGCGGGTGGCCGCCGACCCCGCCCTGGCCGACTCGCTGCTGCCGCCCGAGCTGCAGCGGGCCTACGTGGAGCACGACTTCGCCGCCTACTACAGCGACAACCCCGCCCACGCCTTCGGCCTGGAGGTGTGGTTGAACAACGCCCGGGTGGCCGCGCTCTGCCTGCTGCTCGGGGTGGCCCTGGTGCCGCTGCTGCTGGTGCTGTGGACCAACACCGAGAACCTGGGCGTCGCCGCCGGGTTCATGGTCGGCCACGACCGCGCCGACGTCTTCTTCGGCCTGATCCTGCCGCACGGGCTGCTGGAGCTCACCGCCATCTGGATCGCCGCCGCCGGGGGGCTCCGGCTGGCGTGGGCCTGGATCTCACCGGGAGCGCGCAGCCGGGGCGCCGCGCTGGCGCAGGAGGGACGCGCCGCCGCCAGCACCGCGCTGGGGCTGGTGCCGGTGCTGCTCGTCAGCGGTGCCCTGGAGAGCCTGCTGACCCCGAGCACCCTGCCCGCCTGGGCCCGGGTGGGGATCGGCGCCACGGTGTGGGCGGCCGTGCTGGCGTACCTGCACGTGCTCGGTCGCCGTGCCGTGCTGGCGGGCGAGACCGGGGACCTGCTGCCCGGCGACCGCTCGGCCGAGCAGCCCTACGAGGCCGCGGTCTGAGCGGTCAGCCCTCGCCGCCCTCGTCGTCGCGCAGGCTCTCCCAGATCTCCTTGCACTCCGGGCACACCGGGAACTTGTCGGGGTTGCGGCTGGGCACCCACACCTTGCCGCACAGGGCCACCACGGGGGTGCCCATCACCATGGCCTCGGTCAGCGGGGCCTTCGGCACGTAGTGGGAGAAGCGCTCGTGGTCGCCCTCGTCCAGCCGGTGCTCGGTGCGCTCGTCGATCACCGTCTGCGCGCCGGGGCTCAGCTGCGGCTGCGTCTGCTGGCTCATCCCGCCACTGTAGTCCAGGCCGGAGGGCCTAGGTTGGATCCCATGGTCGAGCTCCACAGCCCCCGCACGGTCGAACGCATGCGCCCCGCGGGGGAGTTCGTGGCGCAGACCCTGGCCGAGCTGCGCGAGAGCGTCGGCGTGGGCACCAACCTGCTGGAGATCGACGCCCGGGTGGAGGAGCTGGTGCGCCGCCGCGGCGCGGTCAGCTGCTACGTCGACTACCACCCCTCCTTCGGCGCCTCGCCCTTCGGCCACTACATCTGCACGTCGGTCAACGACGCGGCGCTGCACGGCCTGCCGCACGACTACGCGCTCGCCGCCGGCGACCTGCTCACCCTCGACCTGGCCGTCGCCGTCGACGGCTGGGTCGCCGACGCGGCGGTCACCTTCAGCGTCGGCGGACGGTCCACGCCCGAGGACGAGCGGCTGGTCCGGGCCACCGAGCAGGCGCTCGAGGCGGCCATCGACGCCGCCCGCTCCGGACGCCGGATCGGTGACGTCTCGGCGGCGATCGCCGAGGTGGCGGCCACCTACGGCTACCCGGTCAACGACCAGTTCGGCGGGCACGGGGTGGGCCGCACCATGCACCAGGAACCTCACGTGCCCAACACCGGGCAGCGGGGCCGCGGCATGGTGCTGAAGCCGGGGCTGGTGATCGCGGTCGAGCCCTGGTTCATGGCCGGCACCGACGAGCTGGTGGTCGACCCCGACGGCTGGACGCTGCGCAGCGCCGACGGCAGCCGGGCGGCGCACTCCGAGCACACCATCGCGGTGACCCGGGGCGAGGCGCTGGTGCTGACCCGCCCGGTCTGAACCCGCTTGACCTCCAGCGTGCTGGAGGTGCTGCCATGGTCTGCGACCAGCACGACCACACCCGGACGGAAGAGCAGATGACCGACCAGCAGGCCCCCGCCGAACCGCCCGCCGCGGCCACCCAGGACGTCGACCGGCGGGCCCTCGGCGTGGGCCTGTGCATCGGGGTGGTGGCGATCGCCTTCGAGTCCATCTCGGTGGCCACCGCGATGCCGCGGGCGGCCGAGGACCTCGGCGGGGTGGCCTACTACGCCTGGGCCTTCACCCTGTTCGTGATCGGCATGCTGACCGCGACCGTGGTGGCGGGCCGGGTCGCGGACCGGGTGGGGCCGCTGCGGCCGCTGGTGCTGGGCATGCTCACCTTCGCCGCCGGTCTGGTCGTGGCCGGCGCGGCGACGGCCATGCCGCAGCTGCTGCTGGGCCGGCTGGTGCAGGGGGTCGGGGCCGGTGCGCTCAACCTCGGCCTGTTCGTGGTGATCGCCCGCGCCTTCGACGAGCGCCACCGCGCCACGATGATGACCTGGATCTCCACCGCCTGGGTGGTGCCCGCCTTCGTCGGCCCGCCCGTCTCGGCGTGGATCACCGAGACCTTCAGCTGGCACTGGGTCTTCTTCGGCGTGCTGCCGCTGGTGGTCGTGGCCGCCGCGCTGGGACTGCCGACGATGCTGCGGCTGCACCGCAGCGGCGCCCTGGACGTCACCGAGCCATCGACGCCCGTGCCGCTGTGGGCGGGAGCGGTGGTGGCGGTGGCCGCGGCCGGCATCCAGCTCGCCGGCCAGCGGGCCGCGGAGGGGATCGACGCGGTGACCGTCGCGGTGGCCGTGGCCGCCCTGGCCGCGCTGCTGCTCGCCGCCCCACGGCTGATGCCGCCGGGGTTCCTGCGGCTGCGGCCCGGGTTGTCGTCGGTGGTGTGGGTGCGAGCCGCCGCCGCGGGCTCCTTCTTCGGCGCCGAGGCGTTCGTGCCGCTGATGCTGGTGCAGACCCGGGGTCTGCCGCTGGTGCTCGCGGGGGCCTCGCTGACGGTCGGCGCGGTGGGCTGGACCACCGGCTCCTGGCTGCAGTCGCGCTCCTGGGTGCGGCTGCCCCGGGAGCGGCTGATCGCGCTGGGCTGCGGCTCGGTGCTGCTCGGCCTGCTCGTCACCGCGGTCACCGCCGCCGTCCCCTCGGTCTGGTTCGGCATGGTCGGCGTCGGCTGGATCTGCACCGGGCTGGGCATGGGCCTGCTGATGTCGAGCACCTCGGTGGCCATGATGACCCTCAGCCGGCCGAGCGAGCAGGGCCGCAACTCCTCCTCGCTGCAGGTCGGCGAGGCGCTCGGCAACGCCGTGCTGGCCGGTGCGGCCGGCACGATCTTCGCCCTGCTGCACGACAGCAGCGGTCTGCAGGCCACGTTCGGCACCGTGTTCGCGGCGATGTCGGCCAGCGCGCTGGTCGCGGTGCTGCTCGCCACCCGGATCGGGCGGATCACCGCGCCCGGGCGCTAGACCCGACGCCCACCGGTGGAGCCGCTGACGGCGGGCGCCGGTGGCGTGCATGTCGATGCAGCGTCGACAATCGAGCCAGGTCCGACGTCGCACCCGAAGGAGCATCCACCCGTGCCCGACAAGAAGCCGCGAGTGCTGGTCTCGACCGACATCGGCGGCACCGATCCCGACGACTTCCAGTCCATGGTCCACCTGCTGCTCTACGCCGACAGGGTCGACATCGAGGGTCTCGTCGCCTCGCCGTACGGTCGCGGCCGCGTCGAGGACATCCTCGAGGTCATCGACCGCTACGAGGTGGACCACCCCAACCTGAGGCGGCACGACCCCTCCTACCCCGAACCGGACCGGTTGCGGGAGGTCGCCAAGCAGGGCTCCTTCGAGGTCGCCGCCGACGACGGCTCGACCGGGGCGACCGAGGGCTCGGACTGGATCGTCCGCTGTGCCCGACGTCCGGACCCCCGCCCGCTCGACGTCCTGGTCTGGGGTGGCCTCGACGACGTGGCGCAGGCGCTGCGCGACGCCCCCGACATCGCCGGCAGCCTCCGGGTGCACTACATCGGCGGGCCCAACACGATGTGGGGGGTCGACGCCTACAACTACGTCGAGGAGAACGTCCCGCAGCTGCGGATGATCGAGTCGAACACGACCTACCGGGGGTTCTTCGAACGCGGGGACCGGACCGACGACCCCGACAACGTCAGGTTCGTCGACGAGCACGTGGCGGGGCACGGGGCGCTCGGGGACTTCTTCGCCGCGCAGCTGCCCCACCTCAAGATGGGCGACTCGCCGACGCTGACGTGGCTGCTCCACGGCCGCCAGGACCCGGCCGCACCGAGCTGGGGCGGTCGGTTCGTCAGGCTCTGGGCACCTCGCAAGCGTTCGTTCCACCGCCTGACGACGGCTGCCGACGTGGTCGAGACGAACGCGCCCGTGGAGATCACCCTCCCGAGGCCGGCGGGCTACGCCGCGACGGACGTCAGCCGGCTGGTGGTCGACAACCGCGACCACGGCCCCTTCCCGGCGGGCGTGGACGTCGGCGACGGCATCCGGTTCCGGCTGAGCACCTATCAGGTGCGCGAGGTCCCCTACCGGGTCGAGAGCTCCCACCCCGAGCTCGACGGCCTCCAGGGCGCGTTCACCGCCGCACCGGCGACGCAGGAGGCGACCACGCACGTCTCGCAGCGCCATCCCCACTGGTGGTGCGACGACCACGACCCGGAGAAGGCGATCGGTCAGATCCCGGGCGCGCGCTGGGTCAGCGACTACCGCGCGGAGTTCCTCCGGGACTTCGCCGAGCGGCTGGACCGCTGCCTGCCCCCGGGTGGCTGAGCCGACGGGTGCCGGTGGACCGGACCCTCGCGCACGCACGACGCTGGGCGTCCGCGAGGGCCCGGTCGGTCACCCGGGGTGACCGGCCCCGCTCACCAGTGGTGGGCGACGTCGATCACCAGCCGCGAGCCCGAGCCGGGACCGTCCAGCTCGAAGACCCGCATCGGCAGCCGGGCCCGCACCCCGAGCCCGAGGGTGGTCTGACCCTCGAACGTGCCGGCGAAGGCCACCTGGCGGAAGGTGTCGTAGCCGCGGACGTCCACCAGCTCGCGGGAGTTCCTGAGCTCGCGGCCCCAGGCCCGCACGGTGATCCGGATGTCGGTGCCGCGCAGCGACACCCGCTCCCCGGCGCCCTCGGTGTAGACCGCGCCGTAGCGGACGTCGTAGCCGACGCCGCGGCGGTCGAGGTCGATCACCAGACGGTCGTAGCAGGCGTGCCGCCCGCTGCGGACCGACTCGATGTCGTTGGCCGTGAAGGTGGCGTCCACCTCCGGCAACGACCCCCAGCTCACCGACGGGCACGTGGCCGCCTCGGCTCCTGGTACCACGGCCGGCGTCATCGCCAGCGCCACCCCGCACGCCCCGACCGCGAGGCCCCTCAACCACCTGTTCGACGTCATCGTCATCGCCCCCTGCGCCGACGCTAGACCCGCCTCCGCGGCAGCGGCTGTGAGCGGCAGAAAGGAGCACGAAAAGTTGGCTGAGCCCGCGCGGCGGGGACCGCCGGCCGGCTGCGCGTCGCGGTTCTGCCGGTGTCGCCGGTCAGCACTACAGTGGGGCCAGTGACACCCCCCGCCGCCGAGAACGAGCCCGACCAGCTCGAGCTCGCCCACCCCGAGCGCCTGCCTCCCGCGTTCCCGGACCGGGCGGCCTGGGGCACCGTGCCGAAGCTGCGGGCCTGGCAGCAGGCGGCGCTGGACGCCTACCGCGAGCGGCAGCCCCGTGACTTCCTGGTGGTGGCCACCCCCGGCGCCGGCAAGACCTCCTTCGCCCTCACGCTGGCCGCGGAGCTGGTCAACCGGCGGGTCGTCTCGCAGGTGGTCGTGGTGGCGCCGACCGAGCACCTCAAGACCCAGTGGGCCGAGGCAGCCGGGCGGATCGGGCTGGCCATCGACCCCGACTACGGCACCCGCCAGGGCGCGACCAGCAGCGAGTTCCAGGGCTTCGCCCTCACCTACGCCGGCGTGGCGGTCAACCCGAACGCGCTGCGGATCCGGGTCGAGCGGACGAAGACGCTGGTGGTCCTCGACGAGATCCACCACGCCGGCGACGCCCGCAGCTGGGGCGAGGCGGTCCGCGAGGCCTTCGACCCGGCCACCCGGCGGCTGGCGCTGACGGGCACGCCGTTCCGCTCCGACTCCAACCCCATCCCGTTCGTGCGCTACGAGCACGACGGCACCGGCCACCTGCGCTCGCAGGCCGACTACTCCTACGGCTACGCCGAGGCGCTCGCCGACCGGATCGTGCGGCCGGTGCTGTTCATGGCCTACAGCGGCGACATGAGCTGGCGCACCAAGGCCGGCGACGAGGTGGCGGCCCGGCTCGGGTCGCCGCTGACCAAGGACCTCGCCGCGCAGGCGCTGCGCACCGCCCTCGACCCCAAGGGTGCGTGGGTGCCGGCGGTGCTGCAGGCCGCCGACACCCGGCTCACCGAGGTGCGCAACCACGTGCCCGACGCCGGCGGGCTGGTGATCGCGACCGACCAGACCAGCGCCCGCGCCTACGCCTCGATCCTGGCGCGGATCAGCGGCGAGAAGCCCACCGTGGTGCTCAGCGACGAGCCGGGCAGCAGCAGGAAGATCAGCGACTTCTCCGCCGGCGACCAGCGCTGGATGGTGGCGGTGCGGATGGTCTCCGAGGGCGTGGACGTGCCCCGGCTGGCGGTCGGTGTCTACGCCACCACCACGATGACGCCGCTGTTCTTCGCCCAGGCGGTGGGTCGGTTCGTCCGCGCCCGCAGCCGGGGCGAGACGGCCTCGGTGTTCGTGCCCAGCGTGGCCACCCTGCTCTCGCACGCGGCGGAGATGGAGCTGCAGCGCGACCACGCGCTCAAGGTGGCCACCCGCACCGAGGAGATCGAGCTCGACCCGCTGGACGAGGAGCGGGTGGAGGACGAACCCGGCGGCATGGAGGAGGAGGGCGAGTTCGCCGCCCTGGCCAGCGCCGCCGACTTCGACCGGGTGCTCTTCGAGGGCGGGGAGTACGGGCTCGGCGGTGCCTCGGGCTCGGTCGACGAGGCCGACTACCTGGGCCTGCCGGGGCTGCTCGAGCCCGAGCAGGTCCGCGACCTGCTGAAGCGGCGCCAGGCCGAGCAGGTGGCCCGCGGGAACCGCGGCGGCGAGGAGCAGGCCGCCCGCGCGACCCACGCCCAGCTCCGCGACCTGCGCCGGGAGCTCAACGGGCTGGTGGCGGCCTGGCACCACCGCACCGGCGAACCCCACGGGGTGATCCACAACACACTGCGGGAGGCCTGCGGCGGGCCGGTGCTCGCCGCGGCCGACGCCGCGCAGATCCAGGCCCGCATCGACCGGATCCGGCAGTGGGCGGTCACCCGGGCCAGCTGAGCCGCCGGCTCAGCCGAGGCTCACCGTGACCGAGAGGGCGAGCACGAAGGCGAGCACCGAGACCACCGCCACGAAGGTCGGGAACCCCCAGGAGCGGCGCGGCGCGGCCGGGACGGGGGCGAAGCCGACCGGGTGGGGCTGCGGCCGCGGCGGCAGGGTGGCCGGGGTGCCCGGGTGGTGCGGCGGGACGGACCCGGGGCTGCCGGCCGGCAGCGGGGTCGGCGGGTAGAACGGCGCGGTGGCGGCCGGCTGGGGCCGGGTCGTCGTCGGCGGCAGCGACCATCCCGGGCCGCTCGGCCGCAGCACGGTGGCGTCGTCGCGGGCCACCGGGGGCCGGGTCGTCCGCTGCACCCCGCCCATCCGGGCCACCAGCGCGTCCAGCTCGTCGGCCAGCACCTGCGCGGTGGGCGGCCGGCGTCCGGGCACGGGGGAGAGCGCGGCGGCCAGCAGGTGGTCCAGCTCCGGCGGCGCGCCGACCGAGGCGGCCACCGGCGGCGGAGCGGCGTGCGGGTCGCGTGCCATCAGGTCGGCCAGCGTCCGGACCGGGAAGGGCGGCTCCCCGGTCAGCAGGGTGAAGCACACCGAGGCCAGCGAGTAGACGTCGGCCCGGCGGTCCAGCGCCCCGTTGCCGGTGGCCTGCTCCAGCGCCATGTGGGCCGGGGTGCCGGCGGTCATCGTGGAGGCCATCTCGGCCACCATCTCCTTGGCCACCCCCAGGTCGGCCAGGAGCACGTGCCCGCCGGTGAGCGGGTCGCCGTCCAGCAGCAGGTTGCCGGGGGTGACGTCGCGGTGGATCACGTCGTGCTCGTGCAGGACGTGCAGGCAGCGGGCGGCCTCGGCGGCCAGGTGCAGCGCCAGCGTCGGGGCGACGCGGCGGCGTCGGACGTCCTCCAGCGAGCCGCCGGCGGCGTAGTCCATGACGAAGTAGGGACGCCCGTCCGGCAGCGTGCCGATGTCGTAGACCCGCACGATCCGCGGGTCGCGGATCCGGCGCATCAGCCGCGCCTCGGACAGGAAGCGGGCCCGGACGTCCTCGTTGGCCGCCCAGTTGTCGGCCAGCACCTTGACCGCGACGTCGACGTCGAGCTCCTCGTCGCGGCCCTGCCAGACGGTGGCGAAGGAGCCGGCCCCGAGCCGGCGGCTCAGCACGTAGCGCCCGATCCTGTCCATGGCGGCATCCTGTCAGATCGTTGACACGTGACTAAATGGTCACCTATCGTCGGGGCATGGACACCGACGACCTCGTGTTCAGGGCGCTGGCGGATCCGGTCCGCCGGCTCCTCCTGGACGCGCTCTTCCAGCGGGACGGCCGCTCGCTGGGTGAGCTGGAGGCCGTGGTCAACCAGCACGTCGAGATGACCCGGTTCGGGGTGGCCAAGCACCTGCGCCTGCTCGAGCAGGCCGACCTCGTCGTCTCGCGCAAGCAGGGCCGGGAGAAGCTGCACCACCTCAACCCCGTCCCCATCCAGCAGATCCACGAGCGCTGGATCGGCAAGTACACCGAGCGGGCCGGCGTCGCCGCCCTCCTGCTCGACCTCAAGCACCACCTCGAGACACCCGAACCGAACAAGGACGACACACCATGAGCGAGAACCTGGTCCAGACCTACAGCGTCTACATCAAGGCCCCGGCCCAGAAGGTCTGGGACGCCATCACGCAGTCGGAGTACACCAGCCGTTGGGGCTACGGCGGCGACGTCGAGTTCGAGCCCCGTCCCGGCGGGGTGTTCAACAACCTCACCACCGAGCAGATGAGGCAGATGGGCATGGGCGACGTCGCCGTCGAGGGCAGGGTCCTCGAGATCGACCCGCCGAACCGGCTGGTGCTCAGCTGGAAGCCGGGCTGGTACCCCGACTCCGAGCCCACCCAGGTGACCTGGGAGCTGACCGAGTTCCCCAGCGGGCTGACCCGGGTGGTGCTGACCCACGACGTCACCGCCGCCCCGCAGCTGGCGCCCGAGGTCGCCGGTGGCGGCGACCCGCAGCAGGGCGGTGGCGGCTGGCTGTGGTCGCTGTCGGGGCTCAAGACCCTGCTGGAGACCGGTGCGTCGATGGACGAGCCGGCCGCCTGAGCACACCCCCGTCAGCGGCAGGAGGTGCGTCCGCCCGGACGCACCTCCTGCGCCGCGTCCGGGTCAGGCGCCGACCCAGTCCATGTGGTCGACGAGGTGGTCGAGCTCGGCGCGGTCGCCGACGACCGTGCACGACCGGGCGGCGTCCACGGGCAGGCGGCGGCTGACCACCTGCAGCAGCTCGCAGGCCGGTCCGGAGATGGTGACGGTGGCCGTCTCCGCCTCGCGGGCGAGGTGGCGGCCCGAGGTGAGGACGAGCGGGGCGTCGGTGCGCCGCAGCAGCCAGGCCGTACCGGTGTCCACCGCCACCCAGGCGAGCGTCTGGCCGTCGCCGCGCACGGCCTCGGTGAAGCCCGGCACGTGCTGCGCCCAGCCGCTGGAGGCGATCGTGCCGAGCCAGTCCTCGATCGCGGCCACCGCCAGGTCCGGGTCGAGGTGGTAGTCCAGGCCGAGCGTGGCGGCGGCGTCGATGCGGTGGACGGCGGCCTCGCCGAAGAGCCGGCGCGACCAGAACGCCAGTCCGTCCCCGCCGCCGGAGGGGTCGAAGACGTCGGCCCCGCCGGTGGCCGCCGCGAAGGACGCCCTCGTGCGGTCGGCGCCCTCAACCAGCCACGCCGGCCACTGCGACGCATCCGCCGGCGCCTCCTCCCAGCCCAGGCTGAAGGCGGCGGCCGGGTCGGCGACCTTCTCCACCACGAGCCGGTCCACCCACCGCTGGGTGGAGCCGATGTGCCCCACCAGGTCGGCCAGCGTCCACTCCGGGCAGGTCGGCACCGGGGCGCCGGGGTCGGCGCCCTCGACCCACCGGGCCACCTCCCGCGTCTGGTCCACCGCCGAGTCGAGCAGCTGCGCGTCCATCGTCGTCCTCCTGTCCTGGTCAGGGCCTGGTGCCCGTGCTCGCCAGTCAGACCCCGCTGCGGCTCCGGACTCATCGCCCCGCGCCCCGCCGGCTGCCGACAACCCCGTTGCGGCCACCGGTCGTCCCCGCCAGCCTGGGCACCATGCACCTCGTCTTCCTGCACGGTCCCGCGGCGGCCGGCAAGCTGACGGTGGCCCGTGCGCTCTCGCAGCGGCTGCACTACGGCGTCTTCCACAACCACCTGGTGGTGGACGCGCTGACCGCCGTCTTCCCCTTCGGCACGCCGCCCTTCGTCGAGCTGCGCGAGCACTTCTGGCTCTCGACCTTCCGTGCGGCGGCGCTGGCCGACGTCTCGCTGCTGTTCACCTTCGCCCCCGAGGCCACGGTGCAGCCGGGCTTCGCCGAGCGTGCCCGGGCGTGCGTGGCCGACGCCGGCGGGCGCACCGTCTTCGTCGAGCTCACGGTGGGCGAGGCCGAGCAGGAGCGCCGCATCGCCCTGCCGAGCCGCTCCGAGTTCGCCAAGCTCACCAGCGTCGAGACGCTGCGCCAGCTGCGGGCCGCCCGGACCGACGTCGAGCGACCGCCCGCCGACCTGCGCATCGACACCGAGACGACCGGTCCCGAGGCGGCCGCGGACCGGGTCGTGGAGCACTTCGGGCTCCGTCCGGCCGCCAGCTGGGACCGCTATCCCGCCGTCCAGCCGCCCGTCCCGCCCCGCTGAGGGGTCCGGGCGACCGGGAGGATGGGGCCGTGGGCGGACCGGAGGTGGTGCTCGAGACCGGGCGGCTGGTGCTCCGCCCGTGGCGGGTGGAGGAGGCGGTCGTGCAGCGGCAGCTGTGGCTGGAGCGCGACCCCCGGGTACCGCCGCACCGCCGGGTCGACGCCGCCGGGCGACCCACCGTCGCCGACCTCGAGGAGTGGATCCGCACCCACCCGCCCGGCTCCACCGGCCTGCTGGCGCTGGAGCGCAAGGCCGACGGCGAGGTCGTCGGGTACTGCGGCCTGGTCGAGGGCACGTGCGAGGGGGAGCCGGAGCTCGCGTACGAGCTGCTGCGCCGGTTCTGGGGCCGGGGCTACGCCACCGAGGCGGCCGAGGCCGTCCTGGAGTGGGCCAGGTCGTCGGGGTACCGGCGGGTGTGGGCCACGGTCCGGGAGTGGAACACCGCCTCACGGCGGGTGCTGGCCAAGCTCGGCTTCGTCGAGACCGACCGGGTGCAGCCCGACCCGCTGCACGGCGACACCCTGGTCACCACCCGCACGCTGTGACCCGGGGACGGACCCGCGGCGCGGTTGAAATTTCAAACTCTGGACAGCATTCGTCCCCGGTTGGGGCCGTCACCCACACTGGGCACGTGGACCGAACCCTGCGAGTGGCGCCGGCCGCCCTCTTCCACGGGCGCGCCCACGTCGACCTGCTGCGCACCTGCAGCGCGCTCTGTCGCTGAGGCCGCCGGGAACAACCCGGCCGGTCCTCGCCGTTCACCCCGGCGAGACCAGGGCACCCGCCCGCCCCGAGCACCGCCGCAACGAGACACCGACGGAAGGTCCCGCGTGACCAGCACGCCCCGCACCCCC
>NZ_WPCU01000007.1:228433-299433 GCF_009742705.1 Auraticoccus cholistanensis
CCGCGACGGCTTCGACTCCATCCCGGCCGACGACCTGCGCGGCCGGATGCGCTGGTGGGGCCTGTACACCCAGCGCAAGCCCGGGATCGACGGCGGCCGGACCGCCTCGCTGGCGCCGGAGGAGCTCGACGACCGCTACTTCATGCTGCGGGTCCGCTCCGACGGCGGCGCCCTCAGCCTCGAGCAGCTGCGCACCATCGCCTCGATCAGCAACGACTTCGCCCGCGGCACCGCCGACATCTCCGACCGGCAGAACATCCAGCTGCACTGGGTCGAGGTCGAGGCGGTGCCCGAGATCTGGCGCCGGCTCGAGGCCGTCGGGCTCAGCTCGACCGAGGCCTGCGGCGACACCCCGCGCGTCATCCTCGGCTCGCCCGTGGCCGGCATCGCCGCCGACGAGGTCATCGACGGCACGCCGGCCATCGAGGCCATCGTCGAGCGCTACATCGGCGACCCGGCCTTCTCGAACCTGCCGCGCAAGTTCAAGACCGCCATCTCGGGCCTGCCCGACATCGGCCACGAGATCAACGACGTCTCCTTCGTCGGCGTGGTCCACCCCGAGCACGGCCCCGGCTTCGACCTGTGGGTCGGCGGCGGGCTGAGCACCAACCCCATGCTCGGCCAGCGGCTGGGCGCCTGGGTGCCGATCGACGACGTCCCCGAGGTCTGGGCGGGCGTGGTCGGGATCTTCCGCGACCACGGCTACCGCCGGCTCCGCAACCGGGCCCGGCTCAAGTTCCTGGTCGCGGACTGGGGGCCGGAGAAGTTCCGCTCGGTGCTCGAGGAGGACTACCTCGGGCGTCGCCTGGTGGACGGTCCCGCCGTGGTGCAGGACCGCCGCCGGGTCGACCACATCGGCGTGCACAAGCAGAAGGACGGCCGCAACTGGGTCGGTGTGGCGATGATCGGCGGACGCGTGAGCGGCGACATCCTGCACGAGGTCGCCACCCTGGCCGAGCAGCACGGCAGCGGCCGCGTCCGGCTCACCCCGCAGCAGAAGATGCTGGTGCTGGACGTCCCCGACGAGCAGGTCGAGGCGCTCACCACCGCCCTGGACGCCCTCGGTCTCAGCGCCACCCCCAGCGAGTTCCGCCGCGGCGTGATGGCCTGCACCGGGCTGGAGTACTGCAAGCTGGCCATCGTCGAGACCAAGGCCCGCGCCGCCCGGGTGGTGGCCGAGCTGGAGGAGCGGCTGCCCACCTTCGACGCGCCGATCAGCATCCACGTCAACGGCTGCCCCAACGCCTGCGCCCGCACCCAGATCGCCGACATCGGCCTCAAGGGCATGATCGTCACCAACGAGGCGGGGGAGTCGGTGGAGGGCTTCCAGGTCCACCTGGGGGGCGCCATCGGTGCCGAGGCCGGGCTGGCCCGCAAGACCCGCGCGCTCAAGATCGCCGCCGACGACCTGACCGACTACGTCACCCGCGTCGCCACCCGCTACACCGAGCAGCGGGCCGACCAGGAGTCCTTCGCCTCCTGGGCCCGCCGGGCCGACGAGGACGACCTGCGATGAGCCCCGCAGCCGGCGCGCCCGCCCCCCGGAGCCCGGTCTTCCACTGCCCGTACTGCGGCGAGGAGGACCTGCGGCCCAGCGAGGAACACCCGGCGGGCTGGCGCTGTTCCAGCTGCGCACGGGTGTTCAGCGTCCAGCTGCACCAGATCGACCGGCTGCCCGACGAGAGGAGTGCTCGATGAGCACCACCACCCCCACGACGCCCACCTGGGACGCCTCCCGGCTGCGCGAGGCCGCCCGCGACGGCGCGGCCCTGGTCGCGGCCCACGGCGAGGGCCACGACTACATCACCCGCGTCGAGCTCAGCGAGGCGGTGCTGCGCTGGGCCTCCAACACCTTCGGCGAGGGCCTCACCACCGCCTCCTCGATGGGTGACGAGGCGCTGGTCCACCTGGTCGGTCGCACCATCGGCGAGGCCGACGTCTTCTTCCTCGACACCGGCTACCACTTCCCCGAGACGCTGGCCACCCGCGACCACTACGCCCAGCACACCCCGGTGAGCATCCGCACCATCGAGCCGCTGCAGAGCCTGGCCGAGCGGGAGGCCGCACTGGCCGACTGGAGCCCCGAGCGCTGCTGCAGCCCCCGCAAGGTGGAGCAGCTGAACCTGGCCGTGGCCGGGCGCACCGCCTGGGTCACCGGGATGCGCCGGGTGGACGCCCCCACCCGCACCGACATCGAGGTGGTCTCCTTCGACGAGAAGCGCCAGATGGTGAAGATCAACCCGCTGGCCGCCTGGGACGACGACGACCTGGAGACCTACCTCTTCGAGTACGACGTCCACCTCAACCCGCTGCGGCAGCAGGGCTACGCCTCCATCGGCTGCGCCCCGTGCACGCGGCCCGTCGCACCCGGCGAGGACGCCCGCGCCGGCCGGTGGGCCGGGCAGGCCAAGACCGAGTGCGGCCTGCACACGTGAGCGTCCACGCACCAGACCCGAGCACCGAGGCAGGAACCGTGACCACCACCGATCAGCCCACGACCGGGGCGCTGCGCACCGAGCTCGCCGAGCACCGGCTGGACCACCTGGACGACCTCGAGGCGGAGTCGATCCACATCTTCCGCGAGGTCGCCGGCGAGTTCGAGCGGCCGGTGCTGCTCTTCTCCGGCGGCAAGGACTCGGTCGTGATGCTGCACCTGGCGGTGAAGGCGTTCGCGCCGGCGCCGGTGCCGTTCGCGCTGCTGCACGTCGACACCGGCCACAACTTCGAGGAGGTGCTGCGCTACCGCGACGAGACCGTCGAGCGGCTCGGGCTGCGCCTGGTGGTGGCCAGCGTCCAGGACTACATCGACGACGGCCGTCTCAGCGAGCGTCCCGACGGCACCCGCAACCCGCTGCAGACCGTCCCGCTGCTGGACGCCATCACCGAGGGGCGGTTCGACGCCGTCTTCGGCGGCGGGCGCCGCGACGAGGAGAAGGCCCGGGCCAAGGAGCGGGTGTTCAGCCTCCGCGACGCCTTCGGCGCCTGGGACCCCCGCCGCCAGCGGCCCGAGCTGTGGGAGCTGTACAACGGCCGCCACGCCCCCGGCGAGCACGTGCGCGTCTTCCCGCTGTCGAACTGGACCGAGCTGGACGTGTGGCGCTACATCGCCCGCGAGCAGATCGAGCTGCCCAGCCTGTACTACGCCCACACCCGCGAGGTGTTCCGCCGCGACGGCATGTGGCTGACCGCGGGGGAGTGGGGCGGCCCGCGGCCGGGTGAGGTCGTCGAGACCCGCACCGTCCGCTACCGCACCGTGGGCGACATGTCGTGCACCGGCGCGGTCGAGTCCGAGGCCCGCACGGTGGAGGCCGTCATCCTCGAGGTCGCCGGCAGCCGGCTGACCGAGCGCGGCGCCACCCGCGCCGACGACCGCCTCTCCGAGGCCGCCATGGAAGACCGCAAGAAGGAAGGCTACTTCTGATGAGCACCGGTACCGAGGTCGTCGGGCTGGACGCGCTGAGCGAGGCCGACCAGCAGCTGGTCGACCCCGCCGCCAGCCGCGACCTGCTCCGGCTCGCCACCGCGGGCAGCGTGGACGACGGCAAGTCGACCCTGGTGGGCCGGCTGCTCTACGACACCAAGTCGGTGCTGGCCGACCAGCTCGACGCCGTCGAGCGGGTCAGCCGCGAGCGCGGTCTGCAGCACCCGGACCTGGCGCTGCTCACCGACGGGCTGCGGGCCGAGCGGGAGCAGGGCATCACCATCGACGTGGCCTACCGCTACTTCTCCACGCCGCAGCGCTCCTACATCCTGGCCGACACCCCCGGGCACGTGCAGTACACCCGCAACATGGTGACCGGGGCCTCGACCGCCGAGCTGGCGCTGATCCTGGTCGACGCCCGGCACGGGGTGCTGGAGCAGACCCGGCGCCACCTGGCCGTCACCGGGCTGCTCGGGCTGCGCCACGTCGCGCTGGTGGTCAACAAGATGGACCTGTTGGACTTCGACCGGTCCGTCTTCACCGCCATCGTGGAGGAGTTCACCGCGATGGCCGGCCACGTCGGGGTCAGCGCGGTCACCGCGGTGCCCATCTCGGCGCTGCTGGGCGACAACGTGGTGACCCGCTCCGCGCACACCCCGTGGTACACCGGGCCCACGCTGCTGGAGCACCTGGAGACCGTCGACGTCACCACCGACCCCCGCGACGAGGCCTTCCGGATGCCGGTGCAGTACGTCATCCGCCCCCAGACGCCCGAGCACCGCGACTACCGCGGCTACGCCGGCCGCGTCACCAGCGGCGTGATCTCGGTGGGCGACACCGTGCGGATCCAGCCCGAGGGCTCCACCACCACCGTGGTGGGCATCGACCGGGTGGGTCGCCCGGGCGAGCCGACCGAGCGGCGGCAGGCGCACGCCCCGCAGTCGGTGGTGCTGCGGCTGGCCGACGAGCTCGACGTCGCCCGCGGCGACCTGATCAGCGCCGCGGACCGTCCGGCCACCGAGGTCAAGGACCTCGACGCCACCGTCGCGGTGCTGGCCTCCCGGCCCCTGAAGCCCCGCGCCATGGTGCTGGTGCGGATCGGCACCGCCACGGTGAAGGGGCTGGTCACCGACCTCGTCGACACCCTCGACATGACGACCCTCGAGCGGGGTCCCGCCCCCAGCGAGCTGCCGCTCAACGCCATCGGCGGCATCCGGCTGCGGCTGGCCCGCCCGGTCGCGGTCGACGACTACTCCGCCGCCCGCCGCACCGGGTCGTTCCTGCTGATCGACCCCAGCGACGGCGCCACCCTCGCCGCCGGCCTGGTGCAGCTCACCGGCGACCTGGTCGACGCCGACTCGTGGCTGATCTGAGCCGGGTCCGCCGGTGGCCGGGCTGAGCGACGTGCCCGACCCCTACGCCCTGGCGGTGCGGCTGGACGGGCGCCGCGTGCTGGTGGTCGGCGCCGGCACGGTCGCCACCCGCCGGCTGCCCGACCTGCTCGCCGCCGGCGCCCGCGTCGACGTGGTCGCGCCGGAGGCCTCGACCGAGGTCGCCGGGTGGGCCGCCGCAGGACGGCTGCGGCTGCAGCGGCGCGCCTTCCGGCCCGAGGACGTCCTCGAGCCCGAGCCGGCGTGGCTGGTCCTCACCGCCACCGGTGCGGTCGACGCCGAGGTGGCCGCCGTCGCCGAGCAGCACCGGGTCTGGTGCTCCCGCGCCGACGACGCCGCCGCCTCCGCCGTCCACCGCCCGGCCGTGGCCCGCGGCGCCGCCGACGGGCCCGCCGAGGGGATCAGCGTGGCCGTCACCGCCGGCGGCGACCCGCGCCGGGCCGTCGCCGTCCGCGACGCGGTGCTCGCCGGCCTCGAGTCCGCCACCCTGCCCGTGCGCGCCCACCGGCCCGGCGGCGGTGGGCCGGCCTGCGGCAAGGTGTGGCTGGTCGGCGCCGGCCCGGGCGACGCTGGGCTGATCAGCGTCCGCGGTCGCGCCCTGCTGGCCGCCGCCGACGTGGTGGTCGCCGACCGGCTCGGCACCGCGGAGCACCTGGCCGACCTGCCGCCGGAGGTGGAGGTGGTCGACGTGGGCAAGAGCCCGGGCCGCCACGGCACCATCCAGGACCGCATCCACGAGCTGCTCGTCGAGCACGCCCGCGCCGGACGGCGGGTCGTCCGCCTCAAGGGCGGCGACCCGTTCGTCCTCGGCCGGGGTGGTGAGGAGGTCGAGCACTGCGTGGCCGCCGGCGTCGAGGTCGAGGTGGTGCCCGGCATCACCTCCGCGACCGCCGTCCCCGCCGCCGCCGGCATCCCGGTCACCCACCGCGGGGTCAGCACCTCCTTCGTGGTGGCCTCGGGCCACGACGGCGCGGCCGGGCTGGGACCCCTGCTGCACGCCCACGGCTCGACGCTGGTGCTGCTGATGGCGGTCGCCCACCTGGCCGAGATCACCGCCGCCCTGGTGGCCGCCGGGCGCGACCCCGCCACCCCGGCCGCCGTGGTCGAGCGCGGCTGGACGCCGCAGCAGCGGACCACCTCCGCGCCGCTGGGCGAGCTGGCCCGGGTGGCCGCCGCGCGCGGGGTCACCAACCCGGCCGTGGTGGTCGTCGGCGACGTCGCCGCGGTTCCGCTGGCAGCCCGCGCGGACGACCCCGGGGACCGCTAGCCTCGCCGCCATGGCGTTCTGGGACTGGGCGGACCGGCGTGAGCACGAGCGGCTGACCAGCCGCGTGCAGCAGCTCGAGACCGTGGTGCAGGAGCTGTGCCGCCGCCTCGACCTGGACGCCTCGGCCCTGCTCGAGCAGAGCACCGGTGCCTCCGAGCGCGTCCGCCGGCTCGCCGCCGACGGCCGGAAGATCGAGGCCATCCGGGTCCACCGCGAGGAGACCGGGCTCGGTCTCGCAGACGCCAAGGCGGTCGTCGACCGGCTCTAGGATGGCGGCCGTGAGCCAGATCCCCGTCGGAAGCCCGAAGCCGCCACCCGGACGCCACGCGGCACCCGGCGGCTGGTACCCCGACCCGGTCGACCCCCGCCGCGAGCGCTGGTGGGACGGCTGGCAGTGGAGCCGCGACGTCCGCGAGGCCGAGGCCCCCGCGCAGCCGCAGCCGGTCGCGGCAGCCCGGCCCGGTCAGCCCGCCCTCACCGCCGACGGCGTCCCGCTGGCCGGCTGGTGGCACCGCGCCGGGGCCATCGTGGTCGACGGGCTGCTGCTGGGCGTGGTGACCTCGCTGCTGTCGCTGCCGTTCCTGCAGACCGCCTTCGACGCCGTGGTGGCGCTCTTCGACGCCTCCCTGGAGGCGGCCCGGCAGGGGCAGCCGCCGCCCCCGCAGCCCGACCCCACCTCCCTCATCACACCGACCGAGACCCTCGCGCTGGGGGCGGTGCAGCTGCTGTGCGGGCTGGCCTACCACGGGCTCTTCCTGCGGCTGCGCTCCGCCACCCCGGGCAAGCTGCTGCTCGGGCTGCGGGTCGTCCCGGTGGACCGGGGCCGCAGCACCGAGCGGCTCGGCTGGCGCGCCGCGCTGCTCCGGGCGCTGGTCTGGGTGGCGCCGGCCGTGGTGACCTGGCTGTTCGTGCTGCGGCTGGTCGACGTCGTGCTGCCGCTCACGAACCCGCGCCGGCAGGCGCTGCACGACCTCGCCGCCCGGACGCAGGTGGTCCGCACCCGCTAGCGCGTGCCGCGCCCGCCCGCCGGCGACGGACCCGGCGGCGACGCCACCGGAGCGCGCCCGACGACCACCCAGGCGTCGAGCTCGGGGTCGGAGCTGCTGCGGGCGGTCAGCCCGGCGCCGGTGAAGACCTCCAGGGCCCGCTCGACCTGGTTCCCGGCGACCTCGCTGAGCAGGTGCCCGCCGGGGGAGAGCCAGTCCGGGGCGCCGGCCGCCACCCGCCGCAGCACGTCCAGCCCGTCCGGGCCGCCGTCCACCGTCACCCGGGGGACGTGCTCCCAGGCGTCGCGGGGCATCAGCGCGATGTCGCCGGTCGGCACGTAGGGCACGTTGGCCACCAGCAGGTCGACCCGCCCCCGCAGGTCGGGCGGCAGCGCCTCGAACAGGTCCCCCCGGTGCACCTCCCCGACGCCGGCCAGCGCCTGCCGGGCGCAGTGCACGGCGTCGAGCTGGACGTCGGCGGCGTGCAGCCGCAGGGTCGGCTCCGCGGCGTGCAGGGCCAGGGCCAGCGCACCCGAGCCGCAGCACAGGTCCACCGCCACGTCCCCCGACCGGGCCAGCTGCACCGCGACGGCCAGCAGGTGCTGCGTCCGGGCCCGCGGCACGAACACCCCCGGCGCGACCGGAACCCGCAGGCCGGCGAACTCGGCCCACCCCACCACGTGCTCCAGCGGGACGCCCGACACGCGGGCCTCGGTCATCTGCCGCAGCTGGTGGCGGCTGCCGGCGGACTCGCGGAGCACCCGCGCCTCCTCCTCGGCGAAGACGCAGCCGGCCTCGCGCAGACGGCGCACCAGCAGCTCGTGGGCGAGCGGGGGGATGTCCAGCACCTGACCTCCTCGGGATTGACCGTCCCAGTCTCTAGCCTGCTGCCGTGACGACACCGGGGAGGTCCTGGGGGCCCGCGGGACCCGCTCGTCCCCGGGCGCTGCCGCTGGCGGGGGCGGTGGGGGTGCTGGTCGGTCTGGCCCTGCTCAGCGCCCTGGCGATGGTGCGCCCGGACCCGGGCGCGGGCTCGGCGGCGGCGCGGCTGCTGGCACCAGACGGGCACCTGTCCACCATGACCGCCGAGCTGCCGGGAGGGCCGGCCCTGCTCACCGTGGAGACCGCCCGCCAGCCGGGGGCGGCCGCCTTCCAGGGCGGTCCCGAGCACTTCCTCGACGTCGTCGGTCACGACCCCGAGGCGCTGGAGCGGCTCTGGGTGCGCGAGACCCAGCAGCGCCGCAGCCGCGACGGGTCCGCGGCCCGGCACACGCTGTCCTCGCTCGACGACGCCGGGCTGCACACGGTCGTGGCCGGCGACGGGCGGCAGGCCCGGACCTTCGAGCCACCGGCGCTGGCCCTGCCCGCCGACGTGGCCGCCGGCCGCGAGTGGTCGTCGGAGGGGACGGTGCTGGACGCCGACGACGAGCGCCGCCCGCTGGGGGACTACCGGTGGCAGGCCCGGGCCGACACCTCGCCGGCGGGCCCGGGCTGCCTCGACGTCGCCACGACGCTGCAGGTGGGCCAGCAGGTGACCCGCGACGTCCGCACCTGGTGCCCCGGTCGCGGGGTGGTGGCCCAGCAGCTCCCCGGCGAGGCGTGGACGGAGGCGGCCGGGCCGCCGGCGGGGCTGCTGGCGCCGCCGGGCGCCGAGCAGCCCGCCGGGCGGGAGTGGGACCCGGCCGGCTGGTCGGTGCAGCCCCGACCGCTGCGGCGCGCCGGGCTGGCCCTGCCGGTGGTGGCGGTGCTGCCGCCCGCCCCGACCGGGAGCGGCATGGTGCTGGCTCCCACCAGCGGCGGCGACCTGCTGGCCGCGCGTCGCGGGCCGGAGTGGCTGCTGGAGGAGTGGTCCGCCCACCCCGGGGGCACGGTGACGGCCTTCGGGCGCTTCGGCGAGGTCACGGTGGCCGCCACCACGCTGCGCCGGCTGGTCGGCTACGACGACACCGGGCTGCGGCGGTGGCAGCTGGAGCTGGAGGACGTGGTGGCCCGCACGCCGGTGCGGCTGGACGCGACCGGGGTGGTGGTGGCCGAGCAGTCCGGCGGTCTGACGGCCCTCGACGTCACCACCGGTGCGGTGCGGTGGCGGGCCGCGGGAGGGGCGGACGTCCGGGTGGCCCCGCAGCTCTGCGGCGACCTGGTCCTCACCCTCGACGCCACGCCACGGCTGGTGGCCCGCGACGCCGCCACCGGCGAGCAGCGCTGGGAGAGCCGGCTGGCCGAGCACGCCGACGTGCTGGCCTGCGACGCGACGACCGTGGTGGTCACGGACTCCGAGTTCGACTGGCACGGGTTCGCGGTGGCCGACGGCGCCCCGCGCTGGACGGTGCGCGGCCCCGCCGCGGTGCACCACGCCGTGGTCGCCCAGGAGACGGTGGTGCTGTCCTCCTCGACCGGCGTGCAGGCCCGGTCCACGGCCGACGGGGCGCTGCGCTGGCAGCACCCGGTCGCGGCCTCGGCGCTCGTGGCCGGCGGTGGTCACGTCGCGCTGGTGGGCGACGGCCGGGTGGACGTGCGCGCCCTCGACGGGACGGTGGTGGCCAGCCTGCTGGAGACGCCGACCTCGGCCGCCGACGCCCTGCTGGTCAGCCCGGCCGGCGAGGGCCTGTGGCTGATGGGGGACGAGGGCGTGCCCACCTGGGTGGGGCCCTGATGGCCGGGCCCCGCCGGCTGCCGCTGCCGCTGCGGCTCGTCTGGGAGCTGGTCGACCTGGTGCTGCTGGCCCAGGTGCGCGACGGCCGGGTCCGCTTCCCGCCGTGGCCGACCGGGCTCGGGCTGATCGGCGTGGTGGCCCTGGTCGGCTACCTGCTCGCCGGGCTGCTGGTGCTGCTGGCCGTGCCGCTGCGGCGCGTCGACGTGCTGGTGAGCTCGCCGGACCTGGGGGTGCTGCCGAGCAGCGCGCTGCCCGTGCTCATGCTGCTCGTCACGCTGGCCCTCTCGCTCGTGGTGACGGCGGCCCTGCACGCCCAGCGCTGGGCGCTGCTGGCGGCCCTGCTGCTGGCCGGGTCGCTGGTGGCGCAGGTGGCCGTGCCGGCCAGCGTGGCCGCCGGCCCGGCGGCGCTGCTGTGCGGGTCGGCCGGCCTGGCGGGGCTGGTGCTGCTGGCCCTGGTGCGCCGCCGTGGCGAGTTCGCCTGGTTCGAGTTCCCGCTGGCGGCGGCCGCGGTGGCGACGGGCACGCTGCTGCCGCTGCTGCTGCAGCAGCGGGTGCACCAGCAGATGGGCTTCGACGCGCGGGTGCTGAGCACCACCCAGCTGTTCATGGCCGTCGCGCAGGTGGCGGTGCCTGCGGTGATCATCGGCGGGGCCGCGCTGGCCGAGATCGCCGTGGCCACCGCCGGCTGGGGGCTGCGGGTGGTGCGGACCGAGGCCCCCCGCGGCGTCTGGCCCGTGCTGGGTGTGGCGCTGGCGGTGCTGGGGCTGGTCGGCGCCGGCTGGCAGCTGCGGCGCGACCCCGGCTCGGTGCTCGCCTCGGCGGCGCTGCTGGCGCTGGGTGTGCTGGCGGTCCTGCTGGTCGTCCGGGGGCACCGGCGCACCGCCGCCGACCGCGTGGTGCCCGAGCGGCTGGTCGCCAGCTGGCGCTCGCTGATCGTCTGGCTCACCCTGGCCTGCTGCGCGACGGTGCTGCCGACCTACCTGGTGCTCAGCCTGCAGGCCGTGGTGCAGGTGTGGCGGCTGCCCGGGGCGGAGCTGCTGGTCGCCCTGGTGGGGCTGCTGGTCACCGGGCCGGTGGTCTCGCTGGTCCGGCTCGCCGCGGTGGTCGCGTCGGTGGTGCTCGCGCTGCGCTGGAGCCGTCGCGGCGAGCACGCCCGCCCGCTGCTGCTGGTGGCCTTCTGCACGGTGGTGCTGCCGGGCGTCGTCAGCACCCTCAGCGGCTCCCGGCTCCGGCTGGGGTGGAGCACCGAGGGGCTGGCCGTCGCCGCCGTGCTGCTGGCCGTGCTCGCCCTCGCCGGGTTCGCCGTCACCCGTCGGCTCACCGTCCGCCGCTCCTCCTCGCTGATGATGGTGCTGGCCCTGTCCTGCTGCTTCCTGGTCCGCGACGTGCTGGCCGACCCGGTCAGCGCGCTGCTCGGCAGCTCGGCCATCGCCCTGGTGCTGTTCGGGCTGGTCTGGCGGCTGCTGACCGACGCCTCCTGGACCCGCACCTGGACGCCGGCCTTCCCGCTGCCCGCGCGGGTGCTGTTCTTCTGGGCCAACGCGCTGGTGGCCGTCACGTCGCTGGCCTTCGTGGCGCTGGGACGGGGGCTGGGCGGGCTGACCGACATCACCCCGTTCGCCGAGCTGGGGGACTTCCTGCTCGGCTCCGCCCTCTACCTCGCCGCCGTGCTCGGCTGCTTCTGGCAGCTGCTGCCGCAGCCCCGCCGGCCCCTCGCGCCGGGCGCGTGGCCTCCGCCGCCGGCCGTCCCCGGGCGTCCGGTCAGGCCAGCCGCTCCAGCTGGCCCGGGGTACCGGACATGATCACGGCGGACATGGTGTCGAGCGTCCGCCCGGCCCACGTCCCGCCGGACATGGTGAACGGGTACGTCGACGGGCCGACCATCGGGTGGTTCCCGGTACTCCTTCCGTGCTCCCCAGGGGTGGGTGGGGACGGGGTGGGTCAGACCCACTGGACGAGCTGGTAGACGACGCCGTTGGGGTCGCTCATCTGGAAGTAGCGCTCACCCCAGGGCTCGGTCTCGACCGGTGTGACGACCGTGACCCCCTCCTCCCGCAGGCGCGCGTACTCGGCGTCGACGTCGGCGACGGTGAGCGCCACGAGCAGCCCGGTGGCGTGCCCCGCCTGCGACTCCGGCTTGAACGTCGGCAGGCCGGTGCGCAGGTAGATGAGGTTGAACCCGGCGTCGGGGTGCGACAGCGAGCAGAACCCGTCGGCCTCCATGGCGACGGTGAAGCCGAGGTGCTCCTGGACCCACTCCGCCGAGGCACGGACGTCGGTGACGTTGAGCGAGATCGCTGATCCGGTGATGTGCACGCAGAGCCCTCCCTGGCTGATGACGGACGCGCCGGCGCCGCCGGCGGACTGCAGCGTACAGCGTACGACGTATGGTGTACAGGGTTTTCCGACGGGCTCCTGGGGACCCGGGAGGATCAGCCGGCGGCGAGGCAGCGCACGCCGGCGTCCTCCAGCACGGCCACCGCGTCGGGCACCTGCTCGGGGTGGACCGCGGCGGTGAGGTCGAGCAGCACCGTGGTGTCGAACCCGGCCGCGACGGCGTCCAGCGCGGTGGCCCGCACGCAGTAGTCGGTGGCGATGCCGCAGACGTCCAGGGCCTGCACACCGCGGGAGGTGAGCCACTCCGTCAGCCGCTCGCCGTCGGAGCTGCGTCCCTCGAACCCGCTGTAGGCCGCCTCGTACTCGCCCTTGTCGAAGACCGCGTCCAGCACCACCGTGGCCAGCGACGGGTGCAGCTCGACACCGGGCGTCCCCACCACGCAGTGCGGCGGCCAGCTGTCGACGAAGTCGGGGGTGTCGGAGAAGTGCCCGCCCGGGTCGATGTGGTGGTCGCGGGTGGCCACCACCGCCGAGTAGCCGTGGTCGCCGGCCAGCAGCGCGGCCACCGCGGCGGCCACCGAGCTGCCGCCCCGGACGCCCAGCGCCCCGCCCTCGCAGAAGTCGTTCTGCACGTCCACCACGACCAGCGCCCGGCTCATGGCACCCAGCATGGCAGGTGCGGGGCGCGCCGGCGGGACCGGTCAGCCGAAGGGGTTGCGCCGCGCCTCACCCGTGCCGCCGAGCCACACCGTCTCCAGCGCGGGCTCGCCGTGAGACATCCGCAGCGCGTCCAGCGGCAGCTCCGCGCGGCTGCGCAGGTGCCGCTCGCGGGCCGCGGACAGCGGCTCGGCCCCCACCACCTCGCCACCGCGGACCAGCGGCACCAGCAGCGGACGGTCGTCGTGGTCACCCACCGGCGGTGCGCCGATGCCGATCACCTCCGCCTCGGCCACCCCCTGCTCGCCGAGGCGGCGCAGCGCGAACTTGCGCCCGCCCACCGAGATCTTGTCGGTGCTGCGCTTGGCCACCGGGGTCAGCGGCCCCTCCGGGTCGGGGCTGGTGCCGCGGGCCACCAGCTTGTAGACGAACCCGCAGGTCGGGTGCCCGCTGCCGGTGACCAGCGCGGTGCCGACCCCGTAGCCGTCCACGGGGGCGCCGGCGAGCGCGGCGATGTTCCACTCGTCGAGGTCGGAGGTGACGATGATGCGCGTGGAGGTCGCCCCCAGGCCGTCCAGCAGCCGGCGGACGTCGCGGGCCACCGCGGGCAGGTCGCCGGAGTCCAGCCGCACCGCACCCAGCCGTCCCGAGGTCAGCTCGACGCCGGTCCGGATCGCCTGCTCCACGTCGTAGGTGTCGACCAGCAGCGTGGTGTCCTCGCCCAGCGCGGCGAGCTGGGCGGCGAAGGCGTCCCGCTCGCTGTCGTGCAGCAGCGTGAAGGAGTGGGCGGCCGTGCCGGTGGTGGGGATGCCCCAGCGCCGGCCCGCCTCGAGGTTGGAGGTGGCGGTGAACCCCGCCACCCACGCCGCCCGCGCCGCGGCCACGGCGGCCCGCTCCTGGGTGCGGCGCGAGCCCATCTCGATGCAGGGACGCTCGCCCGCCACCGCGGTCATCCGGGAGGCCGCCGAGGCGATCGCGCAGTCGTGGTTGTAGATGCTCAGCAGCACCGTCTCCAGCACCACCGCCTCGGCGAAGCCGCCCTCGACCACCACCAGCGGCGAGCCGGGGAAGAACACCTCGCCCTCGGGGTAGCCCCAGACGTCGCCGCGGAACCGGTAGTCCGCCAGCCACTCCGCGGTGGCGTCGTCGGCCACCCCCCGCTCGCGGAGGAAGTCGATGGTCTCGGCGTCGAAGCGGAACCGCTCGATCGCCTCCAGCGCCCGTCCCACGCCCGCCACCACCCCGTAGCGCCGGCCCTCGGGAAGCCGGCGGGGGAACAGCTCGAACACCGAGTGGCGGTCGGCGGTGCCGGCCGCCAGCGCGGCACGGACCATGGTGAGCTCGTAGTGGTCGGTGAGCAGGGCGGTGGTCAGCACGACGTCACTGTGGCACGGCGCGGTGCCGGGGCGCGCCGGGGGCGGGTGGCGTGAGCCGATTGGACCGGGGGGCCGGCCCTGCCAGAATGGGGGCCATGTCCGTTCCAGGTGCAGACCCGGCCGGCGGCACCGCCGTCGCCGAGCGACCGGACCTCGGGTCGGTGGCGCAGACGCCGTGGGTGACCATCGTCTGGGACGACCCGGTCAACCTGATGTCCTACGTCGCGCACGTGTTCACCCAGTACTTCAACTACTCCAAGGCGAAGGCGCAGCGGTTGATGATGGAGGTGCACACGCAGGGCAAGGCCGTCGTCTCCAGCGGCACCCGGGAGGAGATGGAGCGCGACGTGGCGGCCATGCACGACTTCGGCCTGTGGGCCACCCTGGACCGGTCCGAGTGAGACGGTTCGAGCGCCGCGGGAAGAAGGTCGTCGCCACCCTCGAGCCCGAGGAGGTGCAGCTGCTGGCCTCGCTGGTGCAGCAGCTGATCGACCTGCTGGCCGACAGCGAGCCCGAGCCGGCCGCGCCGCCGCCCGCCGCGGCCGACCCCGACGACCCGTTCGCGCTCTGGGAGCGGGACCTGCAGGCCGAGCCGGACCAGCCGGAGGAGCCCGACGACCCGGTGCTGCAGCGGTTGTTCCCCAACGCCTACCCTCACGACGCCCGGGCCTCCTCCGACTTCCGCCGGTTCACCGAGCGGGAGGCCCGCGCGGCCAAGATCGCCGCCGCCCGGCTGGTGCTGGAGCACCTGGCCGCGACGCGGGACGGACGCCACCCGGTCAAGGTGCCGCTGACCGAGGTGGACGCCTGGCTCAAGACCCTCAACAACCTGCGGCTCAGCATCGCCGCCCGGCTGCGGATCACCGACGCCGAGACCGCCGAGGAGCTGGGGCAGCTCCCCGACGACGACCCGCGGGCCTTCATGTACGGGGTCTACGAGTGGCTGGCGTTCGCCCAGGAGACCCTGGTCAACAGCCTCTGAGCCGGTGGGCGCGGCGGCGCCCGTCAGCGCTCCGGGGCGGGGTCGCCGGCCAGCCGGCGGGCCTGGGCCAGCGCGTCGAACAGCGACTCGGTGTAGGTGCGCATCGCGGTCAGCGACTGGCTCTGCAGCTGGCGCAGGTCGCCCTGCAGCCGGCCGAGGTCGGTGGAGTCGGCCGCCTGGACGGCCTCGGTCAGCAGCCGGGCGTGCTCGGCGGCCGCGGCGTTGACCGCCTCCAGCACCGCCTCGGCCAGCTCGACGTGGCTCATCCGGTGGGCGGCGGGCTCGATGGTCAGCTCGGTGAAGGTGCCGCCCGCCATCACCGCCCGGATGCGCCCGTCCGCCGCCTCGCCGACGCCGCGCACCTCGGCCAGCTGCACCCCCTCGGCCAGGTCCTCACGACCCTCGACCACCTCGGTCAGCCGGCCGTCCAGCCGGCGCAGCACGTCCTCGAAACCGTCCGTCATCGCCTCATCCCATCAGCTGCTCGAGGGCCAGGTTGATCGCCAGCTCGATGGCCAGCTTCGCCGCGATCTTGAACAGCGGGATCAGCGTGAGCGAGCTGCCGAAGGTCGGCACCGCCGCGGCGATCGCGCTGGCGATCTGCACCGCGAGCACCACCAGCTGGACGACCACGGTGACCTTGAGCGCGATCACCACCCCGGCCATCACGTACATCGACGCGCCCACCACCGAGCTGCCCGCCGACAGGTCCTGGACCACGGACTGCACGGGGTCCTCGCCCTCGGCGACGGCCTTGCGGAAGGCGGTCATCGCCGGCCCCTGGTTCTCGGCCAGCACCGCCTCCACCCCCGACCGGGCGGACCGGGCGGTGGCGTCGGCGCCGCTGGCGAAGGCCTGCCACTCCCCGCCCTTCTCGAAGACCTGGGCCTCGTCCACGTTGGGCCAGGTGAAGCCCAGCATGTTGAGCAGGTAGGACACCTCGCCCGGCAGCACGACGCCCATCAGGCCTCCCTCCCCAGCTCGGCGCCGATCGAGTCGGCGGCGCTCGCGTTGGTCTCCTCGACCGAGTCGTACAGGGCCGCGGCGGTCTGGAGCTTGGCCGCGTGGTCGGCGAAGGCCTCCGCGCTGGCGGTGACGCTCTCGCGGACCACCTCGACGACCGACTGGTAGACCACCTGGCACAGCGCCGACACGTCGTCCTCACCCCAGGCGGGCTCGCTGGCCAGCAGCGAGTCCAGCTGGGCGCCGAGGTCCTCGCCGGCCCGCTGCAGCGAGCGGCCGCCGTCGCGCAGCGCCCCGGTGCGGAAGCGGATCTCGCTCATCGTGCCGCTCCCACCAGCTCGTGCTGCACCAGCAGCTCCCGGTAGCGGACGGGCTCGCCGTCGAAGATCTCCTCGCCGTGCAGCAGGTAGGCCCGCAGCAGGCTGTCGACGGCGTCGGTGCGCCGACCCAGCTCGTACTCGCACTGGCCCAGCCGCAACCAGGTGTAGGGATTGTCGACCCCGCCCGGGGTGGCCAGCGCCTGCCGGAGGTGCGTGGCGGCCTCCTCCCAGAGCCCCCCGGAGTGCTCGGCGTCCCCGACGGAGGCCCACAGCCAGCCGGCCACCGGGCTCTCCACCCGCGGCTCGGGGACCAGCGCCAGGGCCTGCAGCCAGAGCCGGCGGGCCTCCTGCCAGTCGTCGCGGTCCAGCGCCTCGGTGCCCTGGGCGGACAGGGCCTCGATCCGCTCGTCCATCAGCTCTCCTCCCTCATGCCCGGGCGCTCATGCCCGGGAGTCGGACCTGGCTGCCGCCAGGGCCTCCTCGGGCAGCGTCCGGAAGGCCCGGGTGCCGTAGACCCGCAGCAGGTCGCGCAGGTACGGCACGGCGTCCTCGGTGCGGAAGTGCCAGCGCAGCTCGCCCTCCCAGCAGGCCACCAGGAAGGTGCCGGACTCGCTGGTGTAGACCTCCTTGGCCCGGTTCAGCCAGGTCCAGGCCTGGTCGATGTCGTCGGCGGCGCGGGCGAACTGGATGCCGCCCTGGGCGGTCATGCTCGACTCGCCCCACTGCGCGTGCGGCTCGGGCAGCACCTGCCAGGCCTGCTCCGTGAGCGCCAGCGCACCGGCCGGGTCGCCGGCACGCTGCCGGGCCCCGGCCTCGGTCGCCAGCTCCCGCCAGCGGGACGCGATCTCGGCAGGCAGGGTCGCTGCGGTCATCGGACACCTCTCGTCGGTGGGTCGCGGTACTCGGGCATGGTCGCACCCTCGCTGCGGTTCGCGCGGGGCGGCTGCAGCTCGTAGTTGTCGGCGTCGCGCATGAAGTCGCGCACGTACTCGCTGCGCGGCCCGGTCAGCCGGCCCGGCACCGGGTACTCCGGCGGCGCGCCGTGGTTCCAGAAGTCCACCGCCGACACCCGGTGACCCATGTCCAGCTGGTCAAGGGGCACGAACTCGGTGCCGTCCATGACGCCCTCGGCGCCGGTGAACGGGTCGGTCACGAGCTCGCCGTCGCGCCGCATCCGGGCGACGACGTCCTGACCCACGGGGGAGTGGCGCCCCGGGGTGCCGCCCATGAACAGCGAACGGCGCGAGGGCTTGCCGGGCGGCCTGCCGCGACGGGCGGCGCGGGCGGCCCGGTCGTCCAGCAGCTTCTTCAGGTCGGCGGCGCTGACCTCACCGTTGCGGACGAGCCGGCGCGGCACCCGGAACCAGCCGTCGACGGCCTTGACGATGAAGCCTCGTCCGGCCTTGACCACCTTGGGCACCCGCACCACCTCCGTGACGTCCGGTCCGGCACCGCCGTCACCGAGGCTAGACCGGGACGGGGTCGGCTAGCGTGGCCCGCGTGCACCTCTCCGGTCCCGACGCCCCGATCGGGGTCTTCGACTCCGGGTTCGGCGGGCTGACCGTCGCCCGGGCGCTGGTGGACCAGCTGCCCGGCGAGGACCTGCTCTACCTGGGCGACACCGCCCGTTCCCCCTACGGCCCGCAACCCATCGACGTGGTGCGCGAGTACGCCCTGGAGTGCCTGGACCACCTCGCCGAGCAGGGGGTGAAGGCGCTGGTCATCGCCTGCAACTCCGCGTCGGCGGCCATGCTGCGCGACGCCCGCCAGCGCTACGACGTGCCGGTGGTCGACGTCATCCTGCCCGCCGCCCGGCGGGCGGCCCGCACCACCCGCAACGGCCGGGTGGGCGTGCTGTGCACCGAGGCCACCGCCACCTCGGGCGCCTACGCCGACGCGCTGGGCGTGGCGCCGGTCGAGGTCACCACCACCGCCTGCCCGCGGTTCGTGGAGTTCGTCGAGGCCGGCGTCACCAGCGGTGCGGAGCTGATGGCGGTGGCCGAGGAGTACCTGGCACCGGTGCGGGCCGCTGGCGTGGACACCCTGGTGCTGGGCTGCACCCACTACCCGCTGCTGACCGGGGTGCTGTCCTACCTGCTGGGACCCGGGGTCACGCTGGTCTCCAGCGCGGAGGAGTGCGCGACCGCCAGCTACGCCACGCTGCTGGGCGCGGGGCTGCTGCGGGGCGGGGACGGCCGGCAGGGACGGCACGAGTTCATCACCACCGGCGCCCCGGACGCCTTCGCCGGCATCGGGCGGCGGCTGGTGGGGGAGTGGGTGGGACATGTCCGCCAGTTCAGCTGAGCGTGGGGAGGCACCGGTGCTGACGCTGACCGTCGTGGGCTGCAGCGGCTCCGCCTCCGGCCCGGGCTCGCCCGCCTCCTGCTACCTGGTGCAGGCCACGGCCGGCGGAGCCGTCTACAGCCTCGTCCTCGACCTGGGGCCCGGCGCCTTCGGCCCGCTCACCCGCCACGTCGCGGCGGCCGAGGTGGACGCCATCGGGTTCAGCCACCTGCACGCCGACCACTGCGGCGACTTCGGCTCCTTCCACGTGGCGGCCCACTACGGCCCCGGCGCCCCGTTCCGCGCCGAGCTGCTGGGGCCGGCCGGGACCGCCGCCCGGCTGGGCCGGATGTACGAGGTCGACCTCGCCGACGTGGACGACTTCGCGGCCCGCTGGCCGGCGCGTGAGTGGCAGCCGGAGCAGCGGCTGGGTCCCCTCACGGTGCGCACCGTGCGGGTGCGGCACCCGGTGGAGGCCTACGCGGTGCGGGTCGAGCTGGCCGGGCGCAGCCTGGTCTACACCGGCGACACCGCCTGGTGCGAGCCGCTGGTGGAGCTCGCCACCGGCGCGGACGTGCTGCTCTGCGAGGCAGGCCACCCCACCGGCGTGGCCGCGACCCCGGGCGTCCACCTGACCCCGGCCGAGGCCGCGGAGCTGGCCCGGCGGGCCGGGGTGGGCACCCTGGTGCTGACCCACGTCTCGCCGTGGTTCGACGCCGGGGCCTTCCGCGCCGAGGCCGAGCAGCTGCTCGGCCGGGAGGTGCTGCTGGCCCGTCCCGGGGTGCGGCTGGCTGTCGGTGGGCACCGATAGGGTCGGGGCCATGAGCTCCGCGGACGCGTCACCCGGCCCCACCCGCCCCGACGGGCGGGCCGCCGACCAGCTGCGCGAGGTGCGCTTCACCCGCGGCTGGCTCGACCACGCCGAGGGCTCGGTGCTGGTCGAGTTCGGGGCGACCCGGGTGCTGGTGGCGGCCAGCGTCAGCGAGGGCGTGCCCCGCTGGCGGCGCGGCACCGGGCTGGGCTGGGTCACCGCCGAGTACGCCATGCTGCCCCGCGCCACCCACACCCGCTCCGACCGCGAGTCGGTCAAGGGCCGCATCGGCGGCCGCACCCACGAGATCAGCCGGCTGATCGGCCGCAGCCTGCGCGCGGTCATCGACTACAAGGCGCTGGGCGAGAACACCATCCAGCTCGACTGCGACGTGCTGCAGGCCGACGGCGGCACCCGCACCGCGGCGATCACGGGGGCCTTCGTGGCGCTCTCCGACGCCTGCCGCCACCTGGGCGGGCTGGGCGCCCTGGCCGGCGACCCGCTGACCGGCTCGGTGCAGGCGGTCTCGGTCGGGGTGGTCGGCGGCCAGCCGGTGCTCGACCTCAACTACACCGAGGACTCCGGCGCCGAGGTCGACCTCAACGTGGTGGTCGACGGCGAGGGACGCTTCGTCGAGGTGCAGGGCACGGCCGAGGGACGTCCGTTCGACCGCGCGGTGATGGACCAGCTGCTCGACCTCGGCGTCGCCGGCTGCGCCCGGCTCGCCGAGCTGCAGCGGCTGGCCCTCGACGGCCCGGCCACCCCGCGGCGCGGATGAGCCGCCCCCGGGTGGTGCTGGCCACCAACAACGCGAAGAAGCTCGCCGAGCTGCGCCGGGTCGTCGGCGACGGGGTCGAGGTGCTGGCGCTCGCCGACGTCGCGCCCTACCCCGAGCCGGCCGAGACCGAGCGCACCTTCGAGGGCAACGCGCTGCTCAAGGCCCGGGCCTGCGTGGCCGCCACCGGGCTGCCGGCGCTGGCCGACGACTCCGGGCTCGAGGTCGACGAGCTGGGCGGCATGCCCGGCGTCCGCTCCGCCCGGTGGGCCGGTCGCCACGGCGACGACGTGGCGAACCTGGAGCTCGTGCTGCGCCAGCTCGAGGACGTCCCCGCCGGACGGCGCACGGCCCGGTTCGTCTGCGCGGTGGCGCTGGCGCTGCCCGACGGCTCCGAGCACGTGCTGCGGCGGGTGTGGGAGGGGCGGCTCGCCACGGCGCCGGCCGGTGCCAACGGCTTCGGCTACGATCCGGTCTTCCTGCCCGAGGGTGCGGGCGGACGGACGGCGGCCCAGCTCAGCCCGGAGGAGAAGGACGCGGTGAGCCACCGCGGCCAGGCGGTGCGGGCGATGGCGCAGACGATGGCGCAGGTGCTGGGCACCGGAGGGGAGCGAGGATGAAGGCCTACCTGGAGCTGCTCGAGCGCGTGCTGCGCGAGGGCGTGGTCAAGAGCGACCGGACGGGCACCGGCACCCGCAGCGTCTTCGGCCACCAGATGCGCTTCGACCTGCGGGCCGGCTTCCCGCTGGTGACCACCAAGAAGGTCCACACCCGCTCGGTGTTCGGCGAGCTGCTGTGGTTCCTGCGCGGGTCGACCAACGTCGCCTGGCTGCACGAGAACCGCATCAGCATCTGGGACGAGTGGGCCGACGAGGACGGCGAGCTCGGCCCGGTCTACGGCCACCAGTGGCGCAGCTGGCCCACCCCCGACGGCGGCACGGTCGACCAGATCGCCGCGGTGGTCGAGTCGATCCGCACCAACCCCGACTCCCGGCGCCACGTGGTGTCGGCCTGGAACGTGGCCGACCTCGGCGAGATGGCGCTGCCGCCGTGCCACACCCTGTTCCAGTTCTACGTGGCCGAGGGCCGGCTGAGCTGCCAGCTCTACCAGCGCTCGGGCGACGTCTTCCTCGGCGTGCCGTTCAACATCGCCTCCTACGCGCTGCTCACCCACCTGGTGGCGCAGCTGACCGACCTCGAGGTGGGGGAGTTCGTCCACACCCTGGGCGACGCCCACCTGTACCTGAACCACGTCGAGCAGGCCGAGCTGCAGCTGACCCGCGAGCCGCGGCCGCTGCCCACGCTGCACCTCGACCCCTCGGTGCGCGACATCGACGCCTTCACCCTCGACCACATCCGGGTGGAGGGCTACGACCCCCACCCGGCCATCAAGGCCCCGATCGCCGTCTGATGGGCAGCACCGAGCAGACCGCGGCCGCCCCGGCCCGGCAGGTCGTCGCGGTCGCGGCGGTGGCCGCCAACGGCGTCATCGGCGACGGCCCCGACATCCCCTGGCACCTGCCGGGGGAGCAGGCCCGCTTCAGGCGGCTGACCACGCCGGGCGTGCTGGTGATGGGGCGGCGCACCTACGAGTCGATCGGCCGGCCGCTGCCGGGCCGGCGCACCGTCGTGCTGACGCGGGGTGGCTGGGCCCCGCCGGCCGAGCACGCCGACCGGGTCGAGGTCGCCGGCACCGCCGAGCAGGCGCTGGCGCTGGCCGGGCGCCACCCGGACCCGACGTTCGTGGTCGGCGGCGGTGAGGTGTACCGGCTGCTGTGGCCGTGGCTGACCGTCCTGGAGGTGACCGAGGTGCACCAGAACCCGCCGGGTGACGTGACGTTCCCCGAGATCGGACCGGAGTGGGTGGAGGTGTCCCGCGAGCAGCAGGGCACCCACTCCTACGTCCGCTGGGTCCGCCGCGAGGGGGCGGCGTCGTGAGCCCCCGCGCGGCGATCGGGCTGGACGTCGGCGGCACCGCGACCAAGGCGGTGGTCTGCGACGAGGACGGCTCGGTGCTGGCCCGCCACCAGCTGCCCACCCCCTACCGGGGTGCCGTCGGCCTGATGGACACCCTCGCCGAGGCCGTCGCCGCCCTCGAGCGGCAGGTGCCGGGCGTGCCGCTGGAGCCCACCGTGGGGCTGGCCGTGCCGGGGATCGTCGACGACACCCGCGGCGTGGCCGTCAAGGCCACCAACCTGGACTTCGCCGAGACCCCGCTGGCCGCGCAGCTGGCCGACCGGCTGGGGCGGCCGTCCCGGCTGGGCCACGACGTCCGCGCGGGCGGGGTGGCCGAGCTGCGCTGGGGAGCCGCGGCCGGGCACGAGTCGGTGATGTTCATCCCCGTCGGCACCGGCATCGCCACCGCCCTCGTGCTGGACGGCCGGGTCGTGGTCAGCGGCGGCTACGCCGGCGAGAACGGGCACGCGCTGATCCGCGACCCCGCCACCGGAGAGACGGTGCTGATGGAGCGGGTCGCCTCCGCCGCCGCGGTGGCCCGTCGCTGGAGCGAGCGCACGGGCCGGTCTGCCGCCGGCAGCCTCGACGTCTTCGCCGCCGCGGCCGAGGGCGACCCGGTGGCGGCCGCCGTCATCGACGAGGCGGTCACCGCCATGGCCGACGTGCTGGCCTGCCAGCTCACCCTGGTCGGGCCGATCCCGGTGGTGGTCGGCGGCGGCCTCAGCCGGGCCGGCGAGGCCTACCTGCAGCCGCTGCGCGAGGCCCTGGACGCCCGGCTGGTGCTGTCCGGCGCGCCGCCGGTGGTGCCCGCGCAGCTGGGCTCCTGGGCGGGTGCGATGGGCAGCGCCGCGCTGGCCCTGCAGGGTCCGACCCACCACCCCAGCAGCCCCCAGACGCCCAGCAACCCTCAGACGCCCAGCAACCCTCAGAGCAAGGAGCACTCCCGATGAGCGACCGAGCAGGGTTCCCGAGCCTCGCCGAGCTGGCCCGCGAGGCTGCCGCGCAGCGGGTGGGGCTGGGTGCGTTCAACGTCATCCAGCTCGAGCACGCCACCGCCCTGGTGCGGGCCGCCGAGCAGGTCGGACGTCCGGTGGTGCTGCAGATCAGCCAGAACGCCGCCCGGTACCACGGGGCGCTGGAGCCGGTGCTGCTCGCCACCCTCGCGGTGGCGCGGGCCGCCACCGTGCCGGTGGTGGTCCACCTCGACCACGCCGAGGACACCGACCTGGTCCGCCGGGCGGTCGAGCTCGGCGTGCACTCGGTGATGTACGACGGCTCCCACCTCGACTACGAGGCCAACGTGGCCAGCACGGCCGAGATGGTGGCCTTCTGCCACGCCGCCGGCGTCGGCATCGAGGCCGAGCTGGGTGAGGTCGGCGGCAAGGACGGCGTGCACGCCCCCGGTGCCCGCACCGACCCAGAGGAGGCCGCGGCCTTCGTCGAGGCGACCGGGGTCGACCTGCTGGCCGTTGCGGTCGGCTCCTCGCACGCCATGACCACCCGCGACGCCGTGCTCGACACCGAGCTCATCGCCGCCCTGGCCGAGCGGCTGCCGGTGCCGCTGGTGCTGCACGGCTCCTCCGGGGTCAGCGACGAGGGCATGCAGGCGGCGATCGCCGCCGGGATGACCAAGATCAACGTCTCCACCCACCTGAACAAGGTGATGACCGCCGCGGTGCGGGCCGTGCTCGAGGGTCCCGACGCGCCCGTCGACCCCCGGAAGTGGATGGCCCCCGGTCGCCAGGCCGTGCAGGACGAGGCGGCGCGCCTGCTGCGGCTGTACGCCGGCTCGTAGCCGTCGCCCGATTAGACTCCCCGTGCCCGGGGACCACCTCCGACCGGCGAGAGGACCAGCGCGCGTGCCAGCAGGAGACTTCTTCACCGAGTCCTTCCACGGCCGCTACGCCGAGGAGGCGGCCCGGATCGGCCGGTTCAACCTGGCCCTGTTCGGCAAGACCGGGGTGGGCAAGTCGACCCTGGTCAACGCCGTCTTCGGCGAGGAGGTGGCCCGCACCGGCATCGGCGAGCCGGTGACCGAGGGCTCCTCGCTCTACCTCGACAAGCGGGGCTTCCTCGGGCTGGTCGACACCAAGGGCCTCGAGCTGGGCCGTGACGACAAGGCCCTGCTCAAGGACGTCGACGAGATGGTCCGCAAGGGCCGCAAGCTGCCGCTCTCGGAGCAGGTGCACGTCGCCTGGTACTGCCTGCGGGGGCTGGACCGCCGCTTCGAGGACTCCGAGGCCGAGTTCGTCACCCACCTCGCCGGGCTCGGGCTGCCCGTGGTGGTGGTGCTCACCCAGGTGCCGATGCGCGACGGGGTCTACCACCCCGACGCGGTGGAGCTGGGCCGTCACATCATCGCCCGCGACCTGCCCATCGTCGACGGGCGCCCGCGTCTCGTCCAGGCCATGAGGGACCAGTTCACCGGTCAGCCGGCGCACGGCTTGATGGAGCTGCTCGATGCGACCTTTCGCGTTGCTCCCGAGGGTGTTGAAGGAGCGCTCACCGCAGCCCAGCAGATCGACGTGGACCGCAAGGCGAAGGTCGCGCAGGCCCACATCGGAGCCGCGGTGACCGCGGCCGCCGGAGCGGCGGCCGTGCCGATCCCGTTCAGCGACGCCGCCATGCTGGTGCCGCTGCAGCTGACGATGATGGCCCGGATCTCCCAGATCTACGGGCTGCGGGTGGAGCGGGCGGCGATGCTCGCCGTGGCGTCCTCGGCCGCGGCCACGGCCGGCGGGCGGGCCCTGGTGACCAACCTGCTCAAGTTCGTGCCCGGGGCCGGCTCGGTGGCCGGCGGCGTGATCGGCGCCGGCGTCGCCAGCGGGATCACGCTCGCCATGGGCCAGGCCTGGCTGGTGGTGTGCCAGCGCGCGGCCGCCGGGAAGCTCGAGACGGTCAACGGGGTGATCGACTCCGAGGCGGCGCAGCGGCTGTTCCGCAGCGAGCTCAGCAAGCACCTGCCGAAGGTGCGGGGAGAGAAGTGAGGAGAGCGGCGGTGGCAGGATCCGGCGGAGGGTCGCGGCGGCGCGGGAGCGTGCTCGCCGCCGGGCTGGCGCTGACGCTGGCGGTGAGCGGCTGCTCGCTGCTGGCCGACCGCACCAAGCCCGACGAGACGCTGACGCTGCTGACCGACGCGCTGAGCCGCGGCGACCTGTCCGGGGTGCCGATCACGCCCGAGACCCAGCCCGAGGCGGCGCGGCTGCCCGCCGTGCTCGAGCAGCTGGACGGTCTGCGCCCCCACGTCACCTTCACCACCACCACCGTCGACCAGGGGCGGACCCGCAGCCGCGGGGTGCTGGAGTACACCTGGCAGGTCCGCCCGGACTCCGAGCCGTGGCGCTACGCCACCGACGTCGAGCTGGTCAAGAACGCCGAGACCGACTGGCAGGTGGTGTGGACACCGGCGGCGCTCGCCCCCGGGCTGGGTGAGGGCGAGGTGCTCGACACCCGGCGTGCCGACGCCGCCCGCGCCGACGTGCTCGGCGCCGACGACGAGCCGCTGGTCACCATGCGCGACGTGGAGCGGGTGGGGCTGGACAAGTCCCAGGTGCGCCCCGAGCAGCAGGAACGCTCCGCCCGGCGGCTGGCCGAGCTGCTCGAGATCGACGCCGACAACTTCGTCGCCGCGGTGGAGGCCAACGGCGAGCAGGCCTTCGTCGAGGGCCTGGTGGTCCGGGCCTCGGAGGTGCAGACCGTGAGCAGGCTGCGCCGCTCGATCGGTGACATCCCCGGTGCCCGGCTGGTCCCCGACACCCGCCCCCTGGCGCCGAGCCGCGACTTCGCCCGGCCGGTGCTGGGCGTGGCCGGGCCGGCCACCCAGGAGGTCATCGAGGCCTCCGACGGCGACCTGGCCCCCGGTGACTTCGCGGGGCTGTCGGGGCTGCAGGCCCGCTACGACGACCAGCTCCGCGGCACCCCCGGCGTGCAGGTGGTGGCCGAACCGGCCGAGGGTGAGGGCGAGGAGCAGGGCGGCGGGGGCCAGGGCGGCGAGGCGGAGGAGGAGGTGCTCTTCGTGCTGCCCGCCGAGGACGGCACGCCGCTGCGGCTCACCCTGGACGAGCGGGCGCAGCTCGTGGCCGACAGCATCCTGGTCGACCAGGACACCCCGGCCGGGCTGGTCGCCATCCAGCCCTCCACCGGCGACATCCTGGCCGTCTCCTCCAGCCCGGCCGCCGACGGGTTCTCCACCGCCACCCAGGGCCAGTACCCACCGGGGTCGACGTTCAAGATCGTCACCGCGCTGGCGCTGATGCGCACCGGGATGACTCCCGACGACGCGGTGGAGTGCTCGCGCACGGTCACCGTCGACGGCCGGGAGTTCACCAACTACGACGACTACCCGGCCTCCGCGCTGGGGCGGGTCAGCCTGGAGCGGGCGTTCGCCCACTCCTGCAACACCGCGCTGGCCCGGCTGCACGAGCGGGTCGGCGAGAACGGCCTGCAGACCGCGGCCAAGACGCTGGGAATCAACACCGACGCCGACCTCGGCTACCCGTTCACCCTGGGCACCGTGCCGCCGGCCGAGAGCGAGACCGAGCAGGCGGCGATGATGTTCGGCCAGGGCCGGATCACCACGAACGCCCTGGGGATCGCCACGGTGGCCGCCTCCGTGGCGGCAGGGCAGCGGGTGACGCCCAACCTGCTGGCCGAGGGGGCTGAGAACCCCGAGAAGGTGGCCGAGCCGCTCACCGGTGCCGAGCAGGAGGGTCTCAAGCGGCTGATGCGGGCGGTGACCACCGAGGGCAGCGGCCGGTTCCTGCAGTCCCTCGAGGGCGAGCCGGTGTACTCCAAGACGGGGACGGCCGAGTACGGCGAGGAGGACCCGCCGAAGACCCACGGCTGGATGGTCGCCTTCCAGGGTGACATCGCGGTGGCGGTCTTCGTCGAGGGCGGGGAGAGCGGGTCCGGGTCGGCCGGGCCGCTGCTGGAGGAGTTCCTGGCCGAGTGGCGCTGAGTCAGCAGCGGTCGGGCTCGGTCTCCGCGACCGCGAGGTAGCGGTCGTCGGTGACCGGCCTTCCCCAGTAGTCAGGGTTGTCCAGCGGCTCCACCGTGGGCTGCAGCCCCGCCCGGCGGAGGAGGGCCGTGGTCTCGTCGCGGCTGAGGCCTGCTCCGGTGGACCAGCGGCCCTCGACGAGCAGCAGGCGGCCGCGGGGGCGGAGGAGCTCGACCCACCGGCCGAGCGCCGCGTCGGGCTCGGACAGGGCCCACAGCAGGTGCCGGCACATCACCACGTCGTAGCCGTGCGGGCTCAGCGGTGGGTCTGCGGCGTCGCCCAGGTGGAGGGTGACGCCGGGGAGGCCGGCCGTCTTGGCGCGGGCGACCGCCAGCATGCTGGGGGAGAAGTCGACGCCGTCCACGGTGTGGCCGAGCTCCGCGGCGAGCACGGCCAGGCTGCCGGTCCCGCAGCCGAGGTCGGCGATCCGTGCCGGGGCGGGAGGCAGCGTCCGGCGCAGCAGCTCGGCCCAGGCGGTCCGGACGGCGGGATCGCGCAGTCCGTGGTCGGCGGAGTCGTCGAAGGTCGCGGCCTCCCGGTCCCAGGTGCGGGCGTCCTGCTCTTCCACGCTCCGACGGTAGCCGGGCGCGGTGGCGCGCTGGCAGGGCACGAGCGCAAGTGGTGGAAGAGCGCGGTCAGCCGGTCGGGACCGGTTGTCGGGCCGGGTCCAGCAGGGCCTGAGGTGCTGGTCGAGGTCGCGGGGCCGGCGGCGCGCCACCCCTGACCTCGACGGTCCCGTCGGGCCCACGTGCGTAGCCGTGCCCGTGCGGGCTCCGCCACAGGTAGCGACCCGGCCCGAGGACGTGGTAGCTCCAGCCGGCGAAGGTCTTGAGCCGGTGGTGGCGCCGGCACAGCGGGGCCAGGTTGTCGGTGGCGGTGGTGCCGCCGGCGGCGAAGGGGACGATGTGGTCGGCGTCGGTCGACCACGCCGGCTCCCCGTCCGCCCGGTGGGTGCGTCGTGGGTGGGGGTGGGCCGGTCGGCTGCACCAGGGGAAGACGCAGGTCCGGTCGCGCAGGGCGATGTGCTCGCGGATCCGCTCGGGCACCTCGTACCCCGCCACGGTGACCGTCTCGTTGAGGTCGATAACCGGTCGGACGGTGATCCGGGTGCCGGGGCGGCCGCACCAGTCGCGGATCTGCCCGGCGGTGACCGGGGTGCCGGTGTTGCCCACCCACCCCGGGGCGGTGCCTGACGCGAGGGACTCCGCGGGCAGGTGCAGGTACAGCGTCACGGGTACCCGCGGTCGCGGTACCGGCGCCCCAGCACCCTCGGACGGAGTGGCGGGCTCGCTGTCGGAGGAGGTGGTGAGGTCGAGGGCGGGTTGGCGGCGGGCGAGCTCGCCGACGGCCATCGACCGGCGGACGTCGAGGGAGGCCTGGCAGCCGGCGTCGGCGAGGGCTTGGGCGCCGTCGGTGACGGCGGCGTCGAGGTCGAGGGCGTCGGGCAGGTCGAGCCAGCCGGTCACCTCGGCCAGGCCGTGCTGGTGGCCGGTGGTGTCGTGGTGGATGTCGAACCGGCGGCCGTCGGCGGCGGCCAGCCGCTGCCGTTCGGCCTCCTCGGGCATGAACCGCAGGATGGCGGCGGTGATGAGCCGGTCGAGCTGGGTGGGTCCGATGCGGCCCACCACGGCGGCGACCTGGGCGTCCACGAACTCCGCCGCATCACGGCTGAGGGGGATGGTGCGGGCGGCGACCCGGCGGGCCTGCCAGGCCGGCACCACGCCCCGGTGCACCTGCGCCCACAGCCGGGGCAGCCGGTGCCGCAGCTCGAGCGCCTGGCCGAGCAGCGCCTGCCCCGCGTCGGTGGAGCAGTGCAGCGCGGCGGCGAGCTCGGCCACGCAGGAGGCGTCCACCGCGGGCGTACCCTCACCGGCCAGCGGGACCCCGGTGTCGTAGCCGCGGTGGCTGGCGGTGGCAGCCAGCCCCTCGTCCACCACCGGGTGGAGGTCGGCCCAGACGACCGCCTGGCGCAGCAGCCCGGCGGCCGCCGCCTCCTCCGCCTCGCGCAGCGCGCGCACGTCGGCCAGCACGGTGGCGGCGTCGCTGCGGGTCTTGCTCACGACCTCAATCTAGGGACCGCCTCTGACAGTTCTGCTGCCGTGAGCCGCCCACCGCGACCCGGCATCCGCTGGGACGCCGAGCAGCTGACCCGCGCGGTGCCCGGCCGGACCATCGCCCGCGCCGTCCCGGTGGCCGCCGCTGCGTCACTCCTGCTGTGCACGCCTGGCCCGCGCTGGACGGCGGAGGAACAGCCCTCCAGCCCGGACCTCGCTGCCGCACCATCCCCGTCGCTGCCGGACGTGACGTCGACGCGACGGTCACCCGCGCCGAGGGAGACGGCACCCGTCCGGACCACCGAGGTGGCCGGCACACCGTCCTCGCCCGCTCAGGACGCCGGGGCGCTCTCGGCAGGCCCCAGCCGGGGCTCGTCCAGCACCTGCAGCCGCCGGCCCGGACGCACCAGCTCGCACACCACGACCTCGTTGACCCCGGTCCGCCACAGCGGCGCGGGGGCGTAGAGCGCCTGGGTGGGACCAGCCGGGTTCCAGTACCGGCCCAGGTTGAAGCCGTTGAGGAACAGGTAGCCGTGGTGGCCGTCCGGCACCGACAGCCAGGCGTCGGCGGGGGAGTCGACCTCGAGCTCCACCCGCTGGAAGCAGGGCCCGTCGGTCCTGCCGTCCGCCGCCGCCGACCAGTCCAGCTCGGGCAGCTCGGTCAGGTCCAGCCCCTGCGCGCTCCAGCCGAACAGGTGCTGGTACGACAGCCGCGCCGAGTGCAGCCCCTTGCGGTCGCCGAGCAGCGGGCCGAAGTTCACCCGCCCCAGGCTGGCCACCACCACGTCCAGCTGGGAGGTGCCGGCGGCCACGTCGAGCTCCACCCGGTCGACGAACGCCGGGTCCACCCGCAGCTGCGACACCAGCCCTTGCTGCTGCTGCCCGTCCGGCCCGGTGAGCCGGACCGCGGCCAGGTCGCCCACACCCGGCAGGGTCAGCGTCGCCTGCTCCGGGCCGGCGACCTCGGTCCGGTAGCGGACCACCCCGTGGTGGATCCCCAGGTCCTCCATGGACGGCGGCGCGGCGGCCCGCACCGGCGCCACGGCGTCCAGCACCTGCTCCAGGCCCAGCACCGGGCCAGTCAGCTCCACGTCCCGCGGTCGCTGCCGGGGCGCCGGGGCCGGCGGCTCGGGCAGCTCGCGTCCGGTGCGGGCGGCCACCACCTCCCGGAACGCCCAGAACTTCGGGGTCAGCGTGCCGTCCTCGGCGATCGGGGCGTCGTAGTCGTAGCTGCTCACCGTGGGCTGCAGGGTGCCGTCGTCGGCGGCGTTGGCGCCGGCCCAGACCCCGAAGCTGGTCCCGCCGTGGCCCATGTAGAAGTTCACCGAGTGCCCGCCGGCCAGCATGGTGTCGAGCTCGGCCGCGGCGTCCTGGGCGTCGCGGACGTGGTGCGGGCCACCCCAGTGGTCGAACCAGCCGTTCCAGAACTCCATCACCATGGTCGGGGTGCCCGGCCGCTCGGCGAGGAGGGTCGAGAACGCCTGGGTCGAGCGGGAGCCGAAGTTGACCGTGGCCAGCACGTCGTCGAGCGTGCCGCCGCGCAGCATCAGGCTGCTGGGCCCGTCGGAGGTGAACAGCAGCTCGGTGATGCCGCGCGCCCGCAGGCCGTCGGCCAGGTGCTGCAGGTAGCCGCGGTCGTCGCCGAAGCTGCCGTACTCGTTCTCCACCTGCACGGCCACCACCGGCCCGCCCTGCGACACCTGCCGGGAGCCGATCACCGGGATCAGCCGGTCGAACCAGGCGTCGACGTGCCGGAGCCAGGCCGGGTCCGCGGTGCGCAGGTTCACCCCGCGCTCGCGGGTGCGCAGCCCCTCCTCGGCGAGCAACCAGGACGGCAGCCCGCCGAGGTCCCACTCGGCGCAGATGTAGGGGCCGGGACGCACCAGCACGTCGAGGCCCTGCCGCCCCGCCTCGTCCAGGAACGCGCCGAGGTCCCGGTCGCCGGTGAGGTCCGGCTCGGCGTCGGGTCGGCGCACGTGGAAGTTCCAGGCGACGTAGGTCTCCACCGTGTTGCAGCCCATCGCCGCCAGCCGCTGCAGCCGGTCCCCCCACAGCGCCCGGGGGACCCGGAAGTAGTGCAGCGCACCGGAGACGATGGTGTGGGGCTGGCCGTCGCGCAGGAAGCGGCCCGGGCCGCCGTCCTCGCTCACCGCGAGGTCGAGGAAGGTCATGGGCCCCGATCCTGCCAGGGCCCGGGGTGCGGCCGCCTCCGGTCCGCATGCTGCCGGGGTGCGGGGAACGGGTGACCCGGCTCCGCACCGGCGCGCACCTGGGCCCGACGCCCCGGAGGCGGCTGGGGCGGGGCCACGTGGCAGGCTTCCGGCATGCTTCCCGAGCGCGCCAGCGGCGTCCAGCTGCACATCACCTCCCTGCCCGACGGCCGGCTGGGCCCCTCCGCCCGGGAGTTCGTCGACTGGCTCGCCGCGGCCGGCCAACGGGTGTGGCAGGTGCTGCCGGTCTCGGTGCCCGACGAGCACGGCTCGCCCTACGCCTCCCCGTCGGCCTTCGCGGCCTGGCCCGCGCTGCTGGAGCACCCCGACGCGCCGGTGACGGAGGAGGAGCTGGCCGCCTTCGTGGCCGAGCAGTCCTACTGGACGGAGTCCTGGCGGGCCGCCGGCGGTGACCTGGCCGACCAGGTCCGCTTCGACCGCGAGTGGGCCGAGCTGCGCCGCTACGCCGCCGGGCGCGGGGTGCAGGTGCTGGGCGACGTCCCGATCTACGTCGCCCCGGGCAGCGCCGACGCCCGCGCCTGGCCGGGGCTGTTCCGCGACGACGCGGTGGCCGGGGTGCCGCCGGACGCCTTCTCCGAGACCGGGCAGCTGTGGGGCAACCCTCTCTACGACTGGGACGCCCTCGCCGCCGACGGCTACCGCTGGTGGGTGGAGCGGCTGCGCCGCAGCTTCGCGCTGTTCGACCTCGTCCGGCTCGACCACTTCCGCGGCTTCTCCGCCTACTGGGCGGTGCCGGCGGGCGACCCCACCGCCGAGAACGGCCGCTGGGAGACCGGCCCGGGCCGGGCTGTCTTCGACGCCGCCGCCGCCGAGCTGGGGCCGCTGCCGGTGCTGGCCGAGGACCTCGGCGACATCGACGAGCCGGTGGTGCGGCTGCGGCGCGACCTCGGCTTCGCCGGCATGGCCGTGCTGCAGTTCGCCTTCAACCCCGACGACGAGGACGAGTCCCACGAGCCGGAGAACCTCGAGCACAACCAGGTCGTCTACACCGGCACCCACGACAACGACACGGTGGTGGGCTGGTGGACCGAGCTGCCCGAGCGACGCCGCCGCGAGGTCCGCAGGGCGTGGCGCGCCGCGGGCGTCCGCTCCGGTGAGGACGAGCCCGCCTGGGCGATGATCGAGCTCGCCCAGGCCTCGCCGTGCCGGATCGCCATGGCCCAGGTCCAGGACGTCCTCGGCCTCGGCAGCGAGGCCCGGATGAACACGCCCGGCACCGCGGCCACCTGGTCGTGGCGGCTGGAGCCCGGTCAGCTCACCGGCGAGCACGCCCGCCGGCTGCGGCAGGTCACCGAGGCGGCCGGCCGCTGCTGAGCCGCCGGCGCTCAGCCCTGGGCGGGCTGCTCCCGGTGCACCTTGTGCTGGGCCGCCTGCGCCCGGGGCCGCACCACCATCCGGTCGATGTTGACGTGGGAGGGCAGCGAGGACACCCACCGCACGCACTCGGCGACGTCCTCGGCCGTCAGCGGTTCGGCGACCCCGGCGTAGACGGCCGCCGCCCGCTCGGCGTCCCCGCCGTACCGGGTCAGGCTGAACTCCTCGGTGGCCACCATGCCGGGGGCGATCTCGACCACCCGCACCGGGTCGGCGACGATCTCCAGCCGCAGCGCGCCCACGACGGCCCGCTCGGCCGACTTGGCCGCGTTGTAGCCCGCGCCCCCCTCGTAGCTGGCGTCGGCCGCGGTGGAGGTGATGAACACGACTTGGCCGCGGCCCCGGCGCAGCGCCGGCAGCAGCGCCTTGGTGACCCGGCCGGCGCCGACCACGTTGGTCTCGTACATCCGCTGCCAGGCCTCGAAGTCGGCCTCGGCGACCGGCTCCTGCCCGAACGCGCCGCCGGCGTTGTTGACCAGCAGGGCGCAGCTCGGCCCCACCGCCTCGGCGAGGGCGGCCACGTCGGCGGGGGAGGTGACGTCGCAGCGCAGCGCGGTCCCGCCGATCTCCTCGGCGAGGGCGCGGACCCGCTCCTCACGTCGGGCGGCGCAGACGACGGCGAACCCCTCGCCGGCGAGGGCGCGGGCGGTGGCCGCGCCGATGCCGCTGCTGGCGCCGGTCACCACGGCGGTCGGTCGGGTGGTCTCGGAAGCAGGCATGGCCCGATTCTGGCGCACCTCCAGCCACTAGAGTTCCGCGCATGAGCGAACGAGCGAACCTGGTCCTGCTCCGTCACGGCGAGAGCGAGTGGAACGCCAAGAACCTGTTCACCGGCTGGGTCGACGTCGACATCAACGACAAGGGCGCGGCCGAGGCCGCCCGCGGCGGCCAGCTGCTGGCCGAGCAGGGGCTGCTGCCGGACGTGGTGCACACCTCGGTGCTGCTCCGGGCCATCCACACCGCCAACATCGCGCTGGCGGCGTGCGGGCGGCACTGGATCGAGACCAAGCGCTCCTGGCGGCTCAACGAGCGCCACTACGGCGCCCTGCAGGGCAAGGACAAGGCGGCGACCCTGGCCGAGTTCGGCGAGGAGCAGTTCATGACCTGGCGGCGCTCCTACGACACCCCGCCGCCGCAGATCGAGGTCGACGACGAGTTCTCCCAGTTCGACGACCCCCGCTACGCCGCGCTGCCCACCGAGGCCCGTCCCCGCACCGAGTGCCTGGCCGACGTCGTGGTGCGGATGATCCCCTACTGGTACGACGCGATCGTGCCCGACCTGCGCGCGGGCCGGACGGTGCTGGTCGCCGCCCACGGCAACTCGCTGCGGGCCCTGGTCAAGCACCTCGACGGCATGAGCGACGAGGCCGTGGTCGGGCTCAACATCCCCACGGGCATCCCGCTGCTCTACGAGCTGGACGCCGACATGCGCCCCCTCACCCCGGGCGGGCGCTACCTCGACCCCGAGGCGGCCCGCGCCTCGATCGAGGCGGTCAAGAACCAGGGCAAGCAGAAGAAGTAGCCGGTGGCCCTGCAACCGCACCAGCGGGAGTTCATCGCCTTCGCCATCGAGCACGGGGTGCTCCGCTTCGGCGAGTTCACCCTCAAGTCCGGGCGCCGCTCGCCGTACTTCTTCAACGCCGGCCAGTTCGACTCCGGCGCCACCCTGGCCGGGCTGGGCCGCTTCTACGCCGCCGCCGTCGTCTCGGCCGGCGTCGAGGCCGACATGCTGTTCGGGCCCGCCTACAAGGGCATCCCGCTGGTCTCGGCCACGGCCGTCCAGCTGCACGAGCAGCACGGCCGCGACCTGCCCTGGGCCTTCAACCGCAAGGAGGCCAAGGACCACGGCGAGGGCGGCACCATCGTCGGGCGCCCGCTGGCCGGGCGGGTGCTGGTGGTGGACGACGTCATCACCGCCGGCACCGCGATCCGCGAGGCGGTGGAGATCGTCGGCGCGGCCGGGGCCGAGCTCGCCGGCATCGTGGTGGCCATCGACCGGCAGGAGCGCGGCCGCGGCGAGCTCTCGGCGATCCAGGAGGTCGAGCTGCAGCACGGCTGCCCGGTGCTGGCCATCGTCACCCTCGACCAGGTGCTGGAGCACCTCACCGAGACGGGGCAGCACGCCGAGCACCTGCCGGCGCTGCAGGCCTACCGCGCCGAGTACGGCACCGCCTGAGAAAGGGCGTTGACCCCGCCCGGGGAGCGGAGTAGGTTCCTGCGCTTGTGTCCCTGATCACACCGGCGCGCCCACCGGCGGCCCCCAGGTGGTCGACCGGGACGTGGCTGGTCGGGACGTGGCTGGTGGGGACGTGGCAGCTGGTCCGCGCCGGCTTCCGCCAGCAGTCGCAGTACCGGCTGGCCATGGTGGCCGGGCTGGCCACCAACTGCGTCTTCGGGTTCATCCGGGCCTCCGTGCTGCTCGCCGCCCTGGACGCCTCCACCGGCGCCTTCGCCGGCTACACCCGCGAGAGCCTGGCCGCCTACGTGTGGATCTCCCAGGCGCTGCTCGGCGCGGTCCTGCTGATGGTGCCGACCACGGCGGTGGGGGAGCGTATCAAGACCGGCGACATCGCGGTGGACTTCCTGCGCCCGGTGTCGCTGCTGGCCGGGCACCTGTGGATGGCGCTCGGGCGCGGGCTGTTCACGCTGCTGCCCCGCGGCGTGCCGGCGGTGGTGGTGGGGACGCTGACGGTCGGCTGGTTCCTGCCCGGCGGGGTCGCGCCCTACCTGCTGGGGGCGGTCAGCGTGGTGCTGGCCGTGGCCGGCTCCTACCTGGGGGCCCACTGCGTGGCGCTGGCCGGCTTCTGGCTGGTCGAGACCCGGGGGCTGAACGCGTTGTACGGCATCGTGGCCACCTTCCTGGCCGGGCTCTTCGTGCCCGTCGACCTGTTCCCGGGCTGGCTGCGCGGCCTGGCCGCGCTGACCCCGTTCCCCACCTTCCTGCAGTACCCGGTGGACGTCCTCAGCGGGCGGGTGGTCGGCCTCGACGCCTGGTCGCACCTGGCCACCCAGGCGGGCTGGCTGCTGGGGATGCTGCTGCTGGCCCAGCTGCTGGCCACCCTCGGACGCCGGCACCTGGAGGTGCAGGGTGGCTGAGACGACCTGGCGGGCCGACCTGACCGCCTACCGCGCCGTGCTGGGCTCGCGGGTGCGCGCCCAGGCCTCCTACCGGACGTCCTTCGCCACCGACCTGGCCACCGCCTTCCTGGTCGGGGTGGTCGAGCTGGCCGAGACCTGGGTGGTGTTCTCCCAGGTGGACGTCCTGGGCGGGCTCTCCTTCGCCGCGGTGCTGCTGGTGTTCGGGCTGAGCAACATCTGCTTCGCCACCGCCGACCTGGTGGTCGGGCACCTGGACCGGCTGCCCCGCTACATCCAGGCGGGCACCATCGACGTGTTCTACCTGCGGCCGCAGCCGCTGCTGGCCCAGCTGGTCACCTCCGAGATCAGCCTGCGACGGCTGACCCGGATCGGGGTCGGGGTGATCGCGCTGGTGTGGGGGCTGTCGGTCAACGACGTCCCCGACCCCGCGCGCGCGGCCGCCGTGGTGGCGCTCAGCCTGGTCTTCGGCACCGTGGTGTTCGCCGCGCAGTTCGTCACCGCGGCCGGCTGCCAGTTCTGGCTGGTCAACGGGGCGGAGCTGACCAACTCCTTCACCTACGGCAGCTCCTACGCCGCCAGCCAGCCCGCCTCGGTCTTCGGCACCGTGCTCAAGCTCACCTTCGGCTACCTGGTGCCGGCCGCCTTCGTGGGCTACCTGCCCACCCTGGTCGTCCTCGGGCTGCCCGGCCCGAGCCTGCTGCCGGCCTGGCTCGCCTGGTGCCTGCCGCTGGCCGCGCTGTGGTCCTGCCTGGTCGCCGGGCTCGTCTGGCGCGCCGGGGTGCGTCACTACCAGGGAGCAGGAGGCTGAGATGTCGGTGGTCGAGGTGGACCGGCTGGTGCGCGACTTCACCGTCCGGGAACCGGTGCCCGGGCGCAGGCTGCGGCGTCGCGCCCGGCAGGTGCGGGCGGTGGACGGGCTGACGTTCACCGTCGGGCCCGGTGAGGCGGTCGGCTACATCGGTGCCAACGGTGCCGGCAAGTCGACCACCATCAAGATGCTGGCCGGGATCCTGGTGCCGACCTCGGGGACGGTGCGCACCTGCGGCACCGACCCGGTCCGCGCCCGCCGGCGGCTGGCCCGCCGCATCGGGGTGGTCTTCGGGCAGCGCTCCCAGCTGTGGTGGGACCTGCCGCTGGCCGAGTCCTACGACATCCTGGCCGCCATCCACCGGCTGGAGCCCGCCCGGGCCCGGCGCCGTCGCGCCGAGCTGGTGGAGGAGCTCGAGCTCGGCGGCTTCCTGGCCACGCCGGTGCGCCAGCTCTCGCTGGGGCAGCGGATGCGCGCGGAGGTGGCGGCGGCGCTGCTGCACGAGCCCGAGCTGGTGGTGCTGGACGAGCCCACCATCGGCCTGGACGTGCTCAGCAAGCAGCGGCTGCGGGAGTTCCTGGTGCACGAGCGGGGGAGCCGCGGCACCACGCTGCTGCTGACCACCCACGACATGGGCGACGTGGAGCGGCTCTGCGAGCGGGTGCTGGTGGTCGACCACGGCCGGCTCGCCTACGACGGCAGCCTCAGCGGGCTGGCCGCCACGGTGGCCGCCGAGCGGGTGCTGGTGGTGGACCTGGCCGAGCCGGTCGCCCCGCTGCAGGTGCCCGGCACCCGCCACCTGGGCAGCGAGGGGGACGGGGTGCGCCAGCACCTCGCCTTCGACCCCACCCGCACCACCGCCGCGGCCGTGCTGGCGCAGGTGCAGCGCGCCGCCGAGGTGCGCGACCTGTCGGTGGCCGAGCCCGACATCGAGGACGTGGTGCGACGGCTCTGGTCCCGCAGCCGCTGACGCAGCGCCGGGACGACGGGGCTGCTCAGCGGCGCAGCCGCACCAGCCGCCACACGTTCCCCCCGGCGACCCGGACGTGCTCCAGCCGGTCCAGCGCGGCGCGCGCCAGCACCAGCCCGCGCCCGTGCTCGCTCTCGGGGTCCTCGGGCAGCGAGGCCGCGCCCAGGTCGACGTCGGCCGGCTGGGCGGTGTCGGACAGCAGGCACTCCAGCCGGTCGTCGCGGACGGCGAGCCGCACCGTCCACAGCACCGAGCCGGCGGGACGGCCGTGGTCGATGACGTTGGCGGCCACCTCCACCAGCGCCGTCTCCAGCATCATCAGGTCCTCGGCCGCCACCTGGGGGTGCTCGGTGCCGACCCGTTCCAGCAGCTCGTGCAGCTCCTCCAGGCTGGCCGGCACGGCCAGCCCGTCCAGGCTGTAGTCACCAGCCATCGACGGCTGCCGCGACGTCGGCGTAGGGCCGCAGCACCCGGTCCAGGTTGGTCAGCGAGAGCACCGTCAGCACCTGCTGGCCCGCGCCGGCGATCCGCAGGTCGCCGCCGGCCTGGCGGCACCTCTTGAGCCCGCCGACCAGCGCGCCCAGCCCGGAGGAGTCGACGAAGTCGGTCCCGGTCAGGTCGACCACCACCCGCTGCCCGCCCGACTCCACGGTGCTGCTCAGCAGCTCCTTCAGCCGCGGCGCGGCCACCATGTTGAGCCGGCCACGGCAGTGCACCACCACGGCCCCCGGCTGCTCGCTCGTGGAGAACTCCATCAGGACACCAGCTCCTCGTCTCGTCCCGGCGCCCGGTAGCGCGCGGCCTGGAAGATCACGCTCATCACCAGCAGGTCGTAGGCCACCCAGGCGACGTTGACCGCGGTGCCGATGGTGCTGCTCGCCGCCCCCGTCCACAGCCGGACGACGCCGACGACGCACGCGACCACGAGGGCCGTCACCGCCACCAGCTGGGGCAGCACCAGCCGCCAGGGGAACGGCTGCCGCCCCCGCACGCCCGTCTTCGGGGTCACCACGAACCCCAGCGGCCGGCCGAACCACACGTTCGCCGCGGCCGTCACGCAGGCCCGGATCCACAGCGGGAACAGCGCGAGGCTGTACTGGTGGCCGCGCCAGGTGCGCACCCCGTAGCCGACCACCGCGAAGAGCAGCTGGTTGAGCACCATGTAGGGGATGAAGAAGGAGAGGAACTGCAGCCCGAAGGCCTCCACCGGCAGCACCCCGAAGCACAGGTAGAGCACCGGCGCGACCAGGAACACCACCGCCGCGAACCCCGACAGGTAGCTCCACATCGTGGCCAGGTACATCAGCCGCTGACCCCACGTCAGGCCCCGCTGCACCAGCGGGTTCTCCCGCAGCAGCACCTGCAGCGTCCCCTGCGACCACCGCAGCCGCTGCTGCAGCATGGTCCGCAGGTCCTCCGGCGCCAGCCCGTGGGCGAGCACCTCGTGGTGGTACACCGAGCGCCAGCCGAGGCCGTGCAGCCGCATGCAGGTGGCCATGTCCTCGGTCACCGACACCGTTGCCATGGGCATCATCGGCTGTGCCTCGTCGCCGCGGTCGACGTCGACCGAGCGGAGCAGCTCCGCCACCGAGGCGATCGCCCCCAGCGGTGACCACTCCCGCTCCGCCAGCCGGTCCAGGGCGGCCTCGTCGACCACCACCAGCCCGGTCTCCTGGTCCTGCTCCATCCCCAGCTCGGCGATCTCGCCCAGGTCGGCCTGGATGGCCTGCAGGTCGGCGCCCACCAGCTCCCGCGACAGCTCCCGCAGCCGCCGCTGGAAGGCGCCGGTCACCTCGGCCAGCGGCTCGCCCCCGGCCAGGGCGCGGCGGGCCCCGGCCACCGCCTGCTGGACGTCGACGAGCACCTCCCCGGCCGGGTCGCCGTCACGCCGGGCCCGCCGCAGCGTCCGGGCCACCAGCCGGGAGGCGGTGGCGAGCGCCTGCTGCACCGCCTGGTGCGTCTCGCGCACGTAGCCCACCAGCCCGAGCTGCATCAGCGCCTCCCGCCGCAGCACGGCGTTGGAGCCGCAGAAGAACGCCGCGTTCCAGCCGTCCTTGCCCTGCTGGATGGGGCCGTAGAACAGCGGCGCCTGGCTGCCCAGCGGGTCGGACTCGGTGACGTTGGTGAACCACTGCGGGGTCTGCACCAGCGCCACCCGCGGGTCGCGGAAGTAGCCGAGGGTGCGGTCCAGGATGGCTGGGTCGGGGATCTGGTCGGCGTCCAGGATCAGCAGGAACTCGCCCTCGGTCTGGAAGAGCGCGTTGTTGAGGTTGCCGGCCTTGGCGTGGCGCGGGCGGTCGCGCCAGTCCTCGCTGCGGGTCAGGTAGCCCACCCCGAGCCGCTCGGCGGCCGCGCGCATCTCGGGACGGTCACCGTCGTCGAGGACCCAGGTGCGGTGCGGGTGCCGGATGTCGAGGGCGGCGACCGCGGTGGCGGTGACCATCTCCACGGGTTCGTCGTAGGTGGTGATGAAGACGTCAACGGTGGCGTCCTCCGGAGGCGGCGGCGGCTCGCCGCGGCGCTTGAGCCGCCACACCGTCAGCCCGAACAGGACCGCGTCGACCAGCGTGTACGTCTCGGCCAGCACCAGCGGGACCGCGATCCACCAGTACTCCCAGTTCACCGAGAACAGCCAGCGCCAGCTGACGTAGACGGTCCCGGCCAGCAGGGTCAGCGTCACCAGCACCCGGATCAGGGCGAGTCTCACGGGCGGGCCTCCCGTCGCACGACCACCGCGGTGACGTCGTCGGCCGGGGCGCTGCCGCGGACCAGGCTGGCGAGCACGTCGAGCAGCTCGGTGCTGTCGGCGGCCGACGCGTTCGCCTCCTGGGTGGCGCGCAGCGCGTCGGCGGGGGTGTCGAAGTAGTCGAGCAGCCCGTCGCTGGCCATCACCAGCGCCTCACCGGGAGCCAGCACGGTCCGCCCGCTCTCCCAGACGTCCCCGGGCAGGGTCCCCATCGGCAGACCGCCGGCGCGGAGCCGGCGCACCCCGCCGTCGGGCTGCAGCACCATGCCCAGGCCGTGCCCGACGTCGACGTAGTCCACCGTCCCCGTGCCCCGGTCCAGGCGGGCGACGAAGCCGGTGACGAAGGACCCCGTCTCCTCCAGGTCCTCCTCCAGGCTCGCGGCGGCGCGGATCACCGCCTCGGGCAGCAGGTTGAACCGGCTGGCCCCCCGCAGCACCGCCCGCACGCCCGCGCCGATGATGGCCGCGGGCAGGCCCTTGCCCATCACGTCCGCCAGCACGAGCTGCAGCCCGCCCCGGGCCTCGTACCAGTCGTAGAAGTCGCCGCCCAGCTCGCGGGCCGGCAGCGCCAGACCGGCGACGTCGTAGCCGGGGGCGTCGGGGGCGCGGCGGGGGAGCAGCTGCCGGCTGACCCGCTGCGCCCGCAGCAGCTCCTCGTCGATGGCCAGCTCCTTCTCGACCCAGCTGCCGAGGTCGCGGAGCAGGTCGAGCTCGTCGGGGCTGAGCTCGCGCGGGGTGTGGTCGAGCAGGCACAGCGCGCCGACGCGCTGCCCGTTCGGCGCCCGCAGCGGCTGACCGGCGTAGAAGCGGACCCCGGGCTCGTCGGTGACCAGCCGGTTGTCGGCGAACCGCTCGTCGAGCCGGGCGTCGGGGACGACCATCGCCTCCGAGCGGACCAGGGTGTGGCGGCAGAAGGACTCCTCCAGCGACAGCTCCCGGCTGCTGAACCCCACCTCGGCCTTCGTCCACTGGCGGTCCTCGGCGACCAGGTTCACCCCGACCATCGGCACGTCGAAGAGCTTGCGGGCCAGCCGCACCACGCGGTCGAAGCGTTCCTCGGGGGGCGTGTCCAGGACGTGCAGGTCCCGCAGTGCCTGCCAGTGCTGCTGCTCGCGCACGGTCCTCCGTCCAGGTCGGTCGCCGACCGAGCCCCCGCCTGGTCGCGATCATGCTAACCCGGGCCATCCGTGCTTGACTGCTGGCCCCGAACCCGACCCGGACCGACCCTCAGGAGTGCTCACGATGTCGCAGCTGCAGTGGCCCGAGGACGCCAGCAGGCAGGCCCGCGACGACTTCGAGCGGCTGCTCCCCGTCGCCTTCCGCAGGGCGCACCAGGAGCTGTCCAGCCACGGTGAGTTCTGGCCCTTCGCGGTGGTGGTCGACCTCGACGGGCAGCAGCACCTGGCGGCCCCGCAGGCCGAGCGGCAGCGTCCCGGCCCCGGCGAGCTGCTGGCGGCGCTGCGCCGCTCGCTCCGCGCGCCCGAGCAGCCGCTCCGCGCGGTGGCCCTGGTCCTCGACGTGCACGTGCCCGCCCTCGGCTCCGACGCGGTCGAGGTCAGCCTGGAGCACCTGGGGTCGCCGCCGGTCACGGTGCAGCGGCCCTACACCCGCCGCCGCTTCGGCGGCCGGATCAGCTACGGCGCCGACGTCAGCACGCCGGGGACGGCCACGGTCCTGACCCGCTGAGCGGCTCGCCCGCGGCTCACGGCCACTGCGCGCTGCCGGCCGGCACCGCGCCGGTGACCACGTAGATGACCCGGCGGCCCATCGAGACGGCGTGGTCGGCGATCCGCTCGTAGTAGCGGCCCAGCAGCGCGACGTCCACCGCGGCCTCGACCCCGTAGGGCCAGTCGTCGCCGAGCAGCAGCCGGAACTGGCTGCGCCGCAGGTCGTCCATCTCCTCGTCGTTGCGGGCCAGCGCCTCGGCCAGCTCGATGTCGCGCGACTTCAGCGTGCGTCCGGCGGTGCCGACCATCCGCTCGGAGATCTCCGCCATCCGGGTGAAGTTGGGCCGCAGCTTCTCGGGCACCGCGATCTCGGGGTAGCGCAGCCGCGCCACCTTGGCCACGTGCGCGGCCAGGTCGCCCATCCGGGCCAGCTCGGCGTCCATCCGCAGCGCCGACACCACGATCCGCAGCTCGCCGGCCACCGGGGCCTGCAGCGAGAGCAGCGAGAAGCAGCGGTGCTCGATGTCCTCCGCGATCCGGTCCAGCCGCTCGTCGTCGGTGATCACCCGCTCCGCGATCGCGTCGTCGGCCTCGAGCAGGGCCCGCGTGCTGTCCCGGACGGCCACCTTCACCGACTCCGACATCGAGACCAGGTCCTCGATGACGCTCTCGAGCTGCTCACGGTACGTCTCACGCATTTCGGGGGTTCCTGACTGGTCGACGATCGGTGTGCCACGCCTCCGGTGCGTCGCTGCCGCGCACACGGGTGCGAGTCAACCCTAGGCCCACCCGCTACCGGGGAGGACCGCCGGGGTGAACGCCAGGTGAACGGTGGTCGACGGCTGGTCGCAGGGGGGTCTGCGTGGCAGGAGACGACGTCCGGGTGCCCCTAGAGTGAACGTCCGTGGACCTCCTGCTGGCAGCCGTGCTGGGCGCCGTGCTCGGCGCGACGGTGGCCGTCTGGGTCGTCCTGTCCCGGGCGCGGACCCGTCCCACCGTGCAGGAGCGGCTGAACGTGACCGAGGTGCAGGTACCCGACGGGGTCTCGCAGATGCTGGGGGTGCTCCGCTCCGCCGGGGTGGTCGTCGGTCCCCACGACGAGGTGCTGCAGGCCACCGACCAGGCCCGCGGCGTCGGGCTGGTGCGAGGCACCCGCGTGGTGCACCGCGAGATGCTGGAGCTGGTCCGCGAGGCCCGGCGCACCGGCCAGGTGCAGTCGGTCGACCTCGAGCTGGTGCGCGGCGGCGACCAGCAGAGCCACTTCTCGGTGCGGGTCGCCCCGCTCAGCGAGGAGCTGGTGGTGATCCTGGCCGAGGACCGCACCACCGCGGTACGGCTGGAGGCCATCCGCCGCGACTTCGTGACCAACGTCAGCCACGAGCTGAAGACGCCGATCGGCGCCATCTCGCTGCTGTCGGAAGCCGTCACCGAGGCCGCCGAGGAGCCCGGCACGGTGCGCTCGTTCGCCGCCCGGATGCAGCACGAGTCCAACCGGCTGGCCGGGCTGGTGGCCCAGATCATCCAGCTCTCCGGCGTGCAGGGCGACGACCCGCTGCTGGCTCCCAAGCGGGTCTCGGTGGACGAGGTGCTGGCCGAGGCCGTGGACGTCTGCCGGGTCGACGCCGTCGACCGCCAGATCGAGCTGGTCGTGGCCCGCGACGAGGGGCTGGTGGTGATGGGCGACGAGGCGCAGCTGGCGATGGCGGTCAGCAACCTGGTCCGCAACGCCGTGCTCTACTCCGAGCCCGGCGGGCGGGTGACGGTCTCCTCCCGCCGGACGGTGCGTGGGGAGGACCAGCTGGTCGAGATGCGCGTCAGCGACACCGGCATCGGGATCGCCGCCGCCGACCTCGAGCGGATCTTCGAGCGGTTCTACCGGGTGGACTACGCCCGGAGCCGGGCCAACGGGGGCAACGGCCTGGGGCTGTCGATCGTCAAGCACGTGGCCGCCGCGCACGGCGGCGACGTGGGGGTGTGGAGCAAGGTCGGGCAGGGCTCCACGTTCAGCATCACCCTGCCCGAGCACGTGGAGGTGCCGGGCCACGCGGGCGCGGCCCAGCGGGACGCAGCCGAGCTGCACGAGGAACAGGAGCAGGAGAGATGACACGGGTTCTCGTGGTCGAGGACGAGGAGTCCTACCGGGACGCGTTGGGGTTCATGCTGCGCAAGGAGGGCTTCGAGGTCGTCGAGGCCCCCGACGGCTCGGCGGGGCTGGCCGAGTACGACCGGGTGGGCGCCGACATCGTGCTGCTGGACCTGATGATGCCCGGGCTCCCCGGCACCGAGGTCTGCCGCCAGCTGCGGGCCCGGGGACCGGTCCCCGTCATCATGCTCACCGCCCGCGACACCGAGGTGGACAAGGTCGTGGGGCTGGAGCTCGGCGCCGACGACTACGTCACCAAGCCGTTCAGCCACCGCGAGCTGGTCGCCCGCATCCGCGCCGTGCTGCGCCGCGGCCAGGAGGTCGAGCTGCTGCCCGACGTGGTCGAGGCCGGCGGCGTGCGGATGGACGTGGAGCGCCACGAGGTGTCGGTGTCTGGCCAGCGGATCAAGCTCGCGCTCAAGGAGTTCGAGCTGCTGGAGATGCTGCTGCGCAACGCCGGCCGGGTGATGACCCGGGGCCAGCTGATCGACCGCATCTGGGGCGCGGACTACGTGGGGGACACCAAGACCCTCGACGTCCACGTCAAGCGGCTGCGGTCCAAGATCGAGCCCGACCCGGCGCGTCCGGTGCACCTCATCACCGTGCGGGGGCTCGGCTACAAGTTCGAGGCCTGACCCGGGGGGCGGGGGTCCGCGGTTCGCCGCGGCCGGGCGGCGCGCCGTGCAGTGACCGTCCGTGACAGGTGACATCACGGTCTTCTCCGGTTCGGCGCACCCGGCCTTCGCCGCCGAGATGTGCGACATCCTCGGCGTGGAGCTGTCCCCGTCGCGGACCACCCGGTTCAGCAACGACTGCCTGCAGGTGCAGCTGCGCGCCAACTGCCGGCGCCGCGACGTGTTCGTGGTGCAGCCGCTGGTGCCGCCGGTGCAGGAGAACCTGATGGAGCTGTTCCTGATGCTGGACGCCGCCCGCGGCGCCTCGGCGCAGCACATCACGGCGGTGATCCCGCACTTCGCCTACGCGCGCTCGGACAAGAAGGACGCCCCCCGGATCTCCATCGGGGCCCGGCTGGTCGCCGACCAGCTGGCCACCGCCGGCGCCGACCGGGTGGTGACGATGGCGCTGCACTCCGAGCAGGTGCACGGCTTCTTCTCGGTGCCGGTGGACCACCTCAGCGCCATCAAGGAGCTGGCGGCCCACTTCGCCGGCCGCGACCTGTCCAACACCGTGGTGGTCTCACCGGACTTCGGCAACGTCAAGGTGGCCGGGTACTTCGCCCGTCAGCTCGGGGTGCCGGTGGCCGCCGGCTCGAAGCGGCGGCAGGGCGACGACACCGTGGTGATCGACGCCATCGTCGGCGACGTGCGCGGCAAGGACGTGATCGTGCTCGACGACGAGATCGCGACCGCCGGCTCGATCGTGGAGCTGCTGTCCTGCCTGCGCCGCGAGGAGGTGTCCAGCGTCGCGATCGCCTGCACCCACGGGCTGTTCACCGGGCCGGCGGTGGAGCGGCTGCGCGACCAGCCCGACGTCACCGAGGTGGTCTGCACCAACACGGTGCCGCTGCCGCCGGAGCGGCGGGTGCCGAACCTGGCCGTCCGCTCGGTGGCGCCGCTGTTCGCCGAGGCCGTCCGGCGGGTCCACCTCGGGGAGTCGATCAGCAGCCTGTTCAGCGACGAGGTGACGATCGGCTGACTCAGGCGCCCTGGCCCGGGGTGGCCGGCGGCGTCCCCGGCGGGGTGAGGTTCTCGTAGTCGGCGATCGCCACGACCGGCACGACGAGGGTGACGGCCCCGGCCCGCTCGAAGGTCAGGGTCAGCTCGGCGGTCCGGCCGGCGACCAGGCCCTCGCCCTGCAGGGTGACCGCGGCCCGCTGCTCGACGAGCACCACGGCGCCGTCCTGGGGCGCCACCGTGAGGTCCGGCGGCACCTGCGTGGTCAGCGGCGGGCCGGCCTCGCCGCCGGTGCCCAGCGCGAACCCGCTGACGTCCACCAGCCGGTCGGGCTGCTCGGGGGCGTAGAGGGCGGCGGAGAGGAAGCCCTGGTCGTCGTCGGTGGCCACCACCATCAGCCCGCGCACCTTCACCGCGGGCAGCCGGTTCTCGGTGGTGCCGACGTCGGTGTTGACCCCCTCGGAGGGGGTGTACGGCTGCAGCGTCTGCACGTCGAAGCCGCATCCGGCGGCGCCCAGCGCCAGGCCGGCGGAGAGCACGGCGGCGGCGAGCCCGCGAGCGAGTCGACGTGCCGGACGCCCGCCACGCGGCGGCGCGACGGTGTCCGCGACGGCTGCGGCCACAGGGCCTCGGTCGGTGATGCTCACGGTGGGCGTGCTCCTCCTGCTCGGCTGCGAGCAGCCTAGCGACAAACGCGCTGCAGGACCCACCGGCGCCTCGCGGTGGCACCGCGGAGACACACCGTCGGCCGGCTGTCAAGGGGTGCGGCGCCGCCCACCGGCCTCTGGCTAGGCCAAACGCCGCAGGGCCCCGAACCGCCGCGTGGTAGACTCGATCAGGGAAAGGGGCACAACATATGTCTTTCACAGTCGGAGAAACGGTGGTCTACCCCAACCATGGGGCGGCCGTCATCGAAGACATCGAGACCCGCAAGATCAAGGGTGAGGACAAGCTCTACCTCGTCCTGAGGATCGTCGGGCAGACCGATCTGGTCGTCCGGGTGCCAGCCGCCAACCTCGACCTCGTCGGTGTGCGTGACGTCGTCGACGCCGAGGGGCTGGAGCGGGTCTTCGGGGTGCTCCGGGCGCCCCACACCGAGGAGCCCACCAACTGGTCCCGCCGGTACAAGGCCAACCTCGAGAAGCTGCACAGCGGCAACGTGCTGAAGGTGGCCGAGGTCGTCCGCGACCTGTGGCGCCGTGAGAAGGACCGCGGGCTGTCCGCCGGCGAGAAGCGGATGCTGGCCAAGGCGCGCCAGATCCTGGTCTCCGAGCTGGCGCTGGCCGAGCGGGTCGAGGAGGACCGCGCCGAGGTCCTGCTGGACGAGGTGCTCGCCTCCTGAGCACCACCCGTACAACCCCTGGACCGGTCGCTGCCATCGTGGTGGCGGCCGGTTCTGGCGTCCGGATGGGTTCCGGCGGTCCGCCGAAGGCGCTGCGGACGCTGGCCGGCCGCCCGCTGGTCCACCACAGCGTCCGCGCCCTGGTCGAGGGCGGCGTCGACGAGGTCGTAGTGGCCATCCGCCCCGAGCTGGGGGAGCACTTCGCCGCCGCGTTGGCCGACCTGGCCGAGCGCGTCCGGCTGCGCCTCGTCGCCGGCGGACGCGAGCGCCAGGAGTCGGTCGGTCTGGCCCTCGAGGCGCTGGGCGGCTCCGAGGCGACGGTGGTGCTCGTCCACGACGCCGCCCGGCCGCTGGTGCCGGTCGAGGTCGTCCGCCGGGTGGTGGAGGCCGTCCGCGCCGGGGCCCCCGCGGTGGTGCCGGTGGTCCCGGTCGTCGACACCGTCCGCGAGGTCGGCGAGGACCGCACCCGGGGCCTGAACCGCAGCCGGCTGCGGGCCGTGCAGACGCCGCAGGGCTTCGACCACCAGGTGCTGCGGGACGCGCACGAGGAGCTGCGCCGCTCCGGCGGGACGGTCACCGACGACGCCGCCGCCTGCGAGCTGCTGGGCCACCCGGTGCTCACCGTGGACGGCTCGCCCCGCTCGCTCAAGATCACCGCCGAGTCCGACCTGGCGCTGGCCGAGACGCTGCTCGGCCCGCCGCGGCCCCCGCTGGCGGCGCTGCGCACCGGCACCGGTCTGGACGTCCACGCGCTGGCCCCCGGACGGCCGATGCGGATCGCCTGCCTCGACTTCGCCGACGAGCCCGCCGGCCCGGTGGGCCACTCCGACGGCGACGTGGTCGCCCACGCCGTCTGCGACGCGCTGCTGGCCGCCGCCGGGCTGGGGGACCTCGGCAGCAACTACGGCACCTCAGACCCGCGCTGGGCCGGGGCGCCGGGCCGGGAGTTCCTCGCCGAGACCGTCCGCCGGGTGCGGGCCGCCGGTTTCGAGGTGGTCAACGTGTCGGTGCAGCTGGTCGGCAACCGTCCCCGCTTCGCCGCCCGCCGCGACGAGGCGGAGGCGCTGATGAGCCGGCTGGTGGGGGCACCGGTCAGCGTGTCGGCCACCACCACCGACGGTCTGGGGCTCACCGGTCGGGGCGAGGGCCTCGCCGCGCTGGCGAGCGCCCTGGTGCAGGCCAGCCGCTAGCGCGCCGCCCGAGCCGTCACTCCACCTCGCCCGAGGGGGCGGTGAAGGTGTTGCAGGAGGACAGCGCGGTCGTCTCCCAGCCCCGCTCGCCCCACAGCTGGCGGCTCGCGCCGCGACCGTGGTTGCCCACGACGTCCGGGTCGCCGCTGAGCTGGTCGTCGCCGATGTTGAACAGCGCCTGCTCCATGGCGGCGAAGTCCTGGTCGGTGAGCTGCAGCGACTGGTGGGTGGAGTTGAAGAAGGTGCCGGCGAAGCAGTCGGCCTGGACCTCGAGCCGGCGGCTGATCTCGAGCTGGGCGTCCTCGTCGTCGATGTTCGCCATCAGGATGTGGGCGGGCAGCAGCAGGTTGGTGCGGGCCTGCACGTTGTGGCCGTACTCGTGCGCCATCACCAGCTCCGCGATCCTCGGCTCCCGCAGGTCGGGCAGGTACTCGAACATCAGCGTCGAGAAGTAGACCGCCTGGTCGGCCGGGCAGTAGAAGGCGTTGACGGCCTCCGCGCCCTCCATCGAGCCGCACCCGGAGGTGACCTGGTCGCGGTAGATGGTCACCGGCGGACGCACCTCGACGTAGCCGGCGGCGCTGGTGGGCGGCTGCCAGGCCCGCGTCAGGCAGGCCATCTGCTCGGTGAAGTAGGCGTCCAGCTCCCGGTCGCTCATCTGCGCCGGCTCGCCGGGCGGCAGCTCGCAGCGCACCGGCTCGGGCATCTGCTGGCTGTACAGCGGGTTCTCCTCCAGGGCGGCGTAGGCCTCCTCGAAGGTGGTCGGGTAGGCCGGCAGCTCCGGCGGGCTCGAGGTCTCCGGCGGGACCTGGTAGTCCTCGTTGGCCCACGCGACGTCGCTGCTGCTCCCCACCCCGGAGACGTTCACGGCGATGAGCCCGAGCAGCGCCACCACGGCGAGCGCGCTCATGGCCAGGAACAGCGTGCGCAGCGGGTTGGGACGCTGCGGCGCCCGCGGCGGCGGGAAGGTCGGCCCGGGGGCCCCGCCGGTGGGCTGTCCCCAGACGGGCTGGCCGGGCCACTGCGCCGGCGGGCGCCCGCGCTGCGGGCCGGGCGCCGGCCACTGCGGCTGCCCCCACGGTGCGGGCGGGTTGCTCCACTGCTGAGCCGGGCGCTGACGCGGTGGCTGACCCCAGGGCGATTGCGTCACGGCCGCCACACTAGCCGACGGGTGGTCCCCGCCGGTGGGCCTGGTCCGGCTATCGTGTCGGCCACCAGGCACCTCGACGACACGACCGGAGGCCCCGAGTGAGCGCAACCAACCTGGCGACCCCGCCCCGCCTGGGGACGAGGACCCGGGCGGTCCTGGTCGCCCTGCTGGCGCTGCTGCTGGCCGCCGTGGCCCTGCCCGCCCGCGCCGAGGGGCACGCCGCCCTGGTCGACCTCGAGGTGAGCGTGCAGCCCGACGGCGCGGTCCGGGTGGAGCACACCCTGACCTTCGACGGCGAGGTGCCGGCCGAGGTGACCCAGCGGGTCGCGCTGCTGGAGAACGCCCTGGGCGACCGGCAGTACGTCTACCGGGTGGCCGACGTCACCGCCGAGGGCGTCACCGCGCAGGTGGAGGAGTCCTCCGACGCCGTCACCATCACGCTGCCCACCGAGGGCGTCACCGACACCCTCAGCTGGGGCTACACCGTCACCGGTGCGAGCTTCTCCGCCGGCGACTCCACGCAGCTGCGCTGGCGCGTGCTGCAGGGGCTGTCGGTGAGCGTTGGGGAGGTGACCGGCCGGGTCAGCCTGCCCGGGCTGCCGGAGGACTTCCAGTGCCTCAGCGGGCCGCCGGAGGGCGTCAGCCCCGGCGTCTGCCGCTTCTCCGCCGCCGGCACCGACGACTACCCGCAGCCGCAGTTCGGCGACAGCGCCCGCGGCCAGGGCGAGATGGTGCTGCTGCAGATCACCGTGCCGTCCGCGGCGGTGGCCGTCAACGAGCAGGTCGAGCGCCGCTGGACGCTGGGCGGGGCCTTCTCGGCCGACCCGCTGCCGCTGGCCCTGGCCCTCGGCGCCCTGGTGCTCGGCGGGCTGGTGCTGTACACCCTGCACCGCCGTGCCGGCCGCGACGCCGCGGCGGGGCAGCCGGTGCGGGTGGCCGAGTTCCGCCCCACCGGCGACAACCAGGCCGAGTTCTCGCTGCTGACCCAGGTCCGCCCCGGCCAGGTCGGCACCGTGGTCGACGAGCGGGTCGACCCCATCGACGTCACCGCCAGCCTGATCGACCTGGCCGTGCGCGGGCACCTGGTCATCGAGGAGCTGCCCCGGGCGGAGTTCGCCCGCACCGACTGGCGGATCCGGCGCACCGGCGCCCCCGAGACCGACCTGGCCGGGTTCGAGAAGAGCCTGCTGGCGGCGCTGACCCCGGCCGAGGGCCGCGACGGCGTGCTGGTCTCCGAGATCGGACCGACCCTGACCCCGCACATCGCCGACGTGCAGGACCGGCTCTACGACGACGTCGTCAGCAGCGGCTGGTTCGAGCACCGCCCCGACAGCACCCGCACCGTCTGGCGCACCGCCGGCGTGGTCGCGCTGGTCGTCGCCGTGGTCGCCACCGTGCTGCTGGTCGCCTTCACCACCTTCGGCCTGCTCGGGCTCGCCCTGCTCGCGCTGGCCCTCGGGCTGGCCTTCGTGGGCCAGGAGATGCCGTCGCGCACGGCGGCCGGCGCCAGCCTGCTGGCCGGGCTGGCCACGCTGCGCACCGAGCTGCTCCAGGAGCCGACCGACCGGATGCCTCCGGGCCGGGAGCTGCGCGAGCTGTCGGAGGTGCTGCCCTACGCGATCGTGCTGGGCGGGCGTGACCGCTGGATCGACGCCATCGTGCGCACCGACGACGACGACACCGCCGACTCCAACGAGCTGTCGTGGTACCACGGGCCCGAGAACTGGCACCTGCGCCACCTGCCCGAGTCGCTGAAGAACTTCATCTCGACCGTCTCGGGCAACCTCTTCGCCCGCTGAGCCTCCCGGCGCCGAGCCGCAGGACGCGTCAGTAGCGCCACTGCCACATGTCGCGGGCGTAGGTGGTCACCACACGCGGGTGCAGCAGGGTCGACACCTCGGCGTCCCACCCCGCGGCGGGGTCGCCGCCGGAGGCGTCCCGCGGCAGCCGGGTGGTCGCCCGCAGCGACTCCGCGTCGTGGAAGCGCAGCCCCTCCGGCAGCGGGGAGCGGGTGAGCAGGCCCGGCACCTGGCCCGGCTCCGGGTCGACGACCACCCCGCCGGGTCCTTGGGGCAGGGCCAGTACGAAGCCCCACTCGCCGAAGGAGGGCACGTTGACCGACAGCGGCACCACCGTGCGCTGCGGCATGGCGGCCAGCACGGTCGCCGCGATCTGGCGGTGCGCGCCCGGGGTGAAGTAGGAGGAGGTGGCCTGGGTGGCGAACACGCCGCCGGGGGCGAGCCGCTGCGCCACCCGGGCGTACATCTCGCGGGAGTACAGCTTGGCCACCCGCCCGTCGGAGGGGTCGACCAGGTCGGCGAGCACCACGTCGGCCGGCGGGTGCGGCTCACCCAGCCAGACGAAGGCGTCGGCGTTGACCACCTCGACGCGGGGGTCGTCCAGCGAGTGCTGGTTCGCCTCCGCCACCAGCCGGTTCTCCCGGGCCAGCGTGGTCACCGCGGGGTCCAGGTCGACGACGGTCACCCGCTCCACGTCGGGGTGGCGCAGCACCTCCCGCGCCAGCATCCCGTCCCCGCCGCCGAGCACGACCACCGAGCGAGGCCGGTCCACCGAGGTGAGCGCGGCGTGGGCCAGCGTCTCGTGGTAGCGGGCCTCGTCCACGGTCGAGAACTGCAGCTGGTCGTCGAGCCACAGCCGGGTGTCGGGGCCGTAGGCGGTCAGCACGACCCGCTGGTAGCCGGTGGTCTCCTGGTGCACCACCGGGTCGGTGTACTGGCGGGCCACCGCCATCCGCTCCAGCGAGGAGCTGCCCACGAACAGCGCCAGCAGCAGCACCAGCGCGAGCACCGACAGCAGGTTCCAGCGGGTCCGCAGCCCCATCCGCCACAGCATGAAGAGCGCGACGGCGACGTTGAGCAGGGCCACCGTGACCGCCGTCCGCGCCAGGCCGAGGGTGGGCAGCAGCAGGAACGGGAACAGCAGCGAGGCGACGAGCGCCCCGAAGTAGTCCAGGGCCAGCACCTTCGACAGCAGGTCCACCGACTCCTCGCGTCCGCTGGCCCGCACCAGCGACACCAGCAGCGGGATCTCGACGCCGATCCCCACCCCGATGGCGAGCGAGAGGGCCACGTAGACCACCCAGTAGGCGTCGGTGGCGGCGAAGCTCCAGTGCACCAGCAGCACCGAGCTGCCGCCCAGCAGCGCCAGCAGCACCTCGTTGCGGACGAAGTTCAGCCCGGGGTCGGAGGCGAGCCGGGCGGCCAGCAGCGACCCCAGCCCCATGCCGAACAGCGTCAGCCCGGTGGCGAGGGAGAAGGCGACCACCGAGCTGCCGAACAGGTAGGAGGCGGTCGTGCCCAGGATCAGCTCGTAGACGATGCCCCCGACGGCGACCAGCAGGGCGGCGGCGAAGACCGTCGCCCGGTCGAGCTGCCCGCGCCGGGTCACGGGGACATGATGGTGCCGGCGATGATGACGCCGATGGCCACCGCGAAGCCGGCGATCATGATGCCGAACGCCACGTTGTGCTCCTGCACCAGCTCCCGGTGCAGCTGCAGCCGGAACAGCTTGTTCACCACCACGATGGTCAGCACCATCAGCACGATGCCCAGCACGGAGTACACCACCGTCGACAGCAGGGCGGCGAGGTCGAGGGCGGACGAGGTCTGCTCGTTCATGGACGGTCTCCGATCGTGAGGTGGGTGGTCACTTGCCGACGCCTCCGCCGCCGCCCCCGCCGTAGCCGGTGCGGCAGTCGGTGGTGGTCTGGCCCGACCGCGGCGTGCAGTCGCGCGGGGAGAGGCACGAGCTGAGGACGCCCAGGCCCAGGACCACCAGCACGAGCAGGGCGACGACCAGCTTGCGCAGGTCGTAGGGGGCGACCCGGCGTCCGAAGTGGTGCTTCTGGGCCTTGACGTCCAGCGTGGTGGCGGCGTAGGTGTCGATCACCCGGTCGTCGAACTTCTCCACCACCGCCCGGTGCGGACCGCCGACCTCGGACAGCTCGGCGTAGGCGACCTGCTGCCCGGTGGTGATGTCGTAGGTGAAGGCGCCGTCGAGGAACGCGATGGTCCCGGCACCGACCTCGCGGACGACCCAGCGCCGGGGGGTGCCGTCCACCGTGAGGTCGAGCTGCTGGTGCAGCCGCAGCCGGGTGGGGTCGACCGGCGGCTCGCTGCGGGCCGGCCAGTAGAGGGACACCTGCCGGGAGTGGTGGTCGTACTCGACCCAGAAGTCCAGGTCCTCGTAGCCGAGCAGCTCCCACTCCTCCCAGGAGTAGGTCCTGCCGTCCTCGGGGTCGCGCTCGGTGTAGACGGCGACGCCGTTGGGCAGCGAGCGCCACGGCGGGTCGCCGATCAGGTAGCGGCCCAACTTCATCCGGGCCTTGGGACGCGCCACTACACCAGCTCCCGCAGCTCGACCCGGTCCGCGGCCAGACCCTCCCGGACCAGGGCCGCGGTCGCGGCGCCGAAGTCGGGATCGGGCGGCCGGCAGGTGGTCAGCGTCAGGTACGCGGTACCCGCCTCCGGCCAGGTGTGGGCCGCGATGTGGGACTCCGCCAGCAGCACCGCCAGGCTCAGCCCCTGCGGGCTGAACCGGTGCGCGGTCTCGGCCACCGGGGTGAGCCCGGCCTCGCCGACCACCCGGGCCAGCAGCCGCTGCACCAGCTCCAGGTCGTCGAGCCGGGCCGGGTCGGCGCCGGAGACCTCGAACAGGTGCACGGTGTTGCGGGGCGGGACCACCGGTCTCCTCCTACGACGGGACGGACAGCCCCCGAGGGTAGCGGCGGCGGGGGTCGGCCGCCGGGCTCAGAGCTCCAGGCCGGGGTAGAGCGGGTTGGCCTCGAGCAACTCGGCGATCCGGGCCCGGGTGGAGCCGGCGACCCCGTCGGCCAGCACGTACTTCGCCTTGCCCGGCTGGCCGCTGCTGGCCGTGGCCGGGGTGGTGCTGGACAGCACCGAGGTGATCAGGTCCGCGACCTGCTCGAACTCGGCCGCGCCGAACCCGCGCGAGGTCAGCGCCGGGGTGCCCAGCCGGACGCCGGAGGTGTACCAGGCGCCGTTGGGGTCGTTGGGGACGGCGTTGCGGTTGGTCACCACACCGGCCTCCAGCAGCGCGGACTCGGCCTGCCGCCCGGTCAGCCCGTAGCCGCTGACGTCGAGCAGCACGAGGTGGTTGTCGGTGCCGTCGGTGACCAGCTTGGCGCCGCGGCGCATCAGCCCGTCGGCCAGCGTCTTGGCGTTGTCGGCCACCTGCTGGGCGTAGGCCTGGAAGGACGGCTGACGGGCCTCGGCCAGGGCCACCGCCTTGGCGGCCATCACGTGCGACAGCGGGCCGCCGAGCACCATCGGGCAGCCGCGGTCGACGCTGGGGGCGTACTCCTCGGTGGCCAGCACCAGCCCGCCGCGCGGACCCCGCAGCGACTTGTGGGTGGTGGTGGTGACGACGTGGGCGTGGGGCACCGGGTCCTCGTCGCCGGTGAACACCTTGCCGGCCACCAGGCCGGCGAAGTGGGCCATGTCGACCATGAAGGTGGCACCGACCTCGTCGGCGATCTCACGCATCCGGGCGAAGTCGATCCGGCGGGGGTAGGCGGAGTAGCCCGCGATCAGGATCAGCGGCTTGAACTCCCGAGCCATCGCGGCCACCTGGTCGTAGTCGACCAGGCCGGTGCCGGGGTCCGTGCCGTAGGAGCGCTGGTGGAACATCTTGCCCGAGATGTTGGGGCGAAAGCCGTGGGTGAGGTGGCCGCCGGCGTCCAGGCTCATGCCGAGCATGCGCTGCTCGCCGAACTTCTTCCGCAGCACCTCCCAGGCGTCCTCGGAGAGCTCGTTGACCTGGCGGACGCCCGCCTCGGCCAGCTCGGGCTGCTCGACGCGGTGGGCCAGGATCGACCAGAACGCCACCAGGTTCGCGTCGATCCCGGAGTGTGGCTGGGCGTAGGCGTACTCGGCGCCGAAGAGCTCGCGCGCGTGCTCGGCGGCCACCGACTCGACGGTGTCGACGTTCTGGCAGCCGGCGTAGAAGCGGTGCCCGACGGTGCCCTCGGCGTACTTGTCGCTGAGCCAGTTGCCCATCGTCAGCAGCACGGCGGGGGAGGCGTAGTTCTCCGAGGCGATGAGCTTCAGCGAGGCGCGCTGGTCGGTCAGCTCGCTGCGGATCGCGCCGGCGATGCGCGGCTCCACGGACTCCACCACCTGCAGGGTGGCGCGGTAGGCGTCGTTGATCGTCGGGATGAGGGGATCGGTCACCGGTACTCCTGGTCGAGGCTGGCGGACGCCCCAGGGTACCGCCGCCCTCCGGTACAGTCCGGCACCGTCCGAGGGTCCGCGCTGGACCTTCCCGGCGGAGGAGGCCACCACGTCCGCAGAGCTGCTCGGCCTGGAGCTCACCCCTGCCCAGGCCCTCCTGGCCTGGTCGCTGCTGGCCCTCGCCGCGGTCGGGGTGGGGTTCGCCAAGACGGCCATCGGCGGGGTCGGCACCCTCGCCGTGGCGCTGTTCGCCCTCGTGCTGCCGGCCCGGGAGTCCACCGCGGCGCTGCTGCTGGTGCTGATCATCGGCGACGTGCTGGCCGTGCTGCGCTACCACCGCGACGTGGACTGGCGTCTGATCCGCGGGCTGGTGCCCGGCCTGCTGCCCGGGCTGCTGCTGGGGACGGCGCTGCTGGCCGTGGTCAGCGACGTCGGGCTGCAGCGGGGGATCGGCGCGATCCTGCTGGTGCTGACGCTGCTGCAGCTCGTGCTGCGCTGGCGGCGTCCCGCACCCGAGGGCGACCCGCGCCCGTGGCCCTGGCCGGCCCGGCTGGGGGTCGGCACCGCCGCCGGCGCGACCACCATGGTGGCCAACGCCGCCGGGCCGGTGATGACGCTGTACCTGCTCGGGCAGGGGGTGGACAAGCGGCGCTTCATCGGCACCAACGCCTGGTTCTTCCTCGGCATCAACCTGTGCAAGGTGCCGTTCAGCGTCGGGCTCGGGCTGCTGGAGTGGCGGCTGCTGCTGCTCGCCCTGGTGCTGGCCCCGGGGGTGCTGCTGGGGGCCTTCATCGGCACCCGGCTGATCCGCCGCATCCCGCAGCGGGCCTTCGAGCTGGCGGTGCTGGGAGCGGCCACCGTCAGCGCCGTGGTGCTGCTGGTCTCCTGACCGCGGGCACGCCCCGCCGCCGCGCGGCGCGGCGGTGTGCTTCGCTGGTGCCATGACCCGCATCGGCTTCCACGCGTCCCACGAGCAGGTCGCGCCGCGCCAGCTGCTCTCCGACCTGCAGCACGCCGAGCAGGCCGGCTTCCAGATGGGGATGTGCTCCGACCACCTCTTCCCGTGGAGCGAACGGCAGGGCCACTCCGGCTACGCCTGGTCCTGGCTGGGTGCCGCGCTGGCCACCACCGGGCTGGAGCTCGGCGTGGTCAGCGCCCCCGGCGAGCGCTACCACCCGGCCGTCGCCGCCCAGAAGATCGCCACCCTGGGCGAGATGTTCCCCGGACGGTTCTGGGTGGCGCTGGGCAGCGGGCAGGCGCTCAACGAGCACGTGACCGGCGCCCGCTGGCCGGCCAAGGACGTCCGCGACCGCCGCCGCGACGAGTGCGTCGACGTCATCCGCCGGCTGCTGGCCGGTGAGGAGGTCAGCCACGACGGCCTGGTCACCGTCGACCGGGCGCGGGTGTGGGAGCGGGCCGAGCCGGTGCCGCTGCTGGTCGCGCCGGTGGTCTCGGTGGCCTCGGCGTCCCGCGTCGCCGCCTGGGCCGACGGGCTGATCACCATCAACCAGCCGCCCGAGCAGCTGCAGCAGGTGCTGGCGGCCTACCGCGAGGCGGGCGGACGCGGCCGGGCCTCGCTGCAGGTGCACCTGTCCTGGGCCCGCACCGAGGAGGAGGCCGAGGCGCTGGCGGTGGACCAGTGGCGCACCAACGTGTTCAGCGAGCCGGTCATCTGGGACACCGCGACCGCGGCCGGCTTCGACGCCATGGCCGAGCACGTCGGGCCGGCGTCGGTGGCCCAGGCCGTCCGGATCTCGGCCGAGCCCGGCCAGCACGCGGCCTGGCTGGCCGAGTACGCCGAGCTGGGCTTCGACGACCTCTACCTGCACCACGTCGGGCAGCAGCAGCAGGAGTTCCTCGACGTCTTCGGCGAGCAGGTGCTGCCGCAGCTGGCCGGCAGCTCGCCGGCCGTTCGGTGAGCGACGTGCGGGTCACCGACACCAGCGACCTGTGGTGGAAGAGCGCGGTCATCTACTGCCTCGACGTCGAGACCTTCCTCGACGCCGACGGGGACGGCATCGGCGACCTGCAGGGGTTGTCGCGGCGCATCGACTACCTCGCCGAGCTGGGGATCAGCTGCCTGTGGCTGATGCCGTTCTACCCCAGCCCCGACCGTGACGACGGCTACGACGTCACCGACTTCTACGGCGTCGACGCCCGGCTGGGCGACCACGGCCGGCTGGTGGAGGTCGTGCGCACCGCCCACGACCGCGGCATCCGGGTGATCGTCGACCTGCTGATCAACCACACCTCCGACCAGCACCCGTGGTTCGTCTCCGCCCGCAGCAGCACCGACAGCCCCTACCGCGACTACTACGTCTGGCGCGACACCGAACCGCCCGACACCTCCGCCCAGGTGGTCTTCCCCGACCAGGAGGACTCGATCTGGACCCGCGACGAGGCCACCGGCGAGTGGTACCTGCACCACTTCTACCGCCACCAGCCCGACCTCAACGTGGGCAACCCGGCGGTGGTGGAGGAGATCCTGCGGGTGGTCGGGTTCTGGCTCGAGCTCGGCATCGACGGCTTCCGGGTCGACGCCGTGCCCTACTTCGTGCAGGACGTCGACACCGCCGCCGACGAGCAGCTGGCCGGGGACCCGCACGCCGTGCTGCGCGAGCTCCGCGCCTACACCGCCCGGCGCAAGGGGGACGCGGTGCTGCTGGGGGAGGTCAACCTGCCCCACGAGCAGCAGCTGGCCTACTTCGGCGGGGACCGCGGCGACGAGCTGAACCTGCTGTTCGACTTCATCACCATGCAGGCCACCTACCTCTCGATGGCCCGCGGGGACGCCGCCCCGCTGGCCAGGGCGCTCTCGGAGCGGCCGGTCGTCCACCCGGCCTGCCAGTGGGCGACCTTCCTGCGCAACCACGACGAGCTGACCCTGGACAAGCTGTCGGAGGAGGAGCGCCAGGAGGTCTTCGCCGCCTTCGGGCCCGAGGAGGAGATGCAGGTGTACGGCCGCGGGCTGAAGCGCCGGCTGCCGCCGATGGTCGACGGCGACCCCCGGCGGGTCCGGCTGGCCTACTCGCTGCTCTTCTCGCTGCCCGGCACGCCGGCGCTCTACTACGGCGAGGAGATCGGGATGGGGGAGGACCTCGCGGCGCCCGGGCGGATGGCGGTGCGGACCCCGATGCAGTGGGGTCCCGGGCCCAACGGCGGCTTCTCCTCCGCCGAGCCCGAGCAGCTGGTGCAGCGGGTGGTGCCCGACGGCTACGGCCCCGAGCACGTCAACGCCGACGCCCAGCTGCACGACCCCGACTCCCTCTTCAGCTTCGTGCGCTCCCTCGTCTCCGCCCGCCGCAGCTGCCCCGAGCTGGGGTGGGGCCGCTTCAGCGTGGTCGAGCAGGACGCCCGCCAGGTGCTGGTCCACCGCTGCGACCTCGACGAGTCCTCGGTGGTGGCGGTGCACAACCTGGGGTCCGAGCCGGTCGGCGTGCGGCTCCCGGTGACCGGGCCCGACGACGGCCTGGAGCTGGTGGACGTCCTCAGCCACGAGCGGGTGGCCGTCGCCGGCACCGGAGCCGAGCTCGCCCTGCCGGGGTACGGGCACCGGTGGCTGCGGCTGCGCCGCGCGGGCTCGCTCGACCTGCCGTGAGCCCGACGCGCCCCTGCCGGTGGTGCCCGGGCGGGTGTGAGAACGTGGGGCGGTGACATCCACAGAGCCCCTCGTCGAGCGGATGCGCGGGTTCGGCACCACCGTCTTCGCGGAGATGTCGGTGCTGGCGGCCCGCACCGGTGCCCTGAACCTCGGGCAGGGGTTCCCCGACACCGACGGCCCGCCCGAGGTGCTGGAGGCCGCCGTCCGGGCGGTCCGCGACGGCGTCAACCAGTACCCGCCCGGCCTGGGGCACCTGGTGCTGCGCGAGGCCGTCAGCCGCCACCAGTCGGAGTGGTACGGGCTGGACTACGACCCCGAGACCGAGGTGCTGATCACCACCGGCGCGACCGAGGGCGTGTCGGCGGCGCTGCTTGCGCTCTGCGAGCAGGGCGACGAGGTGGTGGCCCTCGACCCGACCTACGACTCCTACGCCGCGGCGGCGACCATGGCCGGTGCGGTGCTGCGCCCGGTGACCCTGCACCCGCCGGACTTCGCCCTCGACCTGGACGCCGTCCGGGCGGCGGTCGGGCCGCGGACCCGGGTGCTGCTGGTCAACAGCCCCCACAACCCCACCGGCCGGGTGCTCACCGAGCAGGAGCTGCAGGGGCTGGCCGACATCGCGGTGGAGCACGACCTGTGGGTGCTCTGCGACGAGGTCTACGAGCACCTGACCTTCGACGGCCGCGTGCACCGGCCGCTGGCCACCTTCCCCGGGATGCGGGAGCGGACCCTGCAGGTCTCCTCGGCCGGCAAGACGTTCTCGGTCACCGGCTGGAAGATCGGCTGGCTGTGCGCCCCGCCGCAGCTGGTGCGGGCGGTCAACGCCACCAAGCAGTTCCTCACCTTCTCCGGCGGCGCGCCGTTCCAGCCGGCGGTGGCGGTGGGCCTGGGGCTGCCCCGGGAGCACTTCGCCTCGGTGGCGGCCACCCTGCAGGCGGGCCGGGACCTGCTCAGCGAGGGGCTGCGGGCGGCCGGGCTGGAGGTCTTCCGCCCCGAGGGCACCTACTTCGTGATCGCCGACATCGCCGCCATCGGCGAGCGGGACGGGGTGGAGTTCTGCCGCTCGCTGCCCGCCCGGATCGGTGTGGTCGCCGTCCCGGCGCAGGTGTTCTACGCCGACCCGGCCTCGGCCGCCACCCTCGTCCGGTTCGCCTTCTGCAAGCGCCCCGAGGTGCTGGCCGAGGCCTCCGAGCGGCTCAGCCGGCTCTGACCCCGAACCTTTCTGTCACCAGATCCACCGCTGTGCCTATATAGGCAGAGCGGCGGATCTGGTGTCAGATCCGTCGGCGGTGCAGCCGGCGCCGCAGGATGTCCTCCAGCGCCCGCCGGGTCGCCTCCCACTCGTGGAAGACCTGGGCGTAGGTCAGCCGGGTCACGGTGTACCCGGCGCGGCGCAGCTCGAGGTCCCGACGGCGGTCCTCGGCGTACTGCTCGGTGCCGGTGTGGTGGGTGACGCTGTCCAGCTCGATCACCCAGCTCCGGCCCACCAGCAGGTTGACGCGCCCCACCCCGGGCACCTGCACCTGCGGCTGCACCCGCACGTGGCGGCTCTCCAGCCACAACCGCACCACCGTCTCGGTGCCCGACTGCGACCCCCGTCGCACCCGGAGCAACGGCCGGCGCCAGGTCTCGGGCAGGTCCTCGACCAGGGCCGCCACCTCGGGCAGCCCCAGCAGACCGAGGTTGATCGCCGACTCCAGGAGGACGGCCGAGCCCGGGACGCCCAGGCAGCGCACCGCGTGCAGCAGCGTCAGGTCGAGCGGCAGCAGGTGCCGGTCGTCCACCCAGCGGCGCACCACCGGTGCGTGCCCGACCAGCCCGGCGGGAGCCCGCCGGGTCCGCAGCGCCGCCACGTGGGTGCCCGAGTGCGGCGGAACCCACAGACCGTGCTCCCGGGCCGCCGTGGCGCAGGTCAGCCGGCAGTTCTGCCGCAGAGCCGCCACCACCCGGGCGTCCGCCCCCGGCCCGGCAAACCACCCCGCTCCCAGGGCGCGGTAGCCGGCGGCCTCGAGCCCCGCACGCGCCTGGGCAGCCGTCAGCCCGGCGGCCCGGAGGGCGGCCAGCTTGACCACCGGTGGCAGGTGCACCCGCCCAGACCAGCACGTCCGCCGCCGCGGCGGCGGCGGTCGTCCACAGGGCTCAGCTGCGCTGGCGGGAGATCTCGTAGAGGGCGATGCCGGCGGCCACGCCGGCGTTCAGCGACTCCACCTCGTTGGCGATCGGGATGGAGACCAGCACGTCGCAGGCCTCGCGGACCAGCCGCGACAGGCCCTCGCCCTCGCTGCCCACCACCAGCACCAGCGGCTCGCTGGCCGCGGGCAGCGCCGCGACGTCGGTCGTGCCCTCGCCGGCCAGCCCGGCCAGGGTGAACCCGGCGTCGGCGAAGGCCCGCAGGCTGCGGTTGAGGTTGGTCGCCCGGGCGATCGGCAGCCGGGCGGCCGCGCCCGCCGAGGTCTTCCAGGCGGCGGCGGTCATCCCGGCCGCGCGGCGTTCCGGGATCAGCACGCCGACCGCCCCGAAGGCCGCCGCCGAGCGCACCACGGCGCCGAGGTTGCGGGGGTCGGTGACGTGGTCCAGGGCCACCACGAGCGAGGACGGTCCCGCCTCGACCGCGAGGGCCAGCAGGTCGTCGGGGTGGGCGTAGGTGTACTCGGGCAGCTGCAGCGCCACACCCTGGTGCACGGCGCCACCGGTCAGCCGGTCCAGCTCGCCGCGGGTGACCTGCAGCATCGGGGTGCTGCGCTCGGCGGTGATCCGGAGGATGTCGCGAAGCCGGTCGTCGCGCTCGGCGCCCTCGGCGACGTAGGCGGTGCGGACCGGGATCTCGGCCTGCAGCGCCTCCAGCACGGGGTTGCGTCCGGCCACCCACTCCGGCCCGGCGCCGGGGCGCCCGGTCTTCGACGGCGCGGGCCGGCTGCCGGTGCCGCCCTGGCGCCGGCTGGCGGCCTGCTTGGCCTTGTAGGCCTTGTGGTAGGGACGGTCTTCCGCCTTCGGCGTGGGTCCCTTGCCCTTGAGGGCGCGGCGGACCCGCCCGCCGCTGCCCGCGGCCTTGCTGGGGCCGCGTGACCCGGCGTTGCGTCGCTGGCTGTTGCCCGGCATCAGTGCTCCTTGCTCCCGGCCAGCGACCACTCGGGTCCGCTGGGGGTGTCGGTGATCGCGATCCCGGCCGCGGCCAGGGTGTCGCGGACGGCGTCGGCGGTCGCGAAGTCGCGGGACGCGCGGGCCTGCGCCCGCTGCTCCAGCAGGGTGCGGACCAGGGCGTCCACCACGGGGGTGAGGTCGTCGGAGCCGCCCTGGCCCCAGACCGGGTCGTCGGCGCGCAGCCCCAGGACGTCCAGCATGGCCCGGACCTCGCCGAGCAGCCGCGCGGCGGTGGCCTGGTCGCCCCGCTCGAGGGCCACGTTGCCGTCGCGGACGGCGCCGTAGAGGACGGCCAGCGCCCCGGGCGTGCCGAGGTCGTCGTCCATCGCGGCGACGAAGTCGTCGGGGACCGTCCCCTGCTGCTCGCCGACGGCGCGGGTGGCCCGCTCGACGAAGCCGTCCACGCGCCCCAGCGCTGCGGTCGCCTCGGCCAGCGAGGTGTCGGACCACTCGACCGTGGAGCGGTAGTGCGGGCCGAGCAGGTAGAAGCGCACCGCCCGCGGCGGGTAGGCCTTCGTCACCTCCGACACCAGGGCGCCGTTGCCGAGGGACTTGCTCATCTTCTCCCCGGCCGCGGTCACCCAGGCGTTGTGCATCCACAGCCGGGCGAAGGGACGTCCGGCCGCGCGCGACTGGGCGAGCTCGTTCTCGTGGTGGGGGAAGCGCAGGTCCAGCCCGCCGCCGTGGATGTCGAACTCGTCGCCCAGGTACTTGCCCGCCATCGCCGAGCACTCCAGGTGCCAGCCGGGGCGCCCGCGTCCCCACGGCGAGGGCCAGGAGGCGCTCAGCGGCTCGCTGGGCTTGTGACCCTTCCACAGCGCGAAGTCGCGGGGGTCGCGCTTGCCGCGGGGGTCGGCGTCGGCGGCCGGCTCCATGTCGTCGAGCCGCTGCCCGGACAGCTCGCCGTAGGCGGGCCAGGAGCGGACGTCGAAGTAGACGTCGCCGGAGCCGTCCTCGGCCGGGTAGGCGTGGCCCCGCTCGACGAGCTGCTGCACCAGCTCCAGCATCTCCGGCACGTGCCCCGTGGCCCGCGGCTCGTAGCTGGGCGGCAGGCAGCCGAGGGCGGCGTAGGCGGCGTGCAGCTCGCGCTCGAACCGGTAGGCGTGCACGAACCAGGGCACGCCCGCCTCGGCGGACTTGGCCAGGATCTTGTCGTCGATGTCGGTGACGTTGGCCACCACGGTGACGGCGAGGCCGTGCCAGGTCAGCCAGCGCCGCAGCACGTCGAAGACGACCTCCTTGCGGATGTGGCCCAGGTGCGGCGACGACTGCACCGTCAGCCCGCAGTGGTAGATCGACACCTCGCCCTCACGCATCGGGACGAAGTCCCGGATCTCGTGGGTGGCGGAGTCGTACAGGCGCAGGCTCACCGGTGCAGTCTAGGCACTCCGGCGCCGGGGCGCGGCCACCGCGGGCCGCCGCGCGGCAGCGGTCGGGCACGGTGCGGGTTCCGGAACACCAGCTTGCTGCACGCCACCTGCTGCAGCGGTCCTCCCGGCCGCGTCAGCGGCCCGGCTGACGCTCAGCGTGGACGCAGCGTCGCGGTGACGCTCCGCCCGTACTGCTGGTGGACGTCCACCGAGAGCCGGGTGCCGCCGCCGGGCGCGGGGGTGGCGCGCACCCGCCGGTCGGAGCGCACCAGCCGCAGGGGCTCGGCCAGCACCACGTCGACGCGCCGGCGGGAGGTGGTCGGCTCGGCCACGGCCACCTCCACCTGCGAGCCGCTGCGGCGCACCAGCACGGCCGCCGGTCCCTCGACCTCGACCCCGCCGGCCCGGTGGCGTCCGGAGCCGAAGGTGTTGACGCCGGTGAGCCCGGTGCCCGCGTGCTCCACCGCCTGCACCGCGGTGGTGTTGGCCAGCACCCGCAGCGTCTGGGCGGCGTAGCCGTCCAGCGCGGCCTCGTCGGCGCCGGGGACCAGCGCCCAGGCCAGCGACTGCTCGGAGCCGGCCGGGGTGCGCACCTCGACGCCGTAGACGGTGCGGGTGGCGGTGGTCGCGGGGTTGGACAGCCGCACCACCCGCCGGCTGGCCCGCACCGGGGCGCAGCGGACGTCGACCTCGGGGGTCTGCAGCAGCACCTGCCCGACCGCGGCGCCGGTGCTGCGGTCGCTCCAGCGCACCCAGGCCAGGTCCGCCCGTCCGGGGCCGGTCCAGCGGCCGCCGTCGCGCAGCCGCCCGACCACCTCGACGTCGGCGGAGACGGTGCTGCGCCGGTCCAGCGTGGTCAGCACGTCGCGGCCCGCGGGGTCGGAGACGCCGGCGGCCAGCAGCACGACCTCCTCGTCGAGCATGAACCACGAGCGGGTGGCGCGGGCGGCGGCCCAGGTGCGCAGGTCCTCCGGCAGCAGCCCGCGACCGGCGTCGCGGTGGGCGACGTCGTCGGAGAGCACCATCGCCGCCGAGCCGTAGCCGCCCAGCCGGGCCCCGCCGGAGTGGGCGGAGGTGGCGACGGGGAAGTAGACGTAGGTGTTCTGCGACTCCGAGGAGGAGGTGAAGCCCAGCGGGTGGTCGGGGGCCTCGTACCAGCTGGTGCCGTAGAGGTCGGGGACGCTGCGCCGCTGCTCGACCGGGGCCACCACGCCGGGGAGCTGGGCCGGGTCGACGGTGACCAGGTGGTCGACCCCGAAGGTGCGGTTCTGGTCCTCACCGGAGAGGTAGAGGTGGTGGGCGCCGTCGCCCTGGAACCAGGGGAGCAGGTTCTCCCCGTTCATGTACTCGTACTTGCTGATCCGCTCCGAGCTCCGCGAGAGCGCGAAGGCCCAGCCGGGCCGGCGGTGCACGTCGCGCTCCATGGCGGCGAAGGTGCTGTGGGAGGTGGCCGGGACCAGGTCGGCCGGGACGACCTCGGGGTCGGCGAGCACCTCGGCGTGGCGGGCGGTGCTCAACGGGGAGGCGAAGCTCGCCGGGTTGATCGCGCTGCCGGCGGCCGTGCTGAGGAACTTCACCCAGCTCCGCAGCGCGGCGGCCTCGGCGCCGGTGCTGAGCTCGGCCAGGTCGACGACCGCCTCGACCACCGCGGCGACGTCGGTGTAGCCGGTGGTGGTGCGGCTGACCGCGCGGCCCTTGACCGCCTCCATCATCCAGCCCTCGAAGACGACGGGGGCGAAGCCGTCGCGGACCCAGTGCTGCACCACCTGCACCAGCTCGGCGCCGGTGGCCCAGGAGGTTCCCTGCAGCACCGCGATGGTCTGCACCACGCGGGCCAGCAGCGCCTTGCCGTAGGAGCCGGTGTAGGCCACCGAGTGGTGCTGGATGAACGACCCGTCCGCGTAGTGGCCGTCGGTGACCCCGTGCTGCAGGGCGTAGGGGTCGATGGTGGCGTAGACGGTCAGCTGGTTGCCCAGCGCCGCCCCGACCCGCTGGACGTCACCGGTGAGGGCGCCCTGCAGGATCCGGTTGGTGGTGATGTCGGCCAGGTTGGCCCCGGTGTGGAAGCGGGAGTCGAGGTCGACGTCGCCGTCCTCGCCGTTGCGCAGGTAGGCGTCCATGGTGGCGACGAGGTCGTCCAGCAGCCCCGGCCGGGCCGGCAGCCGGTGCGCCAGCAGCACCAGGGTCCGGGTCAGCGCGCTGGGGATGCCGATCTCCCAGTTGAACCAGTTGCCGTAGTAGCCGCGGTCCTGGTCGGCCAGGTGGGTGGCGTGCAGCCAGGCCACGGCGTCCAGCACGCGGTCCTGGGTGGCGGTGTCGTCGACCAGGTCCGAGCCGCTGCCGCGGAGCCGGGTCGCCTTGGCGACGTCCAGCAGCCAGGTGGCGGTGCGGGCCAGCAGCGCGTCGTCGGTGCCCAGCGGGACGTCGGCGAAGACCTCGTCCGGGCCGGCGGCGTCCATCGCCGCGAGCCGGGTGCGGGCGGTGGCGTCCATGCTGGCCAGCTTGGTGGCGACGGCGGGGGAGGCGTTGCTCTGCTCCGTCCCCACGAGCAGGTCGACGGTGTTGGCCAGCACCGTCGGCAGGTCGCCGGCGGAGTCGGCGTGGGCGGGCCAGGGGCAGGCGACGGTGAGCAGGCCGACGGCGGGGACGGCGGCGAGCAGGCTGCGGCGGCTGATCGGCATGGGGGTTCCTCGGCAGGGGGCGGGTCGGGGACCATCCCACCACTGTCAGCGCGTGATGACTAGGCTCCGAGGCATGCAGCTGACCTCGGCCGACGCCGTCCTGGTCACCGGCGGGGCCTCCGGGCTCGGGCTCGCCACGGCCCGCGCGCTGGCCGGCTCCGGCGCCGCCGTCGTGCTCGTCGACCTGCCCTCCTCGCCCGGGGCCGAGGTGGCGGCGGGCCTGCCACGGGCCGAGTTCGTGCCCGCCGACGTCCGTGACGAGGAGCAGGTGGAGGCGGCGGTGGACCGGGCGGCCGCGCTGGGGACGTTGCGGGTGGCGGTCAGCTGCGCCGGGGTCGCCACGCCGGGACGCATCCTGTCCCGCCGCGGGGTGCTCCCGCTGGAGGCCTTCCGCAGCGTGGTGGAGGTCAACCTGGTCGGCACCTTCAACCTGCTGCGGCTGGCGGCGGAGCGCATGAGCGGCAACGAGCCGCTCGACGGCGACCGCGGGCTGGTGGTGATGACGGCCAGCGTGGCCGCCTACGACGGCCAGGTCGGCCAGGCCGCCTACGCCAGCAGCAAGGGCGGCGTCGTGGCCCTCACCCTGACCGCGGCCCGTGACCTGGCCCAGCACGCCATCCGGGTGGCCACCATCGCGCCCGGGGTGATGGAGACGCCGATGATGGCCGGGCTCGGCGAGGAGGTCCGCTCCTCGCTCGAGGCGCTCGTGCCGCACCCGCCGCGGCTGGGACGGCCCGAGGAGTACGCGCTGCTGGTGGAGCAGCTGGTGGCCAACCCGCTGCTCAACGGCGAGGTGGTCCGCCTCGACGGCGCACTGCGGATGCCCCCGCGCTGAGCCTCTCGCGCGTGACGCTCAGCCCTTGCGGCGCAGGGCGTCGATGTCGAGGAAGGCGCCGGCGCGGACGTCGACCTGCTCCGCCTCGTCCTCCCAGGGGTCGTAGGGCTTGTCGTCGGCGTCCTCGGCGAAGCCCTGCGACGGGTCGTAGGGGTTGGCCAGCGCCCGCTCGGGCAGCGGTGCGGCGGTCATCGCCTCGTCCTCCAGGGTGCGCAGCACGTTCTCGACGTAGCCCCGGGCCGCGTCCATCAGCCCGATGTCGTAGCCGGCCTTCTCCGAGCTGTACCAGCGGTACTCCAGCACCTCGTGGAAGATCTCGGCGGCGTCCCGCTTGCCGCGCAGGTCGGCGGGGACGGCCGCCATCACCGGCTCGAAGCAGGTGGTCAGCCACTGGTGGGCCACGATCGCCTCGTCCGCACCCTGCTGGTCGGTGCGGGCCCGGAAGGTGTCGAGGTCGTTGAGCAGCCGCCTGGCCTGGTTCTCCTCGGTGTCCAGACCGGTCAGCCGCAGCAGCCGCCGCGAGTGGTGCCCGGCGTCGACCACCTTCGGCTGGATCCGCACCGTCGAGCCGTCGAGGTCGGTGGTGATGTCGAGCTCGGCCACGTCGAAGCCCAGCGCGTTGAGCCGGCGCACCCGGCCCTCGATCCGGTGCATCTCGGACTCGTCGAACTCCTCCACCCCGGTCAGCTCCGACCACAGCGCGGCGTAGCGGGACTCGATGGTGTCCACCAGCTGCTGCGGGTCCAGCGCCTCGTCCAGCAGCCCGCCGGCCTCCAGGTCGCAGAACTCGCCGAACAGGTTCGTCCGGGCGATGCTCAGGTCGTGGGCGCGCTGGCCGTCGGTGAGCTGCTCGTGCAGCTCACCGGTCTCCGCGTCGACGAGGTAGGCGGCGAAGGCGCCGGCGTCGCGGCGGAAGAGGCAGTTCGACAGCGAGACGTCGCCCCACAGGAACCCGCTCAGGTGCAGCCGGGCCAGCAGCACCACCATCGCGTCCAGCAGCCGGCTGACGGTCTCGGGCCGCACACCGGGGGAGAAGAGCGAGCGGTAGGGCAGCGAGAACCGCAGGTGCTGGGTGAGCAGCACCGGGTCCATCGGGCCGTCGGGGCCCATCCGGCCGGTCACCACGCCGACCGGGACCACCGAGGGGGTGTCGAGGCGCATCAGGTCGTGCAGCAGCCGGTACTCGTGCAGCGCGAGGTGCTCCAGCACCTCCTTGGCGGCGTAGACGTCGTTGCCGACGCGGATGAAGCGGACGACGTGGCGGGAGATGCCCCGGGGCAGCGCGACCAGGTGCTCGGTCGGCCAGGCCTCCAGGGGCGTCGACCACGGCAGCGGGATCAGGCGGGAGTCGGGCTTGGCCGAGAGGAATCGGGGCACCGCTCCAGTCTGCACCCTCCGCCCCCAGGGGCTCCCGGAACGCCACGAGGGCCCCGCCGGAGCGGGACCCTCGTGGGTGGTGCGAGCTGCTGCTGAGCGGTCGGCTCAGGCGACGCCGGCCGGGGTGGAGATGCGGTCCCCGGTCTTGTTGGAGAACACGTGGACGTGCTGCGGGTCGACCGCCAGCCGCACCTGGGCGCCGCGCGACGGAGGACGCCGCGAGGAGATCCGGGCCACGATCTGCTGGGCGGTGATCCGCTGGTCCTCGTTGAGACCCGACAGGGTGCCGTAGAGGTAGGCGTCGGCGCCCAGCTCCTCGACCACGGCCACGTCCAGACCGATGCCGTCGCCGCCCTCGGAGAGCTCGAAGACCTCCGGCCGGATGCCGACGGTCAGGTCGGTCTCGCCGCCGGCCTTGGCCAGGGTGTCGCGCGAGATCGGCACCAGGTAGTCGCCGACCATGACGCCACCGTCGGTGGCCTTGCCCTCGATCAGGTTCATGGCGGGCGAGCCGATGAAGCCGGCCACGAACAGGTTCTTGGGCGTGTCGTAGAGGGCCAGCGGGCTGTCGACCTGCTGCAGCACGCCGTCCTTCATCACCGCGACGCGGTCACCCATCGTCATGGCCTCGACCTGGTCGTGGGTCACGTAGACGGTGGTGACGCCCAGGCGGGACTGCAGGGCGGCGATCTGGGTGCGGGTGGACACGCGCAGCTTGGCGTCCAGGTTGGACAGCGGCTCGTCCATCAGGAACACCTGCGGCTGGCGGACGATGGCCCGACCCATCGCCACGCGCTGACGCTGACCACCGGAGAGGGCCTTGGGCTTGCGGTTGAGGAAGTCCTCCAGACCGAGCAGCTTGGCGGCCTCCATGACGCGCTGCTGGCGCTCGGCCTTCGGCACGTTCTGCATCTTGAGCGCGAAGCCCATGTTGTCCCCGACCGTCATGTGCGGGTACAGGGCGTAGTTCTGGAACACCATCGCGATGTCGCGGTCCTTGGGCGGCAGGTCGGTGACGTCGCGCTCACCGATGTGGATGGAGCCCGCGTTCACCTCCTCCAGACCGGCGAGCATCCGCAGGGACGTGGACTTGCCACACCCCGACGGGCCGACCAGGACCATGAACTCGCCGTCCCCGATCTCGAGGTTCAGCTTGTCGACGGCTGACTTGTCGGCGCCGGGGTAAACCCGAGTTGCGTCCTTGAAACTGACTGTGGCCATGCCACGCCTTCCTTTCACGGGCAGGTACGTGCCCGACGATCCGAGTGAATGGAGCAGGGTCAATCTGTCACAGGCCCTCGTGGGCGACAAGGGCCACGCCGCAGCTGCCTGCGAGCGATACCGGTTCGTGACCTTGCCCGGCGGTGCTCAGCGCGCCCGCGCGTTGACCTCGTCGCGCCAGGCCACGAGGTCGCGGACCTTGCCCAGGTCGGGGTCGGTCGTGGACCAGCCGACGGTGAACAGCCGCGTGCCGATGTCGTAGAGCTGCTGGGCCGCACCGGCGTAGTCGGCGACGTCCTCGGGCTGGCGGCCGGGGGTCGGGGCGACCCCGCTGGAGCGCTCGATCTCGCCCGGGTCGCGGCCGACCGAGGCGCACCACTCGTCCAGCACCCGGTTCTTGCGCACCAGGGTCTCCACGTCGCCGAAGGCGTGCCAGATGGTGGCGTGCTCGGCCACGATCCGCAGGGTCTTGCGCTCCCCGCCGCCGCCGATCATGACCGGCACCTCGCGGGTGGGCGGGGGGTTGAGCCGGGACCAGCGGTCGCGGATGACCGGCAGCGCCGCGGCCAGCGCGTCCAGCCGGCTGCCGGCGGTGCCGAACTCGTAGCCGTACTCGGTGTAGTCCCGCTCGGCCCAGCCGGACCCGATGCCGAAGATCAGCCGGCCGCCGCTGATGTGGTCGACGGTGCGGGCCATGTCGGCCAGCAGGTGCGGGTTGCGGTAGGAGAGGCAGCTGACCAGCGGACCGATCTCGACCCGCTCGGTGGACTCGGCGAGGGCGGCCAGCATCGTCCAGCACTCGAAGTGGGCGCCGTCGGGGTCGCCGTTGAGGGGGAAGAAGTGGTCCCAGTTGAAGATGACGTCGACCCCCATCTCCTCCAGGGTCGAGGCGGCGCGCCGCAGCTCGGCGTACTCGGCGTGCTGGGGCTGCACCTGGACGCCGATCCGGGCGGGACGGGGGTCGTGGCGGGTGGGCGGGG
>NZ_WPCU01000008.1:0-71515 GCF_009742705.1 Auraticoccus cholistanensis
CCTACAAGCGCTCGGTGCAGATGTGGCGCCGGCACGCCGGCGTCCTGGCCTGACCGGAAGAATCTTGTCAAGAATGTTGACAGGATGCTCCGGAGGGTGTTTGCTTGAGTCATCGGGTTAGACCCCGTGACGGCAGGACCGCTGCGAGGTGGTTCGGCGGACGTCGAGCTGCTGTACGCGCGCTGTCGAGAATGGCCCCTGGCACCCCCGAAGCCAGGGGCCATTCGCCTGTCCGGAGGAGCTGCCGGGCCGCGGGTCCTGGTGGCGCCGCCGCCGGCCCCGGGAGCGATCCGGGCGCGACACGCCGAACTGGTCCGCCGTTGTGGTTGGTCACCCGGTCGGGGCTGACTATGCTGACGCCCAGCGATCGTCCCGCGAGGGGCTTGACCGCTCCGCTGACTCCTGCCCGCACGGCTTGCGTGTGCGATGGCCCCGGGGTAACCTGCTTACTTGCCCCATGTGTGCTGACGACCCGTCTCTTCGACACGGGTCCGTCTTCGTGCCCACGTATCGCTCAGCGAGTCTCGGAAGGACCCAACAGTTGGCCGCCTCGCGCACCGCCTCGAACACCTCGAACACCAACGTCATCTCCCGCACCGGCCGCATCTCGTTCGCCAAGATCGCCGAACCCTTCGAAGTCCCTAACCTGCTGGACCTCCAGATCGACTCCTTCGACTGGCTGGTCGGCAACGAGGTGTGGCGCCAGCGCGTCGACGAGGCCCTCTCCGAGGGGCGCACCGACGTCAACCCCCGCTCGGGCCTGGAGGAGATCTTCGAGGAGATCTCCCCGATCGAGGACTTCAACCAGACCATGTCGCTGTCCTTCCGCGACCACCGGTTCGAGGACCCCAAGTTCTCCGTCGACGAGTGCAAGGAGCGCGACGCCACCTACTCGGCGCCGCTGTTCGTCACCGCCGAGTTCATGAACAACGAGACCGGCGAGATCAAGAGCCAGACGGTCTTCATGGGCGACTTCCCGCTGATGACCCCCAAGGGCACCTTCGTCATCAACGGCACCGAGCGCGTCGTGGTCTCCCAGCTGGTCCGCTCCCCGGGCGTCTACTTCGAGCAGACCCCGGACAAGACCTCGGACAAGGACATCTTCACCGCGAAGATCATCCCCTCCCGCGGCGCCTGGCTCGAGTTCGAGATCGACAAGCGCGACATGGTCGGCGTCCGGCTCGACCGCAAGCGCAAGCAGAACGTCACCGTGCTGCTGAAGGCGCTGGGCTGGTCCGACGAGAAGATCCTCGAGGAGTTCGGCGAGTTCGAGTCCATGCGGCTCACCCTGGAGAAGGACCACACCTCCACCCAGGACGAGGCCCTGCTCGACATCTACCGCAAGCTGCGCCCCGGCGAGCCGCCGACCCGCGACGCGGCCGAGACGCTGCTGCAGAACTACTACTTCAACGCCAAGCGCTACGACCTGGCCAAGGTCGGTCGCTACAAGATCAACAAGAAGCTGGGCCTCGACCTCCCCTTCGACACCCAGACCCTGACCATGGACGACGTCGTGGCGACCATCCGCTACATCGTCGCCCTGCACGAGGGTCGCACCGAGCTCCCCGGGCTGACCGAGGGCGCCACCGTGCTGGTCGAGGAGGACGACATCGACCACTTCGGCAACCGCCGTCTGCGCACGGTCGGTGAGCTGATCCAGAACCAGCTGCGCACCGGCCTGGGCCGGATGGAGCGCGTGGTCCGCGACCGGATGACGACCCAGGACATCGAGGCGATCACGCCGCAGACCCTGATCAACATCCGCCCGGTGGTGGCGGCGATGCGGGAGTTCTTCGGCACCTCGCAGCTGTCGCAGTTCATGGACCAGACCAACCCGGTCGCCGGCCTGACGCACAAGCGCCGGCTCTCGGCGCTGGGCCCCGGCGGTCTGTCCCGCGACCGCGCCGGCATGGAGGTCCGCGACGTCCACCCCAGCCACTACGGCCGGATGTGCCCGATCGAGACCCCTGAGGGCCCGAACATCGGTCTGATCGGCTCGCTGGCCTCCTTCGCCCGGGTGAACGCCTTCGGTTTCGTGGAGACCCCCTACCGCCGGGTCGTCGACGGCCGGGTCACCGACGAGGTGGACTACCTGACCGCCGACGAGGAGGACCGCTACGTCACGGCGCAGGCCAACGCCAAGCTGAACCCCGACGGCACCTTCGCCGAGGAGCGCGTGCTGGTCCGCCAGCGCCACGGCAAGGTCGACACCATCCCCGGCTCCGAGGTCCAGTACATGGACGTCTCGCCGCGCCAGATGGTCTCGGTGGCCACGTCGCTGATCCCGTTCCTGGAGCACGACGACGCCAGCCGCGCCCTGATGGGGGCGAACATGCAGCGCCAGGCCGTGCCGCTGATCCGCAACGAGGCCCCGTTCGTGGGCACCGGGATGGAGTACCGCGGCGCCGTCGACGGCGGTGACGTGACGGTGGCGGCCAAGGCCGGCGTAGTGACCTCGGTCAGCGCCGACCTGGTCGAGGTGGCCAACGACGACGGCACCTACTCCTCCTACAAGCTGGCCAAGTTCCAGCGCTCCAACCAGGGCACCGCCATCAACCAGCGCCCGATCGTCCGCGACGGCGACCGGCTCGAGGCCGGCGACCCGATCGCCGACGGCCCCTGCACCGACGGTGCCGAGATCGCGCTGGGCCGCAACCTGCTGGTGGCGTTCATGCCGTGGGAGGGCCACAACTACGAGGACGCGATCATCCTCAGCCAGCGCCTGGTCCAGGACGACGTCCTCACCTCGATCCACATCGAGGAGCACGAGGTCGACGCCCGCGACACCAAGCTGGGTGCGGAGGAGATCACCCGCGACATCCCCAACGTCAGCGAGGAGATGCTGGCCAACCTCGACGAGCGCGGCATCATCCGCGTCGGCGCCGAGGTGAGCACCGGCGACATCCTGGTCGGCAAGGTGACCCCCAAGGGGGAGACCGAGCTGACCCCGGAGGAGCGGCTGCTGCGCGCGATCTTCGGCGAGAAGGCCCGCGAGGTCCGCGACACCTCGATGAAGGTGCCCCACGGCGAGTCCGGCACCGTGATCGGGATCCGCGTCTTCGACCGCGAGGACGACGACGAGCTGAACCCCGGCGTCAACCAGCTGGTGCGGGTCTACGTGGCCCAGAAGCGCAAGATCTCCGACGGTGACAAGCTCGCCGGCCGCCACGGCAACAAGGGCGTCATCGCCAAGATCCTGCCGGTGGAGGACATGCCGTTCCTCGAGGACGGCACCCCCGTCGACATCGTGCTGAACCCGCTGGGTGTGCCGAGCCGGATGAACGTCGGCCAGGTGCTGGAGACCCACCTGGGCTGGGCGGCCAAGACCGGCTGGGACGTCACCGAGGCCGAGGGCGAGTGGGCCGAGCGGCTGCGCTCGGTCGGCCTGGGCCGGGTCGAGGGCAACCAGCGCCTCGCCACCCCGGTGTTCGACGGCGCCACGGAGGAGGAGCTCAGCGGGCTGCTCGCCCACGGCCTGCCCACCCGGGACGGCCAGAAGCTGGTGGACGGGACGGGCAAGGCGCGGCTGTTCGACGGCCGCTCCGGCGAGCCCTACCCCGACCCGGTCGGCGTCGGCTACATGTACATCCTGAAGCTCGACCACCTGGTCGACAACAAGATCCACGCCCGCTCCACCGGTCCGTACTCGATGATCACGCAGCAGCCGCTGGGTGGTAAGGCGCAGTTCGGTGGTCAGCGCTTCGGCGAGATGGAGGTGTGGGCCCTCGAGGCCTACGGCGCCGCCTGGGCGCTGCAGGAGCTGCTCACCATCAAGTCCGACGACGTCGCGGGCCGGGTCAAGGTCTACGAGGCCATCGTCAAGGGCGAGAACATCCCCGAGCCCGGGATCCCGGAGTCGTTCAAGGTGCTGGTGAAGGAGATGAAGTCCCTCTGCCTGAACGTCGAGGTGCTCAGCTCCGACGGCAGCCTGGTGGACCTCCGCGACTCCGAGGAGGACAGCTACCGCGCCTCCGAGGACCTCGGCATCGACCTCTCCCGCCGTCCCGGTGAGTCCTTCGCCGGCGTCGACGAAGTCTGAGTCTGCTCAGTCCCCCTGACGATCAGTATGAGTTTCTGTGGCTCGGCCACAGGGGAAAGAGATCAAGCAACGTGCTCGACGTGAACTTCTACGACAAGCTGCGTATCGGCCTCGCCACGGCCGACGAGATCCGTGGCTGGTCGCACGGTGAGGTCAAGAAGCCCGAGACCATCAACTACCGCACGCTCAAGCCCGAGCGTGAGGGCCTGTTCTGCGAGCGGATCTTCGGTCCGACCCGGGACTGGGAGTGCTACTGCGGCAAGTACAAGCGGGTCCGCTTCAAGGGCATCATCTGCGAGCGCTGCGGCGTCGAGGTGACCCGCTCCAACGTCCGGCGCGACCGGATGGGCCACATCGAGCTGGCCGCCCCGGTCACCCACATCTGGTACTTCAAGGGTGTCCCGAGCCGGCTCGGCTACCTGCTCGACATCGCCCCGAAGGACCTGGAGAAGGTCATCTACTTCGCGGCGTACATGATCACCTCCGTCGACGAGGAGGCGCGTCACCGCGACCTGCCGTCGCTGGAGAGCAAGGTCGAGGTCGAGCGGAAGAACCGCGCCCAGCGCCGCGACGCCGAGATCGAGACCCGGATGAAGAAGCTCGAGGAGGACATGGCCGCCCTCGAGGCCGAGGGTGCCAAGGCCGACGCCAAGCGCAAGGTGCGCGAGGGGGCCGAGCGCGAGGTCAAGCAGCTGCGTGACCGCGCCCAGCGCGAGCTGGACCGCCTCGACGCGGTGTGGGACCGCTTCAAGTCGCTCAAGGTCCAGGACCTCGAGGGCGACGAGATCCTCTACCGCGAGATGAAGACCCGCTTCGGCCGCTACTTCGAGGGCTCGATGGGTGCCGACGCGATCCAGAAGCGTCTGCAGTCCTTCGACCTGGAGGCCGAGGCGGAGGCGCTGAAGAACACCATCCAGACCGGCAAGGGCCAGCGCAAGACCCGCGCCCTGAAGCGGCTGAAGGTGGTCTCGGCCTTCCTCACCACCCAGAACAGCCCGACCGGCATGGTGCTGGACTGCGTCCCGGTGATCCCGCCGGACCTGCGTCCGATGGTCCAGCTCGACGGTGGCCGCTTCGCCACCTCGGACCTGAACGACCTGTACCGCCGCGTCATCAACCGCAACAACCGGCTGAAGCGGCTGCTCGACCTCGGGGCGCCCGAGATCATCGTCAACAACGAGAAGCGGATGCTGCAGGAGGCCGTCGACTCGCTGTTCGACAACGGCCGCCGTGGCCGTCCGGTGACCGGGCCGGGCAACCGCCCGCTCAAGTCCATCTCGGACATGCTGAAGGGCAAGCAGGGCCGGTTCCGCCAGAACCTGCTGGGCAAGCGCGTCGACTACTCGGGCCGTTCGGTCATCGTCGTCGGCCCGCAGCTCAAGCTGCACCAGTGCGGTCTGCCCAAGGCGATGGCCCTGGAGCTGTTCAAGCCGTTCGTCATGAAGCGGCTGGACGACCTCAACCACGCCCAGAACATCAAGTCCGCCAAGCGGATGGTCGAGCGTCAGCGCCCGGTCGTCTGGGACGTGCTGGAGGAGGTCATCGCCGAGCACCCGGTGCTGCTGAACCGTGCTCCCACGCTGCACCGCCTGGGCATCCAGGCCTTCGAGCCGCAGCTGATCGAGGGCAAGGCGATCCAGATCCACCCGCTGGTCTGCACCGCCTTCAACGCCGACTTCGACGGCGACCAGATGGCGGTCCACCTGCCGCTGAGCGCCGAGGCCCAGGCCGAGGCCCGGATCCTGATGCTGTCGACGAACAACATCCTCAAGCCGGCGGACGGTCGTCCGGTGACCATGCCCACCCAGGACATGATCATCGGCCACTACTTCCTCACCATGCTGCGCGAGGGCGAGAAGGGGTCCGGGCGCGTGTTCTCCAGCACCGCGGAGGCCCTGATGGCCTTCGACCGCGGCGAGCTGGCGATCGGTGCCCCGGTCCGCATCCGGCTGAACGGCTACGTGCCCACCACGGGTGCCGAGCCCTCGGCCAAGCCGGTGCTGCTGGAGACGACGCTGGGTCGGGCCCTGTTCAACGAGGCCCTGCCCGAGGACTACCCCTACGTCAACGACGAGGTCGGCAAGAAGCAGCTGGGCGTCATCGTCAACGACCTGGCCGAGCGGTACCCGAAGGTCGAGGTGGCCAACACCCTGGACAACCTGAAGGACCTGGGCTTCCGCTGGGCCACCCGCTCCGGGGTGACGGTGTCGATCAGCGACGTCTCCACCCCGCCGACCAAGCCCGAGCTGCTGGCCGGCTACGAGGAGCGCGCCACCAAGATCGACAAGCAGTACGAGCGCGGTCTGATCACCGACGAGGAGCGTCGCGGCGAGCTGATCGAGCTGTGGAACGACGCCACGGCGAAGCTGGGCCAGGAGATGGAGGCCAACTTCGAGCGGACCAACCCGATCTTCATGATGGTCCACTCGGGTGCCCGCGGGAACATGGTGCAGATGCGCCAGATCGCGGCCATGCGTGGCCTGGTGGTGAACCCCAAGGGCGACATCATCGAGCGGCCGATCAAGTCCAACTTCCGTGAGGGCCTCTCGGTCCTGGAGTACTTCATCTCCACCCACGGTGGCCGCAAGGGCCAGGCCGACACCGCGCTCCGCACGGCGGACTCGGGCTACCTGACCCGTCGTCTGGTCGACGTCTCCCAGGACGTGATCATCCGCGAGGAGGACTGCGGCACCGAGCGCGGCCTGACCAAGGTCATCGCCGTGGAGGAGAACGGCCAGCTGGTCGTCCACGAGAACGTCGAGAGCGCGGCCTACGCCCGCACCCTCGCCGTCGACGTGGTCGACGAGCAGGGCGAGGTGCTGCTGCCGGCCGGGGTCGACCTGGGCGACGTCAACATCGCCAAGCTGGTCCGCCAGGGCGTCCGGACGGTCAAGGTGCGCAGCGTGCTCACCTGCGAGGCCGCCACCGGCACCTGCGCGATGTGCTACGGCCGCTCGCTGGCCACCGGCAAGCTGGTCGACGTGGGCGAGGCCGTGGGCATCGTCGCGGCGCAGTCCATCGGTGAGCCCGGCACCCAGCTGACGATGCGGACCTTCCACACCGGTGGTGTGGCCGGTGACGACATCACGCAGGGTCTGCCGCGTGTGGTGGAGCTCTTCGAGGCCCGTCAGCCCAAGGGCAAGGCGCCGATCGTGGAGACCACCGGCCGCGTCAAGATCGAGGAGGGGGACCGCACCCGCAAGGTCGTCCTCGTCCCCGACGACGGCTCGGAGGAGATCGAGTACCCGGTGGGCCGTCGTGCCCGTCTGCTGGTCGAGGACGGCGACCACGTCCAGGTCGGCCAGCAGCTCACCGCCGGTACCCAGGACCCCCAGGACGTGCTGCGCATCCTCGGCATCCGCAAGGTGCAGGAGCACCTGGTGGACGAGGTGCAGGCCGTGTACCGGACGCAGGGCGCTCCGATCCACGACAAGCACATCGAGATCATCATCCGGCAGATGCTGCGCCGGATCACCGTGATCGAGTCCGGGGACACCAACCTGCTGGCCGGTGACCTGGTCGACCGTCAGTCCTACGAGTCGGAGAACCGGCGCGTGGTGGCCGAGGGCGGCCAGCCGGCGTCCGGCCGGCCGGTGCTGATGGGCATCACCAAGGCCTCGCTCGCCACCGAGTCCTGGCTGTCGGCGGCCTCCTTCCAGGAGACCACCAAGGTGCTCACCGACGCCGCGATCCAGGGCAAGTCCGACTCGCTGCTCGGTCTGAAGGAGAACGTCATCCTCGGCAAGCTGATCCCGGCCGGCACCGGCCTGGAGCGGTACCGCAACATCAAGGTGGAGCCCACCGCGGAGGCCAAGGCCATGGCGTACTCGATGAGCTACGAGCCCTACGACTACGACTTCGGGTCCGGCTCCGGTGCGGCCGTGCCGCTGGAGGAGTTCGACCTCGGCGACTACCGCTGAGGCAGGTCGTAGCAGTCACCGCAGGGGCGGTCGGGATCTCCCGGCCGCCCCTGCGGCGTTCCTGGGCTTCCGCCGCCTCTGCGGCGTTCCCTGGCGGGGGTGCCGCGGGTGTCAGAGGCCGAGGACGCGCCAGACGGGGCTGGCGGGCGGGGCCAGCCGGTGCGGCTGCCCGGTCTCCGCGGCGACGACCCGGTGCAGCGTCCAGGCGCCCAGCTCGGCCATCGTCGGGTTGCTGCCGAGGTAGCACCAGAAGGCTCCCAGCGCCTGCTCGAAGGCCCAGGCCGCGCCCCGCCGCCACTCGACGTCGCCGCAGCCCAGCAGCTCGCGGAAGCGGGCCCGCGGCCGGGCGTCGAGCACGTGCCAGCCGGCGACCAGGTCGAGGGCGGGGTCGGCGGGGCCCGAGTCGCCGACGTCCAGGACGCCGGTGAGGCGCCGGCCGTCGGTGAGGAGGTTGGCCGGGATGAGGTCGGTGTGGCTCATCACGTCGGCACCGGCGGCGGGCAGCTCCCGGAAGCCCTGCCACAGCTCGCGCAGCAGGCCCACGTCGAGCAGCTGCCGGCTCTCGGCGAGGCACTGCTCCACCCAGCCGTCGTGCCGGGGCAGGCTGCCGCCCCGGCCCGGGCCGGAGAAGGACCGGCCACCGGTGTCGGCGCGCCGCAGCGCGGCCACCAGCGCGGCGAGGTCCTCGGCCAGCTCCTGGGAGCCGGCGCAGGAGGTGCTGGTCACCGTCCGGCCCGGCAACCAGGTCTGCACCGACCACGGCAGCGGGTAGCCGTGGCCGGGCGAGCCGAGGGCGACGACCCGGGGCACCGGGACGGGGCACGAGGCCGCCAGCTGCTCGGCCGCGGCGCGCTCGGCCCGCAGCTCGGCCTCGACGGCGTCGGGGTCGCCCGGGCGCAGCCGGAAGCGGGCCGCCAGGTCGTCCCCGATCCGGAAGATCCGGTTCACCGTCCCCGACGGGGGCAGCGGCGTGACCGGCAGGTGCCGCCAGCGGGGGAGCTGCTCGCGGACGAGCCGGGCCGCCGTGGCCGGCGAGAGGTCGATCTGGTCCGCGTGCACGCGCTCCCTCCCCGGCTCAGCCGAAGCCGTGCTGGCGCCAGGCCTCGTAGACGGCGATCGAGGCGGCGTTGGCCAGGTTGAGCGAGCGGCGTCCGGGCAGCATCGGGATGCGCACCCGGTCGGTGACGCGCGGGTCGGCCATCACCTCCTCGTCCAGCCCGGTCGGCTCGGGGCCGAACAGCAGGACGTCCCCGGCCCGGTAGGCGAGGTCGGTGAAGGTGGTCGTGGCGTGGGCGGTGAAGGCGAACACCCGGGCCGGCAGCAGCGCGGCGTAGGCGGCCTCGAGGTCGTCGTGGACGGTGAAGCTGGCGAGCTCGTGGTAGTCGAGCCCGGCGCGCTTGAGCCGGGCGTCGGTCAGCTCGAACCCCAGCGGTCCGGCCAGGTGCAGCTCGGCCCCGGTGACCGCGGCCAGCCGGATCGCGTTGCCGGAGTTCTGCGGGATCCGCGGTGAGTGGAAGAGGATGCGCACCGGACAGGCCATGGCGCCCAGTCTGTCGGCTGCCCGGCCGCCCCGGGTGCCCCGCCGGCAGCCGAGACCCGCCCCGCGCGGTCTCAGCCCGCCGCCGGGAGGGGGAGGGTGCGCTCGCTGCGGAAGCTGCGCGGGCGCCCGTCCACGGGGTCGCGGAAGGACAGCTCCGCGGCGAGCAGCTGCAGCGGGTCGCTGAAGTCGTCGACCTCCACGTCGCGGACGGTCGGGTAGAGCGGGTCCCCGACGATGGGGATCCCCAGCGAGCACAGGTGCAGCCGGAGCTGGTGGGTGCGTCCGGTGCGGGGCTCGAGGCGGTACTCGCCGTGGGCCCCGTGGACCCGGTCGAGCTGGACCAGGGTCTCGGCGTTGACCGCCGCGCCGGGCACCTCCTCGGCCTGCAGCACCCCCCGCTGCTTGCGGATGTGGCTGCGGACCAGCACCGGCTCGGCCAGGTCGGTGCGCAGCGGGGCCAGCGCGCGGTACACCTTGCCCACCGCCCGCTGCTCGAACAGCGACTGGTAGGGCCCGCGCCAGCGCCGGGCCGTGGTCAGCAGCAGCAGCCCGGAGGTGATCCGGTCCAGCCGGTGCGCCGGGGTCAGCTCGGGCAGCCCGAGCTGGTCGCGCAGCCGGACCACCACGCTCTGGGTGACGTGGCGCCCGCGCGGGATGGAGGACAGGAAGGGCGGCTTGTCCACCACGACCACACGGTCGTCGCGGTGCAGCACCGTCAGCCCGCCGGGCACCTCCGGCTCGGCCCGCAGCTCGCGGTGGAACCAGACGAAGGTGTGCGGGCGGTAGGGCTCCTCGGCGAGCACGGCGGAGCCGTCGGCGTGGACGAAGCGTCCCTCGGCCAGCATCGCCGCCACGTCGACCTCGGCGGGCAGCCGCTCGACCAGCCACCCGCCGAAGGTGCGCCAGCGGGGCGCGGCCGCCGGGTCCCGGTCGGGCGTGCGCAACCACGCGGCGGCGAGGCCGTGACGGGTCGGCAGCGGTGAACGCGGGGGCACGGAGGTGATGGTAGGTGGCCGGGTCGCGCTGCCAGACTGGCACGCATGCGACTGCGCCTGGAGATCGACCTCGACCGGCTGCCCACCGACCCCGGCGGTGAGGCCGCGCGGATCCTGCGCTCCTGGGCCGACGTGGTGGAGCGGGCCGACCTCGCCACCCCGGCCCGGCACGAGCTGCGGGGCTCCTCGCAGGCCGTGGTCGGCACCCTCGAGGTCGACCCGGTTCCGGCCGGCGACGCCGACCAGGAGCGCAAGGCGCTGCTGCACCGCTACCTGCGCGCCTCGCGCCGGGCCCTGCTGTGGAAGCTGGAGGGGCTGGGGGAGCGGGACGCCCGCTGGCCCCGCACCCCCACCGGCACCAACCTGCTCGGGCTGGTCAAGCACGTGGCCACGGTGGAGGCGGAGTACTTCGGCGCGGTCTTCGCCCGCCCCTTCCCCGAGGAGCTGCCCTGGGCGGCCGAGGACGCCGAGGACAACGCCGACATGTGGGCGGGCCCGGAGGAGACGACCGCCTCCGTCCTCGCGCTCGCGGAGCGGGCCTGGGCGCACTGCGACGCCACCATCGAGGCGCTCGGCCTCGACGCCACCGGGCACGTCCCGTGGTGGGGTCCGCAGGGCGAGGACGTCACCCTGCACACGGTGCTGGTGCACGTCGCGGTCGAGGTCGCCCGCCACGCCGGGCACGCCGACGTGCTGCGCGAGCTCCACGACGGCCGCAGCGGGCTGCGCGAGGGCGGCACGAACCTCCCCGACCGCGACGAGCGGTGGTGGAGCGACTACCTCGCCGGGCTGCAGCGGGTGGCCGAGGAGGCCGGCGCCCGCGAGAGCTGAGGGCACCGGTCGGCCCCACCGGTCAGCCCGGCACGCCCCGGCCGCTGCCGGCTCCCCGGCGGCGGTGCCGCAGCAGCCAGCGGGTGCCGCCGACCACGACGGTGCCGGCGGCGGTGAGCAGGGCGCTGAGGGCCACGGCGTCGGCGGAGGACCGCTGCCCCTCCCGGGCCGGTGGCGGCTCCTCGTGCGGTGCGGGGTCCGCAGCGGCGTGCGTCGACCCGTGACCGACGGTGAAGGAGAAGACCCCCGAGACCGGGTGCCCGTCGGACCCCGTCGTCTGCCACCGCACCTCGTACTCGCCGTCCGGCAGGGCGTCGCCGAGCTCGACGACCAGCGTCCTGCCGTCCAGCCGCGGCTCCCCGCTGACGCGGTCACGTCCGTCGGCGCCCACGACCGCCGCCCCACCGCCGAGCAGGGGGTCGGAGAAGGAGAGCACCACCTCCCGGGGCGGGTCGGGCACCGACTGGCCCGCCGCCGGGGCGCTGCCCACCAGCGAGCCGTGGGCCAGTGCCCCGGGCGCCGCCGCGAGGGCGGCGACGAGGGCGAGCAGGAGCACCAGCACGAGCTGCCGCACTGCGGGCACGGGAACCTCCTCGTGGTCGATGGGTCCCGCCCATGCTGGTGGCGGGCCCCGGTGTCCCGGCAGCGTCCGGGGTCGGCACCGGCGGTCGTGCTGCGACGTAGCGGCAGTCGCCCGGGGGCGACCGGTGGGGCTGGGGTCCCCCGGTCCCCGTCGCGGGTGCTCCCGGCCGGGTTCCGCGGCTCAGCCGCGCTCGCCGAAGGTGTGGGCGAACGTGCGCCGGGCGTTCTCGAGGTAGACGCCGCGCCCGGCGGGGTCCTGCAGGCCGTAGGCCACGTCCTCCAGCCAGCGGCACCGGGCGTGGAAGCGGACGCGACCCGCCTCGTCCTCCGTCAGCGGCTGGCCGAGCGCCTCGGCCACCCGGTGGGCGGTGGCTCCGCCGAGGTCGCGGTAGAGGGAGCCGAGGTCGCGGGCGGGGTCGGTGCGGGCCGCGTCGCTCCAGTCGATGACCCCGGTGAGGTGCCCACGCGCGTCCACCAGCAGGTGCTCGGCCCCGAGGTCGTTGTGCTGCGGGACCCTGCCGACCCGCGGCGGAGGCGGCTCGCGGTCCAGGAAGGCGGCCACCAGCGAGGCCTCGCCGGCCCCGAGGTGGGAACGGACCCGGCCGAACGCCTCGACCGCGTCCCGGTGCCACTCCTGTGCGGCGTAGTCGTCGGTGGGCAGCTCCAGCCCGGCCCCCACGCTGCGCAGCGCGCCGAGCACCTCGACCAGACCGCGGACGAGCGACGGGGAGCTCCGGTCCTGCCGGCTGATCAGCGGCGTCCCCGGGACCCGCCGGTAGACGAGCAGGCCGAGCTCGGGGCGGTGCACCAGCGGGGCCGGGACGGCGACGGCGGTGCGGCTCCCGAGGGCCCGCAGCAGCGCGACCTCGCGGGCGACCGCATCCCGGTCGGCGCCGAGGCGCACGATGCAGTCCCCGACCGCGAACGTCGTGTTCTCCGACCCGCGCGCCAGGACGACCGGCTCGGCCCCGGCCGGCCAGAGCCGGTGCTCGTCGGTCAGGGCGGCCAGCAGCGACCTCTCCTGCTGCTCCAGCTGCACGGTGCTGCCCTCCTGCTCAGCCCAGGGTCGGGGTCCTGAGCAGCGTCTCACCCAGGTAGCCCTCCGGCGAGCACCCGGGGAGGACCGCGAAGATCGCGCTGCCGGTGTGGGTGACGAACCGGTTCAGCCGGTCCGCGGCGGCGCTGCGGCGCTGCGCGGCCACGAACTGGGCGTCCGGGTCGTTGCCGTAGGCGCAGAACAGCAGGCCGACGTCGAGCGCGCCGTGACCGCCGTGGGTGTGCTCGGGGGTCCCGGGCGCGTGCTCGTGCTCCTGGGTCGCGGCCGTGGGGTCGGGTTCCCCGCCGGCGGTGGCGATCAGCTGCCCGTAGTCGTAGCTGTAGCTGCGACGGAGCATCGAGAACCCGCGGACCCGTCGCACGTGGGCGTCGGCGGCGATCACCGGACGGCCGCCAGCCGTCGCCTCGAGGTCGGGCTCGTCGTGCTCCTCACGACCGGTCAGCGGGGCGCCGTCGGAGCGCCGCCGGCCGATCACCGCGTCCTGCTCGTCGCGGGGGGTCAGGTCCCAGTCGGCGGTCCTCATCCGGATCTTGCGGAAGACGAGGTAGGTCCCGCCGGCGAACCAGGCGGGTTCGTCGTCCCGCGCCCACACCGTCTGCTCCAGCTCGGCGCTGCCCGGACGCGGGTTCGACGTGCCGTCCTTGTGGCCGAACATGTTGCGCGGCGTCCCGCCGTCCACCGGCGTGCTCAGGAACCCCGACTGCGTCCACCGCAGCCGGGCGTAGCCGGGGATGCGTGCCCGCAGCGACCGCATCGCCGCGCTCACCACCTGGGGGTCGTCCGCGCAGATCTGCAGCAGCAGGTCGCCGCCGGCCCAGCGCGGGTCGAGGGCGTCCCCCTCGAACTCGGGCAGCGGACGCAGCCGCCGGGGCGGCGGCTCCCCGACGCCGGGGAGGTCGAACACCGCCGGCCCGACGCCCACCGTGACGGTCAGCCGCGACGGCGGCAGACCGGTGGCGAAGTCGGTGGGGACCACGGCCCCGTCGCGGAAGAGCGGGGACGGCGGCGGGTCCTCGCCCCGGGTGATCCGGGCGATCGTGGCGGTGAGGTCCCGCAGCAGCCGTCGCAGCGCGCCGGCGTCCCCGACCGTCAGGTCGGCCGCCACCAGCATCGCGTAGCGCTGCTGCGGGGTGTCGACGCCCGCCTGGTGCGCCCCGAAGACCGGCACCACCTCCTCGGGCGGCGACGGCGGCGACGGGCGTGCGCCCAGCCCGCCGCCGGCCAGGCCGATGGCCGCCGCGCCACCCACGGTGGCGATCGCCGAGCCCAGCAGCACCCGCCGGGTGCTCGTCGGGCTGCGGGGGGTCGGGTCGGCGGGGGTCTCGTGCTGGCTCATGGCTGCGTCCTTCCTGGTGCCGGTCGTCGTGCGGGCACGCTAGGTCGGCCACGGGGACCGCCGGCGCCGTCGGAGATCGACACCGTGGTCATCGCGGGGCGACGCCGGCGCCGGTGGCGCCGGCGTGGCGGCAGGTGTCGTCCCCAGGCGACGGCCTGGCGTCGCTCGGCTGCCTAGCATGAGCCCATGGGGCGAGCGGCGGCCGTGCGCGGCGGGGTCGGTCCCCGGGCCGCGCCGTGGCTGCTCGACGTGCTGCTCGCCGTCGGGGTGGCGCTCACCGTGAGCTGGCTCGTCGCCGCGGGCGTCGGCGGCTCCGGGGCCGACCCCTGGGCCTACACCTGGGCGGTCGCGCTGGGCGCCCTCATGCTGGTCCGCCGCCGCTACCCGGGCGTCGTCGTCGTGCTGAGCGGCGCGGCGGTCATCGCCTACCACGCCGCCGACCACCCGCCGATCGGGGTCGCCGTGCCGCTGGCGGCGGCGGTGTTCTCCGCCGCCGAGCACGGGCGGGCCCTGGTCGCCGTGGTCACCTCGGCCGCCGTCGTCCTGCTCGGCCTGGGCTACCGGCTCGCGGTGGGGCAGGACCCGGGCTTCGTCATCGGCTACGAGCTGCCCGGTCAGGCGCTGCTGCTGGCCGGCGCGGCGGCCTTCGGCGACAGCGTGCGCTCCCGTCGCGAGGTGCGGCGCAAGTCCGAGGAAGTCGCCGCGCTGACCGCCGACCGGTACGCCCGTGAGGCCGAGCAGCGGATCATGGCCGAACGGCTCGACATCGCCCGGGAGCTGCACGACTCGATCGGGCACGCGCTGACCGTCATCACCCTGCACAGCGAGGTGCTGGAGGAGGCGATGACCTCCGAGGACCCCGAGGTGCGCAGGTCGCTGCGCGCCATCACCGACACCACCTCGGCCACCTTCGCCGACCTGCGCCGGACGGTGCTCGGCCTGCGGGACGGCGCCCGGACGTCCCGGCACCCGCCCGACCTCGGACAGCTCGGGTCGGCCACCCTGCCCGCGCGGCAGGCGGGGGTGGAGGTGAGCACGCACCTGGACCTCCGGTCCGCGGTGCCGGCCCCGGTGGAGGCGGCCATCTACCGCATCGTGCAGGAGTCGATCACCAACGTGGTCCGCCACGCCCGCGCGACGCGGGTCGAGGTCAGGGTCGAGGAGTCCGACGGCTCGGTGGCGGTGAGCGTCGCCGACGACGGCCGTGGCGGCCGGCAGCCCTCACCCGCAGGCGCGGCCGAGCCCGGCACCGGGATCGTCGGCATGCGCGAGAGGGCCCAGCTCCTCGGCGGCGACCTCTCCGCCGGGCCGTCGGCCCACGGGTTCGAGGTGCGGGCCACCATCCCGCTGCGGTGAGGCGGTCGCCCGCACCGTCCGTGGTCCGCGGCGCGACCCGGGTTGTCGCCCGGGAGCGACCCGGCAGTCGTCCGCCGGCAGATCCGCGGCCCGGCACCGCGTCCCTAGCGTCGCGGCCATGGACCAGACCCGCACCACCGCCGGCCCCCGCACGTCGCCCGCCGCCGCCGGACCCGCCCACCGCACGCCCGCCCGTCCCGGCCGGACGGGGCGACGGGTGCTCGCCGTGGTGACCGCGGCCGCCCTGGTCGCCGCCGCGCTGAGCGGCTGCAGCGGCGCGCAGGAGGCGCCCGTCGTCGACACCGTCGGGCAGGTCGACTTCGACAACCGGCTGGCCGTCCCGCCGCTGGACCGCGGCACCCTGGCCCCCGACGGCGTCCGCGAGTTCGACCTCGTCGCGGACGAGGGGACCACAGAGTTCCGGCCGGGGATCAGCACCCGGACCTGGGGCTTCGACGGCAGCTACCTGGGTCCCACCCTCGCGGCGACGGTCGGGGACCGGGTGCGGGTGCGGGTCGACAACCAGCTCGCCACCGCGACCACGGTGCACTGGCACGGCATGCACCTGCCGGCGGAGATGGACGGCGGACCGCACCAGATGATTGAGCCGGGTCGGACGTGGACCCCCTCCTGGCGCGTCGACCAGGAGCCCACGACGCTCTGGTACCACCCGCACCCCCACGGCGAGACCGAGGAGCACGTGGAGATGGGGCTGGCCGGGATGTTCCTGCTCGAACCCGCCGAGCCGGACCGCTCCGGGCTCCCGCACGAGTACGGCGTGGACGACGTCCCCGTCGTGGTGCAGGACAAGAACTTCGGCCCCGACGGAGCCATCTCGCTCGACACCCGCGGCTTCGTCGGCTCGCTGGGCGACCAGGTGCTGGTGAACGGCACCCACTCGCCCTACCTGGACGTGACGACCGAGCGCGTGCGGCTCCGGCTGCTGAACGGGTCCTCGGCCCGCACCTACCGCTTCACCTTCGACGACCGGCGCACCTTCGACCTCGTCGGCACCGACGGCGGGCTGCTCGAGGCCCCGCACCCCACGGCGCAGGTCCAGCTCTCACCGGGGGAGCGGGCCGAGATCGTGGTGCGGCTGCAGCCCGGTGAGCGGCCCGTGCTGCGCTCGGAGGCGCCGGACCTCGGCATGCCGGCCGTGCTGGCGGAGATGAACGGCGGCGCGGACCGGCTCGACGTGCTGCAGCTGCGGGCCGCCGACCGTCTCGCCCCGAGCCCGCGGCCCGCGCGCCAGCTCGCCGACATCCCGCGGATCGACCCCGGCTCGGCGAGCCAGCGGCGACGCTTCGACATGGACGGCCTGCAGATCAACGGCCGGTCGATGCAGATGCACACCGTGGACGAGGTCGTCGAGGTCGACACCGTCGAGATCTGGGAGGTGCGCAACCAGATGCAGTTCGCGCACTCCTTCCACGTCCACGACGTGCAGTTCCAGGTCCTGGACGTCGACGGGCAGGCGCCCCCGCCGGAGCTGGCCGGGTGGAAGGACACCATCTACACCCGCCCCGGGGTGCTGTACCGGATCATCATGCGCTTCGAGGACTACACCGACCCCGACACCCCGTACATGTACCACTGCCACTTCCTCGCCCACGAGGACGCCGGGATGATGGGGCAGTTCATCGTGGTCGAGGACGCCTCCAGCGCCCCCGACCGGCTGCCGGAGAGCGAGCACGGTGGTCACTGAGCGGGCCGGCGCAGGTCGGTCGTCGCCCTCGGACGACCCCGCGGCCGGCGGAGCAGACCTAGCATGGCGACCGTGACCGGGCCGGTGCCGTGCTCCGTCGTCCTCGTGGACGACCAGGACCTGGTGCGTGCCGGTCTGCGGGCCCTGCTGACCCGCGACGAGTCGATCCGCGTCGTCGCCGAGGCCACCGACGGGCGGCGCGGCGTGGACACCGTCCGCCGGTACCGCCCGGACGTGGTGCTGATGGACCTGCGGATGCCGGTGATGGACGGGATCGAGGCGACCCGGGCCATCCGCGCCGACGAGCAGCTGGTCCGCACCTCCGTCGTCGTCCTCACGACGTTCGACGACGACGCCGACGTCGTCGAGGCGATCCGGGCCGGGGCGGACGGCTACCTGCTCAAGAACACCCCCCGGGCCGACCTGCGCGACGCGGTGGCCCGGGCCGCCCGCGGCGAGCGGCTGCTCTCGCCGTCCATCACCGCACGGCTGATGGACATGGTCGCGGTGGGCCCGGCCGCTCCCACCCCCGACCCGCGGCTGGCCCGCCTCAGCACCCGGGAGGTCGAGGTCCTGGCCCGCATCGGGCACGGCGACACCAACGACGAGATCGCCGCCGTGCTGCACCTCAGCCCGGCGACCGCACGCACCTATGTCAGCCGCATCCTCGCCAAGCTGGGCGCCCGCGACCGCCCCGAGCTGGTGGTGATCGCGCACCGGTCCGGGCTCGTCGTCCCCTGAGGGTCAGGCCGGAGGGCGCCGCATGAACCAGGTGGGGACGCCGAGGACCTCCGCCCGCCCGACGACGGTGTAGCCGAACCGGCGGTAGAAGCCGACCGCGCCGGGGCGGTCGGTCTCCAGGTAGCCCACCAGCCCCGCGGCGTCGAGCTCGGCGACGTGCCCCCGCAGCAGCAGCCCGCCGTACCCCCTCCCCGCCAGCTGCCGGTCGACCGAGACCGGTCCCAGGTGGACGTGGTCCTCGGCCGGGTCGTGACGGGCCCAGGCCCGGTTCCAGCGCAGCAGCCGCGCGGCCGTCCGCGGGCCGAGGGTCAGCGCGGTGGCCAGCAGCCGCAGCCGGACCGGTGCCGCCGGCTGGCAGCGTCCGGGCGGCACCGACGCGGCGACGCCCCGCAGCGTCTGGCCGTGCACCACCCCGGCGAGGGAGGCGGCCGGTGAGGCGGCGAGCAGGGCGCGCACCATCCGTGCGTGGCAGCGGGCCCGGTGCTCCTCGTCACCGCCGTAGACCGCCAGGTGCAGCGGGTTGGTGGCCATGCCGCGACCCAGCAGGGCGGCGACCTCGTCCAGGTCGCCGCCTCCCAGCACGGTCAGGCGGGGTCGGTCGTCACAGCTGTCCATGGGGGCTGCTCCTGGGCCGGGAACGGGTGGGCCGGCATCGTCGGACGGGGACCTCCGCCGCGGCCGCCCGCCGCCGGCGACTGCGGGAGTCGACCTCGGACCGGTCGCGGGTCGAGTGGGGGCGACCCTGCTGTCGCCTCCGGAGGACGTGCGCCCCGGCCGTGGCCGCCTACGGTGTCCGCCGTGCACCCGACGCCCCCTGCCGCCGGCCCGCGCGAGGCGCTGGGTCTGCCACCCGCCGCGCTGGTCGGGCTGGCGGCCGTCGGCCTCCCCGGGGCGGTGCTGCGCCAGCTCCACCTCGTCGGCGACGACGGCCCCGTGCCGCTGCTGCTCGCGGTCGGGCCGGTCGTGCTGTGGATCGCCGTCGCCGTGGTGAGGCGGGTGCCCAACCCCTTCCTGGCCGTGCTGGTGACGGGGACGCTGCTGGGGGTGATGACGGTGGTCAGCCACCAGCTGCTGTGGGAGGCCTCCTTCCGGGGGACGCCGCCCGCGATCGGCGTCGGCCCGGCGGCGACCGTGCTGCCCCGGGTGGGGGCGGTCCTCGGCGGGCTGTCCGCGGGTGCGGTGACCGGTGCGGTCGGCGGGCTGGTGGCCTGGGGGCTGCAGCGGCTCAGCTCCGTGGGCAGGCGGTGACGTCCCGGCTGCCCCCGGCTCAGATCCGGGCGTCCTCCAGGTGGGCGAGGATGTCGTCGACGGTCTCGTCGGGGGTCTGCGCGCTGGAGTCCAGCCAGTAGCCGATGCGGGCCGTCTGCTGGCGCAGCGTGGCGTCCAGGGCCACCGGGGTGTAGTGCGTGTAGCCCTCCTTCGCCCGCTGCCGCTCCCGCTCGGCGAGGGCCGACACGGTGGGGGAGAGCACCACCAGGTACCGGCGCGGGCAGCGGATCTGCGCCACGAACCGGGCCAGCTCGGCGCCGATCACCACGTCCTGCACGATGGCGTCGAAGCCCGCCGCGGCGTAGGTGTCGGCGGCGTGGGTGGCCAGCCCGTAGCGCAGCCGCAGCTGGGCCAGCGCCTCCTCGTCCGGCTCCGGGGTCATGTCGGCGCGGCCGTTGACCACCATCTTGCGGAAGATGTCCCCGCGGATGTGCACCGAGCGCTCCAGCCGTGACGCCAGCAGCTCGGCCACCGTGGACTTGCCCGCCGCCATCGCCCCGGTGATCACGACCACCCGACCGCCGCCGTCCCCCGTCATGTCGACCATCCTGCCCCGGCCCGGTGAACCCCGGGGGACGGGGTGGTGACGACCCGGCGCGCCGGGGGCCGCTCGCTAGGCTGACGGCGCGCCGGGTGCGGGAGGCGCGGGCGACGGGAGGACGCGTGCGGGAGCTGACGGCGGTGCTGGCCGCGCTGCTGCTGCTGACCGTCTCCGCGGGCTGCTCGCCCGGCCCGCAGCCGCTGGTGGTGCACGCCGCCGCCTCCCTCACCGACGTGCTGCCCCGCATCGGGTCCCGCTTCAGCGCCGAGCACGGCGGCGTCGAGCTGGTCTACGACTTCGGCGGAAGCTCCTCGCTGGCCGAGCGCATCCGCCAGGGCAGCCCCGGCGACGTGTTCGTCTCCGCCAGCGAGCCGGTGATGGAGTCGCTGGCCGGCACCGGTCTGGTGGAGCAGCCGGTGGTGGTCGCCGGCAACGTGCTGCAGATCGCCACCCCGCCCCGCAACCCCGCGGCGGTCGACACCCTCGACGACTTCACCCGCGCCGAGCTGCGGCTGGTGGCCTGCGACCCCTCGGTGCCCTGCGGTGCGGCGGCCGAGCAGCTGTTCACCACCGCGGGCGTCGAGCCGAGGCTGGACAGCCTGGAGGGCGACGTCCGCGCCGTGCTGACCAAGGTGGCCGCGGACGAGGCCGACGCCGGGCTGGTGTACCGCACCGACGTGCTGGCCGCCGCCGGCCGGGTCGAGGGCGTCGACGTGCCCGGCGCCGAGGCGGCGTCCACCCGCTACCCCGCCGCCGTGGTCACCACGGGGGAGCGCACCGAGGAGGCCCGGGAGCTGGTGGCCTACCTGCTCACCCCGCCGGCCCAGCAGCTGCTCGCCGGAGCCGGCTTCCGTGCGCCCTGACCGGGTGCCGGCCGGGCGCGGGACGCCGCTGCGCCCGCCGCGCGAGCGCGCCCCGTGGCCGCTGCTGGCAGCGGCGGGGCTGGCGCTGCTGTGGCTGACCGTGCCGCTGCTCGGGCTCGTCGCCCGGGCCCCCTGGGCCCGGCTGGGGGAGGTGCTGGGCTCGACCCCCGCCCGCCAGGCGCTGGCGCTGTCGGCCGGCACGGCCGGCCTGGCCACCGTCGTCGTCGTGCTGCTGGGGGTGCCGCTGGCCTGGCTGCTGGCCCGGCCCCGCTCCCGCGCCGCGGGGTGGCTGCGGGCGCTGGTGACCGTCCCGCTGATCCTGCCGCCCGTCGTCGGCGGGGTGGCGCTGCTCAGCGTGTGGGGGCGTTCGGGGCTGCTCGGCGGCCCGCTGCACGACCTCACCGGGTGGGCGCTGCCCTTCACCCCGTGGGCGGTGGTGGTGGCCCAGGTGTTCGTCGGGCTGCCCTTCCTGGTGCTGTCGGTGGAGGGCAGCCTGCGGGCCCTGGACCGCCGCCACGAGGAGGTCTCGGCCACCCTGGGCGCGACCGGCTGGCAGACCTTCACGCGGGTGACGCTGCCGCTGCTGGCCCCCGGCGTGCTGGCGGGTGCGGTGCTGGCGTGGGCGCGGGCGCTGGGCGAGTTCGGGGCCACCATCACCTTCGCCGGCAACTTCCCCGGCACCACCCGCACGGTCCCGCTGCAGGTGTACCTGTCGCTGGAGGACGACCCCGGTGCGGCGCTGGTGCTGTCGGTGCTGCTGATGGGTGTCCCGCTCGTGGTGCTGCTGCTGCTGCGCGGACGCTGGACGGCCCGGTGGTGAGCGGGCTGCGGGCGTCGCTGCGGGTGCCGCGCCCCGACTTCGAGGTGGGCGTGGACCTCGCGGCCGACCCGGGGGAGGTGGTGGCGCTGGTCGGCCCCAACGGCGCCGGCAAGTCGACGGTGCTGCGGGCGCTGGCCGGGCTGGAGCCGGCGGCCGGCGGCAGCATCCGCCTCGACGGGCGCGAGCTGGCCACCCTGCCCGCCCACCGCCGCCGGGTCGGGCTGGTCTTCCAGGACCCGCTGCTGTTCCCCCACCTGAGCGCGGTCGACAACGTGGCCCACGGGCTGCGCAGCCAGGGCCTGCGCCGCCGGGCGGCGCGGGAGCGCGCGCTGGCGCTGCTGCGGCGCTGGGAGCTGGGTCCGCTGGCCGACCGCGGCGGCCGGCAGCTCTCCGGCGGTGAGGCCCAGCGGGTGGCGCTGGCGCGGGCGCTGGCTCCCGAGCCCGACCTGCTGCTGCTCGACGAGCCGCTGTCGGCCCTGGACGCGCGCACCCGGCTGCTCACCCGCGGCGAGCTGGCGGTCCGGCTGGGCGAGTTCGCGGGGCCGTCGGTGCTGGTCACCCACGACCCGGTGGACGCCGCGGTGCTGGCCGACCGGGTGGTCGTCCTCGAGCGGGGACGGGTGGTGCAGGTGGGCACCCCGGCGGAGGTCACCCGCCGGCCGGCCACCGACTACGTCGCCCGGCTGGTGGGGCTCAACCTGCTCCGCGGCCGGGCCGAGGGCACCACGGTGCGGTGCCCCTCCGGGCTGGTGCTCACCGTCGCCGCACCCGTGCAGGGGCCGGTGCACTGCGTGTTCCGCCCCTCCGCCGTGTCGGTGTTCGCCAGCCGGCCCGAGGGCAGCCCGCGCAACGTGCTGCCCGGTGTGCTGCGCGGGATGGCCCCGCACGGCGACGGCGTCCGCCTCGACGTCCAGCTCGGCACCGGGGACCGCGTCCAGGCCGAGGTCACCCCGGCCGCGGTGGCCGAGCTGCGGCTCGGTGCGGCCAGCCCGCTGTGGCTGGCGGTGAAGGCCAGCGAGATCCAGGTGGAGCGGGCCGGCGGGCCCATCTAGGCTGCTGCGGGTGCAGGTGATCTCGGTCAACGTCGGACGGGCGCGTCCGAACCCCTACAAGGCCGCGCACACCACCGGGATCGAGAAGCTGCCGCAGTCGGGTCCGGTCGAGGTGCGCGCCCCCGGCCCCCGCTCCGGCGGGCTGGGCAGCGGCGTGGTCGGCGACCACATCGGCGACCGCCGCCACCACGGCGGGGACGTGCAGGCCGTCTACGCCTTCGCCCGCGAGGACCTGGACCGCTGGCAGCACGAGCTCGGCCGGGAGCTGGCCTCCGGGGCCTTCGGGGAGAACCTGACCACCGCCGGGCTGGACCTGTCCGGCTGCCTGCTGGGGGAGCGGTGGCGGGTCGGCACCGCCGAGCTGGTGGTCACCGTGCCGCGCATCCCCTGCTCCACCTTCCGCGGCTGGCTCGGGGTGCGGGGCTGGCTGCGCCGCTTCACCCTCGACGGCCGCCCCGGCACCTACCTGTCGGTGGCCCAGCCGGGGCTCGTCGCCCCCGGCGACCCGGTGCAGGTGCTGCACCGGCCCGACCACGGGGTGACGGTGGGCCAGACGTTCCGGGCCATGACCACCGAGCCGGGCACGCTGCCCGACCTGCTGGCCGCCGGCGACGACCTCAGCGAGGAGCTCCGTCGGGCGGCCACGGCCCGTCTGGCCGAGCCGGCGACCGCGGAGGGCTGACCGCCCGGGCTCAGGACGCGGCGGCGCGGGGGACCAGCAGCGGGGCGCCGTCGGGAGTGGCCAGCGACCGCTCGATCTCGGGCAGCGACGCCTGCGCGCAGCGGCTGAGCCGGACCAGCAGCTGCTCCCGCTGCCCGAGCGCCCCCACCCGCACCCGGTGGTGCTCGCCGGCGGCGTCGCTCCACGCCGCGCCCGCCCCGTCCTGACCGAGGTCGAGGGTGACGCCGGGGCCGAGGTCGTCCGGCCGCAGCTGCGGCGCCCGGCTGGGCAGCACCGCCAGGGCCAGCAGCCGGAGGGCGTCGTCGAGGTGGGTGGCGCCCGCCACGGGGCGCAGGGAGCTGTGGCTGGCCCGCAGCAGCTCGAACCCCTCGCCGCCCGCCCGGACGGCGTAGCTCGTCTCCCCGTCGCCGAAGGCCAGCAGCACGTCGTCGCGGGGCCCCAGCGGGTGGAAGCCTGTGCGCTCGGCGAACCACCGCTCCAGCGCCGGCCGGTCGACGTGGGCGGCGCCGGTCACGCCCCGTCCTCCCGGCGCCCCGCGCGGCCGGCCGGGAGCAGGGCGGGTCTCCGGGAGGGCGCGGTGGCGCGACCGGGGGCTGCGGCAACGGGCACGGCGGGATCCAGGGTCGTCGGCGGCGGGACGCGGCCAGTGTAGGCAGCCGCCGGGGGCGGCACGCCGGCGTGCCGGTGCGCCCGCCGCAGCGGCCTGCTCCGGTAGGCTGCCCGTCCGGCGGGCGCGACCGGGGTCGCGACGAACCGCCCAGCTCCCGGGCAGCCTGCGCGCTTTGACCCTGCCCGAACCCCGAGGTAGTCTTGGCCCTCGTGTTCGGCCTGCCCGAACCTGTGTGCGTGCCCTGACACGGGGGCGGCTGGTGCCCCTCCGGTGTGGCGGCGCCTGCACGGCAGTCCGCCCCGCGTCACCGTCACGGTGCAGGGGGCCGGTCTGCGCCCCACTTCAGGAGTACATCCGACGTAGGAAAGAGATTCACCAGGTGCCCACCATCCAGCAGCTGGTCCGCAAGGGCCGCGCCGACAAGGCCAGCAAGAAGAAGACGCCCGCCCTCAAGGGCGCACCGCAGCGCCGTGGCGTCTGCACGCGCGTCTACACCGTGCCGCCGAAGAAGCCGAACTCGGCGCTGCGCAAGGTGGCGCGCGTGAAGCTGTCCAGCGGCATGGAGGTGACCGCCTACATCCCCGGTGTCGGTCACAACCTCCAGGAGCACTCGATGGTGCTGGTGCGTGGCGGTCGTGTGAAGGACCTGCCGGGCGTGCGCTACAAGATCATCCGCGGCTCTCTGGACACGCAGGGCGTGAAGAACCGCAAGCAGGCTCGCAGCCGCTACGGCGCGAAGAAGGAGAAGTAATGTCTCGCAAGGGTCCGGCCCCCAAGCGGCCTGTCCTCGTCGACCCCGTCTACGGCTCGCCGCTGGTCTCCCAGCTGGTCAGCAAGGTGCTGCAGGACGGCAAGAAGACCATCGCCCAGGGCATCGTGTACACGGCGCTGGAGGGCACCCGCGCCAAGACCGGTGTCGACCCGGTGCAGACCCTCAAGCGGGCGCTGGACAACGTCAAGCCCGCCCTCGAGGTCCGCAGCCGCCGCGTCGGTGGTGCCACCTACCAGGTGCCGATCGAGGTCCGTCCGGCCCGGTCCAACACCCTGGCGATGCGCTGGCTGGTCGGCTTCGCCCGGCAGCGCCGCGAGAAGACGATGTCCGAGCGTCTGATGAACGAGATCCTGGACGCCTCCAACGGTCTGGGCGCGGCGGTCAAGCGTCGCGAGGACACCCACAAGATGGCCGAGGCCAACAAGCCCTTCGCTCACTACCGCTGGTGAGCCCCCGCGACCCCGTGCCCACCGGCACGGGGTCGCACCCCTGAATCCTCACGATCAACAGATAGAGGTTGAAGCTTTCGTGGCTGTCGACATCAAGACCGACCTGGGCAAGGTCCGCAACATCGGGATCATGGCCCACATCGACGCGGGCAAGACCACCACCACCGAGCGCATCCTGTTCTACACCGGCATCAACTACAAGATCGGTGAAGTCCACGAGGGTGGCGCCACGATGGACTGGATGGAGCAGGAGCAGGAGCGCGGCATCACCATCACGTCCGCCGCGACGACCTGCCACTGGCGCGACCACCAGATCAACATCATCGACACCCCCGGGCACGTCGACTTCACCGTCGAGGTGGAGCGGTCGCTGCGGGTGCTCGACGGTGCCGTGGCGGTGTTCGACGGCGTGGCCGGCGTGGAGCCGCAGTCGCAGACGGTGTGGCGTCAGGCCGACCGCTACCGCGTGCCGCGGATCTGCTTCATCAACAAGCTCGACCGCACCGGCGCGAGCTTCGACTTCTGCGTCTCGACCATCCGCAACCGGCTGAACGCCACCGCCGCCGTGGTCCAGCTGCCGATCGGCGCCGAGGCCGACTTCATCGGTGTCGTCGACCTGGTCCGGATGCGGGCGCTGGTCTGGCGCGGTGAGACCACCATCGGTGAGGACTACGTCGTCGAGGAGATCCCCGCCGACATGCAGGAGGCCGCCGAGGCCGCCCGCGCCGAGCTGGTGGAGACCGTCGCCGACCACGACGACGAGCTGATGGAGCTGTACCTGGAGGGCGAGGACGTCAGCGCCGAGGCCCTGCAGCACGCCATCCGCCGCGCCGTGCTGTCCAGCTCGATCACCGCCGTGCTCTGCGGCACCGCGTTCAAGAACAAGGGCGTGCAGCCCCTGCTCGACGCGGTGCTGGACTACCTGCCCTCGCCGATCGACGTGCCGGCCATCGACGGGTTCAAGCCCGGCGACGAGACGGTGGAGATCCACCGCCGCCCGTCCGACGAGGAGCCGTTCTCCGCGCTGGCCTTCAAGATCGCCGCGGACCCGCACCTGGGCAAGCTGACCTACGTGCGCGTCTACTCCGGCCGGATGGAGGCGGGCACCCAGGTGCTGAACAGCACCAAGGGCCGCAAGGAGCGGATCGGCAAGGTCTACCAGATGCACGCCAACAAGCGTGAGGAGATCGCCTCCGTCGGCGCCGGGCAGATCGTGGCGGTGATGGGTCTGAAGGACACCACCACCGGCGAGACGCTGTGCGACCCGGCCAACCCGGTCGTGCTGGAGTCGATGGACTTCCCGGCCCCGGTGATCGAGCAGGCCATCGAGCCGAAGACGAAGTCCGACCAGGAGAAGCTGTCGACCGCCATCCAGCGGCTGGCCGAGGAGGACCCGACCTTCCGCGTCCACACCGACGAGGAGACCGGGCAGACCATCATCGCCGGCATGGGCGAGCTGCACCTCGAGGTGCTGATCGACCGGATGAAGCGCGAGTTCCGCGTCGAGGCCAACATCGGCAAGCCGCAGGTCTCCTACCGCGAGACCCTGCGCCGCCCGGTGGAGAAGGTCGAGTACACCCACAAGAAGCAGTCCGGTGGCTCGGGCCAGTACGCCCGCGTGATCGTCACCCTGGAGCCCCAGGAGGCCGGCAGCGGCTACGAGTTCGTCAACGCCGTCACCGGTGGCCGCATCCCCAAGGAGTACATCCCCGCGGTGGACCACGGCATCCAGGAGGCCATGCAGTTCGGCGTCCTGGCCGGCTACCCGGTGGAGGACATCAAGGTGACGCTGACCGACGGCGCCTACCACGACGTCGACTCCTCCGAGCTCGCCTTCAAGATCGCCGGCTCGATGGTGTTCAAGGAGGCCGCCCGGCGCGCCGACCCGGCTCTGCTGGAGCCGATGATGGCCGTCGAGGTGACCACCCCCGAGGACTACCTGGGCACCGTGATCGGTGACCTCAACTCCCGCCGCGGGCAGATCCAGTCGATGGACGACGTCCACGGCAACAAGGTGGTCAACGCGCTGGTGCCGCTGTCGGAGATGTTCGGCTACGTGGGCGACCTGCGGTCCAAGACCTCGGGCCAGGCCTCGTACTCGATGCAGTTCCACTCCTACGCCGAGACCCCGAAGTCCGTCTCCGACGAGATCATCGCCAAGTCCCGCGGCGAGTGATCCTGGCGCGTCGTCGCCCGGTACGACCGGGTCCACGACCCTCCTCGCGGCTCGGCTCGACCGGGCCGCGAGGGGGTGGTGGCCCAGTTTGACCTCGGAGACGGCGTGCACAAAACTTGGTCCGGTCCTCGGATCGACCGAGCAGTCAGTAAGACCAACGAATCGCCGCGCGACCGTGCGGTGAACACCCAGAAGGAGCCCCAGTGGCAAAGGCCAAGTTCGAGCGGACCAAGCCGCACGTCAACATCGGCACCATCGGGCACATCGACCACGGCAAGACCACGCTGACCGCGGCGATCTCGAAGGTGCTCCACGACAAGTACCCGAACCTCAACGAGGCGTCTCCGTTCGACCAGATCGACAAGGCCCCCGAGGAGCGTCAGCGCGGCATCACGATCTCGATCGCCCACATCGAGTACCAGACCGAGAAGCGCCACTACGCGCACGTCGACTGCCCCGGTCACGCCGACTACGTGAAGAACATGATCACCGGTGCGGCGCAGATGGACGGCGCCATCCTGGTGGTCGCCGCCACCGACGGCCCCATGCCGCAGACCCGCGAGCACGTGCTGCTCGCCCGCCAGGTCGGCGTGCCGGCCATGGTGGTCGCGCTGAACAAGTGCGACATGGTCGACGACGAGGAGCTGATCGAGCTCGTCGAGATGGAGGTGCGCGAGCTCCTCTCCGACAACGAGTTCCCCGGCGACGACATCCCCGTCGTCCGCGTGGCCGCCTTCCCGGCGCTGAACGGCGACGAGAAGTGGGTCAAGTCGGTCGAGGACCTGATGGAGGCCGTCGACGACTACATCCCGCAGCCGGAGCGCGAGATCGACAAGCCGTTCCTGATGCCGGTCGAGGACGTGTTCACCATCACCGGTCGTGGCACCGTGGTGACCGGCCGCATCGAGCGCGGCATCGTCAAGGTGGGCGAGACCGTCGACATCGTCGGCATCCGCGACAGCAAGCAGACCACCACGGTCACCGGTGTCGAGATGTTCCGCAAGTTCCTCGACGAGGGTCAGGCGGGTGAGAACGTCGGCCTGCTGCTGCGCGGCATCAAGAAGGAGGACGTGCAGCGCGGCATGGTCGTGATCAAGCCGGGCTCGACCACCCCGCACACCGACTTCGAGGCCCGCGTCTACATCCTCAACAAGGACGAGGGCGGCCGTCACAAGCCGTTCTTCTCCAACTACTCGCCGCAGTTCTACTTCCGCACCACCGACGTGACCGGTGTGGTCCAGCTGCCCGAGGGCACCGAGATGGTCATGCCCGGTGACAACACCGACATGACGGTGCACCTGATCCAGCCGATCGCCATGGAGGAGGAGCTCCGCTTCGCCATCCGCGAGGGCGGCCGCACCGTCGGCGCCGGCCGGGTCACCAAGATCATCAAGTGACCCACCCGTCACGATGATCTGCTGATCGACGCAGAGGGCCCCGTGCTTCGGCACGGGGCCCTCTGCCGTTCCCGGGGGGTAGGGGCCGGCAGGAGTCGGCGGACGAGCCCCGGCGCGTCACCGGGGCGACCCGGGCCGTTCACCCGGCGCGGGCAGGGTGTCGGGGTCCGTCCCGACCCCCGAGGAGCCCCATGCCCGACCGGCCGCCGCGCCTGACCCGACGACGACTGCTCCAGGCCGGTGGCGTGGGTGCCACCGTCATCGCCCTGGGCGTCTCCGCCCCCGCCCCGGCCACCGCGGACCCCATCGGTCGCGACGAGCTGTTCGGCCTCGGCGTGGCCAGCGGCGCCCCGCGGCACGACCAGATGGTGCTGTGGACCCGGCTCGCCCCCGAGCCGCTGGCCGAGGACGGCCACGGCGGCATGCCGCTGCGTCCGGTGCCGGTCCGCTGGGAGGTGGCCACGGACCGCGGCTTCCGGGACGTGGTGCGCCGGGGCCACGCGCTGGCCCAGCCCGAGCTCGCGCACTCCGTGCACCCGCGCGTGGAGGGGCTGCAGCCGGGGACGGAGTACTTCTACCGCTTCCGCGTGGGGCGGGGCACCAGCCCGGTGGGCCGCTTCCGGACCCTGCCGGCCCCCGGGGAGACCCCGGCCTCCTTCGCCGTCGGCCTGGTCTCCTGCCAGGCCTGGTACCACGGCCACTTCACCGCCTACCGCCACCTGGTGGCCGAGGACGAGCTCGACCTGGTGGTCTTCGCCGGCGACTACGTCTACGAGTACGGCATCACCGCGGCCAACCTGTGGCGCGAGGGTGCCGAGGTCGGTCCGGCGCACGCGGTCGAGGTGGAGACGCTGGAGCAGTACCGGCTGCGCTACGGGCTGTTCAAGAGCGACCCGCACCTGCAGGCGCTGCACGCCCGGGTGCCGGCCGTGGTGACGTGGGACGACCACGAGGTGCAGAACAACTACGTCGGCCGCTCCTCGGCCTACGGTCTCGGTGACGACCTGTTCGCCCACCGGGTGGCGGTCGCCTACCGCGCCTTCTACGAGAACCTCCCGCTCGACGTCGACGCCCTGCCCGAGGGGCCGGCCGGGGACGTCACCACCGGCTTCGACGTGGGACGGCTGGCCCGCTTCTCCGTGCTCGACACCCGCCAGTTCCGCGACCCGGTCCCGGCCGACCGTGAGGAGCAGCACGCGCCCGGGCGCACCATGCTCGGCCGGGAGCAGGAGCAGTGGGTCACCGACCGGCTGGTCGGCTCCCCGGCCACCTGGAACGTGCTGGCCGGCGGCGTGGTGCTGACCGCGGTGACCGAGGACCGCACCGACCAGTGGGACGGCTACCCGGCGGCCCGGCAGCGGCTGCTGGACGCGATGGGCCGCAGCCGCAACGCGGTGATGCTCACCGGCGACATCCACCGCCACGTCGCCGCGGAGCTGCGCGCCGACTTCACGCGGCCGGCGGCGGGCAACGTCGGCGTGGAGCTGATCTGCACCTCGGTGGCCTCCGACGGCGACGGTGCGCCGACCGACGCCTACACCCCCGACTGGACCCAGCACGAGCACGTGAAGCTCTACGACGGCCGGCGCGGCTACGTGCACGTCCGGTTCACGCCGTCGGAGATGCGCTCGACCTTCGTGGTCGTGCCCTGGGTCCGCGCCGACGACACCGCCCCGCGGCAGGTGGCGGCCCGTTTCGTCACCCCCGCCGGCCACCCCCGCCTCGAGCGGGTCTGAAGGAGAACCGATGAGCCCCCGACCCCCGGCCGTCACCGGCCTGCGCACCGAGGCCGCGATCACCCGCACCACGCTCAGCTGGCGCTCCCTCGGCTTCGACCCGCTGATCGACCACTACCGGGTGCACGGCGAGCCCGGCGAGCACGCCGGCCTCGACCCCCGCCCGGACAACCTCGTCGGCAAGACGGTGTACCCGCGCTTCCTGCACCAGGGGCTGGACCCGCTGGGGGAGACCTGGACGTACGCGGTGGTCGCGGTGAGCGACGCCGGCGAGGTGGGACGTCCCAGCGCGGCGACCCGGGGGCGCTCCGCCCCCTCGGTGGTGGGCACCGGCATCCCGGTGGCCACGATCGGCAGCTTCGACGGCCGCACCCTGGAGCACCGCTTCGCCCCCGCCGACTACGCCCGCATCCCCACCGCCCACCCCGACGCCGTCGTGGAGTACGTGCAGGGCCGCGACACCCCGGGACAGGGCTGGCCCTACCTGCTGCCGGGGCCCGGGGACGCCTGGGCGGGGCGACGCGCCTACACCGCACGCTGGCACCTCGAGCTGCCCGCCGCCCCGGCCGCCGACCACGACCTCGCTCTCTGGCTGGTCGACACCACCCGTCTCGGCGGGACGCTGGAGGTCTCGGTCAACGGCACGCCGCTGCAGGCGGTCCGGCTGGCCGTGGGCGCCACCCGCGGCTCCCGCGAGGGCGACGCCACGCTGCCCGGCTCGACGCTCGTCCGCGCCTACCACGAGCTGGCGGTGCCCGCCGGGCGGCTGCGGGCCGGCCGCAACACCGTCGAGCTGGTGCTCGCCGACGGCGGCTGGGTGGCCTGGGACGCGGTGGGTCTGTTCGCCCGCCGCTGAGGCCACCTAGAGCAGCACCGGGTCGCCGACGCGGATCGTCCCCGACCCCAGCAGCCGGAAGACGGTGCCGCCCCGGGCGTGCATCGCCCGGCGGGCGCCGTCGCCGATCCAGTCGTCGAGCAGCCGGCAGGGGGCCGCGATCCGCACCACCTCCAGCTCGACACCGGCGATCCGGATCCGCTCGCCGGGGCGGGTGGGCAGCGGCCCCTCGGTGGTGGTGATGTTGCGCCGGGTCGCGCCGGGCTCCACCGGCGAGCCCAGGTCGGCCGCGGCCGCGGCGAGGTCGGGCAGCGTCTGCACCGTGACGTGGCGGTGGCGGGTGCCGTGGTAGCGGTCGCCGACCAGCCCCCGGCCGGCCTCGGCCTCCACCGACGCCACCGGGCGGGTGGGCAGGCGGGAGGCGGGGGCGATGTGGATGGCGTGCACGGTGGGGCTCACGCCCCCATCCTCCTCCTGCCGCCTCCGGGTTCGGGTGCGGTCGTTAGGCTCCCGCGGGTGGACGCCAACACCGAGGCCATCGTCCGGCTCTGCTTCGCCCGCCAGCTGGGGCTGGCCGACGACGCCCTCGAGGGAGAGGGCCGGGTCGCGGTCGTCCGCGACGACCTGCTGATGACGCTGCGGCTGTGGCGCACGGTGGTGGTGGTCGCGCCGGCGGACCTCCAGCGGGGGCTCGCCGAGCTGGACGACCGGGCGGTGACCGACCCCTCGGCGCTGCTGGCCCGCTCCGGCGGCGGTCGGCTGCTCGGCGAGGCGCAGCTGTCGGTGGCGGTCGACTTCGACTCCCACCCCGAGCTCCGGCGCCTCGAGATCGAGCCGGACCCGGGGGCCGCGGTCGCCCTGGAGCGGCGGTGCCCGCCCGACGACGTCACCGAGGTCGGGCTCTCGGAGATGGAGCAGGTGTTCGTGCACGCGGCCCCCGACGGGACGCCGCTGGCCGGCTCCGGCCACAGCGCCTGGGCCGGGCTGGTCGCCGACATCGGCGTGCTGACGGCCCCCGACGCCCGTCGCGGTGGGCTCGGCCGGCTGCTGGCCGGCATCGCCGTCAACGACGCCCTCGACTCGGGTCTGGTCCCGGTGTGGCGGGCGCGGCGGGGGAGCGCAGTCAGCGAGCGGCTCGCGCAGCGGCTGGGGTTCGTGCCCTTCGGGGCGCAGACCACCGTGGCGGTGCCCGGGCGGTGAGACCCGGGGGTGGCAGGATGAGCCGGCACACCACCCGAGCCGGAGGACCGAGATGGCCCAGCTGACCCTCGTCGCCGACCTCTCCGGCGACCCGATCACCCTGACCACCCGGCTGGCGCCCTCGGCGCTGCCGCTGGGCGTGCAGCTTCGGGCCGCGGCGGAGGACGACGCCGCGGAGGTCGCACGGCTCCGTCTCGAGTGCCACCCGTCGGGGGGCGGGGCCGCCGACCTGGCCACGGCCACCTCGGAGGTCCGCTCCCGCCTCGGCGGCGGGTACGGCCCGCCGCTGGAGGGCGGGTGCCAGGTCGCCGTCGACGAGCAGGGCGGGGTGGTCGCCTGCGTGCTGGCGGTCGCCTCCTCGCCCTGGCCCGAGCTGGCCGGGTCGCCCTGCGTGCTCGACCTGTTCACCGCACCGCCGTGGCGCGGGCGCGGGCTGGGACGGGCGCTGCTGGTCGAGTCGATGCGTGCCGCCGCCGCGTCCGCGGACCGGATCGGTCTGCGCGTCGACGACGCCGACGGCGCGGCGGTCAGCCTCTGCCGCTCGCTGGGCTTCACCGAGGCCGGCTGACGCCGAGGTCGGCTGACGCGCAGGCCGTCCCCGGCCCGGCTCAGCGGGGGGCGAGCAGCGCCACGGGCAGGCTCGCGAACAGGTCCGCGGCCGGCACGCGTCCGGAGTGCTGGCGTCCGCTCAGCACGTCGACCACGGCCCCGACCTCGATCGCGGTGTCCCGCCAGCCGCCGGCCTCGGCCAGGGTCAGCGGCAGCCGGGTCACGCAGGTGACGGCGCCGCCGCGGTCGAAGGCGAGCAGGTGGTCCGCGGCCGGCCCGTCGGCGAGCACCGGGGTGTAGCCGGTGAACAGCTCGGGGCGGTCCCGACGCAGCCGCAGGGCCTCGCGCACGACCCGCAGCTTGGCCGTGCCCGAGGCGTCCACCACGGGGGAGGGGTCCTCGGCGAGCAGCCGCCGGCGCAGGGCGAAGTCGACCGGACGACGGTTGTCGGGGTCGACGAGGGAGTCCTCCCACAGCTCGGTGCCCTGGTACACGTCCGGGACGCCCGGCATGGTGAGCTGCACCAGCTTCTGCCCCAGCGCGTTCGACCAGCCCGGCTGCTCGACCACGGTGAGGACGCGGGCGAGGTCGTCGGCCAGCGACGGGTCGTCGTGGGCGCGGTCGACGGCCGCGTGCACCGCCGCCTCGAAGGCCTCGTCGGGGGCGTCCCAGCTGGTGGAGGCCGACGCCTCGCGCATCGCCTTCTCGGCGTAGGCGTGCAGCCGTTCCCGGTCGGCCCGGCCGACCCCGACCAGCGTCTGGGCGAGCAGGTAGCCGAAGGCGCGGCCGGCGACGTCGTCGCCGGGGACGCCGGCGTGGTCGAGGAAGCGGCGGGCGAAGCGGGCCCAGGTGCCGGGCACCTCGGCCAGCACGGCCAGCCGGGCGCGCACGTCCTCGCCGCGCTTGGTGTCGTGGGTCGACAGCGCCGTCATGGACTGCGGCAGCCGCTGCTGGCGCCGCTGCTGGGCCCGGTGGAACTCCTGCACCGGGATGCCGAAGGAGTCGGGGTCGCCGCCCACCTCGTTCAGCGCGACGAACCGCGCCTGGCGGTAGTAGGCGGTGTCCTCGGTGCCCTTGGCCATCACCGCACCGGAGAGCTGCTGCACCCGCCGGGCCAGCTCGTCGCCGGCGTCGTGCAGCCGCGGCGAAAGCTCGGCCAGGGTGGCGGCGACCTCGGGGTCGGCCGAGGCGCCCTCGATCGCGGCGTCGAGGTCGGCAGCCCCGTCCGGCAGGTAGGAGCGGTAGACCCGGAAGTGCACCGCCAGCTCGCCGAGCGCGGTGCGCACCCGGTCGGTGTCGAGCTCGGGGACCAGCGCGGCGATCCTGGCCAGCTCGGAGCCGAACAGGGTGGCCACCACGTGGCGCTTGCCCTCGCGGACCGCGTCGTGCATCGTCCGGGTGTCGCCGGTGAGGTCGGTGTAGAGCCGGGTCATCTCCTCCTCGGCGGCGCGGTCCACGAAGACCTGGTTCACCTCGGTCATCGCGTCGTAGCCGGAGGTGCCCTGCACCGGCCAGTCCGGCAGCTCCTCACCGGGCTCGAGGATCTTCTCCGCCACCAGCCAGGCGGTCGGGGCCAGCTCGCGCAGCCGCTCGAAGTACTGCCGGGGGTCGACCAGGCCGTCGGGGTGGTCCACCCGGATGCCGGTGAGCTGGCCCTCGGCCACCATCCGGGCCACCCGCTCGTGGGTGGCGGTGAACACGCGCTCGTCCTCGACCCGCAGCCCGGCCAGGTCGGCGACGGCGAAGAAGCGGCGGTAGTTGAGCTCGGTGGCCGCCCGGCGCCAGTTCACCAGCCGGTAGTGCTGGCGCTCCAGCACCTGCTCGACGCCCGCGCCCTCCGTCACCGTGCCGGCGGCGACCGGGTAGCGGTGCTCGTGGTAGCGGATCTCGTGCCCGCCGGGCACCTCCACCAGCTCCAGCTCGTCGGCGCCCACCTCGTCGCCGAGCACGGGGATGCGCAGCGGCGCGGTGGACCAGTCGATGTCGAACCAGTGGGCGTAGGGGGAGTCCTGGCCCTCGGCGAGCACGCTCCACCAGGCCGGGTTCTCCGCCGGCGCCGCGACGCCGAGGTGGTTGGGGACGATGTCCAGCACGACCCCGAGCCCGGCCTGCTGCGCCGCCTCGACCAGGTGCCGCCAGCCCTCCTCGCCGCCGCGGGGGACGTCGATGGTGGTGGGGTCGGTGACGTCGTAGCCGTGGTCGCTGCCGCGGGTGGAGGTCAGCAGGGGGGACAGGTACACCGCGCCCACCCCCAGCTCCACCAGGTAGTCGACCAGGGCCGCGGCGTCGTCCAGGCTCAGCTGGGGACGGATCTGCAGACGGTAGGTGGAGGTCGGGACGGTGGTCGCTGCTGGGCTGCTCACGCGACCACGCTAACCGGCGGGCTGCGGCGGCCCTCAGGCAGGTTCCCCGGTGACCAGGCGCAGGAAGTCGGAGAGGTGCTGGGCCACGTCGACCTCCTCGGGCTCGAGCAGCCACTGCAGCTGCAGACCGTCCCACAGCGCGACCAGCGAGGTGGCCGCCCGGCGGGGGTCCACGCCGGGACGGAGCCGGCCGCAGGCGGCCAGGGCGGTGAAGTGGGCGGCGTACCCGGCGCGGAGCCGGGCGAAGCGGCCGCGGAAGTAGTCGGCCCCCGGGTGGCCCTCGGTGGTGGCCTCGGCGCAGACCACGGTGTACAGCTCGATCAGGCCGCGGACGGACTCGTTGCCGCGGGCCTGCTCGAGCACCAGCTCGAGGAAGCGCCCCGCGTCGGCCTCCGCGCGCTCGAGGGTGCCCGCGTCGGCCTCCGCGCTCTGGGGGGTGCTCGCGTCGGCCTCCGCGCGCTCGAGGGTGCTCGCGTCGGCCTCCGCGCTTCCCGGGATGCCCGCGTCGGCCTCCGCGCGCTTCCCGGCGCCGACGTCGGTGCCGGCCTCGTCGCGGCCGCGCAGGGTGGCCAGCAGCAGCTCCTCCTTGGTGGGGAAGTGGTGCACCAGGGTGGACAGGCTGATCCCGGCCGCGGCCGCCACCTCCCGCAGCGACGTCGCCCGGTAGCCCCGGCTGGCGAACACCCGCATCGCGGCCGCCACGATGACACGCTGCCGCTCGGCGCTCTTGGCGTAGCGGCCGCGCCGACGTCGGGGGGCCGGCTGCGGTGCCGGCTGGGGCTGGGTCTCGGTCATGGTGCTCCGGGACCGAGTCTGGCACAGCCGGTCCCAATGTCGTGCAGACGCACGAGATTCAAGTGGTACGGTCGTCGGCGTCCGGATCACGACGAGGTGGGGTGCGATGCCTGCGATCACTCGACGCGACCTGCCGCGGCTCGGAGCGCTCGGGGCGGCAGGGACGCCGACGTCTGCCTGCGCCGCAGCCGTGACCACCTCGGTCGGCTGCTCGCCGGCCACCGGCTGGAGGGGGCCCCGCAGCTCCTGTTCCAGCTCGTGGGCACCTGGTGCAGCTGCTGGCGTCCAGTGGCCATGCTGTCGGGCCAGGACCTCCACCCGATCATCCCGGGGCTCGACAGCCGACGGTCGGACCGACCAGCTGCCCGAGCTCTCCCAGCCCACCACCGGGGACGTGCTGCTCCCGGTGCTCCCGCCCGCCGTCGCCATCATCGTGCTGCAGCGCCACCGGCGCCGCGGCCTGACCGAAGGACCCGTGAAGTGACCCAGACCCACCCCGTCCCTGCCGCCCCCGCCGGCCCCGACGACGCCGGCTACCTCAGCGACCCGTCGCCGGGTCGCGGGGCGCGGCTCGCTCCCCGCTCCTGGCTGCACAGCGACGCCCCCACCATCTCCCTGGACGGGGAGTGGCGGTTCCGCTGGCTGCCGGCCGCACCCGGGACGCCCGGCGCCGGCGGCGTGCTGCCCGCGGGGGAGGGGCCCTGCGACTTCGCCTCGCCCGAGCACCCCGACGAGGACTGGGAGACCATCACCCTGCCCACCCACTGGGTGCTGCGCCCCGACGGCGCCTGGGGCCGTCCCATCTACACCAACGTGCAGTACCCGATCCCGGTGGACCCGCCGCACGTCCCCGACGAGAACCCCACCGGTGACCACCGGCGCTGGGTGGACGTCCCGGCCGGGTGGTCCGAGGCCGAGCGGGTCGTGCTGCGCTTCGACGGCGTGGAGTCGATGTACCGGGTGTGGGTCAACGGCGCCGAGGTCGGCGTCAGCACCGGCAGCCGGCTGGCCACCGAGTTCGACGTCACCGACCACGTCCGCCCGGGCGAGCCCAACCTGGTGGCCGTCCGCGTCCACCAGTGGTCGGCGGCCACCTACCTGGAGGACCAGGACCAGTGGTGGCTGCCCGGGATCTTCCGCGACGTCACGCTGATCGCCCGCCCCGCCGGCGGGATCACCGACGTCTGGCTGCGGGCGGGCTACGACGGCACCGCGACCGGCACCGGCGCCGGCACCCTGACCGTCGAGCTGGACGCGGCCCCCGACGCCTTCCCGGTGCGGGTCCGCATCGAGGAGCTCGGCGTGGACGAGACCTGGCAGGACGCCGGCCAGGTGGCGCCGCTGACGGTGGCGGAGGTCGAGCCCTGGTCGGCGGAGAAGCCGCGGCTGTACACGGTGCAGGTCGGCAACGCCGCCGAGACCATCACCCAGCGGGTCGGCTTCCGGCGGATCGAGATCCGCGACGGCCTGCTGCTGGTCAACGGCTCCCGGGTGCTCTTCCACGGCGTGAACCGCCACGAGACCCACCCCGAGCGCGGCCGCGTCTTCGACGAGGAGCACGCCCGCGCGGACATGGCGATGATGAAGCAGTTCAACATCAACGCCATCCGCACCAGCCACTACCCGCCGCACCCGCGCGTGCTCGACCTCGCCGACGAGCTCGGCTTCTGGGTGATCGACGAGTGCGACCTGGAGACCCACGGCTTCGGGGCCGAGGACTGGCAGGGCAACCCCAGCGACGACCCGGCCTGGCGCCCGGCCCTGCTGGAGCGCATCGCCAAGACCGTCGAGCGGGACAAGAACCACCCCAGCGTGATCCTGTGGTCGCTCGGCAACGAGTCCGGCACCGGCGCCAACCTGGCGGCGATGGCCGCCTGGGTGCACGCCCGCGACCCGGAGCGCCCGGTGCACTACGAGGGCGACTACACCGGTGCCTACACCGACGTGTACTCGCGGATGTACTCCTCGATCCCCGAGACGACCGCCATCGGCACCGACGGCGACCTCAGCCCGCTGCTGGGCTGCACCAGCAGCGAGGGCGCCCGGCAGCGGACCAAGCCCTTCCTGCTCTGCGAGTACGTGCACGCCATGGGCAACGGCCCCGGCGCCATCGACCAGTACGAGGAGCTGTTCCGCACCCACCCGCGGCTGCAGGGCGGCTTCATCTGGGAGTGGCGCGACCACGGGCTGTGGCACACCGCGCCCGACGGCACCCGCTTCCTGGCCTACGGCGGGGACTTCGGCGAGGTGCTGCACGACGGCAACTTCGTGATGGACGGCATGGTCCTCAGCGACGACACGCCGTCCCCGGGCCTCCACGAGTACGCCGCGGTGGTGCAGCCGCTGGCGCTCAGCTGGGCGTCCAACCGGCTCTCGGTGGAGAACCTGCGCCACAGCGCCGACACCTCCGACCTGCGGCTGCGCTGGCGGCTGGAGGTCGAGGGCGACGTGGTCACCCGCGGCGAGGTGAAGGTCCCGGTCGTGCAGCCCGGCAAGACCAGCCGGGTCACCCTGGACCCGGGCACGCCGCCGATGCCCGGCGAGGCCTGGCTGACCGTGCAGGCCGAGACGGTCGAGGCGACGGCGTGGGCTCCCGCCGGGCACGTGGTCGCCCGGGCGCAGTTCCCGGTCGTCACCCCGGCCGAGACCCGTCGGGCGCTGTTCGCCCCGGCGCCGGTCGCGGCCTCCACCGCGGTGCCGGACACGCTGCAGCTGGGCCCGGCCCGCTTCGAGCACGGCCGGCTGGTGGCCCTCGGCGACCTCGCGGTGGCCGGCCCGCTGCCGGAGCTGTGGCGGGCGCCCACCGACAACGACCGGGGCAAGGGCTTCGGCAGCTACTCCGACGTCGACCCGTGGCAGGAGCGGACCGGGCGTCCCGCCCCCTCCTCGGAGGTGGTCTGGCGCGAGCAGGGTCTGCACCGCCTGGTCACCCGGGTGGTCTCGGTCGAGGCCGGGGAGGACCAGCTGGTCACCCGCACCGTCACCATGGCGGCCCAGGGCCGCGCCCGGCTCGAGTGCCGGACGAGCTGGCGGCTGGTCGAGACCGGGCAGGGGCAGCGGCTGGCGCTGACCGTGGAGCTGGTGCCCTCGCGCGGCTGGCGCACCCACTGGCCGCGCCTCGGCGTCCGCCTCGACCTGCCCGCCGAGGTCGACGGCGCCGAGTGGTTCGGGCTCGGCCCGCTCGAGTCCTACCCCGACAGCCGGCGCGCCGCCCGGGTGGGCAGCTGGGAGCTGGGTATCGACGAGCTCGGCACCCGCTACGCCCGTCCGCAGGAGAACGGCCACCGCTCGGGTCTGCGGCGTCTGGTGCTCACCCGCTCCGGGCGTCCGGTGCTGAAGCTGGAGGCGCTCGCCGACGAGCAGGGCCGGCGTCCCGGCTTCACGCTGTCGCGGCACACCGCCCAGCAGCTGTCCGAGGCCAGCCACCCGCACCTGCTGCCGGACTCCGGCCACAGCTACCTCTACCTGGACGCCGCCCAGCACGGCCTCGGCTCGCGCGCCTGCGGTCCCGACGTGTGGCCCAGCTCCCAGCTGCGGCCCGAGGCCCGCACGCTGCGGCTGCTGCTCTGAGCGCTCAGGCCGAGGCCGCCAGCCGGGCGGCCTCGGCCTCCCGGTGCCCGGCCAGCACGGCGTCGACCACCTGGGCGGTGCGGATCGCCGTGCGGCCGGTGCTCGGGCACGTCCCGTGCCCGGTCAGCTCGTCCACCACCGACTGCACCAGCGGCAGCTGGACGGTGGCGGGGTGCGGTGTCCCGATCTCCACCGTCCGCCCGCGCTCGACGAGTCGCCCGTGCTCGATCAACCGCAGGGGCTCGCTGCCGAAGCAGGAGAAGGCGAGGCTCCCGCCGTCGCCGACCACCTCGACCAGGTCCAGCGGCTCGGCCGCGTCGAAGTCCCACAGCCCCACGCCGCGGACCCCGCCGGCGAGGTCGAAGGTGGCGGTGACCAGGTCCTCCGCGCGCGGGCCGGGACGGTCGGCGTCGCGGTCGGCACGGCTGCTGGCCGAGCCGCTGACCCGGGTGACGGGGCCGAACAACCAGTCCAGCAGGTCCAGGGTGTGCGAGCCGAGGTCGACGAAGTAGCCGCCGCCGGACACCTCGGGCCGCTCCCGCCAGGGCAGCTCGCCCCCGGTGCGGGCCGGCTGCTGGGTGCGGACCAGCACCGAGCGCGGTGTGCCGATCCGGCCGGCGGCCAGCAGCTCGGCCACCGCCCGGAAGCGCGGCAGCGCCCGCCGGTAGTAGGCCACGAACAGGGGCACCCCGGCCCGCTCGGCCGCCTCGACCATGGCCTGGCACTCCTCGGTGGTGCGGGCCATCGGCTTCTCGACGTAGACCGGCTTGCCCGCGGCGGCCACCCGCACCGCGTAGTCGGCGTGGGAGTCCGGCGGGGTGGCCACGTAGACCGCGTCCACCTCCGGGTCCTCGATCAGCGCGTCGGCGTCGGCGTACCACCGTCCGACCCCGTGGCGGCGGGCCCAGTCCTCGGCCCGCGCGGCGTCGCGGCGCATCACCGCCACCAGCTCCGAGCGCTCGGCCTGCTGGAAGGCCGGTCCGCTCTTGCGCTCGGTCACGTCGCCGACCCCGATGATCCCCCACCGCACCGTCTCCACGCGGACACGGTAGCCAGCCCGGTCGCCGGAGGGCGCGCTAGTCCTCGACCAGCACCCACTCCCCGCTGCGGCGGGGGTCGGCACCGGCGCCCAGCGGGCTGATCGCGCTCACCCCGCCGAAGAAGGGCAATTGGCGCTCGGTCTCGAAGACGGTGCTGCCGGCGGCGACCAGCGCCTCCAGCACCTCCGGGGAGAAGCCTGGCTCGAGCCGGACGTGGCCGCCGGGGAGCGCCGCCAGCCGGGGCCGGTCGATGGCCTCCTGCGGCGGCGTGCCGCGCAGCATCCGCAGCACGGTCTGCACCAGCGCCGGACGGATCCGGCTGCCGCCGGCGGCGCCGGCCACCAGCCGCAGCCTGCCGGCGTCGTCGAGCACCACCATCGGCGACATCATGGAGTTGACCCGCTGCCCCGGCACCGGCTCGCCGCGGACCAGCTCGCCCTCGCCGAGCATGGAGTTCAGGTGCACCCCGTAGCCGGGGACGTAGACCGAGGAGCCCAGGCCCAGGCTGGTGGTGGCGACGCAGGCGTTGCCGTCGGCGTCCACGGCGCAGACGTTGGTGGTGTCGGACAGCCGCGGGTGGGCGCGCAGCGCCTCGACCAGGGCGCAGGCCGCCGCCGGGTCGGTGACCGGGTCGCCGTGGCTGGTCCGGGCGGCGGAGGCGAGGGTGGCCAGCACGTCGTCCATGTCGTCGCCACGGGCGAGCGCGCGGACCCGGCCGTCGGGCAGGTCCAGCGCCACCTCGGCCGCCGGCGACTCCCGCACCCGGTACGCGGCCAGGTCGGTGGCGCTGAGCCCGCCGCCGTCGGCCACCGCCGCCAGCACGGCGTCGGCGTAGGGCCCGGAGTAGAAGGCCTCGGGGGAGTCCTTGAGCAGCTCGAAGGCCCGCCAGTGCTCGGGGTGGACCAGCGGGTCGCCGGCCTGCAGCAGCGTCCCGTCGGGGCGGCAGAAGACCTTCGCCCCCTCCCCGGCGCACATCGCCTCGGTGATCGAGGGCAGCAGCTGGGCGTGGGTCAGCGGGAAGGGCGTGCCGTAGGAGGCCAGCAGCGCCGGCTCGACCAGGCTGGCCCAGTCCGTCCGCCCCCAGCGCTGCCACAGGTGACGCACCCCGGCGGGCACCCCGGGGACGGCCACCGTGGCGGGACCGATCTCGTAGGGGACCGGGTGGCCGCCCAGGTAGACCTCGATGGGCACGCCGCGGCCGGCGCGGCGCTCGCCCAGCCCCGGCACGGCGACGAAGAAGTCCACGCAGGTGGTCTCGCCGGTGCCCGCGTCGTGCACGACGGCGAACCCGCCTCCGCTGAGACCGGTGAACAGCGTCTCGGCCGCGCAGCTGACCAGCACCATGGCCACCGCGGCGTCCACGGCGTGGCCGCCGTGCCGCAGCACGTTGGCGCCGGCGCCTGCGGTGGTGGGGTGGGCCGCCGCCACACCGGGCCGCACCGGCGCGACCGCGGCCGGCGACCCGGCGGCGCTCACCACCGCAGCAGTCCCGCGACCACGTCCAGCCGGGGCACCTCGATCGAGACGTCGGCCGCGGCGGCGACCACCGGCTTGGCGCGGTAGGCCACGCCCAGGCCGGCCGCGGCGAGCATGTCCAGGTCGTTGGCGCCGTCGCCCACGGCCACCGTCGCCGCGGGGTCCACGCCGAGCTGCCCCGCCCACTCCAGCAGCGCGGCCGCCTTGGCCGCCCGGTCGACCACCGGGCCGAGCACCCGGCCGGTGAGCCGGCCGTCGGCGATCTCGAGGCTGTTGGCCCGCACGTGGGAGATGCCGAGCAGGGCGGCCAGCGGGTTGACCACCTCGGCGAACCCGCCCGAGACCAGGCCGACGGTGGCCCCGTGCTCGCGGGCCCGGGCCACCAGCGCGCTGGCGCCGGGAGAGAGCTCCACCCGCTGCAGCACCTCGGCCAGCGCGGTCGCCGGCACCCCGGTCAGGGTGGCGACCCGCGCCCGCAGGCTCTCGGCGAAGTCGATCTCACCGCGCATCGCGCGCTCGGTGACGGCCGCGACCTCCGCACGGGTGCCGGCGTGCTCGGCGAGCATCTCGATCACCTCGCCGGTGATGAGGGTGGAGTCGACGTCCATCACCAGCAGCCCGACCGGGCCCAGCAGGGCGCCGTCCAGCACCGCGACCTCCCAGCCGGCGGCGCGCGCGGCGGGTACCACCGCGGCCCGCACGGCGGCCCGGTCGGCGTCCGTGCGCCCCTCGAGCTCGACGGCCACCAGACCGTCCTCGGCCACCGGCTCGCCGACCCGCAGGTCGGCGACCAGGGCGGCGGCGGCCTCGGCCACCGCGGCGGCTCCTCCGGCTGGCTCGGGACGGACGAGGCTGATGCGCACGAGTTCCACGCACCGATCCTAGGGGCGCACAGGCGGTAGGGTCCTGCGCGCAGCCGCCGAACCCGAGGAGACCCGATGAGCCGCGACGCCCGCAGCCGGGGCGCCACCCTGGTCGCCGCCGCCGACGGCTCCGCCCTGGGCAACCCCGGCCCGGCCGGCTGGGCCTGGTACGTCGACGACGACACCTGGGCCGCCGGCGGCTGGCCGCACGGCACCAACAACATGGGTGAGCTGATGGCCGTGCTGGACCTGCTGCGGGCCACCGAGCCGCTGGGCGTCCCGCTGCGGGTGCTGTGCGACAGCACCTACGTCATCAAGGCCGTCACCGAGTGGATGCCGGGCTGGAAGCGGCGCGGCTGGCGTCGCGCCGACGGCAAGCCGGTGCTCAACCAGGACCTGCTGCGCGAGCTGGACGCCGCCCTGCAGGGGCGCACCGTCGAGCTGGAGTGGGTCAAGGGCCACGCCGGGCACGCCATGAACGAGGCCGCGGACGCCCGGGCGCGGGCCGCCGCCACCGCCTACCAGCGCGGCACCGAGCCCGACACCGGCCCCGGGCTGGCGCACTGGCGCCCGCCCGTGGTGGCCACCGTCGACGACGGCGAGCCCGAGGACGTCGCACCCGTGGACCAGGCGACGGGGGACGCGGCGGCGGGGGACGGGGCGACGGTGGACGGGCCGGCGGTGGACGGGTCGGCGGGGGACGGGCCGGCGGTGGACGGGTCGGCGGGGGACGGGCTGCCGTCCGACGCGGAGGAGGGTGTCGAGGACGCCCTCTTCGCCGTCACCGAGCCCACGGACGAGGAGGTGGTGGTCGCCCTCGAGCGCGAGCTCCTCGACCCCCGCGTCAGGGCCGACCCCGAGCGGCTGGAGCAGCTGCTGCACCCGCACTGGCGCGAGATCGGCGCCTCGGGCCGGCTGTGGACGCGGGCGGAGATGATCGAGCACCTGGGGGCCCAGACCGGGACGGGCCGGACCTCGCTGGAGGTGCTCGAGGTGGCCCGCGTGGACGCAGCGACGATCCTGCTGCTGTGGCGCAGCAGCGGCCCGGCGGCCCCCGCGCTGCGCAGCTCGCTGTGGGTGCTGACCCCCTCCGGCTGGCGGCAGCGCCACCACCAGGGCACCCCGGAGGCGTGACCCCCGGGGGATTTGGTTTCGAGGGCGATCTCTGACAGTATTGCCGGGTTGCTCCGACGTGGTCGCCGGGGTGTGCTGTGCCCTCAGGGTACCGGCCACCGCACCGAGAGACCCGATCGAGGCCGGGCGCGTTGCGCCGGGTGCCTCAGCTCAGGCAGGGAAGACTCCGCCTCGCTGTGTGCCCGAAGTGCGCGACACGCCCGACCGCGTGGGTCGGGGACGGGACGAACGGTCGCCCGCCGTGGGCGGCCGGCACTGCAGGACGGATAGTTAGGACGAACTGTGGCGGGACAAAAGATCCGCATCAGGCTGAAGGCCTATGACCACGAGGTCATCGACACCTCGGCGCGCACGATCGTCGACACGGTCACCCGCACCGGGGCCCGCGTGGCCGGCCCGGTGCCGCTCCCCACGGAGAAGAACGTGTACTGCGTCATTCGTTCGCCCCACAAGTACAAGGACAGCCGCGAGCACTTCGAGATGCGCACGCACAAGCGGCTGATCGACATCATCGACCCCACCCCGAAGACCGTCGACTCGCTCATGCGTCTCGACCTGCCCGCGGGTGTCGACATCGAGATCAAGCTCTGAGGACTGACGAACAATGAGCAACCGCAAGCTGAAGGGGCTGCTGGGCACCAAGCTCGGCATGACCCAACTCTGGGACGAGAACAACCGCGTGGTCCCGGTGACCGTGATCCAGGCCGGCCCCTGCGTCGTGACCCAGGTCCGCACCCCCGAGAAGGACGGCTACTCCGCCGTGCAGCTCGGCTTCGGGGCCGTCAAGGCCAAGAAGGTCACCAAGCCCGCCGCCGGGCACTTCGCCCAGGCCGGTGTCACCCCGCGCAAGCACCTGGTCGAGCTGCGCACGAACGACGCCGCTGAGTACACCCTGGGCCAGGAGCTCGGCGCCGACGTCTTCGCCGCCGCGGACGTGGTCGACGTGACCGGCGTGAGCCGGGGCAAGGGCACCGCCGGTGTCATGAAGCGCCACGGCTTCCACGGTCTGCGCGCCAGCCACGGTGTGCACCGCAAGCACCGCTCGCCCGGCTCCATCGGTGGCTGCGCCACCCCCGGCCGTGTCTTCAAGGGCATGCGGATGGCCGGCCGGATGGGCCTGGAGAAGGTCACCGTGCAGAACCTCTCCGTCCACGCTGTCGACGCCGAGCGCGGCCTGATCCTGGTCAAGGGCGCCGTGCCCGGGGCCAAGGGCGGGCTGGTCGTGCTGCGCAGCGCCGCCAAGAAGGGAGACGCCGCATGAGCACCGTCGACGTCATCGACGCCAGCGGCAACAAGTCCGGCACCACCGAGCTGCCGGGCGAGCTGTTCGACGTCCAGGTCAACGTCCCGCTGATCCACCAGGTCGTGGTGGCCCAGCTGGCCGCCGCCCGCCAGGGCACCCACTCCACCAAGACCCGCGGCGAGGTCCGCGGCGGTGGGGCCAAGCCGTGGCGCCAGAAGGGCACCGGCCGCGCCCGCCAGGGCTCGCGCCGCGCCCCGCAGTGGACCGGTGGTGGCATCGTCCACGGGCCGGTGCCGCACGGGTACGCCCAGCGCACCCCCAAGAAGATGATCGCCGCCGCGCTGCGCGGTGCGCTCAGCGACCGGGCCCGTGAGGGCCGCGTGCACGTGGTCAGCGAGCTGGTGACGGGGGAGACCCCCAGCACCAAGCAGGCGCTGGCCGCGGTGACCGCCGCCGCCGGTGCGGTCAGCACCCTGGTGGTGCTGCACCGCGACGAGGACGCCGCCTGGCTGAGCCTGCGCAACGTCCCGCACGTGCACACGCTGGCCGTCGACCAGCTGAACGCCTACGACGTGCTGTGCGCCGAGGCGGTGGTCTTCACCGCCGCCGCCCTGGAGAGCTTCGTGGACGGCCCCTCGGCCGGCCGCGGCGCCAAGGCCGTCGCCCGTGAGGGCGAGCTCGAGGCCGGAGAGGACGAGAAGTGACCGAGAGCCTGAAGATCCGCGACCACCGCGACGTGCTGCTGGCACCCGTGGTGAGCGAGAAGAGCTACGCGCTGCTGGACCAGAACAAGTACACGTTCCTGGTCGACCCGCGCGCCAACAAGACCGAGATCAAGATCGCGGTCGAGAAGGTGTGGGGCGTCAAGGTCACCAGCGTGAACACGATGAACCGGCGCGGCAAGACCCGTCGCACCCGGTTCGGGACCGGCAAGCGCGCCGACACCAAGCGGGCGATCGTCACGGTCGCCGAGGGCCAGCGCATCGACATCTTCGGCGGATCGGCCGCCTGAGCGGACCGGCTGCCGGCACCGGGTCTGGACCCGGTGCGCGACACCACAGAAGACAAGGACGAAAAGACCTATGGGTATCCGTAAGCACAAGCCGACAACGCCGGGCCGTCGTGGCTCGTCGGTTGCCGACTTCGTCGAGCTGACCCGGTCGACGCCGGAGAAGTCCCTGTTGCGCCCCAGCACCAAGACCGGGGGCCGCAACAACACCGGCCGCATCACGACCCGACACATCGGCGGTGGCCACAAGCAGGCCTACCGGGTGATCGACTTCAAGCGCTACGACAAGGACGGCGTGCCGGCCAAGGTCGCGCACATCGAGTACGACCCCAACCGCACCGCGCGGATCGCGCTGCTGCACTACGCCGACGGCGAGAAGCGCTACATCGTGGCGCCGCTGCAGGTCGCGCAGGGCACCGTGGTCGTCTCCGGCGAGGGCGCCGACATCAAGCCCGGCAACAACCTGCCGCTGCGCAACATCCCGGTCGGCACCACGGTGCACGCCGTGGAGCTGCGCCCGGGCGGCGGGGCCAAGATGGGCCGCTCGGCCGGGGCGTCGATCCAGCTGGTGGCCCGCGAGGGCCGTCACGCCACGCTGCGGATGCCCTCGGGCGAGATGCGCATGGTCGACGTCCGCTGCCGCGCCACCATCGGCGCCGTCGGCAACGCCGAGCAGTCGAACATCAACTGGGGCAAGGCCGGCCGCAACCGCTGGAAGGGCAAGCGCCCGACGGTCCGCGGCGTGGCCATGAACCCGATCGACCACCCGCACGGTGGTGGTGAGGGCAAGACCTCCGGTGGTCGTCACCCGGTGAGCCCGTGGGGCAAGCCCGAGGGGCGCACCCGCGACGTCAACAAGGCGAGCAGCCGCCTCATCGTCCGTCGCCGCAAGTCCGGCAAGAAGCGCTGATCAGGAGTTCTGGAAGATGCCACGCAGCTTGAAGAAGGGTCCCTTCGTGGACGACCACCTCGCCAAGAAGGTCGAGGTGCAGAACGACAAGGGCACCAAGAACGTCATCAAGACCTGGTCGCGCCGCTCGATGATCGTGCCGGACATGATCGGCCACACCATCGCCGTGCACGACGGCCGCAAGCACGTCCCGGTCTTCGTCAGCGAGGCCATGGTGGGTCACAAGCTCGGGGAGTTCGCGCCCACGCGGACCTTCAGGGGCCACGTGAAGGACGACCGGAAGGCCCGCCGGCGCTGACGCGCGGCGAGCCGACAGATAAGGAAGAGAATGAGCACCTCGGAGAAGCAGCGCCCCTCGCGGCGCGCGGCCCTGCTCGGTGACCGTCCTGGTTCGTACGCGATCGCCCGCCACGTCCGGATGTCGCCGACCAAGGTCCGCCGCGTCGTGGACATGGTCCGTGGCCTGGACGTGAACGAGGCCCTGACCGTGCTGCGGTTCGCGCCGCAGGCGGCCAGCGAGCCCGTCTACAAGGTGGTGGCCAGCGCCGCCGCCAACGCGGAGAGCACCGCGGACCTGCGCGCCGACGACCTCTACGTCAGCCAGGCGTTCGTGGACGAGGGCGTCACCATGCGCCGCATCCGCCCCCGCGCCAAGGGCTCCGCCTCGCGGATCCTCAAGCGCGGCAGCCACATCACCGTCGTCGTCGAACCGCGTTCGCAGTCGAACACCGAGCCCCGCAGCAAGGAGGCCTGAGCATGGGCCAGAAGGTCAACCCCAACGGCTTCCGGCTGGGCATCACGACCGACCACACCACCCGCTGGTACGCCGACAAGCAGTACGCCGGCCAGGTCGGGGAGGACGCGAAGATCCGCGACTACCTGACCAAGACGCTCGAGCGCGCCGGCATCTCCTCGGTCGAGGTGGAGCGCCGCTCGGAGCGGGTCACGATCTTCCTCTACGCCGCGCGTCCGGGCATCGTCATCGGCCGCAACGGCGCCGAGGCGGAGCGGGTCCGCAACCACCTGGAGAAGCTGACCGGCAAGCAGGTCCAGCTCAACATCCTCGAGGTGAAGAGCCCCGAGACCGACGCCCAGCTGGTCGCCCAGGGCGTGGCCGAGCAGCTCACCTCCCGGGTGGCGTTCCGCCGCGCCATGCGCAAGGCGCTGCAGACCACCATGCGCTCCGGCGTGAAGGGGATCCGGGTCCGCTGCTCGGGTCGTCTGGGTGGCGCCGAGATGAGCCGGTCGGAGTCCTACCACGACGGCCAGGTGCCGCTGCACACGCTGCGCGCCGACATCGACTACGGCTTCTTCGAGGCCCGCACGACCTTCGGCCGGATCGGTGTGAAGGTCTGGATCTACAAGGGCGACGTCTCGGGCACCCGCGCCGAGCGCGCCGCCCAGAAGGCCGCCCGCCAGAAGGCGCCGGGCCGTCCGCGCACCCAGCGTGCCGGCGACCGCCGCCCCGCCCGCGGCGACCGTCCCGAGCGCGGCGGACGTCGTCGCGCCGAGGCAGCCGAGGGTACCCAGGCTGCCCCCGCCACCGAGAACGCAGGAGCGTGAGCAGATGCTGATCCCACGCAGGGTCAAGTTCCGCAAGCAGCACCACCCCAAGCGGAGCGGTGCGGCCAAGGGCGGGACGACGCTGGCCTTCGGTGACTTCGGCATCCAGGCCCTCGAGGGCGCCTACGTCACCAACCGCCAGATCGAGTCGGCGCGTATCGCGATGACCCGTCACATCAAGCGAGGCGGGAAGGTGTGGATCAACATCTACCCCGACCGTCCGCTGACCAAGAAGCCCGCCGAGACCCGGATGGGTTCGGGCAAGGGCTCCCCCGAGTGGTGGGTGGCCAACGTCAAGCCGGGCCGGGTGCTCTTCGAGCTCTCCGGCGTCGAGGAGAGCGTGGCCCGCGAGGCCATGCGACTGGCTATCCACAAGTTGCCGATGAAGGCCCGCTTCATCCGGCGTGAGGCAGGTGAGAACTGATGGCGAACGCCCTGAACGCCACCGAGCTGCGCGGTCTGAGCCGTGAGGCGCTGGACAAGCAGGTGCGCGAGCTGAAGGAGGAGCTGTTCACGCTCCGCTTCCAGGCCGCCACCGGCCAGCTGGAGTCGCACGGCCGGCTGCGCGAGGTCCGCAAGGACATCGCCCGGATCTACACCGTGATCCAGGAGCGCAACCTCGGCATCGTCAGCGACCCCGAGGTCGATGCTGCCGTCGAGACCGAGACCGAGAAGGCCTGAGCATGAGCGAGACCACCGAGAACACCCAGACCGCCACCGCGCGCAGCGCGCGCAAGGTGCGTGAGGGCATCGTCGTCAGCGACAAGATGGACAAGACCATCACCGTGCTGGTCGAGGACCGCGTCAAGCACAAGCTGTACGGCAAGGTCCTGCGGACCTCCGAGCGGCTGAAGGCCCACGACGAGGAGAACACCGCCGGCGTGGGCGACCGCGTGCAGGTGATGGAGACCCGTCCGCTGTCGGCGACCAAGCGCTGGCGGCTGACGAAGATCATCGAGCGGGCCAAGTAAGCCACCACCAGACCCATCCGTTCCACCAGGCCCGGTCCGGGGTGACCGGGAACCGGTGAGACAACCAGGAGACAGACAATGATCCAGCAGGAGGCGCGGCTCAAGGTCGCCGACAACACGGGTGCGAAGGAGATCCTCTGCATCCGCGTGCTCGGTGGCTCCGGCCGCCGCTACGCCGGCATCGGTGACACCATCGTTGCCACCGTCAAGGACGCCATCCCCGGCGGCAACGTCAAGAAGGGCGACGTCGTCAAGGCGGTCGTCGTGCGCACCGTCAAGGAGCGCCGGCGTCCGGACGGCTCGTACATCAAGTTCGACGAGAACGCCGCGGTGATCCTCCGCGCCGACGGGGAGCCCCGGGGCACCCGCATCTTCGGTCCGGTGGGGCGCGAGCTGCGGGAGAAGAAGTTCATGCGCATCGTGTCGCTCGCACCGGAGGTGATCTGAATGGCACAGCACAAGCTCCACGTCCGCAAGGGCGACCGGGTCAAGGTCGTGGCCGGCAAGGACAAGGGCACCGTCGGCGAGATCATCGCCGTCGACCCGGCCAACCAGCGGGTGACCGTCGAGGGCGTCAACGTGGTGAAGCGTCACCGCCGTGAGACCCAGACCCAGGCCGGGCGCCGCACCGAGGGCGGGATCATCGCCTCCGAGGCCCCGATCCACGCCTCGAACGTGCAGCTCGTGGTCAAGGACGACGAGGGCAACGAGGTCGTGACCCGGGTGGGCCACCGCCGCGACGAGGTCACCAAGCGTCGTCCCGACGGCACCGAGTACCAGGGCTTCCGCTCCGTGCGGATCGCCCGCAAGACCGGCAAGGAGATCTGAGATGTCGACCACGACGACGGACTCGAGCGTCCAGGCGCTCCCGCGTCTGCAGCAGCGGTACCGCGAGGTGATCGTGCCCGCGCTGCAGGAGGAGTTCTCCTACGCCAACCCGATGCAGATCCCCGGCCTGGTCAAGGTCGTGGTGAACATGGGTGTCGGCGACGCCGCCCGGGACTCCAAGGTGATCGACGGCGCCATCCGGGACCTCACCACCATCACCGGCCAGAAGCCGCAGGTGACCAAGGCCCGCAAGTCCATCGCGCAGTTCAAGCTGCGCGAGGGGCAGGCGATCGGCTGCCACGTCACCCTGCGCAACCGCCGGATGTGGGAGTTCGCCGACCGGCTGCTGTCGCTGGCGCTGCCGCGCATCCGCGACTTCCGCGGTCTGAACGCCCACCAGTTCGACGGTCAGGGGAACTACACCTTCGGCCTGAACGAGCAGGTGATGTTCCACGAGATCGACCAGGACCGCATCGACCGGGTCCGCGGCATGGACATCACCTTCGTGACCAGTGCCACCAACGACGCGGAGGGCCGGGCGCTGCTCAAGCACCTCGGCTTCCCGTTCAACGACAACCCGAAGCCGGCCAAGGTCCGCGCCAAGGGTCCGGCCTACGCACGGAAGAAGTGAGCAGGAGATGGCCAAGACAGCTCTGAAGGTCAAGCAGTCCCGGAAGCAGAAGTTCGCCGTCCGGGCCTACACCCGGTGCCAGCGCTGCGGCCGGCCCCGCGCCGTGTTCCGCAAGTTCAACCTGTGCCGGATCTGCGTGCGCCAGCTCGCCCACGCCGGTCAGCTGCCCGGTATCACCAAGTCCTCCTGGTGAGTGCGCCGACGTCCGCCCCGTCCTCACCGGCCACCCGGCCGGCTGAGGGGGAGCGGCGTCCGGGTGCCCACCGCCTCCACTTCTTCACCGCACCGCTGAAGGTCCCCGAGGGAAACCACGGCGAGAAAGAAGCTCATCAGCCATGACCATGACCGACCCGATCGCAGACATGCTGACCCGTCTGCGCAACGCCAACCAGGCGTACCACGAGACCACCTCGATGCCGCACAGCAAGATCAAGGTGGGGATCGCCCAGATCCTGGCCGAGGAGGGCTACATCTCCTCCTTCGAGGTCACCGAGCCGGCCGAGGGCGAGGTGGGCAAGACCCTCACCCTGACGCTGAAGTACGGCCAGAACCGGGAGCGCTCGCTCGCTGGTGTGCGCCGCATCTCCAAGCCCGGTCTGCGCGTCTACGCCAAGTCCACCGGCCTGCCGAAGGTCCTGGGTGGTCTGGGCATCGCGATCATCTCGACCTCGCAGGGTCTGCTGACCGATCGCGCGGCCAAGTCCAAGAGCGTCGGCGGCGAAGTGCTCGCCTACGTCTGGTGATCGCACCGGACTGTCGAGCAGAGTTCTGAAGGAGAACGCACATGTCCCGCATCGGTAAGCTCCCGATCCCCGTCCCCAGCGGCGTCGAGGTCACCCTCGACGGCCAGGTGGTGCAGGTCAAGGGCCCCAAGGGCACGCTGTCGCACACGGTGGCCGCCCCCATCACCGTCAGCCGCGCCGAGTCCGGCGAGATCGAGGTCAGCCGGCCCGACGACGAGCGCGAGAGCCGCTCGCTGCACGGCCTGACCCGGACCCTGGTCGCCAACATGGTCACCGGCGTGACCGACGGCTACGAGAAGAAGCTCGAGATCGTCGGCGTCGGCTACCGCGTGATCAGCAAGGGCCCGAACCAGCTGGAGTTCAACCTCGGCTTCAGCCACCCGGTCACGGTCGACGCCCCCGAGGGCATCACCTTCACCGTGGAGGCGCCGACGCGGTTCACCGTGGTCGGCATCGACAAGCAGGCCGTCGGCGAGACGGCCGCACGTATTCGTAAGATCCGCAAGCCCGAGCCGTACAAGGGCAAGGGCGTGCGGTACGCGGGCGAGCAGGTCCGCCGCAAGGTCGGAAAGGCTGGTAAGTGACGATGGGCATCTCCCTGTCCGCCCCCCGGGGCACCGCGCCCAAGCGCGCCTCGCGCCTGCGGCGCCAGGTCCGTGGCCGCAAGAAGGTCTTCGGTGCGGCCGACCGTCCCCGGATGGTCGTCTCCCGCTCCTCGAAGCACCTCTTCGTCCAGGTCATCGACGACGTCCGGGGTCACACCCTGGCCTCGGCCTCGACCATGGAGCCCGAGCTGCGCAGCGCCGAGGGCGACAAGTCGGCCAAGGCCCGCCAGGTCGGTGCGCTGGTCGCCGAGCGCGCCAAGGCCGCCGGCGTCAGCCAGGTCGTCTTCGACCGGGCCGGCAACAAGTACCACGGCCGGGTCGCCGCGCTGGCCGACGGGGCCCGCGAGGCCGGCCTCGGTCTCTGACCACGACAGACATACGGAAGGTAGAGCGATGAGTGGAACACAGCGCCGCGGGAGCGGTGGCGGTGAGCGTCGCGGCCGTGACGACCGTCGTGGCCAGGCGCAGGACAAGAACCAGTACCTCGAGCGCGTGGTGGACATCAACCGCGTCGCCAAGGTCGTGAAGGGTGGCCGCCGGTTCAGCTTCACCGCGCTGGTCGTCGTCGGTGACGGCGAGGGCATGGTGGGCGTGGGCTACGGCAAGGCCAAGGAGGTCCCCGCCGCGATCGCCAAGGGCGTGGAGGAGGCGAAGAAGAACTTCTTCCGCGTCCCCCGCATCCAGGGCACCATCCCGCACCCCGTGCAGGGCGAGAAGGCGGCCGGCGTGGTCATGCTGCGCCCGGCCTCCCCGGGTACCGGTGTGATCGCCGGTGGCGCCTGCCGCGCGGTGCTGGAGTGCGCCGGCGTGCACGACGTGCTCGCCAAGTCGCTCGGCTCGTCGAACTCCATCAACGTGGTGCACGCGACCGTGGCGGCCCTGAAGACGCTGGAGCAGCCCGAGGCCGTGGCCGCGCGCCGTGGCAAGCGGGTCGAGGACGTGGCCCCGGCCGCGCTGCTGCGGGCCCGTCAGGAGGTGGCGTCCTGATGTCCACCCTGAAGGTCACCCAGACCCGGTCCGAGATCGGGTGCAAGCAGAACCAGCGGCAGACCCTGCGCAGCCTCGGGCTGAAGCGCATCGGCGACTCGGTCGAGCAGCAGGACCGTCCCGAGATCCGCGGGATGATCAGCACGGTGAGCCACCTGGTCACCGTCGAGGAGGTCAACTGACATGGCACTGAAGGTGCACCACCTGCGCCCCGCCCCGGGCGCCAAGACCGCCAAGACCCGCGTCGGCCGCGGTGAGGGCTCCAAGGGCAAGACCGCCGGCCGCGGCACCAAGGGCACCGGCGCGCGCAAGGGCGTCGGCGAGAACTTCGAGGGTGGGCAGATGCCGCTGCACATGCGCACCCCCAAGCTGCGCGGGTTCAAGAACCCGTTCCGCACCGAGTACCAGGTGGTCAACCTGGACCGGATCCAGACGCTGTTCCCCGAGGGCGGGCAGGTCGGCGTGGCCGACCTGGTCGCCAAGGGAGCGGTCCGTGACGGACAGCTCGTCAAGGTGCTCGGCACCGGCGAGATCTCGGTCGCCGTCCAGGTGAGCGCGCACGCGTTCTCCGCCTCGGCCCGGGACAAGATCGCCGCCGCGGGCGGCAGCACCAGCCAGGCCTGACGCCGAGGCGTCCAGCCAGGAACTGCACGGCACGAGCGGGGGCGTGCTCCACCAGGAGCCGTCCCCGCTTCGTGCACCTGCGGACCCGAGCCGGCGCCGCCGGCTCACGGTGCCCCGGTGCGGGCCCACCTTGATAGGGTTCGACGGTTGCCGGAGGGCGACCGATGGCCAACCACCAGCGAGAGAGAGGGCAGGCGCGTGCTTTCCGCCTTCGTCAACGCGTTCAGGACCGCCGACCTGCGCAAGAAGATCTTCTTCACCCTGATGATCATCGCGGTCTTCCGGCTGGGCTCGGTCGTCCCGGTGCCCAACGTCAACATCCAGCAGGTCGACACCTGCCGGCGGCTGGCCGAGACGGGTGAGCAGGCGGGGCTGTACTCCCTCATCAACCTGTTCTCCGGCGGCGCGCTGCTGCAGCTGGCCATCTTCGCGCTGGGGATCATGCCCTACATCACCGCGAGCATCATCCTGCAGCTGCTGACGGTGGTGATCCCGCGGCTGGAGGCCCTCAAGAAGGAGGGACAGAGCGGCACGGCGAAGATCACCCAGTACACGCGCTACCTGACGCTGGTGCTGGCGGTGCTGAACTCGACCGCCTTCGTCACCCTGGCCGTCAACGACCAGCTCTTCCAGGGCTGCCCCGGCATCGTCTACAGCAAGGACGTCTTCCCGGTCGTCGTGATGGTGCTGACGATGACCGCCGGCACCGCGCTGGTGATGTGGCTGGGCGAGCTGATCACCGAGCGCGGCGTCGGCAACGGCATGTCGGTGATGATCTTCACCCAGATCGCGGCCACCTTCCCGACCGCGCTGTGGTCGATCAAGACCGCCCGCCCCGGCGCCAGCGGCTGGATCGTGCTGCTGATGGTGCTCGCCGTCGGTCTGGTCGTGATGGCCGCGGTCATCTTCATGGAGCAGGGCCAGCGCCGCATCCCGGTGCAGTACGCCAAGAAGATGGTCGGCGGGCGGATGCTCGGCGGGACCACCACCTACATCCCGCTCAAGGTGAACCAGGCCGGCGTCATCCCGGTGATCTTCGCCTCCTCGATGATGTACATCCCGGTGCTGTACTCCCAGTTCCGTCCCGAGAGCGAGTTCTCCGGCTGGGTGCAGCAGTACTTCGTCACCGGCGGGCACCCGATCTACATGGTCACCCAGTTCCTGCTGATCGTGTTCTTCGCCTACTTCTACGTGGCGATCACGTTCAACCCCCAGGACGTCGCCGAGAACATGGCCAAGTACGGCGGGTTCATCCCCGGCATCCGCGCCGGCCGGCCGACCGAGCGCTACCTGTCCTTCGTGCTGAGCCGGCTCACGCTGCCGGGCTCGATCTACCTGGGGCTGATCGCGCTGATCCCGTCGCTGGCGTTCATCCTGCTCAACGCCAACCAGAACTTCCCCTTCGGCGGCACCTCGCTGCTCATCATCGTCGGCGTCGGCCTCGACACCGTGAAGCAGATCGAGAGCCAGCTGCAGCAACGCAACTACGAGGGATTCCTGAGATGAGAGGGTCGTGCCAGTGAGGATGCTGATCATGGGTCCGCCCGGGGCCGGCAAGGGCACCCAGGCCCGCGCCATCGCCGACCGGTACGCCATCCCGGCGATCTCCACCGGCGACATCTTCCGGGCCAACGTCAGCCAGGGCACCCCGCTCGGCCTCGAGGTCAAGCGGATCATGGCCGAGGGCGGCTACGTCGGCGACGACGTCACCAACGCCATCGTGGCCGACCGGCTGGCCGAGCCCGACGCCCGCGAGGGCTTCCTGCTCGACGGCTACCCCCGCACCCTCGCCCAGGTGGAGGCCCTCGACGCGCTGCTGGCCGAGCAGCAGGCCGCCCTCGACGCGGTCGTGGTGCTCACCGCCGACACCGACGAGCTGGTGGCCAGGCTGCTGCGCCGGGCCGAGACCGACGGCCGTGAGGACGACACCGAGGACGCCATCCGGGTGCGGCAGGCCAAGTACACCGAGGAGACCGCGCCGCTGCTGGACGTCTACCGCCAGCGCGGGCTGCTGGTCGAGGTGGACGGCATCGGCACCGTGGACGAGGTCGGGCAGCGGATCCTCGCCGGGCTCGACGCCCGCTGACGTGTTCGGCCGGGAGCGGATCGAGCTGAAGACCCCGGCGCAGCTGGAGCGGATGCGCGCCGCCGGGCTGGTCGTCGACGCCGCCCTCCGAGCGGTGACCGAGGCCGTCCGACCCGGTGTCACCACCGCCGAGCTGGACGCGGTGGCCGCGGAGGTCATCGCCCGGCACGGCGCCACCTCGAACTTCCTGCACTACCTGGCCGACGAGCAGGGCCACGGCGGCTTCACCGGCGTCGTCTGCCTCAGCGTGGGAGCCGAGGTCGTCCACGGGGTGCCGGGGGAGCGGGTCCTCGCCGAGGGCGACCTGCTGTCGGTCGACTGCGGGGCGGTCGTCGACGGCTGGCACGCCGACGCCGCCCGGACCGTGTTCGTGGGCGAGCCGGACCCCGAGCTGGTGGCGCTGTCGGAGGCCACCCGCCGCGCCATGTGGGCCGGGATCGCCGCGGTGCGGCTGGGCGGGCGCATCGGCGACGTGTCCGCCGCCGTCGAGGCCAGCGTGGCCGCCGAGGACCGCCGCTACGGGATCGTGGCCGACTACACCGGGCACGGCATCGGCTCGGCCATGCACATGGCCCCCGACGTGCCCAACACCGGGCGGGCCGGCCGGGGTCCGCGGATCCGCCCCGGGATGGTGCTGTGCATCGAGCCGATGCTCACCCTGGGCGACCCCGACACCGTCGAGCTGGCCGACGGCTGGACCGTCGTCACCCGCGACGGCTCGCCGGCGGCCCACTGGGAGAGCATGGTGACCGCCACCGAGGACGGCATCCGGGTGCTGACCGAGCCCGACGAGGGTCTGTCGGTGCTGGGCGCCGCCGCCGCGGCGGCGCGCTGAGGCTCAGGCCTCCGCGGTGTCGGCGGCCTCCATCGAGGAGGCGTGCTTGACGTGGCGCGTCAGCTTCTGGCGGCGGTCGCCGACCAGCTCGGCCACCGCGGCCCGGAAGCGGGCGGTGGAGGAGCCGGGGGCGGCGTCGCCGAAGTAGAAGGCGCGCATCTGCTGGCGCTCCGCCGCGTGGCTGTCCTCGTCGATGGCGCTGCGCAGCAGCGACGCCAGGTCGGGCAGCGTGGTCTCGTCGACCACCGCGCAGCTGCGCGAGACCGGGGCGTTCTCCGCCAGCTGCTCGGGGTCGCTGCGACGGTCGGTGAGCACCAGCGGGCGGTCGGGGTGGAGGTAGAGGAAGTCCAGGCCGACGCTGGAGACGTCGGTCACCAGGGCGTCCACCCGGGCGAACATGGCCAGGATGTCGCCCTCCACCGACACCACGTGGGTCGGGTCGGACTGCAGCAGCTCGACGATCTGCTGGTGGGCCGCCGCCACGGCGGGCACCGGGCTCTCGGCCACCCGCGGGTGCGGCTTGTAGACCACCCGGGTGCCCGGCCGGCGCAGCAGCTCGGTGACGACGGCGACGCCGTAGCGGTCGAGGGAGGTGTAGTTGTTGCCCTCGTTCTCGCCCTCCCAGGTGGGGGCGTACATGACGGTGTGCAGGTCCGAGGCGGGCAGCGAGGGCGCGGGCACCTCGTCCAGCTGGGGACGTCCCACCTCGACCAGCTTCGACTCGTCGAAGTCGATCAGCGCCTTGCGGTGCCGCTCCAGGGCGGCCCGGCCGGCGATGAACACCCGGTCGTAGGCCTTGGCCTGGTTGGAGACCATCGAGATCTTGTCGCTCTCGCCGTGGTTGACGTGGACGTGCACCATCCGCGGGTGGCTCAGCGACTGGAAGTTGGTCACCCCGTTGTTGACGTAGATGCCCAGCGCGTACTCGTTGGCGTCGTAGAGGGCCATCAGGTCGGCGAACCGTCGCACGAACAGCCGGGGGAGCGTGGTGTGGCCGCGGACGGCGCGCAGCGCGTCGAGCTTGCGGAACACCAGCAGCACCCGGTGCTGGGCGTGCAGCCCCTCCAGCACGGGCAGCCACTGGGTCAGCTGGTAGATCTTGCTGGCGCCGTCGCCGAAGTAGACGACCACGTCGGCGGGGACCTCGACCCCCTCGATCTCGTGCCCGGCCGCCGGCCCGCGCGCACCGCCCCGGATCCACAGGCTGGTCCGGCGCCAGGCGCTGGACCGCACCGCCTTCCGCAGCGTGGTCCGCATCAGCTCCGCCATCCGTTCCCCACTTCCGTCCCGGCCCGTCCTGCTGCTGCGGTCGCGCAGCCACCAAGGCCAGAAGTGTACGGTGAGCGCGACCGACCAGCGCGGCGCCGGACCGGCGCGGCCGCCTTCGACTGAGGAGCTCCGCGGTGGCCCACCCGTTGCCCCCCGGGCGCTACGCCATGCTGACCTGGGCGATCCCCGACGACTTCGGCGGGGTGACGAGCGTGCTGCTGCAGCGCAGCCGGCTGCTCGCCGGGTGCGGTGCGTCCGTCGAGGTCCTCACCCTCGCGGGCGGGCGCAGCCACGCCGAGGTGCGGGCCCGGCTGCAGCGCGAGGGCCACCTCGGTCCCGGGGTCGTGCTCCGCAACCTGTGGGAGGACCTCGCCGGCAGGCGGGACACCGACCTCGGGCGGCGTCGCTGGCACCGCCCGCCACCGCCGCCGGAGGGCTTCGAACCGCTGACCGCCGCCACCACCGACCGGGTCGAGGAGCAGGACGGCCGGGTGGTGCGCCGGGTGCGCACCACCGCCGACGGCTCGGCCACCGCCCAGACCGACCACCTGCGTCCCGACGGCTCGCTGCTGGTCTCCGACCGCCGCGACGCCGACCTCCCCACCGGTCGCCGGCTGGTCACCGTGTGCGACCGGCGCGGCCGTCCGCTGCAGTCGTGGCCGTCGGCCAGGGCCTTCTACTTCTGGTGGCTGGACCTCGTGCTCGGCGGGGGGCCGGCCCACCTGATCAGCGACTCCAAGTTCGTCGGCAGCTTCCTGCACGAGTACCGGCGCCCGGACGTGGTGGTGGCGCAGGTCGTCCACAGCAGCCACCTGTCCGACCAGGCGGACGGCACGCTGGGCGAGCTCAGCGAGGGCAAGGCGGCCCTGCTCCGCTCCGCGCAGGACTTCGACGCGCTGGTGCTGCTGACCGCCACGCAGGCCCGCGAGCTGGAGGACGTGCTCGGGCCGGCGAGGAACCGCTACGTCGTCCCCAACGCGCGTGCGATCCCGGAGGTCGACGTCTCCGCCCCGCGGGACCCCGCCAGGGGCGTCCTGGTCGGCCGCCTCACGAACCAGAAGCGGATCGACCACGCGGTCCGGGCGGTGGCCCGGGTCGGGCCGGTCGGGGCCCGCGAGCCCCGGCCCGTGGTGCTGCGCGTGCTGGGTGAGGGCGAGGACCGGGAGCAGCTGCAGGGGCTGGTCGAGGAGCTGGGGCTCGGTGACCGCGTGGTGCTGGCCGGGCACAGCCGGCAGGTGGTCCGGGAGCTGGCGGAGGCGTCCTTCTCGGTGCTCAGCAGCCGCGAGGAGGGCATGCCGCTGGCCCTGGTGGAGAGCATGGCGGCGGGCTGCGTCCCGGTCGCCTACGACGTCCGCTACGGCCCCGCCGACATCATCCGCGACGGCGTGGACGGCTTCCTGGTCCCGGCCGGCGACGTCGACGCCCTCGCCGCCGCCATCGGACGGGTGGTCACCATGCCGGAGGCCGAGCGGGCCGCGATGCGCTCGGCGGCGAGGGAGCGGGCCCACGAGTTCTCCGAGGAGGCGATGGTGCGGCGCTGGGCCGAGACCCTGCGCGCCGCCCGGGCCGCCAAGGTGCCTCCCCGGCCGCTGGAGGTCGGGGCCGGACCGGTCGAGGCCCACAGCACCGCCACCGGGGCGGTGCTGTCGCTGACGGTGTCCACCACCGCCGACGACGTCGTGGACCCCGCCGCCTTCCTGGTGCTGCGGGGCCGCGGCAGCCTGGCCTACCTGCGCCGACCGCTGCGGCTGCGGCCCGCCGGCGCCCGGGCCTGGCACGTCGAGGGGTCGGTGGAGGCCGCGGAGGTCGGCTGGGTGACGCGCGGCACCCTGGACGTGAACCTCGAGCTGCGCGACGCCCGCGGCGCCGGCACCGTCCGGCTGGCCGCCCCGGGGGCGGATCCCGTCCTGCTCGGCCCCGGCCCGGTGCGCCTCGTCGTCACCCGGCACGGCAACCTCAGCCTGCGGGGGTTCGCCGGCGGCTGAGCCGGTCCGGCCGGACTCCGCCGGGCGCCCGCCGCGGGTCGCCGTGCCCGGTGCGCCCGCGCCACGGGCTCGTGGCAGGATCACCAGTTGACCGCCCGACCAAGGAGACGAGATGAAGGTCCTGCTCACCGGTGGCGCCGGCTACATCGGCTCGCACACCGCGGTGGTGCTGCTGGAGGCCGGCCACGAGGTCGTGGTGCTGGACGACCTCAGCAACTCCAGCGAGGAGAGCCTGCGCCGGGTCCACGAGATCACCGGCCGCCCGCTGCTCTTCGTCGCCGGCGACATCGCCGACCAGGCGCTGGTCGAGCGGACGCTGCGCGAGCAGGGCGTCGAGGCCGTGATCCACTTCGCCGGCAAGAAGGCGGTGGGGGAGTCGGTGCGCCAGCCGCTGGACTACTACTCGGTGAACGTGGGCGGCACCCTGGCCCTGCTGCGGGCGATGGACGCCGCGGAGGTGCGCACCATCGTCTTCTCCTCCTCGGCCACGGTCTACGGCGAGAACGCGGTCGCGCCCTACCTGGAGAAGATGCCGCGGGACGCCTTCAACCCCTACGGGCGGACGAAGGAGCAGATCGAGGACATCCTGGCCGACGTGGGTGCCGCCGACGACCGGTGGCGGATCGGGCTGCTGCGCTACTTCAACCCGGTCGGCGCCCACCCGTCGGGGCGGATCGGGGAGGACCCGCAGGGGGTGCCCAACAACCTGGTGCCCTTCATCGCCCAGGTCGCGGTCGGCCAGCGCGAGAAGCTCGTCGTCTTCGGAGACGACTACGACACCCCCGACGGCACCTGCGTGCGCGACTACCTGCACGTGATGGACCTCGCCGACGGCCACGTCGCCGCCATGGACTTCGTCGCCGGCCACCCCGGCGTGCACGTGTGGAACCTGGGCACGGGCCGCGGGCACTCCGTGCTGGAGGTGCTGGCCTCCTTCGAGCGGGCGGTGGGCCGGCCCATCCCCTACGAGATCGGGCCCCGGCGCGACGGCGACATCGCCGCCTTCTGGGCCGACGCCTCGCAGGCGCTGACCGACCTCGGCTGGGTGGCCACCAAGAGCCTGGACGAGATGACGGCCGACCACTGGCGCTGGCAGGAGCAGAACCCGTACGGCTACGCCGGCGCCCCGCGCTGAGGCGCGCGGTGGCGGACCGGCCGGACCAGCACCTCCCGCGGGGCCGCGGCGGCGAGCTCCGCCGCGACCGCTGGGGCATCCCGCACCTGCGCGCCGACGACCTGCTGTCCCTGGCGCACCTGCAGGGCCGGGTCACCGCCCGCGACCGGGCCTGGCAGGTCGAGCGAGGACGCTGGCGGGCGGAGGGGCGCACCGCCGAGCACCTGGGCGCCGCCGGGCTGGGCTGGGACGTGTTCGCCCGGCAGGTCCGGCTGGAGGAGACCGCCCGGACGGCCTTCGCCCGGCTCGACGAGGAGACCCGGGCCTGGGTGGGCGCCTACGTCGACGGGGTGAACGCCGAGCTGCCGGCGGCCGCCGCCAGCTCCGCGGAGCTGGCCTCGCTCGGGCTGGGCGGGGACGACGTGCGGCCCTGGCAGCCGTGGACCCCGCTGGGGGTCTTCTGGTCCCAGCAGGTGCTGTTCGGCACCTTCCCGCTCAAGCTGTTCCGGGCCCGGGTGGCCGAGCGCCTCGGCCCCGCGGCGGTCGGGCTGTTCTCGTCCGAGGGAGCGACCGGCGGCAGCAACGCCGTCGGCCTCGCCGGTGGGCTGACCGCGAGCGGGCTGCCGCTCGTGCTCGGCGACCCGCACCGCACCGTCGAGCTGCCGGGGGTGTACAGCCAGGTGCGGCTGTCCTGCCCCGGGGTCGACGTCGCCGGGTTCTGCTTCCCCGGTGTGCCGGGGGTGCAGCACTTCGGGCACGCCGGCTCGGTGGCCTGGGCCATCACCAACGCCATGGCCGACTACCAGGACCTCTACCGCGAGCAGCTGCGCCGCGACGGCTCCCGGCTGCAGGTGCGCGATCCGGACGGCTGGGCCGACCTGGAGGTGCGCACCGAGACCGTCGCCGTCCGCGGCACGCACCCCGTCGCGGTGCCGGTGGCCGTGACCGCCCGCGGCCCCCTGGTCACCGGGCTCGACCCGGCGCACCCGCCGGGGACCGACCCCGCCCCGGCGCACTCGCTGCGGGTGCCCTGCCAGGTGTCGGGCGACCTCGGCTTCGGCGCCCTGCTGCCGCTGCTGCGCAGCCGTGACGTCGAGGACGTCACCGCGGCCCTGGCGGCCTGGGTGGAGCCGGTGAACAGCGTGGTCGTCGCCGACCGCAGCGGCCGGCTGCGCCACCTGCTGGCCGGCCGCGTGCCCCGGCGCGACCCGCGGCTGCAGCAGCTGCCCGGCACCGGCGCCGAGCCGGCCGACGGGTGGTGGCCCGGCTGGGCGGAGCGGGCCGTCACCGACGTCGCCGACCTCGTGGTCAGCGCCAACGACCGCGCCAGCGGCGGCGGCCTGGGGGACGACTACGCCGCCCCCCACCGGGCCGAGCGGCTGCGCCGGCTGGTCGCCGACCGGGCCGCGGCGGGTCAGCCGGTCGGTCCCGCCGAGGCGGCGCAGCTCTGCCTGGACACCCGCACCGGCCCGCTCGACGTGGCCCGGCCGCTGCTGGCCGCCGCCCGGGTCGAGGGTGCGGCCGAGACGCTGCGCCGGCGGCTGCTCGCCTGGGACGGGCACTGCGGGCCGGAGTCGCTCGAGGCCGGCGCGTGGGCCGACTGGCGCCACGAGCTGGTCCGCTGGCTGGTGGCCCACCCCGCCCTGGCCCCGCTGCGCCAGCCCCACCCGTACCCGGCGCTGCTCGCACCCTGGCTCGACCTGACCGCCCGGGTCGGGGTGGCGTGGGAGCGGCTGCTGCTGCGCGGCGGCGAGCTGGGCATCGACGCGGCCGAGGGCGTCCGCGCCGCGCTCGTCGCCGCCGCGGCGCGGGAACCCGCACCGTGGGGGGAGCGGCACCGGCTGGCGCCGCTGCACGCCCTGGGCTGGAGCGACGGCACCGACGTCCCGGTCGCCGGCGACAACGGCAGCGTGCTCGCGGCGGCCAGCTCGCCCGGGGTGGACGACCGCGTGGTCAAGGGGCCGGTGGCCCGTTACGTGTGGGACCTCTCCGACCGCGGGCGCAGCGGGTGGGTCGTCCCCTTCGGCGCGGCGGGGGACCCCGCCGACCCCCACCACCTCGACCAGCTGCCGATGTGGCAGCAGGGGAGCCTGGCGGATCTGTCCAGTGACTGGAATGATCTGGAGGTCGAACCCGTCTGACCGAGGAGCAGCGATGCGCGTCCCCGCCTGGACCACCTCCGACCCGGAGCTGGGCCGGGTCAGCGTGGCCCCGCTGCAGACCGGGCCCGACGGCTCAGAGCTCGCCCTGGTGCACTCCTGGGTGGGCTCGGAGCGGGCGCGCTACTGGGAGATGGCCGGCGCCTCGCCGCAGGAGCTGGCCGAGCGGTACCGCGAGCTGGAGCGGCGGGGGACCCACCACGCCTGGCTGGTGCGGATCGGGGACCAGCCGGTGGGGCTGCTGCACACCTTCTCGCCCCAGGACCACCCGGTGGGCCGGTGCTACCCGGTGCAGCCCGGCGACCTCGGCATCCAGCTGCTGCTGGCCCCGGCCGACCCGCCGCGGCCCGGGTTCACCGGCCGGCTGGCGGGCGTGGTGACCCCGTGGATCTTCGCCGACCCGGCCGTGCGACGGCTGGTGGTGGAGCCCGACGCCCGCGACCAGCGGGCGCTGGCCCGGCTGACCCGCACCGGGTTCACCCTGGGGCCGGTGGTGCAGCTGCCGGGCAAGCAGGCCGTGCTGGCCTTCCTGGACCGGGAGCGCTTCGAGGACCGTCAGCCCGTGGCCTCCACCCCCTCGACCGCCTGACGCGACGCCGCGCCCCGGAGTCCCCGGCGGTCCTCAGCCGGTGAAGCGCACCTGGTCCGAGCGCACCAGCTCGGCCCGGTACTGCTCCTCCAGCCACTTCAGGGCGCGGATGTGGGCCTCGTCGTCGGAGGAGGCCACGGCGTCCTCGGCCACCACCACCCGCAGGTCGTGACCGTAGGCCGAGGCTCCGGTGACGGCGACGCAGGCCTCGGTGGTGACGCCGCACAGCACCACCGCGTCCACCCCCGCGCCCCGCAGCCGGTCGGCCAGGTCGGTTCCCAGGAAGGCGTCGTCGCGGGTCTTCTCCACCAGCTGCGCCCCCGGCAGCTCCAGGCCCGGCACCGGACCCCAGCCCTCGCTGCCCCGCAGCGCCATCCCCTGGCCGTCGTCGCGCATGTTGAGCGCCCAGGTGGAGCCGTCGGGCAGGTGGGTGGTGCGCACCTCGAACACGGGCGCCCCCTCCTCGCGGGCCCGCGCCGCCAGCGCGTTCACCCGCTGCACCACCGAGTCCAGCTCGGGCACCCCCAGGCACAGGTCCTGCTGCAGGTCGATGACCACCAGGGCTCGCAACGCGTCCTCCTCGCTCCTCGTCGTGTGTGTCGTGCCCATCCTGCCCGGGCAGCACCGGATCCCGGTCGAGCCGGTCGTCCGCGCCGGGGCCCGCCGCGCTCAGCGGGGCTTGGACATGAACCCCTGCAGGGTCGCCTTCACCCGCGGCGGCACCACGGCCGCGGTCAGGTCCAGCAGCCGGCCGGTCGGCGTGGTGGGCACCACCTGCCGCCGTCCCGCCAGCAGCCCGTCGACACCGGCCGCGGCGGTCTTGCCCGCGTCGTCCTTGGGCATCCGTCCCAGCAGCGAGGTGTCCAGCCCGGCCCGGCGGAAGAAGGCGGTCTCGGTGGCACCGGGGCGCAGCAGGGTCACCGTGACCCCCGTGCCCCGCAGCTCGGCGTGCATCGACTCCCCGAAGTTCTGCAGGAAGGCCTTGGAGGCGTTGTAGACGCACTGGTAGGGCCCCGGCATGCCGCTGACCACCGAGGAGGTGATGAGCACCCGTCCCGAGCCGCGGGCGACCATGTCGCCCAGCACCCCGTGGGCCAGCTGAACCGTGCCCAGCACGTCGAGCCGGACGACCGCCAGGTGGTCCTCCACCGGTCGGTCGAGGAACCGTCCGCTGACACCGGCGCCGGCGTTGAGGGCCGCCACCTCCAGCGGGCGGCCGAGGCCGCGCACCGTGGCCAGCAGCGTCTCGACGCCCTCGGCCGTGGCCAGGTCCGCGCGGACCTCCTCCACCACCGGCACCCCCTCCAGCTGGCTGCGGTCGTGCGGCTCGTCGGCGCAGAGCACCAGGTCGTGCCCGCGGCGGCCCAGCTCACGGGCGATCTCGAGCCCGATGCCGGTGCTCGACCCGGTGACCAGGGCGAGGGGAGAGGTGGCCATGCCGTCTCCCTACCCACGTCCGTGCCGCTCACCCACGCACCCGCCCCGCGCCGGCACGCCGTCGCGGGGCGGCGGAGGGGGAGGGTGGGCGGTCGTCGGCGCAGCAGGGTAGACAGGGGCCATGAGCCGTTGCACCCGTAGCGTCCAGGCGTCCCCCGAGCAGGTCTGGTCCGTGCTGGCCGACGGCTGGCTCTACCCGGTCTGGGTGGTCGGCGCCGCGCGGATCCGCGGGGTCGACCGGAGCTGGCCGGCGGTGGGCAGCCAGCTGCAGCACAGCGCCGGGCTGTGGCCGCTGCTGCTCGACGACAACACCGAGGTCGTCGAGGCCGAGCCGCCGCGGCGGCTGGTGCTGCGGGCCCGCGGCTGGCCGGCCGGGGAGGCCCAGGTGACGATCGAGCTGGTGCCCGAGGGCGGGTCCACGCGGGTGGACATCCACGAGGACGCGGTCCGGGGGCCGGGCACCCTGGTCCCGAGGCCGCTGCGCTCGGCCGCCATCACGCTGCGCAACCGGGAGACGCTGCGCCGGCTGGCGCTGCTGGTCGAGGGCCGCGCGTGAGCCAGACCGTCGACGCGGTGGTCGTGGGCGCGGGCCCGAACGGGCTCGTCGCCGCCAACGCGCTCACCGACGCGGGCTGGTCGGTGCTCGTGCTCGAGCAGCAGCCGGAGCCCGGCGGGGCGGTCCGCAGCGACGAGGCCGTGCGCCCGGGCTGGGTGCACGACACGTTCAGCAGCTACTACCCGCTGGCGGCCGCCTCCGCCGTGATCACCGGCCTGCGGCTGGAGGAGCACGGGCTGCGGTGGCGGCGCGCCCCGGCCGTGCTGGGCCACCCGCGCCCGGACGGCAGCTGGGCGGTCCTCCACCCCGACCGCGAGGTGACCGCCGCCGGCATGGACGCCCAGCACCCCGGCGACGGCGACCGCTGGCTGGAGCTCTGCCGGCAGTGGGACGCGGTCGGCGACGAGCTGGTGCAGGCCCTGACCACCCCCTTCCCGCCGCTGCGGCACGGCCTGGGGGTGCTGGCCCGGCTGCCGCGGGCGGGCGGTCTGCCCTTCGTCCGCACCCTGCTCACCCCCGCGGTGGACCTGGCCGGCGGTTTCGGCGGCGAGGGCCCCGGTCTGCTGCTGGCCGGCAACGCCGCCCACGCCGACATCCCGCTGGACGCCGCCGGCTCCGGGCTGATGGGGCTGCTGCTGGTGATGCTGGGCCAGACCGTCGGCTTCCCGGTGCCGGAGGGCGGCGCCGGTCAGCTCACCCGGGCCCTGGTGCGGCGGCTGGAGGCCGGCGGCGGGGAGCTGCGCTGCTCGACCCGGGTGAGCCGGGTCGAGGTGCGCCGGGGACGCGCGGTGGCCGTCCGGACCGAGCACGGCGAGCGGATCGCGGTGACCCGGGCGGTGCTCGCCGACGTGGTCGCCCCCGCCCTCTACGGCGACCTGCTCGCCCCCGAGGACGTCCCCGCCCGCACCGCCCGGGCGATGCGGCAGTTCCAGCTCGACCACGCCACCATCAAGGTCGACTGGGCCCTGGACGGTCCCGTGCCCTGGCGCAGCGCCCCGCCGTACGCCCCCGGCACGGTGCACGTCGCCGACTCGCTGAGCGAGATGCGGCGCTCCCTCGGCCAGCTGGCCGACGGCACGGTGCCCGCCGACCCCTTCCTGCTGGTGGGCCAGACCACCACCGCCGACCCGACGCGGTCCCCGGCCGGCACGGAGGCGCTGTGGGCCTACACCCACGTGCCGCAGCCGTCGGCGCGGACGGCCGACGCCGGAGCCGACCGCGGCGAGCCACGGGTGCACGGCCGCTGGGACCGCGACGACTGCGAGCGGTTCGCCGACCGCATGCAGGCCCGGCTGGAGCGGCTGGCCCCCGGCTTCGGCGACCGGGTGCTCGACCGGCGGGTGCTCGGCCCCCGCGAGCTCGAGGCCCGGGACGCCAACCTGCGCGGCGGGGCCATCAACGGCGGCACCGCCCAGCTGCACCAGCAGCTGGTCTTCCGCCCGGTGCCCGGGTGGGGACGCGCGTCCACCCCGGTGCAGGGTCTCTTCCTGGCCTCGGCCTCGGCCCACCCCGGCGGTGGCGTGCACGGTGCGCCGGGCATGAACGCCGCCCGCGGGGCGCTCGCGGCGGCCCGCACGGGTCGTCTGCCCCGGCTGCCCGTCGCCGCCCCGAGCCCGCGCCAGGTGCACCGACCGGACAGCTAGGCGGCCAGCAGCACCGACAGGGCGGCGGTGTCGGCGTCGGACCAGGGGTCCAGGTCGCCCCGGTTCACCAGCCGGGTCACGGTGCCGCGGACGTCGGCCTCCACCCAGCTGGCCCGGTGGTCCAGCCCCAGGTGGGGCAGCCCCGGCAGCAGGATGCAGCCCGAGGCCACCTCGTGGTCCGGCACGCTGGGCACGGTGGCCGCCGGTGGGTGCAGCACCAGCAGGCCGAGGGGGACCGGTGGGCTGATCGAGCCGGGCTCGAGGGCGTCCGGACCCACCAGCGTGCCCTCGGCGACCACCACCCCGACCGCGGGCACGGGGTCGTCCAGGGGGTCCTCGCAGACCCGGAACACGGTGGTGGCCGGCAGCAGCCCCGGCACCGCGGCGACCCGGACGGCCAGGGCCAGCACCCGTGACCACTCCACCAGGTCGTCGGGCCAGCGGCCGCTGAGCAGGAAGCCCGAGAGCACCCCGTCGGACTGCAGGGGCGACACCTCCACCGAACGACGCGACCCGTCCACCGCGACCACCTCTCCTCCGAGAGTCCTGGCCCTTCATGATCAGCCGGAGCGACCGGCTCGGCAAGTACCGCCGCGCGAGATCTCCGCCGGCGAGGAGCGGACGGCAGGAGGGCGGGGCCGCCCCCGGGAACTGTCGGTGGGCGGTGCCAGCATGGGGGAGGTCCTGGAGCTCACGAAGAAGGAGGTACGTCGATGCAGGTCGCGATCACCGCACCCACGGGCCACGTGGGGTCCGAGCTGGTCCGTGCACTGGTGCAGGGAGGGGTCCGCCCCAGGGTGCTGGTCCGCGACCCGGCACGGCTGCCGTCCGGGCTCGCCGGGCTGGTCGACGTCGCGGTGGTCGACCTGACCGACGCGGCCGGCGTGGTGGCCGCCACCGCCGGGGTCGACTCGCTGTTCTGGCTGCAGCCCGACACCGGTGCCGAGGACCCGGTCGAGCAGCACCGGGTGCTGGCCCGGATCGCCGCCCGCGCGGTCACCGAGCACCGCATCCAGCGGGTGGTGCTCGTCAGCAGCGTCGGCGCCGAGGCCCGCGGCGGCTTCGGCGACATCGACGGGCTGGCCGCCGCGGAGCAGGTGCTGGCGGACGCGGCGCCCTCGCTGTGCGTGCTCCGGTGCGGCTACTTCTTCACCAACCTGCTGACGGCCGTGGACGACCTGCGCGCCGGACGGCTGGCCACCACCTTCCCGCTGGACCTCGCGCTGGCCTGGGTGCACCCCCGCGACGTGGCGGAGGTGGCGGCGCTCCGGCTGGTCTCACCGGGCTGGCACGGCCTGGTGCACCAGGCGGTGCACGGCCCGCAGGACCTCGACCACCGTCAGGTCGCCGCTCTGCTCAGCCGGGTGCTAAGACGCCCCGTCGAGGCGGTGCAGCTCGAGGAGGAGCAGGTGGCCGCCGAGCTGCGCTCCTTCGGCATGGGCGAGGCCCGGGTGCAGGCGCTGCTGGGCATGAGCCGCGGGTTCGCCCACGGCTTCACCCCCGAGCAGCCGCGGAGCCTGCTGAGCACCACCCCGTCGACGCTGGCCGCCTGGGCGCAGGAGGTCCTGCTGCCGGTGCTCTGACGGTCCGCTCCCGCCCGGGTCGGCGTCGCCCGCCGGCACGCGTCGGTACCCTCGACCGGGTGACGACCAGCCCCACCCCGCCCGAGACCCGCCGCGACGAGACCGCCGACCTGCTGCACGGTCACCTGGTGCCCGACCCCTACCGCTGGCTGGAGGACCCGGACTCCGAGGACACCCGCCGGTGGGTGCGCGAGCAGAACGAGGCCACCGAGGCGGCGCTGGCCGCGCTGCCGCAGCGCGAGTGGTTCCGGGCCACGCTCAGCCGCCTGCTCAGCCGCCCCACGGTGGGCACCCCGCGGCGCAGCCACGGCCTGTACCTGGTCAACCGCAACGACGGCAGCCAGCCGCAGGACGTCTGGTACGCCGCCGAGACCCTCGGCGAGCTCGAGCAGGGCGGCGGCCGGGTGCTGGTCGACCCCAACACCCTCAGCCCGGACCAGACGGCCGCGCTCGGCTCGCTGTCGGTCAGCCCGGACGGCACCCGGGTGGCGTGGACGGTGGGGTTCGGCGGCTCGGACTGGCAGCAGGTCCGGCTGAGCACCGCCGAGGGCGAGGAGCTGGACGAGCCGCCGGTGATGTCGAAGTTCTCCTCGCCGGTCTGGCTGCCCGACGGCCGCTCCTACCTCTACGTGGCCTACCCCGAGGCCGAGCGGGCCGAGGCCGCCGGCACCGAGACCGGCGCGGTCGGGCGCTCCCACCTGATGCGTCACCGGCTGGGGACCGACCCGTCGACCGACGAGCTGGTGCACACCGACCCCACCGTGGAGCGCCAGCAGCTGGCGGTCCGCGTCAGCGACGACGACCGCTGGCTGATCACCTGCCTCTACGTCGGCACCGAGAACCGCAACCGCGTCTGGCTCTGGCCGCTGGAGCAGGAGGCCGGCGGGACCCGGATCGGCGCCCCGCTGCGGGCGCTCGACGTCGCCGACGCCGAGTACGAGCCGGTGGCCGTGGTCGGGGAGCGGCTGCTGCTGCAGACCGACCTGGACGCGCCCCGCGGCCGGGTGGTCGCCCTCGACCTGGCCCGGCTGCGCGAGGACCCGGCCGACGTGGTGCTGGACGAGGTGCTGCCGGCCGACGACCGGGCCACCCTGCAGGCCGCCGTGGTGGCCGGTGGCGTGCTGGTCACCAGCCGGCTGGTCGACGCCAGCCCGGTGCTGCAGCGGTGGGGGCTCGACGGCTCCCCGCTCGGCACGCTGGACGTGCAGGGCGGGGCGCTGGTGGCCCTCGAGGGCGACCCCGACTCCAGCGAGGGGTTCGTGGGGCTGTCCACGGTCACCGAGCCCGTGCGCAGCTGGCGCTTCGACGCCGCCACCGGCGAGGTCCGCGAGCTGAGCCGTCCGGAGTCCGGGCTGGCGCCGCTGGAGGTCGAGTACAGCCGGCTGCGGGCCCGCAGCGCCGACGGCACCGAGGTGCCCTGCACCCTCGTCCGCCCCCGCGGCGCCACCGGTCCGCTGCCGACCCTGCTGTGGGGCTACGGCGGGTTCAAGATCCCGGTGGCCGCGGACTACCGTCCCGGCTTCGCGGCCTGGCTGGCCGCCGGTGGTGCGGTGGCGGTGGCCAACCTGCGCGGCGGCGGCGAGTTCGGCACCGACTGGTACGACCAGGGCCGGCTGCACGCGAAGCAGAACGTCTTCGACGACTTCGTGGCGGTGGCGGAGCACCTGGTGGCCAGCGGGGCCACCGGCGAGCGGCAGCTGGTGATCCACGGCCGCAGCAACGGCGGGCTGCTCGTCGGCGCGGTGATGACGCAGCGCCCGGACCTGGCCGCGGTGGCGCTGCCCTCGGTGGGCGTGCTGGACATGTTCCGCTTCCACCGCTTCACCATCGGCGGCGCGTGGCGCTCCGACT
>NZ_WPCU01000008.1:71538-105027 GCF_009742705.1 Auraticoccus cholistanensis
CCCGCCGACGCTGGTGACGACCGCCGACCACGACGACCGGGTGGTGCCGCTGCACTCGCACAAGTTCGTCGCCGCCCTGCAGTACGCGCAGTCCGGTCCCGCCCCCGTGCTCACCCGGATCGACACCGACGCCGGGCACGGCGCCGGCCGGCCGCGGCACAAGGTGGGTCAGGAGTGGGCCGACCAGCTGGCCTTCGCCGCCGCCCACACCGGGCTGCAGCCGGGCTGAGCGACGCGCCGGTCAGGCGAACCAGGTGGTGGGCGGCCCCAGCCGGACCAGACCGGCGAACACCAGCGTGAGCGCCGCCACGGTCACCACCGAGGCCAGCACGGGACGGCGCAGCACCAGCCCCACCAGCCGCTCCAGCGGTCCGCCGCCGGCCGCCTGGCGCAGCCGCCAGCGGTCGGCGAGGAGGTCGCGGCGGCGGGCCCACCGCTCGAAGGGCAGCGTGGTGAAGGGCAGCACCGCCGAGGCCAGCCCCAGCACGGTGGCCCGGGCCGGCCAGCGGCCGTCCACCGCGACCAGCACCGTGGTGACCAGGTAGGCGAGGAAGACGAAGCCGTGCAGCCCGCCGCCGATGCTGACCCCGACGTCGGTGGTGCGGGTGACGTACTTGAGCACCATCCCGGTGAGCAGCAGCGCCCAGGTGACGGCCTCGGCGGTCGCGACCAGCCGGTGCAGCTGACGGGGGCCCATGCGGGGTTCTTCCTCGTGGGGTCGGGAGCACCGGCAGCCTACGTGGCCGCGGCGGCCGGCGGTCAGGACCGGCCCGGCCCGCGGCTGCCCTAGGCTGGCCGGGTGGAGGAGCTGCCCATCTCGTCGCGCTACCGCAGCCGGCCCGACGAGCCGCTGGCCGAGCAGGAGCGCGCCGAGCTCAACGAGCGGCTCAACGCGGCCTTCGCCGACGGGGCCCTGGTCGAGGAGGAGTACCGGCAGCGGATGGACCTGCTGTTCGCCGCCCGCACGCTGGGCGACCTCGTCCCGGTGGTGCAGGGGCTGCCCGCCTCGCCGACCCACGCCGTGCCGGCCATCGTGGCCCAGGACGGCCGCCCGGGCGAGCTCAGCGAGCCGCGCCGGCCCCGCGGGCTGGCCCCGCTGGCGGTGGGCGGAGGGGTGCTGCTGGCGCTGCTCGTGGTGCTCCTGCTGGTGCTGCTGCTGGGCTGACGCCCGCCGCGGCGGGGACGTCCCCGCCCGGATTTGGCCGGAGTTGGGTGGTGGCGTAGGCTACATCGTCGGTCACCCGTGCCGGGAGACCATCACATCCACCACCGTCCGTGTCGACCGGGCCCTGCGGGTCCGCCGGTGCGGAGAGATCGAGAGGTAATGGCGAAGAAGGAAGGCGCACTCGAGCTCGAGGGCACTGTCGTCGACGCGCTCCCGAACGCGATGTTCCGCGTGGAGCTGGCCAACGGGCACACCGTCCTGGCCACCATCAGCGGCAAGATGCGGCAGCACTACATCCGCATCCTCAAGAGCGACCGTGTCGTCGTCGAGCTCTCGCCCTACGACCTCGATCGCGGTCGGATCGTCTACCGGCACAAGTGATCGAGCAGGTCTCGCACACGCATCCACCACAGACCGTCGTCCGGTCGCGCGCCCCGCGGCGCTCGTCCCAGGCGGTTCCGAGTCAGAAAGTTGCTCGATGAAGGTTCAGCCGAGCGTCAAGAGAATCTGCGACAAGTGCAAGGTGATCCGCCGGCACGGTCGCGTGATGGTGATCTGCGACAACCCGCGGCACAAGCAGCGTCAGGGCTGACCTGACGCTGCGCCACGGCGCAGCACCGCCGCCCCGCCCAGGCGGGAGCGGCAGCCCGCTCCGGCGGGCACAACCACACAGCGTGGACGCACCCCGGTGGGGAGCGACCGGCCAGCAGGCCGGGAGCAGCACCGGGTCCACCCTCGGACGAAGGCCGAGGCCCTCCACCGGATCCTCCGGTCGGCGGGGACGCGCCACGCCACACACCTTCGCGGTCCTGACGGGCGTGGAAACCCGATCGGCTCTGGCCGGGACCGGAAACGAAAGGGAACGCCGTCATGGCACGTCTCATCGGGGTCGACCTCCCGCGCGACAAGCGCCTCGAGGTCGCACTCACCTACATCTTCGGCGTGGGACGCACCCGCGCCCTGGAGACCCTGGAAGCCACGGGGATCAGCGGCGACACCCGCGTCCACCAGCTCACCGACGAGCAGCTGGTGGCCCTGCGTGACCACATCGAGGCCAGCTACCAGGTCGAGGGTGACCTGCGTCGCGAGGTCGCAGCCGACATCCGACGCAAGGTCGAGATCGGCTCCTACCAGGGCCGTCGCCACCGCAGCGGTCTGCCCGTCCGCGGCCAGCGCACCCGCACCAACGCGCGTCAGCGCAAGGGCAAGCGCAAGGCCGTCGCCGGCAAGAAGAAGACCCGCTGACGCCCCTGACGGGCGGCCGCGCCCCGGGCACGGGAGCAGCGGCTGAGCGGGTCCCGATGCGGACCATCCTCACGATCCCAGGAGAGACCAGAACACATGGCTACTGCAGGCCGTAACGCCGGCGCCAAGAAGGTGCGCCGCAAGGAGAAGAAGAACGTGGTCGCCGGCCACGCCCACATCAAGAGCTCCTTCAACAACACCATCGTCACCATCACCGACCCGTCCGGCGCCGTCATCGCGTGGGCGTCCTCGGGCACGGTGGGCTTCAAGGGCTCCCGCAAGTCGACCCCGTTCGCCGCGCAGATGGTGGCCGAGGCCGCCGGGCGTCGGGCGATGGAGCACGGCATGAAGCGCGTCGACGTCTTCGTCAAGGGCCCCGGCCCGGGCCGCGAGACCGCGATCCGCTCGCTGGGTGCGATCGGGCTGGAGGTCGGCGCCATCGCCGACGTCACCCCCGTGCCGCACAACGGCTGCCGCCCGCCCAAGCGCCGTCGCATCTGACCGCCCGAGAAGAACGAGAAGGACTGAGAAATGGCCCGCTACACCGGCCCCATGACCAAGAAGTCCCGTCGCCTCGGGACCGACCTCGTCGGCAACGACAAGGCCTTCGAGCGCCGTCCGTACCCCCCGGGTGTGCACGGCCGTGGCCGCACCAAGGACTCCGAGTACTCCCTGCAGCTGCGTGAGAAGCAGAAGGCCCGCTTCTCCTACGGCGTCATGGAGAAGCAGTTCCGGCGCTACTACGAGGAGGCCAACCGGCAGACCGGCAAGACCGGTGACATCCTGCTGCAGATCCTCGAGTCCCGCCTGGACAACGTGATCTACCGCGCTGGCTTCGCCAACACCCGCCGCCAGGCCCGCCAGCTGGTGGTGCACGGGCACTTCCTGGTCAACGGCCAGAAGGTGAACATCCCCTCCTACCGGGTCAGCGCCCACGACGTCATCGACGTCCGCCCCAAGTCGCTGAACCTGCACCCGCTGGTGGTCGCCCGTGAGACCCACGGCGAGCGCGAGGTCCCGGCCTGGATGGACGCCCGTCCGAACCGGATGCGGATCCTGATCCACTCCCTGCCCGTCCGCGAGCAGATCACCGTGGACGTCCAGGAGCAGCTGATCGTGGAGCTCTACTCCAAGTGAGCCCCCTGGTGGCGGGCCGGGAACGGCCCGCCACCCCACCCGCCCCGCGAGGGGCACCCCGCCCACGCCGGATGCGTGAGCGGTTCCACGTCCTCAGATAGCGGTGGACGTGGGGAAGGAAGAGAACACCATGCTGATCGCACAGCGCCCCACCCTCTCCGAAGAGGTCGTCGCCGAGCACCGCTCCCGGTTCGTCATCGAGCCGCTGGAGCCCGGCTTCGGCTACACCCTCGGCAACTCGCTGCGTCGCACCCTGCTGTCGTCCATCCCGGGCGCGGCCGTGACGAGCATCAAGATCGACGGCAACCTGCACGAGTACTCCACCATCGAGGGCGTCGTCGAGGACGTCACCGAGATCATCCTGAACCTCAAGGGTCTGGTGGTCTCCTCGGAGGAGGACGAGCCGGTCACCATGTACCTGCGCAAGGCCGGTGCCGGTGCCGTGACCGCCGCCGACATCGCCCCGCCGGCCGGGGTCGAGGTCCACAACCCCGACCTGCACATCGCCACCCTGAACGACAACGGCAAGCTCGAGATGGAGCTCGTCGTCGAGCGGGGCCGTGGCTACGTGTCCGCGGTGCAGAACAAGAACTTCGACGCCGAGATCGGCCGCATCCCGGTCGACTCGATCTACTCCCCGGTGCTCAAGGTCACCTACAAGGTGGAGGCCACCCGCGTCGAGCAGCGCACCGACTTCGACCGGCTGGTGGTCGACGTCGAGACCAAGCCCGCCATCACCCCGCGCGACGCCGTGGCCTCGGCCGGACGCACCCTGGTGGAGCTGTTCGGGCTGGCCCACGAGCTGAACATCGAGGCCGAGGGCATCGAGATCGGCCCCTCGCCGGTCGACGAGCAGCTGGCCGCCGACCTGGCCCTGCCGGTCGAGGACCTCAACCTCAGCGTGCGCTCCTACAACTGCCTCAAGCGGGAGGGCATCCACACGGTCAGCGAGCTGGTCTCGCGGAGCGAGCAGGACCTGCTCGACATCCGCAACTTCGGCTCCAAGTCGATCGACGAGGTCAAGGAGAAGCTGGCCGAGATGGGCCTGTCGCTCAAGGACAGCGCGCCCGGCTTCGACCCGATGAGCGCCGTCGGCCGCTACGACGACCAGGCCGAGGACGACATCGACTACGCCGAGACCGAGCAGTACTGACCTACTCGCACGACCCATTGGAGAACTGAGACATGCCCACACCCACCAAGGGTCCGCGCCTCGGCGGCAGCCCGGCCCACGAGCGGATCATCCTCGACAACCTGGCGAGCCAGCTGTTCGAGCACGGTCGGATCACCACCACCGAGACGAAGGCCAAGCGGGTCCGTCCGCTGGCGGAGAAGCTGATCACCAAGGCCAAGCGCGGCGACCTGCACGCGCGCCGGCTGGTGGCCACCCACATCCGCGACAAGGGTGTCCTGCACACCCTCTTCGCCGAGATCGCCCCGGCCGTGGCCGAGCGCGACGGTGGCTACACCCGGATCACCAAGGTGGGGCCGCGCAAGGGCGACAACGCCCCGATGGCGGTCATCGAGATCGTCACCGAGCCGGTGAAGGCGCGTCCGGCCGCCCCGGCGGCGGCTCCGGCCGCGGCCAGCTCGATCGAGCCGAGCACCGAGGCCGACCCGGCCGAGGTCACCCCGGCCGACGAGACCGGTGGCGAGCGGCCCGACGAGGCCCCGGCCGAGGCGCTGCAGCCCGAGGAGACCACCACCGAGACCGCGGGGGCCGAGGCCACCGAGGCCCGTGACGAGGAGTCGGAGGCCGTCGACGGCTCCGGCGAGGACACCTCCAAGAGCTCCTGACCGACCTGGTCGGCCAGTGACGGACGACGCGGCGCCCATCGGATGGATGGGCGCCGCGTCGCCGTCTCGGCGCCCTGTGGTGGTGCGCCGTCTCGGCGCCCTGTGGTGCGCCGTCTCGGCGCCCAGGTGGTGTGCCGTCCCGGCGCGGGTAGGCTGCTCGCCGTCCGGGGCAGGGCAGACTGGCGCCCGGGCGCCCGAGCCGCCCCAGCCACGCCGAGCCCCAGGAGGACCGTGACCGAGCGCCGCAACCTGCGGATCGCCCAGCTGGCCAACTTCGTCGGCCCGGTCTCGGGGGGCATGCGGACCGCGGTCGACCACCTGGGCCGCGGCTACACCGACGCCGGCGCCGAGCGGATCCTGGTCGTCCCCGGGAGCACCGACGAGGTGACCGAGACCGGGTCCGGGATCGTGGTCCGGGTCCGGGCCCCCCGGCTGGCCGGCGGCTACCGCATGATCGCCCAGCCCTGGCGGGCGCTGGACGTCCTGGACCAGTTCCACCCGACGTCGGTCGAGGTCTCCGACAAGTGGACGCTGTCCCCGGTGGCCCGCTGGGCCAGCCGGCGCGGCATCGGCTCGGTGCTGTTCAGCCACGAGCGCCTCGACGCCCAGCTCTCGCTGTTCCTCAAGCGCCCCCAGGGGCGCGTCCCCGGCATCAGCACCCTCAACAGCCGGCTGGCCAAGGCCTTCGACGCCGTGGTCGTCACCTCCGCCTACGCCGCCGACGAGTGGGCCCCGACCGGGGCCAACCTGGTCCGGGTGCCGCTGGGCGTGGACCTGGAGACCTTCCACCCCGACGCCGGCGCCCCCGTGGACGACGGCGTCCTCAAGCTGGTCTACATCGGCCGGCTCTCGCGGGAGAAGAGCCCGCACCTGGCCGTGGCCACCGCCGTCGAGCTGCACCGCCGGGGGGTGCCGGTGCGGCTGGACGTCTACGGCACCGGCCCCCACCTGGACGAGCTGCGCCAGGTGGCCGGGGACGCCCCGGTGGTCTTCCACGGCTACGTCGGCTCCCGCGCCGAGATCGCCCGGCGCTTCGCCGCCGCGGACATCGCCCTGTCGGTCTGCCCGGTGGAGACCTTCGGGCTGGCGGTGCTGGAGGGTCTGGCCAGCGGGGTGCCGGTGGTGACCTCGGACCGCGGCGGTGCACGCGAGCTGGTGGACGCGTCCTCGGGGGAGTGGGGCCGGCCCGACCCGGCCTCGCTGGCCGACGCCGTGCTGCGGCTCGCCGCCCGGGACCAGCAGGTGGTGCGGCGGGGAGCCCGGGCGCGTGCCGAGCGCTACCGCTGGTCGACCAGCGTGGAGCGGATGCTCGAGCTGCACGGGCGGCTGGCCGAGGAGGTGCCGCACCGTCCGCTGGTGAGACGCCGGCTGGCCTCCTGACCCCTACCCAGGCCGGCTCGGGCCGGCTCGCGGACTAGTCGGCCACCCGGCTCAGCCGGACGCCGCGGCGACCACCCAGCACCTGCTCGGGCGGGCAGGACCGCTCCACCTGCACGCGGGCCTGCTCCAGCACCGGGGTGGTGGGGTCGAGCACCTCCAGGTACACCCGGTGCTCGGCCAGCGCGGCCACGGCGGCCTCGACGTGGTCCTCGACGTCGACCACCAGCTCACCGGCCAGGTCCTGCTCGTACAGCGGCAGCCCGCTGACGGCCAGCGCCTCGGCCACGGCGTGCCCGAGCTCGACGTGGTCGGACTGGTTGGGCTCGCCCGGGCCCCAGGCCGGGCCGTAGTAGCCGACCACCACCACGTCCGGGGCGATCCGCTCCACCGCCTCCAGCACGGCGGACCGCAGCCCCACCTCGTTGCGCAGGGCGGAGTCGGGGAAGCCGAGGAAGTGCAGGTCGTGCACCCCCACCACCGCCGAGGAGCGTCGCTGCTCCTCCTCCCGCAGCGGTCCGGCGACCTCCGGGGCCATGCCCTGGATGCCGGCCTCGCCGCTGCTGGCCAGCACGTAGCTGACCGAGCGGCCCGAGCGGGTCCACCGCGCCACGGCCGCGGCCAGCCCGTACTCGACGTCGTCGGGGTGGGCGACCACCACGGCCGCCCGCTGCCAGTCCTCGGGGAAGGGTCTCGGCTCGCTCTCCATGGCACCCATGGTGCACCGGCCCCCCCGGCGGCGGCAGGCCCCGGCTCAGCGCTCGACCGGCACGAAGGTGACCTCGCGCAGCGTCCCGGCGTCGGCGACCGCGGTGGCCATGGTGCAGCGGGGCTGACGGCGCCGGTCGGTGGGCGAGCCCGGGTTGAGCAGCCGCAGCCCGCCCGGGGTGGTGGTGTCCCAGGGGATGTGGCTGTGGCCGAAGACCAGCACGTCGGTGGCCGGGAAGGCCTGCTCGCAGCGCGCCTCACGTCCCCGCGCGGCACCGGTCTCGTGGGTGACCGCGATCCGCACGCCGTCCACCTCGGCGCGGGCCACCTCCGGCAGCCGGGCCCGCAGCCCGGGGCCGTCGTTGTTGCCCCAGACCGCCAGCAGCGCCCGCGACCTCTGCTCGAGCTCGTCCAGCAGGGCCTCCTCCACCCAGTCACCGGCGTGCACCACCAGGTCGGCCTCCGCGACCGCCCGCCAGACCTGCTCGGGCAGCCGCCGGGCGCGCCGTGGGACGTGGGTGTCGGCCAGCAGCAGCAGCCGGGTGCTCATCGCGACCTCCGGGTACGCGTCGGGGGCCGCACCCGACCGGTGCGACCCCCGAGGGTGGGAAGGATCAGACCAGGCCCACGGTGGCGGTGCGGGCGGCGGTGAAGCGCTGGGCGGCGTCGGCCCAGTTCACCACGTTCCACCAGGCGCTCACGTAGTCGGCCTTGACGTTCTTGTACTGCAGGTAGAAGGCGTGCTCCCACATGTCGAGCTGCAGCACGGGCACCTGGCCGACCGGCACGTTGCCCTGCTGGTCGTAGAGCTGGAACATGTTGAGCCGCTGGCCCAGCGCGTCCCAGGCCAGCACCGACCAGCCGGAGCCCTGGATGCCGGCGGCGTTGGCCGCGAACTGGGCCCGGAATCCGTCGAACCCGCCGAAGAACTCGTCGATCGCGGCCGCCAGCTCGCCGTCGGGCTCGCCGCCGCCGTCGGGGGACATGTTCTTCCAGAACACCGAGTGGTTGACGTGGCCACCCAGGTTGAAGGCCAGGTCCTTCTCCAGCTTGTTGATGTTGGCGAAGTCGCCGGCGGCGCGGGCCTCCGCCATCTTCTCCAGGGCCGTGTTCGCCCCCGCCACGTAGGTGGCGTGGTGCTTGCTGTGGTGCAGCTCCATGATCTCCGGCGCGATGTGCGGGGCCAGCGCGCTGTAGTCGTAGGGCAGGTCGGGCAGGGTGTAGACCCCCATGGTTCCTCCTGGTTCGGCGTACGTACGTCCGAGGTCGACTCTAGCGAGCCGCCGCCGCACGGCGGGGGCGGGTGGCCGGGCTGCGCGGGCCCGCTCTCAGTCCTCGTCGGTGAGGATGCGCTGGAACAGCCGGTGGTCCTGCCACCGCCCGGCGATCCGCAGGTAGCGCTCGGCGACGCCGATCGGGGTGAAGCCGCAGCGGGTCAGCACCCGCTGCGAGGCGGCGTTGTGCAGCAGCGTGCCGGCCTGCAGCCGGTGCAGCCGGAGGTGGTCGCGGCTCAGCTCGCAGGTGGCCCGCACGGCCTCGGTCATCAGCCCCCGACCGGCGAGCCCCGCGTCCACCCAGTAGCCCAGGTTCGCGCTCTGGAAGGAGCCGCGGATCGTCCCCGAGACGTTCACCACGCCGACCACCTCCTCCTCGGCGCCGGTGCCGCTCACCAGCACGAGGGGGAGCCCGTCCCCGGCCTCGGCCGCCCGCAGCCGGGTCAGGGTGTCCTGGCGCTGCGCCTGCTCGGTGAACCACGACGGCTCGCGGGCGGGGTCCCAGGGGGCCAGGTGCTCGCGGTTGCGGACGTAGGCCCGCGCCAGCGCGGCGGCGTCGCCGCGGGTGCGCAGCCGCAGCCGGACGCCGTCGGCCAGCAGGCGCGTCATCACCCCGGGAGCGTAGCCCGGCGCCTCGCCACCTCCTCGGCGCAGGGGTCAGCGCACCCGCCCGGCGCGCCGCAGCACGGCCAGCACGGCGGGGCCGAGCAGCAGCAGGGCCACCGTGTTCGTCACCGCCCGGCCGGTGTCCCAGCCGGCGGTGGAGGTGATCAGCGCGTAGGCGGCGAACCGGCGCAGGTTCTCCGCCGCCGGAGCCCCGGGGAGGTGGTCCAGCGGTCCCGGCGCCCCGGGGGCGGCCTGCGCGACCAGCGGCCAGGACCACAGGCTCATCAGCAGCCCGAAAGCGTAGGCGGAGACGACGCCGTAGCCCACCAGCCAGGCCAGCTCGGCGCGGCCGCGGGCCCGGCGCGGGAGCAGCCCGGCCCCCATCCCCACCCAGGCCGCGGCGACCATCTGGAACGGCAGCCACGGGCCGACGCCGGCGGTGAGCAGCGCCGAGGCGAACAGCGAGGTGCAGCCGAGCAGGAAGCCGAACGCGGGACCGAACACCCGCCCCGCCAGCACGAGCGTGAAGAACACCGACTCCACCCCCGCGGTCCCGGCCCCCAGCGTCGGCCGCAGCGCGGCGTTGAGGGCCGAGAGCACGCCCAGCACGGCGAGCGTGCGGGAGTCCAGGCCGTGCTCGGTCAGCTGGGCCAGCACCAGCAGCACGACCAGCGGCAGCAGCAGCGCCAGCAGCCACGGGGCGTCCGCAGCGGCCCCGGAGCGGGCCGGCAGCCAGAACGGCCACAGCAGCAGGGCCAGCGCCACCGCGCTGGCCACCGCGACGACCAGCGCCGACCAGCCGCGCAGCCGGACCCCGACGGTGCCGACCCCCACGTCGAGCACCGGCAGGTCCTGCGGCGCCGGAGTCTGCCGGCTCACGAGGGGCTCCCGGCAGCGGTCAGCAGCTCGGCCACCGTCAGGTAGCGCAGCGGGGACATCACCCGGGCCACCTGGGTGGCCAGCAGCGGTGAGTCGGCCAGCACGTCGCGGACCGGCCCGTCGCCCACCACCTCGCCGTCGGCCAGCACCACCACCCGCGAGCAGGTCCGGGCCACGAACTCCACGTCGTGGCTGGCCAGCACGACGACGTGCCCGCGTCGGGCCAGCTCGGCGACCTGCCGGGTCAGGGTGGCCTTGGCGGCGGCGTCCAGGCCCCGGGTGGGCTCGTCCAGCAGCACCACCGGCGGCGAGCCCGCCAGCTGCAGGGCCAGCACGAGCGCCAGCTTCTGGCCCTCGGAGAGGTCGCGGGGGTGCTGGCCGGGGTCGACGTCGGGCACCAGCTCGGCGAGGGCGGCCAGCGTGCTGCCGGCCGGCAGACCGGCCTGCTCGTCGGCGTCGGCGCACTCCTCGGCCACGGTCTCCAGGTAGAGCAGGTCGGCCGGGGTCTGCGGCACCAGCGCGACCTGGCCGCGCCCGGGCCTGCCGTCGACGCGCACCGTGCCGGCCTGCCGGGGCCCGGCGCCGTGCAGCGCCCACAGCAGCGAGGACTTGCCCGAGCCGTTGCGCCCCACCAGCGCGCACACCTGACCGCGCGGCACGGCCAGGTCGACGCCGGCGACGGCCACCTGCCGGCCGTGGCGCACGAGGACGCCGCGGGCGTCGAGGCCCTGGTCGGCGACCGGGGCGGGCAGCGGCGGGTCGGCCGGCGGCGGGCCCAGCCGCGACCGCAGCCCGGCGGCCCGGCGGCGGGCGTCGCGCACGTGCAGCGGCACCGGTGCCCACCCCAGCCGGCGGCCCAGCTCCAACACCGGCGGCACCGAGCCCGCCTCGGGCAGCAGGTCGGCGGGGGCCCCGTCGCGCACCCGCCCGTCTGGCAGCACCGCGACGACCCGGTCGCAGGCCTCGACCACCCGCTCCACCCGGTGCTCGGCCACCAGCACGGTGGTGCCCAGGTCGTGCACCAGCCGCCGCAGCAGCGCGACCACCTCCTCGGCGGCCACCGGGTCCAGCGCGGAGGTCGGCTCGTCCAGCACCAGCAGCCGTGGCTGCAGGGTGAGCACGCTGCCGATCGCCACCCGCTGCTGCTCGCCGCCCGACAGCGTCGTCAGCGCCCGCGACCTCAGGTGCGCGATGCCCAGCAGGTCCAGGGTCTCCTCGACGCGGACCCGCATCCGCTCCGGCGCCACGCCCAGCTGCTCCATCCCGTAGGCGAGCTCCTCCTCGACGGTGTCGGTGACGAAGCCGGCCAGCGGGTCCTGACCCACCCGGCCGACCCGGTCGGCCAGCTCGCGGGGGCTGGCCAGCGTGACGTCGGCGCCGTCGAGGAGGATGCGCCCCACCCGTCGCCCGGCGGTGAAGCGCGGGACCAGGTTGTTGACCGAGCCGAGCAGGGTCGACTTGCCGCTGCCGGTGCGGCCCACCACCAGCGCCAGCTCGCCCTCGGGCAGCTCGAGGCAGACGTCGGACAGGGTGTCGCGCTCCGCCCCGGGGTAGCGCACCGTCAGGTGCTGGATGCTCAGCACGTCGCCTCCGCGGCCGTCACGACAACCCTCCGGCGGCGGCCCGCGGGAGCTGGGCACCGGTGAGCGCGGGCGGCGGGGTCAGCAGCGCCGGCAGCAGCGCCAGCACCGGGGCCAGCACCAGGGCGGGCGTCAGCGACGGCCAGGCCCGCACCCCGGGCAGCAGCACGCCGGCCTCCGGTCCGCGGGCCACCAGCTGCACCACCGCGAAGCAGGCCAGCCCGCTCAGCAGCGTCGTCCACTCGGCGGCGCGCATCCGGTCGGGCCGGTGCCGGGTGCGGACCACCGCCCGGCCCGCCGAGCGGAACCCCAGCGCCGCCGCGGCCAGTCCGGCCAGCAGCACCAGCAGGCCGGGGTCGAGCTGGGCCCAGGCGGCCTCGGCGGGGTACCACCGCCAGGTGGGCAGGGCCGCCGAGAGGACGGCGAAGGCGCCGTAGCCCAGCAGCACGACCGACGTCACGAGCAGGGTGCCGGTGACCAGCCGCCGGCCCCGGCTGGTGCCGGCCTGGCGGCCGTAGCCGCGGGCGTCCATCGAGGCGGCCAGCTGCAGCGAGCGGTCCAGGGCGTCGGTCAGCACGGGGACCACCACGGCGCGCACCACCCGGTGGCGGTGCCGCACCCCCCGACCGGCCGGGGTCGCGCGCAGCAGCCGCGCGCGCCGCACCCGCAGCACCGAGTCGGCCAGCTGGGCGAAGACGGTGACGGCCACCACCAGCACCGCGCCGACCTCGTAGAGCGCCCCGGGGACCGCGGCCAGCAGCCGCTTCGGGTTGGCCAGCGCGTTGGCGGCTCCCACGCACACCACCACCGCGCCCAGCCGCAGCCCGTCCTGCAGCCCCTGCAGCACGGCGTCGGAGGTGACGTCGCCGAGCAGCCGCAGCCCGCCGGGCCACAGCGCCGGCAGCTCGGGCAGCGGGAGCAGCACCGCACCGCCCTCGCCGCCACCGAGCAGCACCCGGTACAGCACGCGCACCACCACCAGGAACACCGCGAGCAGCAGGTAGAGCCGGAACGAGGAGGCCCACGGGCCGTCGCCCCGGCGCAGCGACACCACCGCGACCACGACGGCCACCAGCAGCACCAGCAGCAGCGGGTTGGTGGTCTGGCTGGCGGCCGCGGCGGTGCCCAGCGACCAGCCCCACCACGCGGCCGGGTGCAGGGAGCGCGGGACCCGGGCGAGGGACCAGCGGTCCCGCAGCGTGCCCGGCATCAGGTGTCCTCGTTCTGCCGCGGTCACGACACGCCCGTGCGGCAGGACCGCTGACCGGGCTCGTCCCGCGGACCACGGCGGGTGGTGGTGAGCCGGGGCGGTGCAGGCACTCCGGCTCCGCCGTCGAGGACGGCGACACGGTTGCGGGCCAGCGTCGGGTTCGCACCGACTTCCCCTGCAGGCGCCCCTGGATGTCGGGGGCAACGTACCAACCCGGCCCCGGGCCGGACCAGCCCGGGGCGGCTCAGCCCCCGGCGGGGGAGACCTCCAGGACCCGGAACCCCTTCGCGCTCGCGGTCCGGCGGCAGGGGTGGCCGCGCTCGTCCAGCCAGCGCTGCAGCGAGTCCGCCCCCAGGTTCCGACCGACCACCAGCCGGGCCACCCCGGTGGGGGTCAGCCGCGGCAGCCACTGCAGCAGCAGCTCGTGCAGGGCCTCCTTGCCCACCCGGATGGGCGGGTTGGACCAGATCTCGTCGTAGCGGGCGTCGGCGTCCACCTGCTCGGGGGTCATCACCCGCACCCGGTCGCCCACCCCGGCCCGGGCCGCGTTGTCGCGGCAGAGCCCCAGCGCGCGGGTGTTGACGTCGACGGCGTCCACCGTCGCCCGAGGCAGCTCGGCGGCCAGCGCGATCGCGATCGGCCCCCAGCCGCAGCCCAGGTCCAGCAGCCGGCGGGACGCCGGGTCGGGGCGGTGGCTGCGCAGCAGCACCCCCGTGGCCAGGTCCAGCCCCTGCCCGGCGAACACCCCGTTCGCCGTCTGCAGCTCCCAGCGGCGGCCCCACACCTCCACGGCGACGTCGCGGCGGCGCTCCGGGCCCTCCGGCGTCTCGAAGTAGTGGCTCACTCCTCGCCCTCCACGTCCTCGTCGTCCACCGCCACCGGGCCGCGGACGCTGCGCGCCTCCTCCGCCCGGCTGGCCAGCTCGTCGTCGGGCGGGTAGCGCACCTCCTCCAGGGTGAGCCCGCGGGCGGGCATCACCTGCACCTGGTAGTGCCGTCGCCCGCTGGCGGCCACGGCGGCGAGCCAGCCGGGGTCGCGCTGACCGGTCGCCACGGCGGTCAGCGCCCCGACCAGCGAGCGGACCATCGAGTGGCAGAAGGCGTCCGCGCGGACGGTCACCTCCACCCGGCTGCCGAGCGGGCCGGCGCACACCCGGCGGGCCTCGACGTCCTGCAGCGTGCGGATGGTGGTGGCGCCGGCCCGTCGCCGGCAGAAGGGGGCGAAGTCGTGCAGGCCGAGCAGCGTGGCCGCGGCCTGGTTGAACCGGTCCACGTCGATCTCGCGGCGGATCTCGGCGACGTGCCCGCGCTGCAGCGGGTCGCCGACCCGGTCGCCGTCCACCAGCCGGTAGACGTAGCGGCGCCAGAGGGCGGAGAAGCGGGCGTGGAAACCCGGCGGTGCCTCCCGCAGCCCCAGCACCGCCACGTCGCCGGGCAGCACGCGCCGCAGCCGGCGCAGCAGCGTGGCGGGGTCGGTGCCGGTGGGCAGGTCGACGTGGGCCACCTGCGCCCGGGCGTGGACGCCGGCGTCGGTGCGGCCGGCGCAGACCAGGCCGACCGGCCGGTCGAGCCGCAGCACGGTGGTGGTCCAGTGCTCGACCTCGCCCTGCACGGTGCGCTGCCCGGGCTGCACCGCCCACCCCAGGAAGTCCGTGCCGTCGTAGGCCAGGTCCATCCGCATCCGGGTGGTGCCCATCAGCGGCGCCGGAAGGTGAGGTCGCGGATGACGCGACCGCGCTCCAGACCCTTGGCCTCGAACTTGGTCAGCGGGCGGCTCGCCGGCCGGGGCGCCCAGTCGGCGTGCAGGTTCTCGAAGCGGGGGTGCTCGCCGAGCACCCGCAGCATCTGGTTGGCGTAGTCGGCCCAGTCGGTCGCCAGGTGCCAGAGTCCGCCCGGCACCATCCGCTCCGCCACCAGGTCGGCGAAGGCGGGGGTGACCAGCCGCCGCTTGCGGTGCTTCAGCTTGTGCCAGGGGTCGGGGAAGAGCACCACGAGCTCGCTGACCGAGTCGGGGCCGAGCAGCAGCCGCAGCCCGCCGACGGCGTCGGCCATCAGCAGCCGGACGTTGGTCACCCCGGCCCGCTCGATCCGGCTGAGCGTGCTGGCCACCGCGGGCTGGTACACCTCGAAGGCCAGCAGGTCCACCTCGGGACGGGCCTGGGCGGCCGCGACCAGCGCCTCGCCGTTCCCGGACCCGATCTCCACCACCAGCGGGGCCCGGCGGCCGAAGAGGGCCGGGAGGTCCAGCGGCTGGACGTCCTCGGCCACCGAGGTCTCGCGGGAGCCCTCGGGGAAGGGCACCACCCAGCGGGCGGCGTAGCGGTCCCAGGCGTGCTGCTGGGTCTCGGTGAGCCGGGTGGTACGGCGGACGTAGGAGACGATGCCGCGCGGCTGCCCGCTGGTGGCCGGACGAGGACCCGCGCTCACCGGCGACGGTCCCGGGGGTCTCGGGGCTGTCCAGGACTCTTCTGTGGGCGGGGGTTCGTCGGCGGGCGGGGGTTCTCCGGCGTGCGGGGGCCACGGCGGTCCGGGCCTGGAGAGGAACCAGCTCCGTCACGCCCGGCGCGCCGGGCGGCGAGCCGGCGCTCCAGCGCCCACAGCCCGCTGCCGGCCACGCCCAGCACCGCCAGGAAGACCAGCGCGCCGATCCAGAACGAGTCGGTGCGCCACACGGCCAGCGCGCCGGGGACGGCGCAGACCAGCCCGAGCCCGTACAGCCGGCCCTCGCGGGCGAAGGCGGACCTCAGGTCGCGGTCGCGCGGGGGCGGGGTCGGAGCAGGTGGCACGGCGGACCAGCCTACGCGGACCGGGAGGTGCCGGCGAGCTCACGCCGGTCCGCGCGGGGCGGGGTCCAGCTCCGCAGCCGCAGGCTGTTGCCCACCACGAACAGCGAGGACAGGCTCATCGCCAGCCCGGCGATCAGCGGGTTCAGCAGACCGAGGGCGGCCAGCGGGATGGCGGCCACGTTGTAGCCGAAGGCCCACACCAGGTTGCCGCGGATGGTGCCCAGCGTGCGCCGGGCCAGCGCGATGGCGTCGGGGACGACGCCCAGGTGGCTGCGCACCAGGATCATGTCGGCCGACTTCATCGCGATGTCGGTGCCGCTCAGCACGGCCAGCCCCAGGTCGGCGGTGGCCAGCGCGGCGGCGTCGTTGACCCCGTCACCGACCACGGCCACCCGGCGGCCCTGCGCCTGCAGCCGCTCGACGTGGCTCGCCTTGTCCGTCGGCAGCACCTCGGCCAGCACCTCGTCGGTCCCCAGCTGCTGGGCGACCCGGGCGGCGGCCCGGGCGTTGTCGCCGGTCAGCAGCACCGTCCGCAGCCCCATCGCCCGCAGCCGGGCCACCGCCTCCGGGGCGGACTCCTTGACCTCGTCCGACAGCTCCAGCACGCCGCGGACCCGGCCCTCGACCGCCACCACGACGGCCGTCCGCCCGGCGTCCTCGGCGGCGTCGACCAGGGCGTGCGCCGGCCGGGCGTCGACACCCCGCTCCGCCATCAGGGCCAGGTTGCCCACCAGCACCGGCCGGCCGTCCACCCGGGCCTCGGCCCCCAGCCCGCCCAGCGCGGTGAAGCCCTCCACGACCGGCTCCGACCCCGCGCCCGGCAGCCCGGCGGCGGCCTGCACCACCGCCCGGCCGATCGGGTGCTCGGAGTGGCGCTCCACGGCGGCCGCCAGCCCGAGCAGGTCGTCGGCCCCGGGGACGAGGTCGTGGACCCCCGCCACGGTCATCGCCCCGGTGGTCACGGTCCCGGTCTTGTCGAGCACGACCGTGTCGATCACGCCGGAGGACTCCAGGGCCGCCGGTCCCTTGATGACGATGCCGAGCTGCCCGGCGCGACCGACCCCGACCATCAGCGCGGTCGGCGTGGCCAGCCCCATGGCGCACGGGCAGGCGATGATGAGCACCGACACCGCGGCGTTGAAGGCGTCCCGGGTGCTGCCGCCGACCAGCAGCCAGCCGACCAGCGTGACGACCGCGACACCGAGGGCGGCGGGGACGAACACCGCCACCACCCGGTCCACCAGGGCCTGCACCCGGGCCTTGCGGGCCTGGGCCTGCTCGGCCATCGTGGCCATCTGCGCCAGCTGGGTCGCCGCGCCGACGCGCTCGGCGCGGACCAGCAGCCGCCCGGACAGGTTGATGGTGCCGCCCAGCACCGGCGAGCCGGCGACCACGTCCACCGGGGCCGGCTCCCCGGTCATCATGGAGGTGTCCACGCTGGAGACGCCCTCGACCACCGAGCCGTCGGCGGCGATCGTCTCCCCGGGCCGGACTGAGAACTCCTCGCCGCGAGCGAGCTCGCCCACCGGACGCACCTGCTCGACCCCGTCGCGGACCACCCGCACGGTGGTGGCGGCCAGCGAGCTGAGGGCACCGAGCACGTCGGCCGCCGAGCGCCTCGACCGGGCCTCCACGTAGCGGCCGGTGAGCAGGAAGGTGGTGACGGCGGTGGCCACCTCGAGGTAGATGGCGTCGGCCCCCTCCGGGGTGACTCCGTAGCCCAGCCAGTAGCCCGGCTCCCCGGAGCCGCCCGACACGACGGCCACCACCGACCACAGGTAGGCCGCGACGACCCCGAGCGAGACGAGGGTGTCCATGCTGAACGAGCCGTGCCGCAGGTTGCGCAGCGTCGCCCGGTGGAAGGGCCACGCGCCCCAGAGCACGGTCGGGGTGGCCAGCGCCACCGCCAGCCACTCCCAGCCGGGGAAGCGGAGCTCGGGCACCAGCGCCAGGATGATCGTCAGGCTGCCCAGCGGCACGGTGGTCACCGCCCCCACCGCGATCCGCAGCCGCAGCGAGCGGGTCCGGTCGGGGTGGGAGGTGTCGTCGGGGTCGGCGTCGCGGTCGACCACCGTGGCGCGGTACCCGGCGGCCCGGACCGCCTGCTGCACCCGCTCGTCCAGGCCCTCGGCGGGGCCGGTGAGCACCGCGCGCTCGGTGGCGTAGTTGACCACCGCCCGGACGCCGTCGAGCTTGTTGAGCTTCTTCTCGATGCGGTTGGCGCAGGCCGAGCAGGTCATGCCCTCGAGGTCGTACTCGCGGGTGCGGGTGCCGGGCAGCCCGGGAGCGGTGGTGCCGGTGCTCATCGCGCCGCCTCCCCGCCGCTGCCGCCGGAGCGAGCCACGGGCTGCTCCCCGTCGACCCGTTCCCCGTCGGGCCGCTTCCCGTCGGGCTGGGCCCGCTCACGGCGGGCCAGCTCGGCCAGCATCTCGTTGTAGGCGTCGAGGGAGGTGTCGTGGCCGGCGCTGGTGGCCCGGTCGAAGCGGCGGGCGGCCCGCTCCTCGGAGCCGAACCACTGGGCCAGCAGGGCGATCGTGACCCCGATCAGCGGCAGCTCGCCCAGCCCCCAGGCCAGCTGCCCGCCGACCTGCTGGTCGGCGGCCAGGTCCGGGGCCCAGGTCAGGTCCAGACCCGTGTAGTAGCCGGCGCCGATCTCGGCGCTGTTGAGCACGGCCACGGCGAAGAAGGCGTGGAACGGCATCGCGGCCAGGATGTAGCCGAGCTTGGCCACGTGGGGGATCGGCCGGCCGGGGGAGTCGACGCCGATCGCGACCTGGTAGTAGAGCGCACCGACGAGCAGGAAGTGGATGTTCATCAGCTGGTGCGACCAGTGGTACTTCATCACCACGTCGAACAGCCCGGTCAGGTAGAGCAGGTAGAACGAGCCCACGAAGAGCGCCCAGATGAGGATCGGGTGCCCCAGCACGTGCAGGGCGCGGGCGCCGAGGCCGGCGGTCACGGCGTCGCGCAGCGAGAGCAGCTGCCCGCGGCGGGCGGAGGCGCGGGCCCGCAGCAGCAGGGTGATGGGTCCGGCGAGCACCAGCAGCGCGGGTGCGCCCATGTTGAGGGCCATGTGCAGCACCATGTGCCAGCTGAAGGTGGTGCTGGCGTACTGCCAGACCTGGCTGACCGAGACGTAGGCCACCATGGCCCAGCCGCCCAGCCAGGCGGCGGTGCGGCCCCGCGGCCAGGTGTCCCCGCGGCGGTGCAGCCGGCGGACGCCGAGCAGGTAGAGCCCCACCATGGCGACGGCCAGCAGCAGCAGGAGCAGGTTGACCCGGCCGGGCAGCAGCAGCGACTCCCACGACGGCGGTGCGGGCACCTCGTAGCCCAGGAAGTTCTGCTGGGAGGTCTGCGGGACCCGGAACCGGGGCGGCACCAGCTGGGACTGCACCACCGACACCCCGGCGAGCAGCACCAGCAGCACGGCCTCCACGGTGACCAGCCGGACGGCCGGCACCGGCCGGGAGGAGACCAGCAGCCGGGAGCGGAGCAGCCAGCCGAGGGCCAGCAGCACCAGCAGACCCACCGCCACGAGCACCGAGGCGCCGTACCCGGGGGCCAGCCAGCTCTCGCCGGCCATCTCGAAGACCCCGATGAGCACCCGGGAGGGGAGCGCGACCAGCAGGGCCAGCCCCGCCAGCCGGTGGTGGCGGCGCAGCACGTCGGCGTCGGGACGTCGCGGCAGGGCCAGCGCGCTCGCGCTCCAGGCGGCCACCGCGAGCGTCATCACGACGGCGGCGTCGGTGGCCAGGTCGTGGCCCGCCCCGACCGAGACCTGGGCGGTCACCACGGTCGGCAGCTGCACCAGCACGCCGACGACGAGCAGCAGCACGGCGGTGGGCCAGGTGCGCACGAAGGGCACCACGCAGGAGAGCACGAAGGCCACCACCGCGGTCAGCAACCAGGCCTGGGTGGTCTGGGTGGACAGCAGGAAGTCCCGCAGGTTCGGCAGCGCGACGGTGACCGCCAGCCCGCTGGTGTCGGCCGCGTCGAAGGGCACCAGGGCCAGCGACGCGGCGGCCCAGCCCACGGCGCGGTGGCGGGCGGTGGCCATCCGGTCCAGCGCCGGCTCGCCCAGCTGCGCGCGCCGGCCGGTGCCCCGGCGGGCCGTCAGCACCACCCCGGCGAGCGAGGCCAGCGTCGCCAGCCCGGCGAAGGTGGCCAGCAGCCTCAGCAGCGCGGCCACCAGGGAGGTGGCGGGGTCGGAGGCCTCGTGCCCCCGCAGCGGCGGCTGGGCGTACTGCCAGGTGATCGCCGCCCACACCCCTGCGGTCGTGGCCACCAGGCCGACCAGCCAGGGAGCGAGGGCGCGTGCTCGAGTGCTGCGCATCCATCCGTCCCGGTACCGCGGAAACCCCCGCGCGGGAGCGCGGGGCCGATCGGGCCGCGCGTGAGCGCGAGACCGACACAGCACTCTACCTGCCGCGGCCAGCCCCGCCCGGGGCCGCAAACGGCTCGCGGGGGCAGGCTGCGCCCTCCTAGCATCACCGCCATGGGCCACGTCGACCTCTCCCACGTCAGCTACACCCTGGCTGACGGGCGGGTGCTGCTGGACGACGTCTCCTTCCGGGTCGGCGAGGGGGCGGTGGTGGCCCTGGTGGGGGCCAACGGCGCCGGGAAGACGACGCTGATGCGGATCGTCGCCGGGGACCTGAAGCCGGACGAGGGGACCGTCACCCGCAGCGGGGGGCTGGGGGTGATGCGGCAGTTCATCGGCAGCATCCGCGACGACACCGACGTCCGCGGGCTGCTGCTGTCGCTGGCCCCCGAGCGGATCCGGGCCGCCGCCGCGCAGGTCGACGCTCTTGAGCTGGCGCTGATGGAGGACGAGTCCGAGCCGCTGCAGCTGCGCTACGCCGCGGCGCTGGCCGAGTACGCCGACGCCGGCGGCTACGAGGCCGAGGTCGTGTTCGACACCTGCTGCACCGCCGCGCTCGGCGTCGGCTACGACCGGGCCCGCTGGCGCCGGGTGTCGACGCTGTCCGGCGGCGAGCAGAAGCGGCTGGCGCTGGAGTACCTGCTGCGCGGCCCCGACGAGGTGCTGCTGCTGGACGAGCCCGACAACTACCTCGACGTCCCGGGCAAGCGCTGGCTGGAGACGCAGCTGCAGACCACCCGCAAGACCGTGCTGATGGTCAGCCACGACCGCCAGCTGCTGGCCGAGGCCGCGACCGCCGTGGCGGCCCTGGAGCTGGGCGCCGCGGGGAACACGCTGTGGGTCCACGGCGGCGGGTACGCCACCTTCGGCCAGGCCCGGCGGGAGCGGTTCGCCCGCTTCGAGGAGCTGCGCCGGCGCTGGGACGAGGAGCACGAGAAGCTGCGGGCGCTGGTGCTGATGTACAAGATCAAGGCGGCCAGCAACGCCGACATGGCGAGCCGGCTGCAGGCCGCCCGGACCCGGCTGGCCAAGTTCGAGGCGGCCGGGCCGCCGCAGGCCGTGCCGCTGGAGCAGAAGGTCACCATGCGGCTGCAGGGCGGACGCACCGGCAAGCGGGCCGTGGTGGTGGAGGACCTCGAGCTGACCGGGCTGATGCGCCCCTTCGACGCCGAGGTGTGGTTCGGGGACCGGGTGGCCGTGCTGGGGTCCAACGGCTCCGGCAAGTCGCACTTCCTGCGGCTGCTGGCCCGTGGTGGCTCGCTGCCCGACGTGGAGCACCGGCCGGTGGGGGAGCTGGACATCGCGCCGGTGGCCCACACCGGCTCGGCCCGGCTGGGGGCGCGGGTGCGTCCCGGCTGGTTCGCCCAGACCCACCACCACCCCGAGCTGGTCGGGCGCACCCTGCTCGACGTGCTGCACCGCGGCGACGAGCACCGCGCCGGGATGCCGCAGGAGCAGGCCGCCCGCGCGCTGGACCGCTACGGCCTGGCGGCGCAGGCGGAGCAGCGCTTCGAGACGCTCTCGGGCGGTCAGCAGGCGCGGCTGCAGATCCTGCTGCTGGAGCTGTCGGGGGCGACCCTGCTGCTGCTCGACGAGCCCACCGACAACCTCGACATCGAGTCCGCGGAGGCCCTGGAGCAGGGGCTGGCCGGCTTCGAGGGGACCGTGCTGGCCGTCACCCACGACCGCTGGTTCGCGCGCGGGTTCGACCGGTTCCTGGTCTTCGGCGCCGACGGGTCGGTCTACGCCTCCGACGAGCCGGTGTGGGACGAGACCCGGGTGGCCCGGGCGCGGTAGCGCCTTTTCCACCGACCCGGGCGCGGTAGGCCCGGCTCAGTCGGTGGGGGCGATGTCCTTGGGGGCCTCGGCGCCGGCCTCGTTCTCGGCCACCAGGATCTTCAGCGGACGCAGCCGCGACCACAGCACGAAGGCCGCGGCGAAGACCAGCATGCCGATCCCGGCCCACAGGTTGGCGTTCACCCCGCCGGTCTTGCCGGCCTCGACGTCGTCGAAGAAGAACAGGCCCCACACCAGCAGCACCAGCCCGTAGATCCCGATCAGCACGCCGATGAAGTTCCGGATGTCGAACCCGCCGACCTTCTCCACGTGCGCCCCGGGGGCGTCGTTCGTCTCGCTCACGTCAGCTCCTCTCTCGTCGTCGGGCTCAGGCGAAGGCGATGTTCAGGACGACGACCAGCACCAGGGCCAGCCCGGCCATCGGCACCGGACGCCGCCACACCGGCAGGTCCTTCTCGTCGGGGTCGACCAGGTCGGCCTTCGGGGTCTCGGAGTAGACCAGACCCTTCAGCTCGGCCACCGGCTTGGGGCGGGTCACCAGGGAGACCACGACCATCAGCACGATGTCGACCACGAACGCGGTGGCGGCGGCCACGAACGCCGCCCCCTGACCGGGCAGGTTCAGCACACCGGTCTCGGCCAGCACGAAGACGAAGACCGCCGACAGGGTGCCCGCGACCAGCCCGACCCAGCCGGCGGTCGGGGTGGCCCGCTTCCAGAACATGCCGAGCAGGAACGTGGCGAAGAGCGGGGCGTTGAAGAACCCGAAGAGCGTCTGCAGGTAGTCCATCAGGTTGGAGAAGTTCGCGGCGATCAGCGCGCTGAAGATGGCGATGATGCAGGCCGCCACGGTCGCCCAGCGACCGACCTTGAGGTAGAACTCGTCCGGCTTGTCCTTCTGGATGTACTGCTGCCAGATGTCGTAGCTGAGCACGGTGTTGAAGGCGGAGATGTTGGCCGCCATGCCGGCCATGAAGGCGGCCAGCAGACCGGCGATCGCCACCCCGAGCAGCCCGTTGGGCAGCACGTCGCGCATCAGCAGCAGCAGGGAGTCGTTGTAGGTGACGCCGGTGGCGCCGGCCGCGGCCTCGCCCTGCTCGGCGTAGACGCGCTTGTACTCGGCCAGCTCGCCGACCAGCACCGCGGCGATCATGCCGGGGATGATGACGATGAAGGGCACGAACATCTTGGGGAAGGCGCCGATGATCGGGGTCATCCGGGCGGCGGTGATGTCCTTGGACGCCATCGCGCGCTGGACCTCGACGAAGTTGGTGGTCCAGTAGCCGAACGACAGCACGAAGCCCAGACCCAGCACGATGCCCACCACGCTGAGCACCGGGTTCTGGAAGCCCGACAGGTCGGTGCCCGGCCAGGCGTTCAGCTGCTCCGCGCCGCCGATCTCGTCACCGCGGACCCGGTCCAGCATCCCCTGCCAGCCGCCGACCTTGTGCAGACCGATCAGGGTGAGGGGGAGCAGCGCGGCGACGATGACGAAGAACTGCAGCACCTCGTTGTAGATGGCCGCGCTCAGCCCGCCCAGCGTGATGTAGGCCAGCACGATGGCGGCGGCCACCACCAGACCCAGCCACATCGGCCAGCCCAGCAGCCGGTTGACGATCGTGCCCAGCAGGTACAGGTTCACGCCGGCGATGAGGATCTGGGCCAGCGCGAAGGAGAGGGCGTTGACCAGGTGGGCACCGGTGCCGAACCGCATCCGCATGAACTCCGGCACCGAGCGGACCTTGGAGCCGTAGTAGAAGGGCATCATCACCACGCCCAGGAACAGCATCGCGGGCACGGCGCCGATCCAGAAGTAGTGGAACGTCGGGTAGCCGTACTGGGCGCCGTTGGCCGACATGCCCATCACCTCGACCGCGCCGAGGTTGGCCGAGATGAAGGCCAGCCCCGTCACCCAGGCCGGCAGCGAGCGGCCCGAGAGGAAGAACTCGATCGAGTTCGAGACCCCGCGCTTGGCGTAGATGCCGACGCCGAGGACGAAGACGAAGTAGAGCGCGATCAGCAGGTAGTCCACCAGCTGCGCGTCCAGCCTGATCTCGGTCACCGAGGCCTCCCTGTCCCGGCCGGAGGCCGTTGGTAGCAACTGGTCCGGTCTACCGCCATAAAGCAGCGGCGTCAATCGGGGCCGCGGGCGTCCTTCGTGCCGCAGACCCCGCTGGCCCCGGACGCCGCAGGGGCGGGCACCGGTCGTCCGGTACCCGCCCCTGCGGTGCGCTGCGCTCTCAGCCGCTCAGCTGTCGGCCTTCGGCGGCTGCACGACGACCTGGGCGATCGAGTTGTCCGCACGGGTCTTGCCCACGGTGAGCTTGACGCCGTACGGCTCGGTGGGGTCGCCGTCGCCCAGCGGCACGGGCAGGCCCACGTCGAGCCCGTAGAGCTCGGGCAGCGGCTCGCCGTCGGCGTCGACCACCCGGACCGGGTACGGCTCGTTGTCGCCGTTGGGCAGCACGACCGAGGCGTCGACGTCGCGGAAGTACAGGCTGTCGCCGCGCACCTCGATGCCCGGGTACCAGCCCTGGGAGTCGTCGAAGGTCTGCACCGCCGGCAGCGACGGGAAGTCGGTGCAGAACTCGGTGGTCCAGTCCTCGCCCGGCACCTCGGCCAGGCACTCGGTGAACGGCTTGGTGGCCGACCCGAACGCCGCGTTGGACGACTGCGGGCGCGAGGGCAGGTTGTTCAGCACCGACGGGTCCTTCTCGGCCGCCTCGCCGGTGCGGCGCAGCGGGTCGAAGTGGCTGTCGACGATCAGCAGCCCGCCCTTGCTGCCCACGCTGGGCAGGTCGTTGGTGGTGGCCAGCACGGGGTTGGCGTCGCCGTAGGTGGTGTCGCGGTACCAGACCAGCAGGCCGGGGGCGTTGTAGGCCACCCGCTCCACCTTCCACGGGCCGAAGTTGGCGTAGGTGGTGTCGTAGGTGTACTTCAGGCCCTCGTCGAAGCCGTCGTAGTTGCGCCACTCGGCCAGGTAGTACTGCGCCCGCTCCAGCTGGCCGTCGGTGATGTTCCAGCCGGTGCCGGGATCGCTGCCGGGGACGAAGGTGCCGACCTCGGGGACCCAGCCGTTGGCCCCGCCCTCGACGTCGTCGCTCCAGACCACGTCGCTGCCGGAGGTCACCGAGAAGTCGTCGGCGAACCAGCCGCGCTCCAGGTAGGCCGCGTCGGTGGCCAGCCGCAGCCGGACCTGGACCTCCTGGCCGGCGTACCCGGAGAGGTCGACGTAGTCGTGGCGCCACCCGTCGGAGGACCCGGTCAGGCCGTAGCGCTTGTCGCCGAAGCCGGCGAGGTTGCCGTTCGGGTCGGGGTAGCCCTCCGGGGTGGAGACCTCGACGCCGGAGCTGTCGAACACCTTCTGCTCGGTCCAGCTGCTGCCGCCGTCGGTGGACACCTCGACGAAGCCGAAGTCCCAGTCCTCCTCGATGACGTAGTCGTTCCACATCCAGAACTTGGGGTCGGTCTCCGGCACGTCGATCGTGCGGGTCAGCGTCCAGTCGCCCCAGTCGCCGTCCTGCCCGCTCCACCACATGGCGTCGCCGCTGTGCGGCTCACCCAGGTGCTGGATCTTGTTGGGCAGGTTGATCAGCAGACCGTCCTCGCTGCCGCGGGGGGTCCGGGAGGTCTGGCCCACCTGCACGGTGCGGCGGCGGTCCCCGGGGCCGAGCTCCAGCGGGTCGACCCAGCCCAGCACCCACTTGTCCCACAGGCCCATGTGGGTGGGCATGCTCTGGAAGATCGGGCCGGCGTGGCTGCCCGAGCTCATCAGGTCCCAGAAGTCGACGTCGGACTCGCCGCCGCTGGAGGTGTCGTAGAGGTCGGGCAGACCCAGGTCGTGGCCGTACTCGTGGGCGAACACACCGACCCCGGAGTCCTCGGGCTGGACGATGTAGTTGCTGATCCGCACGCCGGTGTCGCCGATCTCGGGGGCGTCGGCCAGCGCGGAGCTGTGCGCCCAGATGGCGTAGGTGCCCTCGGCGCCGCCGCCGCCGGACTTGTCCGCGCCGGCGTGCACCAGCACCAGGTGGTCGATGACGCCGTCCGGCTCGTAGACGTCGCCGTCGCCGTCCACGTCACCCTGGTCCTCGATGTCGTAGTCGGCCCAGGGGAAGTCCGGGTCCATCTCGTGGAGCTTGTTCACCGCGTCCAGGGCCATCTGCTGGGGGCCTCCGCTACCGGGGTAGCCCTCCATGTCCTGGATCCGGCCGGCGTCCCAGTTGCCCTCCTCGTCCTGCTGGCAGACGTCGGCGGCGTAGTAGGCCTCGGAGTGGTCGAGCTGGATCCACGGGGTGGCCTCGCCGGTGACGGTGTAGGCGCCCTTCGACATCTCCTCGTACATCGCCTTCATGGTGTAGCCGGAGATGTCGAAGCCGGGCTCGCCGTCGGGGCCGGTCAGGTCGGGACGGACCCGCTCGGTGATGCCCTCGTCGGTGTAGAGCATCCGGTTGTAGTGCTCGGAGGAGAAGTCCTCGACCCAGAAGGAGACGTTGTCCTCGCCCTCGGGGTGGTCGGCGGGGTTCGGGATGTTGTTGTGCGTCGGCCCGGCCGGGACGTCCTCGGCCGGCACGCAGGTGCGGTCGCCGTTGACCGAGAGGGGCACCATCACGCCGGACCAGTCGTAGGTCACGTCCTCGTCGTACTCGACCAGCAGGGTCAGCAGCCGGGCCTCCTGGGTGGCCGGCGCCTGCTTGAACTGGCGCGGGTTCTGCCCCGTCCTGACGGCCTTCTGCTCGGCCTCCACCAGCGCCTCCGCGGCCCGCGGGTTGCCCTGCGCGTGCTTGCGCTCGAAGGCCGCGGTCTCGGCGGCGGCCCGGGCGGCCCCGGGGGACCCCTGGGCGCCCTCCTCGACCTCGACGTCCTCGCTCACCGCGGGCTCGACCTGGGGTGCGGCGTAGTTGATGTAGTAGTCGTCGGGGCCGTAGGGGTTGGGGGCCGACGGCTCCGCGGCGGCGGGGCCCGGCACCGAGGCGAGCGAGCCGCCCAGCACCAGGGCCAGCACGGACGCCCCCGCCAGCAGCGGGGTGCGGACGCGTCGGAGGCCCCGGCTCGCCGGGCCGTGGGAGGTGGGTTGCGGCACGGATATGCCTCTTCTCTGAGTTCGAGGTGCCTCGGTTCCGAGGTGTCTCGGTCTCGAGGTGCCTGGGGGTAGGGGCACGGTCGGCCGCAGACGGCCCGCTGCGGGGTCGGCGCGAAAGGGGTCGTGCTCGTGCTGTCGATCCTCGGACGGCAGAACCTGCGCTGGCGAGGGCTGCCGGTGCGACGTTACCAAACTGTGACATCCGTCGGCAGGGGTCGCGCAGCCCCCGGGGACGACGAAGGGGCGGACCTCTGGGAGGTCCGCCCCTCGGCGGTGCTCAGCGCTGCGACATCGGTACGAAGTCGCGGGTGCGGTGCCCGGTGTAGATCTGCTTCGGACGGGCGATCTTCTGCTCCTTGTCCACCACCAGCTCCTGCCACTGGGCCAGCCACCCCGGGGTGCGCCCGATGGCGAAGAGCACGGTGAACATCTCCGGCGGGAACTGCAGGGCCTCGTAGATCAGCCCGGAGTAGAAGTCCACGTTCGGGTAGAGCTTGCGCGAGACGAAGTACTCGTCCTCGAGGGCGATCTTCTCCAGCTCCTGGGCGATCTTCAGCAGCGGGTTGACCCCGGTCACGGCGAAGACGTCGTCGCAGGCCTTCTTGATGATGGTGGCGCGCGGGTCGTAGTTCTTGTAGACCCGGTGCCCGAAGCCCATCAGCTTCTCCTTGCCCGCCTTCACCCCCTCGATGAAGCCCGGGATGTTGTCGGTGGTGCCGATCCGCCGCAGCATCTTCAGCACCGCCTCGTTGGCGCCGCCGTGCAGCGGGCCGTAGAGGGCGCCGATCCCCGCCGCCACCGCGGAGTAGGGGTCGACCTGCGAGGAGCCCACCGAGCGCACCGCGTTGGTCGAGCAGTTCTGCTCGTGGTCGGCGTGCAGGATGAACAGCACCTCCAGCGCCTTGACCAGCCGCTCGTCGGCCGCGTACGCCGGCTCGCTCATCTTGAACAGCATCGACAGGAAGTTGGCGCAGTAGGACAGCTCGTTGTTGGGGTACACGTACGGCTTGCCCTGGCTGTGGCGGTAGGCGAAGGCGCCGATCGTCGGCATCTTGGCGATCATCCGCGTGATCTGCAGGTACCGGTTGTCCGGGTCGGCGATGTCGCGGGCGTCGGGGTAGAAGGTGCTCAGCGCGCTCACCGACGACATCAGCATGCCCATCGGGTGCGCGTCGTAGCGGAACCCGGTCATCAGGCTCTTGATGTTCTCGTGCAGGAACGTGTGGTGCGTCACGTCGTGCGTCCACTGCCCGAGCTGGTCCGACGTCGGCAGCTCGCCGTTCAGCAGCAGGTACGACACCTCCAGGAAGGTGGAGTGCTCGGCCAGCTGCTCGATGGGGTAGCCCCGGTACTCCAGGACACCCTTGTCGCCGTCGATGTAGGTGACGGCGCTGCGGCACGAGGCCGTGTTGACGAACCCGGGGTCGTAGGTGGCGAGACCGCCCACCTTCTTCAGGTCGGACGCGCGGATGGTGCCGTCGACGATCTCGATCTCGTGCTCTTCACCAGTCCGGTTGTCGCGAATCGTGAGTGAGTCGGTCATGGGGTCAAGATAGGGGCTGCTCAGGGGGCGGGCGAATCCCGCCCCCCGGCCGGGGGCCCGGTGCGCGGACGGGCCCGCTCGCCGGTTTTGACCCGCGGGGGGTCGGCGAGTAGTCTGAGCCGCTGTTGCGCTGAGGTGTGCCCGCTGTGTGGTCACGGCCCGCCAGGACTGCTGTCCAGGTGGCCGACCGGCCCGGTGGCGGCGCCCGGCGCAGTCCACAGATGTCAGTTCCAGACGCTGGCCGACGGTCGGCGGCAACACTACGGAAGATGGTCCACGAGCGTGTCTACGTACAGCCCGAAGCCTGGCGAGGTGACCAGGGAATGGCATGTCATCGATGCCGAAGACGTCGTGCTGGGTCGCCTGGCCGTGTCGGCCGCCACCCTGCTGCGCGGTAAGCACAAGCCGACCTACGCACCGCACGTCGACGGCGGGGACTTCGTGGTGATCGTCAACGCCGCCAAGATCGCCCTGACCGGCAACAAGCGGACGGACAAGATGGCCTACCGCCACTCCGGCCGTCCCGGCGGCCTGTCGGCGGTCAGCTACGGCGAGCTGCTGAAGAAGGACCCGCGCCGCGCCGTCGAGGCGGCGGTGTGGGGCATGCTCCCCAAGAACAAGCTGAGCCGGCAGCAGCTGCGCAAGCTGAAGGTCTACGCGGGCCCCGAGCACCCGCACAAGGCCCAGCAGCCGGCCGACTACCAGATCACCCAGATCTCCCAGACCGCTCCGTCGGTCGACCAGTGAGCACCGCGAGCACCGAGGACCAGACCGTGACTGAGATCGCTGACGAGACCGTCGAGACGACGCCCTTCAACGAGGGCGACCGCGAGATCGCCTACCGCTCCGAGAGCGGCACGGGCCCCGGCCAGCAGGCGTCCTCCACCGGGCGCGCCGCCGTGGTGGCTCCCGGCGCGGCCACCGGCCGCCGCAAGGAGGCCATCGCCCGCGTGCGCATCGTCCCCGGCTCCGGCCAGTGGACGATCAACGGCCGCACCCTGGACAGCTACTTCCCGAACAAGGTGCACCAGCAGATCGTCTCCGAGCCCTTCATCACCGCCGGTGTCGAGGGCTCCTACGACGTCATCGCCCGCCTGCACGGCGGCGGCGTGACCGGCCAGGCCGGCGCGCTGCGCCTCGGCGTGGCCCGCGCGCTGAACGCCGTCGACGCCGAGGCCAGCCGCCCGGCGCTGAAGAAGGCCGGCATGCTCACCCGCGACGCGCGGATCAAGGAGCGCAAGAAGGCCGGTCTGAAGAAGGCCCGCAAGGCTCCGCAGTACAGCAAGCGCTGATCGGCGTGGGGCGTCTCTTCGGCACCGACGGGGTGCGGGGGCGGGCGAACCACGATCTGACCGCCGAGGTCGCCCTGGAGCTCTCCGTCGCCGCCGCCCACGTGCTGGGCGAGGCGGGGGAGTTCCGGGGCGGCCGTCCGCGTGCCCTGGTCGGCCGCGACCCGCGCGCCTCGGGGGAGTTCCTCGAGGCCGCCGTGGTCGCCGGGCTGGCCAGCGCCGGCGTGGACGTGGTGCGGCTCGGCGTGGTGCCCACGCCGGGGGTCGCCTGGCTGACCGGGGACGTCCGTGCCGACCTCGGCGTGATGATCTCCGCCAGCCACAACCCGATGCCCGACAACGGCATCAAGTTCTTCGCCCGCGGCGGGGTCAAGCTCGACGACCAGGTCGAGGACACCATCGAGGCCCGGCTGCGTGAGCCCTGGCAGCGGCCCACCGGTGCCGGCGTCGGCCGGGTCGTCGACGACACCGCCCTGATCGAGGGCTACGTCGCCCACCTGGTGGGCAGTCTCAACGGCCCGCAGGGCGACGAGGCCGCGGTCAGCCTCGAGGGCATCACGGTGGTGGTCGACTGCGCGAACGGCGCGGCCTCGATGACGGCCGTCGCCGCCTTCGAGACCCAGGGCGCCACGGTGGTGGCCATCCACGCCGAGCCCGACGGCGTCAACATCAACGACAACTGCGGCTCCACCCACATGGACGACCTCCGCCGCGCGGTCGTGCAGCACGGCGCCGACCTGGGCATCGCCCTCGACGGCGACGCCGACCGCTGCCTGGCCGTCGACGCCCAGGGCGACCTGGTCGACGGCGACCAGATCCTGGCCGTGCTGGCGCTGGCCATGAAGGAGGCCGGGACGCTGACCGGCGACACCGTGGTGGCCACCGTGATGAGCAACCTCGGCTTCGTCAACGCGATGCGCGACCACGGCATCCAGGTGGTCCAGACCAAGGTCGGTGACCGCTACGTCCTGGAGGCGATGAACCGCGGCGGCTTCGCCCTCGGCGGCGAGCAGTCGGGTCACGTGGTGCTCTCCCAGTACGCCACCACCGGCGACGGCGCCCTCACCGCGCTGCACCTGATGGCCCGGATGGCCAGCAGCGGCCGGTCGCTGGCCGAGCTCGCCAAGGTGATGACCCGGTTGCCGCAGGTGCTGGTCAACGTCAACGACGTCGACAAGTCCCAGGCCGGCACCCACCCCGAGCTGCTGGCCGCGGTCGAGCAGGCCTCGGCCGAGCTCGGGTCGGGCGGACGGGTGCTGCTGCGCCCCTCGGGCACCGAGTCGCTGGTGCGGGTGATGGTCGAGGCCCAGAGCTACGAGCACGCCCAGCAGGTGGCGGAGTCGCTGGCCGGGGTCGTCCGCACCACGCTCGGGCGCTGACCCGAGCGGGCTGGGGGAGGACGGCGTGCGGTTCGGCATCACCATCCTCCCCGAGCACCCCTGGCGCACGGCCGAGCCGCTGTGGCGGGCGGCCGAGGAGCTCGGCTTCGACCACGCCTGGACCTACGACCACCTCAGCTGGGGCGGTCTGCCGGACGTTTCCTGGTACGGCACGGTGCCGACGCTCACCGCGGCCGCGCTGGTCACCAGCCGCATCCGGCTGGGCACCTTCGTCGTCTCGCCGAACTACCGCCACCCCGCCGCCTTCGTGCGCGAGGTGCTGAGCCTGCACGACGTCTCCGCCGGACGGCTGCTGCTCGGGCTGGGGGCAGGCGGGTCACCCGACGACCGGGTGCTCGGCGACGAGCCGCTGCCGCCGCGCCGGCGGGTCGACCGCCTCGTCGAGTTCACCACCCTGCTCAGCGAGCTGCTGCAGCACGACCACGTCTCGCACCGCGGTGAGTACTACACCGCCGTGGACGCCCGCACCCTGCCGACCGACGCGGCCGACGTCCCGTTCGTGATGGCGGCCAACGGCCCCCGCTCGCTGCGGCTGGCGCTGCGCTTCGGGTCCGGGCAGCCCGACTCCGGCTGGGTGACCACCGGGCGCCGGGGCGACGACCCCGAGGAGTGGTGGGCCTCGGTGGCCGAGCTGTCGTCGATGCTGGACCGGCTGTGCGCCGAGACGGGGCAGGACCCGCGCCGCTACCTCAGCCTGGACACCGCCGTCTACGCGCTGTCCGACGTCGGGACCTTCACCGAGATGGTCGACCGTGCCGCGGGGCTGGGCTTCACCGACCTGGTCACCCACTGGCCGCGGACCTCCGGCGTCTACGCCGGGCGCCGCGACGTGCTGGAGTCGGTGGCCGCCCTGCTCCCGCAGTGGCACGGCGTCTGAGCCGCCCGCGCGCTCACACCTTGCGGATCCGCACCCAGCGCACCTCGTGGTTGGCGCCCTTGCGCAGGATCGCGGTGGCCCGTCCGCGGGTGGGGCGGATGTTCATCATCAGGTTCGGCCCGTTGATGGTGTCCCACACCCGGTCGGCGTAGCGCATCGCCTCGGTCTCGCTCATCTCGGCGAAGCGGCGGAAGAAGGACTCCGGGTTGCGGAAGGCGGTCTCCCGCAGGGTTGCGAAGCGCTGCAGGAACCAGCTCTTGATGTCGTCGGGTGCGGCGTCGACGTAGACGGAGAAGTCGAAGAAGTCGCTGACGGCCAGGCCGGTCGTCCCGTCGGCGCGCTGGCGGGCCGGTTGCAGGACGTTGAGCCCCTCCACGATGAGGATGTCGGGCTGGTTCACCACGATGCGCCGGTCGGGGACGATGTCGTAGCTGAGATGGCTGTAGACGGGGGCCGACACCTCCGGCTTGCCGCTCTTGACGTCCATCACGAACCGGAGCAGGGCTCGTCGGTCGTAGGACTCGGGGAAGCCCTTGCGGTGCAGCGCGTTGCGCCGCTCGAGCTCGGCGTTGGGGAAGAGGAACCCGTCGGTGGTGACCAGCTCCACGTGCGGGTGCTGCGGCCACCGCGACAGCAGCTCCTTGAGCAGCCGCGCCGTGGTGGACTTGCCGACCGCCACCGAGCCGGCCACGCCGATGACGAACGGCGTCCGCTCCACCGACAGGCGCAGGAAGTCGTGGGTGGAGCGGTAGAGGTCGCCGAAGTTGCGGAAGTACTCGCTGAGCAGACGCGTCAGCGGCAGGTAGACCTCGACGACCTCGCGCAGGCTCGTCGGGTCGTTCATGCCCCGCAGCCGGGAGAGGGTCTCCTCGTCCAGGGTCATCGGGGTGCTGCGCGCCAGCTGGGCCCAGTCCTCCCGGCTCCGCTCGACGTAGGGACCGCTGGTCTCGCCGCTCTCCAGGGACATGGGCGCCATTGTGGCCCACGGCGTCCCCGCCACCGGGCCGCAGACACCGGGCGGGACGGCTCCGAGGGGCCGCCGAGCGCGCCGGAGCGGCTGTGACGCAGACCACCCGTCCTCGGTTTGCGCTGCTGGTGCGCCCCGTCTAATGTTCTCTGAGTCGCCAGCGAACGGGACACCACGGCGGGGCAGCAGCCCTGAGACGTGGGACCGGGACCGGCGGCCACCTCACACCACGAAGCGTCATGGCAGGTGCGCGTCCTCGTACGGACCCACCAGCAGACGGATCGCGGAGGAGGTGGGAGCCTCCGGCTCAGGACTTGCGTCCTGGATCGCGAGGGTCTAGGCTTGCGAAGCCGCTGGAGATCGGGGCGGGGCTCGGGAGAGCTTCTTCC
>NZ_WPCU01000009.1:0-7594 GCF_009742705.1 Auraticoccus cholistanensis
ACGCTGACCACCACGAACATCACCGCGGAGTAGGCCAGGGTCCCCATCCGCTTCGAGCTCACCGACATGGCCACCACAGTACGTGGGCCCACCAGAGCACAGAAACCAACGCGCGGTGGCGTGCACCCGGGCGTCCCGGGCCACCGTGTGCTCCCACGTTACCGCGCTGCCGCCGCCGCTGCCGGCGGGCGAGTCACACCGAGGGAATATCACGATCCGGTAAACGGCCAGCGAGTCGCCACTAAGGGGTGGATATGACCGCCGCTCGTGACTTAATGTTCTACCGACGCCTCGGGGGGAGCGTCTGGTCGGTCGACCCGTTGCCTCCGTCTGCGCCCAGGTGATCGGGGGGTCACCTGAACTGTGAGAAACGGGACAGACGTTGACAAGCAACCTGGATGGCTGGGCGGCACTCGCGAAGTGCCGCGGAACCAAGGACTCCCTGTTCGTGGAGGGAGCCGAACAACGCAAGGCCCGGACGCTGTGCCGTGGCTGCCCGGTACGGCTCGAGTGCCTCGCCGAGGCGCTCGACAACCGGATCGAGTGGGGCGTGTGGGGAGGTCTCACCGAGCGGGAGCGGCGTCAGCTGCTGAAGACCCGCACCGAGGTGACCTCCTGGCGGCAGGCGCTGGCTGCGTCCTGAGCTCCGTCGGGCTCACTCGTCGCGTGCGGCGAGCAGGTCGCCGACCTGGCGGAGGTCCGTCAGGTCGGTGACGTCGCCGGGCAGGGCCGGCACCGTGGTCAGCGGCATCCCCGTGTTCGCGGTGCAGAACCGTCGCACGGCGGCGCGCTGCCGCAGCACCTGGTGCATGCGGGTGGCGTGCGTGCGCAGGGCCACGGCCTCCAGCGTCTCCGGAGGCAGGTCCTCGGCCATCGCCCACGCGCGCTCGGGGGACAGCGGCACGGCCGACCCGCTCATGCGGTTCACCACCACGCCGGCCAGCGGCAGTCCCTCGTCGCCGAGACGCTCGACGAAGAACGACGCCTCGCGCAGCGCCTCCGGCTCGGGGGTCGCCACCACGAGGAAGGTCGTGTGCGGCGAGGCCAGGTTGGCCAGCGTCGCCTCGGCGCGCTGCCGGAAACCGCCGAACAGCGTCTCGAAGGCGGCGACGAAGGTCTGCACGTCCGACAGCACCTGCCCGCCGAGCACCTTGCTCATCGCGCTGGTGACGAGGGACAGCCCGACGCTCATCATCCGCACCGGCCCGCGGCCGGGGTTGAGCAGCAGCCGCAGCAGCCGGCCGTCCAGCAGCGAGCTGAGGTGCTCGGGCGCGTCCAGGAAGTCCAGCGCGGAGCGCGAGGGCGGGGTGTCGACCACGATGAGGTCCCAGCGCGCCCTCTCCGCGCCGCCGCGTCCCAGCCCCAGGTCGGCGCTCAGCTGCCCCAGCTTCTCCATCGCCATGTACTCCTGCGTGCCGGAGAAGGAGGTGGAGAGGGCCTGGTAGAAGGGGTTGGAGAGGATCTGGCGGGCCTTCTCGGGGCTGGCGTGCGCCGTCACCACGTCGTCGAAGGTCCGCTTCATGTCGAGCATCATCGCCTCGAGCGAGCCGCCGGCGGAGGTGTCGACGGCCCTCACCGGCCGGGGGGTGTTGTCCAGCTCGGCCACCCCCAGCGACTGGGCGAGCCGGCGGGCCGGGTCGATGGTCAGCACCACCACCCGGCGTCCCTGCTCGGCCGCCCGCAGGGCCACCGAGGCCGAGACGCTGGTCTTGCCCACCCCGCCCGAGCCGCAGCAGATGACGATGTTCTTGCCGCGGTCGGCCAGCAGGGCGTCCACGTCCAGGAACGGGCTGCCCGCGGGGCGCCCCCAGGCCAGGTGCTCGCTGGACGCCGCCGTGCGCGTGGTCATCCGACCTCCTCGGGGAGCTGCTCGGCCAGCGAGCCGGCCAGGGTGTGCAGGGCGGCCCGGTCGACACCGGCCGGGTCGTGGGCCAGCTCGACCAGCGGCAGCCCGGCCGGACGCAGCCGCTCGTAGCAGCCCTGCTCGTCGCGGAGGGCGGACAGCTCGTCGGCGAACTCGCGCGCCAGCGCCTCGTTCTGCTCCGGCGGCAGCCCGGGCACGTGCAGCTCGGGGCGGGCCTCCAGCGCGGCGAGCGTCTCGGTGGTCAGCGGCGTGGGGGTGACCATGTTGCAGATGATGGTGCCCACCGCGATCCCGGTGGGCCGCAGCTCCTCCAGCGCCTCCAGCGTCTCGGTCACCGGCATGTCCTGCAGCAGGGTGACCAGGTGCACCACCGTCCTCGAGGAGCGCAGCACCGACATGATCGAGTCGGCCTGGGAGTGGATGGGGCCCACCCGCGCCAGCCCGGAGACGGCCTCGTGCACGTTGAGGAAGGTCGCGATCCGCCCGGTCGGCGGGGCGTCGAGGACGACCGCGTCGTACGAGCTCGGACGCCCCTTGGTGCGTCGCCGGACGGCCTCGTAGACCTTGCCGGTGAGCAGCACGTCCCGCAGGCCCGGGGCGATCGAGGTCGCGAAGTCGTAGACCCCGAAGCGGTCCAGCGCCCGTCCCGCCAGGCCCAGCCGGTAGAAGCTGGCCAGGTACTCGGTCAGGGCGTCGCGGGCGTCGACCGACAGCCCGAAGACCTCCCCGCCCGCCGGGGTGCGCAGCAGCCGTCGCTCCTCGTCGCCCTGCAGCGGCGTGGTGGCGAACAGCTCCGCCAGCCCGCCCCGGCCCTCCACCTCGCACAGCAGCACCCGCCGCCCACCGGTCGCCAGCGCCATCGCCAGGGCGCCCGCGACCGTGGTCTTCCCGGTACCGCCCTTGCCGCTGACGATGTGCAGGGTGTGCCGCGGCTCGGACATGGCCCCCAGGGTAGGGCCCGCCTCCGGTGGCGACCGACCGGCCGGTGCGAGCGGGCGGGAGCGGCGGCACGGGCCCGGGCCGCCGGGTCCGTGAGAGGCTGACGCCATGACCAAGTGGGAGTACGTCACAGTGCCGGTGCTGGTGCACGCCACCAAGCAGATCCTCGACAACTGGGGCCAGGACGGCTGGGAGCTGGTGCAGGTGGTGCCCGGCATGAACGCCGAGAACCTGGTCGCCTACTTCAAGCGACCCGTCCCGGGCCAGTCGTGACGGCGCCCTCGGAGCGGCTGGCCGGGCTGGGCCTCGTGCTGCCCCCGGTCGCCGCCCCGCTGGCCGCCTACGTGCCGGCCACCGTGGTCGGGCGCCAGGTGTGGACGTCGGGGCAGCTGCCCATCGTCGACGGCCGCCTGGCCGCCACCGGCAAGGTCGGTGGCGCGGTCACCGCCGAGCACGGGGCCGAGCTGGCCCGCACCTGCGCCCTCAACGGTCTGGCCGCCGCCGCCTCCGTGGCCGGCGGCCTGGACCGCATCGCCCGGGTGCTCAAGGCGGTGGTGTTCGTGGCCAGCGAGCCCGGGTTCACCGCCCAGCCGGCCGTCGGCAACGGAGCCAGCGAGCTGCTCGGGGAGGTGTTCGGCGAGGGCGGGCGTCACGTGCGCAGCGCGGTCGGGGTGGCCGTCCTGCCGCTGGACGCCCCGGTCGAGGTCGAGCTCGTGCTGGAGCTCGCCGAGGCCTGACCCGGGAGGGGACATGACCCAGCCGCTGCGGGTGCTGGCCCCCAACGCGGGGCCGATGACGCTGGACGGCACCAACACCTGGGTGCTGCTCGACCGCGGTCCGGCCGTGGTGGTCGACCCCGGGCCGGCGGACGAGGCGCACCTGGACGCCGTGCTGGGGGCCTGCCCGGACGGGGTGGGGCTGGTGCTGCTGACCCACCACCACGCCGACCACACCGACGCCGTGCCCGGCCTCGTCGCCCGCACCGGCGCCCCGGTGCGCGCGGTGCGGCCGTCGCTGTGCTCGGCGGCGCCGCTGACCGACGGCGAACGGCTGCAGCTGCCCGGCGGGGTGCTGCAGGTGCTGCACGTCCCCGGCCACACCAGCGACTCGGCCGCGTTCCTGCTGAGCACCCCCGACGGGCGGTGGCTGCTGACCGGGGACACCGTGCTCGGGCGCGGCACCACGGTGATCGCCCACCCCGACGGCGACCTGACCGACTACCTCGGCTCGCTGCAGCGGCTGCGCCGGGTGGTGGAGGAGGAGCGGGTCGCCGAGCTGCTGCCCGGGCACGGTCCCGTGCGCGGGCGTCCGGCCGAGGTGCTCGAGGAGTACCTGCGCCACCGCGAGGAGCGCCTCGAGCAGGTCCGGGCCGCGCGGGCCGCCGGCGCCCTCACCCCCGAGGAGGTGGTGGCCGCGGTCTACGGGGACCTGGAGCCGACGCTGGCCGGCGCCGCGCTGCGCTCGGTCCGGGCCCAGCTGGACCACCTGGACCGCGAGGCCGCGGGCTGAGGCCGGTGGCCCGGCCCGGCGCCGGGAGGGCCCTCAGCGGGCCCGGCGCTCGATCCGGTCGACGGCGAGCAGGGTCACCGAGCGCGGCTCCAGCCGGATCCAGCCGCGGGCCGCGAAGTCGGCCAGGGCCTTGTTGACCGTCTCGCGGGAGGCGCCGACGAGCTGGGCCAGCTCCTCCTGGGTGAGGTCGTGGTTGACCAGCAGCCCCTCGCTGCGCTCGGTGCCGAAGCGGGCCGCCAGGTCGAGCAGCGCCTTGGCCACCCGCCCCGGGACGTCGGAGAAGACCAGGTCGGAGACCACGTCGTTGGCACGGCGCAGGCGCTCGGCCAGCTGGCCCAGCAGGGCGCGGGCGACCTCGGGACGTCCGGTCAGCCACTTGGCCAGCTCCTGGTGCTCCAGGCAGCGCAGCTCCACCGGGGTGACCGCGGTCGCGGTGGTGGAGCGGGGGCCCGGGTCGAACACCGACAGCTCGCCGAACATCTGGCCGGGACCCAGCACGGCGAGCAGGTTCTCCCGCCCGCCCGAGCCGCTGCGGCCCAGCTTCACCTTGCCCTGCACCACGACGTAGAGCTGGTCGCCGGCGTCGCCCTCGTGGAACAGCACAGCCCCTCGACGCAGCGTGATCGTCGACATGGCCTTCGCCAGTTCCGCCGCCGCGTCGCTGTCCAGCTCGCGGAACAGCGGCGCCTGCTTGAGCACGTCCGGGTTCACCGGTCACCTCCCGTTTCCGCCGGAACCTTACCCAAAGGCCTACCCACCCGCACGCCCGTCGCGCGGGCCGTCCCCGGCGGGTGGCAGCCGCCTATCCTGCTGGGCATGGCCCCTCCTGCTGCGACCCCGGAGACCACCCTCGCCCTGACCCGTCGGGCCAGGGCGATGAACCGGGCGCTGGCCGAGCTGTACCCCGAGGCGCGGTGCGAGCTCGACTTCGGCACCCCGCTGGAGCTGCTGGTGGCGACCGTGCTGTCCGCCCAGTCGACCGACCGCCGGGTGAACGCCGTCACCCCGGCGCTGTTCGCCCGCTACCCCGACGCCGCCGCCTACGCCGCCGCGGACCAGGCCGAGCTGGAGGAGCTGATCAAGCCCACCGGCTTCTTCCGGGCCAAGTCCAGCGCGCTGGTCAAGCTGGGCGCCGCGCTGGTGGCCGACTTCGGCGGTGAGGTCCCGGGCCGGCTGGAGGACCTCGTCACGCTGCCCGGGGTGGGCCGCAAGACCGCCAACGTCGTCCTCGGCAACGCCTTCGGCGTGCCCGGGATCACCGTGGACACCCACTTCGCGCGGCTGGTCCGCCGGTTCCGCTGGACCACCGAGACCGACCCGGTGAAGATCGAGCACGCGGTGGGGGAGCTGTTCCCGGCCAAGGACTGGACGATGCTGTGCCACCACGTGATCTGGCACGGCCGGCGCCGCTGCCACGCCCGCAACCCGGCCTGCGGCGCCTGCCCGCTGGCGCGCTGGTGCCCCAGCTTCGGCGAGGGACCCACCGACCCGGTGAAGGCGGCGAAGCTGGTGCGGGAGCCGCGCGGATGAGGCGAGCCCGGCGGGCCGCGCCGGCGGTGCTGCTGGCGCTCGCCGTCGCGCTGACGGGTTGCACCACCAGCGGCGTGCAGCGCGACCCGGCAGCCCCCTCGGCCCCGGCGCAGGCGCCGCGGTCCCCGGCCGCCGCCCCCGAGGAGGTGCGCGAGGCCCGGGTGGCCGCCGGGATCGCCGACTGCCCCGTCCCCGACGCCGACGCCGCCGCGCGCCCGGACGGCCTGCCCGACCTGGTGCTGCCCTGCCTGGGCGAGGACGCGCAGGTGTCGCTGGCCCAGCTGCGGGGGCGTCCGCTGATGGTCAACGTGTGGGCCTCCTGGTGCGCCCCCTGCCGGCAGGAGGCGCCCTACCTGGCCGAGGTGGCCGGCTCGACGCAGCAGGAGCTGCTCGTCCTGGGCCTGGTCTACGAGGACGCCGACGAGCTGGCGGCGGTGGAGGTGGCCCGGGCCAGCGACCAGCGGTACCCCCACCTGGTCGACCGGGACGGCAGCATCAGCCAGCCGCTGCGGGTGCCAGGGCCGCCGGTCACCTTCTTCGTGACCGCCGACGGCCGCCTGGTCCACACCAAGGTCGGTCCGTTCAGCGGCACCGAGGAGATCCGCGGTCTGCTCCGCGAGCACCTCCGCCTGGAGGCCTGAGGCGTCGGTCGCCGGGCGGGCGCCGACGGCTCACATCACGTAGGGGGATCCGCCCTCGCCGACGAGGGGGAGACCGCGCTCCTGCCACTCGCCCATCCCGCCGGCGACGTTGACCGCGCTGAACCCGTTCTGGTTCAGCCAGGCGGCCGCCCGCGCCGAGCGTCCGCCGGAGCGGCAGATGAGGTACACCTCGTCGTCGGCCGGGAGCTCGTCCAGCCGGGCGGTCAGCTCGGTGAGCGGCAGGTGCTGCGCGCGCTCGGCGTGCCCGGCGGCCCACTCGTCGGCCTCGCGCACGTCGACCAGGTGCGCGTCGTCGGGGATCTGGTCGATGGTCACGGTGGGGACGTCCATGACCCCGACGCTACCCCCGCCGCGACCCCGACGAGACCCCGCGCCCCCGCGGCGGACGATGGTGGACGATGGTCCGGACCCACCGAGCGCGAAGGAGCCTCACCATGACCCGATTCCCCGCCGACTTCGTCTGGGGGACCGCCACGGCGTCGTACCAGATCGAGGGCGCCGTCGACGAGGACGGCCGCCGTCCGAGCATCTGGGACACCTTCTCCCACACCCCGGGCAAGGTGTGGAACGGCGACACCGGCGACGTGGCCTGCGACCACTACCACCGCTTCGCCGAGGACGTCGCGCTGATGGCCGAGCTCGGGGTGGACGCCTACCGCTTCTCCGTCGCCTGGCCGCGGGTCGTGCCGGCCGGCACCGGCGCGGTCAACCCGGCCGGCCTCGACTTCTACCGGCGGGTGGCCGAGACCTGCCTCGAGCACGGCGTGCAGCCCTACGCCACCCTCTACCACTGGGACCTGCCGCAGGTGCTGGAGGACCGGGGCGGCTGGCTGTCCCGCGACACCGCCAGCGCCTTCGCCGACTACGCCGCCGTGGTCCACGAGGCGCTGGGCGACGTGATCGGGTCCTGGATCACCCTCAACGAGCCGTGGTGCTCCTCGCTGCTGGGCTACGCCGCCGGTGTCCACGCCCCGGGCCTGCAGCTGGGCAGCCGTGCGCTGGAGGCGGCGCACCACCTGCTGCTCGGTCACGGCCTGGCCGTCACGGCCATGCGCGAGCAGGGCGGCGACGCCCCCATCGGGATCACCCT
>NZ_WPCU01000009.1:7612-126525 GCF_009742705.1 Auraticoccus cholistanensis
TGGCCAACCGGCTCTTCCTCGAGCCGGTGCTGCTGGGCCGCTACCCGGCCGACGTGCTGGCCGACACGGGCACCACGCAGTGGTTCGCCGAGCGGTCGGACGACCTGGCCACCATCGCCGCCCCCCTGGACTTCGTGGGCATCAACTACTACAGCGCCCACACCGTCGCCGCGCCCGAGGACGGCCGGTTCGACGACCCCTCGCTGGCCACCCCCACCCCGGGCAGCGAGCGGGTCGTGACCGTCGACACCGGCGCGGAGAAGACCCAGATGGGCTGGGAGATCCACCCCGACGGCCTGGTGGAGACCCTCGAGATGGTGCACGCCCTCGCCCCGGACACCCACCTCTACGTCACCGAGAACGGCTCCGCCTGGCCCGACGAGGTCACCCCCGGGGGACGGGTGAAGGACGAGGACCGGCGCCGCTACCTGGCCGCCCACCTCGACGCCTGCGCCCGGGCGGTCGAGCGCGGCCTGCCGCTCAAGGGCTACTTCTGCTGGAGCCTGCTGGACAACTTCGAGTGGGCCTTCGGCTACGACCGCCGCTTCGGCATCGTCCGGGTCGACTACGAGACCCAGCAGCGCACCGTGAAGCTGAGCGGGGAGTACTACCGCGACGTGATCGCCGCCGAGCGCTCCGGGCGGGAGTGAGCCGCCCGCGTAGTCTCAGCCGCATGCCCCTGTGGGACCAGCAGCTGCTCCGTCAGGCCCTGGCCTCCCCGGTGGAGTCCTCGCTGCTGCGGATCCGCCCGGCGGTGGGCGCCCGCGAGGCGGCGGTGCTGGTGCTGCTCGGTCCCACCCTCGACGGCGACGACGTCGACGTCACGCTGCTGGAGCGGGCCAGCACGCTGCGCCACCACGCCGGCCAGATCGCCTTCCCCGGCGGGGCCCGCGACCCCGGTGACCCGTCCCTGGAGGCGGCCGCCATCCGCGAGGCCCACGAGGAGATCGGCATCGACCCCGACGAGGTCGAGGTGATCGGGCGGCTGCCGGCCGTCCACGTCGAGGTGAGCTCCTTCGACGTCACCGCCGTGGTGGCCGGCTGGCCGGGGGACCGCCCGCTGCAGCCGAGGGACGCCGCCGAGGTGGCCGCCGTGCACCGCATCCCGCTCTCGGTGCTGACCGCGCCCGAGCACCGGGTCACCGCCACCCTGCCGCGGGGCTACACCGGGCCCGCGTTCGTGGTGGACGACCTCTTCGTGTGGGGCCTCACCGCCCACCTGCTCGACACCGTGCTCGACCTGGCCGGCTGGCAGCAGCCGTGGGACACCGCGCACCGGCGACCGGTCCCGGACCGCTTCCTGCTCGACCGCCGCGGGGACCGCGGGCCGCGGCGCAGCTGACCCGCGCCCGGGTCGGTGGGTGCCGGTCGAGCGGCGCCCACGGGGCGAGGGGCGGCGGGGTCGGTCGCTCGTCGCCGGCTGGAGCGCGCCGATAGGTTGGGGGCATGATCCCCGCCACCACCCAGCAGTCACGCGCGGCCGCGCTCGAGGCCATGAGCGACGAGGAGGGTCTGGACGTCCTGGTCATCGGCGGCGGGGTCACCGGCGCCGGGGCGGCCCTGGACGCCGCCACCCGCGGCCTGCGGACGGGGATCGTGGAGATGCAGGACTGGGCGTCGGGGACGTCCTCGCGCTCCAGCAAGCTGATCCACGGCGGCATGCGCTACCTGTACAACCTCGACTTCGCCCTGGTGCAGGAGGCGCTGCGCGAGCGCGGGCTGCTGCTCAGCACCATCGCCCCCCACCTCGTCAAGCCGCAGCCCTTCCTGTGGCCGCTCAAGGTGCCGGTGGTCGAGCGGACCTACAGCGCCCTCGGCGTCGGCCTCTACGACGCCATGTCCGCGCTGGGCAACCTCACCCTGCCCGGCGACAAGGAGGGTGCGGGCGTCCCGCCGCAGAAGCACTACGGCAAGAAGGGCGCGCTCGAGCTGTTCCCCGACCTGCGCAGCGACCAGCTGACCGGTGCCATCCGCTTCTACGACGCCCGGGTCGACGACGCCCGGCTCGTCCTCGGGCTGGTGCGCACCGCCGTCTCCTACGGCGCGCTGGCCGCCACCCGGGCGCAGGTCACCGAGATCCTCAAGGACCGCACCGGACGCGTCGTCGGCGCCCAGGTCACCGACCTCGAGACCGGCTCCACCTACGAGGTGCGGGCCAAGCACGTCATCAACTGCACCGGCGTCTGGACCGAGGAGACCGAGTCCCTGGTCACCGAGGGCGGCGGCCTGGAGGTGCTGGCCTCCAAGGGCGTCCACCTGGTCATCCCCAAGGACCGCATCAAGGGCAGCACCGGGCTCTTCCTGCGCACCGAGAAGTCGGTGCTGTTCGTCATCCCCTGGCAGCACTACTGGGTCATCGGCACCACCGACACGCCGTGGGAGGGGCCGCTGCGCCACCCCATCACCACCCGGGCCGACATCGACTACGTGCTCGAGGAGGCCAACAAGGTGCTGGCCAGCGACCTCACCACCGACGACATCATGGGCACCTGGGCGGGCCTGCGGCCGCTGCTGCAGCCCGCCTCGGCCAAGGAGCAGAGCTCGGCCAAGGTCTCCCGGGAGCACACCGTGGCCGAGGTCGCCCCCGGCATGGTGTCGGTGGCCGGCGGCAAGCTCACCACCTACCGGGTGATGGCCCGCGACGCCGTGGACTTCGCCCTCGGGCCCTCGATGGCCCGGCGCTGGCCCTCCATCACCGAGCGGATCCCGCTGGTGGGCGCGGTCGGCCTCGAGGCCGCGGGACGCTACCTGGCCCGGGTCGCCCCCGGCTACGGCTGGGACGCCGACCGTGTCGAGCACCTGCTGTCGCGCTACGGCTCCGAGGTCGGCACCCTGATCGACCTCATCGAGGCCGACCCGACGCTGGCCCAGCCGCTCACCAGGGCCCCCGCCTACCTCCGCGTCGAGGTGGCCTTCGCCGTGCAGTACGAGGGCAGCCTGCACCTGGAGGACATCCTGCTGCACCGGCTGCGGATCGACCACGAGGCCCGTGACCGCGGGCTCAGCGCCGTCGACGAGGTGCTGGCCATCGCCGTGCCGCTGCTGGGCTGGGACGAGGACCGCCAGCGTGCCGAGGTGGAGGCCTACCGGGCCCGGCTGGCGGGGATCCGCGCCGGCGAGGCCGAGGCGACCGACGCCGAGGCGATCGCCGAGCGCACCAAGGCGGAGGACCTGATCCCGATCCGGCCGCTGCGGGCGGTGCACCGGACCTGAGGTCCGGCTGCGCAGCCAGGAGCTGTGCTCGGTCGAGGTCGTGTCGGTTCGCGCGGTCTCGTGCGTCCGCACGCGGTCGTCCCGGACCGCTGTCCCGCCCGGGCGAGCCTCCTCCTCGTCCCTCGGAGGAGTTCGCCCAACGCCCGCCACACCCCGACAGCGGTCCGGGACGACCGCGTGCTCGTGCCCGGGCTCGTCCCGGACGCCGCGTGCTCGTGCCGGCGTCGGCTGCTCACCCGGCTCGCGGAAGGCGGCGGGCTCAGGTCCGGTGCACCGGCCGCAGCGGCGGACTGGTCTAGGCGGGGAGGCTCTGCAGCCACCCGGTGAGGGTGGCTGCCAGGGCGGTGGGGGAGTCCTCGGGGAGCTGGTGGCCGCCGGGGAGGACGACGGGGGCGGGGGCGCCCAGGCGGGGGCGGGGGAGCAGCGGGTCGGCGGCGGCTCGGACGTGCAGCGTGGGGACGGCGCGGGGGCCGGTGCGCAGGGCGCGGAGGGTGGCCGGGTGCAGGGCGGCGGAGCGCAGCGGGGCGAGGGCGCGCTGCGGGCCGGGCCACTCGCGCAGGGCCTGCACGCAGGGGCTCGAGGCGGGCAGGTCGGCGCCGGCCCAGGCGTGCAGCCGCTGCGGGGTGAGCACCCGCGTCCCGGCGAGCGCGCCGGCGAGCAGCCGGCGGTAGCCCTGCAGGGCCGGCGGGGCGGGCGCCGCGACGAGGGCCAGCGCCCGGACCCGCTCGGGGTGGGCGGCGGCGAGGGCGGTGGCGCTGATGCCGCCCCAGCCGTGACCGACCAGCACCACCCGTGGCACCGCGAGGGCGTCCAGCAGCGCGTGCAGGTCGTCGACGGTGTCGGGGAGCCGGTAGCCGGAGGGGGTGCGGTCGCTGGCGCCGGTGCCGCGCGGGTCCAGCGCGAGCACGGCTCGTCCGGCTCCGAGCAGCGGGATCAGGTGGCGCCAGGACCACCAGGTGCGGCCGGCGTCGGGCAGCAGCAGCACCGGATCGCCGGCGGCGCCGCCGCCCGGGCGGCTGACGGCCAGGTGCAGCCGCAGGCTCCGGGCGTGGACCAGCCGGTGCTCCCACTCACCCTCGGGCAGCAGCGGCCGCAGCAGGGCGCTGAACACCCCGGGCCGCGGCGGTCAGGAGACGTCGCCGGAGCGGGTCTCCACCGTGCCCGGGTGCGTCTGGGCGGCCACGCTGCGCGGACGGTCGTCGCCGTACTGCAGCCGCACCGCCACGTCGGCCTTGCCCCGCTCGACCGCGCCCTTCAGCGCGGTGACTGTGGCCTGCACCTCCGCCTGGGTCTGCTTGAGCCCGCGGTTGGCCTTGATGCTGCGCATCCCGGCGAAGCCGAGACCGCCGGCGACCAGCAGCAGGATGGCGGCCATGATGACGAAGCCGAGCGGGAGGGCGCCGGTCGGCACGGCGGGGTCCTGCGGCTCGACGGGGCCGTCGGGCTGCAGCAGCAGGAAGAAGCCGAGCGAGGCGGCCACGAACAGCAGCGAGAGCGCGTTCAGGGCGAGGAAGCCGGCCAGCCCGAGCAGCGCGCCACCGATGCCGAGCTTCTTGGCCATGTCGGTGGCCTCGACCTTGGCCAGGGCGGCGGTCGACCTGCCGAGCGCCGTGATGTCCTGCTGGATGTTCTTCATCGTGTCAGCGGTGGTCATGGTGTCGCCTCCCTGTGCCGTCCGGCTGAGCCTAGTGCACGCCCAGCCGGCCGGGAGGCCCCACCTGGTTCAGCCGGCTCGCCGGGCGTGGGCCCGGCCTCGTCGCCGCAGCGCCACCGCGGCGAGCACGGCCGCCACCAGGGAGCCCAGCAGCACGGCGGTCTTGGCCTCCTCGACCAGCTCCGGCGACCCGGCGAAGGCCAGCTCGGCCACCAGCAGGGCGACGGTGAAGCCGACGCCGGCCACCACGCTGATGCCCAGGACGTCGCGCCAGCCGATGTCCGGTGCGAGCTCGGCCCGGGTGAAGCGGGCGGTCAGCCACGCCCCGCCGGTGACGCCCAGCACCTTGCCCGCCACCAGGCCGATCATGATGCCGAGCGGCACCGGCTCGGTGAACACCGCCTGCAGGGCCGACGGGGCGACCACCACGCCGGCCGACATCAGGGCGAACAGCGGCACCACGAAGCCGGCGGAGACCGGACGCCAGAAGTGCTCCCAGCGGTCGACCGGGTCGTTGCCCTCCTCCGGCGAGGTCCGGGTCAGCAGCCCCAGGACCACGCCGGCGATGGTGGCGTGGACGCCGCTGCTGAACATGCACCACCAGCAGAGCACGAACAGCGGGACGTGCAGCCACCACCAGTCCAGCCGGCGCCGCTGCAGCAGCCACCAGGCCAGCGCGCAGGCGAACGCGCCGAGCAGCCACAGCGGGGCGAGGTCGGTGGTGAAGGCCACCGCGATCACCGCGATCGCCCCGATGTCGTCGACGATGGCCAGGGTCAGCAGGAAGGCCCGCAGGCTCGTCGGCAGGTTGCCGCCGACGATGCCGAGGATGGCCAGCGCGAAGGCGATGTCGGTGGCCATCGGCACGGCCCAGCCGCGGGCGTCCCCGCCGGGCAGGGCCAGGTTGAGGCCGAGGTAGATCAGGGCGGGCACGACCATGCCGCCGGCCGCGGCGACGATGGGCACCAGCGCGGCGGACGGCTTGCGCAGCGAGCCGGCGACCAGCTCGCGCTTGAGCTCCAGCCCGGCGACGAAGAAGAAGATGGCCAGCAGCCCGTCCGCGGCCCAGTGCTGCAGGTCGAGCGGCCCGATGCCGATGTGCCGGACGGCCTCGTAGCTCCCGCCTGCGACGTTGGCCCAGACGACCGCCACCAGGGCCGCGACCAGCATCAGGACCCCGCCGACGGTCTCCATCCGCAGGACCTCGGCGACGGCGACCTGGTCCTGGTTGTCACCGGGGGCGAAGAGCACCACCCGGCGTCGGGTGGTGCGGGGCGGCTGCTGCTCGGCCATGGGGCTCCTGTCGGGTCGACGGACTCGTCGCCGACCAGACTTCCCGGCACACCGCCGAACACCCTAGCGGGTCCGCCGGTACCGAGCCCGACGCGGAAGTGGTCACGGACGACGACCAGGGGGCCCGGCTGGACCTCCCGGCACGTCGTCCGTGACCACTTACCCGTGCGCGGCCGCGCTCAGTCCTCGGCGGGGGCTGACGGCAGGTTGCTGCGGATCAGGTCCATCACCGAGGAGTCGGTGAGGGTGGTGACGTCGCCGAGCTCGCGGTGCTCGGCGATGTCGCGGAGCAGCCGGCGCATGATCTTGCCCGAGCGGGTCTTGGGCAGCTCGGGCACCACCATGATCTGCCGCGGCTTCGCGATCGGGCCGATGTCGCGGGCCACGTGGTTGCGCAGCTCGGTGACCACGTCGTCGCCGGCGTCCTCGGCGTCGCCGCGGAGGATGACGAAGGCGACGATGGCCTGCCCGGTGGTCTCGTCGGCCGCTCCGACGACGGCCGCCTCGGCCACCTTCGGGTGCGACACCAGCGAGGACTCGATCTCGGTGGTCGACATCCGGTGCCCGGACACGTTCATCACGTCGTCGACGCGGCCCAGCAGCCACAGGTCGCCGTCGGCGTCCTTCTTGGCCCCGTCGCCGGCGAAGTAGAGCCCCTCGAAGCGCGACCAGTAGGTGTCGATGAAGCGCTGGTCGTCGCCCCACAGCGTGCGGAGCATGGCGGGCCAGGGACGGGTGATCACCAGCAGCCCGGCGTGGCCGTTCGCGACCGGGTTCGCCTCGTCGTCCACCACGTCGATGGACACCCCGGGCAGCGGGGTCATCGCCGCGCCGGGCTTGCCGGCGGTGACGCCGGGCATCGGGGCGATCATGTGCATGCCGGTCTCGGTCTGCCACCAGGTGTCGACCACCGGGGTGCGGTCGCCGCCGATGTGGGTGCGGTACCAGACGTAGGCCTCGGGGTTGATCGGCTCGCCGACCGAGCCGAGGATCCGCAGCGAGGACAGGTCGAACTCGGCCGGGATCTGGGCGCCCCACTTCATGAAGGTGCGGATGGCGGTGGGCGCGCAGTAGAGGATGGTCACCCGGTACTTCTGCACGATCTCCCACCAGCGGCCCCGGTGCGGGGTGTCCGGGGTGCCCTCGTACATCACCGAGGTGGTGCCGTTGCTGAGCGGGCCGTAGACCAGGTACGAGTGCCCGGTCACCCAGCCGATGTCGGCGGCGGTCCAGAAGACGTCGGTCTCGGCCTTGAGGTCGAAGCTGGCCCAGTGGGTCCACGACACCCCGACCAGGTAGCCGCCGGTGGTGTGCAGGATCCCCTTGGGCTTGCCGGTGCTGCCGGAGGTGTACATCACGTACAGCGGGTGCTCGGCGGGGAACATCTGCGGGGTGTGGGTGTCCGGCTCGGCGGCCAGCGCGTCGTGCCACCAGACGTCGCGGCCCTCCACCATCGCGGTCTCCTGGCCGGTGCGCTGCACGACCAGCACGCTGCGCACGTCGGGGCACCGCTGCAGCGCCTGGTCGACGGCCGGCTTGAGCGCGGAGGGGGCCCCGCGCCGGTAGCCGCCGTCGGCGGTGATGACGACCTCGACCCCGCAGTCGAGGATGCGGGTGGACAGCGCGTCGGCGGAGAAGCCGCCGAAGACGACCACGTGCGGGGCGCCGATGCGGGCGCAGGCCAGCATCGCCACCACGGCCTCGGGGATCATCGGCAGGTAGATCGCCACCCGGTCCCCGGCCTGCACGCCGAGGCTGGTGAGGGCGTTCGCGGCCCGGCACACCTCCCGGGTCAGCTCGGCGTAGGTGATGGAGCGCGAGTCCCCGGGCTCGCCCTCGAAGTGGAAGGCCACCCGGTCGCCGTGGCCGGCCTCGACGTGACGGTCCAGGCAGTTGTAGGCGGCGTTGATGGTGCCGTCGGCGAACCACTTCGCGAACGGCGGGTTGCTCCAGTCCAGGGTCTCGGTCGGCTCGGTGCCCCAGCTGAGCCGCCTGGCCTGCTCGGCCCAGAACGCGTCGGGGTCCTCGGCGGCGACGCGGTAGGTCTCGGCGGTGACGTTGGCCGACGCCGCCAGCTCCGGCGGCGGCGGGAAGCGGCGCTCCTCGGTGCTCAGGTTGGACCACTCGGTGTCGGTCATGGCTGCCCTCTCAGCTGGTGCATCGTTGCCTCGCAGGTCCGTCCCGGCAGGGTCGGACGCTCCTCGGCAGACACTAGCGCCGACGTCTGCCCGCCGTCAGGCCCGTCAGGCCCCCGCGGCGCCGGCGGCCGGTCCGCCGGACCGCACGGCACCGGCCGCGCCGGAGCGGGCCGTCACCTCGTCGTTGATGGTGCGCACCACGTCGTCGGCGCGGGCCTCGAAGACCCGGTCGAGCACGGTGTCGTCCAGCTGCTCGTCACCGCCCAGCAGCACCACGCGCACCCCGAACACGCCCTCCTTGGTGGTGGCGCCGGTGATGTCGTCCCAGGAGGTGAGGCGGGAGCCGAAGATGTGCCCCATCCGCACCCCGGCGGGGCCGACCTCGATCTCGATCCGGCGCAGCCGCCAGGCCGCCAGGCAGAACGGGAGCCCGGCCACGGCCACCACCAGGAAGACGATCCGGGCCGGCAGCGGGCTCAGGGTCAGCAGCGGCTGGGCGGTGGAGACGATGGACAGGGCCAGCATGACCAGCACCAGCACGGTGAGCCCGACCGCCGTGCGCAGCCGCACACCCGGCAGCAGCCAGCGGCTCTGCACCGAGGCCAGGTCCTCACGCACCGGAGGAGTCATGTCGCTCCTGACTGCCACGTCCCGCACCCCGACGCCGTCGTGCGGGAGCAGGAGCTCGTCGGGCTGGTGCGGCCCGCACAGGATGTCGGGTCACCACCAGTCTAGGCCCGGGCGGCGCCCGCGGCCCGGACCGACGGGCGGTTCGGGGTCGAGTCGGGGGAAGGACCCATGCCGGGCTGGGCGCGATGGGGAAGACTGGCACCACCGCGACCCGAGGAGCTCCTTCAGACATGCACGGCTTGGCCAGGCTCAGCATGGGCAACCGCGCCCTGATCGCACTCGTCACCGTCTTCGTCATGGTGTTCGGCGTCATCACCACCAGCAACCTCAAGCAGGAGCTGATCCCCTCCCTCTCGCTGCCCACCGCGGTGGTCATCACCAGCTACCCGGGGGCCTCCCCGCAGGTGGTGGAGGAGAGCGTCACCGTGCCGGTCGAGCAGGCGGTGCAGGGGCTGCAGGACCTGGAGTCGATCTCCTCGGAGTCCTCCACCGGCTCCTCCATGGTCACCGTGCAGATGACCTACGGCACCAACATGTCGGTGGTCCAGCAGGACCTGCAGGCCGCGATCAGCCGGATCGACCAGGTGCTGCCGGAGCAGGCCGACAGCCAGGTCTTCACCGGCTCGGTCGACGACATCCCGGTGCTCCAGGTCAGCGCCGCCAGCGACGAGGGCGCCGCCCGGCTGGCCGACACGCTGGAGGACGTGGTGGTGCCCGAGCTGGAGAAGCTGGAGGGCGTCCGCGCCGTCTCCATCTCCGGTGCGCCGACTCCGCAGGTGCTGGTCGACCTCGACACCGACGAGCTGGCCGAGGAGGGGCTGACCACCGCCGACGTCGCCGAGGCCGTCCAGGCCGCCGGCGCCCGCAGCTCGGCCGGCACCGTGGAGTCCGGCGAGGGCGACCTGTCGGTCACCGTGGGGGAGAGGCTGACCAGCGCCGAGGACGTCGCGGACGTCCGGCTGCTGTCCAGGACCCGACCCGGGGAGACCTTCCCGCTCTCCGACGTGGCCGAGGTCGAGGACCGCGACGAGCCCCCCACCTCCGTCTCGCGCACCGACGGCCGCGAGAGCCTGTCGATGTCGATCACCAAGACCCCCGACGGCAACACGGTGGAGGTGTCGGAGGCCGTCCGGGCCGAGCTCGACGTGCTGGCCGAGCGGCTCGGCGAGGGCACCGGCTTCACCACCGTCTTCGACCAGGCGCCCTTCATCGAGCAGTCCATCGAGGACCTGCTGACCGAGGGCGGGCTCGGTCTGGTGATGGCGGTGGTCGTCATCCTGCTGTTCCTGCTGTCGGTGCGCTCGACGCTGGTGACCGCGGTGTCCATCCCGGTGTCGGTGCTGATCGCGCTGATCGGGCTCGGCGTCGCCGACTACTCCCTCAACATCCTGACGCTGAGCGCACTCACCATCGCCGTCGGGCGGGTGGTGGACGACTCCATCGTGGTCATCGAGAACATCAAGCGCCACCTCTCCTACGGCGAGCCGAAGGTGGCGGCCATCCTCACCGCGGTGCGCGAGGTGGCGCTGGCCATCACCGCCGCCACCGTCACCACCGTGGCGGTGTTCCTGCCCATCGGGCTGGTCGGCGGCCAGACCGGTGAGCTGTTCCGGCCCTTCGCCGTGACGACCGCGCTGGCGCTGCTCGCCTCGCTGCTGGTCTCGCTCACCATCGTGCCGGTGCTCGCCTACTGGTTCCTCAAGCAGCCCGGCGGCGAGGTCGACGTGGCGGCGGTGCGGGCGGCGGCGGAGCAGAAGGAGCGCCGCAGCTGGCTGCAGCGCGGCTACGTGCCGCTGCTGCGGGGGGTGCTGCGCTTCCCGGTCGTGTCGCTGCTGGTGGCGGCCCTCGTGCTCGCCGGCACCGTCGCCATGGTGCCGCTGCTGAAGGTGTCCTTCCTGGGCGACTCCGGCCAGGACACCCTGACCGTCAGCCAGGAGTTCGAGCCCGGGCTGAGCCTGGAGGCCCAGACCGAGCGGGCCGTCGAGGTCGAGGAGGAGCTGCGCGACGTCCCCGGCGTGGTGACGGTGCAGACCACGGTGGGCAGCAGCGGCGGGGCCGAGGCGGCCTTCGGCGGCGGCGGCAGCGCCGACTCGGCCAGCTTCTCGGTCACCACCGACCCCGAGGCCGACCCCGCCCGGGTGCAGGCCGACGTGCAGGCGGTGCTCGACGGGTTCGGCGAGGACGTCGGCGAGCTCAGCGTCTCCGCCGCCGGCGGCGGCTTCGGCGGCAGCACCGACGTCGAGGTGGTGCTGACCGGCTCCGACCCCGACGCCCTCGAGCGGGGCGCGCGGGACGTGCTGGAGGCGATGGAGGGCATCGAGCAGGTCACCGAGACCACCTCCTCGCTGGTGGCCGACCAGCCCATCGTCAGCGTCCGCGTCGACCCGGAGGAGGCGACCCTGCAGGGGCTCACCCCGCAGGCCATCTCCAGCCAGCTCGAGGGCATCCTGGCCCCGGCGACGATCGGCTCGATCGAGGTCGACGGCCTCACCCAGGACGTGGTGATGCGCGTCGGCGAGGCGCCGGTCGGGCTGGCCGAGCTCCGCGACCACGAGCTGCAGGGGACCGCCGGCCCGGTGCCGCTGTCCGACGTGGCCGACGTCGTGGCCGACGAGGTCGCACCCCAGGTGAACCGCACCGACGGCCAGCGCAGCGCCACCGTCTCGCTCACCCCCGCCGACCAGGACGACCTCGGCGCGGTGACCAGCGCGGTGACCGAGCGGCTGACCGGGGTGGACCTGCCCGAGGGCGTGCGGGCCGAGCTGGGCGGGGTCGCCACCGAGCAGGCCGACGCCTTCAACCAGCTCGGGCTGGCCCTGCTGGTGGCGATCGCCATCGTCTACGTCGTGATGGTGGCCACCTTCAAGAGCCTGGTGCAGCCACTGATCCTGCTGGTCTCGATCCCCTTCGCCGCGACCGGGGCCATCGGCGGGCTGCTGGTCACCGGGACGGCTCTCGGGGTGCCGTCGCTGATCGGGATGCTCATGCTCGTCGGCATCGTGGTGACCAACGCCATCGTGCTGATCGACCTGGTGAACCACTACCGCGCGGGCGGGCAGCCCGGCTGGGACGCCCTGCTCAACGGGGCCCGGCAGCGGCTGCGGCCCATCCTGATGACCGCGGTCGCGACCATCTTCGCGCTGCTGCCGATGGCGATGGGCATCACCGGCGGCGGGCTCTTCGTGTCCCGGCCGCTGGCCGTGGTGGTGATCGGCGGGCTGTTCTCCTCCACGCTGCTCACCCTGCTCGTGGTGCCCGTGCTGTACGAGCTGGTGTCCCGCCGGGCGGACCGGCGCGAGGAGCGGCGGGTGCGCCGGGAGGCGAGGGCCGCCGGCGAGGACCCGCAGGCCGCGGTGGAGAGGCTGCGGCGGCAGCGCTGGGCCGAGGCCACCGGTGAGCCGGCGCCGGACGTCCCCGCCCGCCGGGACCCCGCGGCGGAGCCCGCACCGCTGCCCGCGGAGGAGGACGGGCGCTCGGTCGAGCCGGTCGGCGCCGCCACCCCGGGGGCGCAGCGTCCGGTGCTGGTCAACGGCTCGGCTCCGAGGAGCCGCCCGGCGCAGCCGCGGCACGCCGTGGTCGACCAGGACGAGCCGGACGGCTCCTCCTGACCGCAGCGCCGGCTGCCGGCAGCCGGCGGGGCAGCTCAGAGGCTGAACTGCAGCACGTCGTCGTCCTCGTCGGTGCCGCCGCCGGGCACCGGGCGCGCCCGCCAGCAGGAGGACTGGAAGGGCAGCATCAGCGGCTCCAGCGGGCGTGCGAGGGAGTCGAACAGGGCGGCGACGTCGGCCAGCAGCGCGTCGCGACGGTCCTCCTCGACCGCCTGCACGGCGGGGCGGCGGGCCACCATGTCGACCAGCCCGGAGCGGGTGATCGGGATCCAGTTGCGGAAGTCGCGGTGCTCCACGGCGGTGAAGAAGGGGCTGTCCACCAGCAGCTCCACCGCCTCCTGGCCGTAGTCGCCGCGCATCGCCCCCGGGTCGACCTCCTGCACCATCCGGGCCAGCCGGCGCACCCAGGGCACGGTGTCGTCGCGGGTGGTCTGCACCACCGACAGGGTGCCCCCGGGGCGCAGCACCCGGGCGATCTCGGGCAGCGCCAGCCCGGGGGCGAAGTGCTGCAGGGTGTCGGAGGCGGTCACCGCGTCGAACTGGCGGGCCTTGAACGGCAGGCTCTCCGGCTGGCCGAGCACGGTCGCCGGCCCGCCCTGCGGCCCGGGCGTCGAGGCGGGCGCGGGCTGCCGGTCGAGCACGGTGACGTGGTGGCCGACGGCCTGCAGCTCGCGGGCGAAGACCGCCGATCCGTGGGCCAGGTCCAGGACCGCGGCGCCGTCGACCTCCACGAGCCAGGTCAGCGCGCCCGCCGGGTGCAGTGATCGCCTGGTGGGTGCCATACCCAGACTGTAGAGGTCCTGCGAGGCCGGGCGTCGTGAGCGACCCGTTGCAGGACCTCCTGCGGGTGGAGCGGATCCGTTCGGCGCTGGAGGCGGCCCGGGCCCTGGTAACCGAGCGCGCGCCGGTGGGGACGGGCTCACGGTTGGGCACAGGCGCAGATGGGGAGCGCGCAGGGCGCAGATGGGAGGGCGCAGGGCGCGGGACCCGCTGGAACGAGTCCGACGGGCCCCGCTGACTCGGTCGGCACGGTGACCATGCGTGCACCGGGATGTCGGCCCCGGACCAGCCGGGGACTCGACGACCACTCAAGATGGCTGGATCGCCGCGTGGGTTCCTGCACGACCGAGCTCCTGCTCCCATTGTGACCCCGATCACCCTCGATGGGAAGACCTGTGGGGCACTGGTCTGACCGCGGGTCGTCCACAGCCGCGGGAGGCCGTCCACAGGTCCCCGGCGTCGCCGTGCGGCGGACGGCCCGGGCGACCACGGTCGCGGCATGCGGAGCACGGGCGGAGGTCCCTCGGGCGGACCGGTGGCGCTGGTCAGCGGCGACGAGGAGCTGGCGGCGGGTTTCCTGGCGGCGGCGGCCGCCGCCGGCGTCGAGGTGCAGCAGGTGCACCGCGCCGAGGAGCTGCGGCCGGTGTGGGTCTCGGCCCCGCAGGTCTACCTCGGCCTCGACGTCGCCGAGCTGGTGCAGGCGGCGGGGCTGCGTGGCCGTCCTGGGGTGGGCCTGCTGGCCCGCCGGGGCAGCCCGGCGCTGAGCCGGTGGTCCGCCGCGCTGGACGCCTGCGTCATCGAGCTGCCCGACGTCGACGGGGTGCTGATGTCACGGCTGGCCGCCTCCGCCGGCAGCTCGGGCGGTGAGCTGGTGGTGCTGGTGGGCGCCGCCGGCGGGGTGGGCGTGTCCACCTCGGCGCTGGCCGTGGGGCGGGCGCTGGCCGAGCAGGAGTTCCGGGTCGTGGTGGTCGACCTGGACCCGTTGGGCGGCGGGCTCGACCTGACCGCCGGGGCCGAGCAGCTGCCCGGCTGGCGCTGGCCCGAGCTCGCCGCCGCCAGCGGGCAGGTGGGCGACCTCGGCGGCCACCTGCCGCAGGTCGAGGGGCTGGACCTGCTGGCGATGCCGCGGCGCGAGGGTGCGGTGCCCGGTCCGGCCGCGGTCGCCTCGGTGCTCGCCTCGGCGCGGCGCTGGTACGACGTCTGCCTGGTCGACGGGGCCTCCGGCGAGGGGGCGGAGGCCGCCGAGGCGCTGGCTGCGGCGTCACGGTGCTGGTTGCTGGTGCGGGCCGAGCTGCAGGGGCTGGCCGCCGGCGCCCGGCGGTGCGACCGGCTGCGGGCGGCCGGGCACCGCGTCGAGCTCGTGGTGGTCGCGGCCCCGGCGGCGGGGGTGGGCAGGCAGGCGGTGGAGCAGGCGGTGGGCGCGCCCGTGGTGGCCGTGGTCCCCGAGGACCGGCGGCTGCGCGGCGGCGTCGCACGGGGCGAGCGGGCGCTGGCCAGCGGCTCGCGGCGGTGGCGGCGGGCGGTGCGCCGGCTGGCGGCGGAGGTGCTCGCGTGAGCGCCGACACCGGTGAGCTGGACCTGCTGCGTCCCCGGCTGGCCGAGCTGGGGCGCGAACCCGGCCCCGCCGACGTGGCGGGTGAGATGCGTCGGCTCGGCTGGGTGGTCACCGACGAGTCCCTGCTGCACACCATGGAGGCGCTGCGGCGCGACGCCACCGGCGCGGGTCCGCTGGACCCGCTGCTGCGGCTGCCGGGGGTGACCGACGTCCTGGTCAACGGACCCGAGCACGTCTTCATCGACCGGGGCCAGGGTCTGGAGCGGGTCGCCACCAGGTTCGCCGACGACGACGAGGTGCGCCGGCTCGCCAGCCGGCTGGCGGCTCGCGTGGGCCGGCGGCTGGACGACTCCTCGCCCTTCGTCGACGCCCGGCTGCCCGACGGCACCCGGGTGCACGCGGTGCTGGGCACCCTCGCCGACCCGGGCACCTGCCTGTCGCTGCGCGTGCCGGCGGGCCGCCGGTTCAGCCTGCAGGACTGGGTCGCCTCCGGCTCGCTGCCCGCCGCCGGGGCGGAGCTGCTGCGCCAGCTGGTGGCGTGCCGGGCCGCCTTCCTGGTCTCGGGCGGGACGGGGTCGGGCAAGACCACGCTGCTGGCCTCGCTGCTCTCGCTCGTCCCGGCCCACGAGCGGCTGCTGGTGGTCGAGGACTCCCGCGAGCTGTCCCCGGACCACCCGCACTGCGTGCGCCTCGAGGGTCGGCCGGTCAACGCCGAGGGCGCCGGGGCGGTGTCGCTGACCGACCTGGTCCGCCAGGCGCTGCGGATGCGGCCGGACCGGGTGGTGCTGGGCGAGGTGCGCGGGGCCGAGATCTGCGACCTGCTGACGGCCCTGAACACCGGCCACGAGGGCGGCTGCGGCACCGTGCACGCCAACAGCGCCGCGGACGTGCCGGCACGGCTGGAGGCCCTGGCCGCGCTCGGCGGGATGCTCCCCGACGCCCTGCACTCGCTGGCAGCCGCCGCCCTCGACGCGGTGGTCCACATCCGCCGCGACGGCGACGGGCGACGGCTGGTGGCCGGGATCGACGTGCTCGTCCGGGACGGGCGCACGGTCCGCGCGGTGCCGGCGGTCGGTTTCGGTCCGCGGGGGCTGCGCAAGGACGAGGGCTGCGCCGCCCTCGAGAGGCTGCTGGCCCGGTGAGCGCCCTCGCCGCCCTGCTGGCCGGGCTGGCCGTCTTCTGGCTGGTCCCGCCGGCGGGTGCCCGCGACCTGCGGCGGCTGACCGCCGCACCGCTCCCCGGCCCGCGACGGCCGCGCCGCCGGTCGCCGTGTCCGGCGGTCGCGCCGGCCGCGCTGACCCCGGTGGTGGGAGCGGCCCTGCTGGGCGGGCGCCCGGCCGCCGTGGTGGTGCTCTGCCTGGCCCTGGTGGCCCTCACGGTCGCCGCCGTGGCGCGCACCCACCGTGCGGCGTCCCGCGCCGGGGAGACGTCGGTGGAGGTGGCCCGGGCCTGCAGCGTGCTGGCCGCCGAGCTGCGGATCGGGAAGGTGGCTGGGGAGGCCCTGGTCGACGCCGCCGACGACTGCCCGCTGCTGGCCCGGGCCGCGGCCGTGCACCGCTCCGGCGGGGACGTCGTCCCCGTGCTGCGCGAGCTGGCGGCCGCACCCGGCGGGTCGGGGCTGGCGGCGGTGGCCGACGCCTGGCAGGTGTCGGTGCGGACCGGGGCACCGCTGACCCGTGCCCTGGACCGGGTGTCGGCCGCGCTCGCGGCCGACCGCGCGGTGCACCGGCTGGTGGACGCCGAGCTGTCGGCGCCGCGGGCCACCGGGCGGATGCTCGCGGTGCTGCCGCTGGTCGGCCTGCTGCTGGGCTACGCGGTCGGGGGCGACCCGGTGGCCTTCCTGCTCGGCGGCTGGCAGGGCCAGGGCTGCCTGCTGGCCGGGGTGGTGCTGGCCTGCGCCGGGGTGCTGTGGAGCGAACGGCTGGCCCGGTGAACGGCTGGACGTGGGTGGCGGCCGGGCTGGCCGCACTGGCCGCGGCGGCCTGGGTGCGGGACCAGCCCGGCCTCGTGCGGTCCGCCGCCGCCTCGCCCGCCCGCGGCGGCCGGCCGCGCTGGCTCGGGTGGTGCCGCGGGCGGCCCGACGCCGTGCCGATGAGGACCCGGGTGCTGCTGGCCGTGCCGGTGGCGGCGGTGGCGCTGCTGCTGGTGGAGCGGCCGGCCCCGCTGGCCCTGCTGGCGGCGCTGCTCGCCGGGCTCGGGGTCTGGGTCGCGACGGGCCGGGTGGAGTCCGAGGAGCACCGGCGACGCCGGGAGCGGCTGCTGGCGGCGTGGCCTCGCACCTGGGAGCTGCTGGCCTGCTGCGTCGAGGCCGGGCTGCCGCTGGTGCAGGCCTGCCGGGCGGTCGCCGCCGTCCCCGAGGACCCGGCCGCGGAGGTGCTGCGGACGGTGGTGGCGAGGGTCGACGTGGGGATGAGCGAGGAGCAGGCGCTGCTCGAGCTGCGTGACGACCCCCTGGTGGGCCGGGTGGTCGCCGACCTGGCCCGCGGCCTGCGGTCCGGCACCGGCATGACCGAGCTGCTGCTGGCCCACGCCGCCGAGGCCCGCGACAGCCACCACGCCGCGCTGCAGTCGAGGGCCAAGGCGGTCGGTGTGCGCAGCGTGCTGCCGCTGATGACCTGCTACCTGCCCGCCTTCTTCCTGGTGGGCATCGTCCCGGTCATCGGGGGAGCGGTCACCGCCCTGCTCCGGTGACCTGCCCGTCCGACCCGACCGCCCCGCGTCCCGGTCCGCCGTCCGGCGGGCCGGGGCTCGGTGCTGCCCCCGCGCCGTGGGGTGCACCCCGCCGCGACGCACAGGCGGGCCCGACCTCCGGGTCTCGTCCACAGGCCGGTGCGGCGGGGGAACCGACCCGGCCGCCGGCGCCGACGGTGGGGGCAGGCCGAGGGGCCAGGTGCCCACCCGGGCGCCGAGGAGCAGGCGAGGGGCCTGCGAGAAGGGAGTGGACCATGTCCGAGCACGAGACCGCCGTGGTGGCGACGCAGGAGACCGAGGACGTCGCCGGTCGCGACGACCGCGGCATGACGACGGCGGAGTACGCGGTCGGCACCGTCGCGGCGGTGAGCTTCGGCGGGGTGCTGGTGAAGATCCTCACCGACGAGAACCTGCGCAACCTGATCCTGCAGATCATCCTGTGGATCCTCGAGACCGTCAGCGGCGTGGTGCTGTCGTGAACGGCGTGGCGGGCCGCGGGCGCTTCCCCGGCCCGCCACGTCCCCCACGAACCCCACGGCCTTCGCGTCGTGCCGCGGCACCGGCCACGACCGTCAGGAGCCGGAGCAGCCGGGGGATGGTGACCGCGGAGCTCGCGGTGGGGGTCCTGGCCAGTGTGGTGCTGACGGTGCTGCTCGCGGGGACGCTCGGCCTGGTGGGGGTGGAGCTGACGAACCGGGCCGTCGCCTCGGAGGTGGCCGAGCTGGTGGCCCGAGGGGACCGCGACGCCGCCGAGCAGGTGCGCCGCCGCGCCGGCGGACCGGTCCGGGTGACCGTGGAGACCTCGCCCGGCGGGGTGGTGGTGACCGCCTCGTGCACCGTCGACCCGGTGGGCAGGCTGGGGCCGGAGGTGACGCTGAGCTCGGTGGCCCGGGTCAGCTGGCAGCCGGGGGAGGCGCCGTGAGCGCGGGCGTCCGCGGCGGCTCGCGACCCGGAGCGGGACGTGGGGAGCGGGGGTCGGGCACCGGGCTGACCGTGGCGGTGGTCGCGGTGCTGGCGCTGGTGGCCACGGCGGTCGCCCTGGTCGGGTCCGCCGCCCTGCACACCGGGCGGGCCCGCGCGGTGGCCGACCTGGCTGCGCTGGCGGGGGCGAGGGCGCTGTCCGAGGCCGGCGAGGGGTGTGCGGCCGCCCGCCGCACCGCCGAGCTGAACGGGGCCCGGCTGCAGGACTGCCGGGTGGAGGGCGACGCGATCAGCTTCGTGGTGTCGGTCCGGGTGCGGGTGGAGCTGCCGCTGCGGACGCCCGGTCTGCCTCGCCACGTCCAGGCCGACGCCCACGCCGGCACGGCAGACCTGGCCGCGGCCCGGCCGTGACGGGTGCGCTCAGTCCCGGCCGAGGACGCCCGCCAGCAACCGGGCGGCCGAGGGCTTGTCCAGCACCTGGTTCTGGTTGCCGCACTTGGGCGAGACCACGCAGGCCGGGCAACCGGTGTCGCAGCGGCACTGCCGGAGCCGGTCGAGGGTGGCGCCGAGCCACTGCTCCACCACCGCGTACGCGTGCTCGGCGAAGCCCGCCCCGCCCGGGTGGCCGTCGTGGACGAAGATCGTGCAGGCCGAGGTGTCCGGATGCAGCACCGTGGAGAGCCCGCCGATGTCCCAGCGGTCGCAGGGGGCGAAGGCCGGCAGCAGCCCGATGGCGGTGTGCTCGGCCCCGTGGGCGGCGCCGGCGAGCGCCAGGTCGGAGAGCGCCAGCTCGGCGAGCAGCTCCTCGTCCACGGTCAGCCACATCGACTGGGTGGCCAGCACGCGGCGGGGCAGGTCGAGCGGGGTGGAGTCCCACACCGCCCCGCTGACGGCGTCGCGGCGCAGGTACCCCGTCACCTGCGAGGCCACCTCGACGTCGCCGAGGTGCACCCCGGCGCCCGGCAGCCGGCGGCGGACGTGCTCCCGCAGCACCCGGACGTCGCTGACCGACTGCGCCTGCGTGCGGAAGGGCGGCTCCTCGGCCCGGGCCACGCACTCGGCCGTCGCGGGGTCGTAGTGCTCGACCACCCAGGTGGTGCCGCGGTGCAGGTACACCGCGCCCTCGTGGACCGACCGGTCGGCGGTGCCGGGGTCGGCCTGGCCCACCACCCGCCCGGTGCCGGCCTCGAGGATCTCGACCGGGCGTCCGCCGGCGCTGCGCAGGTCGATCGCGTCCACGGCACGGTCCGGACGGGTCCAGAACCAGCCCCGTGAGCGGCGCCGCAGCACCCCCTGGTCGGCGAGGCGCTCCGCCGTCGGGATGGTCGCGGGCCCGAACCAGCGCTCGTCCTCGGGGCACAGCGGCAGCTCCTGGGCCGCCGCGGCGAGGTGGGGTCCGAGCACGTAGGGGTTGGCCGGGTGCAGCACGGTCACCTCGACCCGCCCGGAGAACACCGTCTCGGGGTGGTCGAGGAGGTAGCGGTCCAGCGGGTCGTCCCGGGTCAGCAGGGTCACCTCGGCCTGCCCGCCGCGCCGGCCGGCGCGGCCCGCCTGCTGCCAGAAGGCGGCCATCGTGCCCGGGTAGCCGCCGATCACCACCGCGTCGAGCCCGGCCACGTCGATGCCGAGCTCGAGGGCGTTGGTCGCGGCCACCGCCCGCACCGACCCGTCCTGCAACCGGGCCTCGATGCTGCGGCGCTCGGTGGCCAGGTAGCCGCTGCGGTAGGCCTCGGCCACCGGGAGGCCGTCGGGGGCGGCCACCGGCAGACCCACCTCGTCCAGCCGGTCGCGGACCGACATGGCCACCAGCTCGGTGCGCAGCCGCGAGGGCAGGAAGGCCAGCGCCTGCCGGCCGGCGGTGACGTGGGCGGCGAGGGCCTCCGCGGTGTCCTCGTCCACGCCCTGCTCGGGCTCGCGCAGGGTGATGCTGACCTCGCCCCGGGGGGAGCCGTCGCGGTCGACGACGTGCACCTCCTCGGGCTCGACGCCGATCAGCCGGGCGCTGGAGCGCTGCGGTTCGGCGGTGGTGGCCGAAGCCAGCACGAACACCGGGTCCGACCCGTAGTGGGCGCAGAGCCGGCGCAGCCGCCGCAGCACCGCGCTGACGTGCGCGCCGAAGACGCCGCGGTAGCGGTGGGACTCGTCGACCACCACGTGGGTCAGGCAGCCGAGCAGCCGCGACCAGCGCTGGTGAGAGGGCAGCACCGAGCGGTGCACCATGTCGGGGTTGGTCAGCACCAGCGAGGCGTGCTCGCGGGCGAACCGGCGCTCGGCGTCGGAGCTGTCGCCGTCCAGCGCGCCGACCCGCCAGCGCGGCAGCCCCAGGGCCTGGCAGGCGCGCAGCTGGTCGTGGGCCAGCGCCTTGGTGGGGGAGAGGTAGAGCGCGGTGGGGCGACGGACCCCGCGGATCGAGGCCAGCACGTCCTCGCGCGAGGGCCGCCGTCCGGCGCTCGGACCGCCGGCCGCGGTGGGGGCGGCCGGCTCGCCGAGGGCGTCGGCCAGCAGCGGCATCAGATAGGCCAGCGACTTGCCCGACGCCGTGCCCGTGGCCACCACGGTGTGCCGGCCGGCCCGGACGGACTCCGCCGCCTCGACCTGGTGCACCCACGGCCGTTCGACGCCCTGACGGCGTAGCGCCACCACCGCCTCCCCGGGCAGCCACTGCGGCCAGTCGGCGGTCAGAGCGGGTCGGGGCGGCAGCACGTGCAGGTGGCGGAGCGGCTGCTCGTCCCCGCTGCGGCCGCCCGCGGCGGTGGGTGGTCGTGAGGTGATGGTCATCGCCCGCCCAGCCTGACACGGCCCTGCGACGAAAACCGCACAGCGACCCGACCGGCCAGACCAGTACACGTGTGGTTATATGTCCCCGCCTTTGTTCACCGCCGAGCACGCAGCCAGGAGAGCCCTATGCCCATCACCCTCGACGGGTCCAACCTGACGATCGTCGCCGTGGTCGGCGCCATCGCCGCCATCGCCATCGCGATGAGCCTGGTGTTCCGCCGGGAGGTGCTGCGGGCCGGCGAAGGCACCGAGAACATGCAACGCATCGCGCTCGCGGTGCAGGAGGGCGCCGCCGCGTTCCTGGGCCGGCAGTTCCGCACCCTCGGCATCTTCGCCGTGGTCGCGTTCCTGCTGCTGTTCCTGCTCCCGGTCCACGGCGAGGGCGGTGAGTGGCTGCTCAAGATCGCCCGCTCCGTCGCCTTCCTGGTCGGCGCCGGGTTCTCCGCCCTGATCGGCTACCTCGGCATGTGGCTGGCCGTCCGGGCCAACCTCCGCGTCGCCGCGGCCGCCCGGGACGCCGGTCGGGAGCCCGCGATGCGGATCGCCTTCCGCACCGGCGCGTCGGTCGGCATGGCCACCATCGGCTTCGGCCTGCTGGGCGCCGCGGTCGTCGTCCTGATCTTCCGCGGTGACGCCCCCACCATCCTGGAGGGCTTCGGCTTCGGCGCCGCCATGCTGGCCATGTTCATGCGGGTCGGCGGCGGCATCTTCACCAAGGCCGCCGACGTCGGCGCCGACCTGGTCGGCAAGGTCGAGCAGGGCATCCCCGAGGACGACCCCCGCAACGCCGCCACCATCGCCGACAACGTGGGCGACAACGTCGGCGACTGCGCCGGCATGGCCGCCGACCTGTTCGAGTCCTACGCCGTGATGCTGGTCGCCTCGCTGATCCTGGGGCGGGCCGCCTTCGGCGAGGCCGGCCTGGTCTTCCCCCTGATCGTGCCGGCCATCGGCGTGGTCACCGCGCTGATCGGGGTCTACCTGACCAAGCCGCGCACCGGCGAGAACGGCCTGCGGACCATCAACCGCTCCTTCTACCTGTCGGGGATCATCTCCGCGGTGCTGTGCGCGGTCGCCGCCTACCTCTACCTGCCCGGCGACTTCGCCGGGCTGGGCACCGAGGTCCAGTTCAGCGGCCCGGTCGACGACCCGCGCCTGGTCGCCGTCGGCGCGGTGGTCGTCGGCATCGTGCTGGCCATGGTCATCCTGTCGCTGACCGGCTACTACACCGGCACCGAGGACCGGCCCGTCCGCGAGGTCGGCCGCACCTCGCTCACCGGCCCGGCCACGGTCATCCTGGGCGGCATCTCGCTGGGCCTGGAGTCGGCCGTCTACACCGCCCTGGTCATCGCCGCCGCGGTGCTCGGCGCCTTCTCCCTCGGCGGTGGCGGCGTGGTGGGCCTGTTCGCCATCGCCCTGGCCGGCTGCGGCCTGCTGACCACCGTCGGCGTCATCGTGGCGATGGACACCTTCGGCCCCGTCTCCGACAACGCCCAGGGCATCGCGGAGATGTCGGGCGACGTCGACGGCGAGGCGGCGCAGGTGCTGACCGAGCTCGACGCCGTGGGCAACACCACCAAGGCCATCACCAAGGGCATCGCCATCGCCACGGCGGTGCTGGCCGCCACCGCCCTGTTCGGCTCCTTCACCGACGCCGTCGCCGCCGAGCTGGGCGAGGGCTACCAGGGCTTCGTCGACCAGGCGGCCGTCTACGCGCCCACCACCCTGGTGGGCATCGTCATCGGCGCCGCGGTGGTGTTCCTGTTCTCCGGGCTGGCCATCAACGCGGTCGGCCGCGCCGCCGGTGCCGTGGTCTACGAGGTCCGCCGCCAGTTCCGCACCATCCCCGGCATCATGGAGGGCACCGGCAAGCCCGAGTACGGCCGTGTGGTCGACATCGTCACCCGCGACTCGCTCCGCGAGCTGGCCACCCCGGGTCTCCTGGCCGTCTTCGCCCCCATCGCCGTCGGCTTCGGCCTCGGGGCCCCGGCGCTGGCCGGCTACCTCGCCGGCGCGATCGCCTGCGGCACCCTGATGGCGGTCTTCCTGGCCAACTCCGGCGGCGCCTGGGACAACGCCAAGAAGCTGGTCGAGGACGGCAACCACGGCGGCAAGGGCTCCGACGCCCACGCCGCCACGGTGATCGGCGACACCGTCGGCGACCCGTTCAAGGACACCGCCGGCCCGGCGATCAACCCGCTGATCAAGGTGATGAACCTGGTCGCCGTGCTGATCGCGCCCGCCGTGGTGGGGCTGTCCACGCTGGGGTCGGACTCCCCGCTGCGCTACCTGGTCGCCGCCGTGGCGCTGGCCGTGGTGGTGGCCGCGGTGGTGGTCAGCACCCGGCGCGGCAGCACCATGGAGGCCGGTGCGGGCGAGCCCGACCCGACCGGCGAGCGGGTCAGCGACCCGGCGGAGACGAGCCGGCGCTCCTGACCCCTGCACGCACCCGGCCGCACCGGTCCGTCCCGCTGGGGGCGGACCGGTGCTGTGCGTGGGGGGCCGGGGAGGGTGTCAGCGGCGCCGTCTAGGTTGGCTGGCACCCCAACGATCCGAGCGTCCGCGTCCGAACCGGCCGGTCGCTCCACCCCCCGGAGGTCCCTCATGCCCCTGCACGACCCCACCCCCCGCCGGCACCGGCCGGTCGCCGTCCTGGCGGCCCTCGGTCTCGGCCTGGCCGGTCTGGCCGCCCCCGCCGCCGCCGCTCCCGGCGCCGACGGCGAGCTGATGAGCTACGTCGTCAACACCCGCCCCAGCGCGGCCCAGACCGAGCGCGCCGAGCAGGCCGTCGAGGCAGCCGGCGGCACCGTGGTGCAGTCCTGGCCGCAGATCGGCGTCGTGGTCGCCCACTCCGACTCCGACAGCTTCAGCGCCGACGTCCGCACCGGCCGGCTCGGCCGCTCCGTCGTCTCCGTCGGCGCCACCCGCACCGCCGCCGTGGAGGTGCCCGAGGCCGGTCCCCAGCTCCGCGTCGCCCGCACCGGCGACACCTTCGCCGAGCGCCAGGGCGTCTCCGCCACCGAGGTGGTCGCCACGGACCCGCGCGAGGCGGAGCAGTGGGACATGGCCCAGATCGGCGCCGACGTGGCCGACGACGGCAGCAGCGACGTGGTCGTCGGGGTGCTCGACAGCGGCATCGACGACACCCACCCCGACCTGGCCCCGAACCTGGACGCCTCCCGCTCGGTCGGCTGCACCGACGCCGGTGTCCCCGACACCGACCGGTCGGCCTGGATCCCCACCACCAGCGACCACGGCACCCACGTCGCGGGCACCATCGCCGCCGCCCGCAACGGCATCGGCATCGTCGGGGTCGCACCGGAGTCGACGCTGACCTCCATCAAGGTCGTGAACGACGACGGGTTCATCTACCCCGAGTACGCGATCTGCGGCTTCGTCTGGGCCGCCGAGCACGACGTCGACGTCACCAACAACAGCTACTACATCGACCCCTGGCAGTTCTGGTGCGGCTCCGACCCCGACCAGGCGGCAGTCAAGGAGGCCGTCACCCGGGCGGTGGAGTACTCCGAGAAGCGGGGCGTGGTGAGCGCCGCGGCCGCCGGCAACTCCAACTACGACCTGGCCCACAAGACGACCGACTCCAGCAGCCCCAACGACACCACCCCGGTCACCCGCGACCTCGACGCCGGCTGCCTCGACCTGCCCGCCGAGATCGACGGCGTGGTCACCGTGGCCTCCAACGACGTGGACGTGCTCAAGTCCAGCTTCTCCAACTACGGCGAGGGCGTCATCGACGTCACCGCCCCGGGCAGCCGGATCCTCTCCACCACCCTGAACGGCGGCTACGGGCTGAAGTCGGGCACCTCGATGGCCTCCCCGCACGCGGCCGGTGTGCTGGCGCTGCTGAAGGCCGAGCACCCAGGGGCCAAGCCGGCCCAGCTGGTGCGGATGCTCACCAGGCAGGCCGACGACGTCGCCTGCCCCGACGACGACCGCTGCACCGGCACCACCGACGACAACGCCTTCTACGGCGAGGGCCTCGTCGACGCCGCCGAGGCCACCGGGGACGCCCGTCCCTGACCTGCGGACGCACGACGGCCCGGCACCTGCGAGGTGCCGGGCCGTCGTGGTGCTGTGGAGGACCGTCAGGCCGGGACGGCGATCTTCTCCTGGCTGGCGCTGTCGCTCGGGTCGCGGTCGACCTCGATCGAGCTGACGTTGGCCGAGTTGTAGACCTGCTCGTCCAACAGGCCGTTGCGCTTGGCCACGATGAGCGGCACCAGGGCCTGGCCGGCCACGTTGGTGGCGGTCCGCATCATGTCCAGGATCGGGTCGATGGCCAGCAGCAGACCCACGCCCTCCAGCGGCAGACCCAGCGTGGACAGGGTCAGGGTCAGCATCACCACGGCGCCGGTCAGGCCGGCGGTGGCCGCCGAGCCCACGACCGAGACGAAGGCGATCAGCAGGTACTGCGGCAGCCCCAGCTCGATGCCGAACAGCTGGGCGACGGTGATGGCGGCCAGCGCCGGGTAGATGGCGGCGCAGCCGTCCATCTTGGTGGTGGCGCCGAAGGGCACCGCGAAGGAGGCGTAGTCCGGCGAGACACCCAGGTTCCGGGTGACGACCCGCTGGGTCAGCGGCAGGGTGCCGACCGAGGAGCGGGAGACGAAGGCGAACTGGATGGCCGGCCAGGCACCGGCGAAGTAGCGCCGGGCGCTGAGACCGTGGGCCTTCACCAGCACCGGGTACAGCACGAAGAGCACGATCGCGCAGCCGATGTAGACGTCGGCGGTGAAGACGGCGAGCGGGCCGATCAGGTCCCAGCCGTAGTTGGCGACCGCGCGCCCGATCAGGCCGGCGGTGCCGATGGGGGCGAGCCGGATGACCCACCACACCAGCTTCTGCACGATCTCGAGCACGCTGCGGTTGAAGGCGAGGAAGGGCTCGGCCTTCTCACCCACGGCCAGCGCCGCCGCGCCGAGGGCGATGCCGAGCACCACCAGCTGCAGCACGTTGAACGACAGCGAGACGCCGTCGTCGGAGCTGGAGGCCTGCAGACCCAGGATGTTGGCCGGCACGATCGAGGAGAGGAAGTCCAGCCAGGTGCCCTGGGTGGAGGGGGCCTCGGCGCCGGCGGTGTCGATGGTGGCGCGGGCGCCGGGGTTGGTCAGCAGCCCGATGGTGATGCCGATGACCACCGAGATCAGCGAGGTGATGGCGAACCACACCAGGGTCTGGACCGCCAGCCGGGCGGCGTTGGTGACCTGGCGCAGGTTGGCGATGGAGACGATGATCGCGGTCAGCACCAGCGGCACGACGATCACCCGCAGCAGGCTGACGAAGGTGCTGCCGACGGTGGAGAGCGTGGTGCTCAGCCAGTCGAGGGAGTAGGTGCGGGCCAGGAAGCCGAGCGCGATGCCGGCCACGAGGCCGAGCAGCACCTGGGCCCAGAAGGGGAACCGGGCGCGGCGGGGGGTGACGCCCCGGTCCGCGGAGGGCTCCGTCACGGAGGTGGACATGAGGTGTGCCTTTCGAGAGCGGGGCACGTCGACGCCCACGATGTGCTGACGACGCAGCCCCAGAGCTGGAGGGGAGGGGTTGGAGAGGGGTGGGGTGGAGCCGTCAGGCCCGACAGCCGCTGCTGGCCACCAGGGCGAGGTCCACGTGGCGCCGCCGCCGCAGCGGCACCCACTTCCGTGTCATCACGCGAAGGCCAACCCGGCCCGCCCGGCCTCTATTCCCGCCCCACCCCGACAACCTGTATGTCGTCGTGGTCACGGTCGGCGTGCCGCGGCGTGTCGCGCTGTACGGAGCCCATGGCGTACACGTCCTCAGGGGCGACGCCCGGGCACCGCGCGGCCGCGCCGTGAGCAGCGCGGTCCGGGCACGCGGGCCGGGTGGCGGGTGCTGCGCCCTGGGAACGTGTACGCCGACGCTCCCGGACACGACGACACGCCGCGACACGCCGACCGTGACCGCGACGACATACACGCGGGCGGGGTGGGGGTGGGGACGGCGGGGGCGGAGGTGGTCTAGGTTGCCCGGCATGGTGCCCCGCCCCGAGGTGATCCGCCCCCCGCTGGAGGAGGTCGACCGGCTGCGCGACCGCTTCCTCGAGGTCGGGTGGCGCACCGACGACGTGCTGGGGCTGATCGGCGCCGCCGGCCAGGCCGGGCTGGGCCGCAACTCCACCGTGCCGGCCGAGCGGGCCCTCGCCGGCGACCGGTCGCCGCTGGCCACGCTGACCCGGCTCTGGCTGCTGCAGCGGGAGGTGGCCGAGGCGGACCTGCGGCGGGCGCTGGGTCCCAGCACCGACGACCTCCTCGCCGCCGGGTTGCTCGGGCTCGACGGCGACCGGGCCCGGGCGCTGGTGGACGTGCGCCCCTACGGCAGCGAGGACGACGGCGCCAGCGGCTGGCTGGTCTCGGACCTGACCCCGGGGCTGGACCAGCAGGTCGCCCCGATGCGGCCCGACTACGTGCTGGGTGCTTCTCCGGCCTCCACCACGCTGGCCCAGCTGACCATCCGCCGGCCGGTCGGCCGCGCCTTGGACCTCGGCACCGGCTGCGGGGTGCAGAGCCTGCACCTGAGCCGGCACGCCGACAGCGTGGTCGCCACCGACCTGAACCCCCGCGCGCTCTCGCTCGCGGCGCTCACGCTGCGGCTGAGCGGGGCCCGCACCCCGGCGGGGGAGGAGGTGCAGCTGCGCGCCGGCGACCTCTACCAACCGGTCGCCGGCGAGCGCTTCGACCTGGTGGTCACCAACCCGCCGTACGTGATGGCCCCGCCCTCGGGCTCGGGTGAGCGGCTGGTCTACCGCGAGGGCGCCCTGCCCGGTGACGAGCTGGTGCGCCGGGTGGTGACCGAGGGTGCGGCCCTGCTCGCCGACGGCGGCACCTGCCAGGTGCTGGCCAACTGGGCCCACGTCGCCGGGGAGCCCTGGCAGGAGCGGCTGGCCGGCTGGGTGGAGGGCACCGGCTGCGACCTCCTGGTGCTCCAGCGGGAGGTGCTGGACCCGGCGGAGTACGTCGAGCTGTGGCTGGCCGACGCCGGGCTCACCCGCGACCCCGCCTACCGGGACCGCTGCGATCAGTGGCTGGACTACTTCGAGGCGCTGGGCATCGAGGCGGTCGGGATGGGCTGGATCAGCGTCCACCGAGCCGGCCGCGACGTCCCGCAGGTACGCACCCTCGACTGGCCCCACGCCGTCGAGCAGCCGGTCGGCCCGGCCTTCGCCCGCCAGCAGCAGGGGCTCACCCTCTCGCTGCTGCCCGAGGAGGAGCTGCTGCTCCGGCGGTGGGCGCTGGCCCCCGACGTGGTCCAGGAGACGGTGGGCGCGCCCGGGGCGGCGGACCCCGAGCACATCGTGCTGCGCCAGCAGACCGGGTTCCGCTCCGCGCTGCGGGTGGACACCGCGGTGGCGGGCGTGCTGGGCGCCTGCGACGGCGAGCTGGCCCTCGGGGTCGTGCTGGACGCGGTGGCCAGCCTGCTGGAGCAGGACCCGGTCGCCACCCGCGCCCAGGTGCTGCCCGAGGTGCGCCGGGCGCTGGCCGACGGGCTGCTCAGCGAGCCGGTGCTGTGAATCCACGGGCCGGGCAGGCGGCGGGCTGAACCGGCGGCACCACCCGTCCCGCGCCGCCACCCCGGCCCTGCCCGCAGCCGGGCGTCGCCCACAGCCGGGCGGCTTCGCAGCAGCCTGCGCCGCTCGCTTGGGGGTACGGTGTCCAGCGTGCCCGCGGGGAGGGCCATCCGGGAGCTCCGGACGAGGAGAGGAAGCAGTGGCAGCAACAACACGTCGGCTCGTGATCGTGGAGTCGCCCACCAAGGCGACCAAGATCGCCAGCTTCCTCGGCGACGGCTACGTCGTGCAGTCCAGCCGCGGCCACGTCCGCGACCTCCCCACCGGGGCCGCGGACGTCCCGGCCAAGTACAAGGGCGAGAAGTGGGCCCGCACCGGGGTCAACGTCGAGGCCGGCTTCGAGCCCCTCTACATCGTCCAGCCCGACAAGAAGGGCACCATCCGCGAGCTCAAGCAGGCCCTGGCCGGGGTCGACGAGCTGCTGCTGGCCACCGACGGCGACCGCGAGGGCGAGGCCATCGCCTGGCACCTGCTGCAGGAGCTCAAGCCGAAGGTGCCGGCCCGGCGGATGGTGTTCCACGAGATCACCCCCGGCGCCATCGCCGAGGCGGTGCAGAACCCCCGCGAGCTGGACACCGACCTCGTCGACGCCCAGGAGACCCGCCGGATCCTCGACCGGCTCTACGGCTACGAGGTCTCCCCGGTGCTGTGGAAGAAGGTCATGCCGCGGCTGTCGGCCGGCCGGGTGCAGTCGGTGGCCACCCGCCTGGTGGTCGACCGCGAGCGGGAGCGGATGGCCTTCCGCAGCGCCTCCTACTGGGACGTCGACGCCGTCCTCGCCCCCGGCACCGACGCCGGCTCCGAGGGTGGGGAGGAGGCGTCCACCTTCGGGGCCCGGCTGACCCACGTCGGCGCCCGCCGCGTCGCCCAGGGCCGCGACTTCGACAGCCGGGGGGTGCTGCAGCAGGGCCGCGGCGAGGAGGTCCTGCAGCTCGACGAGACCGCCGCCCGCGAGCTCACCGCCCGGCTCGAGACCGCCGCCTGGTCGGTGACCTCGGTGGAGGCCCGCCCCTACACCCGCAAGCCCTACGCGCCCTTCCGCACCACGACCCTGCAGCAGGAGGCCGGGCGCAAGCTGGGCTTCACCGCCCAGCGGGCGATGTCGGTGGCCCAGGAGCTCTACGAGGGCGGCTTCATCACCTACATGCGGACCGACTCGATCACCCTCTCCACCACCGCGGTGGAGGCGGCCCGGGCCCAGGTCCGCCAGCTCTTCGGCTCGGAGTACCTGCCGGACAAGCCCCGGGTCTACACCTCCAAGGTCAAGAACGCCCAGGAGGCCCACGAGGCCATCCGCCCCGCCGGCGACACCTTCCGCACCCCGGCCCAGACGGGGCTGCGCGGGGACGCCTTCCGGCTCTACGAGCTGATCTGGATGCGCACGGTGGCCTCCCAGATGGCCGACGCCCGCGGGCAGTCGGTCCGGGTCGAGATCGCCGCCACCCCGGGGCAGGGCGAGCCGTGCACCTTCGTCGCCTCGGGCCGCACCATCACCTTCCACGGCTTCCTCAAGGCCTACGTCGAGGCCGTCGACGAGACCGACGGCGCCCAGTCCGACGACGCCCAGGCCCGGCTGCCGCAGCTGGACGAGGGCCAGCCGCTGGAGCAGCGCGAGCTGAGCGCCAACGGCCACGAGACCAAGCCGCCGGCCCGCTACACCGAGCCCTCGCTGGTGGCGAAGCTGGAGGAGCTGGAGATCGGCCGGCCCTCCACCTACGCCTCGATCATCCGCACCATCACCAGCCGCGACTACGTGTTCAAGAAGGGCTCGGCGCTGGTGCCGACCTGGCTGGCCTTCGCGGTCACCCGGCTGCTGGAGGAGCACTTCGCCAAGCTGGTCGACTACCAGTTCACCGCCGACATGGAGGACACCCTCGACGAGGTCGCCGGCGGCCGCGCGGAGCGGCTCTCGGTGCTCAGCGACTTCTACTTCGGCGCCCGCGACGGCGCCGAGGGGGTCGGCGCCGCCACCGGTCGGTCCGGGCTGCACACCCTGGTCAGCGAGCTGGGCGACATCGACGCCCGCCGGCTGTCCACCTTCGAGCTCGGCGACGTCGACTCCGGCATCGTCGTGCGGGTGGGCCGCTACGGCACCTACGTGGAGGACGCCGAGGGACGCCGGGCCAACGTGGCCGACGACCTGCCTCCCGACGAGCTGACCGTCGAGAAGGCCCGCGAGCTGCTCAGCCGCCCGATGGGGGAGGAGCGCGAGGTCGGCACCGACCCCGAGACCGGGCGCACCGTCGTGGCCCGCAACGGCCGCTTCGGGCCCTACGTCACCGAGGTGCTGGAGGAGGACGCCCCCAAGGGGGCCAAGCCGCGCACCGGCTCGCTGTTCGCCTCGATGACGGTCGAGGACGTCACCCTGGAGCAGGCGCTGCGCCTGCTCAGCCTCCCCCGGGTGGTGGGCACCGACCCCGACGGCGTCGAGATCACCGCCCAGAACGGTCGCTACGGCCCCTACCTGAAGAGGGGCACCGACTCGCGCTCGCTGAGCAGCGAGGACCAGATCTTCGACATCACCCTCGACGAGGCGCTGGCCATCTACGCCCAGCCCAAGCAGCGCGGCCGGGCGGCGGCCAAGCCGCCGCTGAAGGAGCTCGGCCCGGACCCGGTCTCGGGCGCGCCGATGGTGGTCAAGGACGGCCGCTTCGGCGCCTACGTGACCGACGGGGAGTACAACGCCACCCTGCGCCAGGGCGACGACGTGGCCACCCTGACCCCCGAGCGGGCGGCCGAGCTGCTGGCCGAGAAGCGGGCCAAGGGCCCGGCCAAGAAGACCGCCAAGCGGGCGACCAGGTCGACCGCGGCCAAGAAGACGTCGGCCAGCACCGCGAAGAAGGCGACCGCCAAGAAGACCCCCGCCAAGAAGACGGCCGCCAAGAAGACCGCGGCCGCGAAGACGACGGCGACGAAGGCCACGACGACCACGGCGAAGAAGACCGCGGCGACCTCGGCAGCGACCGCCGGCAGGAGCTCCGCCGGGTCGTCCGGCAGCACCGACGGGTGATCCCGTGGCCCGCCAACCCGACCCCGACGGGGCCGCCCGCCGCTACTTCGAGCTGCCGTTCGCCGTCCCCGGGCAGCGGCTGGTCCGTCCCGACCTGGGCCTGGTCAGCATGGTCTCCCGGGGTCCCGAGCACTCCTACGAGCTCGACGTCACCATCCTGGACGCCGCCGACCTGAGGCTCACCCGGGCCGGGATCACGCTGGCCCACCGGGTCGCCGACGGCCACGGCGAGTGGTACCTCGCCGCGCCGGCGTGGGCGCCGCTGCTGCCGGAGGAGACGGTGGAGCCCATGCTGGACTCCGACCTGCCCCCCCAGATCGCCGAGCTGGTGCTGCCCTTCCGCCGGCAGGCCGCCCTGCAGCCGGTGGCGGCGCTGCACTGCGAGCGGGCCGCGTTCTCCATCCGTGGCCCCGAACGGCGCACCAGGGCGGTCGTCCACGACGACCGGGTGACCGTGCGCCGCGGCGGCGTCACCGTCTCGCGCTACCGCGAGGTGACGCTGCAGCCGGTCGACCTCAACCGCAAGCAGCTGGGCTGGCTGACCGAGACGCTGCAGGCCGTCGGCGGCACCCGGGTGGAGCGGCTGCCCTCGCCCGGCAGCCGGCTGGGCGTGCCGGCGTCCGGGCTGGACCGCTGGAGCCGCACCGGGTGGGACACCGGCACCGACCTGGAGGGGTTCGTCACGGCCCTGGTGGCCTCGCGGCTGCGGGAGTGGCTGGTGGCCGACCTGTCGCTGCGCACCGGCAGCACCGACTCCGCCGGCGACCTCACCGAGGTGCTCTCCGGGCTGCGGGGGGAGCTGCGGGGTCTGGGCGCCGCGCTGGACCCGACGTGGCTCGACGAGGTCGACGAGGAGCTGGACTGGCTGGTGGCCGAGCTGGGCGGTGCCGTCCCGGCCGCCGGCGCCGGCCGCGAGCAGCTGACGGCGGTGCTCGCCGGGCAGCGCTACCTGCACCTGCTGGACCTGGTGGTGCAGGCCTCGCTGGTGCCACGGCTGGGGCGCGGGGCGGAGTCGCCGGCCAGCGAGGCGCTGGGCCGCTCGGTCCGGGCGGCGGCGGAGGAGCTGATCAAGGCCGGGCGCCGGCTGGGTCCCAGCTCGCCGCCGGTGGACTGGGTGGCGATGGGCGCGCTGGTCGAGCAGGCCCACGCCGCCACCCTGGTCGCCCGCCGCAACCTGCCGGGCTGGGCCCGCAAGGTCGACAAGCGGCTGCGGCGGGTCTCGGACCTGCTGCCCGGCTGCGTCGACCCGCAGCTGGAGACCATCGAGCACTCCGTGGAGGACCTCGGCCCGCAGCAGGCCTTCGCCGCCGGCCGCCGCTACGAGCAGCTGCTGACCGCGCAGAGCCGGGCCCGGCGCGAGCTCCTCGCCCGCTGGCCCCAGCTGGAGAACAAGCTCCGCACGGCGATCAGGGCCTCCTGGTGAGCGCGCCGGGGGTCTTCGTCGTCTTCGAGGGCGGCGACGGGGTGGGCAAGACCACCCAGGTCCGGCTGCTGGCCGAGCGGCTCACCGCCAGCGGCCGTCCGGTGGTGCTGACCCGCGAACCCGGCGACACCGCCGTGGGGGCCCGCATCCGCGACCTGCTGCTCGACCCGGCCCACCCCGAGATGGCGCCGCGGACCGAGGCGCTGCTCTACGCCGCCGACAAGGCCCAGCACCTGGCCGAGGTGGTCCGGCCTGGGCTGGCCCGGGGGGCGGTGGTGGTCTGCGACCGCTACGTCGACTCGATGCTGGCCTACCAGGGCGCCGGTCGGGTGCTGGCGGTCGACGAGGTGGAGGAGGTGGCCCGGTGGGCCACCGAGGGCCTGCGGCCGTCCCTCACCGTGCTGCTCGACCTCGACCCGGACCGGGCGGTCGCCGCCATCGCCGGCAAGGACCGGCTGGAGGCGGAGTCGGTGGAGTTCCACCGCCGCGTCCGGGAGGGCTTCGCCCGGCTGGTGGCCCGCGACCCCGACCGCTACCTCGTGCTGCCGGCCCGGCAGCGCCGCGAGGAGATCGCCGAGCAGGTGTGGCGACGGCTGCAGCCGCTGCTGGCGCCGGTGTCGGTGGCGAGTGGCACGGTGGAGCCATGACCGTGCTGCCCGGTGGCCTGCCCGCACCCGCCCCCACCGCGCCGCCCCGCCCGGTGGAGCTGCTGCCCGGGGTCTGGCGCGACCTCGTCGGCCAGCACGGTCCCGTCGCCACCCTGCGCCGGGCGGCGGCGGGGGAGCCGCACGCGATGAGCCACGCCTGGCTGATCACCGGGCCGCCGGGGTCCGGGCGCTCCACCGCGGCCCGGGCCTTCGCCGCCGCCCTGCAGTGCGACCGGCACGGCTGCGGGGAGTGCCAGCAGTGCCGCACCGCGCTGTCCGGCGCCCACCCCGACGTCACCCTGGTGCGCACCGAGCAGCTCTCGATCGGCGTCGACGAGGTCCGCGAGCTGGTCCGCCGGGCGGCGATGAGCCCCACCCTGGGGCGGCGCCAGGTCCTCGTCGTCGAGGACGCCGACCGGCTCACCGAGCGCGGTGCCGACGCGCTGCTGAAGAGCATCGAGGAGCCGGCGGCCAAGACGGTCTGGCTGCTGTGCGCGCCCACCTCCGACGACGTGGTGCCCACCATCCGCTCCCGCTGCCGGCTGCTCACCCTCTCCACCCCCCGACCGGCCGACGTCGCCGCGCTGCTGCACCGCCGCGACGGCGTCGACGAGGCGCTGGCCGCCCACGCCGCCCGCGCCGCCCAGGGACACATCGGCCGGGCCCGCGTCCTCGCCCGCGACGAGGGCGCCCGCAACCGCCGCCGGGAGGTGCTGCAGATCCCCGGGCAGCTGACCGGGCTGGGTGCCTGCCTGACCGCCGCCGCCAACCTGGTCGAGGCCTGCGCGGAGGAGGCCGCCGCGGCGACGTCGGCGCTGGACGCCAAGGAACGCGCCGCGCTGGAGGAGGCCCTCGGCTTCGGCACCCGGGGTGCCCGCCCCCGGCAGGCGGCCAGCGCCCTGAAGGAGCTGGAGGAGCAGCAGAAGGCCCGGGCCAAGCGCTTCCAGCGCGACGCCCTGGACCGCGCGCTCACCGAGCTGACCGCCTGGTACCGCGACGTGCTGGCGCTGCAGACCTGCCAGGCGCGCGAGGTCGCCCCCGAGCTGGAGGGCCGCCCCGGGCCCGAGCTGGTCAACGCCGAGCTGCGCGCCGAGATCGCCGTGGCCGCGCGCCGGGGCTCCCCGGAGTCGACGCTGCGCCGCATCGACGCGCTGCTGGCCTGCCGGCAGGCGCTGGAGACCAACGTGGCCCCGCTGCTGGCGGTGGAGGCCATGATGATCGCCCTCGTCGAGGGCTGAGCCCACCGGCCGCCCGTCACGGCGCCCGACACTCCGCACCGGCTGCGGGCAGATGGGGGCGGGCGTTGACAGAATCGGGCGGTACGCAGGTTCCCCACTGCCCCAGAAGGAGTCCGAGATGAGCTCACCGGATCCGGAGAAGAAGGACGACGCCTCCCAGGCCTCCACCGGCGCCCCCTCCAGCGCCACCACCGGGTCCGGTCCGCGATCCGAGGACGACACCGCGACGACGACCCTGCCGCGCACCTCGGCGGCGCCGGCCGACACCGAGCAGACGACGGTGATGCGCTACCCGGACGCCGACCGCGACCGGTCCACCGCCCGCACGACCGGCACGGGCACCGGCGCCGGCAGCACGGGCGCGGCGACCGGCGGCGCCACCACGGCGGCGCCCGAGGACCGCGCCAGCGCCCGGGCCGCCGCCCGCGCCGAGCGCGAGCGCGCGCTGGGGGTGCGCAACCACCCCGCGCCGGTGGAGGAGGAGGTCGACCCGGGCCCGACCAAGCACAACACCGACCGCTTCCTGGGCTCCCTCGGGCTGTTCCTGCTGCGGCTGGTCACCGCGGCGGTGATGGGCGTCCACGGCGCCCAGAAGCTGCTCGACATCGACGGCACCACGCAGTTCTTCACCAGCACCGCGCTGCCCTACCCGGAGGTCTTCGCGCTGGTCACCGCCATCGGCGAGGTGCTGATCGCGCTGGCCCTGCTGCTCGGCCTGCTGGTGCGGGTGGCCGGGCTGGGGGTGCTGGCGATCTCCGTCGGCGCCCTGGTGCTCGTCCACTGGTACCGCAACCCGTTCGTCGCCGGGCAGTCCGGCTTCCAGGGCGAGCTCGAGCTCGTGCTCGCCGGGGTCGGTCTGCTGCTCGCCTGCGTCGGCGGCGGCTGGTGGGGCATCGACGCGGCGCTCCGCCGCGGCCGCGCCCGCCGGCGCGCCGGCGTCTGAGCTCCGGCCCCCGAACTCCCGGCTGACGCCCCGGTGCCCCTGCGGGCACCGGGGCGTCGTCGCGCCCGGGCAGGAGGGGGGGTCAGATCAGCAGGAGCAGGAGGAGCAGGGCGGCCAGCACGGCAGCTGCCACCGCCACCACGGGGACCCAGCGGGGGCTCCCGGGACGACGGGTGGCCGGCGGCCGGCCGCGGCGCTGGAGGGCCTCGTCCAGCTCGGCGGCCCGCCGCCGCAGCGGCTCGATCTCGGCCGCCGGCGCGGCCGGGGACGGCTCCAGCTCGAGCTCGTCGAGGGTCACCACGGTCACGCCGGGGTCCTGCTCCCAGGAGCCCCCGGGGCCGGCCGGCAGCCGCAGCAGCCCGAGGGTGCGGTGCTCCCGGTCCGGCGGCAGCTGGGCGACCACGTCCTCCCAGACGCGCCGCATGACGGCCTGCTGCGCCGCGTCGTCGTGGCGGGCCGGCCACATCGCCCGGCTGACCCGGCCCATCAGGGCCGCACCGCGGGCGAGCCCGATGCGGGCCGAGCGGGGCAGCTCCTCGGCGGGCAGCGAGTCCACGGCGGCCAGCACGGGGTCGAGCTGCGGCCGGGGGTCGGCGCCGGGGGCGAACAGCGTCAGCACCGCTCCGAGCCGGGTCGTGCCCTCCCGGTGCAGCAGGACGGCGACCACTCCGGTGGCGGGGGCGCCCGCCGTCAGCCGGACGGCGGCGGCCCCGAAGGGCGCCCCCGAGCCGGTCCGTCCGGTGGCCAGCACCCCCTCGGTGTCGGCCTGCTCGCCGCTGGAGCGGAGGGTGGTGGCGAGCTCTTCCCGGACGACCGCCAGGTCGGGCAGCTCGACACCCAGCCGGACCACCACCGCGGACGGCACCCCGTCCACCGTCCACACCCAGCAGCCGGTCAGGAAGCCGCCGACGGCCAGGTCGACCAGCGGCAGGGTCACCCCGCGCAGGGTCGCGAGGTCCTCGCGGAGCTCGGCGGCGGCCACGCCGTGGTAGTCGGCGAGGGGGACGAGGGCGGTGCGGGCGGCGGACACCCGCCACAGGATAGGGAGCACGGAGGTCCCGCCCTGCCCGGCCACCAGCCAGCCCTGCTCGCACCCGCCGGCGCGGTACGCCGTCCCGCCCGTGCCGGGGAGGCGCCTCGCGTAGGGTGAACGGGTGCCACCGACCAGCAAGCGGGTGACCGCCTCGATCGCCGCGGTGCTGGCGCTGGTCCTTCCCTCCTGCACCCCCGGGTCTCCCACGGACCCGGCGCCGACGCAGAGCTCGCCCGCGCGGACGGGCTCCCCGAGCGCGGAGCCGTCGGACCACCCGGACCGTCCCGACCCGCAGGTTCCCGACGTCGCACCGGAGGGCTTCGTGACGCCGCCGCCGGGCCAGGGCGCCGAGCGCTACCGGCAGCAGCGGATCGGGTGGACGTCCTGCGGGGCCCACCAGTGCGCCACGGTCGCGGCCCCGCTGGAGCACGCCCGGCCGGACCGCCAGGCCATCACCCTCAGCCTGCTCAAGGTCCCCGCCACCGAGGAGCCACGGCTGGGCACGCTCTTCGTCAACCCCGGCGGCCCGGGCTTCCCCGGCACCAGCACCGCCGCCGAGCTGCCCCGCACCGGGCTCGAGCAGTACGACATCGTCGGCTGGGACCCCCGCGGGGTGGGCGGTTCGACGCCGGTCCGCTGCTTCCAGGGCGAGGACGTGGACGCCTACATGGCCCTCGACACCTCACCGGACGACTCCGCCGAGCGGCAGGCCCTGGTGGTGGCCAACCGCTCCTTCGGCCAGTCCTGCCTGGAGCGCTCGGGCGAGCTGCTGCAGCACATCAGCACGCTGGAGACGGTGCGCGACCTCGACCTGCTGCGCTCCCTGGTCGGTGACGAGCGGCTCAGCTACCTCGGCTACTCCTACGGCACCTACATCGGGGCGCTGTACGCCGAGCTGTTCCCCGACCGGGTGGGACGGCTGGTGCTGGACAGCGCGGTCAACATCACCGACGCCGAGGACGTCACCCAGGCCGAGGGGTTCGACCGGGCCCTGGGCGCCTTCGCGGACTGGTGCGTGAGCCAGGGCTGCCGGCTGGGCACCACGCGGGAGGAGGTGCTGGAGCAGGTCACCACGATCTTCGACGCCACCGACGTGCAGCCCATGGCCACCGCCGGCGACCGCCAGCTGACCCAGTCGCTGGCCGTCACCGGCGTCGTGCTGCTGCTCTACAGCGAGCAGAGCTGGCCGCAGCTGCGCGAGGCCCTGGAGCTCGCCGCCGACGGCGAGGGGGACGCGCTGCTGTTCTACGCCGACCAGTACAACCAGCGCGGTGAGGACGGGCAGTACGGGCAGAGCACCTTCGCCTTCCCGGCGATCAGCTGCGTCGACACCGCCGACGGCGGCCTGGACGAGGCGCTGGAGCAGTGGCAGGCCGACGAGGAGGTGGCGCCGGTGTTCGGCCGCTACTTCGGTCCCGCGCTGACCTGCCCGGTGTGGCCGGTCACCCCCGACGTGCCCGAGGGCACCATCACCGGGGCGGGGGCGGACCCGCTGCTGGTGATCGGCACGACCGGCGACTCCGCCACCCCGTACGAGTACGCGGTGTCGATGGCCGAGCAGCTGGAGTCGGGGCACCTGCTCACCCTCGAGGGCGAGGGCCACGGCGCCTTCGGCGACGGCAACGCCTGCGTCGACGGGGCGGTGGTGGCCTACCTGACCGAGGGCACGCTGCCGCCCGAGGGGACCCGCTGCCGTGAGTGAGCGCCGGGACCCGGTGCTGCTGCTGTGCGCCCACGGCACCGACAACCTGCAGGGCCGGGCCGTCGTGGACACGCTGGCGCGCCTGGTGGCCGAGCGGGGTGTGCGGGTGGCGCAGACCTGGGTGGACGTCCAGCACCCCCAGGTCGAGGAGGTGCTGACCGGCCTCGTCGGGGCGGGGGAGCAGGTGGTCGTCGTGCCGGCCCTGCTGTCGGCCGGCTACCACACCCAGGTCGACATCGCCCGGGCCGTGGCCGCCCACCCGGGACGGGCGGTGGCCACCGGTGCCCTCGGGCCCGACCCGCAGCTCGCCGCGCTGCTGCACCGACGGCTGCGTGAGGCCGGCGCCGGGCCGTCCGACGCCGTGGTGGTGGCCGCGGCGGGTTCCAGCCGCAGCGACAGCGCCCGTGACGTCCGCGCGGTGGCCGACCTGCTCTCGCAGCGGTGGGGGAGCGAGGTGGCCGTCGGCTTCGGCGCCAAGGCCGAGCCGTCGGTGGCCCAGGCCGTCGGCGCCGCCCGGGCCGGCGGCGCGACCAGGGTGGTGGTGGCCAGCTACCTGCTGGCGCCCGGCTACTTCCACGACCGGCTGCTGGAGCAGGGGGCCGACGTGGTCACCCAACCCCTGGGCGTGGCGCCGGAGCTGGTGCAGGTGGTGCTCGACCGCTACCGCTCGGCGCTCCCTCCCGCTTCCTGAGAGACATTTGGTTTCCTCTCAACCGTTGCTTACTGTGGAGCACGGCCTCGCGCACCAAGCGGGGCTGATCCGGGGGTTCACGACGCTCCCGGACCGCGTGACGCGTGCCGGCCCGCCTGATCCCACCGGTCGGCACACCTCCGGGAACGTCCCGGGCGCAGTGGGAGTGGACTCCGTCCACCGGCGGCACAGGAAGGAACACTCGTGACCAAGCAGAAGATCGCACGCCGCGTGACCGGAGCCGCCGCAGCCGCAGGGCTGGCGGCCGGGCTCTCCCTGATCGGCACGACCACCGCCCACGCCGACAGCGTGTGGGACGAGGTGGCCGCCTGCGAGAGCGGTGGCAACTGGTCCATCAACACCGGCAACGGCTACTACGGCGGTCTGCAGTTCTCCCAGTCCACCTGGGAGGCCTACGGCGGTACCGGGCGTGCCGACCAGGCCAGCAAGGCCGAGCAGATCCGCGTCGCCCAGGCGACCCTCGAGGGCCAGGGCCCCGGCGCGTGGCCGGTCTGCGGCGCCAAGGCCGGTCTGACCCGCTCCAACGGCGGCGCCTCCGCCTCCGGCAGCACCTCCTCCGAGCAGAGCTCCTCCAGCTCCTCCAGCAGCCAGGGCCAGCAGTCGCAGGGGCAGCAGTCGCAGAGCCGCCAGAGCGAGCCCAAGCGTTCCAACGGCAGCTACTCCGCCAGCACCTCCGTGACCCCCAAGCGGGCCGTGACCGGTGAGACCGTCACCGTGCGGGCTGGCGACACCCTGAACAAGATCGCCCAGCGCGAGGGCGTCGAGGGTGGCTGGAAGGGCCTGTGGCAGCTCAACACCGACACGGTGAGCAACCCCAACATGATCTACGTGGGCCAGTCGATCGTCGTCGGCTGACGCACGCCGCCCGCACGGGCGGGGCCTCGACGGGCCCGGGGCGCCCCCGCGTCCCGGGCCCGTGGCCTGCCCGGGGTCCAACCACGGATTGCGTGCGGCCGTCCGCCGACGGCTATAGTGAGCAGCCGTGCGGTCGTCCGCACCCGCCGCCTTAGCTCAGATGGCAGAGCGACGCACTCGTAATGCGTAGGTCTCGGGTTCGATTCCCGAAGGCGGCTCCACGCACAGGCAGCCCGACCTGGGCCGCCGTCGTCCGCCGAGTCGAGGGAGCCGCCGTGCCGGACGAGGCCAGAGGTGCCGCCATCCGCGCCCGACTCGGCACGGCGCTGACGACGGCCGAGGACGTCGAGAGCTACCTGCAGGCGGCGGTCGACTCGCTGGCCGAGGTCACCGGCCTGCCGGTCTCCTCCTCCCTCTCCACCAGCGTCCAGGGCCACGCCTACACGATGGCCACCACCAGCCGGGAGGCCTGGCAGGCCGACCAGGTCGAGTTCGACGCGGCCGAGGGCCCCTGCTGGGAGGCCCTGCAGCTGGGCCGGCTGCACGGCGGCATCGACCTGGACGAGGAGAGGCGCTGGCCCACCTGGTCCGCGGTCGCGCGGCTGCTCGGGTTCCGCTCCGGGGTGGCGGTCATGGCCGAGCTGAGGCCGGGGGACCGGCTCGTGCTCAACTGCTACGGCGAGGACAAGACCCTGCTGGACCCGGCGGCCGTCGAGCGGGCCCAGCAGTTCGTCGACGAGCTGGCGGCGACGCTGCCGGTCGCGCTGCGGATCGCCCAGCAGGCCAGCGACGTGCACCACCTGCAGCAGGCCCTGGTCAACCGGTCGGTGATCGACCAGGCGCTGGGGGTGCTGATGGCCCAGAACCGGTGCTCCCGCGACGAGGCCTTCGGCATCCTGCGGCGCGCCTCCCAGAACCGCAACGTCAAGCTGCGCGACGTCGCGGCGGCGATCGTGGAGCGCCTCACCGGGCACCCGGTCGCACCGCCCGCCGGGTTCAACCGCTCCCAGGACTGAGGCCTCAGCGCGGCGGCTGGGGCAGCGCGGGCCCGCGCTCGACCAGGGCCTGCGGCACCTCCACCACCATCAGGTCCAGCGACCGGCCCTCGGTGAGGCGGCCGGACTGGATCAGCACCCGGCGGCTGTCCGGGCTGAAGATGGGGTGGGTGTGGTCGGGCTTCATCACGTGCCCGGTCGTCAGCACGGTCTGCTCCCCGCTGCGCCGGTCGATCAGCGTGACGTCGCCGGCGAAGTCGTCGGCGACCGCCCAGCGGCCGTCGGGGGAGCCGTTGCAGTGCCAGAACCCCTGCCCCGGACCCTGGCCCAGGAGGCGCACCGCGTCGGTGCGCAGGTCCAGCACGGCGACCCCGCTGGGCTTGGTGGCCAGGTAGGGCAGGTGGGCCATCACGTTGAACATCAGCTCGTCGGGGCCCGAGACGGTCTCGTGGGTGACCCACTCGTCCGGCGTCTCCCGGTAGAGCGGGCGGTTGTTCGAGCCGTCGGCCCGCACGCCCCAGATCCGCTGCGGGGCGTCCCCGGTGGTCTCGTGGCAGTAGATGATCTCCCCGGGCACCCACGGGTTCACCTGCACGTGCCCCATCCGGAAGTCGACGTCGAGCACCGTGGTGATCTCACCGGTGGCCAGGTCGATCCGGCGGATGCCGCCCGGACCCCGACCGGCCTCGGCGAAGCGGCGCCGGGCGGCCTCCCGCTCCTCGGCGGGGTCGGTGTTGGCCGAGTCCACCGCGGTGCGGACCCCGCGCTCGGAGCCGACGGCCCAGGCCGGCTGCTCCCAGCCGACGCCCCAGTAGGCGGCGCTGCCGTCGGGGTCGACGGCGAAGCCGCCGGAGTCACGCAGGTCGTCGGGCAGCACGCAGACCACCCGCTCCGGGGGCGTGGTCAGCCCCGGACGTCCCGCCAGCGCGTTCTCGACGAGCGGGTCCAGCTGCAGCTCCACGAGCTCGCGCCGGCCGTCGCGGGTGCGCATGTGGAACAACCGGTTGCTGTCGCGGGCGAGGTTCAGGCTGCCGGTGTCCATGCCGGGGTCGTCGGTCAGCTGCACGATGTCGCCGCGGGCCTCGTGCACCAGGAAGGCCTGCGAGCCGTTGCCGCCGCGCTCGGAGCGGAAGAGCACCCACTCCCCGTCCGCGGTCCAGGTCGGGTGGGTCTGGTACGGCTTCGGGCTGCCCGCCGGGTGCGAGGTCAGCACCCGGACCTCCACCCCGGTCACCGGGTCGGTGTAGCTGCTGGTCTCGCTGGGGTGCCGGACGCCGGTGTTCGGGGTGCTCACGTGGGAAAACGCTATCTCGTCGCCGGGCGGAGCGCACGAGGGGTCCACGGCGGAGGTCTCAGGAGCGCAGCGTCTCGCTGGGAGAGCGGCCGTACACCGCGCGGTAGTGGCTGGCGAAGCGACCCGGCCGCGGGAAGCCCCAACGGGCCGCGACCGCGGCGACCGTCCGGCCGTCCCCGGGCTGGGCCTCCAGCAGCTCGCGGTGGGCGCGCTCGAGACGGACACGGCGCAGGTACTCCGAGGGGGTGGCGGAGTGGTGGCGGGCGAAGGCGTACTGCAGGGCCCGCACGCCGATCCCCGCCGCGGCCGCGATCTGCGCGGCCGTGACGGGCTCCCCCGCGTGCTCCTCGATGAAGGCGGTGGCCCGTCGCACCGCCGCGGGTGCCGACCCGAGCGGCTCCCGGGAGGGGGACAGCGACATGGTCGTGTTGGGGAAGGTCGCCAGGGCGGCCACGGCGAGGTGGCGGACCATCTCCTCGGCGAGCACCGGGTGCCCCAAGGCCGACCCGCCGTCGAGCATCTGGCGGTTGGCCAGCGCGAAGACGTCGAGCCAGTACCGGGCCGCGGCCGCGTCGACCGGAGCCAACCCGCAGAACCGGAGCTCGCCGGGCGGCAGGCCGTAGCGCTCCTCGGCGACCTCGCGGACCCGGTCGAGCGGGAGCGCCAGGGTGGCGAGCTTGGGGTCCTCCCAGGACACGTCCAGCGGGACGCCCGTCGGCAGCAGCACGGCGTCCCCCCGCTGGAACCGGTGCACGTCGCCGGGCACCCCGATCTCGTAGCGGCCCTGGGTGATGTGGCCCAGCAGCAGGTAGTGGAAGGGCTGGGTCGTCGTCTCGTACCGGGTCGGGCTGTGCCACCGGGTGGCCTGCAGCGAGGGTCCCTCGGCCACCCGTGCCACCGTCGTCCCCCCGGGCGTCCGCGCGCGACGCACCCGGCCCTCGTGCGCGATGATCGTGCGCTCGACGACCTCGGCCACCTCGTCGGTGGTGCGGGCGACCAGCGTGTGCTGCTGGATCGGGGGTGCGGGGTGCTCGGACACGGGAGTTCTTCTTCGGGAGAGGTCGGGGCCGGCTGCCTGACCCTGCCGCCTACCAGGCTACGGGACCGCTCGGCAGGGGTGCGAACGCGCTCGTGCCCGCCGGTCACGGGGACCGGCGGGCACGAGACGTCGACCGGGAGCGCCGAGCGCGTCCCGGAGCAGATCAGCGGCGGGTGCGCGACACCTTCCGCAGACCCTCCTTGATCTTGCGCTGGTTCTCGGGCTTGCGCAGCTCGCGCTCGGCGATCTGCAGGACCTTGCCCACCACGGCGCCCTTGACGGCACCCTTCAGCAACCTGGCGATCATGTGCCACACCTCCTCTTCCTTCCCTCCAGTCAACCAGACAGGACCACGACGGCCGCCGCCCGGCGCCGGAACCAGGGGAAGACCGGGGTGGACCGGTGCTCGACCCGTCCACCCCCTCAGACCGCGGTCAGCGCTGCTCGCGGAACTCCACGTGGCGGCGGGCGACCGGGTCGAACTTGCGCAGCGTCAGCCGCTCGGGGTCGTTGCGGCGGTTCTTGCGGGTGACGTAGGTGAACCCCGTGCCGGCGGTGGAACGCAGCCGGACGACGGGACGCAGCTCGGTGCGGCTGGCCATGGTGACCTCCTGGTCGTTGAGAACGGTTCTCCTTCCCTAACACCGGGAGGGGTCCGGACCTTCCCGCCGCTGCCGCCCGGTGCAGGTCGCCTCAGCGGTCCCGGCCCAGGTCCACCACCCCCTGCTCCACCGCCCTGGCCACCGCGTCGGCCTCCTGCTGGGTGAGCGTGCCCGCACCGACGGCGTCGGCGAGCCGCTGCTGCAGCGCCGCCGCGCGGTCGGCGTCCGCAGCCTCGGCGGCGGCCTGCAGCGCCTGACGCACCTCCTCCTCCCCGACGCCCAGCTCCTCGGCCAGGGCCGCCGCCAGGGCCGCCCGACGCCCGTCGCGGGCCGCCTCCCGCTCGGCGTCGGTCGGCTCGTCGCCGGCCTCGGAGGAACGGTCCGGCAGCTCCTCGCGGGCGTCCTCGAGGGCGGCGGTCACCTCCGCCTCGTCGACGCCCAGCTCCTCGGCCAGCCGCGCGGCGAGCCCGCCGTCGCGGGGACCGCCGGCGGGTCGTCCACCGGCGGACGGAGCCCCCTCCTGCTGCCCGGCGGCCGGCCCGCCGGACGGCGGGGGGCTGGACGTGTCGTCGGCGGCGGCGACGCCCACGCCGCCGCCCAGGGTCAGGGCGCCGGCGGCGACGACCGCCGCGGCCCGGGCCCGGTGGCCCCGCCTCGTCGGCGCGGTCGGGGTGCGGTCCTGCTGTCCGGTCATGGTCTCTCCTCCCGTCGGGGCGACCTCGGTCGCCCGGCCGCCGGGTGCGGCCGGGGACCACGGTGCGGCGCCCGGCTGGCAGCGACCTGGGGCTGCGCTGTCGGAGGGCTGTGGACCTCGGTGCCCGGGGGAGGGGCTAGTCGCCGCGCGCCCGGGCGGTCTCCCGGGCGCTGGCCCGTCGCAGGGCCTCGACCAGCTGCTGCTTGGTCATCCGGCTGCGCCCGGGGACGTCCAGCCGGCGGGCCAGCTCGTACAGGTGGGCCAGGCTGGCGTTGGCGTCGACACCCCCGGCGGTGGCGCGTCCGCTGTCAACCCCTCCTTCGGCCTGGGCGTCCGAGGGGCCGGCGGTCTCCTTGGGCTCCCAGTGGTCGCCCACCTTCTCGTAGGAGTGCTTGACCGCGCTCCACGCCACCCGGTGGGCGCGCCCACCCTCGCCGTACTGCTCCACCGCGGCGTCATGGGCTGCGGCGTAGGTCCGCCGGGCGTGCTCGTCGGAGCGCTGCAGGGTGCTCGGCAGCTCCTCCGAGGGTGCCGGCTCCGGGGTCCCGGCGCTCACGACCACCACCTCCTGGCCCGTCCCGTACCCGTTTTCTCGGCTTCGTCTCAGACACTTTCACCCGGCGGTCCTTGTGTCCTGGGCCGAGCGGTGGTTCTGTGAGGGCAAGGCCAAGCAGCGCGCCTTGTACCACTCGTTGCCCCCAACGAACAGAGGAGCTGCTCGTGTCCGCACCCACCGCCCCCGCTTCCGGCGCCGACAACCCGCTCGAGGCGGCTGTCGCGACCGTCCCCACCCGCGCCGACGACCACGCCGAGGTCGAGCTGCGCACCGCCGAGCTCTTCGAGCGGCTGGCGCAGTGCCCCGAGTCCGAGCGGGAGATGCTGCTCGACGAGGTCGTGCTGCTGAACCTCCCGCTGGCCGACTCGCTCGCGCGGCGGTTCCGGCACCGCGGCGAGGACGAGGAGGACCTGGTGCAGGTCGCCCGGGCCGGCCTCACCGAGGCCGCCCACCGCTACCAGCCCGACCGGGGCCCGTTCGCCGGCTTCGCCGTCCCCACCATCCTCGGTGTGCTGAAGCGCCACTTCCGGGACCGGGGGTGGATGGTCCGCCCGCCCCGCCGGTGCCAGGAGGTCGTGCTGTCGATCCGCAAGGCCTGGCCCGAGCTGACCCAGGAGCTGAAGGCCGAGCCGACCGACGCCCAGCTGGCGGAGTACATCGGTGAGTCCGTCGAGGCCGTCTGCGCGGCCCGCCAGGCCGAGCAGGGGTACCGGCCGGTGGCCATGGACCTCAGCCCGACCGAGGGCGTCCACCCCGAGAGCGACGACACCTTCGAGATCAGCGCCTGCGAGGCCCGGCTGCTCATGGAGCGGGCCATCCAGAGCCTGGACGAGCGCGAGCGCCGGCTGGTGTTCATGCGCTTCTACGAGCAGCGGACCCAGAGCGACATCGCCGCCGAGCTGGGCACCAGCCAGATGCAGGTCTCGCGGCTGCTGGCCCGGGTGATGACCAAGCTGCGCGACGTGGTCGGCTCGCTGGACGACTGCTCCCAGAACTGAGCAGCGCCTCGGCGCCGGGCACAGCCCGGCGCCAGGGCCGAGACGCACGACCGCCCGGCTCCCCTGGGGGAGCCGGGCGGTCGCGTTCTCGACGGCGGGTGCGACGTCAGTCGTCGTCGCGGGGATCCACCACGTAGACCCAGTGGTCGATCGAGTCCTCGTCCTCGTCGAAGCCCACCGGGTCCGGGCGGTACTCCCAGTCGGTGATCGGCTCCCAGAGCAGCTGGCTGATGTCGTCCGGGGGCCGGGGCGCCAGGGTCGGTCTGGCAGGTGCTGGATGGGTGGGGGTCGTCATCACACGCTCCTTCGCGGCCGGGGGATCACGACAGCTCCATACCCCCTGCGGGCGGGTCGAAACGGTCGGCGTGCAGGGTCGTGCTCGGACGCTGGCCGAACACGCTGCGGTAGAGCGCGGCGAACTGGCCCGGGTGGTGGAACCCCCACCGGGCCGCGATCTGGGCCACCGTCGCCCCGTCCCGGGCGTCGGCGCGCAGCAGGTCGGCGTGGACCCGGTCCAGCCGCAGCCGGCGCAGGTAGGCCGCGGGGGTGGTGTCGAGGTGCCGGCGGAAGGTGTACTGCAGCGCCCGCTGGGTCACCCCGACCGTCCGCGCCACCTCCTCGACGCTGATCGAGTCCCCGGCCGCCCCCTCCAGGATCTCCAGCGCGTGCCGGAGCGTGTAGGGGACCGGTTCGCCGGCGGTCGGGACGGCGGCGTCGGCGCTGACCGACCCGGTGAAGGTGCCGAGGGCGGCCACCGGCAGGGCGTGCTCCAGGGCGCGCAGCACCGAGGGAAGGGCGCCGCCTCCGTCGTGGGCCAGCAGCAGGGAGCGGGCGGCGGCCACCGTGTCGCGCCAGGCGGCCCCGGCCTCGGGCGAGATGGGACGGCGCCCCGGCAGCCGGCGGAGGTCGGTGCCGCCGGTGGGCAGCAGGGACGGGTCGACGAGCAGCAGGGACAGGGTGGGGAACTGGGCGCTGAGCACGACGTCCTGGCCCGGTGCGCCGAGCACGAAGCTGTCCCCGGCGTGGTACTCCTCGCTCACCCCCGCCGCGTCGAGGCGCAGCCGACCGCGCACCAGCGTGCCGAGCACCAGGTGCCGCAGCGACCCGACGGTGAGCTCGGTGGTGGCGGTGGTGGTGACCTCGTCGAAGCTCAGCCCGCCGGCCACCACCCGGTCGTGCCGGAAGGACACCTCGCGGCTGGCGCAGTTGCCGCGGATGCGCACCTTGAAGGTGCGTGCCACGTGCTTGAGGGCGTCGCCGGCGTGCTGGCCCTCGAAGGTCGTCCGCCCCGTCGAGACGGTGGCGTGGGCGGGGACGACGGGGTCCGGTACGAGGCGGAGGGCCTCACGGGGAACGGAGTCAGTCGACATGCGGGTCCTGGGTCCGAGCTGGTCTACCAGGCCGCTTCTTGACCCGAACGCGTGCGTCGCCGGAGCGCGCGCGCTCAGTATACCGTCCCCCGCCGGAGGCGGTTCTCATTCAGCGCGCCGGAGGCGGTTCTCATCCAGCGCGCCGGAGGCGGTCCTGATCCAGGCGGGCCTACTCCAGCTCGCCGGCGGTGGTCAGCTGCTCGGCGATGGCGCGGACCTTGCTGTTGCGCCGCTGCGAGACCGCCGTGAGCAGCTCGAAGGCCTGGTCCGGGTCGAGACCGAGCCGCTCCATCAGGATGCCCTTCGCCTGGCCCAGCACGTCACGGCTGGCGATCGCCTCCTCCAGCTGCTGCTCGCGCCGACGCAGCGCCAGCACCACCGAGGCCAGGGCGGCGAGGGCCCCGGCCACCCGCGGCAGCGGCTCCTCGAGGGCCTCCGGGCCGGGTGCCCACAGGGTGAGGCTGCCCAGCCGCTGCTCACCGACCACCAGGGCCAGGGCGAGGCAGGAACGCAGCCCCGTCCCGTCCACGGCGGCAGCCAGAGGCGGCCAGGTGGCGGCCACGTCGGCAGCCGGCAGCGCCAGCGCGGTCGGTCCGACCATCGTGGCGGGCCCGGCGCCGGTGCTGGTCTGCTCCTCCTCGAGCAGGCCGGGCCGGGGATCGCTCAGGTGGATCTCGTCGGGATCGAGCCGCAGCGAGACCGAACCACCGGGGACCAGCTCGCAGGCCAGCGCGAGGAGCTCCAGCGGCATCCGGGCGGTGGGCGCCTCCACCAGGCGCGAGGCCCAGCTGTGCCACCGGGCGGCGTCCACCGAGAACTCCATCACCGGGGTAGCCTCCTGAGGGTCGCGGCAGCCGTCAAGGCGGCGCGAAGCCGGCCGGCGCGCCCTGGGAGCGGCAGACGAAGCGTCAGGGGTGGAACACGATCTTGATGGCGCCGTCCTCCTTGCGCTGGAAGCGGCGGTAGGCCTCGGGGGCCTCCTCCAGCGGGAGGTGGTGGGTCGCGAACGTCTCCAGGCCCAGCGGGTCGGCGTCGTCGACCACCAGCGGCATCAGCTCGTCGAGCCAGCGCCGGACGTTGGCCTGGCCCATCCGCAGCGTCACCTGCTTGTCGAACATGGTCTGCATCGGCAGGGTGTCCGCCGCCCCGGCGTAGACGCCGCTCAGCGAGATCGTCCCGCCGCGGCGGACCGCCTCGACCGCCGTGTGCACCGCGTGCAGCCGGTCCACGCTGGCGGTGGTCATCACCGGCCGGGCCAGCGGCCCGGGGAGCCAGCTGGCGAGCTTCTGCGCTGCCTCGGCCGCCGGCGAGCCGTGGGCCTCCATGCCGACCGCGTCCACCACGGCGTCCGCGCCCCGGCCTGCCGTGCGGTCGAGCACGTGGTCCACCACGTCCCCGTCCCGCAGGTCGACCACGTCGACGCCGAGCGCGCGCGAGCGGGCGATCCGCTCGGGGACCAGGTCGACCCCGATGACGCTGATGTCGCGCTGCAGCGCGATGCGGCAGGCCATCTCGCCGATCGGCCCCAGCCCCAGCACCAGCAGGGTCTCACCCGGCTGGATGCCGGAGTAGGCGACGCCCTGCCAGGCCGTGGGCACCACGTCGGAGAGGAACAGGTAGCGGTCGTCGGACGCCTCGTCGGGCACCTTGATCGGCCCGTAGTCGGCGTGCGGCACCCGCAGCAGCTCGGCCTGCCCGCCGGGCACGGCGCCGTAGAGGTCGGTGTAGCCGAACAGGCGGGCGCCCATGTGGTGCTCGCGGACCTGGGTCGTCTCGCACTGGGTCTGCAGCCCGTGCTCGCACATGAAGCAGTGCCCGCAGGCGATCTGGAAGGGCACCACCACCCGGTCGCCCAGCTCGAGCTGGGGCACCGCGGAACCCTTGGCCACCACCCGCCCCATCGGCTCGTGGCCGAGGACGTCACCGGGGTGCAGGAAGGCGCCGAGGGTCTCGTAGAGGTGCAGGTCGGACCCGCACAACCCCGTCGAGGTCACCTCGATGATGATGTCGGTGTCGTCGACGAGGACGGGGTCGGGGACCTCCTCGACCCTGACGTCCCGCTTCCCGTGCCAGGTGACTGCCTTCATGCGCTCCCCATCAGATGTTGCGGTCGATCCGTGCTCCGCGTACCCGGGGAGTCCTCGGCCGAAACGGTCGGACCGCCTCCCCGCGACCCGCGACGACCTCACGGTAGCGTGGTCGCCGGACCCTGGCGCGGAGCCCGACGGCGGGCCGCCCGGCGCAGGGCGAGGAGGGGCATGGGCGGATCGGCAGGCACGTCGGCGGTCGACGTCTCCGGCAAGGTGGTGGCCGTCACCGGTGCCGCGCAGGGCATCGGACGCGCGATCGCCGAAGCCCTCGTCGCCGGCGGCGGCACCGTGGTGGTGGCCGACGTCGACGCCGGGCGCGGTGCCGCCACCGCCGCCGAGATCGGCGCGGGCTTCGTCCCCGTCGACGTCACCGACCCCGCCTCGGTGGCCGAGGCGGTGGCCGCGGTGGTGCGCCAGCACGGCCGGGTCGACGGCTGGGTCAACAACGCCGGCGTCACCGTCAACGCCGACGCGGAGTCGATGACCGACGAGCAGTGGCGCAGGGTGCTGCAGGTCAACCTCGACGGCGTCTTCTACTGCTGCCGGGAGGTGGGCCGGCAGATGCTGCAGCAGGGGTCGGGCGCCATCGTCAACATCGCCTCGATGTCGGGCCACGTCTCCAACACCCCCCAGAACCAGGTCGGCTACAACGTGTCCAAGGCCGGGGTGATCATGCTGACCCGGTCGCTGGCGGGGGAGTGGGGCGGCCGGGGGGTGCGGGTCAACTCGGTCTCGCCCGGCTACACCGCCACCGCGCTGCTCGACGAGGTGGTCGCCCGCGACCCGGAGATGACCCGGCGGTGGTTCGGGCTGACGCCGATGGGACGTCCGGGGCGCCCCGACGAGATCGCGCCGGTGGTGGCCTTCCTGCTCTCCGACGCCGCCAGCTTCGTCACCGGCAGCGACTACGGCGTGGACGGCGGCTACACCGTCTGGTAAGCGGGCAGGGCGATATCCGCAGCAGCGGCGTGACGAAATAACACCCTCTCCAGAGGTTGACGCCGCTGACGGCTGCTCGTCACCTGCCGTTCACCCGGCCCTCCTTGGCTGGTCGCACCGTGCGTGGCTCCGGGGGGAGCGCGCCCCGACCGAGGAGATCCCTGTGCAGTTCCTTCCCATGCTCGGCAAGACCCACGGCAGCCGCAGCGCCGTCACCTGCCACCTGAAGTGCGACTCGGCCTGCGACTCGCCGGTGCCCAACCAGAGCAGCGAGCCCAGCTTCCGCGACGTGGCCGAGGCCGCCCTCAGCCGCCGTTCGGTGCTGCTGGGCGGCAGCGCGCTGGCCGCCGCCGCCGCGATCCCGTTCACCGTCGGGCAGCCGCTCCCGGCCGCCGCCACCGAGGGTGCGCGCGCGCCCGGCGAGAAGGCCGTCCGCGGCAAGCTGCCGTTCACCCCCATCGCCGCCGTGGACGCCGCCGAGGACGCCTTCACCGTCCCGCAGGGCTACGAGTGGCGCGCCATCATCCGCTGGGGCGACCCGCTGTTCCACGACTCCCCGGCCTTCGACCCGGAGAACCCGGACCCCGAGGCCCAGGAGCGCCAGTTCGGGTACAACAACGACTACCTCGACATCCTCGTGGAGAAGAACGGCAAGAAGGCCCTGCTGTGCTGCAACCACGAGTACACCAACCGCAACATCATGTTCCCGCCGTCGCGCTCCGCCGCCGAGGAGGAGCAGGTCCTCAAGGCCACGATGGCCGCCCACGGCTTCGCGGTGGTCGAGCTGGAGCGCAACCGCAAGGGCGCCCAGTGGCGCTACATCAAGGGCGCCCCCCGCAACCGGCGCATCACCGCCAGCACCCCCTTCGAGCTGACCGGCCCGGCCGCCGGCTCGGACTTCGTGAAGACGGCGGCCGACCCCGAGGGCACCACCGTGCTCGGCACCATCGGCAACTGCGCCGGCGGCACCACCCCGTGGGGCACCATCCTGTCGGGTGAGGAGAACTTCAACGGCTACTTCAAGGCCGACCCGAGCGCCCGCGGCAGCGCCCGCTACGGCCTGAACAACCGCCCCTCGAACTACGGCTGGGAGGCGATCGAGCCCCGCTTCGACGCCACCTCCGAGGCCTACCGCAACGAGCCGAACCGCTTCGGCTACATCGTCGAGATCGACCCGAGCGACCCCACCTCCACCCCGCGCAAGCACACCGCGATGGGCCGGTTCAAGCACGAGGGGGCCAACGTCCGGGTGGACGAGGACGGCACCGTGGTGGCCTACATGGGTGACGACGAGCGCTTCGACTACCTGTACAAGTTCGTCTCCAGCCGCAAGTTCATGAAGGGCGGCTCCGCCAAGGCCCGTCGCAACAACCTGCAGCTGCTCACCGAGGGCGACCTCTACGTGGCCCGCTTCAGCGGCTCCCAGCGCCCCGACAACGACAACCTGGGCCGCGGCGTCTGGCTGCCGCTGGTCGTGGACGGGGAGTCCCGCGTGCCGCAGATGAGCGTCGAGGAGGTCCTCGTCTTCACCCGCGAGGCCGCCGACAAGCTGCGTCCCACCCCGATGGACCGTCCCGAGGACGTCGAGCCGAGCCCGCACTCGGGCAAGGTCTACGTGGCCTGCACCAACAACACCAACCGTGGGGTGGGGCAGAACCCGGGCACGGACGCGGCCAACCCGCGCGTGAACAACAAGGAGGGCCACATCATCGAGATCACCGAGCGCGGCAACCGCGCCGGTGCCACCAGCTTCGACTGGAACATCCTGATCGTCTGCGGCGACGAGAGCACCGAGGGCACCTACTTCGCCGGCTGGGACGGCCCGGTGGCCCCGATCTCCTCCCCCGACAACCTGGCCTTCGACTCCGAGGGCAACCTGTGGATCTCCACCGACGGCCAGCCCGGCACCATCGGCAAGGCCGACGCCCTGCACCGGGTGCCGCTGACCGGCGCGGAGCGCGGTCACCTGACGCAGTTCCTGGCCGTGCCGAACCAGGCCGAGACCTGCGGCCCGGTGATCCACGACCAGGACGGCTCGGTCTTCGTGGCCGTCCAGCACCCGGGTGAGGACGGCAGCTGGGACGACCAGCAGTCCTACTTCCCCGACTACGTGCCCGCCGGGGCCAAGCCGCGCCGCGGCGAGTGGCGCGGGCCGCGCCCGTCGGTGGTGCAGGTCACCCGGAAGCGCTGAGCACCAGCACCGGCAGCACCGGTCGAGCGGGTGGGGACGTCACGTCCCCACCCGCTCGTGCGTCCCCGACCGGCCGCGGCGAGGTGGGGCGCGTCAGCGGCGGCGGCCCGCGACCACCCGCTGCCGCCGGGCCAGCAGCCAGGCCATCAGCACCCCGGCCAGCGCGCCGAACAGGTGGCCCTCCCAGCTGACCCCCGACTGGGTGGGCAGCACGCCCCACACGATGCCGCCGTAGGCGAGCAGCACGAACAGCGAGGCCGCCATCGCCAGCGCGCGGCGGACGAAGATGCCCCAGCAGAACAGGAAGGTGGCGTAGCCGTATACCAGTCCGCTGGCCCCGATGTGGACCGTCCCGTCGGCGCCGAGCAGCCAGACGGCCAGCCCGCCGAGGACGGCGATGCCCAGCGTGGCCGCCCAGAACCGGCGGGTGATCAGGGCGGTCAGCACACCCAGCACGACGAAGGCACCGGTGTTGGCCACCAGGTGGGCCAGCCCGCTGTGGAGCAGCGGCGAGGCGAGCACCCCCGCCAGCCCGTCGACCTCCCGGGGCTGGATGCCGAACTGGTCCAGGAAGCCGCCCAGGACGGTGTCGACCAGCTCGCTCAGCCACATCAGCACGGTGAGCACCAGCGGCGGCAGGGCCGGCGCCACGGCGCCCAGCAGCCGCCCGCGCGGCTCGAGGGTGGTCGACATGGCACGAGTGTAGGTGCGCCGGCTGTGCCCGCCGCCGGTCGTGGGGAAGGGGGTCAGCCCGCCGGCAGGCGGTAGACCGAGACGTGGGAGGTGGACTCCGCGGTGAGCTCCGTGCCCCGCCAGTCGGCGTGCCGGCTCTCGAGCTCGAGCCCGGCCAGCTGCGCCATCAGGTCGAGCTCGGCCGGCCAGATGTAGCGGTGCGGGCTGCGGAACAGCTCGGCCTCGCGTCCCCGCCCGAAGCGGAAGTGGTGGGAGACCAGCCGCTGGGTCACCGGGTCGAGGAGGTCGAGGCCGATGTAGCCGGGTTCGGCGGTGAACACCGTCCCGGGCTGGCCCGGCGGCAGGACGCGCAGCTGCGGCACCCACAGCTCGACCACGAAGCGCCCACCGGGGAGCAGGTGGCGGGCCGCGTTGCGGACGCAGGCGACCTGCTCGGCCTGGGTCAGCAGGTTGGAGATGGTGTTGAACACCAGGTACACCAGCGAGAACCGCCCCGGCGCCGTGGCGGTGGCCATGTCACCCAGCACGACCGGCAGCGCGTCGGCGTCGACCTTGGTGCGCAGCTGGTCGACCATCGGCTGAGACAGCTCGATGCCCGTCACCGGCACCCCGCGCTGCAGCAGCGGGACGGCCACCCGGCCGGTCCCGACGGCGAGCTCCAGCGCCGGGCCGCCGTCGGCGAGCTCGACCAGCCGGTCGACCGTCGGGCCCAGCACCTCCTCGGCGAACATCCCGGTGCCCGGGGTGTCGTAGCGCTGGGCGGCCACGGCGTCCCAGATCTCCTCCTGCCGCACGTCCTCGTCGGGGGTCACGGGCACGACGATGCCCCCGGCCGGCAGGTGTGTCCACGGGATAAGGGTGCTCCTGGCAGCCTGTCCCGGCGCACCCGCACGTCGCTACGCTCGGCACATGTCAGAGCAGCAGCCGCAGCTGCGGATCGGTGACCGCGAGCGCGACCTGGTGGCCTCCGTCCTGCAGGACGCCATGGCCGAGGGGCGGATCACCATGGAGGAGATGCAGGAGCGGGTGGACGCCGCGCTGCGCGCCCGCTACTTCTCCGACCTCGACCCGCTCGTCGCCGACCTGCCCATCGAACCGCCGTCGACGGCGCTGACCCGCCCCCGCCCCGGTGTGGAGCCGCGGCTCGCCAGCACCCCGGGGTCGTCCGAGGCCGACCGCCTGGTGCTCGACGCCGGCTGGTCCAGCGTGGCCCGGACGGGACGCTGGGACGTGCCCCCGTTCATCGAGATCAACGCCTCGCTGGGCTCGGTGAAGCTGGACTGCCTGCAGGCCGTCGCCCCACCGGTGGTCGACATCCGCGTCATCGGCAGCGCCGGCAGCGTGACCATCGTGGTCCCCGAGACGTGGGCGGCCAACGTGGACCGGCTGCGCACCGGCTGGGGGTCCGCGCACTGCAAGCTGCCCACCAGCCCGCAGCCGGGCGGCACGTTGCTGGTGCTGCACGGCTCGGTGGGGATGGGCACGCTGAACGTCCGCAACGCGAACTGGTTCGACCGCCGCAAGCTGGAGAAGCAGGGCATCACGACGGCCCGGCGCCCCGAGCTGGGGCGCTGAGGCCCACCCGGCCAGTCGTCAGGGCAGCCGCAGCCCGGCCAGCCGGGCCGAGGCCACGTCGGTCCAGCCGTCGTCCAGCTCGAGCAGCGCCCAGCCGGCGGGCGGGAAGCCGCGGCCGAGCAGCCCGTGGTCGGGGTGCCCGGCGCCGAGCCGGGCCACCAGCTCGGCCACGGTCGGGTTGTGGCCGACCACCAGCAGGCCGGGGAGCTCGGGGTCGCAGCCGGCGACCAGCTCCAGCAGCTCCTCCGGTCCGGCCCGGTAGAGGGACGGCTCGACCTGCACGTCGACGCCCAGCCCGAGCAGCTCGGCGGTGGCGCGGGCCCGCTCGGCCGGTGAGCACCACACCAGCGGCAGCGGCCAGGAGCCGCCGCGCAGGTGCTCCCCGAGCGCCCGCGCCTCGGCCCGTCCCCGCTCGGTGAGACGGCGCTCGCGGTCGGGCCGGCCGGGCCGGCCGTCCTCGGTGGTGGCGTGGCGCACCAGGTGCAGCCAGCGGGTCATGTCCTCACCGTAGACCCGCGCGGTCGGGCCCGGCGACGACCCCTAGTCTGTCCGGCATGCCACGTGTCGACCTGCCCCTGGACCAGCTGCTCGAGTACCGCTGCACCACCCCCGAGCCCGACGACCTGGACGAGTTCTGGACCACCACCCTGGCCGAGAACGACCACCCCCTCGACGTCGTGCTCAGCCGCGTCGACACCGGCCTGACGCTGGTGGAGACCTACGACGTCACCTTCGCCGGCTACGGCGGCGCGCCGATCAAGGCCTGGCTGCACCTGCCGGCCGGGCACCAGGGCCGGCTGCCCGTGGTGGTGCAGTTCCACGGCTACTCCGGCGGGCGCGGGCTGCCCCAGCAGATGGCCCCGTGGCCGCTGGCGGGCTGGGCCCACCTGACCGTGGACACCCGCGGCCAGGGCTGGTCGCAGGGCGGGGTCGACCCGACGCCCGACCCCGACGCCGCCGCGGCGTCCTCGCACTACCCCGGCTCGATGACGTCGGGGGTGGAGAGCCCGCAGACCTACTTCTACCGCCGGGTCTACACCGACGCCGTCCGCGCCCTGCAGGTGGCGGCCTCGCTGGAGCAGGTCGACCCCGACCGGGTGCTGGTCACCGGCGGCAGCCAGGGCGGCGCCATCACGATCGCCGCGGCCGGGCTGGCGCCGAAGGCCGGTGTCCGGCTCGCCGGGGCCATGCCCGACGTCCCCTTCCTCTGCGACTTCCGCCGCTCCCTGGAGATCGCCTCCGCCGGTCCGTACCCCGAGATCGAGGCCTACCTCAAGGGCTGGCGCGGCCGCGGTGAGCAGGTGCTGAACACCCTCAACTACTTCGACAACGTCCACCTCGCCCGCCGGGCCGAGTGCCCGACGCTGTTCTCGGTGGCGCTCCTCGACACCGTCTGCCCGCCGTCGACCGTCTACGCCGCCTACGCGGAGTGGCGTGCCGAGAAGGAGATCGCGGTCTACGAGTACAACGGCCACGAGGGCGGCCAGGCCTACCAGCAGGCCCGTCAGCTGGGCTGGGCCCGGGCCCGGCTGGGCTGAGCCGGAGGAGGCCTTGCGTCTCAGCGCGGCTTGGTGGCCACCAGCAGGTCGCGCTGGATGGAGGCGTCCACCCGGTGGGAGAAGGAGTGCCAGGGGCCGCCGTCCAGCGGCTCCAGCCCCGCCTCGCGGCAGATCCCGGCCAGGTCCTCCCGGGCCAGCCCCAGGGTGTTCCAGGAGACCCCGAGCGCGCCGCCGGGGCGCAGCTGCGAGGCCCACACCGGGACGGCCTCGCGGAGCAGCCCGCCCGGCGTGCGGTCGCGGCGCCCGCTCACCCCGCGGACGTCGGTGGTGCTGCCGTGCACGACCCCGTACGGGGCGTCGGTCACCACGGCGTCGAAGCGGCGCTTGCCGAAGAGCTGCGCCGAGCTGCGGGTGTCACCGCTGAACACGGTCAGCGACAGCGGCGGGCCCTGCTCGGGGCGGACCTCCACGTCGAGCCGCTTGCCCAGGCTCTTGCCCTCGCGCCGGACCGGGGTGAGGTCGGCGGTGTGCTTGAGCCGCTTGCGCCGCAGCCAGGTCTTGAGGAAGGCGGCCGTCTGCTCGACGGCCTTGAGGTCGCCCTCAACCCCGGCGGCGTGGTGCCCGGCCAGCCAGGCCGTGGTCAGGGTGGTGCCGCGCCCGCACAGCGGGTCCAGCACCGTCAGCGGCCGGCCGTCCTGACGGGCGCCGGTGCGCACCTGGGCGCAGGTGACGTTGAGCAGCAGCCGGGTGAACAGCTCGTTGGTCTTGCCCGGGTACTTGGGGATGGTGACCAGGTCCTCGTCCAGCACCGACGTCTCCGGCACCGGCAGCGGGCGCAGCAGCGGGTCGTCCTCGCTGCCGCTCCGCTCGAACACCGCCAGCCGCAGCGACTGCCCGGCCAGCACGGCGAGGGCCTCGTCGTCGAGCCCCGGCCCGGAGTCGAAGGCGAGGTAGTCCGCCCCGGCGAGCCGCACCGGCCGCACCCCGGTGAAGGCCCCGGCCCCGCACACCTCGAGCTCGGCCGCCGCCAGCGGCGCCGACCCGGCGGCGTAGACCCGGTTCCCGGAGGGGGCGATCATCATCAGGTAGCTCGGCACCCGCCCATCCTCTCGCAGCCGGGCGCGCGGCGGCTCAGCCGGCCAGCGCCGCCCCGAGCTGCAGCCCCGCCCAGGCGGCGGCCAGCCCGGCGCCGAGGCTGGTCAGCGCGTAGACCGCGGCGGTGCGCCGGGCCCGGGTCCGCAGCAGGGCGACCAGGTCCAGGCTGAAGGTGGACCAGGTGGTCAGCGCGCCGCAGAAGCCGGTCCCGACCAGCGCCAGCGTCCCCGAGCCGGGCAGCAGCAGGGCCGCCGCCAGCCCCAGCACGAAGGACCCCACCACGTTGCACACCAGCACCGCGCGGGGGAAGCCGTCGCCGGTGGACGGCAGCAGCAGACCCAGCCAGCCGCGCAGCGCGCCACCGGCCAGCCCGCCGACCGCCACCGCCAGCCACTCCCAGCCGCTCACGGGGCCTCCCCGGGGCCGTCGGGCCCACCAGCACGGGAGCGGGAGCCGGTGCCGGCGAGCAGCAGGCCCGCCCAGGCGGCGAGCACCCCCGCCACGGTCATGCCCAGCACCGCGGCGAGCGGTCCGGGGCCGGGGGAGCCCGCTGCCAGCACCGTGACCGCGGAGAAGGTGGTCAGCCCGCCCAGCACGCCGGGACCCAGCAGCGGCACCAGCCAGCGGCCGCGGCGTCGTCCGCAGGACCAGCCCGTCAGCAGCCCGAGCAGCAGCGCGCCGCCCACGTCCAGCACCCACAGCACCGGCCAGGGGCCGGGGACCAGCTGGGTGAGGGCGGCCCGCAGCAGCGCACCGGCCGCGCTGCCCGCCGCGACGAGAGCGACGTGGCAGGCGGCCGGCAGCGGCTGGTCCACCAGCTCAGTGGAGGTTGACGTTCTTCTTCTCGTAGTGGGTGCCCTTGGCCCGCTCCAGGCTGGCCCGGATCTCGGCCTCGGCCTCCTCGCGGCCGACCATGGTGGCGCCCTCGACCGACTTGCCGGGCTCCAGGTCCTTGTAGACGGTGAAGAAGTGCTCGATCTCGCGCACCATCATCACCGGCACGTCGGAGATGTCGTGCCAGTGGTCGCGCCGCGGGTCGTCCAGCGGCACGCAGATCACCTTGTCGTCGCCGCCGGCCTCGTCGGTCATCCGGAACATGCCGATCGCGCGGCACTCGATCAGGCAGCCGGGGAAGGTCGGCTCGGCGATCAGCACCAGCGCGTCCAGCGGGTCGCTGTCCTGGCCGAGGGTCTGCTCGATGAAGCCGTAGTCGGCCGGGTACTGGGTGGAGGTGAACAGCGTCCGGTCCAGCCGGATGCGGCCGGTCTCGTGGTCCATCTCGTACTTGTTCTTGCCGCCCTTGGGGATCTCGATCGTGACGTCGAAGCTGATCCCGAACGGCGGGCGCTGGTTCCGCCCCTGTGTCTGCGCCGGCTCCGCGTACTCTTCTGCCACAGTCTCCCCATTCGTGTGCTCGGCCCGTACCAGTGCACGTCCTGGTACGAAGTTGCCCAGAGCCTAGCGTGAGGACCACCCCGACCTTGACCCCGCCGACGACCTCCGTCCGCGCCGGTGGGCGCTGGACCCGCGGCCCCCGCGGCGTCCTGGTCGGGCTGCTCTCGCTCGTCCTGGTGCTGGGGCTGCTGGCCGGCGCCGCCGCGCTGTGGGGGCGCCCCGCGCTGCACGCCGCGGGCTGGCTCGTCGACGGCGGCAGCGCCACGCTGCCGCCCGACCTGCGGCGGCCCGGGCCCCCGGCACCGGCGCCCGCACCGGCCGGCGCGCCCGAGCTGCTGCCGCCGGCGGGGGAGGGGGAGGCGGTCTCGGCCGGGCGGCTGGCCGAGCGGCTGCGCGACGTCTCCCGCCGAGACGTCGGCGGCCGCGCCGACGTCTCGGTCACCGACGTCGCCGACGGCGAGCTGGTCCACCACGAGGGCGGTGACGCGGCGAGCATGCCCGCCTCCACCCAGAAGCTGCTCACCGGTGCGGCGGTGCTGCAGCTGCTCGGACCCGAGCACGAGTTCAGCACCACCGTCGAGCGCCGCGGCGAGGTGTGGGTGCTGGTCGGCGGCGGCGACCCGCTGCTCACCGGGGCCACCGAGGACGGCTACCCGCGCCGCGCCAGCCTGGAGCAGCTGGCCGCGCAGACCGCGGAGGCCGTGCAGCGCGCCGGCGGCGGCCGGGTCGACCTGGGGCTGGACGAGCGGCTCTTCGAGGGCCCGGCCTGGAACCCGGACTGGCCGGAGAACTACCGCAACCAGGTCACCCCGGTCTCGGCGCTGGTGGCCGACCAGGGCCAGCTGGACGGCGTCTCGCCCGGCCGTCGCGAGCGTCAGCCGGCCGCGGCCGCGCTGGAGCGCTTCGCCGAGCTGCTCGCCGACCGCGGGGTCCGTGTGGGCGACGTCGACACCTCCGGCACCGGTGGCTCGGGGGAGGTCGTGGCGGAGGTCCGCTCGCCGTCGGTGGCGGTGCTGGTGGAGCAGATGCTGCTGCACAGCGACAACGACGTGGCCGAGCTGCTGCTGCGTCACGCCGGCCTGGCCGCGGGCGGACCGGGCAGCTCCGACGGCGGGGCCGCCGCGGTCGGGGCCGTGCTGGACGAGCTGGGGATCGACGACGACGGCCGGCGGACCCGGGACGGCAGCGGGCTCTCGCGGCAGAACCGCGTCACCTCCACCACGCTCAGCGCCCTGGTGGCGGCCTCCCTCTCCCCGGACCACCCGCAGCTGCGCCCGCTGGCCACCGGCCTGCCGCTGGCGGGCGGCACCGGCAGCCTCACCAGCCGCTTCGTCGACACCGGCACCGCCGCCGGCCGCGGCACCGTGCGGGCCAAGACCGGCACGCTGAGCGGCACCCACTCCCTCGCCGGGTACCTGCGCACCGCCGACGGCCGGCTGCTCGCCTTCGCGCTGCTGGTCAACTCCGCCGACAACGACTACCTGGCCCGGGTCTGGCTGGACCGGGCCACCGCGGCCCTCGCCTCCTGCGGCTGCTGACCCCTGCCGCGCGGCGACCCGGCACACCGCACGCGGCGCCGGGGACCGGGTGCGCCACCTAGAGTTCTCGCCATGAGCCCGCTGCCCCGGATCGACCAGCGGCTGGCCGTGGGCACCGGCCGGCGGCTGGTGCCCGGTGGTCCGCAGGTGAGCCCGGCCGAGGCCCGGCAGGTGGTGGACAGCCTGTACCGCCACGCCGCCCGGGCGGCGGGGCACGTCCGCGAGGTCACCGGGCTCGACGCCCCGCAGGACAGCCAGGTGCTGGTGGTCGACCGCCGACGCTGGATCGAGGCCAACGTGCAGTCCTTCTCGACGCTGCTGGCCGGGCTGGCCGAGCCGTCGCCGGGCCGGCGGAGCGGGTCGTCCTCGGCCAGCGTCCAGATGGGCGCGCTGCTGTCCTACCTGGCCACCCGGGTGCTCGGCCAGTACGACCCCTTCGCCGCCCAGCAGGGCGTCCCCGGGCGGCTGCTGCTGGTCGCGCCCAACGTCCTCGCCGTCGAGCGCCAGCTGGGGGTCGACCCGGAGGACTTCCGGCTGTGGGTGTGCCTGCACGAGGAGACCCACCGGGTGCAGTTCGGCCACGCCCGCTGGCTGCCCGACCACCTGCGGCTGCTGCTCGCCGACGTGCTCGCCCAGGCCGACCTGGGCGACCCGGAGGTGCTGGGTCGGCTGGTCCGCCGGCTCCGTCCCGGCGCCCGCCGGGGCGACGGGTCGCTGGTCGACCTGCTCACCACCGCCGAGCAGCGCGAGCGGATCGACGCCATCACCGCGGTCATGTCGCTGCTGGAGGGCCACGCCGACGTGATGATGGACCGAGTCGGTCCCGACGTCGTGCCCTCGGTGCGCACCATCCGGCACCGCTTCACCCGCCGCCGCGAGCGCGGCGGCCCGGACCGGGTCGTGCGCCGGCTGCTGGGGGTGGAGGCCAAGCTGGCCCAGTACCGCGACGGCGCCCGGTTCGTGCGCCACGTCGTGCGCCGGGTGGGGGTCGACGGCTTCAACACCGTCTTCACCTCCCCCCAGACCCTGCCCACCCTCGAGGAGATCCACCAGCCGCGCCGCTGGCTGGATCGCACCCGCTGACCGTGGCCCGTCGCGCCCTGGGGCCGGCCACGCTGCGGGTCGCCGTCGCCGTCCGGCGGGCGCTGGCCGAGCACGCCCCCGGCGGGCAGCCGCTGCTGGTGGCCTGCTCCGGCGGCGCCGACTCGCTGGCGCTCGCCGCCGGGGTGGCCGAGGCCGTCCGGCAGCAGCCGAGGCCGGCGCGGGTGCTGGTGGTGGACCACGGCCTGCAGCCGGGGTCGGCGGAGGCGGCCGCCGACGCGGTCGGGCGGTGCCGCGGGCTCGGCCTCCCGGGCACGGTGGTGAGGGTGCGGGTCGAGGGCCCGGGCGGTCCCGAGGCCAGCGCCCGGGACGCCCGCCACCGGGCGCTGCTGGCCGAGGCGGGCGTCGACGACGCGGTGGTGCTGCTGGGCCACACCCTCGACGACCAGGCCGAGCAGGTGCTGCTCGGCCTGGCCCGCGGCTCGGGCCCGCGGAGCCTGGCCGGGATGGCCGTACGGCGGGGGCCGCTGCTGCGGCCGCTGCTGGGGCTGCGGCGCGCCGACACCGAGGCCTGCTGCCGCGAGCTGGGGCTGCAGCCCTGGCAGGACCCGACCAACGCCGACCCGGCGCTGACCCGGGCCCGCGTCCGGCACCGGGTGCTGCCGCTGCTGGAGGCCGAGCTCGGCCCGGGTCTGGCCGAGGCGCTGGCCCGCACCGCCGACCTCTGCCGGCGCGACGCCGAGGCCCTCGACGAGCTGGCCGGCCGGCACCGGACGGAGGCGGAGCCGCTCTGCGCCGACCTGCTGCCGCTGCCGCCGGCGGTCCGGCACCGGGTGCTGCGGCGCTGGCTGCTCGAGCGCGGCGCCCGCCAGCCCGGGCACGACCACGTGCTGGCGGTCGACGCGCTGCTCACCTCGTGGCGGGGCCAGGGCCCCATCGACGTCCCGGGTGTGCGGGTGCGACGCCGCGACGGCCGGCTCACCACGTCCTGACCCGGGCCCGGGTCCCGACCCCCGCCCGACCCCCGCGGTGGCGCCGCCCGTGGCCCGCGTGGTTGGCTTGCCCCCGTGGACGCAGTGCACATCTCCGACGACCTGACCGAGGTGCTGTTCAGCAAGGAGCAGGTGCAGGAGCGCCTGGTCGAGCTGGCCGCCCAGATCGACGCCGACTACGACGGCCGCGACATCCTGCTGGTCGGGGTGCTGAACGGCGCGGTGATGGTGATGGCCGACCTGTCACGGGCGTTGGTCAGCCACTGCGAGATGGATTGGATGGCCATCTCCTCCTACGGCTCGGGCACCCAGTCCTCGGGTGTGGTGCGCATCCTCAAGGACCTCAACACCGACATCGCCGGACGGCACGTGCTGGTCGTGGAGGACATCATCGACACCGGTCTGACGCTGTCCTACCTGATCACCAACCTGCTCTCCCGCGAGCCCGCCAGCCTCAAGATCATGACGATGTTCCGCAAGCCGGACGCGCTGGCCAACCAGGTCGAGGTGGACTACGTGGGCTTCGACATCCCCAACGAGTTCGTCGTCGGCTACGGCCTCGACTACGACGGCCGCTACCGCAACCTGACCAGCGTCGGCACCCTCGCACCGCACGTCTACAGCTGACCGGCGCGGGCGGTCCTGCCGAGCGGGTGCCCGCGTTCCCCCCGGCCGGGTAAGGTCTGGGTGCCCAGAAGTCGCCGGGGCGCCCCGTTCTCAAGGCAGGTCATGAACTTCCAACGCATCCTCCGCGGGCCCTTCCTGTGGATCATCCTGGTGATGATCGTCGTGGTCATCGCCCTGGACTTCTTCGACTCCTCGAACTCCTACCGCGAGACGCCGACGTCGGAGGTGGTCGCGGTGATCAACGGCGACGAGCCGCTGACCAACGTGACGCTGCGCGACGGCGAGCAGCAGATCCTGGTCGAGAAGACCGAGGGCGAGGAGCGCCGCATCAAGGCGGTCTGGGTCGGCGGGCAGAGCCAGCAGATCGTCGACCGGCTCAACGAGCGGGTCGCCGAGGGCACCCTGCAGCGCTGGGAGGGCGAGAACCCCCAGCCCAGCTTCCTGGGCACGCTGCTCACCACGCTGATCCCGTTCATCATCATCGGCGCGCTGTTCTTCTTCCTCATCAACTCCGTGCAGGGCGGCGGCGGCCGCGTGATGCAGTTCGGCAAGTCGAAGGCCAAGGTGGCCAACAAGGACACCCCGAAGTCGACCTTCGCCGACGTGGCCGGCTGCGAGGAGGCCATCGAGGAGCTGCAGGAGATCAAGGAGTTCCTGGCCGAGCCGGCGAAGTTCCAGGCCGTCGGGGCCAAGATCCCCAAGGGCGTGCTGCTCTACGGCCCGCCCGGGACCGGCAAGACGCTGCTGGCCCGTGCCGTGGCCGGCGAGGCCGGGGTGCCGTTCTTCTCCATCTCGGGCTCGGACTTCGTCGAGATGTTCGTCGGTGTCGGCGCCTCCCGCGTCCGCGACCTGTTCGAGCAGGCCAAGGAGAACGCCCCGGCCATCGTCTTCATCGACGAGATCGACGCCGTGGGCCGCCACCGCGGCGCCGGCATGGGCGGCGGTCACGACGAGCGCGAGCAGACGTTGAACCAGCTGCTGGTCGAGATGGACGGCTTCGACGTCCGTGGCGGGGTCATCCTGATCGCGGCCACCAACCGTCCCGACGTCCTCGACCCGGCCCTGCTGCGACCCGGCCGGTTCGACCGCCAGGTCGCCGTCGAGGCCCCCGACCTCAACGGCCGGCTGCAGATCCTCAAGGTCCACGCCCAGGGCAAGCCGGTCGACCCCTCGGTCGACCTCGCCTCGGTGGCCCGGCGCACGCCCGGGTTCACCGGTGCCGACCTGGCCAACGTGCTCAACGAGGCCGCCCTGCTGACCGCCCGCTCCAACAAGCGAACCATCACCAACGCCGACCTCGACGAGGCCATCGACCGCGTCATCGCCGGGCCGCAGAAGCGCACCCGGCTGATGAACGAGCGCGAGCGGCTGATCACGGCCTACCACGAGGGCGGCCACGCCCTGGTGGCGGCGGCGATGCCGGGCACCGACCCGGTGCAGAAGGTGACGATCCTGCCCCGCGGGCGGGCCCTCGGCTACACCATGGTGATGCCGGACGCCGACAAGTACTCAAACACCCGCGGCGAGCTGCTCGACCAGCTGGCCTACATGCTGGGCGGCCGGGCGGCCGAGGAGCTGGTCTTCCACGACCCGACCACCGGTGCCGCCAACGACATCGAGAAGGCCACCAAGGTGGCCCGCGCGATGGTCACCCAGTACGGCATGAGCAGCCGGGTCGGGGCGATCCGGCTCGGCTCGGGCGACCACGAGCCGTTCCTGGGCCGCGAGATGGGCGGCGGCGGGGGAGTGGACTACTCCCAGGAGATCGCCGCGGTGGTCGACGCCGAGGTGGCGGCGCTGATCAACACCGCCCACCAGGAGGCCTTCGACGTCCTGAGCGCCAACCGCCACGTCCTCGACGAGCTGGTCCGCCAGCTGTTCGAGAAGGAGACCCTGGACAAGGCCCAGGTGGCGAAGATCTTCGAGCCGCTGCAGCGCTGGCCCAAGCGCCCGCCGTGGACGGGTTCGGAGACCCGGGTGCCCTCGGAGCTGCCGCCGGTCCGCCCGCCGCGGACCAACGGCTCGGCGCCCGAGATCGAGCACCCGGCCGGTGGGGCGGTCCTGCCGCCGGGGCACGTCCCGGGCGAGGACACCGCACCCGGCGACGGCAGCGACGGCCTGCCCGGCTGGCAGCAGCAGCCCGGCGGGCTGGGGCCGGAGGGCCCCAGCGGGCCGCAGGGCCCGCTGCGCTGACCCGCGTGTCGACCTCCCTGCGCTGAGGCGCAGCCAGCCCCACAGGAGCGAAGGTGTCCGACCACACCCCCGTCCCCGACGCGAAGGCGTCCACCGCGGTAGAGGCCGCGAAGGCGTCCGCCGCGGTGGAGCCCGCCCCGGCGGGTCCGCCCGGCTTCGACCACGCCCGGGTCCAGCGCGCCGTCCGCGAGCTGCTGATCGGCATCGGCGAGGACCCCGACCGCGACGGGCTGGTCGACACCCCCGCCCGGGTGGCCCGCGCCTACGCCGAGATGTTCTCCGGCCTGGGGGTGGAGCCCGAGAGCGTGCTGAGCACGACCTTCGAGCTCAGCCACGACGAGATGGTGCTGGTGCGCGACATCGAGGTCTGGAGCTGCTGCGAGCACCACCTCGTCCCCTTCACCGGACGCGCCCACGTCGGCTACATCCCCGGTCAGGACGGCAAGATCACCGGGCTGAGCAAGCTGGCCCGGCTGGTCGACCTGTACGCCAAGCGGCCCCAGGTCCAGGAGCGGCTCACCACCCAGATCGCCGACGCGTTGGAGGAGCACCTCCGCCCGCGCGGGGTGATCGTGGTGATCGACTGCGAGCACCTGTGCATGACCATGCGCGGCGTCCGCAAGCCCGGTTCGCGGACGGTCACCAGCGCGGTCCGCGGCCAGCTGCGCGACCCGGCCACCCGCGCCGAGGCGATGAGCCTGATCGTGCGCTCGTGACCGTCCCCGCAGCCCAGCCCGCGGCCCGCCCGGCCGGGACCGTGGTGATGGGCGTGCTCAACGTCACCCCCGACTCCTTCTCCGACGGCGGGCGGTGGCTGCAGCACGACCGCGCGGTCGAGCACGGGCTGCGGCTGTGGGCCGAGGGCGCCGCCCTCGTCGACGTCGGCGGGGAGTCCACCCGCCCCGGGGCACCGCGGGTGGCGGCCCCCACAGAGCTCGGCCGGGTGCTGCCGGTGGTCCGCGACCTCGTCGCCGCGGGGGTGGCGGTCTCGGTGGACACCATGCGCGCCTCCGTCGCCCAGGCCTGCGTGGAGGTCGGGGCCGTCGTGGTCAACGACGTGTCCGGCGGGCTCGCCGACCCCGCCATGCTGCGCTGCGTCGCCGACGCCGGCGTGGACTACGTCGCCATGCACTGGCGGGCGCACTCGGCCCGGATGGCCGACCTGGCCCGCTACGACGACGTGGTGGCCGACGTCCGCCGCGAGCTGGAGCAGCGGGTCGAGGCCGCGCTGGCCGCCGGCGTGCGCCCCGAGCGGCTGGTGCTCGACCCCGGCATCGGGTTCGCCAAGACCGCCGAGCACAACTGGGCGCTGCTGGCCGCCGTCGGGACCCTCACCGGCCTGGGGCACCGGCTGCTGGTCGGGGTCTCCCGGAAGCGGTTCCTGGGGGCGCTGCTGGCCGACCCGGTCACCGGCGAGCCCCGCCCGACCGGCGAGCGGGACGCCGCCGCCCTGGCGCTGACCACGGTGCTGGCCGAGCGCGGCGTGTGGGCGGTCCGGACCCACACCGTTCGTCCCCACGTCGACGCCCTGCGGGTCCTCAGCCGGCTGGCAGCGGAGGGCGCTGGCGGGCCGGTCGACGGGTCGTCGGGGTGAGCACGGACGGCAGCACCCGCACCCGACCTTGGGTAGGGTCGGCTCGGCAGGAGGTGAGAGTGATGCAGCCAGAGCACGGGCAGGCCGTCGACGAGCCGGACCGCGTGACGGTCCGTGGGATCCGCGGCTACGGGCGCCACGGCGTCCACGACTTCGAGCGCGAGGTGGGTCAGCCGTTCCTGGTCGACCTGACCTGCTGGCTCGACTCCACCCGTGCCGCCCGGGAGGACGACCTGGAGGCCACCGTGCACTACGGGATCCTGTCCCAGCGGGTGCTGGCCGACATCGAGGGCGAGCCGCTGCAGCTGATCGAGTCCCTGGCCGAGCGCGTCGCCACCACGGCCCTGTCCTTCGCGCCGGTGACGCGCGTGGAGGTCACGGTCCACAAGCCCCAGGCCCCCGTGGGGGTACCGGTCGACGACGTGTCCGTCACCCTGACGAGGAGCAAGCCATCATGACGTCCCCCAACCCCTACGCCATCGACGCCGACACCCTCAGCGGGATGAAGCCGATCCGCCAGGTGGTGTTCGCCCTGGGCTCCAACGACGGCGACCCGCTGAGCAACCTGCAGGGGGCGGTCGCCGCGCTGCGCGACACCCCCGACGTCATCGTCGTCGACGTGTCCTCGGTCTACGAGACCGACGCGGTCGGCGGACCGGCGGACAACCCGCCCTTCCTCAACGCCGTGGTGCTCGCCGAGACCACCCTGGACGAGACCACCCTGCTCGAGCGCGCGCTGGCCATCGAGGACGCCTACGGCCGCGTCCGCCGCGAGCACTGGGGCCCGCGCACCCTCGACGTCGACCTGGTCGTCGTCGGCCGGGCCCAGGTCGAGCGCCCCGACCTGCGGCTGCCCCACCCGCGCGCCCACGAGCGTGCGTTCGTGCTGGTGCCGTGGGCCGAGGTCGAGCCCGCGGGGGAGATCCCCGGGCACGGCATGATCGCCGACCTCCTCGAGTCCCTCGACACCTCCGGTGTCCGGCGTCGTGACGACCTCTCCCTCGAGGACTGAGGGAGCGCCGCCCCCGGTCGAGCCGACCGCCTGGTCGGTGCTCGGGGTCGCCCTGGTGATCGGGGCGCTGCTGGGGTACGGCGTCTCCGCGGCGTACCGGGCGCTGGACGCGGCCCCGCCGCAGGTGCCGTGGCTCTCACCCGCGACGCTGCTCGTCCTGGTCGCCTTCGTCGCCCTGCTCGCCCGCTCCGCCCACACCCGCATCCAGGTCCGCCGGGAGCGGGTCGAGCCGAGCCGGGCCGTGGTCTGGCTCGCGCTGGGCAAGGCCGCCGCCATCGGCGGCGCCGCCGTGCTGGGCGGCTACCTCGCCTACGGCCTCAGCTTCTGGACCCGGCTGGAGGCCGAGTCCCCCCGCGAGCGGCTGGTGGTGTCCCTGGTGGCGGCGGTCGCGGGCGTCCTGCTGACGGTGGCGGGGCTGGCGCTGGAGCGCGCCTGCCGGGTGCCCGGCGACGAGGACGAGGAAAATCCCGAGGACGACGCAGAGGGTCGTGCCGGTCCCTGATCCGGGGCCGGTTCCGAAGTAGCATCCGAGCGTGAGCACCACGACCCCCTCCACGCGATCCACCACCGTCGTCCCCACCGGGCGGACCCTGTGCATCGGCGTCCTCGCCGCGGGGTCCGTGCTGGCCGCAGCCCTGGCCTTCGGCTCCATCTGGCTGGTGCGCCTCGCCGTGGTGCTGGCCGTGCTGACCGGGGTGGTCGCGGTGTGGATCGCCTGGGCGGCGCTGGAGCGCACCGTCCGCCGGCTCCGCGCCCAGCACGCCACCGAGCTGCGCCAGCACGTCGAGCGCCACCGCGAGCAGGTGCAGGCCGAGCGGGCCGACACCATGGCCGTGCTGGACACCCTGGAGGGCCGCTTCACCGCCCAGCGCCGCCACGCCGAGGTGCTCGAGCACCGGGTCGCCACGCTGCGCGGGCAGGTCACCGGGCTGCGTCGCGAGCTGGCCAAGCTGCTGCCCCAGGTCGCCACCCTGCGGGGCGACAAGGCCGCCCTGCAGCACGAGGTCGCCGCCCGCGACACCGAGGTGGCCGAGCTGCGCGCCGAGCTGGCCCGCCGCGAGGCCGAGCTGACCGAGCTCACCTCCGGCGACGTCGTCACCATGCCCCGCCGCGGCGTCGGCCCGCTGCCCACGGCCGAGCAGATCTGGTCCGACGGCAACCACCCGACCGTGGTCGACCTCAGCGCCGTGACGGCGGAGGAGATCTTCGTCCCGCAGCGCCGTCAGGCCTGATCCCCGCACCGGGCCCACCCGGTGCGCCCCTCCACCCGGCCCGGAACCGCCACGCGGTTCCGGGCCATTTGCCTGCGGGTCTTTGCTTTCGTGCACTAACCTCGAAACACCACACCATTTCGGGGATGAATTGTGACGAGAGGGAAAACAGATATGGCGCAACGGGTCGAGATCGTCCTGACCGACGACGTCGACAACGGTCCCGCCGACCAGACGGTGACATTCGCGCTGGACGGTGTCGAGTACGAGATCGACCTGTCGGACAGCAATGCCGAGAAGCTGCGTGCCGACCTCGCTCCGTGGGTCGGGCACGCCCGCCGTTCCGGTGGCCGGCGCAAGCGCGCCAGCGCCGCGCCGCGCAACGAGGGCCGCGCCAGCGCCACCGAGGTGCGCGCCTGGGCCGCGGAGAACGGCATGGAGGTGAGCAGTCGAGGACGGGTGCCCACCGAGGTCCGCGAGGCCTACGAGCGCGCGCACAGCTGACGCTGCGGGAGGCTGCGACCGGCGCCCCGACCACCCGGTCGGGGCGCCGGTGGCGTCCCGGGGTCCGTCTGGTGGTCGGTGAGGGGTTGCGCCGACGGCGAACACGGCGGTGGAACATCCGCCGGGCTCCGCGCCGTTGAGGGAGCAGGACCGCACGGCGGCCCGCCTCCGGGGCGCCGACCCGACGGAGGACGGTGATCCGGCCGTGGTCCTGACTAGAGTTGAACCAGGTGCTGACCGGGGCCTACTCCCGACATCGGCCAGAACAGCACCGTGTGAGGAGATGGCAATGTTCGAACGCTTCACCGACCGAGCCCGCCGGGTCGTGGTGCTCGCCCAGGACGAGGCCCGCATGCTCAACCACAACTACATCGGCACCGAGCACATCCTGCTCGGGCTGATCCACGAGGGCGAGGGCGTCGCCGCGAAGGCGCTCGAGTCGCTCGGCATTTCCCTGGAAGCGGTTCGCGAAAAGGTCGAGGAAATCATCGGCCACGGCCAGCAGTCGCCCACGGGCCACATTCCCTTCACCCCTCGCGCCAAGAAGGTCCTCGAGCTGAGCCTGCGTGAGGCCCTGCAGATCAACCACACCTACATCGGCACCGAGCACATCCTGCTCGGCCTCATCCGCGAGGGCGAGGGCGTCGCCGCGCAGGTGCTGGTCAAGCTGGGTGCCGACCTCAACCGGGTCCGCAACCAGGTGCTGCAGCTGCTCAGCGGCTTCCAGGGCAAGGAGACCGCCAGCTCCGGTGCGCCGGAGTCGGGCTCGAGCACGCCGTCGTCCTCGACCGTCCTGGACCAGTTCGGGCGCAACCTCACCCAGGCCGCCCGCGAGAACAAGCTCGACCCGGTGATCGGTCGCGAGCCCGAGATCGAGCGCGTGATGACCGTGCTGTCGCGGCGCACCAAGAACAACCCGGTGCTGATCGGTGAGCCCGGGGTCGGCAAGACCGCGGTCGTCGAGGGCCTGAGCCAGGCGATCGTGCGCGGCGACGTGCCCGAGACCCTGCGCGACAAGCAGATCTACACCCTCGACCTGGGGTCGCTGGTGGCCGGCTCCCGGTACCGCGGTGACTTCGAGGAGCGCCTGAAGAAGGTGCTGAAGGAGATCCGCACCCGCGGGGACGTCGTGCTCTTCATCGACGAGATCCACACCCTGGTGGGTGCCGGTGCGGCCGAGGGCGCCATCGACGCGGCCTCGATCCTCAAGCCGATGCTGGCCCGCGGTGAGCTGCAGACCATCGGGGCCACCACCCTCGACGAGTACCGCAAGCACATCGAGAAGGACGCCGCGCTGGAGCGCCGCTTCCAGCCGATCCAGGTGGCCGAGCCGTCGATCGCGCACACGATCGACATCCTGCGGGGGCTGCGTGACCGCTACGAGGCCCACCACCGGATCACCATCACCGACGCGGCGCTGGCCTCGGCGGCGCAGATGGCCGACCGGTACGTGCAGGACCGCTTCCTGCCCGACAAGGCGATCGACCTGATCGACGAGGCGGGCGCCCGGCTGCGGATCCGCCGGATGACCGCTCCGCCGGACCTGCGCGAGTTCGACGAGAAGATCGCCGCCGTCCGGCTGGAGAAGGAGGCCGCGATCGACGCGCAGGACTTCGAGCGTGCCGCCAGTCTGCGCGACGACGAGAAGAAGCTGACCGCCGCGCGCGCCGAGAAGGAGGAGGCCTGGAAGGCCGGGGACACCGACGTGGTGGCCCAGGTCGACGAGGAGACCATCGCCGAGGTGCTGTCGTCGGCGACCGGGATCCCCGTGTTCAAGCTGACCGAGGAGGAGTCCTCGCGGCTGCTGAACATGGAGGCCGAGCTCGGCAAGCGCTACATCGGCCAGCACGACGCGGTCAAGGCGCTGTCCCGCTCGATCCGGCGCACCCGTGCCGGGCTGAAGGACCCCAAGCGTCCCAGCGGGTCGTTCATCTTCGCCGGCCCCTCGGGCGTCGGCAAGACCGAGCTGACGAAGGCGCTGACGGAGTTCCTCTTCGGTGACGAGGACGCCCTGATCTCCCTCGACATGTCGGAGTACAGCGAGAAGCACACCGCGTCGCGGCTGTTCGGCTCGCCCCCCGGCTACGTCGGCTACGAGGAGGGTGGCCAGCTGACCGAGAAGGTCCGCCGCAAGCCCTTCAGCGTGGTCCTCTTCGACGAGATCGAGAAGGCCCACCCCGACATCTTCAACTCGCTGCTCCAGATCCTGGACGAGGGTCGGCTGACCGACGCCCAGGGGCGCGTGGTCGACTTCAAGAACACCGTCATCGTGATGACCACGAACCTGGGCAGCCGCGACATCTCGCGCGGCGTCAACCTGGGCTTCACCCGCAGCGGTGACCAGGAGAGCGGCTACGAGAAGATGAAGAGCAAGGTGGCGGACGAGCTCAAGCAGCACTTCCGTCCCGAGTTCCTCAACCGCATCGACGAGATCGTGGTCTTCCACCAGCTCACGCAGGCCGACATCGAGCGGATCGTGGACCTGATGGTCGCCCAGATCGAGGAGCGGCTGAAGGACAAGGACATGGGTGTCGAGCTCACCCAGGCCGCCAAGGCGCTGATCGCCAAGCGGGGCTTCGACCCCGTGCTGGGTGCCCGTCCGCTGCGTCGGGCGCTGCAGCGCGACATCGAGGACCACATGGCCGAGAAGATCCTGTTCGGCGAGCTGAAGTCGGGCGAGATCGTCCTGGTCGACGTGGCCGAGGAGGGGTCGGAGGAGCCGTTCACCTTCACCGGTACGCCGCGCTCCAGCCTGCCGGACACGCCTCCGGTGGCGCTGGCCGCCGACGGCGCCGGCGAGGAGCCTGGCGAGGCCAACGCCTCCTGACCGTCGCTGGTCGACACGAAGGGCCCCGGGACGTCGTCCCGGGGCCCTTCGTCGTCCGGGGCCGGCCGGCCGGCGCCCGGGGCGCGGGCGGTGTGGCAGCATCGCCGGGTGACCCGCACCGAGCAGCCCGCCGACGGCCTGCTCGAGCGGGTGCCGGCCACCTGGCTGGTGCTCACCGGGGTCGTCTCGGTGCAGGTGGGGGCGGCGCTGGCCAAGGACCTGTTCAGCCAGGTGCCGCCCACCGCGATGGTGCTGCTGCGGCTGGCCACCGCGACGGCGGTGCTGCTGGCGGTGGCGAGGCCCCGGCTGCGCGGACGCACCCGGCGGGACTGGCTGGTGGTGCTGGCCTTCGGGCTGGCGCTGGCCGGGATGAACGTCGCGATCTACCAGTCCTTCGCCCGGATCCCGCTGGGGATGGCGGTCACCATCGAGTTCCTCGGCCCGCTGGCCGTGGCGGTCGTCGCCTCACGCCGACTCCGCGACGTGGTCTGGGTGGTGCTCGCGGGTGCGGGGGTGGCGCTGCTGGGCTTCGACCCCACCGGGCTGAGCGTCAGCGGCGTGCTCTACGCGCTCGCCGCCGCCGCCTGCTGGGCGGCCTACATCCTGTGCAGCGCCCGCACCGGACGCCGGTGGTCGGGGCTGTCGGGGCTGGCCGTGGCCAGCGTCGTGGGGCTGCTGCTGGTGGGCGGGCCGGCCGTCGCCGCGGCGGGCAGCACCCTGCTCCGTCCGGAGGTGCTGCTGCTGGGGGTGGCGGTCGGGGTGCTGTCCTCGGTGATCCCCTACAGCGCCGAGCTGTCGGCGCTGCGGCGGATGCCGCCCCGGGTGTTCGGGGTGCTGATGAGCCTGGAGCCGGCCGCGGCCGCGCTGGCGGCGCTGCTGCTGCTCGGGGAGGCGCTCACCGCGCTGCAGTGGCTGGCGCTGGCGTGCGTGGTGCTGGCCAGCGCCGGGGCCACCCGCTCCGCCACCCCTCGTCCCGCGTCCGTGCGAGGGGTCAGTACGAGGCCACGCCCATACCGAGGATGGCGACGATGATGATGACGTACACCACGAAGAACGCGACCATCAGGGCGAGGTAGGCGGTGCCGACGATGCCGAGCACCCACCCGACGGTGAGCATCCCGCCGTCCTTGTACTGACCCGGGTTCTGGCGCAGCTCCTTGCGGGCCTTGCTGCCCATGTACCAGGCGAAGGGACCCGTGACGCCGGCGAGCACGAGGCTGAGGATGCCCAGCACCAGCACGGTCACCGACTGCGGGTGGTCCGGCAGCACCGGGGCGTAGCCGTAGGGCTGGGCCGGGTAGCTCTGCATGCCGTAGCCCTGCTGGGGGGCGTAGGGGTCGGACGCGCTCTGCTGGCTGTAGCCGTAGGGGTCCGAGGCGCTCTGCGAGGACTGCGCGCTCCAGCCCTGGCTGTAGGGGTCGGAGGCGGTCTGCGACGGCTGCGAGCCCCAGGACTGGCTGTAGGGGTCGGAGCCGGAGGGCTGCTGGCCGTAGGAGGGCTGCTGTCCCCAGGACTGGCCCTGAGGGTCCGCCGCGCTGCCGGAGGAACCGGCGCCGTAGCCCGGACCACCGGAGCCGTAGCCCTGCTGGTCACCGGAGTAGGGGCCCGAGGTGGGCGGCTGGGACATGGTGCTGGCTCCTCGTCGTGGTCGGTCCTCCCATGGTGGCACGACGGGAGGTCGCCGGGCACCTCGGCGAGCGCTGCCGGGGACCGGGGAGGTGGGGCCGCCCGGTGGGGCTCAGCCGGGCAGGCCCACGCGGCCCTCCGTCTCCTCGGCGAGCCCGTCGGCCAGCAGCCCCGCCAGGGCCCGGGCGGCCTGCGCCGGGTCGGGCCAGCCCGCCACCAGGGTCTCGCGTGCCAGCGGCTCCTCCGTGTCCCGCAGACTGGCCAGCAGCGCCCCGCGGCACTGCCGGTCGGTGCCGTGCCAGGCCTGCCCGCGGCGGGGCGGGCCGTCCCAGGCCGGGTGGCCCAGGGCCCGCCAGCGGCAGAGGTCCTGCACCGGGCAGCGGGGGCAGTCCGGGTTGCGCGCGGTGCACACCAGCGCCCCCAGCTCCATGGACGAGGCCGCCCACTCCGCGGCCTCGGCGGGCTGCTGCGGGAGCAGGGCGGCCGCGCGGGCCCGCTCGGCGGCCGTGGGTGCCGGGTCGGGGTGGGCGCGCCCGTCCAGCGTCCGGGCCAGCACGCGGCGCACGTTGGTGTCGAGCACCACGTGCCGCTGCCGGTGGGCGAAGCTCAGCACCGCCGCCGCCGTGTAGCTGCCCACGCCGGGGAGCGCGAGCAGCGCCGCCAGCTCGGTGGGCACCACGCCGCCGTGGCGCTCGGTGATGGCGACCGCGGCGGCGTGCAGCCGGACCGCCCGGCGGGGGTAGCCCAGCCGTCCCCAGGCCCGGATCGCCTCCGACACCGGGGCGTCGGCCAGGGCGGCGGGTTCGGGCCAGCGCGCCACCCACTGCCGCCACGGCTCGAGCACGCGGGCCACCGGCGTCTGCTGCAGCATGAACTCGCTGACCATCACCGCCCAGGCCCCGACCCCGGGGTGGCGCCAGGGCAGGTCGCGTGCCGCCGTGGGGAACCACTCGCGGGTCCGCCGGACCAGCTCGCTCTCGGTGCCCACCACGCCGGCCACCCTAATCTCCGCGCCACGCCGCGCGGGCGCCCGGGATCCGCCGGCCGGACACCTAGGCTCGCGCCCATGAGCGCTGTCCTGCACCCGGTGGGACCAGAGGAGCCGCGCACCTACTGGGTGCGCCGGGCCACGGTGCTCGCGGTCGTGCTGGTGGTGGTGCTGGTGGCCGTCTGGGCCTTCAAGCCTGGCGGGTCCGACGTGCAGGCCGTCCCCGCCGCCACCCCGACGCCCGGGGCGACGGCGGACGCAGCCGAGCCCGGCGCCACACCCTCGGCCACCCGCAGCCCCGCGCCCTCCCCCTCCCCGACCGCCCCGCCGACCCCGACCGCCACCGCGACCTCGAGCGCCACGTCGACGGCGTCGTCGAGCCCCACCGCGGGACCGAGCAGGACCCCGGAGCCGAGCCCGACCGCCGAGCGCGAGGAGAGCCCCGCGGCCGAGGAGGAGCGGGACGAGGACGCCCGGAAGAAGCCGGCGGAGCCGGTGGCCTGCGTCAGCGAGGACCTGCGCGTCACGCTCACCGGCTCGAGCCGGGCCCGGATCGGCGAGGACCACGAGCTCGAGCTCTCGGTGATCAACGGCACCGGCACCAGCTGCGAGCTGGCCGTCGACGGCGACAGCTTCGAGCTGCGGATCTACTCCGGCGCCGACCGGATCTGGACCACCGACCACTGCGCCCGCTGGGTGCCGGAGAAGACGGTGACGCTGGAGCCGGAGGAGGCCCACGCCTGGTCGATGACCTGGCCCGGGGCCCGCAGCCGCGAGGACTGCGAGCTGTCGGAGACGCCGCTGCGGCCCGGCACCTACGTGGCCACGGCCGTCTACCAGAAGGCCAAGCCGGTCCAGCTCGTGATGACCCTGGGCTGAGCCCGCTCAGCCCAGCCGCTCGGTGTAGGCCGCCTCGGCCACCCGGATGAGCCCGTCGCGGATCATCCGCGCCCGCTGCTCACCGACGCCCTCGACCTCCTGCAGCTCGGCCTTGGAGGCGCTGAACAGCGCCTGCAGCCCGCCGAAGTGCTCCAGCAGCCGTTCGCCCAGGGCACCGGGCAGCCGCTGGATCTGGGCCAGCTGGCGGAACCCGCGCGGGGTCAGCCGGCGGTCGAGGTGGTCCTCGGTCGAGAACCCCACCACCCTTGCCACGGTCAGCGGCTCCAGCAGCTCGGCGGTGGGGATGTCGTGCAGGGCCGCCACCTGCAGCGGCGGGCCGTCCGCGCTGCTGTAGTCGCGCTCCAGCAGCGCGGCGACCTCCGAGGCCGAGCCGTCCAGCTCACGGACCTGCAGCTCGAGCAGCCGGCCGTCGGTGCCCAGGCTGAGCACGTAGTCGTCCAGCTCCTGCTGCAGCCGGCGCACCATCTCCAGCCGCTGCATCACCAGCACGACGTCCTTGACCGTGACCTGGTCCTGCACCTCCAGCGAGGACAGCTGGGTGAGCAGCGTCCACAGCCGCTCGCTGTAGCGCTCCAGGGTCTGCAGCGCCTGGCCCGCCTGGCCCAGGATCACCTGCGAGGGCTCCACGGGGTGGCGGCCGTCGCTGAGGAAGAGCGCGATGGTGGCCATCGAGGCCGACACCGTCACGGCCGGGACCTCGGTCTGGCGCGCCACCCGGTCCGCGGTGCGGTGCCGGGTGCCCGTCTCCAGGGTCTCGATACGGGCGTCCGGCATGAGCTGCACGCCGGCGGCCACGATCCGGCTGAGGTCGCTGCTCAGCACCACCGCGCCGTCCATCTTCGACAGCTCGCGCAGCGCCATCGGGGTGAAGGGGGTGTCGAGGGAGAACCCGCCGGTGGAGACCTGCTCGACCGCCCGGTTGCTGCCCAGCACCACCAGCGCGCCGGTGCGTCCGCGCAGCACCCGCTCCAGGCCGTCCCGCAGCGGGGTCCCCGGCGCCACCAGCGCACGGAAGCGCCGCAGCTGGACGTCCGGGTCGGGGCTCACGCAGCCACCCTAGTGGGGCCCGGGCCCGCTCCCGGGGCCGGAGGTGCCGCCGTCCCGCACCGCGGCGACGGCCCCCGCCGGGCGGGGCAGCAGGGCCAGCAGCAGCCCGCCCAGCACCGAGCCCAGCAGGCACCACAGCAGATCCCAGCCGCTGAAGGTGCTGCCCAGCAGCAGCCGCAGCGCCGGGACCTGCTCCGAGAGCCGGGCGGGCACGCCGGTCAGCTGCAGCAGCTCCAGCAGCACCCCCACGGTCGCCGCCGCCACCGCGCAGGTGGCGGGGCGGGCCGCCGGCACCAGCAGGGCGACCAGCAGCACCCAGGCGCAGGCGTAGAGCACGCCGCCGGCCAGGTCGACCAGCCCGGAGCCGTCGCGGACCAGCTGCAGCGCCGCGCCGGCGGCGACCACGGCGAGCAGGGACCCCAGCAGGACGGGCCGGGGAGGCCGTCGCCGCGCGGGGGCGTCCCTCGCCGGGGCGGTGGTCACCGCGGCCCGGGGCGCTCGGCCGGCGTCTGCAGGGCGGCCAGCGCCCCGCTGAGGGTCATCGCGTGCCGCACGGACAGCCCGGGGCGCTTGGCGCCGCCGGAGGGCGCGGGGGCGGGGGAGGGCGGCAGCACCGCCGTCCGGAAGCCCAGCCGGGCGGCCTCGGCCACCCGCCGCTCGGGGGAGGGGATCCGCCGCAGCTCGCCGGCCAGCCCGACCTCGCCGAGGGCGATCAGCCCCGTGGGCACCGGGTCGTTGGTGGCGGCGGAGGCGACCGCCAGCGCGATGGCCAGGTCGGCGCCCGGGTCGGACACCTTGGCCCCGCCGACCGTGGAGACGTAGACGTCGCGGTTGCTCAGCCGGATGCCGCAGCGCCGCTCCAGCACCGCCAGGATCATCGACACCCGCGGCCCCTCGAGGCCGTGGGTGGTGCGGCGCGGCACCTGCAGCGCCGAGGGTGCGACGAGGGCCTGGATCTCGGCCAGCAGCGGGCGGCGGCCCTCCATGGTGACGGTGATGCAGGTGCCCGGCACCGGGTCGGCGTGCTGGGAGGTGAACAGCCCCGACGGGTCGGCGACCTCGACGATGCCCTGCTCGGCCATCTCGAAGCAGCCAACCTCGTCGGCCGGGCCGAAGCGGTTCTTGGTGGCCCGCACCATCCGGAAGCCGGAGTGCCGGTCGCCCTCGAAGGCCAGCACCACGTCGACCAGGTGCTCCAGCAGCCGGGGCCCGGCGATGGCGCCGTCCTTGGTGACGTGGCCGACGATGACCACGGCCATGCCGCGCCGTTTGGCCACCCGGACCAGGGCCGCCGTCACCTCGCGCACCTGGGTGACGCCGCCGGGGGAGCCCTCAGCCTCCGCCGCCCCCACCGTCTGCACCGAGTCGAGCACCATCAGCGAGGGGGAGACCTCCTCGATGTGGCCGAGGATGGTGCCCAGGTCGGTCTCGGCCGCCAGGTAGAGCTCGTCGGCCAGCGCCCCCGTGCGGCCCGCCCGCAGCCGCACCTGGGCGGCGGACTCCTCGCCGGTGACGTAGAGGGTGCGCCGCCCGGCGGCGGCCCAGCGGGCCGCGACCTCCAGCAGCAGGGTCGACTTGCCGACGCCGGGCTCGCCGGCCAGCAGGGCCACCGCGCCGGGGACCAGCCCGTCGCCCAGCACCCGGTCGAGCTCCCCGATGCCGGTCAGCGTCCGGGTGGCGGCGTCGGCGGCGACCGCCGCGATGGGCACGGCCTTGGCCGCCGGCACCGAGCTCTGCACCGCCGCCAGCTTCGGCGCGCCCTGCTCGGCCACCGAGCCCCAGGTCTGGCACTCACCGCACCGGCCCACCCACCGCACGCTCGTCCAGCCGCACTCGGTGCAGCTGAACGCCGGTCTGCTCGCTCTGGCCATGGCGCACACGCTAGGCCAGCCCGCCGACAGTTCAGGCCAGCCAGCCGGCGACCCGGTCGGCGAACCAGCCCGGCGCCTGCAGCGGCACCCCGTGGCCGCAGCCGGGGACGACCTCGAGCTCGCCGTGCGGGGCTGCTGCGGCCAGGTCGCGGGCCGAGGCCTGCAGCAGCCGTCGCTCTCGCGCTCCCACCAGCACCAGCACCCGCCCCGGGTAGCGCGACCAGGCGGGCGGCGGGACGAAGGCGAGGTTGGCCCCGACCGCGGCGACCAGGTCGGTCCGGCTGGTGGTCACGGAGGTGGTGAGGTAGTCCGCCAGCAGGTCCGGGGGCACGGCCAGCGCCCGCGCCTGCAGCTGGGCGAACCAGCGGCGACGCGCCAGCGGGGCGGTGAGCCCCACCAGCCGCAGCGCGGCGCCGGCGAACCGCATCGGGCGGGCCTGGGCGCTGACCACCACGACCTGCTCGACCAGCCCGGGGTGCTGGGCCGCCAGCAGCACGGCCAGCTGGCCGCCGAGGGAGAACCCGACCACGGCGACGGGACCCGCCCCGGACCCCAGCAGCGCCGCCACGGCGTCCACCGTGTGCTGGGAGGAGCGGTAGGGCTCGCCGGCGCTGCGGCCGTGGCCCGGCAGGTCGGGGACGATCACCCGGTGGCTGGTGGCCAGCCGTCGGGCCGCCGGGCGCCACATCCAGCCGGCGACCCCGCCGCCGTGCAGCAGCAGCATCCGCGGGGCCGCCGGGGGGCCGCTCTCCTCGACGTGCACCCGCACACCATGCCAGAGCGGGATCCCGGACGGCGCGGGGAACAAGGACGGACCGCCGGACGCTAGGGTGGTTGACAGTTCAACCATCAGGAGGTCCCGTCATGAGCCAGCCCGTCACCGCCCAGGTCCAGCTCGGGCTGGACACCTTCGGCGACGTCACCGTGGACGCCGCCGGCCGGCGCCGTTCGCACGCCCAGGTGGTCCGCGAGGTGGTCGAGCAGGGCGTGGTCGCCGACCGCGTCGGCGTCGACGCCTTCGGTGTGGGGGAGCACCACCGCGACGACTACGCGGTCTCCGCCCCCGACGTCGTGCTGGCCGCCATCGCCGCCCGCACCGAGCGGATCCTGGTCGGCACGGCCGTCACCGTGCTCAGCTCCGACGACCCGGTGCGGGTCTACGAGCGCTTCGCCACCCTCGACGCCATCTCCTCCGGCCGCGCCGAGATCACCCTGGGCCGCGGCTCCTTCACCGAGTCCTTCCCGCTGTTCGGGCTCGACCTGGCCGACTACGAGGTGCTGTTCAGCGAGAAGCTGGACCTGTTCGCCGCGCTGCGGGGCGAGGGCCGGGTCCGCTGGCAGGGCACCACGCGCCCGCCGCTGGACGCGGAGGTGTTCCCCAAGACCGAGCGCGGGACGCTGCCGGCCTGGATCGGCGTCGGCGGCTCCCCGGAGTCGGTGGTGCGCGCGGCCCGCTACGGCATCCCGATGATGCTGGCCGTCATCGGCGGGCAGCCGGAGCGCTTCGTCCCCTACGCCGACCTGTACCGGCGGGCGCTGGCCGAGCTCGGCCAGCCCGAGCTGCCGCTGGGCGTCCACTCGCCCGGCTTCGTCGCCGACACCGACGAGGAGGCCCGTGAGCTGATGTTCCCCCACTTCAAGGCCAACCGGGACCGCATCGGGCGCGAGCGGGGCTGGGGCCCGACCAGCCGCGCCCAGTTCGAGGCCGAGGCCGACACCGGCGCGGTCTTCGTCGGGTCCCCCGAGACGGTGGCGCAGAAGATCGCCCGCACCGTCGGCCAGCTGGGGCTCAGCCGCTTCGACCTGAAGTACAGCAACGGGCCGATGCCGCACGAGCAGCTGGTCCACGCCATCGAGCTGTACGGCACCCGCGTCATCCCGCGCGTCCGCGAGCTGCTGGCCGGCTGAGCCCCGGCCGGTCAGCGCAGGCCGGCGGCGACCTCGAGCACCCGGGCGTTCGCCTCCGGCTCGCCGACGCTGATCCGCAGGCCGGCGGCGGCCAGCTCGGCCGGCGAGGTGCCGGTCGGAGTGAACGGACGGACGGTCAGCGCCGCCTGCTCGAACGCCCCGGCCCACTCCGCCGTGCGGCTGCCGGCGGGCAGCCAGACGAAGTTGGCCTGGGTGTCGGGCACCGGGTGGCCGGCCCCGCGCAACCCGGTCAGCAGCTCGGTGCGGGCGGCGACCAGCGCGTCCACCCGCGCCAGCAGCTCCTGCTCCGCCTCCAGCGAGGCGAGCACGGCCGCCTGGGCCACCGAGGACACGCCGAAGGGCAGCGTCACCGCCCGGACGGCCTCGGCCAGCCCGGGCTCGCTGACGCTGAAGCCGACCCGGAAGCCGGCCAGCCCGTAGGCCTTGGAGAAGGTGCGCAGCACCACCACGTTGGCGAACTCGGCCAGCAGGTCCAGCCCGCGGGCGGCGTCGTCGTCGCGGACGAACTCCACGTAGGCCTCGTCCACGACCACCATCACCTCCGGCGGCACCCGCCGGCAGAACCGCACCAGCTCGTCGTGGGTGACCACCGGACCGGTCGGGTTGTTGGGGGTGCAGACCAGCACCGCGCGGGTGCGGTCGGTGATCGCGGCGGCCATCGCGTCGAGGTCGTGGCGGGCGTCGGCGGTGAGCGGCACCGGCACCCCCACCGCGCCGGGGAGCTGGACCGCGATCGGGTAGGCCTCGAAGGAGCGCCAGGCGTGCACGACCTCGTCCCCGGGCTCGCACACCGTCTGCAGCAGCTGGTACAGCACCGCGACCGAGCCGGTGCCGAAGACGACCTGCTCGGCGTCCACCCCCAGGCGGGCCGCCACCCCCTCGGCGATGGCGGAGTTGCCCGCGTCGGGGTAGCGGTTCATGCTCCGGGCGGCGGCCTCGACGGCGGCCATCACGCCCGGCAGCGGCGGGAACGGGTTCTCGTTGCTGGACAGCTTGTACGGCGTCAGCCCGGGACGGGCCTGCGGCGGACGTCCCGCGCGGTAGGCCGGCAGCCCGGCGACGACCGGCCGGATCCGCACCGCCATCAGATGGTGACCTGTCCGCGGGGGGTGTCGAAGGTGGCCGAGGCCAGCCCCGGCTGACCGGAGGGGTGGTGCCAGCGCAGCGGCAGCCCCGGCATCAGCTCGGTGGCCTCACCGCCCAGCCACTCCCGCAGCCGGTCGGGGCTGCCGGCCAGCTGGATCGAGACGAGCTCGACGGGGGAGTCCATCGCCGACGGCCGCTCGGACTCGGGGCTGGTCCACTCGACGAAGAAGGGCAGCTGCGGGTCGCTCTGCAGCCCGCGGACGCCGAGCTGGCGCCACTGCAGCACCGAGCCGTCGGGCTGCACCCGGCGGCCGTCCACGGCCGGGCGTCCGAGCCGGTCCTCGAAGGTGGCCATCAGTTCGTCGTCGAGGGCGATCACCCAGCCGAGCCAGCCGCCGCCCTGCTCGGAGCGCGTCCGCACCGCCTGGCCGAACGGCGCCTTCTCCGCGGCCGGGTGGTCGAGCACCTCCACGACCTCGAGGTAGCGCGGTCCGGCGAGCGGGATGATCCGGTTGCGGGTGCCGAAGCGGGGGTGGAAGCCCCCGTCCAGGGAGTCCACCCCGAGCTGGCTGGCGAGACGGTCGGCGCAGGCGAGCAGTCCTTCGGGGCCGCAGGCGAACGAGAGGTGGTCGACGTGCATGGTCAGCCATTGTGGTCGGAGGTGCTTCCGTCCTGGCGCTGAGGGTCGCCTTACCTGTCCGGGCGCGCGCTGGCCGGGTGCGGCAGCAGGCCCTCGGCCCGTTCGCACAGCTCCACCAGTACCCCGTAGGCCGCGGGGCCCATCAGCGCGGTCAGCTCCACGGCGGCCGTGCGGTACAGCGGATCCGGAGCGACGTGGGCCTCGGTGTTGGAGGTGCAGTACCAGTCCAGGTCGTGCCCGCCGGCGCCCCAGCCCTCGCGGACGTACTCATCGATGGTGACCTCGAGGTACTCGGTGTCGTCGTTGCGCTGCACGGTGCGGTAGCGGCGCCGGATCGGCAGCTGCCAGCAGACGTCCGGCTTCGTCTCGGTGACGGGCGTGCCGGTCCGCAGCGACAGCAGGTGGAGCGCGCAGCCGGCGCCGGCGGGGAACCCGGGCCGGTTGAGGAAGACGCAGGCGCCGTCGGCCACGGCCGTCTTGCGCTCCCCGTCCTCCTCCTCGACCCAGTCCGACCCGTGGTGCTGCCACAGCTCGGGGGTCAGCCGGGCGACGTGGCGTCCTACCCGCGCCTCGTCGTCGTCGTCGCTGAAGTGCGCCCCCAGCGTGCAGCAGCCGTCGTCGGGCCGGTCGGCGTAGATGCCGGGGCAGCCACCGGTCGGGGTGCCGCCCGCGGTGGAGCCGAACAGGCACTGCCAGCGCGAGGTCAGCCAGGTCAGGTCGCACCGGAACACCTGGCCGGGGTCGTCGGGGTCGACGAACTCGGCCCAGGCGCGCGGGAACGGCAGCATCACCTCGGGCACCGCACCAGCCTAGGCCGGAGGAGGGGGTCCTCGGCGCCGCTCAGTCGGTGGGGGCGTCGGCGGGCGTCCTGGTCTGCGCGGAGGTCCGGCGGGCGGAGAGGAAGGCCACCACGACGACCAGACCGAGGCTGACCCACAGCGCGTGCTCGTCGACCAGCAGCACCACGTCGACCGCGTGCTGGCCGAGCCCGTAGCCGAGCCCGGTGACCAGGCCCACCATGAGCAGGGCGCCGATCGCGTCGAAGAGCAGGAAGGTGCCCAGCCGCATCCGGTTCAGCCCGGCCAGGCAGTAGACCGCCGCCGCGGGGATCCCCGGCAGCGCCCCGGCCACGACGGCCAGCCGCACCAGCCACGGGTTCGCCGTCCGCAGCCGCTCGACGAGGCGGGCGGCGCGGTCGCCGGGGGCGAAGAGGGCGATCACCCGGGCGCCCCAGCGGCGGCCGGCGAGCCAGAACAGCCAGTCGAGCTTGATCATGCCCACCACTCCGGCGACCACGACCAGCCACAGCTGCGCCTCACCCACCCGGGCGAAGGCGGCGCCCGCGCCGACGGCGGACAGGCTGCCGGTGGCCAGCTCCAGCAGCACCGGGTGGCTGGCCAGCAGGAAGGGGCGGAACGGGATGGTCAGCGCCATCAGCGCCGTGACCCCCAGCAGGGTGATCACCAGCGCCTTGTCCCCACGGCTCGCCCTGCCCTGCCAGGGCAGCACGTCGCGCCAGTCCGCGGGGGCGGGTCGGTGGGCCGGGGGCTGACCGTCCTGGTCCGGCACGGCGGGCGTCGGCTGCTGCGGGGACGTCATGGCTCCATCGTGCCCGCCGGGTGGGCCGGGCCCCGGTGCTCGCGCTCACCGGACCCGGTGCCCGGCTCACGGCGGCCGCATGACGGACGTCACGGCCGGCGGCGGGAGAAAACCCGCACGACCTGCACCCGGTGCGGGCCGGGGCCGCGCGGTGGCGGGCCGGGCGACCCGCCCCCGCACCGGTCGTGCGACTTTTCTCCCGCCGGCCCGGCGAGCACTAGGTTGGCGCCATGCGACTGGGAGTGCTCGACGTCGGCTCCAACACCGTGCACCTGCTGGTGGTGGACGCCCGGGCCGGACGCCCACCCGTACCGGCCACCTCGCACTCCCGGGAGCTGCGGCTCGCCGAGCACATGGACGGCTCGGCCGTCTCGGAGCGGGGCATCCAGACCCTGGTGGAGACCGTCCGCGAGTGCCAGCAGATCGCCGAGCGGACCGGCTGCGCCCGCATGCTGCCCTTCGTCACCAGCGCGCTGCGCGAGGCCGACAACTGCGACGAGGTGATCGAGCAGGTCCGCCGCTCGACGGGGGTGGAGCTGGAGGTGCTGTCCGGCACCGACGAGGCCCGCTGGACGTTCCTGGCCGCCCGGCGCTGGCTGGGCTGGTCGGCCGGCAGCCTGGCCGTGCTCGACATCGGCGGCGGCTCGCTCGAGCTGGCCGCCGGCCGCGACGAGTACCCCGACGTCGCGCTGTCGGTCCCGGTCGGCGCCGGGCGGATGTCACGCCGCTTCGCCGGGCAGGACGTGAGCGCCATGCGCACCCACGTCCGCGCCCAGATCGGCGACGTCATCGGCGAGGTGCTGCGGGTCGGGCCGTTCGAGCGCGCCGTCGGCACCTCCAAGACCTTCCGCTCGCTGGCCCGCATCACCGGGGCGGCGCCCCGCTCGGAGGGTCCCTACGTGCCGCGCCGGCTGAAGCTGGCCGACGTCAGCGACTGGGTGGACCGGCTGGCGGGGATGAAGCCGGAGAAGCGCGCCTCCCTGCCGGGTGTCTCGGAGGGCCGTTCGACCCAGATCCTGGCCGGTGCGGTGGTGGCCGAGGCGGCCATGGAGCTGGGCGGGTTCGACCTCATCGACATCTGCCCGTGGGCGCTGCGCGAGGGCGTGATCCTCAACTACCTCGACCACCTGAACGGCGACTAGGGTGCACGCGTGAGCGCCCCAGGCCAGCCCGCCCGCCGTCCGTGCGTGGCGCTGTCGACCTCCTCGGTGTACCCGGAGTCGACCGCGAGCGGGTTCGAGCTGGCGGGCCGGCTCGGCTACGACGCCGTCGAGGTGATGGTGGGCATCGACCCGGTGGCCGCCGACCTGGACGCGGTGGAGAAGCTGCGCGACTTCCACCAGGTCCCCGTGGTGTCGGTGCACGCGCCCACCCTGCTCGTCACCCAGCGCACCTGGGGCTCCGACCCCTGGGAGAAGCTCGAGCGCTCCGCCCAGGCGGCCGTCCGGCTGGGCGCCGACGTGGTCGTGGTGCACCCGCCGTTCCGCTGGCAGCGCGGGTACGCCTCGGACTTCGAGAACGGCGTGCGCCGGCTCAACGAGGAGACCGGCGTCCGCTTCTGCGTGGAGAACATGTACCCCTGGCGCACCCCCGCGGGCGGGGAGTTCAAGGCCTACATGCCCGGCTGGGACCCCACCGAGCTCGACTACGACTTCCTCACCCTCGACCTCAGCCACGCCTCCACCGCCCGGGTGCAGTCGCTGGAGCTGGCCAAGCAGTGGGGCGACCGGCTGCAGCACGTCCACCTCACCGACGGCCGCGGGTCGTTCAAGGACGAGCACCTCAAGCCCGGCTACGGCGACCAGCAGGCCGCCGAGCTGCTGGAGTACCTGCGCACCAGCGGCTACACCGGCCACGTCGTGCTGGAGGTCAACTCCCGCGGCTCCGGCTCGCGCGCCCAGCGCGAGATCGACCTCGCCGAGTCGCTGGCCTTCACCCGGGTACACCTGGGCCAGTCCTGACCCGAGGAGGAAGACGCGATGCTGCGCACGGTGCTGCTGAGGGCCGCCGGTAACGAGCGGATCAAGGACGCGGCGCTGGCCGTCCCGCTGACCCGCGCGGTCGTGGAGCGCTTCATCGCCGGCGAGACCGCCGAGGACGCCCTGGCCGCCGCCCGCCGGCTCACCGACGACGGGCTGCTGGTCACGGTCGACCACCTCGGCGAGCACACCCGCGAGCGGGCCGCCGCCGAGCGGGTCACCGTGGCCTACCTCGAGCTGCTGCAGGCCGTCCGCACCGCCGGGCTGGGCCCGCAGGTCGAGGTGTCGGTGAAGCTCAGCGCGCTCGGCCAGCTGCTGCCCGGCGACGGCGAGTCGGTGGCGGTCGAGCAGGCCCGGCTGATCTGCGCCGCGGCCCGCAACGCCGGCACCACGGTGACGGTCGACATGGAGGACCACACCACCACCGCCTCGACGCTGGCGGTCGTGGAGGAGCTGCGCCAGGACTTCCCCCAGACGGGGGCGGTGCTGCAGGCGAACCTGCGCCGCACGGAGGCCGACTGCGAGCGGCTGGCCCACTCCGGCTCGCGGGTGCGGCTGTGCAAGGGCGCCTACGCCTCGCCCGAGGAGGTGGCCTACCGCCCCGGTGCGGAGGTCGACCTGTCCTACGTGCGCTGCCTGCGGGTGCTGATGGAGGGGCTGGGCTACCCGATGGTGGCCACCCACGACCCGCGGCTGGTGGCCATCGCCCAGGACCTGGCCAACCGCAACCACCGCGAGCCCGGCTCCTGGGAGCTGCAGATGCTGCACGGCATCCGCCCCGAGGAGCAGCGCCGGCTGGTGGCGGCCGGGCACCAGGTCCGGGTGTACCTGCCCTACGGCACCGACTGGTACGGCTACATGGTGCGGCGGATGGCCGAGAAGCCGGCCAACCTGGCGCTGTTCCTGCGCGGGCTCACCAGCCGCCGCTGAGCCGGCCCTCCCCGACGGAGGAGGACCGGCCCGGCTCGCCGCTCAGGCGCCGGCGACCGGCGGGGCGGTGGGGTCCTCGGCCTCGCCGCCGTGCTCGCGGGCGACCCAGTCCTCGACGGCCTCGATGTCCTTGGCGCGGGTGACCACGGTCAGCAGGTCGCTCATGGTGGCGACCTCCTCGACCTGCTCCTTGATGAACCACTGCATGAACTGCTCCGCGGCGAAGTCGTTCTCCTCCCGCGCGGTGCGGGTGAGGGCGTGGATCTGCTCGGTGACCCGCCGCTCCTGGGCCAGCGCCAGGGCGACCGGCTCGACCACGTCGGCGAAGGTGGACTGCGGTGCGGCGACCCCGGGGATCTGCACGGGGGCGTCGGTGTCGAGCAGGAAGCGGACCATCATCATGGCGTGGCTGCGCTCCTCCATCGCCTGGGCGTAGAAGAAGGCCGCCATCTGCGGCATGGTCAGCGCGTCGTAGTGAACGGCGCAGGCGACGTACTGCTGGTGGGCGGCGAACTCGTGGCCGATCTGCTCGTTCAGCTGGTCGGTGAAACGGGTGGCGGTCATGGTCGGCAATCTAGTGAGGGGCCGCAGCGGCCTGCCAGCAAGAGAAGGCTCGCCGAACCCGCACCCGCTGCCCGGCGGCGGGCCGCGGCCGGCTCGGGCCGCGGGGCCGCGTGGTACAACCGTCGGCATGGCCGAACAGCTCCCCGCGACGGCGGACGGTCCCGGCAGCCGCACCGGGGACGCGGCCCGTCCCCGCTGGGGGCTGGAGGTGCTGGTGGTGCTCGGCGTCTCGCTGGGCTCGTCGGCGGTCTACTCGGTGCTCAGCCTGGTCGAGAAGCTGACCCGCGACGTCCCGCTCGACCAGCAGACCACCACGATGAACTCCTCGGCCACGCCCGACCGGCCCTGGCTGGACCTGGCCTACCAGCTGGCCAACAACGTCTTCCTGGTCGCGCCGGTGTTCCTCGTGCTCTACCTGCTGCACCTGCGGCCGGGGGTGGGCGGGCGGCGGTGGATGGGTCTCGACGCCCGTCACCCGCTCCGCGACGCCGCCGTCGGCCTCGGCATCGCCGCCGGCATCGGCATCCCCGGTCTGGGGTTCTACCTGCTGGCCCGCGAGCTGGGCCTGAACACCTCCGTCGCCCCGGCCAACCTCACCGACGTCTGGTGGGCGGTCCCGGTGCTGGTGCTGGCCGCGGTGGCCAACGGCGCGCTGGAGGAGATCGTGATGGTCGGCTACCTCTTCGGCCGGCTCCGCGACCTGCGCTGGTCCTGGACGGCGGTGGTGGTCGTCTCGGCCCTGGTCCGCGGCAGCTACCACCTCTACCAGGGCTTCGGCGGCTTCGCCGGCAACGTGCTGATGGGGCTGCTGCTCGGGCTGGTCTTCCTGCGCTGGCGGCGGGTCTGGCCGCTGGTGGTCGCCCACTCCCTGCTCGACGTCGGCGCCTTCGTCGGCTACACGCTGCTGGCCCCGCTGGTGTCCTGGCTCTGAGGCCGCGACCAGGAGGTGTCCATGGCGTGGCGCCGGCGCGCTGAGGGCGTCGGCGCCACGCCATGGACAGGTTCCGGCGGCTCAGCCGGCGGCCAGCCGCTCCCGGACCACCCCGGCGGCCTCGACCAGCACGCGCAGCGCCGGCTCCACCTCGGCGTAGCCGCGGGTCTTCAGCCCGCAGTCGGGGTTGACCCACAGCCGCTCGGCCGGGACGCCGCCGGCCAGGGCCAGCTCGAGGGAGGCCACGACGTCGGCGACGGTGGGCACCCGCGGGGAGTGGATGTCCCACACGCCCGGTCCGACGGCGTGGGGGTAGCGGGCCTCGCGCAGGTCGGCCACCACCTCCATCCGCGACCGCGCCGCCTCCAGGCTGATGACGTCGGCGTCGAGGGCGATGATCGCCTCCAGCACCTCGCCGAACTCGGCGTAGCACATGTGGGTGTGCACCTGCGTGCCGGCGTCGACCCCGGCGGTGGTGAGCAGGAAGGCCCGCACCGCCCAGTCCAGGTACCCCTCCCGGGCGGCGCGGCGCAGCGGCAGCGTCTCGCGCAGCGCGGGCTCGTCGACCTGGATGACCGCGATGCCGGCCCGTTCCAGGTCCTGCACCTCCTCCCGCAGCGCCAGCGCCACCTGGGTGGCCGTCTCGGCCGGGGTCAGGTCGTCACGGCCGAAGGACCAGGCGAGCATGGTCACCGGCCCGGTCAGCATCCCCTTCACCGGCCGGGAGGTGAGCTGCTGGGCGTAGCGGCTCCACTCCACCGTCATCGGCGCCGGCCTCGAGACGTCGCCGACCACCACCGGCGGGCGGACGTAGCGCGAGCCGTAGGACTGCACCCAGCCCTCCTCGGTGGTGAGGAAACCGTCCAGCTGCTCGGCGAAGTACTGCACCATGTCGTTGCGCTCGGGCTCGCCGTGCACCAGGACGTCCAGGCCCAGCTCCTCCTGCAGGGCCACCACCCGCTCCACCTCCGCGCGCATCGCCGCCTGGTAGCCGGCCGGGTCGAGCTCGCCGCGCCGCAGCCCGGCCCGGGCCCGGCGCACCTCCTCGGTCTGCGGGAAGGAGCCGATCGTGGTGGTCGGCAGCAGCGGCAGGCCGAGCCGCTGCTGCTGGCTGCGACGCCGCTCCTCGGCCGTCCCGCGGCGGCGGGTGTCGGCCGCGCCGACCGCCGCGACGCGCTCGCGGACGTCCGGGCGCACCGTCAGCGGGGACGTCCGCAGCGCCGACCGGGCGGCCGCGTCGTCGGCGACGGCCCCGGCCACCGCCTCCCGGCCGCGGCGAAGACCGTCGGCCAGCAGCGCCACCTCCGCCAGCTTCTGGCGGGCGAAGGCGAGGCAGCGCGCCACCCCCGGGTCCAGCGAGGTCTCCGCGGCCAGGTCGAGCGGCACGTGCAGCAGCGAGCAGGAGGCGGAGACGTCGAGCGAGCCGACCAGCCCCCCGAGCTCGGTCAGCACGTCCAGCGCGGCGGCCAGGTCGGTGCGCCAGACGTTGCGGCCGTCCACCACCCCGGCCAGCAGCCGCTTGCCGGCCAGGTCGTGGCCGGCGGCGCGCAGCGCGGCCAGGTTGGCCGCCCGCGTGCCGGAGCCCGGTGCCGCGGACAGGTCGACCGCCAGCCCCTCGACCGGCAGCCCGGCCAGCACCGGCGCGGCCTCGCCCAGCGCGCCGAAGTAGGTGGCGACCAGCAGCCGGGGCCGTGACGGCGTCGCGGCCAGCGCGGTCCAGACCTCACGGACCCGCTCGAGCAGCCCGGCCGGCTGGTCGAGCACCAGCACCGGCTCGTCCACCTGCACCCACTCCGCGCCGGCGCCGGCCAGGGCGGTGAGCAGCTCGGCGTAGACCGGCACGAGCCGGTCGAGCAGGGTCAGCGGGTCGAAGTCCGAGCCCGGCTCGTCGGCCTTGGCCAGCGACAGGTAGCTGACCGGCCCCAGCACCACCGGCCGTGCCGCCAGGCCCAGCTCGCGGGCCTCGCCGACCTGGCGCAGCAGGTCCTCGGCGTGCAGCGCGAAGCGGGTGCCGGGCCCCAGCTCGGGCACCAGGTAGTGGTAGTTGGTGTCGAACCACTTGGTCATCTCCAGCGGCGGCTGGGAGTCGGTGCCCCGTGCCAGCGCGAACTGCCGGGCCAGCCGCCCCGCCGGGTCGTCCCCGGCGGGCAGGTCGGTGAAGCGCGCGGGGGTGGCGCCGAGCAGCAGGGTGGTGTCGAGCACGTGGTCGTAGTAGCTGAAGTCGCCCACCGGCACCTCGGTGAGCCCGGCGGAGGCCATCTCCTGCCACCGGTCGCGGCGCAGCTCGGCGCCCACGGCCAGCAGCTCCTCGGCGCTGGTGCGCCCCCGCCAGTGGCCCTCGACGGCCCGCTTCAGCCGTCGTCCGGGGCCCTGCCGCGGGTAGCCCAGCACGGTGGCGCCGGTCGGCGACCCGCCGCGGCCGGGCGGCGGGGGAGTGGTGGTGGTGTGGGGATCGGTCATGGGTGCTCTCCTTCGCGAGTCACCTGTCGACCCGGAGGCGGGCAGCACCGGTCGCCCGCCGGCGCCCGGTCCAGCTCGGGAGCGCACCGCGGGTCCCGGCCCCGACCGTCCTCCGCGGTCTGGCCAGCTGCTCCGGCGGTCGCCGGAGCAGGTCGTTGGCAGGTCTTCGGACTCGTGGGCGCGGGCCCGGGGGCCCTCCTACTGGCCGTCGCTTCCCAGGCCCACCCTTCTCGGGCGGGGTGCTCCCAGTGCGTGGTGACGGCGGTCGTTCCCACATACCGCTGCGGGGCAGTCCCGGATTCGCACCGGGTTCCCTCTTGCCCCCGGCGCCCGGCGGACCGGGCGTCGGGACCAGCGACGTCGTCACTGTAGGCAGCCCGGCCCCGGCGGCGGGCCCGGACCAGCGCTCGGACGTGGCCACGACCGGTGGTGCCGGGACCTAGGGTGGGTGCATGCGCGTAGGAGTCTTCGGAGCGACGGGCCAGGTCGGCGGCGTGATGCGCACGCTGCTCGACGAGCGCGGCTTCGACATCAGTGAGATCCGGTTCTTCGCCTCGGCCCGCTCGGCCGGCACGAAGCTGCCCTGGAAGGGCGGCGAGGTCGTCGTCGAGGACACCGCCACGGCCGACCTGGGCGGGCTCGACATCGCCCTGTTCTCGGCCGGCAAGACGTCCTCCCTGCAGTACGCCCCCGCGGTGGCCGCCGAGGGCGCCGTCGTCATCGACAACTCCTCCGCCTGGCGGATGGACCCCGACGTGCCGCTGGTGGTGTCGGAGGTCAACGGCGAGGACATCGCCCGCACCCCCAAGGGCATCATCGCCAACCCCAACTGCACCACCATGGCCGCCATGCCGGTGCTGCAGCCGCTGCACCGCGCCGCCGGGCTGCGCCGGCTCGTGGTGACCACCTACCAGGCCGTCTCCGGCTCCGGCGGCGCCGGGGTGAGCGAGCTGGCCGAGCAGGTGTCGGCCGCCGGGGACGCCCGCGGGCTGGCGTTCCGCGGCGACGCCGTGGCGCTGCCCGCCCCGCACAAGTACGTCAAGAACATCGCCTACAACGTGGTGCCGCTGGCCGGCGCCCTGGTCGACGACGGCAGCGGCGAGACCGACGAGGAGCAGAAGCTCCGCAACGAGTCCCGCAAGATCCTGCACATCCCCGACCTGCTGGTGGCCGGGACCTGCGTGCGGGTGCCCGTCTACACCGGCCACTCGCTGTCGGTGCACGCCGAGTTCGAGCGCGACCTCAGCCCCGAGCAGGCCACCGAGCTGCTGCGCGACGCCCCCGGCGTCGAGCTCAGCGACGTGCCCACGCCGCTGGACGCCGCCGGCGCGGACCCCTCGCTGGTGGGGCGCATCCGCGCCGACCGGTCCGCCCCGGAGGGCAAGGGGCTGGCGCTCTTCATCAGCAACGACAACCTCCGCAAGGGGGCCGCGCTCAACGCGGTGCAGATCGCCGAGCTGGTCGCCGAGCGGCTGTCCAGCGGCCTGGCCGGAGCCCGGTGAGCGGAGCCGACCCCACCGCGGCCGCGGTGCGCCGCGGGGCACGGCTGGCGATCCTGGGCGCCGGCGTGATGGGGGAGACCCTGCTCGCCGGGCTGCTGCGGGCCGGCTGGTCGGCCGACGACGTGGTGGTCACCGACCGCCGCCCCGAGCGCTGCCAGGAGCTGGTGGCGCGCTACGGCGTCGGTGTGGCCGGCAACGCCGACGCCGTCGAGGGCGCCGAGACCGTGGTCGTGGTGGTCAAGCCGCAGGACCTGGACGACCTGCTGGACGAGATCGGCCCCCGGCTGGCCGACGGCGTCCTGCTGGTCTCGCTGTGCGCCGGCGTCACCACCGCCCGGATCGAGTCCCGCGTCGGCCCCGGCGTCGCGGTGGTGCGGGTGATGCCGAACACCCCCGCCCAGGTCTCGCAGGGGATGGCTGCCATCTCCGCCGGCGCGCACGCCTCGGCCGACGACCTCGCCCGGGTGCACACCATGCTGGCCGCCACCGGCCGGGTGGTCACCGTCCCCGAGCGCTACCAGGACGCCGTCACCGCCATCTCCGGCTCCGGGCCGGCCTACCTGTTCTACGTGGTGGAGTCGATGATCGAGGCCGGGGTGCAGCTCGGGCTGCCGCGCGACACCTCCACCGAGCTGGTGGTGCAGACCATGCTCGGCTCGGCCACCCTGCTCAGCCAGACCGGCGGGCACCCCACCGAGCTGCGCGAGATGGTGACGTCCCCGGGCGGGACGACCGCCGCCGCCGTCCGCACCCTGGAGCAGCACGGCGTCCGGGCCGCGTTCATGGCCGCGATCGAGGCCGCCCGCGACCGCTCCCAGCTGCTGTCGGGGGAGTGACGTGGCGGCGGACGGCTCGCAGCAGCCGGGCACCCAGGCGGGGCGGGCGACGGCGCGGGTGGTCCACGGCGAGGCGCTGACCCGCTACGACTTCGGGCCGGCGCACCCGATGTCGCCGGGCCGGGTCCGGCTCGCGATGTCGCTGGCCGAGGCGCTGGGCGTGCTGGAGCACCTGCAGGTGGTCGAGCCCGAGCCCGCCGTGGACGAGCTGCTGTCGCTGGTCCACGACGCCGACTACATCGAGGCGGTCCGCCGCCAGGAGACCGCGCCCGCCTACGGCATCGGCACCACCGACAACCCGCTGGTCGAGGGGATGCACGAGCGGGCCAGCCAGGTGTGCACCGCCACCGTCCAGGCCGCCCGCAGCGTCTGGTCGGGGGAGGTCCGCGCCGCGGCCAACATCAGCGGCGGGCTGCACCACGCGATGCCGTCGTGCACCAGCGGGTTCTGCGTCTACAACGACCCGGCGGTGGGGATCCGCTGGCTGCAGCGCAACGGCGCCCGGCGCATCGCCTACATCGACCTGGACGCCCACCACGGCGACGGCGTCCAGGAGGTCTTCTGGGACGACCCCGACGTCCTCACCGTCAGCCTGCACGAGTCGCCGATGCACCTCTTCCCCGGCACCGGCTTCGCCACCGAGGTGGGCGGTGCCTCGGCGCGGGGGTCGGCGGTCAACGTCGCGCTCCCGCCCGGCACCGGGGACGCCGGCTGGCTGCGCGCCTTCGACGCCGTCGTCCCGGCGGTGGTGCGGGCCTTCGGGCCCGACATCGTCGTCAGCCAGCACGGCTGCGACACCCACCGCACCGACCCGCTGACCGACCTCGAGCTCACCGTGGACGGGATGCTGGCCTCCTACCGGATGGTGCACGCCCTCGCCGAGGAGCTCACCGAGGGCCGCTGGGTCGCCGTCGGCGGCGGCGGGTACTCCCCGCTGCAGGGCGTCGCGCGGGCCTGGACCCACCTCCTCGGCGTCCTCTCCGGCCACCCCGTCCCGACGGCGACCGAGATCCCGACCTCGTGGCGGGAGCCCTTCGACGACCTCGCCCCGGCCACCATGGGCGACGGCTCCGACGCCTCCTTCACCCCCTTCGCCCAGGGGATGGACCCGGAGTCGGCCGTCGACCAGGCCATCCAGGCCACCCGTCGGGCCGTCTTCCCCGAGCTGGGTCTCGACCCGGACCCGTACTGACCGGTCGGTCCACGGATCTCCCCGTTTCCCTACCACGGGCTTGCAGCAGCCACTACGCTTCCGAGCACCCAGGAGCCGCGACCGGTGCGGCCGGGCACCGGAGCGGACATGGACCCACGAGCTGACCAGCCCGACGACGCGGCACCCTCGCCGCTGGACCCGCTCGCCCGTCAGCAGCTGCTGACCGTGGCCGAGGTGGCCGACCTGATGCGGGTGTCCAAGATGTCGGTGTACCGGATGATCCACGGCGGCGAGCTCGAGGCGGTCCGCTTCGGGCGCAGCTTCCGGGTCCCCACCGAGGCCGTCAACAGCTACCTGCGCAGCGCCTACTTCCGCGCCGGCTGAGCCCTGGGCGGCGGGCGCGATTCGCGCTGGTGCGCGGGCTCCGAGTAGGATCCGAGGGTTTCCCGGCTTGTCGAGTTCAGAAGAGGTACGTGTTCGTGGGATCTGTCATCAAGAAGCGCCGCAAGCGGATGGCGAAGAAGAAGCACCGCAAGCTCCTCAAGCGCACCCGCATCCAGCGCCGCCGCGCCGGCAAGTGAGCTGAGCCGCAGGCCGGCCCCGTCTCCGGGCGGGGCCTTCGCCGTGCCCCGGCGCCCCGCCGACTCCGCGGCCGCCCGCCCCGACGGCGGCTAGGCTCGGCCGCATGTCTCGTGTCGTCCTGGTCACGGGGGTGTCGGACGACTTCGCCGCCCGCTGCGCCCGCGCCCTGGCCTCGCTGCCGGCGACGACGGTGATCGGTGTCGACCTCGTCCCGCCCCGGCGCCCGCTGGACGCGGTGACCTTCGTGCGGGCCGACATCCGCTCACCGGTGATGACGGGCCTGATCACCGGCCGGGGCGTGGACACCGTGGTCCACCTGCCGCGCCGGGGACCCGGCCGCAGCCGGGCGGCGGCCAAGGAGCTCGCCGTGCTCGGCAGCATGCAGCTCCTCGCCGCCTGCCAGCGCGCCCCCGGGTTCCGCTCGCTGGTGCTGCCCAGCTCCGGCGAGGTCTACGGCTCCTCGCCCCGCGACCCGGCCGTGTTCGCCGAGGACCGCGGCCACGACGGCGGACCCCGCAGCCCCTTCGCCCAGGACTGCCTGGAGGTCGAGTCCTACGCCCGGGCCCTGGGCCAGCGCCGCGACGACGTCACCGTCACCATCCTGCGGATGGCCCCGCTGATGGGGGCCGGCGTCCGCAGCGACCTCACCCGCTACCTGACCGCCCCGGTGGTGCCCACGGTCGCCGGCTTCGACGCCCGGCTGCAGTTCCTGCACCCAGCCGACGGCGCCCGCGCGGTGACGACCGCGGTCGAGCGGTGCCGCCCCGGCATCTACAACGTCGGCGCCCCCGACGTCGTGGTGCTGTCGCAGCTGCTGGCCTGGTTGGGACGTCCCTCCGTGCCGGTGCCGCGGGCGGTGGCGCGGGCGCTGCGGCGCACCCGCAGCCGCACCGGGCTGGTGGTGCCCGAGGACCTGGACGGGGTGACCTGGGGCCGGGTGATGGACGTCCGCCGCATCGCCGACGAGCTGGGGTTCCAGACCCACTGGAGCAGCCGGCAGGCGGCCGAGGAGTTCGTCGCGCTGGCCAGCCCCGGCGTGCTGCGCCGCGTGCTGGACGGCCGGGGCGCGGAGGAGGGGAACGAGGATGGCTGAGCCCGACCACGTCGAGCCCGACCCCCAGGACGACCACGTGGCAGACCCCGCCGGGAACGCCCAGGGCGCGCCAGCCGGTGCGGGGGGCACCCAGGACCCGCCGCCGGCCCGCGACCCGCTCGACCGCGAGCCCGTCGACCTGGCCGCCGTGCTCGCCGAGCTGCTGCAGTCCGGGGGCGCCCTGCTGCGCCAGCTGCAGCACGCCTACCCCGGGGCGGTGCGGGACGCGCTGGCCGACCCGCTCGCCACCCTCGTCTCGGTGGCGGCCGAGCTGGGCGTGGACTGGCAGGGCGGCGTCGACGACGTGGTGGCCTACACCCGCAGCCGGCTCAGCGGGGAGTTCGCGGTCGACGAGTTCGGGTTCGACCCCGAGTTCACCGAGCGGATCGTGCTGCCCGCGCTGCGCCCGCTGGTCCGCTCCTGGTTCCGGGCCGAGATCAGCGGCCTGGAGAACATCCCCGACGAGGGCCCCGCGCTGCTGGTGTCCAACCACGCCGGGACCCTGCCGCTGGACGGCCTGGTGCTGCACTCGCTGCTGCACGACGAGATCGGCCGCCACCCGCGGCTGCTGGGCGGCGACCTCATCTTCGCCACCCCCTACGCCCACGACGTCGCCCGCCGGATCGGGGTGACCCACGCCTGCCCCGAGGACGCCCTCCGGCTGCTGGAGGAGGGCCACCTGGTGGCCGTCTTCCCCGAGGGCTACAAGGGGCTGGGCAAGCCCTACTCCGAGCGCTACCGGCTGCAGCGGTTCGGCCGCGGTGGCTTCGTCGCCTGCGCCATCCAGGCGCGGGTGCCGATCATCCCGGTCTCGGTCGTCGGCTCGGAGGAGATCTACCCGCTGATCGCGCCGCTGCCCGAGGTGGCCTCCGCCGTCGGCTGGCCCTACCTGCCGATCACCCCGCTGTTCCCCTGGTTCGGGCTGCTGGGGCTGCTCCCGCTGCCCAGCCGGTGGAGCATCCGGGTCGGCGAGCCGATCGCCACCGACGAGCTGGACGTCCGGGCCGCGGCCGACCCGATGACGGTCTTCGAGGTCACCGACCAGGTCCGCGAGACCATCCAGGACACCCTCTACGCCATGCTGCAGGAGCGCCGCAGCCCGTTCTTCTGAGCCGTGCCGAGGCCCTCCGGCGGCGTCGGGAGGCTGTGGAAGACTGCGCAGGGTGAACCTGGCAGACGTGGTGGGCGAGCACGCCCGACGCCGGCCTCACGCGACCGCGCTCGTGGAGCCGGCCCGGCCCGGGGTGCCGCGGGTGGAGACGACGTGGCAGGCGCTCGACGAGGCGGTGGACCGGGCTGCGGCGGTGTACGGCGGCTGGCGGCTCCGGGCCCCGCAGCGGGTGCTGCTGCACGGCGAGAACAGCCTGGCCATGGTGGTCGGCCACCTGGCCTGCCTGCGCACCGGGCTGGTGTCCACCCCCACCAACCCGCAGTCCACCTCCGACGAGCTGCTGTCGATGGTCTCCTCGACCGGGGCCAGCCTGCTGCTGACCGACGGCGAGCCCGAGCCGCTGGCCCGGGCCCTCGGCGAGGCGGTGCCCGTCCGGCCGGTGGCTGAGCTGCTGACCACCGAGCCGGCCCAGCAGCCCCCGGTGGCGGCACCGGCGGACCCCGAGGCGCTGGCGGTGCTGATCCAGACCTCCGGCTCGGTCAGCGAACCGCAGTCGGTGATGCTGAGCCGCCGGGCGGTGGCCGCCGCCTGCCGCCAGGTGGTCGAGGTCAGCGGGATCGGCGAGGACAGCGTGGTGCTGGGGCTGCTGCCGATGTTCCACGTCTACGGCCTCAACGGCGTCCTGGGGGCCGCCCTCACCGCCGGGGCCACCACCGTGCTGGTCCCCGGGCTCTGTCCGGACCTGGTCCGCGTCGTCGCCGACGAGGGCGTCACCGAGCTGCCGCTCACCCCGACGGTGCTGTTCCGGCTGCTGCAGGCGCCGGGGACGGCGCGTGGGCTGTCCGGGCTGCAGCGGGTGGTCAGCGGCGGCGCCCCGCTGTCCACCGCGCTGGCCCGCGAGTTCACCCGGCTCACCGGCGTGCGGGTCGACCAGGGCTACGGGCTCACCGAGGCCGGGCCCGGGGTGACCTCCACCATCGGCCAGCCCGAGCTGCTCTCCGGCACCCACGTCGGGGTGCCGCTGCCGGGGGTCGAGGTGCGGATCGACTCCGCCCGCGAGCCCGGCGAGCCGGGCGAGGTCTGCGTCCGCGGCCCCAACCTGTTCTCCGGCTACTGGCCCGACGGCCACGGCGGCCCCGACGCCGACGGGTGGTTCTCCACCGGAGACCTCGGCTACCTCGCCGACGGCCAGCTGCACGTCGTCGGCCGGCTCCGCGAGGTCGTCATCGTCTCGGGGTTCAACGTCTACCCCAGCGAGGTCGAGGAGGTGCTGCTGCAGCACCCGGCCGTGCACGCGGCCGCCGTGATCGGCCACGCCGACGAGCAGACCGGTGAGAGCCTGGTGGCCTTCGTCTCGGTCGCCCCGGGGCGCAGCGGGCTGTCGGTGGGGGAGCTGCAGCGCCACTGCGAGCGGCTGCTGGCCCGCTACAAGTGCCCCAGCGAGATCTACGTGCTGGACCGGATGCCCCGCAGCATCACCGGCAAGATCCGCAAGTCCGCGCTGCGCGACCTCGTCGACGCCCTCGAGGACGAGCAGTGAGCGCCGCACGGGTGCGGGTGCTGGTCCGCGACGGCTGCCACCTGTGCGAGGAGGCGCTGGCCGTGGTGGAGCGGGTCTGCGCCGAGACCGGCGACGGCTGGGTGGTCGAGGACGTCGACGGCGACCCCGAGCTGCTGCGCCGCTACAGCGACCAGGTCCCCGTGACCTTCGTCGACGACCGCCAGCACGACTTCTGGCGCGTCGACGCCGACCGGCTGCGCCGGGCGCTGACCGCGCAGGCCCCCCGTGGCTGAGGCGCGCCTCCCCGTGGTGCTGGTCACCGCCTTCGAGCCGTTCGGCGGGGACACCGAGAACGCCAGCGCGGCCGCGGTCGCCCGGCTGGACGCCGGCTGGGACGGACCGGCCCGGCTGGTCACCGAGCTGCTGCCGGTCAGCTTCGCCGGGTCCGGCGCCCGGCTGCAGCAGCTGCTGCTCCGCCACCGGCCCGACCTGGTGCTCTGCGTCGGCGAGGCCGGCCGGCGCCGCGCGGTGTCGGTGGAGCGCTGGGCCCGCAACCTCGACGACGCCCGCATCCCCGACAACGACGGCGAGCAGCCCCGCGGGGTGGCGATCGACGAGGGGCCGGAACGGCTGCCGACCCGGCTGGACGCCGCCGCCGTGGTCGCGGCCGTCGCGGCGGCCGGGGTGGCGGTCGAGGCCTCCGACGACGCCGGCGCCTTCGTCTGCAACCACGTCTTCCGGGTGCTGCTGACCGCCACCGACGTCCCGGCCGGGTTCGTGCACGTCCCCGCGCTGCGCACCCGGGGGAGGGCGCAGGTGGGCGCCGAGACCGATCCCGGGAGCGCCGGCGCACCGGTCCCCGAGCTCACGCCGGACGACCTGGCCACCGCCCTGCGGGTGGTCCTGCTCACCGCGCTGACCGGGTCGGGGACGGCTGCCGGCGAGGACGCCCTTACTTGGGTGGCCACCACCGATCTCCTACAGTGAGTCGGAGCGGCCGCCCGGTTCGTGGGCCGGCCGCTGTCGTGACGGAGGAGGCCTGTGGCTGGGGTGCAGCACACCGGTGCGACGGCGACGGGTCCCGGGGCTCCCCGGGCGATCCCGGACGCGACCATCGCACGGCTTCCGCTGTACCTGCGTGCGCTCGCCGCGCTGGCCGAGCAGGGGCTGCACACCGTCAGCAGCGGTGAGCTGGCCGACGCCTCCGGGGTGAACCCGGCCCAGCTCCGCAAGGACCTCAGCCACCTCGGCTCCTACGGCACCCGCGGCGTCGGCTACGACGTGGCCACCCTGCGCACCCGCATCGGGGCCCAGATCGGCTCCACCCAGCAGTGGTCGGTGGTCATCGTCGGGATGGGCAACCTGGGCTCCGCGCTGGCCAGCTACTCCGGCTACGCCGCCCGCGGCTTCCGCGTCGCCGCCCTGGTCGACGCCTCCGACGCGCTGATCGGCCAGCAGGTGCGGCTGGAGGGCAACGACCCCGACGTGCTGACCATCCAGGGCGACGCCGACCTCGCCGACGTCGTCCGCGCCGCGCAGCCGGCGATCGGCATCATCACCACCCCGGCCGAGGCAGCCCAGGGCGTCTGCGACCGGATGGTCGCCGCCGGGCTGACCAGCATCCTGAACTTCGCCCCCACCGTGCTGCAGATCCCCGAGGGCGTGGTCGTCCGCGCCGTCGACCTCGGCCAGGAGCTGCAGATCCTGGCCTACCACCAGCAGCACGCCCAGATCCCCGCCGACGCCGTCGTCGACACCGACCAGGCCACGTCCGGGAACGGTCTCCCGGCGGCCGCCGAGCCCGCAACGGGCAGCAGGGAAGAGGTCCTCCAGTGAGCATCCTCGTCGTCAGTGCCTCCCACCACGGAGCGAGCGTCGAGTCGCTGAACGCGCTCGCGCTCGACACCGCCGGGGTGGTGAAGCTGGTGCACGCGCTGACCGGCGACGAGCAGGTCAGCGAGGCGGTGGTGCTCTCCACCTGCAACCGCACCGAGGTCTACGTGCAGGCCGAGCGCTTCCACGCCGGGCTGGAGACGGTGGTGACCGAGCTCGCCGCCGTCTCGGCCCTCGGCGAGGCCGAGCTGCGCCAGATCTGCCAGGTCTACTACGACGAGGCCGCGGTCGCCCACCTGTTCGCGGTCGCCTCCGGGCTGGAGTCGATGGTGGTGGGGGAGAGCCAGATCCTCGGCCAGGTCCGCCACGCCCTCACCACCTGCCAGCAGGCCGGGACGGTCGGCTCCGCGCTCAACAGCCTGTTCCAGCAGGCGCTGCGGGTGGGCAAGCGCGTGCAGCACGAGACCTCCGTCGGCTCCGCCGGACGGTCCCTGGTCAGCGCCGCGGTGGACGTCCTGGAGCAGCGGCTGGGCACCCTCGCCGGCCAGACCGTGGTCGTCCTCGGGGCGGGCAGCATCGCCTCGCTGGCCGCCCACACCGTGGCCGGCACCGGGGCCGAGGTGGTCGTGGTCAACCGCACCCTGGCCAAGGCGCAGCGGCTGGCCGAGCAGGTCGAGGGGCGCGCGCTGCCGCTGACCGACCTCGACCGGGCGCTGGCCGAGGCCGACGTGCTGGTCACCTGCGTCGGCGCCCCGGGCACCGTGGTCGGGGTGGAGCAGGTGCGCACCACGCCGCTGCGGGCGGTGGTCGACCTGGCCGTCCCCGCCGACGTCGACCCGGCGGTGGGTGAGCTCGTCTCGCTGGTCGACCTGACCACGCTGCGCGACGAGCAGGTCGACACCGCCAGCGCCGACGAGGTGCAGGCGGCCGCCGACCTGGTGGCCGGCGAGGTGTCGGACTTCCTCGGCGCCCGGCGGGCCGCGACCGTCACCCCCACCGTGGTGGCGCTGCGGACCATGGCCGCGGAGGTGGTGGCCGCCGAGATGACCCGGCTGCGTGGCAAGGCGCCGGACCTGGCCGCCGAGCAGCTGCACGAGGTGGAGCGGACCGTCCGGCGGGTGGTGGACAAGATCCTGCACCAGCCGACCGTCCGGCTGCAGGCCCACGCGGCCACCGAGGGCGCCACCGACTACGCCGACGCCCTGCGCGAGCTGTTCGCCCTCGACCCCGAGCGGGTGGAGGCGGTCTCCCGCTCGCGGCTCTCCGTCGGCGACGTGCCGCGGAACGTGGTGACCGGCGGGTGACCACGCTGCGGGTCGGGGCCCGGACGTCCCCGCTGGCCCGCACCCAGGCCGACTGGGTGGCGGCGCGGATCGAGGCCCGGGGGGTGCCCTGCGAGTTCGTCGGGGTGGTCACCACCGGCGACGTCGACCAGCGCGCGCTGACCCAGATCGGCGGCACCGGGCTGTTCGTCGGCGCGGTCCGCTCGGGGCTGGTGCGCCGCACCATCGACGTCGCGGTGCACTCCCTCAAGGACCTGCCCACCGGGGCCGAGCCGGGGCTGCGGATCGCCGCGATGCCCGAGCGCGAGGACGTCCGCGACGTGCTGGTCGGCTCCACCCTCGACGCCCTCGGCGACGGCGCCCGGGTGGGCACCGGCTCACCGCGGCGGGCGGTGCAGCTGCAGGCGTGGGCGCACCGGCAGGGGATCGACCTGCAGGTGGTGCCGGTGCGCGGCAACGTCGACACCCGGATCGGGCACGTCGGCTCCGGCGCGCTGGACGCCACCGTGCTCGCCGCCGCCGGGCTGCGCCGCCTCGGCCGGCTGGTGGCCGAGGGTCCCGACGGCCGCTGCCGGGTGGTCTCGGCCGGCGAGGGCGGCACGCCGGAGGACGGCGTGGTGGCCCAGCTGGTGCCCACCGACGTGCTGCTGCCCGCCGCCGGGCAGGGGGCGCTGGCGGTGGAGGTCGCCGAGGACAACGAGCTTCCCGAGCTGTCGGCGGTGGACGCCCTGGACGACCCCGCCACCCGCGCCCGGGTGACCGCGGAGCGGACCTTCCTGGCCCGGCTCGAGGCGGGCTGCCTGGCCCCGGTGGGGGTGCTGGCTTCGCTCCACGCGTCTCCGCCGTCCGGCACAGGGGATTCTCAGGCCCAGGATTTGACTCTGGACGCCGTAATTGGGAGAACCATAGGGAGCGACGTCGCCCACCCGGCGGTCCCGGAGCTGCTGCAGGTGAGTCTCACCGGCGCGGTGTCACAGGCCCGTCAGCTGGGTACTGAGCTCGCCGAGCAGGCGCTGTCCCGGCTGGGGCACGACCTGCGCCGGTGAGGCACCTCCCACACGCCTCCACCGAGCCAGCCGCTGGTGGAGGAGAGAGCGAGTCCCATGAGCACCGCCCAGGTCACCCCGCCCGCGCCTCATGGCGACACGTCCCGGCCGGACCTGTCGCTCGACCCGGGTCACGTTACGCCTCCCGTCCAGGTCCCCCGCGGCCGGGTCATCTTCGTCGGCACCGGCCCGGGTGACCCCGACCTGCTGACCCTGGGTGCGGTCGCCGCCATCGCCGAGGCCGACGCGGTGCTGCTGGACAGCGAGAACCTCGCCGCGATCTTCGACCACCCCGCCGTCAGCACCGCCGAGGGGGTGCGGCCGGTGTCCATCGGCACGCGCGAGAACGGCAAGAACCTGGCCCCCTCCGCCCGCGCCAAGCAGGTGCTCAAGGCCGCCGCCGGCGGCGGCCGGGTGGTGCGGCTGGTGCAGGGCGACCCCTTCCTCGACGGCGGCGTCGCCGACGAGGCCGCCGCCTGCGTCAAGGGCGGCATCGACTTCGAGGTGGTCCCGGGCGTCTCGGCGCTGACCGCGGTCCCCGAGTACGCCGGGGTGGCGCTCAACAACGCCGCCGGCACCCACTTCGTCTCGGCCATGGACGGCCGCATCACCAAGAGCAGCTCCTCGCAGTGGGCCCCCACCGGCACCCTGGTGGTCAGCACCCGCGCCGGGATGGTCCCCGACGTGGCGGCGGCCGCGATCGGCTGCGGGCGTCCGCCGGAGGACCCGGTGCTCATCACCCTGGGCGGTGGCAGCACCGAGCAGAACAGCGTGGTCACCACGCTGGCCGAGCTGCCTCGGGCGGTGGCCGGGGCCGACGTGGACCCCGAGCTGCCGGTGCACGTGATGGTCGGTCCCGTGGTCGAGCACCGCGAGGACCTCAGCTGGTACGAGACCAAGCCGCTCTTCGGCTGGCGGGTGCTGGTGCCCCGCACCAAGGACCAGGCCGGTCCGATGACGGCCCGGCTGCGCAGCTACGGCGCGCACAGCGACGAGGTCCCCACCATCTCGGTCGAGCCGCCGCGGAGCCCGCAGCAGATGGACCGCGCCGTCCGCGGCCTGGTCGAGGGACGCTTCGAGTGGGTGGCCTTCACCTCGGTGAACGCGGTCAAGGCCGTCCGGGAGAAGTTCGAGCAGTACGGCCTGGACGCCCGCGCGTTCTCGGGCCTGAAGGTCGCCGCCGTCGGCCAGGTGACCGCCGCGGCGCTGCAGTCGTGGGGCATCGAGCCCGACCTGGTGCCGACCAGCGAGCAGTCCTCGGCCGGTCTGGTGGCGGAGTTCCCGCCCTACGACGAGGTGCTGGACCCGATCAACCGGGTGTTCCTGCCGCGGGCCGACATCGCCACCGAGACGCTGTCGGCGGGGCTGACCGACCTGGGCTGGGAGGTCGAGGACGTCACCGCGTACCGGACCGTCCGCGCCGCCCCGCCGCCCGCCCCGATCCGCGAGGCGATCAAGGGCGGGCAGTTCGACGCGGTGGTCTTCACCTCCTCCTCCACGGTGCGCAACCTGGTGGGGATCGCCGGCAAGCCGCACCCGAACACGGTGGTCGCCGTGATCGGCCCCGCCACCGCCCGGACCTGCGAGGAGCACGGCCTGCGGGTCGACGTGATGGCCGCCAAGCCGTCCGTCGTCGCCCTGGCCGACGCCCTGGCCAGCTTCGCCGCCACCCGCCGCGACGAGATGCTCAGCCGCGGCGAGCCCGTGGTCAAGCCGTCGCAGCAGAAGGCCGCCCGCCGCCGCTGAGCCACCCCGGCCAACCGCCGCCCCCTCCCGCCCTGCCCGGCTGTATGTCGTCCGGGTCACGCCCGGTGTGTCGCGGCGTGTCGGGATGTCCGGGCGCGACGGCGTACACGTTCCCAGGGGACGCCCTGCTGCCCGGCCGCACCGGTCCGGCGGCGGCCGTGACGGCTCGCGGGAGGCGCTCCCTGAGGACGTGTACGCGGACGCAGCGGTACAGCCGGACACGCCGCGACACGCCGACCGTGACCGCGACGACATACAGCCTGGCGGGGTGGGTGGTGTCGGTCACGCGGATTCGGCCTCGGCTGACCGGGCGGCATAGGTTGTGACGGTGAGCGTGAGCGGACCTGTGGTACGACCCCGACGGCTGCGGCGCACTCCGGTGATGCGGGCCATGGTGGCCGAGCACCAGGTCGAGCCCCGCCAGCTGGTGCTCCCGCTGTTCGTGGCCGAGGGCGCCACCGCGCCCCGCCCGATCAGCTCGATGCCCGGCGTCGTGCAGCACACCATGGACACCCTGCGGGCCACCGCCGCCCAGTCCGCCGAGGCCGGGCTGGCCGGGGTGATGCTGTTCGGGGTGCCGCAGACCCAGGACGCCACCGGCTCCGGCGCGCTGGCCGAGGACGGCGTGCTGAACCGGGCGATCGAGGCCGTCCGGGCCGAGGTCGGCGAGTCCCTGCTGGTGATGAGCGACGTCTGCCTGGACGAGTTCACCGACCACGGCCACTGCGGGCTGCTGGCCGCCGACGGCTCGGTGGACAACGACCGCACCGTCGAGGTGTACGCCCGGATGGCGGTGATGCACGCCGAGCGCGGCGCCCACGTGGTCGCCCCCAGCGGCATGATGGACGGCCAGGTCGCCGCGGTCCGCGAGGCGCTGGACGCCGGCGGCCACACCGACACCGTGGTGATGGCCTACGCCGCCAAGTACGCCTCGGCCTTCTACGGACCCTTCCGCGAGGCCGTCGGCTCCTCGCTGGTGGGGGACCGCAAGACCTACCAGCAGGACCCGGCCAACGTGCGCGAGGCGCTGCGCGAGGTCCGCCTCGACGTCGAGCAGGGTGCGGACCTGGTGATGGTGAAGCCCGCCCTCGGCTACCTCGACGTGCTGGCCCGCACCGCCGCCGAGGTGGACGTCCCCGTGGCCGCCTACAACGTCTCGGGGGAGTACGCCATGGTCGAGGCCGCCGCCGAGCGCGGCTGGATCGACCGCGACCGCGCCATCGCCGAGACCCTGCTGTCCATCCGCCGGGCCGGCGCCGACGTCGTCCTCAGCTACTGGGCGCTGGAGTACGCCCAGCGGCTGTGGCGCCGGTGAGCACCGTCCGCGGCCCGAGGAGGAACCCGTGACCGACGCCGTCTCCCGCCAGCTCTTCGAGCGGGCCCAGCAGGTCGTCCCCGGCGGGGTGAACTCGCCGGTGCGGGCCTTCCGCGCCGTCGGCGGCACCCCGCGGTTCATCGCCTCCGCGCACGGGCCCTACCTGGTCGACGCCGACGGCAACGAGCTCGTCGACCTGGTCTGCTCCTGGGGCCCGATGATCCTCGGCCACGCCCACCCCGAGGTGATCGCCGCCGTCCGCGACGCCGCCGGCCGCGGGACCTCCTACGGCGCGCCCACGCAGGCCGAGGTCGAGCTCGCCGAGGCGATCGTCGAGCGCACCCCGGTCGAGCAGGTGCGGCTGGTCAACAGCGGCACCGAGGCGACCATGAGCGTGCTGCGGCTGGCCCGCGCCGCCACCGGCCGCGACCTGGTGGTGAAGTTCGCCGGCTGCTACCACGGCCACGTGGACGCCCTGCTGGCCTCGGCCGGCTCCGGCGTCGCCACCCTGTCCGACGCCGCCGCCCTGGCGACCCCGGCCAGCCCCGGCGTGCCGGCCGCCACCACCGCGCAGACCCTGGTGCTGCCCTACAACGACCGGGCCGCCGTCACCGCCGCCTTCGCCGAGCACGGCGAGCGCATCGCCTGCCTGGTCACCGAGGCCGCCCCCGGCAACATGGGCGTGATCGAGCCCGGCGTCGAGGACGGCGAGCACTTCAACGCCTTCCTCGCCCGCACCTGCCGCGAGCACGGCGCGCTGTTCGTCTCCGACGAGGTGATGACCGGGTTCCGGGTCTCCCGCCAGGGCCAGTACGGCCGCGACGGCGTGGAGCCGGACCTGATGACCTTCGGCAAGGTGATGGGCGGCGGGTTCCCGGCGGCGGCCTTCGGCGGTCGCGCCGAGCTGATGCAGCTGCTGTCCCCGGTCGGCTCGGTCTACCAGGCCGGCACCCTGTCGGGGAACCCGGTGGCCAGCGCCGCCGGCGCCACCACGCTGCGGCTGCTCGACGACGACGTCTACACCCGCCTCGACCGCTCCGCCGACGTGCTGCGCTCGGCGGTGGCCGAGGTGTTCACCGAGGTCGGCCTGCCGCACGTGGTGCAGAGCGCCGGCAGCATGTTCAGCGTCTTCTTCACCCCCGCCGACGTCGACCGCGTCCCCGACTACGCCACCGCCCAGCGCCAGGACACCGCCGCCCACGCCGCCTTCTTCCACGCCATGCTGGACGCCGGCGTGTACCTGCCGCCGAGCGCCTACGAGGCCTGGTTCCTGTCCACGGCGCACGACGACGTGGCCCTGTCGCGTATCGTCGAGGCGCTGCCGGCGGCCGCGCGGTCCGCGGCTGCTGTGACCACCGCGAAGAGGATCTGAGGGAGCTGTGAGCGGGATCGAGCGAGCGCAGGCACCGGTCCACCGGGGCCGGGCCGTCGTCCACCTGCTGCGCCACGGCGAGGTGGAGAACCCCACCGGGGTGCTCTACGGCCGGCTGCCGGACTTCCACCTCTCCGAGCGGGGCCGGGCCATGGCCGAGCGCCTCGCCGAGCACCTGGCCGCCAACGACATCGCCCACCTGCGCTGCTCGCCGCTGGAGCGGGCGCTGGAGACCATGGAGCCGCTCGCGGCCCGCCACCCCGACGTCGAGGTCGTCGTCGACGAGCGGGTGGTGGAGTCCTCGAACCTGCTGCAGGGCAAGGTGCTCTCCGCCAGCCGGTCCGCGCTCCGCGACCCGCGCACCTGGTGGCTGCTGCGCAACCCCACCCGGCCCTCCTGGGGCGAGCCCTACCGCGACATCGTGCTGCGGATGCGCGCCGCCGTGCTGGACGCCGCCATCGCCGCCGACGGCCGCGAGGCGGTCATCGTCTCCCACCAGCTGCCCATCTGGATGGCCCGCTGCGACGCCGAGGGACGCCGGCTGGTGCACGACCCGCGCCGCCGCCAGTGCACGCTGACCAGCCTGACGTCCTTCACCGTGATCGACGGTCGCACCGTGAAGGTCGACTACGCCGAGCCGGCCAGGGACCTGCTGCCGGTGCGCGCCGGCAAGCAGTTCGTCGCCGGCGCCTAGAGGAGCCCCTGGTGCCGCCCGCTCCCTCGTCCTCACGCGCTCCCTCGTCCTCACGCCCTCCCTCGTCCTCAGGCGCTGCCGTCCCGCTCCGCGGGCTGCTCGCCGCGGCGCTGGGCCTCGCCCTGACGCTGACCGGCTGCAGCGCCGCCGGCGGGACGTCCGGCGGCGGCGTGCAGGAGGGGTTCGTCTCCGGTGACGGGACGATCACCCAGGTCGCCCCGGACGAGCGCGAGCCCGCACCCGACATCACCGGCCCGGTGGTGGGTGGCGGCGAACCGGTCTCCCTGGCCGACCACCGCGGCGAGGTGGTCGTGCTGAACGTGTGGGCGTCCTGGTGCGCGCCCTGCCGGGCCGAGGCGCGGGACCTGGTCGAGGCCGCCGCCCAGACCGGGGGCACCGCGCAGTTCATCGGGCTCAACGCCAAGGAGGACAACCCCTCCGCGGAGGAGGCCTACCTGCGCGCCTTCGAGGTGAGCTACCCCAGCCTGGACGACCCCACCGGTGAGCTGCAGCTGCGCTTCGCCGACAACCTGCCGCCCGCGGCCATCCCGAGCACCCTGGTCATCGACCGGGAGGGGAGGGTGGCCGCCCGCGTGCTCGGCACCATCAGCGCCGCCACCCTGGTCGCCCTGGTCACCGACGTGGCGGAGGGGCGCTGATGGTCCCGCTGCAGCTCGCCGGCTGGCTGACCGAGGCGGTCAGCGGCTCGATGGTGCTCGCCCTGCCCGTGGCGCTGCTGGTCGGCGCCGTCTCCTTCTTCAGCCCCTGCGTGGTGCCGCTGCTGCCCGGCTACCTCTCCTACGCCACCGGTCTGGGCGCCGCCCAGGTGCTCGGCGGGGAGGCGCCCCGGGGCCGGATGCTGCTGGGGACGTCGCTGTTCGTGCTGGGCTTCTCGGTGGTGTTCGTGCTCACCGGGGTGCTCTTCGGCACCGCCGGGCAGGTGCTCGCCGACGCCCGCGGCTGGCTGACCCCGGCCGCCGGGGTGGTGTCGGTGCTGCTCGGGCTGGTCTTCCTCGGGGTCGTGCCGCTGGGCCGCGGCGAGCTGCGGCTGCGTCGGGTGCCCCGCGCCGGGGTGCTGTTCGCGCCGCTGCTGGGCATGGTCTTCGGCTTCGGCTGGACCCCCTGCATCGGCCCGACCCTGGCGGCCGTGCTCACCCTCGCCCTCAACGAGGGCAGCGCCTCCCGCGGCGCCCTGCTCGCCTTCGTCTACTCCCTCGGGCTCGGCATCCCGTTCGTGCTGGCCGGGCTCGCCTGGACCCGCGTGAACCAGGTGGTCGGCGTCGTCCGGCGCCACCAGCGGCTGGTGATGGGCGTGGGCGGTGCGCTGATGGTGCTCACCGGGGTGCTGCTGCTGACCGGGCTGTGGGACGCGGCGATGGCCGGCATCCGGCAGTGGGCCGCCGGCATCGGGGCGCCGCTGTGACCACCACCGAGGAGCGTCCGGCGACCGAGCAGCAGGACCGCCGCCCCAGCACCGAGGCCCCCCGCAGCCTGCGGCCGGTGGAGTGGCTGCGGTGGCTGTGGACCAACCTGACGTCGATGCGGACCGCGCTGACCCTGCTGATGGTGCTGGCCGTGGCCGCCATCCCGGGCGCGCTGCTGCCGCAGCGTCCCAACCAGCCGTTCGAGGTCGAGGCCTGGATCGAGCAGCGGCCCACCCTGGGCGGCCTCTACGACGCCGTCGGGCTGTTCGACGTCTACGCCTCGCCCTGGTTCGCCGCCATCTACCTGCTGCTGTTCGTCTCGCTGATCGGCTGCATCGTCCCCCGCACCCGCGTCTACTGGCGCGCGCTGCGCGCCCAGCCGCCCCGCACCCCCCGCAACCTGGGACGGCTGCCCGCCTCGGCCCGCGCCACCAGCAGCCGGCCGGCCGCCGAGGTGCTGGAGCAGGCCGCGGCCCGGCTGCGCTCCCGCCGGTTCCGCGTCGTGGTCCGCGAGGACTCGGTCGCCGCCGAGCGCGGCTACCTGCGCGAGGCGGGCAACCTCGTCTTCCACCTCAGCCTGGTGGTGATGCTGGTCGGGCTGGCCGTCGGCGCCCTCGGCGGCTACCGCGGCAGCGTGGTGCTGCCGGTCGGGCAGAGCTTCGCCAACACCATCAGCCAGTACGACGACATCACCGCCGGCGGCCGGTTCGACCCGACCTCGCTGCCGCCCTTCGCGATCACCGTGGAGGAGTTCGTCGCCGAGTTCGAGACCGGGCCGGTGCAGCAGGGCGCCGCGCGGGTGTTCCGCGCCGACCTGCAGGTCACCGAGGCCCCCGGCGAGCAGCCCTACGACTACACCCTCGAGGTGAACCGGCCGCTGGTCGTGGAGGGGGTGGACGTCCACCTCATCCAGCACGGCTACGCCCCCGTGGTGACCGTCCGCGACGGCAACGGCGACGTGGCCTTCTCCGGGGCGGTGCCGTTCCTGCCCCAGGACGGCAACTTCACCTCCGCGGGCGCCATCAAGGCCCCCGACGCCCGCCCCGAGCAGCTGGCCTTCCAGGGCTTCTTCCTGCCCACCGCCGCGGTGGACGAGCTGGGCCCGCGGTCGCTGTTCCCCGACGCCTTCGCCCCCGAGCTGTTCCTCAACGCCTGGTACGGCCCGCCGCGGGAGGAGAGCGGGGTGCCGGAGAACGTCTACTCCCTCGACGTCACCGGGCTGGAGCAGATGACGACCGAGGACGGCTCGGACAGCCTGCGGCTGCGGCTGGCGCCCGGGGAGTCGGTCGAGCTGCCCGACGGCCGCGGCTCGATCACCATGGACGGCTGGGAGCGCTGGGTGAAGCTGCAGATCAGCGACACCCCGGGTCTCGGCGTCACCCTCGGCTCGGTGGTGGCGGCGGTGCTCGGGCTGTGCCTGTCGCTGTTCGTGCGGCCGCGGCGGATCTGGGTGCGGGCGCGGACCACGCCGGACGGCGGCACGGCCGTCGAGGTCGGCGGGCTGGACCGGGCCGACGCCCGGACCGGTCTGGAGGAGGACGTCGAGGAGCTCGCGGGCCACCTCGGCGAGGAGCACGACACGGCCCGGACGGTCCCTGTCGGCAGCGGAGAGGACGGAAGCTGATGGACTTCGCCGGGGTGTCGAACACGACCATGGTGACCGCCGCGGTGGTCTACCTCTTCGCGGCGATCGCGCACGCCGCGGAGTGGGCGGCCGCGCGCGGCACCGGTGCCGAGGCGGCGCCGGCGGGGAGCCGGCAGGAGGCCCTGGTCGGTGCCGGGGCGCCCGGCCCCGAGCCGGTGGCCGACGCCCGTGACCGGGAGCGGGAGGAGCGGGCCCTGCTGCGGGTCGAGCGCTACGGCCGCAGCGGCGTCGCGCTGACGCTGCTGGCCTTCCCGGTGCACGCGATCGCCGTGGTGACCCGCGGCCTGGCCGCCGACCGGTTCCCGTGGGGGAACATGTACGAGTTCGTCAGCACCTCGCTGCTGTTCGTGGTGGCGGTGCACCTGTTCCTGGTGCTGCGCGCCGGCCAGCGTTGGCTGGGGCTGCTGGTGACCATGCTCGCCACCATCGGGCTGGGGCTGGCGGTGACCGTCTTCTACGTCGACGTCGCCCCGCTGGTGCCCTCGCTGCACTCCACCTGGTTCATCTTCCACATCGTCGCCGCCGCGCTGTCCGGTGCCGCCTTCAACGTCGGCGCGCTGGCCTCGGTGCTCTACCTGGTCAAGGACCGGGCCGAGCGGCGGGGTGCGGTCGGCGGCTACCTGGCCAAGCTGCCCTCCACCCGCCAGATCGACCTGCTGGCCTACCGGGCGCACGCCTTCGCCTTCCCGCTGTGGACCTTCACCATCGCCGCCGGGGCCATCTGGGCCCAGTACGCCTGGGGCCGGTTCTGGGGCTGGGACCCCAAGGAGACGATGAGCCTGGTCACCTGGGTCATCTACGCCGGCTACCTGCACGCCCGCGCCACCGCCGGCTGGCGGGGCACCCGGGCCGCGGTGCTGGCGCTGTTGGGGGTGGTGGCCTTCTGGTTCAACTTCATCGGCATCAACCTGCTGGTCTCCGGTCTGCACTCCTACGCGGGGATCTGACGGTGCTGACCGCCCTGGTGCTGAGCCCGTCCCTCGACATCAGCTACGACGTCGACCAGCTCACCGTCGGCCGCATCCACCGCCCGCGGGCCGTGGTGCGCTGCGCCGGCGGCAAGGGCCTCAACATGGTCCGCGCGGCCGCCCGGCTCGGTGCGCCCAGCCAGGCCGTCACCGTGCTCGGCGGCCCGGTCGGGCAGCTGCTGGCCACGCTGCTCGAGGAGGAGGGCCTCGAGGCGGTCGTCGTCCCCAACGACCGCGAGACCCGGATCTGCGTCTCGGTGGCCGGGGCGGAGATGACCGAGCTCTACCAGCGCGCCACCCCGCTCGGCGACGGCGTACTCGACCAGGTCGGCCGCGCGCTGACGGACGTGCTGCCCGCCAGCGGCTGGCTCGCCGTCAACGGCGGGCTGCCCGAGGGCACCGACCCCGAGCGGGTGGCGGACCTGCTGGCCGGCGCCCGCGAGCGGGGCGTCCGGGTGGCCGCCGACTGCTACGGGGACCTGCTCGCCCTGCTGCTGCGCCGCGGCGTCGACCTGGTCAAGATCAACCGCTCCGAGGCGGCCGGTCTGGTCGGTGCCGGCGAGGACGCCGACCTGGCCGGGCTCACCGCGGAGGTGGCCGCGAGGGCGGGTGCGCCGGTCGTGGTCACCGACGGTGCCCGCGGCTCGATGCTGACCGACGGTGGCACCTGCTGGCTGGTGGCCGCCAGCCGCCACCGCGGCACCTGGTCCCAGGGCAGCGGCGACAGCTACCTCGGCGGGCTGCTGGCCGGGCTGGAGGAGGGGCTGGGGCTGGTCGAGGCGGTCCGGCTCGGCGCCGGGGCGGCCACCGCCAACGCGCTGCTGCCCGGCCCGGGCAACCTGGACCCGGCGACGGCCCGGCGGATCGCCGCCGAGCTGGAGGTGCAGCCGGCCTGAGCCGGCCGTCGGCCCCGCCTGCCGGAGGCCTTCAGGCGTGGCCGGGGGTGGCAGGATGGCGCGGTGCGTCACTTCGACCTGTGCATCATCGGTTCCGGCTCCGGCAACTCCCTGATCGACGAGTCCCTGGACGGCCAGCGCGTCGCCCTGGTGGAGAAGGGCATCTTCGGCGGCACCTGCCTCAACGTGGGCTGCATCCCCACCAAGATGTACGTCCACCCCGCCGACCTGGCCTCGACGCCGGAGCGCTCGGCCCGGCTGGGGGTGCGGCTGCAGCGCGAGTCGGTCGACTGGGTCGGCATCCGCGACCGGATCTTCACCCGCATCGACGCGATCTCCGCCGGCGGGGAGGACTGGCGCCGCCAGTCCGACAACGTCACCCTCTACCGCGGCACCGGCTGGTTCACCGGCGAGAAGCGCTTCGCCGTCGGCGAGGAGGAGTTCACCGCCGACCGCTTCGTGATCGCCGCCGGCAGCCGGGCCGTCGTCCCGGTGGTGCCCGGCCTGGAGCAGGACTGGTTCGCCGACGGCGCCGCCCGCCGTCCGGCCTGGGCCCACACCTCCGACACGGTGATGCGCATCGACGCCCTGCCCGCCTCGATGGTGGTGGTCGGCGGCGGCTACGTGGCCGCCGAGTTCGCCCACGTGTTCGCCTCCTTCGGCGTGGACGTCACCGTGGTGGTCCGCGGCCAGCGGCTGCTCAAGGACGAGGACGAGGACGTCAGCGCCCGCTTCACCGAGCTGCTCTCGCGTCGGGTGCGGCTCGTGCTCGGCACCTCGCTGGCCGAGGTGCGCGCCGACGCCGACGGCCGCGGGGCCACCGTGGTCGGCAACGACGGCTCGACCTTCTCCGGCGAGCTGGTGCTGCTGGCCACCGGGCGGACGCCCAACGCCGACACCCTGAACCTGGCCGCCACCGGGGTGAAGGTCGACGGCGAGGGCCGGGTGGTGGTCGACGAGTACCAGCGCACCTCGGTGGAGGGCATCTTCGCCCTGGGCGACGTCAGCAGCCCGTGGCAGCTCAAGCACGTGGCCAACCACGAGATGCGGGTGGTCAAGCACAACCTGGCCCACCCGGAGGCGATGAAGGCCAGCGACCACCGCTACGTGCCGCACGCGGTCTTCTCCGAGCCGCAGGTCGCCTCGGTCGGGCTGACCGAGCGGCAGGCCCGCGAGGCGGGCTACGACGTCGCCGTCGCCCACCAGGACTACGGCTCCGTCGCCTACGGCTGGGCCATGGAGGACGACAGCCACTTCGCCAAGCTGGTCGCCGACCGCGGCACCGGGCGGCTGCTCGGGGCCCACATCATCGGGCCGGAGGCCTCGGTGCTGCTGCAGCCGCTGATCCAGGCGATGTCGTTCGGCCTGGGCGCGCGCGAGATGGCCGAGGGCCAGTACTGGATCCACCCGGCGATGACCGAGCTGGTCGAGAACGCGCTGCTCGCCCTCGACATGTGACCCGGCACCCGGTAGCCGTCGCGGGTCGCTGCACCAGCTGGGAGTTGGACGCATCGGTTATCTTTCCCTGGCCGCGGCTGCGCGGCTTCGGGGACGAGGAGGCCGCGGTGGAGAACCCGGGATTCGCTGAGCAGCTGTCGGACGCGGCCCAGCAGATGGAGCAGTCGAAGGGCGAGCGCGAGACGCTGGACGCGGCGGTGCTGCAGGCGCTGACCATCGTCCGCGGCTGCGCCGCGGCCGGGCTGTCGGAGCTGGGACCGGACCGGCGGCTGCGCACCACCGCCGCCACGTCCGAGCTGGTGGTGCGCGGTGACCGGCTGCAGCACGACCTCGGCGAGGGGCCCTGCGTCTCGGCCATCCGCGACCAGACCCTGGTGTGGAGCCCCGACCTGAGCACCGAGACCCGGTGGCCGCGCTGGTCCGCCGCCGTGCACGCCCAGCTGGGGGTGCGCTCGATGCTCTCGGTGCAGCTCTACAGCGGTGAGCGGGGCTTCGGCGCGCTCAACCTGTACGGCACCGAGCCCGACGCCTTCGACGAGCACGACCGGTCCGCCGTGGTCGCGCTGGGCACCCAGATCGCGGTGGCGATCGCCAACGCGCGCCGCGACGAGCAGCTGCGACGGGCCATCGACAGCCGCACCGTCATCGGCCAGGCGCAGGGGCTGCTGATGGAGCGCTTCGGGCTGACGGCCGAGACCGCCTTCGCCTACCTGCAGCGGGTCTCGCAGAGCACCAACACGAAGTTCTTCGCGGTGGCCGAGGAGCTGGTGCGCACCCGCACCCTGCCCTCCGACGAGCTGCGCGCACCGGTCACCTCCCTGCCCACCAAGGAGAAAGAGGCGGCGCCGCTGACCGGGATCGCCGCCGCGGCGAGCGCGAAGACCCCGCCCGCCCCCGACATCGCCGTCTGAGCGGCGTCCGACCGCCCGGGCCCGACCGGGCGGCGGGGCGGGCGGATCAGCCCGCGGAGGTCAGCGTGCGCAGCCGGCGCCCGACGCGTCGCAGCCGGCGCCGCACCCGGGTGCTGAGCGGGGTGGCCGACGTCTGCGGCAGGACCGCGGGGCCGGCCGGCGTGGCCGCGCGTGCCTGCTCCAGCTCGCGGCGCAGCGCGTCCACCCGACGCTGCTGGGCGCTGCTGGTCCACTGCGCCAGCTGACGCTCCCGGTCGGCCCGCTCGGTGGCGTCCAGCAGGGCGGCCGTGGCCCACGGCGTGCAGGCCCGCGCCGGGGCGAGCACCGGCACCGCCGCCATCGGGGCCGGGGTCGGCAGCTGCTCGGTCAGCGGTCGCGCCAGCACGTCGCACAGCCGGTCCCACCAGGCGTCGAGCTCGGCCGCCCGCACGCGGCGGACGTCCTGCAGGTGGGCCACGACCTCGTCGCGCCGCGCGACCAGGTCGACGGCCGCCCGCACCACCTCGCCGTGCTGCCAGCTGTCGAGGTCGAAGACGAAGTGGTCGAGGCCGACGTTGGAGGCCGCACCCCGCATCCGCACCGAGGAGTACAGGTTGGGGGCCAGCGAGATGGTCGGCACCGCGGCGCGGGCGGCGAAGATCCCCGCGTGGTAGCGGGAGCCGACGACCAGCAGGGCGGCCTCGGTGAGCGCCACCAGCTGCTTGGCGGTCAGCATCCGGGTGGGGACCACGCGCTCGTGCCCGGCCGCTGCGGCGATCGCGTCGTTGGCGACCTGGTCGCGGCTGGCCCCGCCGGGGAGCGGGTTGCCGCCGTGCGGGACGAGCAGCACCCGGCAGTCCAGCCGGTCGGCCAGCTCGGCCACGGTGCGCCCGATCAGGGCGTGGTAGTCGCGCTGCTCGATCCGCGGCGTCGACGGCTTCTCGGCGAAGCTGGCCACCACGAACCGGCCGCCGGCCAGGTCGGCCACCGCCGCCCGGTCGTCCCCGGAGCAGCGCAGCCCGTACGCGTCGTCCATCCCCTGCACCAGGGCCTGCGACGGGGCACCCAGCTGGTGCAGCAGGGCCGCGGTCGAGGGCTCGCGGGCGGCCACCAGACGGGCGTGGGCCACCAGCTCCGACAGCAGCGGCTCGTCGCTGGGGTAGACGAGCGGGCCGATGGTCTGGCTGGTCAGCGCGTACGGCTTGCCCAGCGCCCGAGCGACCTTGGCCACCGTGGTCCGCTCGTAGACGTGGTGGGAGAACATGGAGTTGAGGTTGCCGCCGCCGGCGACCAGCACCGCGTCGCTGCTCCGCACGGCCTCGAGCAGGGGCAGCGCCCGGTCGTCGGCCGCCAGCCCGCTGCCCGTGTGCACGTGGGCCAGCACCTGCTCCTGGCGGGTGGCGCTGCGCCGGCGCTGCTGGTCGAACCCGATCCGGGCCACGGCGGGCAGGTCGTAGACCGCGCCGGCGTGGTCCGGGTCGCCGGCCACCAGCGTGATGTCGACACCGCGGGCGCGCAGCTCGTCGACGGCCATCTCCGTCATCGCCTCGTCGCCCAGGTGGTAGAAGTTGCGCCAGCCGACGTCGCCGATCAGCAGGATCCTCACTGCGACGCTCTCCGTTCTGTCCTGCCGAGCCCTCGCTGCGGCAGCGCCCACTCGACCGCAGCCGGGTGAACACCGTCCTCCCGACGTGTGTCGTGTCGGTGAACGCGGCTGCGCCGGCCTGGCGGCGATGAGTTCCCCGGCCCGGGGGTGTCTACTACGTCGAGGTGCCGACGGGGCACCCGCGACGGGAGGACCAGACCATGAGGAAGCTGCGCTCGACGACGTTCGTCTCGCTGGACGGCGTGATGCAGGCCCCCGGCGGGCCCGAGGAGGACACCAGCGGCGGCTTCACCCTGGGCGGCTGGACGGTGCCCTTCTTCGACGAGCACCTCGGCGAGGTGATGGACCGCTTCATGACCCCGCCCTTCGACCTGCTGCTGGGACGGCGCACCTACGACATCTTCGCCGGCTTCTGGCCGCACGCCTCGGAGGAGGAGGGCGCCGGACCGCTCAACGCCGCCACCAAGTACGTCGCCTCCCGCGGCCGCCCCGAGCTGGGGTGGGACCGCAGCGTCCTGCTGGAGGGCGACGTGGCCGAGGCGGTGGCGCGGCTGAAGCAGGAGGACGGCCCGGAGCTGCAGGTGCACGGCAGCGGCGACCTGCTGCAGACGCTGCTCCGCTCCGGGCTGGTCGACGAGGTGCAGCTGCTGGTCTTCCCGGTCCTGCTGGGGTCGGGACGTCGGCTGTTCACCGACCCGCTGCCGCGCAACCTGCAGCTGCTGGAGACCTCCACCTCCGCCAGCGGCGTGGTGGTCAGCCGCTACGGCGTCGACGGCGAGGTGAGCACCGGCAGCTTCGGCTGAGCGCGCCGACGGGGTCGCCGGCGGCGCGGTGTGGGTGCTGTCGGTCTGCGGGGGAGGGCCGCGGCGTCGGCCGCGGGCGGGGGCCCGAGGGGTCGTCCGCCTCGGAGGCGGTACCGCGGAGGCCGACTCCCGGGGCCGTCGCGGGGGAACTCCGGCTCTCCGGGAGCCGGCGCCTCAATCGTACGCGGCGCTACGCGGGGCCCCAGCCGTCGGCCTCCGAGCCGGCGCCGGGGTCCTGCGGCGCGACCGGTCGGCGGAGCTCGGCCGACGGCTCCTCGAAGGGGGTCGGCGGCTCGTCGGCCAGCGCCTGGGTCATCACGGGCCGCCAGATCCTGGCGCCCGCGTCGCCGCCGCCGTCCCCGGTGAGCACCGCCCCGCTGCCCGGCAGCAGCAGCCCGGTGAGCGAGCGGCTGCGGCCGTCCCAGAAGTCGTGCCGCTTGTCGACGGCGATGGCGGCGCAGCCGGCGACCTCGGGGGTGTAGCCGCAGAACCAGGTCGCCTCGCTGCTGTCCGTCGCCCCGGTCTTGCCCGCCACCGGGTGCCCGGACGGCGGCAGCGCCGGCCGTCCGGTGCCCGCCATCACGCCCTGGAGGAGGTTGGTGACGCCGCGGGCGATGT
>NZ_WPCU01000010.1:0-115569 GCF_009742705.1 Auraticoccus cholistanensis
GGAAGAAGCTCTCCCGAGCCCCGCCCCGATCTCCAGCGGCTCAGCCATACTAGGCCCTCCTCGTCCCGGATGCAAACCCGGGACCCGGAGATCCTCCCCGCCACCTAGGCCTCGTTCGTCGGTGGGTCCGAACCAGGACGCGCACCCGATCGAGAGCCGATCAGCAGCAGGACGGCCGCCTCGAGCTGGACCCCGCTGGGGCCTTCCGGCCCTTCCTGGTGTCCCCCGCTCTCCGGCGACTCGGAGAACATTAGACCGGCCCCGGCGGGCACGCAAGCCGGGCGGTTGTGGCCTGCGTCACGCGCCTCCGGGGCCGGTTGCGGGAGCCCTGGACGCGTCGGTTCACAGCGTCCTGGGGCGGGTCCGTCAGAGCGTCCTGGACAGCGTCGTCAGAGCGTCCTGGACAGGGCGCCGACGGTGCGACGACCCCGCCGGAGCACGACCCAGCGACCGTGCAGCAGGTCCTGCTCGCCCAGCCGGGCCTCGGGGTCGGTGACCTTGCGGTTGTTGACGTAGGCGCCGCCCTCGCTGATGGCGCGCCGGGCGGCGGACCGGCTGGGCACGATCCCGGCGAGCTCCATCGCCTCGGCCACGCCCGGCAGCTCGGGCCCGACCGGGACCGCCCCCACCTCCTGGACCGCCGCGGCCAGCGCGTCCTGGCTGAGGTCGTCGAGCTCGGTGCGTCCGAACAGAGCGCCGGCGGCGGCGACCGCCTCCTCCCGGGCGCCGGTGCCGTGCACCAGGTCGGTGACGTCGTCGGCCAGCGCCTTCTGGGCCGCGCGCCGGTGCGGCTCGGCCTCGGTGAGCCGGGCCAGCTCGTCGATCTCCTGACGGGACCGGTCGCTGAAGACCTTGAGGTACTCCACCACCTTGGCGTCCTCGGCGTTGAGGAAGAACTGGTGGAAGGCGTACGGCGAGGTCATCTCCGGGTCCAGCCAGACTGTCCCGGACTCGGTCTTGCCGAACTTGGTCCCGTCGGCCTTGGTGAGCAGCGGGGTGGCCAGCGCGTGCACGCGGGCCCCCTCGGAGCGCCGGATCAGCTCGACCCCGGCGGTGATGTTGCCCCACTGGTCACTGCCCCCGTACTGCAGGGTGCAGCCGTGGCGGCGGAAGAGCTCGCGGTAGTCCAGGGACTGCAGCAGCACGTAGGAGAACTCGGTGTAGGAGATCCCCGACTCCAGCCGGTTGCGGACCACGTCGCGGGCCAGCATCCGGTTCACCGGGAAGTGCTTGCCCACGTCGCGGAGGAACTCCAGGGTCGACAGCGAGGCGGTCCAGTCGAGGTTGTTGACCAGCCGGGCGCCGCCCTCGCCGTCCAGCCGCAGGAACCGGCCGACCTGGGCCTGGATGCGCTCGACCCAGCCGGCCACCACCTCGGGCTCGTTGAGGGTCCGCTCGGCGGTCTGCTTCGGGTCGCCGATCAGCCCGGTCGAGCCGCCGACCAGGATCAGCGGGTGGTGCCCGGCCCGCTGCAGGTGGCGGGCCACCACGAGCTGGACCAGGTTGCCCATGTGGATGCTCGGCGCGGTGGGGTCGAAGCCCACGTAGAAGGTGACCGGGCCCTCGTCGAGGTGGGCGCGAAGCGCCTCCTCGTCGGTGCTCTGCGCCACCAGCCCGCGCCACATCAGCTCATCGAGGACGTTGCTCACCCGCAGCACCCTACCCGCGGGGACCGGCCGGTCCGGCCGACGACCAGGCGGCCAGGGCGGCGGCCTCGGCCCGCACCTCGGCGAGCTGCTCGGCCACCCGCTGCGGGGCCGTCCCGCCCCGCTGGTCGCGGGCGCGCACCGAGGCCTCGACGGTCAGCTCGGGCAGCATCTCGGGGCTCAGGTGCTCCGAGACCTCCGCCAGGTCCGCCGCGCTCAGCTGGTCCAGCCCGATCCCGAGGGCCTCGCAGCGGCGGACGCAGGCGCCGGCGATCTCGTGCGCCTCGGCGAAGGGCACGCGGCGGCGCACCAGCCAGTCGGCGACGTCGGTGGCCAGCGAGAACCCCTGCGGGGCCAGCGCGGCCATCCGCCCGGGATGGAAGGTCAGCGTGGCCACCATGCCCGCCACCGCGGGGACGAGCACCCGCAGCTGGTCGAGGGAGTCGAAGACCGGCTCCTTGTCCTCCTGCAGGTCCCGGTTGTAGGCCAGCGGGAGCCCCTTGAGGGTGGCCAGCAAGCCCGTCAGGTTGCCGATCAGCCGGCCCGCCTTGCCCCGGGCCAGCTCGGCCACGTCGGGGTTCTTCTTCTGCGGCATGATGCTGGACCCGGTGGACCAGGCGTCGGCGAGGGTGGCGAAGCCGAACTCGGCGGTGCACCACAAGATGACGTCCTCGCTCAGCCGCGACAGGTCGACCCCGACCTGGGCCAGCACGAAGGCCGCCTCGGCCACCAGGTCACGGGCGGCGGTGCCGTCGATGGAGTTCGCGACGCTGCCGCTGAAGCCCAGGTCGGCGGCGACGGCCTCCGGGTCCAGGCCCAGCGAGCTGCCCGCCAGGGCGCTGGAGCCGTAGGGGCTGACGGCCAGCCGCGCGTCGAGGTCGACCACGCGCCGCCCGTCCCGCAGCAGCGGCCAGGCGTGGGCCAGCAGGTGGTGGGCGAGCAGCACCGGCTGGGCGTGCTGCAGGTGGGTGCGTCCGGGCATCACCGCCTCCGGGTGGGCGGCGGCCTGGTCGGCCAGCGCCTCCACCACCTCCAGCAGCGAGCCGAGCACGACGCGGAGCTCGCTGCGCAGGTAGCGGCGGATCAGGGTGGCGATCTGGTCGTTGCGCGACCGGCCGGCCCGCAGCCGTCCTCCGAGGTCGGCGCCCAGCCGCTCGATCAGGATCCGCTCGAGGGCGCCGTGCACGTCCTCGTCGTCGGGGTCGGGGCCCAGCGTGCCGGCCAGCACCTCGGCCCGCATCCGCTGCAGCTCGGCCACCATCTGCTCGTGCTCCGCCGGGGTGAGCAGACCCACCCGGAGCAGGGCGTTGGCGTGCGCCACCGAGCCGTCGAGGTCGTGGGGGGCCAGCCGCCAGTCGAAGGAGGTCGAGCGGGACAGCTCGGCCATCGCCTCCGCGGGGCCACCGGCGAAGCGTCCGCCCCACAGCCGGCCGGCCGACACCCCGGACCCGGACTCCGGAGCGCTCACCGCGGGCTCGCGGTTCGGGGGCGGGCGGGGAGGCGTGCGGTCATCGGTCACTTCCTGTTCGGGTGGTGCGGTCCAGGGCGAGGGTAGGCCAGCGGACGGCCGGGGGTCAGCGGTGGTGCTCGCGCTGGCTGAGCTCGAGCAGCTGCTCGGCCAGGACGGCGCCGCCGGCCGGGTCCCGGCTGATCACCAGCACGGTGTCGTCACCGGCGATGGTGCCCAGGATCTGCTGCCAGCTCGCGTGGTCGATGGCCGAGGCCAGGTACTGGGCCGCACCGGGCGGGGTGCGCAGCACCGCGAGGTTGGCCGACGCGTCCGCGGAGATCAGCACCTCCGAGCAGAGCCGGGCGAGCCGCGCCGCGGAGGCCTCGGACTCCCCCGTCCGGATGGAGCGGTCGGCGCCCTCGTCGGGGACCCGGTAGACCAGCCCGTCCCGGCCGCGGACGCGGACCGCGCCGACCTCGAGGAGGTCCTTCGACAGCGTCCCCTGGCTGACCGGGATGCCCTCGGCGAGCAGCAGGTCGGCGAGCTGGGCCTGGGAGGAGATCTCGTGGCGGCCGATCAGCTCGGCGATGCGGGCGTGGCGGGCCGCCCGGGTCGGCGGCACGCGGCCGCCGCTCACCCGTGCTCCCCCGGCAGCTCGCCGAACCGCACGGCGAGCAGCGCCAGCACCGCCTTCTGGGCGTGGCGGCGGTTCTCCGCCTGGTCCCACACCACCGAGCGGGGGCCGTCGAGCACCTCGGCGTCGATCTCCTTGCCCCGGTAGGCCGGCAGGCAGTGCAGCACGACCGCCTCCGGTGCGGTGTCGGCGAGCGCCGTGGTCAGCCGGTAGCCGGAGAAGGCGGCCTCGCGGACCGCCGCCTCGTCCTCGGAGCCCATCGAGACCCAGGTGTCGGTGACGAGCACGTCGGCGCCGGCGAGCGCCTCGGGGTCGGCGACGACCTCGACGCCGCCTCCCGTCGAGGCCGCGGCCCGTTCGGCCCGGCGCACCACGCCCGGGTCGGGCCGGTAGCCGTCGGGGGTGATGACCTGCACGTGCATCCCCGCCAGCGCCCCGGCCAGCAGCGTGGAGTGGGCCATGTTGTTGCTGCCGTCGCCGATGTAGGCGATGCGCAGGCCGGCCAGCCGGCCCTTGTGCTCGCGCACGGTGAGCAGGTCGGCCAGCAGCTGGCAGGGGTGGAAGTCGTCGGTGAGGGCGTTGACCACCGGGACGCCGGCGTGCTCGGCCATGCAGGCCAGGTCGCTCTGGGCGAAGGTGCGCCAGACGATCTGCGACACCTGGCGTCCCAGCACCCGCGCCACGTCGGGCACCGACTCCCGCACGCCGATCCCGGCCAGCCGGCCGTCCACCACCATGGGCGCACCCTGCAGCTCGACGACGCCGGCCATGAAGCTGGCCTGGGTGCGCAGCGTCGGCTTGTCGAAGACCAGGGCGACGCTGCGGGGACCGCGCAGCACGTCGACGGCGTAGGGGTCGCGCTTGAGCCGGGCGGCCAGGTCGAGCACCCGGGCCTGCTCGGCCGCGGTGAGGTCGTCGTCGGCGAGCAGGTGACGCAGCGGCGGGGTCACGACGCCTCCCCGTCGGCGGCGAGCAGGCCGGGCAGGGCGTCGAGGAACAGCTGCACCTGCTCGGCGGTGATGATGAGCGGGGGCGCGAGGCGCAGCACGTCCGGGCGGGGGGCGTTGAGGACGAACCCGGCGTCCAGGGCGCGGGCCACCACCTGGGCGGCGACCGGCTCGGTCAGCCGGATGCCGCGGAGCAGGCCGCGTCCGGTGACGCCGGCCACCAGCGGGTGCTGCAGCGCCTGCACCCCCTCGGCCAGCTGCTCGCCGCGGGCGCGGGCGTTGGCCAGCAGCCCGTCGCGCTCGATGACGGAGATGACGGCCAGCCCGGCGATGGCGGCCACGGGGTTGCCGCCGAAGGTCGTGCCGTGGTCGCCCGGACCGAGCAGGTCGGCGGCGCGGCCGGTGGCCAGGCAGGCCCCCACCGGGAAGCCGTTGCCGAGGCCCTTGGCCACGGTGACCAGGTCGGCGGTGACGGGGTGGGGGCCGTCGCGGTGGGTCAGCCAGGCGCCGGTGCGCCCCATCCCCGTCTGCACCTCGTCCAGCCACAGCAGCGCCCCGGCCGCGGAGGTGATCTCGCGGGCCCGCAGCAGGTAGTCCTCCGGCGGGGTCACCACGCCGTTCTCGCCCTGGATCGGCTCGAGCACCACCGCCGCCACGGTCTCGTCGACCGCCGCGGCGAGCGCCTCGGCGTCGCCGTAGGGGACGAAGCGGACGTCGCCGGGCAGCGGCTCGAAGGGCTCGCGGTAGGAGGCCTTGTGGGTCAGCGAGAGCGCGCCCATGGTGCGGCCGTGGAAGGCCCCCTCGCAGGCCACCACGGTGGTGCGGCCGGTGCGCCGGGTGATCTTCAGCGCGGCCTCGTTGGCCTCGGTGCCGGAGTTGGTGAAGAACACCTTGGCCGGGACGTCCGGCTCGGCCACCAGGGCGGTGAGCCGCTCGGCCAGCGCCACCTGGGCCGGGGTGGCGAAGAAGTTCGACACGTGGCCCAGGGTCGAGAGCTGGCTGGTGATGGCCGACAGCACGAACGGGTGGGCGTGGCCGAGGGCGTTGACCGCCAGCCCGGACAGCAGGTCGAGGTGCTTGCGGCCCTCGGCGTCCCAGACGAAGACCCCCTCGCCGCGGACGAACACCCGCTGCGGCGTGCCGAAGACGCCGATCATCGAGCGGGAGTACCCCTCGAGGACGCCGGCGGTGCTGGCCCCGCCGGCCAGCGCGGGGGCGAGCGCGGCGGCGTCGGCCGGCGCGGTGGGAGCGGGTGCGGGGTTCACGGCTGACCTCCGTTGTAGAGCTCGTGCTCGGGGATGCCGGTGTCGGCGGAGAAGACCCGGCTGCCGTGGCGGACCATGCCGTCCTGGGTGACCATGGTGCCGATCCCGGCGTTGGTGAAGATCTCCAGCAGCAGCGCGTGGGGCACCCGGCCGTCGGTGACGGTGGCCCGGGTGAGACCGCCGTCGACGGCGCGCAGGCAGGCCTCCATCTTGGGCACCATGCCGGAGGACAGGGTGGGCAGCATCTCGCGCAGGGTGCTGGCGGAGAGCTCCTTGATCACCTCGGTGCTGCTGGGCCAGTCGCGGTAGAGGCCCTCGACGTCGGTGAGCACCACCAGCCGCTCGGCCTGCAGCCCGACCGCGAGCGCCGCGGCGGCGGTGTCGGCGTTGACGTTGTGCACCACCCCGTCGGCGTCGGGGGCGATGCTGGCCACCACGGGGATGCGGCCGGCCTCGATCAGGCCGTTGATCGCCTCGGTGCGCACGTCCACCACGTCGCCGACCAGGCCGAGGTCGACCTCCTCGCCGTCCACCTGCACGGTGCGGCGCTCGGCGGTGAACAGCCCGCCGTCCTCACCCGACATGCCCACGGCCAGCGGCGAGTGGGAGTTGATCAGCCCGACGAGCTCGCGCCCGACCTGGCCGACGAGCACCATCCGGATGATCTCCATGGCCTCGGGCGAGGTGACCCGGAAGCCGCCGCGGAACTCCGAGGGGATGCTGAGCCGCTCCAGCATGGACGAGATCTGCGGCCCGCCCCCGTGCACGACCACCGGGTGCACCCCGCAGCGCTTCATGAACACGATGTCGGAGGCGAAGGCGGCCTTGAGCTCGTCGTCGATCATGGCGTTGCCGCCGTACTTGATGACGACCGTCTTGCCGGCGTAGGTCTCCAGCCACGGCAGCGCCTCGGTGAGGATGGAGGCCTTGCGCACCCACTCCTCCTTGTAGCCCGGCTCCCGGATGACCGGCGGCGTGGCGGTGTCGCTCATGTGGAGTACTCCGAGTTCTCGGTGACGTAGTCGTGGGTCAGGTCGTTGGTCCAGACGGTCGCGGAGGCGGTGCCCGCCCCCAGCTCGACCAGCAGGGTGACCTGCCGCCCGCTGAGGTCGACGCCGGAGCGGTCGTCGCCGATGCCGCCGCCGCGGCAGACCGTCACCCCGTTGAAGGTGACGTCGACCTGGTCGGGCTCGAAGGCGGCGCGGGTGGTGCCGACGGCGGCGAGCACCCGGCCCCAGTTGGGGTCGCGGCCGTACACCGCGCACTTGAAGAGGTTGCTGCGGGCCACCGCCCGGGCCACCTCGACCGCGTCGTCCTCGGTGGCCGCGCCCGCCACGGTGACGGCGATGGTGTGGGCCGCGCCCTCGGCGTCGTCGATCAGCTGGGCGGCCAGGTCCGCGCAGACCTCGGTCAGCGGGGCCTGCAGCTCCTCGGCGCCGACCTCGACCCCGCTGGCGCCGCTGGCCAGCAGCAGCACGGTGTCGTTGGTCGACATGCAGCCGTCGCTGTCGGCCCGGTCGAAGGTGAGCCGGCAGGCCTCGCGCAGGCAGCCCCGCAGCACCTCGGGCTCGACCCGGGCGTCGGTGGTCAGCACGACCAGCATGGTGGCCAGCCCGGGGGCGAGCATGCCCGCCCCCTTGGCCATGCCGCCCACCGTCCAGCTGCCGGCGGCACCCGTGGCCGTGCGGGCGGCCTCCTTGGGCCGGGTGTCGGTGGTCATGATGGCGCGCGCGGCGGCCGCGCCGCCGTCGGCACCCAGCTGCGCGGCGGCCCGGTCGATGCCGTCGGTCACCAGGTCCATCGGCAGCCGGGTGCCGATCAGGCCGGTGGAGCACACCGCCACGTCCCCGGCCTCCAGCCCGAGGGCGTCGGCGGTCCGGGCGGCCATGGTGGTGGCGTCCTGCAGGCCGGGGGCCCCGGTGCAGGCGTTCGCGCCGCCGGAGTTGAGCACGACGGCCCGCAGCCGGCAGTCGGCGACCGCCCCACGGCTCCAGGTGACGGGGGCGGCCTGGATCCGGTTCGTGGTGAAGACGGCCGCGGCGGCGTGGTCGGGGCCCAGGTTCTGCACCAGGGCCAGGTCCGGCGCCCCGCTGGGCTTGAGACCGGCGGTGACGCCGGTGGCGGTGAACCCGGCTGCGGCGGTGACGCCGGTGCCACCCGTGGCGGTGGTCGGCTGCCCGGTCACGGGGCCACCCCCACCAGCGGCAGACCGAGGGTCTCGGGCAGCCCGAGGGCGAGGTTCATGCACTGCACGGCTCCTCCCGCGGTCCCCTTGGTGAGGTTGTCCAGCGCGGCCACGGCGACCAGCCGGCCGGCGGCGGCGTCCACGGCGACCTGCAGGTGGACGGTGTTGCTGCCGAGCACGGACTGCGTCTGGGGCCACTGCCCCTCCGGCAGCAGGGTGACGAAGGGCTCCTCGGCCAGCGCCTCGGCGTAGACGCCGCGGGCGGTCTCGGTGCTGGTGGTGGGGTCGGCGAGCGGGGCGGTGCAGGTGGCCAGGATGCCGCGCGACATCGGCACCAGCACCGGGGTGAAGGAGACGGTGGGGTCCTGGGCCCCCAGCAGGGCCAGGTTCTGGCAGATCTCGGGGACGTGGCGGTGCACCCCGCCCACGCCGTAGGCGCTGGCCGAGCCCATCAGCTCCGCACCCAGCAGGTGCGGCTTGAGCGACTTGCCGGCACCGGAGGGCCCGCTGGCGGCCACCACCACCACGTCGTGGCCGTCGACCAGGCCGCTGCTGACCGCGGGGGCCAGCGCGAGGGTCGCGGTGGTCGGGTAGCAGCCGGGGACCGCGATGCGGGTGGCCCCGGCCACCTGCTCGCGCTGACCGGGCAGCTCGGGCAGCCCGTAGGGCCAGCTGCCGGCGTGCTCGGTGCCGTAGAAGCGCTGCCAGGCGGCGGCGTCGGTGAGCCGGAAGTCGGCACCGCAGTCGATGACCACGACGTCGTCGCCGAGCTCACGGGCGATGGCGGCCGACGTGCCGTGCGGCAGGGCCAGGAAGACGACGTCGTGCCCGGACAGGGTCTCCACCGTGGTCTCCTCGACCACCCGGTCCGCCAGCGGCGTGAGGTGCGGCTGCAGCTCGCCGAGGCGTCGCCCGGCGCTGGACCCCGCCGTGAGCGCGCCGATCTCGGTCTGGGGGTGCTGGACCAGCAGCCGGAGGAGCTCTCCTCCGGCGTACCCGGTGCACCCGGCCACTGCCACGGATGTCATGGCATAACTATTACACAGACGGAATATTTATGCCACGCGATCCCGGTCGGCGGGCCGGGCCGGCTCAGCTGCGCAGCTCCGCCCCCGTGCGCCGGGCGGCCTCGGCCACGGCGGCGTCACGGACGGCCAGCGCCTCGGCGTCGGTCAGCGTCCGGTCCGGAGCACGCAGCAGCAGCGCGTACGCCAGCGACCTGCGGCCCGCGCCCAGCGCCTCGGAGCGGTAGACGTCGAAGAGCCGGATCGACTCGACCAGCTCCCCGCCGCCCTCGCGCAGCGCGGCCTCCACCTCGGCCTGCGGGACGGACTCCTCGACCACCACCGCGATGTCCACCTTGGCGACGGGGAACGTGGACAGCGGCGCCACCGTGCCACCGCGCGGAGCCAGCTCGACCAGCCGGTCCAGGTCCAGCTCCATCGCGCTGGTGCGCGCCGGGACGCCGAACTCCTCGCAGACGCCGGGGTGCAGCTCGCCAGCGTGGCCGACGACCTCCTCCCCCACCAGCAGCGCGGCGCAGCGGCCGGGGTGCCAGGGGGCGTGCCGGGCGGCGCGGCGGGTCAGCGTCACGCCGACCTGGCGGGCGGCGGTGTCGGCGGCGTCGAGGGCGTGCTGCCAGGAGGCGGGCACCGCCGCACGGCCCGGCCCGGCCGGCAGCCAGTCGCCGCTGAGGACGACGGCCAGGTGGCGGGGCTGGTCGGGCAGGGCGGCGTCGAGCGCGGCGATCTCGAGGTCGCTGGGACGTCGGCTGACCTCCGGGCGGGGCGCCACCCCGCTGTCGGGGCGGGCCAGGAAGACCAGCCCGATCTCGTGCACGGCGAGGTCGGGGGTGCCGCGGCTGCTGTTGCGGGCGACCGCGGCGAGCAGGGCCGGCAGCAGCGTGGTGCGCAGGTAGGGCGAGGTGTCGGCCAGCGGGTTGGCCAGCCGGACCAGCCGGCGCCGCCCGTCGTCGGCCGGCACACCCATCCGGTCCAGGTCCTGGGCGCTGGCGAAGGGGAAGCTGAGGACCTCGACGTGGCCGGTGGCGGCCAGGGCGGCGTTGACCGCGCGCCGGGCCCGCTGGCTGAAGGTCAGCCCCCGTCCGGGCGGCGCGACGGGGAGCACCGGGGTGATGGTGTTGAGCCCGACCTTGCGGCCGACCTCCTCCACCCAGTCGTAGGGGTCGCGCAGGTCCGAGCGCCAGCTCGGCGGGGTGAGCACCAGCTCCCCGCCCTCGAGGGTGACCTCGGTGCCGCCGGCGGCGATGTGGGCCACCACCTGCTCGGGCGGCACGGGCACGCCCAGCACGCGGCTGGGCAGGTCCACCGGCACCCGCTGCTGCGCGGGGCGCTCGGGGCGGCCCACCACGGTCTCGGACTGCTCCAGCCGGCCGCCGCCCAGCTCGACCAGCAGCCGCGCGGCCAGCCGGGCGGCGGCGTAGCCGGCCTGCGGGTCGACCCAGCGCTCGAAGCGCCGCGAGGCCTCGCTCGAGAGCTTGTGCCGCCGGGAGGTGCGGGCGACGGTGACCGGGTCGAAGTGGGCGGCCTCGAGCACCACGGTGCCGGTGTCGTCGGCCAGCTCGGTGCTCTGCCCGCCCATCACGCCGGCCAGGCCGATCGGGCCGGAGTCGTCGGCGATCACCAGGTCGGCCGGGTCCAGGGTGCGGGTGGTGCCGTCCAGCGTGGTGAGCGTCTCCCCCACCCGCGCCTGGCGCGCGACCAGCGGGCCGCGGAGCCGGCGCAGGTCGTAGCCGTGCAGCGGCTGGCCGGTGGCCAGCATGACGTAGTTGGTGACGTCCACCCCGAGGGAGATGGGCCGCATCCCGGCCAGCTGCAGCCGTCGCTGCATCCACCGCGGGGTGGGCCGCGTCGGGTCCAGCCCGCTGACCGTCAGCGCGACGAAGGTGCTGCAGGCGGGGCTCTCGACCCGCACCGGGTAGCCCTCGGCGACCTCGACCGGCAGGGGGCGGTCGACCGGGTCGCGCAGCGGCACGCCGTAGGCGTCCGCGGCCTCGCGGGCCAGCCCGCGGATGGAGAAGCAGTGCCCCAGGTTGGGGGTGACGGCGATGTCGAGCACCTGGTCGCGCAGGTGCAGCACCGTGGCCGCGTCCTGGCCCGGTTCCAGCGGGCGGCCCTCGTCGTCGGCGCCGGGGAGCACGATGATGCCCGAGCCGTCGCCGCCGAGCCCGAGCTCGGTGGAGGAGCAGATCATCCCGTCCGACACGTGGCCGTAGGTCTTGCGCGCGGCGATGGCGAAGTCGCCGGGCAGCACCGCGCCCGGCAGGGCCACCACCACGAGGTCGCCGACGCCGAAGTTGTGCGCCCCGCAGACGATGCCGCGGCCCGGCTCGCCCTCGGGGTTGTGGGCGCCGACGTCGACGGTGCACCAGTTGATGGTCTTGCCGTTCTTCTGCGGCTCGGGCTGCTGGCTGAGGACCCGGCCCACGACCACCGGGCCGGTCACGTCCCCGCCGGCGTCCTCGACCGTCTCGACCTCGAGGCCGTAGCCGATCAGCCGCTCGGCGAGCTCACGCGCGTCCAGCTCCTCGGGCAGCGCGGCGTACTCGCGCAGCCACCCCATCGGCGCCCTCATCGGGCCATCCCCACCAGCGAGCGGCTGAACCGCACGTCACCCTCCACCATGTCCCTCAGGTCGGCCGCGTTGTTGCGCGACATCAGCGTCCGGTCGATCCCCATGCCGAAGGCGAAACCGCTGTACACCTCCGGGTCCACCCCGCAGGCCACCAGCACCCGCGGGTTCACCACGCCGCAGCCGCCCCACTCGATCCAGCCCTCGGAGGAGCAGGTCCGGCAGGGACGGTCGGGGTTGCCGACGGACTCGCCGTGGCAGACGAAGCACTCCAGGTCCACCTCCGCCGACGGCTCGGTGAAGGGGAAGTAGTTGGGGCGCATCCGGGTGCGGATGTCGCCGAACATGGCGCGCGCGAAGTGGTCGAGGACGCCGCGCAGGTGGGCCATGGTGATGCCCTTGTCGACCACCAGGCCCTCGATCTGGTGGAAGACCGGCAGGTGGGTGGGGTCGAACTCGTCGGCGCGGTACACCTTGCCGGGGCAGACGACGTAGACCGGCGGCCGACGGGTCAGCAGGGTGCGGGCCTGCACCGGGGAGGTGTGGGTCCGCATCACGGTCTGGTGGTCGACCGGATCGACGAAGAGGGTGTCGGCGGTCGAGCGGGCCGGGTGGTCGGGGCCGAGGTTGAGGGCGTCGAAGTTCAGCCACTCCGCCTCCAGCTCGGGGCCCTCGGCGACCTCCCAGCCCATGCCGACGAAGACGTCGCACATCTGGTCCATCAGCGCGGTGATCGGGTGCACGGCGCCGACCGGGGCCGAGGCCACCGGGACGGTGACGTCGACGGTCTCGGCGACCAGCCGCGCCTCGAGCTCGGCGGCCACGACCTCCTGCTCGCGGGCCGAGAGCGCCTGGGCGACCTGGGCCCGGGCGCGGCCGATCCGCTGCCCGGCGTCCTTGCGCTCGGGTCCGGGGAGCGTGCCGATGGCGCGGTTGGCCAGGGCCAGCGGCGACCGGTCACCGGTGTGGGCGATCCGGGCCTCCTTCAGCTCCGCGGCCGTGCGCGCGTCGGCGAAGGCCTGGCAGGCCTCCTCGACCGCGCGGGCCACGCGCTCGGGGGCGAGGGGGTTGGCGTCCTCGGCTGGCACTGTTCTCCTCGGTCGTGGTCGGTGCGCCGGTCAGTCTAGGGACGTGTCGGCACGCTGTCGTACCGGTCCAGGGGCCGCCGGCGACCCGCGGCCGCGCTCAGCCGCGCTGGGCGGCGGCGGTGGTGTAGAGGCAGACCGCGGCGGCGGTGGCGAGGTTGAGGCTCTCCGCGCTCCCCCACAGCGGGACGCCGACCGAGCGGTCGGCGAGGGCGGCGTCCTCGGGCGGCAGCCCCCAGGCCTCGTTCCCCATCACCCAGGCGGTGGGACGGGCCAGCTCGCCGGCCCGCTGCAGCTCGTCGAGCCGGTCGGCGGCCGACCCGTCGGCGGCCAGCACCTGCAGGCCGCGGGCGCGGCAGGCCTCCACGGCGACGGCCAGCGGGACGCCGGTGGCGACGGGCAGGTGGAAGACGCTGCCGACGCTGGCCCGCAGCAGCTTCGGGTTGCCCAGCTCGACCGAGGAGTCGGTGAGCACCACGGCGTCGGCGCCGAAGGCGTCGGCGCAGCGGATCACGGTGCCGGCGTTGCCGGGGTCGCGCACCTGGGCGCAGACCACCACCAGCCGCGGCGCCGGACCGAGGGCGCGGTCGAGGTCGACCTGGACGGCGGCGGTGACGGCCACGACGCCCTGCGGGGTGACCGTCTCGGTGAGGGTGCGCAGCGTGGGCTCGTCCACCACGACGACGGGCACCCCGGCGTCCCGGGCGGCGGCCGGCAGCGCGGGCTGGCGCCGGCCCGCCTCCGCGGTGAGGAAGACCCGCTGCACCAGGCCGGGGACAGCCAGCGCCTCGGTGACGGCCTGCGGCCCCTCGACCAGCCAGCGGCCCTCGGCCTCGCGCTGACGGCGGCGCAGCAGACGACGAGCCGACCGCAGCCCCTCCGGACCGGCACCGGTGGCGGTGTCGGGACGGTCGGGCACGGTCGGCTCGTCGGTGGCGCGCGGGTCGGTGGGACCCGGCACGCTGCTCAGGCGGCCTGGTCGACCGGCTGGTTGGCGCGGGCGACCTCGACCAGCGCCGTGAAGGCGGCGGGGTCGCTGACGGCCAGCTCGGCCAGCATCTTGCGGTCCACCTCGACGCCGGCGGTGCTCAGCCCGGAGATGAAGCGGTTGTAGGTCATCCCCTGCGCACGCGCGGCGGCGTTGATCCGCTGGATCCACAGCTTGCGGAAGTCGCCCTTGCGGACGCGACGGTCGCGGTAGGCGTAGACCAGCGAGTGGGTGACCTGCTCCTTGGCCTTGCGGTACAGCCGCGAGCGCTGGCCCCGGTAGCCGGAGGCCTGCTCGAGGACCTCGCGGCGCTTCTTCTGGGCGTTCACAGAACGCTTGACGCGTGCCATGGTGTGTCTCCTTCAGGTGCCTGCCCTGGTGCGCAGGGCAGGGTGGTTCGTGGCCGGGTGCGGCCGGGTGGGAGGGCCCGAGGGCCCGGGCTCACTTGCCCAGCAGCTTCTTGGCCTTGGCGGCGTCGCCGGGGGACAGCACGGCGTCGCCGTCGAGGCGACGGGTCCGGGTGGACGGCTTGTGCTCGTTGAGGTGCATCTTGCCCGCCTTGCGGTGCATGACCTTGCCCGAGCCCGTCAGCTTGAACCGCTTCTTGGCACCGGAGTGCGTCTTCATCTTCGGCATGGCTAGCCGCTCCGTTCCTGTACTTCGTGTGCGTCCCGGTGAGCGCTGGCCACCGGGTCGCGCCCGCCTCGCGGCGGGCGCTCCGACCTCGCAGTCGGCGGTCGAGGACCGCTCAGAGGTCGATGTCGGGATCCATGTTGTCGGCCGGGCCCTTCTTCTTCTGCTTCTTGGGCTGGGCCTGGTGCGTCGCGCGCTGGGTGGCGCGCTCGCTCTCCTCCAGCTGGGCGTCCGCGGCACGCGCGGCCGCCTTGGCGTCGCGGTCGGCCGCCACGTCGCCCCGGGCTTCGGTCTTCTTCTTGTGCGGACCCAGCACCATCAGCATGTTTCGCCCGTCCTGCTTGGGCGTGGACTCGATGTAGCCGAACTCCTCGACGTCGTCGGCCAGCTGCTTGAGCAGGTTGAAGCCGAGCTCGGGACGGCTCTGCTCACGACCCCGGAACATGATGGTGATCTTCACCTTGTCCCCGGCCTTGAGGAAGCGCACCACGTGACCCTTCTTGGTCTCGTAGTCGTGGCTGTCGATCTTCGGCCGGAGCTTCATCTCCTTGATGACCGTGTTCGACTGGTTGCGCCGGCTCTCGCGGGCCTTCTGGGCGTTCTCGTACTTGAACTTGCCGTAGTCCATGAGCTTGGCCACCGGCGGGCGGGCCATCGGGGCCACCTCGACGAGGTCGAGCTCGGACTCACGCGCCAGCCGCAGCGCGTCGTCGATGCGCACGACGCCCACCTGCTCCCCCGCCGGGCCGACGAGACGGACCTCAGGGACGCGGATGCGGTCGTTGATGCGTGGTTCGGTGCTGATGTGTCCTCCAGTGCTGGATGATCTGGGCCGTTGTCCTGCCGTCGACCGGTCGAGCCTGCTCGCCCGGGGACGACGAAAGGGCCCCCGCGCACGCGGGAGCCCTGAGCACCACCGGACACTCCTCGGAGCACCGAGGAGAGCTGGCGACCGACCCGACGACCCTGGGGTCGTGGCGGGTGGGAGATCGGGCCTCCGCTTGCAGGTCCGAGGTAGACCCGGACCGGTCGGGGCACAGCCTACTCGACTGCACCGGGTAAAGCACATCCTCCGGTCCGGTTATTCCTCCGCCGTGCTCGGGGCGGGCCCGGGCCGTGCGCCGGCGGGAGCCTCAGCCGCGCTCGCGCGGGGCCGCCTGCAGCCAGCCGAAGCCGCCGTCGGCGAGCGTCACCAGGCGCCGGCCACGGGCCAGCTCGCTCAGCACCGGGTCCTCCAGCACCAGCGGGTACGGGCCGTTGAGGTCGACCAGCAGCGCCACGGCGCCGCCGGCCAGCGTGGCCTCGGCGACCTTGTCGAGGGTGGCGGGCACGGGCCGGGCGGTGGGGTTCCAGCGCTGCAGGGCGTCGACCCCGGTGAAGACCAGCATCGCCCGCTCCCCGCAGGCGTCCTGCAGCATCACCGTGGACATCTCGGCGCTCTTGTCGCCGCCGTCGGCGGCCAGCTCGCCGACGGCCACCACGGGCGTCAGCAGCCGGCTGCCGCACAGCGCGGCCACGGCCTGCAGGTAGCTGTCCTCGCCCGCCTCGGTCTCGCTGCGTCGCAACGCCTCGCGGACCGCCGGGTCGGCCTCCCCGGTGTCGTCGGCGAAGGAGCGGAGCGGGTCGGCCAGGGTGCGCGAGAGCTCGGGCATGATCCCCACCGTAGGCGCTTCTCCCGCCGGGACGAAACCGCGCCACGCTGCGGGCCGGCAGCACCGCCGGGGCTCGGGGAGGAGGCCGACCGGGGCGATCCCCCAGGTGGTGCGGGGCACGACCAGGGACGGTTCGGGGGCGGCGCGCCCGCCCGGAGGCGTCCGGGCGTGGGACGCTGGGTGCATGAACGCCGACACCGCCCTGCTGCCCCTCTGCGTCGCCCTGTCCCTGGTCGGGCTGCTGCTGACCGTGGTGTTCTGGCGGAGCCGGCGGGCCTCCCGCGGCCGGATCCTGCAGGGCCTGGCCTGGACGCTGCTGCCGGTCGCGCTGTACCTGACGGGGCTGCTGCGGATGGTGTGGGACGCGGTGGTGGCGCTGATCTCCTGGGCCTCGCGGGTGGTCTTCTCCCCCGCCGTCTGGACCGGGTTCACGCTGCTGGCGCTGGCCGTGGTGCTGTTCGTGGTCGGCTCGCTGCTGGTGCGCCGCAGCCACCTGCGCTCCGGTACGGGCGAGCGCCCGGTGGCTGGTCGGAGCACCCCGGCCGTGGCCGCCGGCGGGGCTCCGGCGGCCCCGGCCGGGCGTGGTCGGTCCAGCGCGACCGCCCAGAAGCCGGCCGCTGCGGGTCAGCCGGCGGCCAAGGGCCAGCCGGCCGAGGACGACGACATGGCCGAGATCGAGGCGCTGCTCCGCAAGCGCGGCATCGAGTGAGCTGACCGAGGTCAGCCGCGACGGGCCCTGATCAGGTCCCGCAGCCGCTGCGCGTCGGCCCGCGAGCGCGGCCCGTCCACGCGCTGGATGGCCATCATCTGGCGCCGGACGTGCTCGCCCCCCTCGTCGGTGCGGTGCAGCTCCAGGAAGGCCCAGGAGTCGTGCTCGCGGTAGCGGACCGCCCGGACCTCGTCGAAGCCGTAGCGGCGGCGCACCAGACCGTTGCGCACGGTCACGCCGCGGTCGTCGACCACCACGACGCTGAGCGCCAGCGCCAGCATCATCCCGACCGTCCAGGCCAGGAACAGCACCAGGGTGGCCACCTGGAGCAGGGTGAACTGCTGGCGCAGGTCGCCCAGGGCGAACCAGCCGACCAGGCAGGCGGCCACGAACAGCACCGAGACCACCGTCACGAAGGTCAGCAGCACCCGCGGGCGGAACACCACCCGGCCGGCCGGCGGCGAGCCGGTCGCGGACGCGTCCCCTGCGCTCATCGCGGCCTCAGAGCCGGCAGGCGGCGATGTCGGTGACGAGGATGGCACGGGCACCCACCTCCCAGAGGTCGTCCATGATGGTCTGCGCCTCGGACCGGCGGACCATGGCACGGACGGCGTACCAGCCCTCGCGGGCCAGCGGCGACACGGTCGGGGACTCGAACCCGGGGGTGAGGCCGGTGGCGTGCTCGAGCGCCTCGGCGCTCACGTCGTAGTCGAGCATTACGTAGTTGCGGGCGACCAGCACCCCCTGCAGCCGGCGCTGCAGCGTCGACAGCCCCTCCGGCTCGGCGGCCTCCGAGCGCCGGATCACGATGGCCTCCGACAGCAGGATCGGCTCCCCGAACAGCGCCAGGCCGGCCTGGCGGAGCGTGGTGCCGGTCTCGACCACGTCGGCGATGACGTCGGCCACCCCGAGGCGGATCGCGCTCTCCACGGCACCGTCCAGGCGGATCAGCCGGGCCTCCACGCCGGCCTCGGCCAGGTGGGCCCGGACCAGGCCCGGGTAGGAGGTGGCCACCCGCAGACCCTGCAGGTCGGCGACGGTCAGCTCCCGACCGGCGGGGGCGGCGAAGCGGAACCGGGAGGCGCCGAACCCCAGCGGCATTACCTCGTCGGCGGCGGCGCCGGAGTCGAGCAGCATGTCGCGGCCGGTGATGCCGCAGTCGAGGGTCCCCTCGCCGACGTAGGTGGCGATGTCACGCGGACGCAGGTAGAAGAACTCGACCCCGTTCGCCTCGTCGACCAGCACGAGCTCCTTGGTGTCGGAGCGCTGCCGGTACCCGGCCTCGCGCAGCATCTCGGCGGCGGACTCGGACAGCGAGCCCTTGTTGGGCACGGCGACACGCAGGAGAGGACGGCTCACGGCTGGCAACCCTAGTCGGCTCAGAGGTGGCGGTAGACGTCGTCCAGCCCCAGGTCGAGGCTGATCATCAGCACCTGCAGGTGGTACAGCAGCTGGCTGATCTCCTCCGCGGCCTCGTCGCGCGACTGGTACTCCGCGGCCATCCACACCTCGGCGGCCTCCTCGACCACCTTCTTGCCGATGGCGTGCACGCCGGCGTCCAGGGCGGCCACGGTGCCGGAGCCCTCGGGACGGGTCCGGGCCCGGTGCTGCAGCTCGGCGAACAGCTCCTCGAAGGTCTTCAGCTCGGACGCGGTGCTCGTCGGCCCAGACGCGGTGGGCTCGGTGCCGGGGTCGTTCACGCCAGTGACCCTACGGCCTGCGGGTCGCCGGTGTCGTGCCGCGGGCCGGGCGCGGGATCAGAGCCGGACGCCGAGGACCGCGTCGACCGCACGGGTGACGAGCGCGCCCGCCTCGGCGTCGTCGCCGTCGACGGTGGCCGAGGCCGCGGCCCAGGCATCCACGGCGGCCAGCGCGGCGGGGGCGTCGAGGTCGTCGCGGACGGCCCGGCGCAGCTCGGCCACGGTCTCCTCCGCACCGAGCGCGCTGGGCCGGGCCACCGCCGAGCGCCAGGCGGCCAGCCGCTCCTCGGCCGCAGCCAGCAGCTCCGGCGTCCAGGACCAGTCGCTGCGGTAGTGCTGCGAGAGCAGCGCCAGCCGGATGGCGGCCGGCTCGACGCCCTGCTCGCGCAGCCGGGAGACCAGCACCAGGTTGCCCTCCGACTTCGACATCTTGCGCCCCTCGAGGCCCACCATGCCGCTGTGCACGTAGTGCTGGGCGAACGGCTGCCCGCACGCCACCTCGCCCTCCGCGGCGCACATCTCGTGGTGGGGGAAGACCAGGTCGGAGCCGCCGCCCTGCACGTCGAAGGAGGGCCCGAGGTGGGCGAGGGCGATGGCGGTGCACTCGATGTGCCAGCCGGGACGTCCCTCCCCCAGCGGGCTGGGCCAGGACGGCTCGCCGGGACGGGCGAGCCGCCACACCAGGCAGTCCAGCGGGTCCCGCTTGCCCGGGCGGTCGGGGTCGCCGCCGCGCTCGGCGAACACGCTCGCCATCTGCTCGGGGTCCAGCCCCGAGACCGACCCGAAGCCCTGCGCGTCGCGGACCGAGAAGTACCAGTCGGGGTGCTCGGGGTCGTCGACCTGGTACAGCGCCGAGGGCATCGTGGCCAGCAGCCGGTGCACCAGCTCGATCGACTCCACCGCACCCACGTAGTGGCGCGGCGGGATGACGTTGAGGGCCTCCATGTCGTCGCGGAACAGCTGGGTCTGCTGCGAGGCCAGCTCGGTCCAGTCCACCCCGGTCGCGGTGGCGCGCTCCAGCAGCGGGTCGTCGACGTCGGTGACGTTCTGCACGTAGTGCACGTCGAGCCCGCGGTCCCGCCAGGCCCGGTGCAGCAGGTCGAAGGCCACGTAGGTGTTGGCGTGGCCCATGTGGGTGGCGTCGTAGGGGGTGATCCCGCAGACGTAGAACCGGGCCGCGGCGCCGTCGGCGGGCGCGGGCCCCACCTCGGCGCGGGCGCCCGTCGTGGTGTCGTGCAGCAGCACCGGCACCTCCGGCAGCGGCGGGAGGACGGGGACGCTGGGGGCGCTCCAGGCATGCATGGTCGTCAACCTATCCACTCCGGCGGCGGCGGGCCGCCACCGCCCAGCCCGGGCACGACCGCCCGGAGGTCAGAAGGGGGGCCAGGGCACCGCCGGGCGGTGCGGGTCGACGTCGGGCATCCGGCCGCGGGAGAGCAGGGTGCGCACCCGTCGCAGCAGGGCCGCCACCTCGTCCTCGGCCAGCAGGTGCGCGACCGCCGCCGCCCCGTCGGCCAGCACCCGGCGCAGCACCTCGCGCTCGTCGTCGGTGAGCTCGGCGTCGGCCCAGCCCCACAGCAGCGTGCGGAGCTTGGGGGCGGCGTGGAAGGTGAGCCCGTGGTCGACCCCGAAGAGCCGGCCGCGGTGGCCGATGACGTGACCGCCCTTGCGGTCGGCGTTGTTGGCCACCACGTCGAACAGGGCCAGCCGGCGCAGCCGCGCGTCGTCGGCGTGGACGACCACCACGTCGTCGCCGGCGGCGTCGATGCCCTCCAGCACCGCGAACCAGCCGGGCTGCTCGGCCTCGTCGACCGGGCGGAGGTCGACCACGTCCTCACCGGCGTCGTCGCCGGCCACCCACGCCTGCAGCGACCCGGGCCCGAGGGGCCCCTCGACCAGCGCGGTGCAGGGCACCACGTCGAAGCCGCAGCGGCTCGACAGCTCGTAGGCGGCGACCTCGCGCAGCGCGAGGGTGCGGTCGGGGAAGTCCCACAGCGGACGCTCCCCGGCGATCGGCTTGTAGACCGCCAGCAGGTCGCCGTCGGCGCGGCAGAGCCGGGACAGGAAGGTGCCGTTGGAGGCCGTGGGGAGCCGTCCCAGCACCTCCAGCTCGCCCTCGGAGAGGTCGACGTCGAGCGGGTCGACGTCCAGGGGCTCGATCTCGACCGGTTCCGGCCCGTCCTCAGCCACGTCGTCTCAGAACAGCGGGCGCCGGTAGCCGTTGGCCCGCGGGCAGATGTGGCCCTCGGGGTCCATCGGCTGCAGGCAGAAGGGGCAGGAGGGGCGCCCGGCCGAGACCACGGCCTGGGCGCGGGCCACGAAGTCGCGGGCGGTGCGCGGGGTGATGCGGACCACGAAGACCTCCTCGGCGCGCTCCTCCTCCATCGCCTGCACCACCTCGGCCTCGATCTCGGGGTCGTCCTCGGTGAGCTCGAGCCCGGAGACCTCGGCGTCGGTGCTGGAGAACATCTCGATCACGATCCGGTTGTCCTCGGAGTCCCAGGCGATCGTCATCGTGCCGACGCGGAACTCCTCGGTGATCGGGGCGTCGAGCGGCTGGGTGTCGTCGGGCACCTGGCGCGGCGGCGGGACGTCGACCCGGCCGCCGGTGCGGCGCACCACCTCGTCCAGCACCCGCTCCAGGTGCTCGGCCAGCACGGACACCTGCTGCTTCTCGCAGGCCACGCTGGTGATCCGGTTGCCCTCGCGCGCCTGCAGGAAGAAGGTCCGCTCCCCGGGCTCCCCGACGGTGCCGGCGACGAACCGGTCCGGGGCCTCGTAGCGGTGAACGACGATCGCCATGAGCACCACCCTACGTGGGTCGGCTGCCCCGCCCGCTCGGTGCTCGCGGGCCTACTCGGTGCTGCCGAGGCCGCCGCCGACGGCCGCGTCCGCCGGCGGGGTGCGACGGCGGCTCCGGCCCCGAGGCGGGGCCAGGTGGGACAGGTCGCCCGCGGTCGTGTTCATCGCCACCACGAACGGGCGGCCGGCGGTGAAGCGGATCACCGAGATCGAGGCGGGGTCGACCACGATCCGCTGGAAGGCGTCCAGGTGCATGCCGAGGGCGTCGGCCAGCACGGCCTTGATGACGTCGCCGTGGCTGACCGCGGCCCAGACCGCGCCGTCCCCGGCGGAGGCGGCGAGGGCGGCGTCGCGGTCGCGGACGGCCGCGACGGCCCGCGCCGACATCTCCGTCATCGCCTCACCGCCGGGGAACCGGACGGCCGAGGGCGTCTCCTGGACGGTGCGCCAGAGCTTCTCCTTGGCCAGGTCCTTGAGGTGGCGTCCGGTCCACTCGCCGTACCCGCACTCGGTCAGCCGTCCCTCGTAGACGACCGGTGCGGTGTCGCTGCGGCCCTCGACCAGCAGCTGGGCGGTGTGGCGGCAGCGCCGCAGCGGGGAGCTCACGACCTCGGCCAGCGGCAGCCCGGCGATCCGCCGGCCGGCGGCGCGGGCCTGCTCGACACCGGTCCCGTCCAGGTCGACCCCGGGCGTGCGCCCGGCCAGCACGCCGGTCCGGTTGGCGGTGGTGCGGCCGTGGCGGACCAGCAGCAGGGTCGTCATGGGGCGAGCCTAGGCGAGAGGGGTGCGCGGCCCCGGTCGGCGCCGACACGGGCCCCGGTGGTGCGAGACGATGCGGAGGTCGGCGGGGAGCCGGACGCGGGTGCGAGGAGGTGGCGCGGTGGTCGAGCGGTCGGAGGTGCTGGTGCGCCCCGCGGAGCCGGCGGACGCGGAGGCGGTGGCCCGGGTGCACACCCTCGGCTGGCAGCGCGGCTACGCCGGGCTGCTGCCGCAGGACTACCTGGACGCGCTGCCGCTGGCGGCGGCCGAGGAGCGCTGGCGGACCCAGCTCCGCCGCGAGGACCGCACCACCGACGAGCTGGTGGCCGTGGTCGGGGGCCGGGTGCGGGGCATCGCGGTGGTGGGGCCCGCCGCCGACCCCGACGCCCCCGCCGACGGCTCGCGCGGCGAGCTGTTCGTCCTCTACGTGCACCCGGAGCACTGGGGTGGCGGGCTGGGCCACGCGCTTCACGAGCGGGCGCTGCAGCGGCTGCGGCAGCGGGGCTTCACCTCCGCCACCTTGTGGGTGCTGCGCGGCAACGAGCGGGCCGCCCGGTTCTACCGGCGCCGCGGCTGGACCGACGACCGGCTGCTGAGGACCGACGACCGGGGCGAGGTGGTGCTGCACGAGCGGCGGCTCGCCCGCGACCTCAGCGACGCCCCGCCGCCCCGGACGTGACGAGCAGCCGGTCCAGCGCACGGCCGAGCCGGTCGACGACCTCGGCCACCTCCGCCGCGGTGATCACCAGCGGCGGGCCGAGCAGGACGGCGTCCCCGCGGGTGCCGTCGGCGCAGCCGGCGGCCGGGTAGACCAGCAGCCCGAGCTCGCGGGCGCCGGCCACCAGCCGTTCGGTGAGCCGCAGCCCGGGGTCGAAGGGCTCGAGGGTCGAGCGGTCGGCCACCAGCTCGACGCCGACCATCAGCCCGCGGCCGCGGACGTCGCCCACCCACGGGTGCTCCGCCAGCCGCTCGCGCAGCAGCGTCAGCAGCTGGGCGCCCCGCTCCCGCGAGGCGGTGACCAGGTCGTGCTCGCGGAGGTGGCGCAGCACCGCCAGCCCGGTGGCCGCGCCGACGGCGTGGTGGGAGCTGGTGAAGCCGTGCACCAGCCCGGTGCCGATGGTGTCGTGCACCTGCCCGCTGGCCACCGCCAGACCCAGCGGCCAGTACCCGGAGCCGGCGACCTTCCCCGCGGTGAGCAGGTCCGGACGCACCCCCTCGGCCTCGCAGCCGAACCAGCTGCCGGTGCGCCCGAACCCCGTCATCACCTCGTCGGCCACCACCAGCACGCCGTGGCGGCGGCAGACCTCGACCACCGCCGGCCAGTAGTCCGGCGGCGGGACGCACGCCGCCAGCCCGGCGCCGGCCACCGGCTCGGCGACGAAGGCGGCGACCCGGTCGGGGCCCGCCCGCAGGATGGTCTGCTCGAGCAGCTCGGCGTGCCGGGCGCCGCAGCCGTCGGGGTGGCCGGGGAAGGGGCAGCGGTGCTCCTGCGGGGTGCTGGTGTGCACCGCGCGTCCCAGCCAGGGCAGGTAGGGGGCGCGGAGCCGGGCGCGGCCGGAGACGTCCAGGGCGCCCAGGCTGTTGCCGTGGTAGCTGTGCACCCGCCCGACCACCACCGAGCGGTCCTGGCCGCGGGCCAGGTGGTAGGCGCGGGCCATCTTGAGCGCCGTCTCCACCGCCTCGCTGCCCCCCGAGACCGGGTAGGTGCGGGCGTCGTCGACGGGCAGCACGGCCGCCAGCTCGTCGGCGTAGGTCTCCAGCACCTCGGAGGTGAAGACGGTGCCGTGCACGTAGGCCACCCGGGCGGCCTGCTCGGCGGCCGCCTCGACCACCTCGGCGACGCCGTGGCCGACGCCGACGACGAGCGCACCCCCGCTGGCGTCGAGGTAGCGGCGGCCGTCGGTGTCGACGACCTCGACCCCCCGGGCGCGGGCCACCGTGGGCAGCCCGGCGCCGCGGGCGAAGACGTGCCCGGCCACCGCCCGCGCCTCAGGCCGGACCGGCGGCGTCCGTGCCGGCCACCTCGGCCAGTGCCTCGGCCAGCACGCCGAGGGCGGTCCGCACCTCCGCGGCCGTGACCACCAGCGGCGGCGACATCCGCACCACGTCCTCCCCCGCCTCGAGGACGAGCAGCCCGCGGGTGAAGCAGGCCTGCTGCAGCGCCTCGGCCGCGGCTCCCGACACCAGCTGCAGGCCGATCATCAGCCCGACGCCGCGGACGTCCACCACCAGGTCGGGGTGCCGGCGCTGCAGCTCGCGCAGCCCGGCCAGCACCTCCTCGCCGCGCTCGACGGCGTTGTCCAGCAGCGACTCCTCCTCGATCACCGCGAGGGTGGCCAGCGCGGCGGCGCAGGGCAGCGGGCTGCCGCCGTAGGTGGAGCCGTGGGTCCCGGCCGGCCACGACTCCATCAGCTCGGCGCGGGCCAGGAAGGCACCCAGCGGCAGACCCGAGGCCAGCCCCTTGGCGCTGATCAGCACGTCCGGCTCCACGCCGGTGTGCTCGACGGCCCACATCCGGCCCGTCCGGCCCATCCCGCACTGCACCTCGTCGGCGACCAGCAGGATGCCGGCGGCGTCGCAGAGGTCGCGCAGCCGGCGCAGCCAGCCCTCCCCGGGGACGATGTAGCCGCCCTCGCCCTGGATCGGCTCCACGAAGACCGCCGCCACCTGGCGCGGGTCGACGTCGTGGCGGAACAGCCGCTCCAGCGCGTCGAAGGTGGCCTCGTCGGGCTCACCGGCGGCGACCTTGGCCGGGTCGGCGAACGGCACGTGGTGCACGTCGGGGACCAGCGGGCCGAAGCCGGTGTGGTACTTCGCCTTGGACGAGGTGAGGCTCAGCGCGCCGTAGGTGCGGCCGTGGAAGGCGCCGTGGAAGCTGATGACGTGGCTGCGTCCGGTGGCGTGCCGCACCAGCTTGAGCGCGCCCTCGACGGCCTCGGCGCCGGAGTTGGTCAGGAAGACGCGGACAGGCCCGCTCATCGGGGCCACCCGGGCCAGCGCCTGCGCCGTCTCGCCGTAGACCGGCAGGAAGAAGTCGCTGGCCGAGTAGTGCAGCAGCTCCTCGGCCTGCTCCTGCACCGCCCGGCGCACCCGCGGGTGGGCGTGGCCGGTGGAGTTGACCGCGATGCCGGCGTTGAAGTCGAGGAACAGGTTGCCGTCGACGTCCTCCAGCACGCTGCCGCAGCCGCGCCGCGGCGCGAAGGGGTACGCCCGCGGCAGCGACGGGCTGGTGACGGACCGGTCGCGGCGCACCACCTCGCGGGTCCGCGGCCCGGGCACCTCGGTGACCAGGTGCGGCACCGGCCGTCCGGCGAGCCACTCCGGGACGGTCCGGCCGCCGTCGGTGGCCGCGGGCACGGTCGCGACCGCGTCGGTGCTGGTGAGGTCGGTGCTGGTGGGGGCGGTGGGGGTCGACGTCACAGGGGCGTCCTCTCGGGTGCTCGGGATGGCGGGGTGCTCGGGATGGCGGGGTGCTCGGGACGGCGGGCTGCTCTGGACCGCGGTCAGGGGGTGACCACGGTCTGGGACTGCTCGCGCAGGTACAGCGGGAGGTAGTGGATGCCACCACCGGCCTTGCCGGAGGAGCCGGAGCCCTTCCAGCCGCCGAAGGGCTGCACCCCGGGCCAGGCGCCGGTGGTGGCCCCGGCGCGCCGGTTGACGTAGACGACGCCGGCCTCGACCCGGCGGAGGAACTCCTCCACCTCGGCGTCGTCGCCGGAGAAGAACCCGGCGGTCAGGCCGAAGACGGTCGCGTTGGCCCGCTCGATCCCCTCCTCGACCGACTCGACGGGCACGACCGTGACGAAGGGCAGGAACAGCTCGGTGCCCAGCAGCGGGTCGTCCGGGGCCAGCCCGGTGACCACGGTGGGGGCGACGTAGTGGCCGGGCAGCTCCTCGCTGGTCAGCACCTCGCCCCCGGCGACCACCTGCCCGCGGCGGCGGGCCTGGGCCACGGCGTCGCGGAAGCGCTCCACCGACTCAGCCCCGATGACGGGCCCGACGAAGGTGTCGCGCTGCAGCGGGTCCCCCACCACGGCCGACTCGGCCCGCCGGACCAGCCGGGCGACGAAGTCGTCGTGCACCGAGGCCTCGACGTAGACCCGCGAGCACGCCGAGCACTTCTGCCCGGAGTAGCCGAAGGCGGAGCGGGCGACGCCCTCGGCGGCGGCGTCGAGGTCGGCCGAGGCGGCCACCACGGCCGGGTTCTTGCCACCCATCTCGGTGATCACCGGCCGGGGCCAGGCCGACCCGCCCTGGGCGAGGATCTGCATGCCGGCCTGGTATGAGCCGGTGAAGGTCAGCCCGGCGACGTCGGGCGCGGAGACGAGCGCACGCCCGACCTCGTCACCCCCGGGGACGAGCTGCAGCACGCCCTCCGGCAGGCCCGCCCCGGTCAGCACCTCGTGCAGCCGCCAGGCGCTCGCCGTCCCCTGCAGGCTGGGCTTGACCAGCACGGTGTTGCCGGCCAGCAGCGCGGCCGCGGTCGGGCCCGCCGCCAGCGCCACCGGGAAGTTGAAGGGGCTGATCACCCCCCACACCCCGTACGGCTTGAGCACGCTTCGGGTCCGCTCCCGCTCCGACAGCGAGTCCATCGCGACGTCGTAGCCGTCGTTGGCGGTCATGATGTCGCCGTAGTAGCGGAAGAACACCGCCGCCTCCTCGACGTCGCCGAGGGCCTCGAGCCGGTTCTTGCCCACCTCGACGCTCACCAGCGCGGCCAGCTCGTCGGCGGCGTCGCTGACCGCGTCGGCGCAGCGGCGCAGCAGCTCCACGCGCTGCCGCCACGGGGTCGCGGCCCAGCCGGGGAAGGCGGCCCGGGCCGCGGACACGGCCTGCGCCACGGCCGCCGGAGAGGCCGGGCAGACGCGGCACACGGTCACCGACGGGTCGGCCGGGCTGGCCACCCGGACCGGTGCGCCGGGCCGGGGGTCACCCGGGGCGGCCACCTCGGTGCCCAGCCAGGACCGGACCCGCTCGACGCCGGCCTCGTAGGCGGCGTGCAGCTCCTCGTTGTCCGCGCTCAGCGTGGCGTAGGTGACCCGGAACCGTTCCGTCATCGATGACCCCTCTCGCTCACGAGGATTCGTCGCAGATCGCGGCGCCAGCCGTCCGATCTCTCGTCAGAACCTCGGTGCACCGCACTGTATCCCGTGACGGGCGGCGGTGGCGAGGGCTCAGGAGGCCGAGTAGCGCCCTCGGTGGTGCACCAGCCCGCCCACCGTCGGGTCCACCTCGACCGCGTCGACCGCCGCACGGACCAGCCGGAACCAGCCCGCCTGCAGCGGCTCCTCGGCGAGCACCCGGGCCGACACCCACCCCTGGGCGCCGACGAGCCGGGGACCGTGCTCGGACTGCTGCCAGCTCCCGGTGCGGAAGGGGCCTCCCGGGGAGGGCGCGAGGCGGGCGAAGGCGTCGGCCACCGGTCCCTGCCCGGCGGCGAGCACGTTGACCACCAGCGGGGTGCCGGGCAGCAGCTCCTCGGCGAGGTCGCTGTCGGCGTCCAGCAGCCCCAGCACCTGGCCGGGGTCGCCGTCGGCCAGCAGCACCGAGCTGAGCGTCCAGCCCTCCCGGCCCGCCCCCTCGCCGCAGGTCCACACGGTGACCGGGGACGGCAGCCGGCCGCGGAGCCGGCGCAGCGGGTCGCGCCCCTCCTCGGGGGTGGCGAAGGGGTGCTCGCTGTGGATCGTCACAGCGCCAGTCTGCCCGCGGGCCGACCGGGGGCGCGTCCGGCGTGGACCACGGGCTGTCGTCGCCGGCCCGCACTCACCCCTACTGTGGTCCGCGGCCCGGGACCCGCCTGCGGCCGGACGGAAGGAACGAGACGCCGATGAGCTGGTGGGACGCCCTGATCCTGGGGATCGTGCAGGGACTGACCGAGTTCCTGCCCATCTCCTCCAGCGCCCACCAGTCGATCGTCGGCCAGCTGGTCGGCGGCGAGGACCCGGGGTCGGCCTTCACCGCCATCACCCAGCTGGGCACCGAGGCCGCCGTGCTGGTCTACTTCGCCCGCGACATCGGCCGGATCGTGGCCCGCTGGTTCGGCTCGCTGCGCGGCACCGTCCCCCGCGACGACCCGGACGCCCGGATGGGCTGGCTGGTGATCCTGGGCAGCGTGCCGATCGTCGTGCTGGGGCTGCTGTTCCAGGACGCCATCGACACGGCGCTGCGCAACCTGTGGGTGACGGTGGCCATGCTCGCCGGCTTCGGGGTGGTGCTGGCGGTGGCGGACCGGCTGGCGCGCAACGTGATCCCGCTCGAGCGGCTGAGCTGGCGCGACGGCCTGCTGATGGGACTGGCGCAGTGCCTGGCGCTGGTCCCCGGCGTCTCCCGCTCGGGGGCGACCATCGCCGCCGGTCTGGCGCTCGGCTACCGCCGCGAGGCCGCCACCCGGTACTCGTTCCTGCTGGCGGTGCCGGCCGTCGTCGGCTCGGGGCTGTACAAGCTGACCGACGTCGGCACCGACCCCGTCCCGCCCGCCTGGGGACCCATCGCGCTGGCCACGGTGGTCTCCTTCGTGGTCGGCTACGCGGTCATCGCCTGGTTGCTGCGCTACATCAGCACCCACAGCTTCATGCCGTTCGTCGTCTACCGCGTCGTGCTGGCCGCGGTGGTCGCCGGGCTGCTCCTCGCGGGCGTGCTGGAACCCCTGCCGCAGGGCTGAGCCCTCCTCCCGGACGCCCGGCGGCGGTCACCCCGCCCGCGGTCAGAGCGTGGCGTGGGCCTCGGCCAGCACGGTCAGGGCACGGCACCTGGCCTCCAGGTCCGGGCCGAACGGGGTGACGGTGCAGGTGGTGACCCCGGAGTCGCGCAGCGCCGCCAGCCGCTCGGCCAGCCGGGAGCGGTCCCCGAGCAGGGAGGTGGCGTCGATGAGCTCCGCCGGCACGGCCGCCGCCGCCTCCCGCGGCCGCCGGTCGAGGTAGAGGTCCTGGACCACCCGGGCCTGCTCCGCGTAGCCCATCCGGACCGCCAGCGCGTTGTAGAAGTTCTGCTCGCGGCTGCCCATCCCGCCGACGTACAGCGCCGCGTAGGGACGCACCGGATCGGCGCAGGCCGCCACGTCGGGGCCGACCACCAGGGGGAACGTGGGCACCACGTCGAAGCCCGTCATCTGCAGACCGCGGCTCTCGCGGCCCGCCCGGATCTCGGCCAGCTGCTCCGCGGCGTGCTCGACGGCGTAGAAGACCGCGAGCCAGCCGTCGGCCCGCTCCCCCGCCAGCCGCAGGTTCCGGGGCCCGACGGCGGCCAGGTAGACCGGCAGCTGCTCGCTGCGCGGTCGCACCATCAGCCGGAGCGCCTTGCCGGGCCCGTCGGGCAGCGGCAGCTGGTGGTGCCGGCCGCTGTAGCGGACGGTCTCGCCGCGCAGGGCGGCCTGCACCACGTCGAGGTACTCCGCGGTGCGCTCGAGCGGCCGGGCGAAGCGGACCCCGTGCCAGCCCTCCGAGACCTGCGGCCCCGACACGCCCAGCCCGAGCCGGAACCGGCCGCCGCTCAGGATGTCCAGGCTGGCGGCGGTCATCGCCGTCATCGCCGGTGTCCGGCCGGGGATCTGCATCACCGCCGACCCCAGGTGGATCCGGCTGGTCTGCCCGGCCAGCCAGGCCAGCACGGTCGGCGAGTCCGAGCCGTAGGCCTCCGCGGCCCAGACCACGTCGAAGCCGAGCGTCTCGGCGTGCCGGGTCAGCCGCAGCTGGCCGGCCGGGTCGTCGCCGCCGACGAGGTAGCCGAGGTTCAGTCCGAGTCGCATGGCCGCCAACCTAGCCGCCGCCCGCGTCCGGCTGGCCGGAGGCGGTGGCCGGCTGGTCTAGGGTCGGAGCCCATGCGGCAGCGTTCGGTGGGAGCCTCGGGGCTCAGCGTCTCCCGGCTCGGTCTCGGCACCCTGACCTGGGGTCGCGACGTCTCGCTGGACACCGCGGGCGACCTGCTCACCACCTTCGTGGACGCCGGCGGGACGCTCGTCGACACGGCCGCCGCCTACGGGTCGGGGGCGGTGGAGTCCATGCTCGGCTCGATGCTGGACCGGGTGGTGCCGCGGGACGAGCTGGTGATCGCCACCAAGGCCGGCTTCGGCGTCCGGGAGGGCGAGCGCGTCGTCGACACCTCGCGCCGCGCCCTGCTCCGCGACCTCGACGGGTCGCTGCGCCGGCTCGGCACCGACCACATCGACCTGTGGCAGGTGCACGCCTGGGGCCAGGCGCCGCTGGAGGAGACGCTGGCCGCGCTGGACCAGGCGGTGAGCTCGGGCCGGGTGGGCTACGTCGGGGTCTCCAACTACGTGGGCTGGCAGACCGCGCAGGCCGCCACCTGGCAGCGGGCGGTGCCGGGCCGCGCCCGGGTGGTGAGCACCCAGGTGGAGTACTCGCTGCTGGCCCGGCGCGCGGAGATCGAGGTGCTGCCGGCGGTGCGGGCCTTCGAGATGGGCTTCTTCCCGTGGTCGCCGCTGGGCCGCGGGGTGCTGACCGGCAAGTACCGCACCGGCACGCCGCGCGACTCCCGCGGCGCCTCGGACCACTTCGCCTGGTTCGTCGAGCCCTACCTCGAGCAGCGCTCGCGGGCGGTGGTGGAGGCGGTGGCCAGGGCGGCCGACGGCCTCGACCTCACCCCGCTGCAGGTGGCGCTGCTGTGGGTGCGCGACGCCCCCACGGTGACGGCCCCGCTGCTGGGGGCCCGCACGGTCAGCCAGCTGCAGGCCTGCCTGTCGGTGGAGGAGCTCGAGCTGCCCGAGGAGATCGCCCGCGCGCTGGACGACGTCAGCGGCGGTCCGCTGTCGGCCCGGGACGCCTGACCGGCGGGCAGGACCGCCTCAGCCGACGTCGGCGCCCACCGGCCAGAAGTCGTCGGGACGGCGGACCCGGATGATCTTGCGGCGCATCCAGGCCTCCCGGCTGCCGTCGCGGTAGCGCCGCAGCCGGCTGAGCTCCCAGCCGCCGTACTCGGCGTGGTCGGTCAGCAGCCGGCGGACGGCGTTGCGGGACAGGTCGCGGTCGAGCCGGACCCGGCGCACCTCGTACTCCACTCCCTGCACGGACATGGCGTGCAGGCTACTCCGGCCGACCCGCCGCGGCAGCCCCGGGCGCCGCCCCGCCCGGTCAGCGCGGGGCGATGCCGTCGAAGAGGTTGTCCACCAGGGCGTCGAGGAAGGCGGGGGTCACGGGCTCGTCGCGGATGAGCAGGCGGTGGTACACCGCCCCCCAGAGCTGGTCGACGAGGACACGGACGTCGACCTCGTCCCGGATCTGGCCGTCGCGCTGGGCGTGGCGGAGCCGCTGGTAGGCCAGCTCGCGCCGGCCGGAGGAGTACAGCGCGCGGTAGGCGCTCGCCAGGTCGTGGTCGGTCTGCGACTCGCCGATGAGCTGCAGCAGCGCCCGTCCTCCCGGTGTGGTCATCACGTCGGCGAAGGAGTGCAGCTGGTGGCGCAGGTCCTCGCGGACGTCCACGGTGTCGTCGAAGGCCAGCGTGTTCTCGACGGCGTGGAAGTAGCCGTCCAGCGCCAGGGCTCCCCGGGAGGGCCACCACTTGTAGAGCGTGGTCTTGCTGACCCCGGCGAGACGCGCGACCCGCTCGAAGGTCAGCTCCGCGATGCCCTCGGTGAGCATCAGCTGGCCCACCGTGGCGAGGACGTCCGCGCGGACCTCGTCGGCCGGGCGGCGGCCCCTCCCCCGTGGGCGCGGTGTCGTGCTGGCGTCCTGTGGCGTGCTCACTCGTCCTCGTTCCTGTGCCGGGATGGCCATCGGGAGTCTAGGGACGCCCGACGCCGGGAGGGGGCGGCCGGCGGGCGCCGCCCCCTCCTGGGCGACCTCACGCGGGGGCGGAGCCCGGCCGGGACGCCACCTCGAGCAGGTCGGACAGGTCGACCCGGGCCAGGAACTGCCGGCGGACGCGGTCGGCCACCTCGGAGACCTCCTGCGAACCGTCGTCGGCCGGGTCGACGTGGACCCGGAACGGGCGCCGCCCCGCGGGCAGCGAGACCACCCGGGCGATCTCGTCCGACACCATGGTGGCCTCCGCGTCCGCCGGGGCCAGAGCGGCGAGCTTCTGCGCGACCTGGTCCACCAGGCCGGCGTACCGGGTTCCGTAGGCGGCCTCGACCGCCGTGTCGGCGGGCCTCCCGCTGCGGGCGAAGTGGTTGGTGCCGCGGGTGAAGGAGCCCGGGACGACGATCGAGGTCTCGACACCCCATCGGGCGAGCTCGCCGGCGTAGCTGACCGCCAGGGAGTCCATCGCGGCCTTGGCGGCGAAGTACGGGGCCAGGTACGGCGGGGTGCCGCCCTTGACGCTGGAGCTGGAGACCCAGACGACCAGACCCGCGCCACGTGCCCGCATACCCGGCAGGACCGCCCGGTTGACCCGCTGGGTCGACAGGACGTTGACGTCGTACAGCTCGGCCAGCTGCTGCGGGGTGAAGGCCTCGGCGGGACCGACGACCATGTGGCCGGCGTTGTGGACCAGCACGTCGATGCGCCCCTGCTCGGCCAGGACGCGCGCCACCCCCGCGTCGACGGAGTCCTGGGAGCCGACGTCGAGCTCGAGGGCACGGAGGTCGACGTCGTGCTGACGGGCGTAGTCGGCGGCGGCCCGCACCTGGGCGGCGTTGCGCCCGTCGGTGTGCCGCATGCCGGCGTACACGGTGGACCCGGCGTCGGCGAGGGCGCGGGCGGTGAGAGCGCCGAAGCCGCTGGAGGCCCCGGTGATGAGGACGATCTTCTCGGACATGGTGTGCTGCTCCTCTGCGTGTGGGACGGGCCTGCGTGGTGGGAGGGGGGGCTGGGAGGGGGTGCGCGGTCGGGTCAGACGAGCCCGCCGTTGGTGAACAGGACCTGGCCGTTGACCCAGCGTGCGGGGCCGGCGAGGAAGGCGACGGTCTCGGCGACGTCGGCGGGCTCTCCCAGCCGCTCGAGCGGCACGAGGCGGGCGAAACCGGCGACGGTCTCCTCGTCCTTGCCGTCGAGGAACAGCGGGGTGGCGACCGGCCCGGGGGCGACGGCATTCACCGTGACGTCCCGTCCCCGCAGCTCGCGGGCCAGCACCAGCGTCAGGCCCTCGACGGCGGCCTTGCTGGCGACGTAGGGACCGTAGGTCGGGTGCTGGGCCCGGGTCTGGCTGGTCGAGAAGTTGATCAGCGCGCCACCCCGGCGGAGCCGGTTCGCCGCGAGCTGGGACACCACGAACGTCCCGCGGATGTTGGTGCGGTGCATGCGGTCGAGGGCGTCGAGGTCGAAGGTCGCGATGGGGCCGAGGACCATCACGCCGGCGGTGTTGACGACCACGTCGACGCCGCCGAGCTCGGCCTGCACGGCGTCGAAGGCCTCGGCCATCGCCGTCTCGTCGGCGACGTCCCCGCCGACGGCGATCGCCCGGCTCCCGGTCGCGGTGGCCTCCTCGACGACCTCCTGGGCTCGTGCGGCGTTCCCGACGTAGTGCACGGCGACGTCGAAGCCGTCGGAGGCGAGGCGCCGCACGACGGCGCGGCCGATGCCGCCCGATCCGCCGGTGACGAGGGCGACGCGGCTCTGGGTGGTGCTCATGGCTGCTCCTCTGGTGTGATGTGGACGTTACGTCCATATAAGCACATAGTGGACGCCGCGTCCACAAGTTCCGAGCAGGTAGATCTGCCCGGCCCGTCCGTCCCCCGCCGGCGCGGGTCCGCACCGCGACGGAGCAGCCCGGGGCGGGTCGCCGCCCCGGGCAGGTCCCTAGGCGCGGTCCAGGAAGGCGTCCAGCACCCGGGCGCCGAACTCCAGCGACTCCACCGGCACCCGCTCGTCCACGCCGTGGAACATGCCGGCGAAGTCGAGCTCGGGCGGCAGCCGCAACGGGGCGAAGCCGAAGCTCCGGATGCCGAGGCGGTCCCAGGCCTTGGCGTCGGTCCCGCCGCTCATCAGGTACGGCACCGCCCGGGCGCCGGGGTCCTCGGTGAGCAGGCTGGCCTTCATCGCCTCCACCAGGTCGCCGGCGAACTCGGTCTCGACCGAGCGCTCGTGCTGCTCGGTCTCGACCCGGATCCGCGGGCCGGCCAGCTCGGCGATGGTCTCGAAGAACTCGGCCTCGTAGCCGGGCACGAAGCGCCCGTCCACCGCCGCGCTGGCCCGGCCCGGGATGACGTTGTGCTTGTAGCCGGCCGCGAGCCGGGTCGGGTTGGCGGTGTTGGACATGGTGGCGCCCACGATGCGGCTGATGCTGCCCAGCCGCGACAGCAGGGACTCGACGTCGTCGAGGTCGAGCTCGACCTCGAAGGCCTCGGCCACCGCCTCCAGGAAGGCCTGCTGCGCGGCGGTGACCCGCTGCGGCCACCGGTGGCCGCCGATGCGGGCCACGGCGGCCGCGAGCTCGGTGACCGCGTTGTCCTCGTGGCGGAAGGAGCCGTGGCCGGCCCGCCCCTCGGCGAAGAGGTTGAGCCAGGCGATGCCCTTCTCGGCGGTCTGCACCAGGTACAGCCGCAGGTCGTCGCGGACGGTGATCGAGTAGCCGCCGACCTCGCCGATGGCCTCCTCGCACCCCTCCAGCGCCTCGGGGTGGTTCTCGGCCAGCCACACCGCGCCCTTGGCACCGCCGGCCTCCTCGTCGGCGGTGAGCACGATGCGGAGCGGGCGCCGCGGCGGCCGGCCGCTGCGGACCCGGTCGCGGACCACGCTGAGCAGCATGGCGTCGAAGTCCTTCATGTCCACCGCCCCGCGGCCCCAGACGCACCCGTCGGCCACCTCGGCCGCGAAGGGCGGGTAGGTCCAGTCGGCGGCGTCGGCCGGCACCACGTCCAGGTGGCCGTGCACCAGCAGCGGCGAGACCGAGCTGTCGCAGCCCTCCGGCTCCCAGTGGGCGACCAGCGTGGTGCGTCCCGGCTCGGACTCGTACAGCCGGGACCCGATGCCCACCTCGTCCAGCAGCAGGGCGACGTCCTCCGCCGCCGCCCGCTCCCCCGGTCCGGGGTCGGAGCCGTAGTTGGAGGTGTCGAAGCGGATCAGCCGCCGGCAGAGCTCGACGACCTCGGCTGCCGGGTCGGACCGGGTCGGCGTGGGAGTGTCCATGACCCCATCCTCCCGTGACGGGCGCGCCCGGGTCGCGGGCGGGCCCGGCCGGGGCCGCGGTTCAGCGGGCGATGCCGGCCAGGGTGGTGCCGTCGGGGGCGAGGGCGGCGAAGGTGGTGCGGATCCCGTCGGCGTCGGCGCTCCACTGCCGCGCCAGCACCACCTGGTGCCGCCCGCCCTGCACGTCCAGCACGGCCCGGGAGCGACCCGACGGGCGCCAGCGGCCCTGCAGCCCGCCGCTGACCCGGCCGTCGCGGTGCAGCTCCACCTCCACGGGGGTGGCGACGTCGGCGGTGATGGGCTTGCGGTGGTGGACCACCTGGTAGCGGCCGGGGACGTCGGCGCCGCGGACCGGGCGCGGGTCGCGTCGCCCGTCGTGCGGCAGCGGCAGCACCAGCGGCCAGCCGTCGGCGGTGAGCGCCATCGGGTGGGTGCGCAGCTCGTGCCGCTCGCCCTGGCCGGGGAAGCGGGTGTGGAAGACGAGGAAGGGCTCACCCGTCGTGGGATCCAGCTCGGCCGACACCCCTCCCGGCGAGACGTAGCCGTGCCCGGGCGTGCCGTCGGGCGCCCGGAACTGGTGGTTGCCGAGCAGCTTGACCCCGTGCGGGGCGATCGAGGCGTCGTCGAACAGCGGCAGGTCGGGGTCGGCGCGCACGGTCGACATGTCGGTGCCCTCGACGTCCCGCCAGGGCCCGGCGAGCTCGCGGGCCCGCGCGACCCGCACGTTGTACCCGCCGTGGGCGTCCAGCCCGCCGAAGGTGACGAAGAGGTAGTACCAGCCGCTCCCCGGGTGGTGCAGCACCGCCGGGCCCTCGATCCGGGCGTGGTTGCCCCCCATCAGGTGCTGGCCGTAGCCCTGCCCCGGGAGGGGCCGTCCGGTGCCCGGGTCGAGCTCGAGCAGGAAGATGCCGCCGGAGAAGGACCCGTAGACCATCCAGGGCCGGCCCTCCGCGTCGGTGACCAGGTCGGCGTCGATGACGTTGGGGTGCACCCGGGCGTCGTAGGGGGTGCCGTCCTCGCTGGTCGGGTCCTCCTCGCCCTGGCCCATGCCCGAGCGCAGCAGCAGCCCGGTGTCGCGGTAGGGGCCGGTCACCTGGTCGGCCACGGCGAGGCCCATCGCCGAGCGCGGTGAGGTGCCCTCGCAAGCGCAGTAGTAGTAGGCCCAGCGCCCGTCGCGCAGCTGCGTGACGCCCGGGGCCCACAGCGTCGAGGCGCGGGCCCAGCTCAGCGCCTCGGCCAGCTCGGCAGGACCGTCCTCGAACAGCGGGCTGGCGGCCAGCCCGTCCCCGCCCAGCTGCTCCCAGCGGAGCAGGTCGTCGGTCCGGGCGAAGGCGGCGTGGGAGCCGAACACGTAGGACCAGCGTCCCGAGCGGACCAGGTCGGGGTCGTGCACGGAGGCGCTCACCCACGTCGGCGGGACCGGCGACCGGTCGCGCGCCACCGCCGAGCCGGGGACGGCGACGGCGGCCAGGCCACCCGCCAGCAGGGTGCGTCGGGTCATGGACAGGCTCATGGTTCTCCTCCCGGGCAGCGTCGTCGCTGCGGTCCCGGCACCATAGGCACACGATTTCATCGATGTAAAGAGGATCGGTCAGCCGGTCGCGGGAGGCAGCGAGGCCACCCACTCCTCCTGCTCGGCGGTCTCGACCGCCATCGGGCAGTACCGCGCCCGCACCCAGGCCACCGCTGAGCGGGGGTCCTCGCCGGTGAGCACGGCCAGCGCGGCCAGCGCGGTCCCGGTGCGCCCGTGGCCGCCGAGGCACCCGATCTCGACCTGCTCGCCGTCCCGCGCCCGGGCCAGCAGCGCCGCCAGGGCGGCGAGCGCGGCGGAGGCGTCGTCGGGCACGCCGAGGTCCGGCCACGCGTGGTGGTCGTGCGGCCAGCCCGGCCGCCAGCGGGGGTCCAGGTAGAGGGCGAAGTCGGGGGGCCGGTCCCGGGCGTAGGGCTCGACGGGGTCGAAGGACACCGCCGTGACGGGCGTCCGGTCGGGCAGCAGCACCACGTCCCGGTGCCGGTGCACCTCGTGCCGCTGGTGCCGGTGCCCCGGCTCGGTGCACCGGGCCGGCTCCACGCCGGCGACCCAGGAGACGCCGCGCTCCGGGCACCAGACGTGGACCCGGCTCCCGCTCACGTCACCTCCCTCGACCACCACCTGGCCACAGCCTCGGCCGGGGGACGAGCACGTCGACCCGCGGGACGGACCCGGGCGCCCACCTCACCGCTCGCCGCCGCCTCACCGATCCGCGTCGCCCTCACTGACCCACGCGACCGTCGACGCACTCGCGCAGCAGGTCCGCGTGCCCGCAGTGGCGGGCGTACTCCTCGATCCGGTGCACCATCAGGTCGCGGACGGCGATCTGCTCCGGGCCCAGCCGCTCCCCCAGGTCGGCGTGGGCCGCCAGCACCGCGTCGGTGGCGGCCTGCTCCTCGGCCAGCGCGGACCAGGCGGCCTCCACCACGGCCGGGTCCGCCACCGCGCCGTCGAAGTCGGCATCCCGGGGGCCGTACAGCTTCGGCGGCGGGTCGCTCTCGGCGATCCAGCCGCGCCAGTCGCGCTCGGCCTGGGCGAGGTGGCGCACCAGCCCGAGCAGCGACATCGTCGACGGCGGCACCGAGCGGCGGGCCAGCTGCTCGGCGTCCAGACCCTCGCACTTCATCCGCAGGGTGATCCGGTAGTCGCGCAGGTACTCCTGCAGGGTCGCCAGCTCACCGTCCGGACTGGGGCCGTCGCTGTTGCGCGGGTCGTCGTCCGGGTCGACCCACATGTCGGGGTAGACGGTGGCCCTGGTCCACCGCGTCGGGGACTCGCTCATGGGCCCATGCTGGTCCGCACCGCCCGGCCCCGCCAGGGGATTGCCGCCAGGCAGTCAGCTCCCGACCAGGACGACGTCCAGCAGCCGTGGGCCGTGCACGCCCTCGACCCGGCTCAGCTCGATGTCGCTGGTGGCGCTGGGGCCGCTGATCCAGGTCAGCGGGCGACCGGTGTCGAGACGGGTCAGCGCCTCGCCGACGCCGTGCACCACGTCCTCCTCACGCACCACGCAGACGTGGTGGTCCGGTACCAGGGTCAGCGCGCGGCGACCCTGGTCCGGGCCTGCGTCGAGGACGATGGTGCCCGTCAGGGCCACCGTCACCGCCGACCCCGTCACCACGGCGTCGGCCCCGTCCAGCTGGTCCACGGTCAGGGCCGGCTCGTCGGTCAGCCACTCCACCTCGGCGGTGCGCCACGACGGGTCCAGCCCCACCGGGACGACGACCCGGCGGGCGCCGCGCCCGGCCAGCCGCGCGGCGACGGTCTCCCCCACCGCGTCGGCGGCGCACCGGTGCACGACCGCCTTGTAGTCGACCAGCCGGTCGACCAGCAGCTCGACCAGGGCCTCGCCGGTCAGCGCGGTCGCCCGCTCGGGCTCGCGGTAGCCCCGGTCGATGTCGTCGTAGGGCCAGGGCTGCGGGGCGGCGGCGGTGTGCGCCTGGCGGATGCGGCCCAGCACCTCCTCGCGGGCGGAGCCGGCGTCCGGGCTGCTCACTTCTGGTCCTCCTGACCCCGCCACCAGTCGCGGAAGGTCTGCGTGGGCGGCGCCGGCAGGTCGCGGGCGCTGGTCCAGCCGCCGACGACCGGACCCGGCAGGGCACCGATGGTCCCCCGCCGGCCGCGCAGCAGACGTCCCAGCCGGCCCATCCGGGCGGCGGCCGTCCAGCGACGCGGATGACCCATCACCCACGACAGCGTCCGCATCACCACCGACTCCACCGCCGGCGTCCGGCTCTGGCGCCGGTGCTCCTCGACGTGCTCGGCGCGCAGGTGCACCAGCATGCTGGGGATGTCGATCTTCACCGGGCAGGCGTCGTAGCACGCGCCGCACAGCGAGGAGGCGTAGGGCAGCGAGGCGTTGTCCTCCACCCCCGTCAGCTGCGGGCTCAGCACCGCCCCGATCGGTCCCGGGTACACCGAGCCGTAGGCGTGCCCGCCGGTGCGCTCGTAGACCGGGCAGACGTTGAGGCAGGCGCTGCAGCGGATGCAGTTCAGGGCGTCGCGGCCGTGCTCGTCGGCCAGCACCCGGGTGCGGCCGTTGTCCAGCAGCACCAGGTGGAACTCCTGGGGTCCGTCGCCGGGGGTGACGCCGGTCCACATCGAGGTGTAGGGGTTCATCCGCTCACCCGTGGAGGAGCGGGGCAGCAGCTGCAGGAAGACCTCGAGGTCCTGCACCCGCGGCACGACCTTCTCGATCCCCATCACCGTGATCAGGGTCTGCGGCAGGGTGAGGCACATCCGGCCGTTGCCCTCGGACTCCACCACGCTGAGGGTGCCGGTCTCGGCCACGGCGAAGTTGGCACCGCTGACGGCCACCCGGGCGGAGAGGAACTTGCGGCGCAGGTGCCGCCGGGCCGCCGCGGCCAGCGCCGACGGCTCGTCGGTCAGGTCGGCGGGGGCGTCGCCCATCTCGCGCAGGAAGATCTCGCGGATCTCGGTGCGGTTGCGGTGGATGGCCGGCACCAGGATGTGGGACGGCTTGTCGTGCCCGAGCTGGACGATGAGCTCGGCCAGGTCGGTCTCGACCGCCGCGATCCCCTCGGCCTCCAGGTGCTCGTTGAGCCCGATCTCCTGGGTGGCCATGGACTTGACCTTCACCACCTCGTCGCTGCCGGTGGCCCGCACCAGCTCGGTGACGATCCGGTTCGCCTCCGCGGCGTCGCGGGCCCAGTGGACCACGCCGCCGCGGGCGGTGACCGCGGCCTCCAGCTGGACCAGGTACTCGTCCAGGTGGGCCATCGTGTGGCTCTTCAGCTGCCGGCCCGCCTCGCGCAGCTGCTCCCAGTGCGGCAGCTCCCCCACCACGGCGGCCCGCTTGCCGCGGATGGTGGTGGTCGCGTGGGCGATGTTGCGGCGCAGCTGGGCGTTGCCCAGGGCCGAGCGGGCGGCGTCGGGGAAGGCCTCGTCGCCGCGGAGGTTGCCGGTGCCGCGGGGCGAGGCGGGCGGCAGACCCGGCATGCCGAGCAGGACGGTGCTCATGCCACCCCTCCGCTCCGCCGCGGGGCGGCGACCACCGGCGCGTCGGCGGTGACCGAGCCCGGCGCGACGTCGGGCTGGAAGGGGTCCTCGGCGGTGGAGGCCAGGATCTGGGCCAGGTGGATGGTCCGGGCACCGGCGCGGGCCCGGCTCAGCCCGCCGCCGATGTGCATCAGGCAGGAGGAGTCGCCGGCGGTGCAGAACTCCGCACCGGTGTCCAGCACGGCCCGCATCTTGTCCACCAGCATCGCCGTGGAGGTGTCGGCGTTCTTGACCGCGAAGGTGCCGCCGAAGCCGCAGCACTGGTCCGCGCCGGGCAGCTCGACCAGGTCGATGGCGTCCACCGCCCGCAGCAGCTGCAGCGGCTTGTCGCCCACCCGCAGCATCCGCAGCGAGTGGCAGGTGGGGTGGTAGGTGACGCGGTGCGGGAAGTGCGCCCCGACGTCGGTGACACCCAGCACGTCGACCAGCAGCTCGGAGAGCTCGTAGGTGTGCTCGGCGGCCTTGCGCGTCTGGCGCTGCAGCGACCGCGAGCCGAACCGGTCGGCGACCAGCGGGTGCTGGTGGCGCACCGAGCCCACGCAGGAGCCGGACGGGGCCACCACCAGATCGGCCTCGGCGTAGAGGTCGGCGAAGCGCTCCACCATGGGCAGCGCCTCGGCCTGGTAGCCGGTGTTGACGTGCATCTGCCCGCAGCACACCTGGTCGGCGTCGAAGACCACCTCGTGGCCCAGGCGCCTCAGCAGCGTGGTCGTCGCGCGCCCCACGTCGGGGAACATCGCGTCGGCCAGGCAGGTGATGAACAGCGCGATCCTCATCGGGCGCCGTCACCTCTCTCTCCGCTCGGGGCCGCGCGGCACCGCCCACGGTGCTGATCTGCCACGAACCGGGACGTGGCACGGACGGCGCGCGACCTGGGGCTGAGCCTAGTGCGTCCGGACCTCGGCGTTGAAACGACTCAACCGGGCGGACCCGGCTCAGCCGCCGGCCAGCACCGCCGCCACCTCGTCGAGCTGGGCCTCCGAGCACAGCCCCAGGTGGTAGACGTGCGCCGTGGTGGCGCCCGCGGCCGCGGCTCGCTCCAGCTGCTCGGCGAGCGGCGGCGAGCCCGGCTCCAGCACCGTGAGGTAGGCACCCACCTCGGCGCCGCCGGCGGCGCCGGCCAGCGCCCGCACCTGCCGCTCGATCCGCTCCGGGGAGCCCCAGGCGCTGGCGGCCACGGCGGTCCCCGGGCCCAGACCGCGCAGCGCGGGCACGACCGGGGCGAACGGGCCGGTGGAGTGGACGTCCGGGCTGGCGTGCAGGTGGACCTCCCCTGCGGGCAGCGCCGCCGCCACCCTGGACGCCATCCGCTCCGTCGCCGCCTCCCGGCCGCGGCTGACGGCGGCGGCCAGCTCGGGCGCCAGCACCTCCTCCAGCGTCGCGTCAGCCGCCCGCGGCGGCGCGTCGGGGCCGAGCGCCGCCCGCACGGCCGAGGCGAGCTCGTCCCCGCGGTCGTCGCGCAGCGCCCGGCACGCCGGGGCGAAGCAGATCGACAGCAGCGCCCGGTCGGCGGCGGTGTAGGACATCGTCTTGTCGTGCCGGCTGCCGTGCTCGAAGCCCAGGTGGCCGAGGGCCTCCAGCACGAAGCCGTCCAGGTCGGTGCCCGCGGCCAGGGCCCCCACCAGCGCCGCGGCGAGCTCGACGACGTCCTCGGAGCTGCCGCACAGCGCCCACGGGTACCCCTCGCCGAAGGCGTTGACCACGGTGTGGTCGGGGTGGCGCTCACCCAGCTCGCTGGAGTGCGTCAGCACGGTCCAGGCCAGCGCCCGGGTACCGCCGGCGTGCAGGGTCGCCACCGCCTCGCCGAAGGCGTCCTCGACCTCGGTCCAGCTCGCCGGCGCGGGCACCAGCGTCTGGAAGCGGGCGGGCTCGACCGGGCGGTAGAAGGCGGCGTGGCGGGCGTCCTTGACCCGGTGGCGCGGGTGGCTGGGGGTGGCCGCCCGCACGGCGTGGTAGGCGCCGGCCACGGCCACGGCGTCCACGCCGAGGGAGAGGATGCGGTCGCGGCGGCGGGGGTCCTCGGTGAGGTCCCAGGGGTAGGCGTAGCCGATGGTGCGCATGGCGACGATGATGGCCTACGCCCCGGCCGGGCCCACGTCCCCCTCCCCTGCTCGGCCCCGCTCAGGCTAAGGTGCGCGACACCAGGACCCCACCCCGAAGAGACGAGGACGACTCACGATGAACCAGCTGGTGCTGATCACCGGAGGCGCGGGCTACCTGGGCTCACGCGCCGCGCACGCGCTCGCCGGCGCCGGCCACCGGGTCCGGCTGCTCGACGTCCGGGAGGTGGCGGACCCGCCCGAGGGCGCCGAGCTGTTCCGCGGCTCGGTGACCGACGCCGAGCTGCTCGCCCGGGCCACCGAGGGCGTCGACGCCGTGCTCCACTTCGGCGGGCTGCCCCGCGAGCGCCCCTGGCAGGAGATCCTCGAGATCAACATCGACGGCACCCAGAAGGTGCTCGAGGCCGCGCGCCAGGCCGGCGTCGGCAAGGTGCACCTGGCCTCCAGCAACCACGCCGTGGGCTGGTACCGGGCCGCCGACGCCCCGCCCGGGGGCCTGCCCGCCGACTGCCTGCCGCTGCCCGACACCTACTACGGCGTCTCCAAGGCGACCATGGAGGCCCTCGGCGCGCTGTACCACCACCGCTTCGGCATCGACGTGCTGGTGGTGCGGATCGGCACCCTGCTGGCGGAGCCCACCGGCGCCCGCACCCTGGTCACCTGGTTCTCTCCCGGGGACCACGACGCGATGCTGCTCGCCTGGCTGCAGGAGCGGACCAGCCAGTACCGCATCGTCTGGGGCATCTCGCCCAACACCCGCGGCTGGTTCGACGTGCACCACCCGACCATCGAGGGCTACACCCCCAAGGGCGACGCGGAGCGCGAGCTGCCCCACCTGGTCGCCGAGCACCCCCTCGGGAGCACACCCGCCGACGACCCCACGGTGTCCCATCTGGGAGGCTCGTTCAGGACGGCGCCGCTGGGCGTCCCGATGGCCTGACGCCGTCCGACCTGCGCCGACGACGACGAAGAGAGGTACGCGATGACCATGATCACCGCCACCAACCCCTACACCGGAGCCCCGCTGGAGCCGGTGGTCGAGGAGACCAGCCCCGAGCAGGTCCGCGAGGTCGTCGCCCGGGCCGCGGCGACCTTCCCGTGGCTGTCCGGGCTGCCCCGCCGCGAGCGGGCCGCGCTGCTGGAGGCGATGGCCGACGCGCTGGAGGGGGGCCGCGAGCAGATCGTGGCCACCGCCGACTCCGAGACCGGGCTGGGCGAGACCCGGCTCAACGGCGAGCTGACGCGCACGATCTACCAGCTGCGCTTCTTCGGCTCCGTGATCACCGAGGGCAGCTACCTGGAGGTGACCATCGACCCGCCGGGCGACACCCCGATGGGTCCCCGGCCCGACCTGCGCCGGATGCTGGTCCCGATCGGCGTGGTGGCCGTCTTCGGCGCCTCCAACTTCCCGCTGGCCTTCTCCGTGCCGGGCGGCGACACCGCCAGCGCGCTCGCCGCCGGCTGCCCCGTGGTGGTCAAGTCCCACCCGTCGCACCCGGCCACCAGCGTGCTCTGCCACGACCTGATGGTCGCCGCCGCCCGCGAGAAGGGCGCCCCCGAGGGCGTCTTCGGGATGGTGCACGGCCAGCAGGCCGGGATCGCCCTGGTGCAGGCGCCGGAGGTGACCGCGGTGGGCTTCACCGGCTCCACCCAGGGCGGCCGCGCCCTGCTGGAGGCGATCGCCGAGCGCGACGCCCCGATCCCCTTCTACGGCGAGCTCAGCAGCATCAACCCGGTGGTGGTCACCCGCTCCGCGGCCGCCGAGCGCGGCCAGGAGGTCGGTGAGGGCCTGGCGGTCGCCGTCACGGGCTCGGCCGGCCAGCTGTGCACCAAGCCCGGCCTGGTGCTCGTGCCCACCGGCGCCGAGGGCGACGCGGTGGTCGAGGCGATGGGCCGCGCGATGGGCTCGGCCACCACCGTCCCGCTGCTGAACTCCCGCATCCTCGACTCCTACCGCTCCTTCACCGAGGCCTACGCCTCCACCCCCGGCGTGCAGCAGGTGGCTCGCGGCGAGGCCTCCGGCGAGGGCTTCAGCGTCGGCACCGCGCTGTTCCAGGCCGACGCGGCCGACCTCAGCGGCGACGACATCAAGGAGATCTTCGGCCCCGCCTCGCTGGTGGTGCGCTGGAGCACGACCGAGGAGCTGGAGCGGGTGCTGGCCGCGGTGGAGGACTCCCTGACCGCCACGGTGCACACCGGCAGCGACGAGGGCGGGCAGCTCGGCGAGCTCACCACCACGCTGCAGGCCCACGCGGGACGGATCCTGTTCAACGCCTACCCGACCGGGGTGGCGGTGTCGTGGGCGCAGCACCACGGCGGCCCGTGGCCGGCCACCAACTCGCTGCACACCTCCGTGGGGGCCACCGCGATCCGCCGCTTCCTGCGACCGGTCGTCTTCCAGAACGCACCCCAGGAGGTGCTGCCGCCCGAGCTGCGCGACGACGCCACCGACGTCCCCCGCCGCGTCGACGGCAGGCTGGTGCTGCCCTCCTGAGCCGTCCGGCGCGTGCCGCCCCCGACCTCGCGTCGGCGGGCGGCCGCGCCCGGGCTCACACCCCTCGGGTGCTGGACTCCCGGACCACCAGCTCGGGCTGGAAGACGTGGTGCACCGCCCGGGCGCCGGGACCACCGGCCACCTGGGCGAGCAGCAGCTCCACCGCGGTGCGGCCGAGGAGCTCCTTGGGCTGGCGGATCGAGCTGAGCGGCACCACGGTGGCGCTGGCGAAGTCGATGTCGTCGTAGCCGATCAGCGCGACCGGCTCCCGTCGCCGCGGCCGGCCCATCAGGCTGAGCCCCTGCAGGCACCCGACGGCGAGCAGGTCGTTGGCGGCGAAGACCGCGTCGGGCTGGTCCTGCGGGGCGCGGTCGGCCAGCGCGGCTCCCGCGGCGCGACCCTCCAGCACGGTGAGCGACGGCGTCGGCAGCACCTCGAGGCGGGCGTCCGGCACCGCGGCCACCGCCCGGCGCGCACCCTCGGTGCGCTGGGCCACCTGCCGGATCCCGGGAGGGCCGGCCAGCATGACGATCCTCCGCCGGCCCTGCTCGAGCAGGTGGCGCACCGCCATCTCCCCGCCGGCGACGTCGTCGACCGCGACGGAGCAGAACCGCGGGTCCTCGGTGGGGTGGTCCACCAGCACGATCGGCACGCCGCGCCGGTGCAGCCGGTCCAGCCCCTCGGCGTCGGTGTCGATCGGGGTGAAGAGCACGCCCTGCACCCGCTGCTGCTCGAACAGGTCCAGGTAGGCCAGCTCCTTGGCCGGGTCGTGGTCGCTGGTGCCCAGCAGCACGTTCAGCCCCACCTCGGCGGAGGCGGCCTGGGCGCCGCGGGCCACGTCGGTGAAGAACGGGTTCGCCACGTCGAGCACGATGAACCCGATGCTGCGCGAGGTGCCGGCGCGGAGCTGGCGGGCGGCGTCGTTGCGCACGTAGCCCAGGCTCTCGATCGCCTGCTGCACCCGCTGCAACGTGGCCTCGGCCACCTTCTCCGGGGAGTTCAGCGCGTTGGACACCGTGCCGACCGAGACCCCGGCCTGCAGGGCGACCTCGCGGATGCTCACGGTGGGCACGTGGTCCTCCAGTCTGCCTCGACGTCCGCACGGACCGCGCGGCTTGCGGCGGAGCGTAGCCGACCCCGGCGAGACCGTCAGGGCGCACCGCCGGGCCCTCTTGTTGAATCGTTTCACGGGTGTGTACAGTGACCGCGTCACCGTCGCCGAGACCCTGGAGCAATGATGCCGACCTTCGACCAGATCACCGACGTGCTGTCCAGGCAGGCGATCGAGCTGCCGTCCTGGGCCTTCGGCAACTCCGGCACCCGCTTCAAGGTGTTCGGCACCCCGGGCACCCCGCGCACCGTGCAGGAGAAGATCGCCGACGCGGCCACCGTCCACCGCTTCACCGGGCTGGCCCCCACGGTCGCCCTGCACATCCCCTGGGACGCCGTCGACGACTACGCCGCCCTCCGCCGCCACGCCGAGGACCAGGGCGTCAGCCTGGGCACGATCAACTCCAACACCTTCCAGGACGACATCTACAAGTTCGGCAGCCTGACCCACCGCGACGACGCGGTCCGCAAGCAGGCCATCGACCATCACCTGGCCTGCATCGACGTGATGGACGCCACCGGGTCGCGCGACCTGAAGATCTGGCTCGCCGACGGCACCAACTACCCCGGGCAGGGCGACCTCCGCGGCCGTCAGGACCGGCTGGCCGAGAGCCTGGCCGTCATCTACGACCGGCTCGGGCCCGAGCAGCGGCTGGTGCTGGAGTACAAGTTCTTCGAGCCGGCCTTCTACCACACCGACGTCCCGGACTGGGGCACCTCCTACGCGCAGGTGAGCGCCCTCGGCGACCGCGCGATGGTCTGCCTCGACACCGGCCACCACGCCCCGGGCACCAACATCGAGTTCATCGTGATGCAGCTGCTGCGGCTCGGGAAGCTCGGCTCGTTCGACTTCAACTCCCGCTTCTACGCCGACGACGACCTCATCGTGGGGGCGGCCGACCCCTTCCAGCTCTTCCGCATCCTGGTCGAGGTGGTGCGCGGCGGCGGCATGGAGCCCGGCTCGCCGGTGGCGTTCATGCTCGACCAGTGCCACAACGTCGAGGCCAAGATCCCCGGCCAGATCCGCTCGGTGCTCAACGTCCAGGAGGCCACCGCCAAGGCGCTGCTGGTCGACACCGCGGCCCTGGCCCGGGCCCAGGAGGACGGCGACGTGCTGGCCGCCAACGGCATCCTGATGGACGCCTTCTGGACCGACGTCCGCGCCGACCTCGCCGCCTGGCGCGAGACCCGCGGGCTGCCCGCGGACCCGATGGCGGCCTACGCCGCCTCCGGCTACCAGCAGCAGATCGAGTCCGAGCGCGTGGGCGGCCAGCAGGCCGGCTGGGGCGCCTGAGCGACCACCGACCACAGCAGCGACAACGAGGAAACGATGACCAACCCCACCGTGACCAGCCTGATCGAGCGCTCGAACCGCCTCGGCGCCGATCCCCGCAACACCAACTACGCCGGCGGCAACACCTCCGCCAAGGGCACCGAGGACGACCCGGTGACCGGTCAGCCGGTCGAGCTGCTGTGGGTGAAGGGTTCCGGCGGCGACCTCGGCACCCTCACCGAGAAGGGGCTGGCCGTGCTGCGGCTGGACCGGCTGCGGGCCCTCGTCGACGTCTACCCGGGCGTGGAGCGCGAGGACGAGATGGTCGCCGCCTTCGACTACTGCCTGCACGGCAAGGGCGGGGCCGCGCCCTCGATCGACACCGCGATGCACGGGCTGGTCGACGCCGCCCACGTCGACCACCTGCACCCCGACTCCGGCATCGCCATCGCCACCGCGGCCGACGGCGAGGAGCTCACCCGCAAGATCTGGGGCGACCGGGTGGTGTGGGTGCCCTGGCGCCGCCCCGGCTTCCAGCTGGGTCTCGACATCGCCGCGATCAAGGAGCAGAACCCGCAGGCGATCGGCTGCATCCTCGGCGGGCACGGCATCACCGCCTGGGGCGACACCGCCGAGGAGTCCGAGGCGCACTCGCTGGAGATCATCCGCACCGCCGCCGAGTACATCGAGGCCAACTCCCGGCCGGAGCCGTTCGGTGCACCGCTGCAGGGCTACGGTCCCCTTCCCGAGGCCGAGCGGCACGCCCGCGCCGCGGCCCTCGCCCCGCTGATCCGCGGCCTCGCCTCCACCGACAGGCCGATGGTCGGCCACTACACCGACTCCGACGTGGTGCTGGACTTCCTGGCCGCGAGCGAGCACCCGCGGCTGGCGGCGCTCGGGACGTCCTGCCCCGACCACTTCCTGCGCACCAAGGTCAAGCCGATGGTGCTGGACCTGCCCGCCGACGCGCCGCTGGAGCAGGTCAAGGAGCGGCTCCGCGAGCTCCACACCGAGTACCGGGCCGACTACCAGGCCTACTACGAGCGCCACGCCGACGCCGGCTCCCCCGCCATCCGCGGTGCGGACCCGCTCGTCGTGCTGGTGCCAGGGGTGGGCATGTTCAGCTACGGCAAGGACAAGCAGACCGCCCGGGTGGCCGGCGAGTTCTACGTCAACGCCATCAACGTGATGCGGGGTGCGGAGGGCCTGTCGAGCTACGCACCCATCGAGGAGTCGGAGAAGTTCCGCATCGAGTACTGGGCGCTGGAGGAGGCCAAGCTGCAGCGGATGCCGAAGCCGAAGCCGCTGGCCACCCGCGTGGCCCTGGTGACCGGCGCCGCCTCCGGCATCGGCAAGGCCATCGCCACCCGGCTGGCGGCCGAGGGCGCCTGCGTCGTCGTCGCCGACCTCTCGCTGGAGAAGGCCCAGGCCGCCGCCGCCGAGCTCGGTGGCACGGACGTGGCGATCGGTGTCGCGGCCGACGTCTCCGACGAGGACGCGGTGCAGGCCATGGTGGACGCCGCCGTGCTGGCCTTCGGCGGTGTGGACCTGGTGGTCAACAACGCCGGGCTGTCGCTGTCCAAGCCGCTGCTGGAGACCACCGCCGCCGACTGGGACCTGCAGCACGACGTGATGGCCAAGGGTTCCTTCCTGGTCTCCAAGGCCGCCGCCCGGGTGCTGATCGACCAGCAGATGGGCGGGGACATCCTCTACATCTCCAGCAAGAACTCCGTGTTCGCCGGGCCCAACAACATCGCCTACTCCGCGACCAAGGCCGACCAGGCCCACCAGGTCCGGCTGCTGGCGGCCGAGCTGGGCGAGCACGGCGTGCGGGTCAACGGCATCAACCCCGACGGGGTCGTCCGCGGCTCGGGCATCTTCGCCTCCGGCTGGGGCGCCAACCGGGCCAAGACCTACGGCATCGAGGAGCAGGACCTCGGCAAGTTCTACGCCCAGCGCACCATCCTCAAGCGCGAGGTGCTGCCCGAGCACGTGGCCAACGCCGCGTTCGCGCTGTGCACCTCGGACTTCTCCCACACCACGGGGCTGCACGTGCCCGTCGACGCCGGCGTGGCCGCAGCGTTTCTGCGATGAACCGACCGTACGTCGGCGGGCCTCCGATGAACCGACCGTACGTCGGAGGGCTGCGGTGAGCGGCGACGGCACCGTCCTGGCCGTCGACCTGGGCGCCACCAGCGGCCGGGTGATGGCCGGGCGGGTGGGCCCGGACGTCCTCGAGCTCGAGCAGCTGTCCCGCTTCCCCAACGAGGCGGTGCCGACGCCGGACGGCCTGCAGACCGACCTGCTCGCGCTGTACCGGGGCATCACCGCCGGGCTGGCCGAGGCCGGCCGCCGCGGGCTGCAGCCGGTCAGCGTGGGCGTCGACTCCTGGGCGGTCGACTACGGGCTGCTGCGGGGCGGGCGACTGCTCGCCGCACCGATGCACTACCGCGACGCCCGCTGCGAGCGGGGGGTAGAGCTGGTGCACGACCGGGTCCCCTTCGCCGAGCTGCACGCCCAGAACGGGCTGCAGTTCCTACCCTTCACCACGGTGTACCAGCTGGCCGCCGAGCAGGAGCAGGGGCTGCTGGACGTGGCCGACCGGCTGCTGATGATCCCCGACCTGGTGGCCTGCTGGCTCGGCGCCGAGGCGGTCAGCGAGGCCACCAACGCCTCGACCACCGGCCTGCTCACGCTGGACTCGCCGCCGGTGTGGAACGAGCCGCTGCTGCAGCGGCTCGGTCTGCCGCGGCAGGTGCTGGCGCCGCTGGTGCCGCCCGGCACCCGCACCGGAACCCTCGCCGCCGAGGTGGCCGGGCGCACCCGGCTCGACCGGGGCGTGGAGCTGGTTGCGGTCGGCTCGCACGACACCGCCTCCGCGGTGGTCGCGGTGCCGATGACCGACCCGCGGGCGGCGTGGATCTCGTGCGGCACCTGGGGCCTGGTCGGGCTCGAGCTGGACCGTCCGGTGGCCACCCTCGAGGCGCGCGAGGCCGGGTTCACCAACGAGCTCGGCGTGGACGGCACCATCCGGTTCCTGCACAACGTGATGGGGCTGTGGGTGCTCTCGGAGACGCTGCGGGAGTGGCAGTCCGAGGGTCGTCCCGGCGNAGGCCCCGCTCTTCGACGTCGACGACGCCTCGCTGCTGGCGCCGGGCCCCATGACGCCGCGGATCGCCGCGCTGCTGCGGGCCGAGGGCCGAGCGGTCCCGGACTCCCCGCAGGCGTGGGTGGCCAGCATCGTGGCCAGCCTGGCCGCGGCCATGGCCGGGGCCGTCCGGACCGCGTGCGCGCTGGCCGACCGCGAGGTGGACGTGGTGCACGTGGTCGGCGGCGGCGCGCTGAACACCCTGCTCTGCCAGCTGGTGGCCGACCACGCGGGGCTGCCCGTGCTGGCCGGACCGGTGGAGGCCACGGCGATGGGCAACCTGCTGGTGCAGGCCCGCACCGCCGGGCTGGTGCACGGCGGGCTGGACGAGCTGCGCCGGCTGGTGGCGCGCCACCACGCCCCGGACCGCTTCGAGCCGAGGAGCGTCCCCGCGCGGTAGCGCACCGGGACGGCCCGCGCGGTAGCGCACCTGGACGGCCCGCGGTCGCGCACCTGGGGGCCCGCGCGGTGGGCCGCGCGCGGGTGGGTAGGTGGAGGCCATGACCGACACAGCACGCAGCGGCGGCATCGGCCGCGCGGCCGCCACCGGCGCCCTGGCCGGGCTGGCGGGAGCCGCGGTGATGTCGCTGGGCGAGAAGCTCGAGCAGGCCCTCACCTCCCGCCCGGACTCCTACGTGCCCGCCCGCACGCTGCTGACCCTGCTCGGCCGGCACCCCGGCGACGACGAGCGGCCGGTGGTGTGGAACCACGTGATGCACTTCGGCACCGGGGCCGTGCTGGGCGCGGTCCGCGGGGTGTGGGCCGCCACCGGGATCCGCGGGCCGTACGCCAACGCCTGGCACACGGTGGTCCGGCTGGCCTTCGACCAGACCCTGGAGAACGGCACCGGGGCGGGCGCGCCCCCGCCGAGCTGGCCCCGACGGGAGCAGGCCGTCGACGTGCTGCACAAGGCGGTCTTCTCGGTGGTGACCGGGATGGTCGCCGACCGGCTGCTCCGCCCGGCGCTCCGGTCGCGGCGGGGACGGACCAGCCACTGACCGGCCCTCGGCCAGGTCGTCGCGGCGCTCAGCGGTTGTAGGCCGGCATGGCACCCCGGAGCGGCTCCGTGAGCCGGTCCAGCCGCTCGACCAGGTCGGCGGGCAGCGGTCCGCGCGCCAGCGCCTCGACGCCGGCCAGCACGTGCGCGGTCCGGTTGGCGCCGAGCAGGACGCTGCCCACGCCCGGGCGGGAGACCACCCACCGCAGACTCAGCTCGGCCAGCGGCATCCCCGCCTCGTCCGCCACGTCGGCCACCGCGCCGGCGGCGGCGAGCAGCTCGGGCGACCAGTACCGCCGGCTGTACATCTGGGCCAGCCGCGACGTCCGGAACCGGCTGGGCGGCGCGTCGGGGTCGGGGCGCGAGCCCAGCAGCCCGCCGGCCAGCGGGTTGTAGACCATGGTGTGGACCCGGTGGGTGGTGGCGTACTCCAGCCACTCGTCCTCGATCCGGCGGGCCAGCAGGTTGTACACGTTCTGCCCCACCACCGGCACCGGGATCCCGGCCCGACCGGCCGCCGCGGCCACGTCGGCAGCCTGCCAGGCGGCGTGGTTCGACACCCCGAGGGCCGTGAACCGTCCCGCCGCGTGCAGGCCCGCCAGGGCGTCGACGGTCTCGGCGAGCGGCGTGGCGCGGTCGGGCTGGTGCAGGTAGAACAGGTCGACGTGGTCCACGCCGAGGCGGCGCAGCGACCCCTCCAGGCTCCGTCGCAGCGCCTCGGCCGACAGCGGTGGACGGCCCCCGGCGTCCGGGTGCGGGATCCCCGCCTTGGTGGCCAGCACGATCCGGTCGCGGTGCCGGCGCACCAGCGGGGCGATGATGCGCTCGGTCTCCCCGCCGGCGTAGCCGTTGGCGGTGTCCACCCCGCTCACGCCCGCCCCGACCGCGGCCTCGAAGACCTCCTCGGCGCGGGCGGCGTCGGTGGTGTCGCCGAAGGACATCGTGCCGAGCACGGCGCGGCTGAGCGGGACCTCCAGCCCGGGCAGGGTGGTGGCGGCAGAGGGGGCATGCGTCACGACACGTCCTTCGTCCGGTGGTGGCAGCACTGTAGTGCGCGTTGTGCGCAGGCGGTAGCGTGATCCGCGCAGGTCGAGCGCCAGGAGGTGGACATGCCGGACCGTGGGACCAGCGCCGGGCGTCCCCTCGGCGTGCTGGCCGACGACCTCTCCGGCGCCGTGGAGTGCGCCGCCGTGCTGGGCGCGGGCACCCCGGTGCTGCTCTCGCCGGAGCCGCTGCTCGACCACGGGGTGCCCGCCGGTCCCGTCGTGGTGGACGCCGACGCCCGGCTGCGGTCGGGCGCGGCTGCGGCGGGCGCGCTCGAGGGGGCCGCGCGGGCCCTCGCCGGGCACACCCTGTTCGTGAAGATCGACTCGCTGCTGCGCGGTCCGGTGGCCGCGGCCGTGTCGGTGGCCGCCCGGCGCGGCACGGTGGTGCTCTGCCCGGCCCTGCCCGCCCACGGACGCTCCGTCCGCGGCGGGGTGCTGCACCTGGACGGGGTGCCGCTGCACCGCACCACCGCCTGGCACCTCGAGCCCGTGCCGGCACCGGACCGGGTGGCCCGGCTGCTGCCCCCCGGTCTGACGGGAGCGGTGGTGGGCCGCGACCGGCAGCGGGCGGGCGGGCTCCACCAGCTCCTCGCCGATCCGCCGGCACCCGTCCTGGTGTGCGACGCCGAGGGTCCCGACGACCTGGCCCGGCTCGGCGCCGCCGTCCGCGCGCACCCGGGCACGGTGGCCGTCGGCTCCTCCGGGCTGCTGGCCGCCGTGGCCGGCGCCACCCCGGCCCGCGGGCACCGCACGACACCCCCGGGCCGCCGGCTGGTGGTGGTCGGGTCGGCGTCGGCGGAGGCGGCCGAGCAGACCCGGCGGCTGCTCGCCCGCCACCACGTCCGCCTGCTGCCGGCCCCGCTGCATCCCGACGACGGGCTCGACACGGCCGCCTTCTCCGCCTCCCTCACCGCCGCCCTGGCCGGGGGCGACGTGGTGGTCACCCTGCCGCTCCCCGACCGGGCCGCCCGTGTGGAGCCCGCGCGGCTGGCCGCCCAGCTCGGTGCCGCCGTGGTGCGGGCCGTCGAGGAGCAGCCGGTCGACCTGGTGCTCATCGGCGGCGCCACCGCCCGCGGCGTGCTGGCCGCGGCCGGCGTCGAGCGGCTGGAGGTCGTGGCCCAGATCCACCCCGGCGCCGTCGCCTCGCTCGACCCCACGGGCCGGCTGCTGGTCACCCGACCCGGCAGCCACGGCTCCCCCGACTCGCTCACCCAGGTGCTCGACTGGCTGGAAGGACCCGCATGACCACGACCGCGAACCACCCCGACCCCGGCTCCCCGGACCGCCCGCTGCCCGTGGTGGCGGTGACCATGGGCGACGGCGCGGGCGTCGGGCCCGAGTGCACCGTCAGCGCCACCCTGGACCCCCAGGTGCAGCGGATCTGCGTGCCGGTCGTGATCGGCGACCGCCGGCGGCTGCAGCAGGCCGCCGCGGTCCTCGGGCTGGACGCCGAGGTGGTGGCCGTCGGGTCCCCCGCGGAGGCCGTGGTGGCGCCCGGTCGGATCAACGTGGTCGACCTCGGCCTGCTGCCCGAGGACCTGCCGTGGGGGCAGCTGTCAGCGGTGGCCGGTGACGCCGCCTTCCACTACGTGCGCACCGCCGCCGAGCTGGCCGTGGCCGGACGGGTGCAGGCCATTTGCACGGCGCCGCTGAACAAGGAGGCCCTGCACCTGGGCGGCCACCGCTACCCCGGGCACACCGAGATGCTGGCCGAGCTGACCGGGACCAGCGAGGTGTCGATGATGCTGTCGAGCCCGCGCCTGAAGGTGATCCACGTGACCACCCACATCGGTCTCGTCGACGCGGTGGCCATGATCGAGCCGGGCCTGGTCGAGCGCACGGTGCGGCGCGGCCACGAGGCGCTGACCCGCAGCGGCATCCCGCACCCGCGGATCGGCGTGTGCGCCATCAACCCCCACGCCGGCGAGGGCGGGCTCTTCGGCTACGGCGAGGAGGAGGAGAAGATCGTCCCCGCGCTCGAGCGGCTGCGTGCCGACGGCGTCGACGCCGCCGGGCCGCTGCCGGCCGACACGGCCTTCTACCTGGCCGGCCGCGGCGACTACGACCTCGTCGTGGCGATGTACCACGACCAGGGCCACGGGCCCATCAAGGTGCTCGGCATCGAGGCCGGGGTGAACATCACCGTGGGGCTGCCGGTCATCCGCACCTCGGTCGACCACGGCACGGCCTTCGACATCGCCGGCACCGGCAGGGTCCGCACCGAGAGCATGGTGGAGGCCCTCCGCCAGGCCGTCGAGCTGGCCTCGGTGGGCTGAGCGGGTGGGCACCACGGACGCCGCCGCCCGCCGCGAGCGGATCGCCGAGCTGGCCGCCTCGGTCGGGCTGGCCCAGGTCGAGGAGCTGTCGGCCACCTTCGGGGTCACCGCCTCCACGATCCGCCGCGACCTGGCCCGGCTGACGGCGGAGGGACGGCTGGCCCGCACCTACGGCGGGGCCATCGCCATGACGCCGCCGCGCGAGACCGCCCCCGACGAGCGCTCGGGGCAGGCGCGCGCGGCGAAGCGGGCGATCGGGCGGTGGGCCGCCGGCCAGGTCGGCGACGGGGAGACCCTGCTGCTGGACGCCGGCACGACCACCGCGGCCCTCGCCGGGGCGCTGAGCTCCCGCGACCTGACGGTGGTGACCACCGGGCTGACCCCGCTGCAGGCGCTCGACGCCGGGACGCACCGGGAGGTCGTCTGCCTCGGCGGGCACTACCGGGCGATCAGCCAGGGCTTCGTCGGCCCGGTGACCGAGGCGGCGCTGGAGGTCTTCACCTTCGACCGGGTCTTCCTGGGCGCCGACGGCGTCTCCCCCGAGCGGGGGCTGTGCGAGGCGACCGTGGCCCAGACCCGCCTCAAGGAGCTGATGTGGCGGCGTGGTCGCGAGGTGTACGTGCTGGCCGACTCCTCCAAGCTCGGCAGCGAGCCGTTCAACGCCTGGGTGCGGATGCCGCCGCGGTGGACGCTGGTCACCGACGACGGCGTCGAGGACGCGCTGGTGGCCCGGCTGGAGCGCGCGGGTGCGGTGGTCGTCGCCGTGCCGGCCGCCGACCGCCACCTCCCGGGCTGACGGCGCGGCTCCTCCCGCCGGGTGGGGATTCACCACCGGCCCGCCGGGTAGTCGACAGCGGGAGCCGACCGAGGAGGAGACCATGGACCTTGCGACCCGCCGGCGAGCCGGAGGTGCGCGCCGTGCCTGAACGCACCGCGGCGGACGTCCTCGTCGAACGGCTCGCCGCCTGGGGCGTGGACCGGGTGTTCGGCTACGCCGGGGACGGCATCGACGGCGTGCTGGGTGCGCTGCGCAGGGCCGGGCAGCCGGTCTTCGTGCAGGCGCGCCACGAGGAGACGGCGGCCTTCATGGCGGTCGGGCACGCCAAGTACACCGGCGGGGTGGGTGTCTGCCTGTCCACCCAGGGGCCGGGTGCGGTCCACCTGCTGAACGGCCTGTACGACGCGAAGCTCGACTCCAAGCCCGTCGTCGCGATCGTCGGCCAGCAGCTGTCCACCGTGCTGGGCAGCGCCTACCAGCAGGAGATCGACCTGGTGCGCCTGTTCGGCGACGTGTGCGCGCAGTTCGTCCAGTCCGCGCACACGCCCGAGCAGGTGCCGATGCTGGTGGACCGGGCCTTCCGGACCGCGATCGCCACCCGCAGCCCCACCTGCGTCGTGCTGCCGCACGACGTGCAGACGGCACCCGCGCCGGACCCGACGGCGCAGCAGCACGGTGTCCTGGTGACCAGCCCGGGCCTGCGCCCGGCGCGGGTGGTCCCGCACGACGACGACGTCCGCGCCGCGGCGGAGGTGCTCGCCGCCGGTGAGCGGGTGGCCTTCCTCGTCGGCCAGGGTGCCTACGGCGCCGCCGAGGAGGTCGTCGAGCTGGCCGAGAGGCTGGGCGCCGGGATCACCACCTCCCTGCTCGGCAAGCCGGTGCTGGACGAGGCCCTGCCCTTCCACACCGGGGTCATGGGACACCTGGGCACCACCGCCAGCGCCGAGCTGATGCGCGGCTGCGACACCCTGCTGCTGATCGGCACCAACGACCCGTGGACCGAGTTCTACCCGCGGCCCGGGCAGGCCCGGGCCGTGCAGGTCGACGTGGACGGGCGACGCCTCGGGGTCCGCTACCCCGTGGAGGTGCCGCTCGTGGGCGACGCCCGCGAGACGCTGCGCGCCCTGCTGGCCGTCGTGCCGCCCAGCCAGGACACGGCCTGGCGCACCCAGGTCGAGGGCTGGGTCCGCCGCTGGCACGAGGTCGCCGCCACGCGGGCCGCCGCGCCGGCCGAGCCGCTGAACCCGCAGCACGTCGTCCGGTCGCTGAGCGCGCGGCTGCCGGCCGACGCGCAGGTCTCGGTCGACGTCGGCTCCGTCGTCTACTGGTACGCGCGCCACCTCAGGCTGCCCCCGGGCGTGCCGGCGCACCTGTCCAGCACGCTGGCCTCGATGGGGTCGGCGCTGCCGTACGGGCTGGCCGCGAAGCTGGCCCGCCCGGAACGGCCGGTGGTGGCCCTGGCCGGGGACGGGGCCATGCAGATGAACGGCCTGGCCGAGCTCATCACCGTGGCAGCCCGCTGGCAGGACTGGCCGGACCCGCGGTTCGTGGTGTGCGTGCTGAACAACCGGGACCTGGCCGAGGTGAGCTGGGAGCAGCGCGAGATGGAGGGCGAACCCCGCTTCGAGGCCTCCCAGCAGCTGCCGGACGTGCGCTACGACCGGTGGGCGGAGCTGCTCGGGCTGCGTGGTGTGCGGGTGACCTCCCCCGAGGAGGTGGAGGCGGCGTGGACGGCGGCGCTCGACGCCGACCGCCCGGTCGTGATCGACGCGGTGGTCGACCCCGCCGTTCCCCTGCTGCCACCCGGTCAGCCGTTCGAGAAGGTCGAGCCGATGTACACCGGCCTGGCGGCCGAGGCGACCGCCCTGGCCGACCGCGCCGCCACGTACCTGCGCCGGGAGCGGAGTGAGGAGGGCTTCGACGACCCGGAGCGGTGAGCGCCCGTCGGAGACGACGGCTGGCACGCCCGCGGCCGCAGGCGTGCCACACTTCACCGGTGCTCGCCTTCGTGACGTCCCTGCGCCACCCCCGCAACTCCAACGACTACGCCCGGGTCGAGCGGCTGTTCCACACGACCCTGGAGTCCGTCACCGCCCAGACCAGCGACGACTACGTCGTGGTCGTGGTGGGGAACCGGAAGCCGTCACGACCCCTCCCGGACCGGGTCGAGTTCGTCAAGGTCGAGTTCCCGCCGCCGGTGTGGCGCCGCGGCGCGCGCACCAGCCGGCGGGCCGTGCTGCGCGACAAGGGCACCAAGCTCGTCATCGGGACCCTGGCGGCCCGCAAGCACGACCCCACCCACATCATGTTCTTCGACGCCGACGACTTCGTCAGCAACCGGCTGGCCGCGCACGTGTCCCGCCACCCCACCGCCCACGGGTGGTACGTCGAGCGCGGCTACGTCTACTCCCCCGAGCGCCAGGTGGTGGCACGGCGCCGCGAGTTCCACCGCCGGTGCGGCACCTCGCACATCGTCCGCACCGACCTGTACGGGCTGCCCGACACCCTCGACGTCGACGCGACGCAGGAGGAGCTGATCGAGACCCTGGGGGACAAGGTGTGGCGGCTGTTCGGCTCGCACCTGCACTCGGTGGAGCACCTCGCCCGCCAGGGCACCCCGCTAAAGCCGCTGCCCTTCCCGGGGGCGGTCTACGCGCTCGGCACCGGTGAGAACCACTCCGGGTACGAGATGAAGGGCATCGGGCGACCGGTCTCGGCGCGTCTGGCGGCCGAGTTCGGGCTGCCCCCGAGCGCACCCGGCCTGGGCGCGTGGCGCCGGGCGGTCGGTCGGCAGGCCCTCGCCTACTCCCTCCGGGTGGGGCTGCAGCGCCTCCGCACCCGATTCCCGGGCCGCGCGGGCAGGTCGGCGGCCGCGGCGGCGGAGGACGCGCCCGTCCGCGACCTCGGAGCCGGGGAGGGACCGGCCTCGTAGCGGGTGGCCCCCGCCGTGACCGCCCGCGCCCTCGACCACGAGGACCCTCCGCGGCTCGCGCCCCGGCTGGCTGCCCGGACCGGCGACGGGCCCGAGAACGGCTGATGGCCCCGACCGGTGCGGTCGGGGCCATCAGGCGTGCTCAGCGGCGGTTTCCCGCCGTGTGTCCGAGAGAGGACTTGAACCTCCACCCCCTTGACGGGGACTAGCACCTCAAGCTAGCGCGTCTACCTATTCCGCCACCCGGACGAGTGGTCACCCGGCGAGCCGGACAGCGATGAACTATAGCAACTCCGGCCCCGGAATGCAGATCGGCGGCCGGCGCCGGTCAGCGGGCGGCCAGCGCCTGCTCGAGGTCGGCCTGCAGGTCCTCGACGTCCTCGATGCCCACCGAGAGCCGCACCATGTCCTCGGGCACGGCGCGGGAGGTGCCCTTGACCGAGGCGTGGGTCATGTCGCCGGGGTGCACGACCAGCGACTCCACGCCGCCCAGCGACTCGGCCAGCAGGAAGACCTGGGTGCTCTGCGCCAGGGCCAGCGCCGCCTCCCGGCCACCGGCCAGCTGGATCGAGACCATGCCGCCGAAGCCGTCCATCTGCCGGGCGGCCAGCTCGTGACCCGGGTGGCTCGGCAGCCCCGGGTAGTGCACGGCCGACACCGCCGGGTGGCTGCTGAGCCACTCCGCGAGGTGCTGGGCGTTGGCGCAGTGCCGGTCCATCCGCACCGCCAGGGTCTTGAGCCCGCGGATGGTGAGCCAGGCGTCCATCGGCCCCGAGACCTGCCCGGCGGCGTTCTGCAGGAAGGCGATCTGCTCGGCGAGCTCGTCGTCGTCCACCACCACCACCCCGGTGACGGAGTCGGAGTGCCCGGCCAGGTACTTGGTCGCCGAGTGCACGACGACGTCGGCGCCGAGGGCCAGCGGGCGCTGCAGGTACGGCGAGGCGAAGGTGTTGTCCACCACCAGCCGGGCACCGTGCCGTCGGCAGACCTCCGCGCAGGCGGCCAGGTCGACGATCTGCAGGAACGGGTTGGACGGCGTCTCGACCCACACCAGCGCACCGGCGTCCAGCTCGGCCAGGCGGGCCTCGAGGGCGGCCGGGTCGGTGAGGTCCACCGCCGAGGTGCCGATCCCCCACGGGCCCCACACCTGCTCCAGCAGCCGGAACGTCCCGCCGTAGGCGTCGGTGCCGGTCACCACGTGGCCGCCGGGCCGCAGCGTCGCCCGCAGCACCAGGTCCTCCGCCGCCAGCCCGGCCGGGGTCGAGAAGGCGTGCCGGCCGCCCTCCAGCCCGGCCAGCTGGCGGTGCAGCAGGTCTCGGGTGGGGTTGGCGCAGCGGGAGTACTCGTAGCCGTTGCGGGGCTGGGCGACCGCGTCCTGGAGGTAGGTGGAGGTCTGGAACACCGGCGGGGAGATGGCCCCCGTGGTGGGGTCCGGGTCGATCCCCAGGTGGACCGCGCGGGTGCTGAAACCGGCGTCGGGACGAGGTGCGCTCACGCAGGCACGGTACTCCGGCGCTCCACGGCCACCCCGCTGCTCCGGTGGCCGAGACCGAGGGTCCACCTCACCTTGAAGGTGACAGCGGCGGGGGTCGAGGCGTTGACTACGAGGACCTCGGTGCCGACCCCCGACGGCGCCGGACGCACGGAAGGCCTGACCCGCCATGCCCCGACACACCACCCCACCGCTGCTGCGCACGGCTCTGCTGCTCGGCGCCACCACCGCCCTGGTCGGCGGTCTCGGCGTCGTGGCCGCCCAGCCCGCCCGCGCGGACACCCCCGAGACCGAGATCACCGAGCTCAGCCTCGCCGCCCCGGCCAGGAGCGGCGGCGAGCAGCGCACCACCACCCGCAGCCAGGACCAGACCAGCAGCGGGCAGGAGGAGGTGGGCGCCGAGACGGTGCTCGCCGAGCTCCCCGAGCAGCGGGTGGAGCAGTTCTCCACCCTGGGCGTCACCTGGGACGCCGGCGCCGAGGGCCCCGGGCCCACGGTGCAGTACCGCACCCGCACCGACGGCCGCTGGACCGACTGGGCCACGGCGGAGGACACCGTCTCCGGCGGCGACGGGGAAGACCCGGGCGCCGGCGAGGACGCGCCGCGCACCGGCACCGACCCCATCTACGTCGGCGCCTCCGACGGCGTGCAGGTGCGGCTGACCGGCAGCGCCGACACCCGGGTGGAGGAGCCGAAGGTGGCCCTGATCGCCGCCGAGGAGACGCCGGCGGACGCCAGCATCCAGACCACGGCGGCCCAGGCCGCCGCCCCCGGGCTGGCGCCGCGTCCGGCCTACATCAGCCGGAAGGGGTGGGGCGCCGACGAGTCCATGAAGCCCTGCGGCACCGACACCGACGACACCATCCAGGGCGCGATCGTGCACCACACCGCCGGGGTGAACAGCTACACGAAGGCCCAGTCGGCCAGCATCGTCCGCGGCATCTACGCCTACCACACGCAGACCCTGGGCTGGTGCGACATCGGCTACAACTTCCTGGTCGACAAGTACGGCCAGGTCTTCGAGGGCCGCTCCGGCGGCGTCGACCACCCGGTCCACGGCGCCCACGCCACCAGCTGGAACACCGACACCGTCGGCATCTCGTTCATGGGCAACTACGAGACCGCCACCGCGCCCACCGCCATGCTGGAGGCCGGTGCCAAGGTGCTGGCCTGGAAGTTCGACGCCTACTACCGCGACCCGCTGAGCAAGGTCACGCTGGCCGGCAAGTACATCAACCGGATCAGCGGCCACGGCGACGTGATGGCGACCGCCTGCCCGGGCCGCAACATCCGCTCCAAGATGACCTGGCTCCGCGAGCGGGTCGACACCCTCGTCGGCTCCCGCAGCACCCCCAACTACCAGCGCTGGCAGGCGCTGGGCGGTGACAAGGGCCAGCTCGGCTCGCCCTACATCGGGGAGGCGGTCCACGTCGACGGCCGGGTGACCAAGTTCCGCGGCTACGACCTGTTCTCCTCCGACGCCACCGGCTCCCGCTGGACCAAGGGCGGCATCCGCACCAAGTACCGCTCGATGGGCGCCGCGCGCTCCGACCTCGGGTTCCCCACCGGCGACGAGTCCTCGAACTGGCCGCTGACCGGCATCCAGGCGCAGCGGTTCGAGGACGGGCTCATCCTGTGGTCGTCCGCCACCGGTGCCCACAGCCTGATGGACGGCTTCCAGAACCGCTACGAGAGCAGCTCGGCGATCCGCCGGGCCCTGGGCGCGCCGAGCACCGACGAGCAGACCTCGGGGTGGGGCGTGGCCTCGCAGACCTTCGTCGCGGGGCGGATGTTCTGGGTCGGCGGCGCCCGCATCATCGACGGCGAGTTCTTCGACCACTACGCGGCCATGTCGGGCAGCGCGCGTCTCAAGCGGGGCTACCCGGTGGCGGACGAGCGGCTCTCCGGCGACGTGCTGACCCAGCAGCTGTCCCGCTCGACCTTCTACCTGATCGACGGCGACGTGATCGAGGTGACCGGTGCGCTGAACGAGGAGTACCGCAGCCTGGGGGCCGAGACCGGCCGGCTCGGGTTCCCCACCGCCAGCGTCCGCAAGGACGCCGACGGCAACTGGTACAGCAGCTTCGAGCACGGCACGCTGACCCAGCTCCCCGACGGCACGGTCGAGGTCCGCTACAGCTGACCACCACCGTCCCGCACCGCCACCGCCCCGTCGCCGGATCGGGGGCGGTGCGGGACGGGTGGCAGCATGGGCCCATGAGCCTGACCTTCGAGCACGACACGCCCGGCCAGCGGTTCCGGGCCCTCGACGAGGGCACCGAGGTCGGGGTGGTCGACTACCACCTCGACGGCACCGTGGCCACGATCACCCACACCGGCACCGCGCCGCAGCGCCGCGGTGAGGGGATCGCCGGCCGACTGACCACGGCGGTGCTGGAGGAGATGGGCAGCCGCGGCTGGTCGGTGGTGCCGCAGTGCCCCTACACGGCCCGGTTCATCCAGGACCACCCCGAGTACGCCGGGCTGGTCCAGCGGGCCTGAGCGGCCGCCACGGGGCCGTCAGCGCTGCCCGCGCGGCAGCGGCGGCAGCCCCTCCCGGCGCAGCGCGGTGTCGGCCAGCGCGGCGATGACCTCGCGGTCCCCGGCCCGCCAGGCGGCGACGGGGTCGTCGCTGATCCGCGCCAGCTGGTCCAGCGGCAGGGTGGCCATGGCCCGCAGCGCGAACAGGTCCAGGTCGGCCGGTGAGTCGACCAGCCGCCGGGCGGCCCGGCTACGGGCCGCGAACCGCAGCCGGCGCGGCAGCCACACCGCGACCACGACGGCGACCGGGATCAGGAAGACCAGCACCCCGACCAGGTCCGCGAGCCGCTCGATCTGCACCGCCTGTCCGCGCGCCGCAGCGGAGAGCTGCGTGAGCCGCTCGGCGGCGGCGTCCAGCGGCGTGCGCAGCTCCCCGCCCACCCCCGGCACCTGGCCCGCGGAGCGCGCGGCGTCTCGGAAGGAGCCGACCAGCTCGGCGGTGGCCTGCTCGGTCTGGCGGGCCGGCCCGGCCAGCGCGCTCACCGCCGAGTCGAGGAACCGGCCGGCCGACCACCACGCCACCGCCCAGACCAGCACGAAGAGGTCGGCACCCAGCTGGCGCGCCAGCTGCCAGGACGGTCGGGCGTACCAGCTCATGCACGGAGTCTAGGGACGCACCAGCCGCCACTCCCCCCGCGGACCGCAGACGACCTGCTCCTCCTGCTCCAGCCAGGCCAGCGCCGCCAGGCACTCCGCCGGCTCCTGCCCGCTGCGCAGCGAGATCTCGGCGACCCCCAGCCCGCCCCTGGCCGGCAGCGCCTCCCGGACGGCCACCGCCACCGGGTCCCAGTCGTCCATCAGCCGAGGGTGCCCCCGGGCCGGCAGCGGGGCCTGGGCCGCGTCGAGCGGGGCCAGCAGGGCGAGGACGTCGGCGGCGGAGGTGACGAGCGTGGCCTCGGCCGCCGCGATCAGCCGGTGCGGCGTCACCGACTGGGCCGAGTGCACCGAGCCGGGCACCGCGGCCAGCACCCGCCCGCACCGCAGCGCCCAGCTGGCCGTGTTGCGGGCACCGCTGCGGGCGGTGGCCTCCACCACCACGGTGGCCTGGGACAGCGCGGCGATCAGCCGGTTGCGACCCAGGAACCGGACCCGGGTGGGGTGCTCGCCGGGCGGGTGCTCCGAGACCAGCAGGCCGCGCCGCGCGACCTCCTCCAGCAGTGCGGCATTGCCCCGCGGGTACACCACGTCCACCCCGCTGGCCAGCACCGCCAGGGTGCTCCCGGGACCGGTGACCAGCGCGCCGCGGTGGGCCGCCGCGTCGACGCCGTAGGCGCCGCCGGAGATTACCGCCACCCGCTCCGAGGCCAGATCGGCGGCCAGGTCGGTCGCGACACCCTGGCCGTAGCTGGTCGCCGCGCGCGAGCCGACGAGCGCCACCGCGCGGGAGGCCACCGCGCCCAGCCGTGCCGGGCCACGCAGCCACAGCCCGATGGGCACCCCGCCCCGGTCCGCCAGCGGCTCGGCGGTGGCCAGCGTGGTCAGCTCATCGGGCCACTCCTCGTCGCCCGGCACGACGAACCGGCTGCCGCACCGCTCGGTCAGCTCCACCATCCGGTCGAGCTCGAGCGCGGCCACCCGCCGGGCCCACACCGACCCGTCGCCGCGCCGCCGGACCGCCTCCCACACCTCCTCGCCACCCCGCTCGTGCACCAGCGCCGACATCTCCGGATCCCCCGGCTCGGCGACGCAGGCCAGCGCCATCCGAGCCCGCCGTTCGTCCTCCTGCGCCATCAGGCCACCCCCTCGGCGGGTTCGCCCCGACGCATCGCCAGGGCCGTGAGCAGGTGGCTGCGGGTGGGCGCGTCGGCCCCCGCCAGGTCGGCCAGCGTCCAGCTGACCCGGAGCACCTTGTCGACCCCGCGGGCGCTGATGCGTCCGCGCTGCAACGCCTGGTCCAGCGCCTCGACCCCGTCCGGGAGCGGCAGCCCGCGGCGCAGGTGGTGGCCGGGCACCTCGGAGTTGGTCAGCCACCCGCTGCCGGTCAGTCGGCGGGCCTGCCGCTCCCGGGCCTCCCGGACCCGGGCGGCCACGACCGCGCTCGTCTCCCCCACCGTGGCGGTGCGCAGGTAGGCCCGACGCAGCGGGGCGAGGGTGACGGCGATGTCGATGCGGTCCAGGACCGGGCCCGACAGCCGCTCGGCGTAGCGGCGGATCGCCATCGGGGCGCACCGGCACTCGGCCCCCGGGGTGGCGGCCAGCCCGCACGGGCACGGGTTGGCCGCCAGCACGAGCTGGAACCGGGCCGGGTATCGGGTCTGCAGCTGGGTGCGTCCCAGCGTGACCACCCCCGACTCCAAGGGCGTCCGCAGCCCCTCCAGCACCCGCGGGCTGAACTCCGGGGCCTCGTCGAGGAACAGCACGCCGCGGTGGGCCAGCGAGATGGCGCCCGGCCGGGCGATGCGGGCGCCGCCGCCGATGATGCTCGGCTGGGAGGCGGAGTGGTGGGGGTCGGCGTAGGGCGGGCGGGTGATCAGCCCGTCCACGCCGACCCCGGCGAGCGAGTGCACCGCCGACACCTCCAGCGCCTCGGGGAGCTCGAGGTCGGGCAGCAGGCCCGGCAGCCGCTCGGCCAGCATCGTCTTGCCCACGCCCGGCGGGCCCTGCAGGTACAGGTGGTGGCGGCCGGCCGCGGCGACCTCGAGCGCCCAGCGGGCCTCGGGCTGGCCGACGACCTCCGACAGGTCGCGCGCCGGAGGGGAGCCGCCCTCCTCGCCGGTCGCCGGGTCGTCCTCGACGGGCAGCACCGGGCGCCCGTGCAGGCAGTCGACCAGGTCGGCCAGCGACCCCACCGCCGTCACCCCCAGGCCCTCGACCAGCGCCGCCTCGGCCTGCTGGCCCTGCGGCACCACCACCTGCTCGAAGCCTGCGCTGCGGGCGGCCATCAGGGCGGGGAGGACCCCGCGGACCCGGCGGACCCGGCCGTCCAGACCCACCTCGCCGAGCAGCACCCGGCGCCGGACCGACTCCCGGGGCACCACCTCGGCGGCGGCGAGCACCGCGGCGACGATGCTGAGGTCGTAGTGCGAACCCGCCTTGGGCAGCGAGGCCGGCGTCAGGTTGATGGTGACCAGCTGCGAGGGCCAGCTGTAGCCGCTGTTGGCCACCGCGGCACGGCACCGGTCGCGCGACTCGTACAACGACGCGTCGGGCAGCCCCACCAGCACCGTCCGCGGCAACCCGCCGCCGATCGCCGCCTCGACCTCGATCATCTGGCCCTCCATGCCCAGCAGGGCCACCGACCAGGTCTGCGCCAGGCTCACCCCACACCCCGCACGTGGCTGAGCACCGGCGCCTCGCCGTCGAGGACCACGACCCCGACCGCGTCGATGCGGATCGCCGGCGGCCGCTGCCCGCACTGCTGGCACCAGATCGCGGCCAGCTGGCGCAGCTTGCGCAGCTTCGCCCAGGTGATCGCCTCCAGCGGGTCACCCCAGCCCAGCCCGCGCCGGCACTTCACCTCGCAGAACACCACCGTCGCCGTGGACAGCTCGCGGGCCACGATGTCGATCTCGCCCTCGGCACAGCGCCAGTTGCGGGCCAGCACCTCGCAGCCCTGCTCCTGCAGCAACCGGGCCGCCAGCTCCTCACCGAGCCGGCCCAGCGTCTGTCGGTCCCCCATCGCCACCACCTCCGCCCCCACCGTGGCCGGCGACGCCCGGCAGCCGCACCCGACGGGTGGCCCTGTGGACCGGGACGGAGGGCTGTGGACGACTCCGACGGGCTCGACCCGCTGCGCCGGAGGTGCCGGGTCGGCGCCTTCGCAGGACCACGTCCCGGGCGGTTCCGGGGACGCGATGGCGGGCGGTGGTCCGGCCTCAGCGGTTGGAGTCGGGGACCTCGAGGTCGGAGTGGACGATCTCCTCGATGGAGACGTCGCGGAAGGTGAGCACCTTGGCGTTCTTCACGAAGCGGGCCGGGCGGTACATGTCCCACACCCAGGCGTCAGCCATGGAGACCTCGTAGTAGACGTCGCCGCCCTCGGTGCGCACCTTGAGGTCGACGGTGTTGCAGAGGTAGAAGCGGCGCTCGGTCTCGACCGCGTAGGTGAACAGCCGGACGACGTCCTTGTACTCGCGGTAGAGCTTGAGCTCCGCTTCGCTCTCGAACTGCTCCAGGTCTTCTGCGCTCATGACGGATCGACTCTATCCGACCGCCCGGACCCGGACGGTCCGGACGACGTTGTCGAAGCGCATCCGGTGCTCCGGGCACGGACCCAGCCGGTCCAGCCGCTCCTGGTGCAGGCTGGTGCAGTAGCCCTTGTGGGTGGCGAAGTCGTACTCGGGCCAGCGCTCGTGCAGGTCGGCCATGATGCGGTCCCGGGTCACCTTGGCCAGCACCGAGGCCGCGGCCACGCAGGCGGCGACCCGGTCGCCCTTCCACACCGCCAGCCCCGGCACGCCGAGGCCGTCCACCCCGAAGCCATCGGTCAGCGCGTAGTCCGGTGCGGGGTCGAGCCGGTGCAGCGCCCGGCGCAGCGCCTGCACGTTGGCCACGTGCATGCCGAGCCGGTCGCACTCGGCGGCCTCGACGACCACCACCGACCACGCCACGGCCTTGGCCACCACCTCGTCGTAGCAGCGCTCGCGCTGGGCGGCGCTGAGCAGCTTGGAGTCCCGCAGCCCCTCGATCTCGCCCGAGCGGCGGTCGGACAGGATGGCCGCGGCGGCCACCAGCGGGCCCGCGCAGGCGCCCCGGCCGGCCTCGTCGGCGCCGGCCACCAGGGGGAAGCCGGCGCGGCGCAGCGCCCGCTCGTAGGCGTAGATGCCGCTGCTGCGGCGCACCACGAACCCCATCAGCAGCCCACCCCCTCGGGTTCGATCACCGCCCGCTGCGGTGCCGGCTCGGTCGCGTCGGGGACGTCGGCGAAGGTCTCGGGGACGGTCAGCCGCTGGAACCGGTCGAAGGGGGCGGCGATCAGGAAGGCCGGCCCGACGACGTTCGCGATCGGCACGAAGGCGTCGGTGCCGATCGGACCGCCGCCGGCGGGGACGTCGCCGAGGTGGCAGCGCGAGTCGCGCGAGTCGTCGCGGTGGTCGCCCATGACGAAGATGCGGTCGGCCGGTACCACCACGCTGAACGGCACCTCGGCCGGGGCGACCGGCTCGCCGTCGGAACCCCGGTAGAGGTAGTCCTCCTCCTCCAGCGGCTCGCCGTTGACGGTGATCCGCTGCTGGGCGTCGCAGCAGGTGACGGTGTCGCCGGGCATGCCGATGACCCGCTTGATGAGGTGGTTGGAGCTGGTGTCGGGCAGCAGCCCGACGAACTCCAGCAGCTTCCCGGTCGGGCCGCGCTCCTGGGCCTGGTAGTCCGGGCCCAGCCAGTTGCCGGGATCGACGAAGACGACGACGTCGCCGCGGCTGAAGTCGGTGACCTTCTGCACGACGACCTTGTCGTCGATCTGCAGGGTGTCCTCCATCGAGCCGGAGGGGATCACGAAGGGCTGGGCGACGAAGGCCCGCAGGATCGAGGAGACGATGATGGCCCCGACGACCACGATCGCGACCTCCTTGAGGAGGGAGCCGAGCTGCCGCGCTGCTCCGGACCGTGGCTCCCCGATCCGCGATTCACTCACTTCGCCCAGCTCCTGTTCCCTCCGGCTCGCTGCCGGACCCGGCCCCCAACGTAGCCCAGCCCGGTGACGGTCCTGCTCCCAGACGAAACATCGCACGCACCCGGAGGGTGCGTGCGATGCCGGTGGGTGTCGCGCTCAGTAGCGCTTCTCCTTGATCTTGGCCGCCTTGCCGCGCAGACCGCGCAGGTAGTACAGCTTGGCGCGGCGGACGTCACCGCGGCGCTCGACCTCGATCTTGTCGATGATCGGGCTGTGCAGCGGGAAGGTGCGCTCGACGCCGACACCGAAGGACACCTTGCGGACCACGAAGGACTCCTGCAGGCCGCCGCCGGTCCGGGCGATCACCACGCCGGCGAAGACCTGGATGCGGGAACGGTTGCCCTCGACGACCTTCACGTGCACCTTGACGGAGTCACCCGGGCGGAAGCTCGGGATGTCGTCGCGCAGCGAGGTCTGGTCGAGCGCCTCGATCAGCTTGCTCATGTTCTTTCCTTCGCCGGTGCCACAGGTCACCTGGTCGGTGCAGGTTCGGGTGGTGCCGATCCGGACGTTCCCCCTGTGGCAGGAGCCGGGTACGAGCACCAGCGAAGAAGTCTGCCACAGCGGGGCCCCGGACCGCGAACCGGCGACGGCAGCCGGCACCGGCGGCGAGGGCGCCGACCGGCACGTCACGCTGGACACCGGCTGTGAAATCGATTACTACTAGCAGGGACGAGCCACACCGGTGCGAGGAGGCAGGGCGATGGCGCAGCCGGTCACCGACGACCACGCGAGCCGCCCCTGCCTGCTCCCGCCCTCCTGCGCTGCCGTCGCCCCCACCCCCGCCCGCCCTCCGTCGGGCGTCGTCCACCGAACCGCCCGCACCTGACCGCAGGAGGCCCCGCCATGTCCACCTACACCCTGCCCGCACCGCTGACCCGGCCCCAGGTCGTCGAGAAGACCGTCTGGACGGTGGCCAGCGGCGACCTGCGGCCCAGCGCGAACACGAAGTGCTGGCCCACCCAGGCCGAGCTGGAGCAGCGGGTCGGAGCCGCCCTGGCCGACCTCGGCTGGTCGGTGACCCGCGCCCACGAGTACGACCCGGAGGCCGGGCACGGCTTCATCAGCAGCCAGCGGATGGGGATCGAGGTCTTCCGCTCGGTGCCGCTGGACGCCCCGCTGGTGGTGGTGGAGGCGGTCTGGCAGTACAGCCACCACCTGCTGGCCGGGCTGCGCGACCACCGGGGTCCGATCCTGCTGGTGGCCAACTGGGCCGGCGACTTCCCGGGCCTGGTGGGCCTGCTCAACCTGACCGGCTCGATGACCAAGGCCGGGATCGAGCACAGCGTGCTGTGGAGCAAGGACTTCACCGACACCTGGGCCCGCGACCGGCTGGCCGAGTGGCTGGAGACCGGGACGATCGACCACGACCTCTCCCACGTCCGCGAGCTGGACCGCGGCGCGCTGGCCGAGGACTCCGCGGAGGTCCAGCTGGGCCGCGCGCTGGCGCGTCAGCTGGTCGAGGAGAAGGCGGTCGTCGGCGTCTTCGACGAGGGCTGCATGGGGATGTACAACGCCATCATCGACGACGAGCTGCTCAACCCGCTCGGCATCTACAAGGAGCGGCTCAGCCAGAGCGCGCTGCTGGCCGAGATGGACCGGGTCGACCCGGCCGAGGTCGAGGAGGTGCACGACTGGCTCGAGCGGGCCGGCTTCACCTTCCACTACGGCACCGACGAGGCCACCGAGCTGACCCGCGCCCAGGTGCTGCGCCAGCTCGCGATGTACATCGCCGCGGTGAGGATGAGCGACGACTTCGGCCTCGACGCGGTCGGCATCCAGTACCAGCAGGGGCTCAAGGACCAGTGCCCGGCCAGCGACCTGGCCGAGGGGCTGCTCAACAACGTGGAGCGGCCGCCGGTGCGCTCCCGGGACGGCTCCCGCGAGCTCTACCCGGGCTCGGCCCTGCCGCACTTCAACGAGGTGGACGAGGCGGTCGCCGTCGACGCCCTGGTCACCAACCGGATCTGGACGGCCATGGGTCTCGACCCGGCCACCACCCTGCACGACATCCGCTGGGGCGAGGACTTCGAGGGCACCTTCGTGTGGGTGTTCGAGATCTCCGGGTCGGTGCCCGCCTCCCACAACGGCGGCTACGACCGCTCCTACGGCATGCGCCAGCCCCCGATGTTCTTCCCCCTCGGCGGCAGCACGCTGAGCGGGGTCTCGCGCCCCGGTGAGATCGTCTGGTCGCGGGTGTTCGTGGCCGAGGGCGTGCTGCAGGTCGACCTGGGCCGCGGTCACGTGGTGGAGCTCCCGGAGGAGGAGACCCGGCGTCGGCTGCAGGCCACCGACCCGCAGTGGCCGATCATGCACGCGGTGCTGCACGGCGTGAGCCGCGACCAGCTGATGGCCCGGCACAAGGCCAACCACATCCAGGTCGTCTACGCCCCCGACGCCGAGACCGCCGACCGGGCGCTGACGGCCAAGGTGGCGATGTTCGACGCCCTGGGGCTGCGGGTCCACCTCTGCGGCGACGTCGCCCTCTGAACCGCACCCCACCACCACCGAGGAGGACCCCGTGTTCCGTGACATCTCCCAGCTCCGCACCAGCGTCTCGCGCTCGATCTGCCCGGAGAACTTCGACGGCCAGCCCGGCGGCGCCGCACGGGCCAGCGAGGGCACCGGGGCCCACGCCGGGCGCGACCTCGGGGTCGGCTGGAAGATCTCGCCGTCGGTGGAGATCGCGCCCGGGGAGACCTTCGTCCTCGGCCACGTCGACTCCCCCGGCCGGATCACCCACATCTGGCTGACCACAGCCCGCGAGAACTGGCGTTCGCTGGTGCTGCGGGCGCACTGGGACGGCGACGACGAGCCCGCGGTCGAGACGCCCGTCGGCGACTTCTTCGCCAGCGGCTGGTGCCGCTTCGCCCAGGTCTCCTCCCAGGTGGTGGCCAGCAACCCGCACGGCGGCTTCAACTCCTACTGGCCGATGCCGTTCCACCGCTCGGCCCGGCTCACCCTGGAGAACCTGTCGGAGGACAAGGCGGTCGTCTACTACCAGATCGACTACGAGGTGGGCGACGACGTCCCCGGCGAGGGCGCGGCCTACCTGCACGCCCAGTTCCGCCGCAGCAACCCGCTGCCGGAGCTGACCACCCACCCGATCCTCGACGTCACCGGGCGCGGGCACTACGCCGGCACCTACATGGCGTGGGGCGTCAACTCCCCGGGCTGGTGGGGCGAGGGCGAGGTCAAGTTCTACCTCGACGACGACGGCGAGTTCCCGACCATCGCCAGCACCGGCACCGAGGACTACTTCGGCGGGGCCTGGAACTTCGACGTCCCCGGCCAGGGCTACACCGAGTTCAGCACCCCGTTCCTGGGCATGCCGCAGGTGCTGCGCCCCGACGGCCTCTACGCCAGCCAGCAGCGCTTCGGGCTCTACCGCTGGCACCTGCCCGACCCGATCACCTTCCGGACCGCCCTCCGCGTCGACATCCAGGCGCTGGGCTGGAAGTCCGGCCACCGCTACCTGCCGCTGCGCGACGACATCTCCTCGCTGGCGGTGTTCTACCTGGACGCCTCCAGCACCACCCGCCCGCAGCTGCCCGACCTGGACGGGCTGGCGGTCTGAGCAGCTCGCCCAGCATGGTCCGGCTGGTGGACGTGGCCCGGGCGGCCGGGGTGTCGGTGGCCACGGTGTCGCGCACCCTCAACGGCAACGCCCGGGTCGACCCCGAGCTGGCCGCCCGGGTGCACGCGGCGGTGGCGGAGCTCGACTACCGGCCCAACCTGGTGGCCAGGAACCTGCGCCGGCGGGCCACGCAGGCCTGGGCGCTGGTCGTCACCGACGTCACCAACCCCTTCTGCACCGCGGTCGCCCGCGGCGTCGAGGACGTGGCCAACGCGGCCGGCTACTCGGTGTTCCTGTGCAACTCCGACGAGGACCCCGGCAAGGAGCAGCGCTACCTGGCGGTGGCCGAGGCGGAGCGGGTGGCGGGGCTGATCATCACCCCCGCCTCACCGGCCTCCGACGTGGGCCGGCTGCTCGGGGCCGGCATCCCCGTGGTCGCCCTCGACCGCCACCTGCCGCAGCCGGTGGCGACGGTGGTGGCGGACTCGGCCGCCGGCGCCGCGACGGCCACCGAGCACCTGCTGGCCCACGGCTGGCGACGGCCGGCCTGCGTCACCGGCCCGGCCGGCGCGGAGACCGCCGACCAGCGCGCCGCCGCCTTCCGCGCGGTGGTGCGCCGCTGCGGGCTGGCGGAGCTGGTCGAGCACGTGCCGTACCACGCCGCCGGCGGGGCTGCGGCGGCGGCGCGGCTGCTGGACCTGCCCCAGCCGCCGGACTGCCTGTTCGTGGCGAACTCCGCGCTCGCCATCGGGGTGCTGGAGGAGCTGCGACGGCGGGGCCTGCGGCTGGGCGCCGACCTCGGCCTGGTGACCTTCGACGACGCCCCCTGGGCGCCGCTGATGGACCCGCCGATCACCGTGGTCGCCCAGCCCGCCTACGAGATGGGAGGCCGTGCCGCCGAGCTGCTGCTGGCGGCGCTGGGCTCCCCGGCGGAGCCGGCGACGCGGGGCACGGCCGTCTTCGAGCCCCGCCTGGTGGAGCGGGGCTCCTGCCTCAGGAGCGGCTGAGCCTGGAGCCGGCCCGGCCGGCGGCGAGCCGCAGGCTCACTCGCCGCCCTTCATGAGCGCGGTCAGCAGGTCCCGGTTGAGGCGGGTGATGGTGTCGAACGGGATGCCCTTGGGGCAGACCGCGGTGCACTCGCCGATGTTGCTGCAGCCGCCGAAGCCCTCGGCGTCGTGCTGGTTGACCATGCCCAGCACGCGGCTGTGACGCTCGGGCTGGCCCTGCGGCAGCAGCCCCAGGTGGGTCACCTTGGCGGCGGTGAACAGCATCGCCGAGCCGTTGGGGCAGGCGGCCACGCAGGCACCGCACTGGATGCAGGTGGCGGCGTCGAAGGCGTGGTCGGCGTCCTGCTTCTTGACCGGGGCCGCGTGCGCCTCGGGGGCGGAGCCGGTGGGCGCGCTGATGTAGCCGCCGGCCTGGATGATGCGGTCGAAGGCACCGCGGTCGACGACCAGGTCCTTGACGACCGGGAAGGCGTCGGAGCGCCACGGCTCGACGTCGATGACGTCGCCGTCGGAGAACGAGCGCATGTGCAGCTGGCAGACGGTCGCCCGGACCGGCCCGTGGGCCTCGCGGTTGATCATGACGCCGCAGGTGCCGCAGATGCCCTCGCGGCAGTCGGAGTCGATCGCGACCGGGTCCTCGCCGGCGAGCGTCAGCCGCTCGTTGACGACGTCCATCATCTCCAGGAAGGACATGTGCTCGCTGACGTCGGGCACCTCGATGGTCTGCATGTGTCCCTCGGCGTCGGGACCGGACTGGCGCCACACGCGCAGGGTGATGTTCACTGCTGCTTCCTCACTGCTTGCGTCTTCTTGGTGCTGGGGAGCGATCTCCGCGTGGCGATCACTTGTAGCTGCGCTGCTTCATCTCGACGAACTCGTACACCAGGTCCTCCTTGTGCAGGACCGGCTGCTGGCCGACGCCGGTGAACTCCCACGCCGCGACGTAGGCGAACTCGTCGTCGTGGCGCAGCGCCTCGCCGTCCTCGGTCTGGGACTCCGAGCGGAAGTGCCCGCCGCAGGACTCGCGGCGGTGCAGGGCGTCCACGCACATGAGCTCACCGAGCTCGAGGAAGTCGGCCACCCGGCCGGCCCGCTCCAGCGACTGGTTGAGCTCGGCACCGGTGCCCGGCACCAGCACGTCGCGCCAGAACTCCTCGCGGAGCTCGCGGATCGCGCCGATGGCCTTGCGCAGGCCCTCCTCGTTGCGCTCCATGCCGCAGTACTCCCACATGATCCGGCCCAGCTCCTTGTGGAAGGAGTCGACGGTGCGGGAGCCCTTGATCGACAGCAGCCGCTGCACCCGGTCGTTGACCGAGGCGATGGCCTCCGCCGAGGCGGGGTGGCTGTCGTCGACCTTCTCGAACGGCCCGGCCGCGAGGTAGTCGGCGATCGTGTTGGGGAGCACGAAGTAGCCGTCGGCCAGGCCCTGCATCAGCGCCGAGGCGCCGAGCCGGTTGGCGCCGTGGTCGGAGAAGTTGGCCTCCCCGGTGACGAACAGGCCCGGGATCGTCGACTGCAGGTCGTAGTCCACCCACAGGCCACCCATGGTGTAGTGCACCGCCGGGTAGATCCGCATGGGCTGCTCGTAGGGGTTCTCCCCCGTGATCTGCAGGTACATGTCGAAGAGGTTGCCGTACTTGGCCTCGACCGCCTTGCGGCCCAGCCGCTCGATGGCGTCGGCGAAGTCCAGGTAGACCCCCAGCCCGCCCGGCCCGACCCCACGGCCCTCGTCGCAGACGGCCTTGGCCGCCCGGGAGGCGATGTCGCGGGGCACCAGGTTGCCGAACGCCGGGTAGCGCCGCTCCAGGTAGTAGTCGCGGTCCTCCTCGGGGATGTCACCCGGGGCCCGCTTGTCCTCGCCGTCCTTGGGCACCCAGATGCGGCCGTCGTTGCGCAGCGACTCGCTCATCAGCGTCAGCTTGGACTGGTACTCCCCCGACACCGGGATGCAGGTCGGGTGGATCTGGGTGTAGCAGGGGTTGGCGAAGTAGGCGCCCTTGCGGTGGGCCCGCCACGCCGCGGTGACGTTGGAGCCCATGGCGTTGGTGGAGAGGAAGAACACGTTGCCGTAGCCACCGCTGGCCAGCACCACCGCGTCGGCGTAGTGGGTCTCGATCTCGCCGGTGCGCATGTCCCGCACGACGATGCCCCGCGCGCGGCCGTCGGCCACCACCAGCTCCAGCATCTCGTGGCGGGAGTGCACCGTCACCGTCCCGGCGGCGACCTGGCGCTCGAGCGCCTGGTAGGCGCCGATCAGCAGCTGCTGACCGGTCTGCCCGCGGGCGTAGAACGTCCGCTGCACCTGCACGCCGCCGAAGGAGCGGGTGTCGAGCAGGCCGCCGTACTCGCGGGCGAACGGGACGCCCTGGGCGACGCACTGGTCGATGATGTTCGCGCTGACCTCGGCCAGCCGGTAGACGTTGGACTCGCGGCTGCGGAAGTCACCGCCCTTGACGGTGTCGTAGAACAGCCGGTAGGTGGAGTCGCCGTCGTTGCGGTAGTTCTTCGCCGCGTTGATGCCGCCCTGGGCGGCGATCGAGTGGGCCCGGCGGGGGGTGTCCTGGTAGCAGAAGCTGGTGACCCGGTAGCCGGCCTCGCCGAGGGTGGCGGCGGCGGAGGCACCGGCCAGGCCGGTGCCCACGATGATCACGCTGAGCTTGCGGCGGTTGGCCGGGTTGACCAGCTTGGCGCTGAACTTGCGCTCGGACCAGCGGCTCTCGATGGGGCCGGCGGGGGCCTTGGCGTCGGCGATGGGCTCACCCACGGTGAACAGCTCGTCGGCGTCGACCCGTGCCTCCCGCGGCGCGACGGGGGTCTCCACCGTGGCGACGGGGCTCGTGCTGCTGTCGGACTGCGTCATGACACCACTCCCAGGAGGACGCTGAAGGGGACGGCCAGGAAGCCGAGGGTGATCACCCAGGCGAGGGCGACCGAGACGGCGAGGATGACCCTGCGCGACCCGGACGTGGTCCCCGCGCCGAGGGTGTAGAGGGCGCTGGCGGTGCCGTGGCGCAGGTGCAGCCCGACCGCCACCATCGCGATGGTGTAGGTCACCACGACCCACCAGATGTTGAAGCCGTTGACCAGCCGCTCGTAGGGCGAGGGCGACGCACCGCCCGGGGTGATCCACTGCCAGGTCAGGTGCGCCAGGTGGTAGAGCACGAACAGCGCGATCACCAGACCGCCGCTGCGCAGGGTGAACGAGGCGTAGCTGCGCTGGATCCCGCGGCGGTTGCGCCGGGTCTCGTAGCGGTTGACGCCCGCGGCGCGCCAGGAGCGGCGGGACAGCTTCACCGCGGAGACGACGTGCGCGGCGACCGCGACGAGCAGCACCACCCGGATGATCCACAGCGCGCCGCCGTAGGGCAGGATCGGCTCGCCCAGCTCGCGCAGGTGGTGGGAGTACTCGTCGAAGGCCTGCTGGCCGGCGAAGGCCTTCAGGTTGCCGTACATGTGGGCGAGCAGGTAGCCCACCATGATGAGACCGCTGACGGCCATGACCGCCTTGTTCGCGACCGTCGAGCGGAGCGCCCTGCGTTGCGCGGAGATCGTTGTTGACACGTCTGACACCTTAGTTCTCCCGCTCGACCGGCGAGAAATAAGGCGAGCCTGCTGTGCTGGACGTCACTCCGGGCCGGTCGTCCGCCGCGGGTCACTCCGCCTCGTCGTCGAGGTCGCTGAGCAGGCCCTCCACGTCGGCCAGCCGGACGTGGCCGGCGGCCAGGTCGACGACGGGCACCAGGGCCTCGACGAAGGGCACCAGCCGGGAGCCGCCGGACACGTCGACGGCGAGCAGGTCCTGGGCCGGCAGGTGCACCACCTCGGTGACGCGTCCGACCTCGACGCCGGCGGCGTCCAGCACGGCCAGCCCCACCAGCTGGCGGTCGTAGTACTCCCCCGGCTCCTCCGGGGTCTCGTCGGCGGCGACCCGGCTGACCAGCAGCGCCTCACGCAGCGCCTCGGCCGCGGAGCGGTCGCCCACGCCGACGAAGGTGACGAGCAGACGTCCCTGGTGCCAGCGGCTGTCAGCCACCTCCAGGGTCCGCTCGCTGGGCCAGCGGTCGCGCGTCGAGCGCGCCGCGGCCGGACGGACGAGCTGCAGCCGCGCACCGGGGGCGAAGCGGCGGTCGGGCTCGTCGGTGCGGGGCTCCACGGTGACGGTCCCGCGGACGCCGTGGGGTCGGCCGATCCGGCCGACCACCACGTCGACGTCGTCCACCGGGTGCAGGCTCAGCGGCGGCCGCGGCCGGGCTGGCGGTCGACGTCGACGAAGTCGACCCGCACCCGGTCACGACCGGCCAGCGCCGCCACGACGGTCCGCAGGGCGGCGGCGGTGCGTCCCTGACGGCCGATCACCTTGCCCACGTCCTCGGGGTGCACCCGCACCTCCAGCATGCGGCCCCGACGGCCGTCGATGTCACGCACGACGACGTCGTCGGGGTGGGTCACCAGGCCCCGGACCAGGTGCTCCAGCGCCTCGGCCAGCACGCTCAGGCCTCGCTGCTGGTCTCGCCCGCGTCGTCGCCGGAGCCCTCGGAGGCCGGCGCCTCGGCCGCGGCCTCGTCCTTGCGGCGGCTGCTGAACGCGGCCACGCTCGGCTCGTCGGCGGTGTCGGCCAGAGCGGCGTTGAAGGCGGCGAGCTTGTCCTTCTTCTCCTTCTGCGGCTGCACGCCGGAGGGGGAGCTGTCGCCGGAGAACTGCTGCCAGTCACCGGTGCGCTTGAGGATCGCCACGACGGCCTCGGTGGGCTGGGCGCCGACCGACAGCCAGTACTGGGCGCGCTCGGAGTTCACCTCGATGACCGACGGGTCGTTCTTCGGGTGGTACTTGCCGATCTCCTCGATCGCCCGGCCGTCGCGCTTGCTGCGCGAGTCCATGACGACGATGCGGTAGTGGGGCGAGCGGATCTTGCCGAGTCGCTTCAGACGAATCTTGACAGCCACGTGTGTGGGAACTCCTGTTGGCGATGCCCGGGACGACCCCGGACAAGGTGGGTGAGCAGTCGGCGCACTGGTGGGTCAGCGCACCTCAACCCGGGTGGACCGCGACGTCCGGGCGTGAGAGGGCACCCGGGCAGCACGGCAGCGCCCGACATTCTGCCAGACCGCCCCGCCTCCACCAAACCTGCGGGCGGGCGGCTGCGTCGTGGCCGTGCCGTCTCATCCCTCGACGACGCGACCCCGCAGCACCACCAGCCGGGGCCGGGCCAGCACCGCCGGGTCGCGCAGCGGGTCGGCGTCGTAGACCACCAGGTCCGCCGGCGCCCCCGCCTCCAGCCCCGGGTGGCCCAGCCAGCGGCGGGCCCGCCAGCAGGCGGCCCCCACGGCCAGCTCGGCACCGCCCAGCCGGGTCAGCGCCTGCACCTCCCGGGCGATCTGGCCGTGCGGGAGGTAGCCGCCGGCGTCGGTGCCGGCGTAGACGGGCACCCCCGCCTCGACCGCGCGACCGAGGGTCTGCCAGCGGCGGGCGTGCAGGTCGGTCATGTGGGCCGCGTAGCGGGGGAACTTCTCCCGTCCCTGCTCGGCGAACCGCGGGAAGTTCTCCAGCTGGACCAGCGTCGGCACCAGGGCCACCCCGCGCTCGGCCATCAGCGCGGTGGTCGCCTCGTCCAGGCCGGTGCCGTGCTCGACGCCGTCCACGCCCGCGGCCACCAGCTCGGCGGTGGCCTGCTGGCTGAAGACGTGGGCGGTGACGCGGCACCCCAGCTCGTGGGCGCGCGCGACGGCAGCCCGGGCGACCTCCACCGGCCACAGCGGGGCCAGGTCGCCCAGCTCCCGGTCGATCCAGTCCCCCACCAGCTTGATCCAGCCGTCGCCGCGCGCGGCCTGCCGCTCCACGGCGGCCACCAGGTCCTCGGGCTCGACCTCCTCGGCGTAGTCGCGCAGGTAGCGCCGGGGCCGGGCGATGTGGCGTCCGGCGCGGACGATCCGCGGCAGGTCGGGGCGCTGGTCGACCCAGCGGGTGTCCGCCGGCGACCCGGCGTCCCGCAGCAGCAGCACGCCGGCCCGGCGCTCGGCGAGCGCGTGCTGCTCGGTGGTCGCCCGGTCGACGGCCCCCCGCGACTCCAGCCCGACGTGGCAGTGCGCGTCCACCAGCCCGGGCAGGATCCAGCCGTCGCCGGCGACGGTGACCGCCCCCGCCACGGGCTCCTCCGACACCCGGCCGTCGGCCACCCACAGGTCGCGGCGCTCCCCCTCCGGCAGCAGCACGCCACGCAGGTGCAGCCGGGACGGACCGGTCACCGCGCGCCGTTGAGCTCGATGCTGAAGTTGTCCTTGATGGTGGCGTAGGGGCGCGCCCCCCGCCGAGGCGCGGGCAGCCGGGCGTGCTCGGCCACCTGGACCCGGACCCGCTGCCCCGGCTGTCCGTCACGCAGGCCCACGCTGGCGTCCAGCACCACCTCGCCGTCGCGACGCAGCAGCCTGCTGGGGACGAGGACCGAGGCCTGCCAGACGGTGAGCCGCCCCAGCGCCCGGGCCATCACCTCGTCCTTGTCCAGCACCAGGGTGGCCGTGCGCGTGCCCTCGCGGTCCTGCAGGTACAGCTCCACGGCCTGGGTCGCCGAGGGGACCCCGCCGCTGACCCGCAGCCGCAGCCGCAGCCCCCGCCAGCTCCACTCCGCCGACTCCAGCTCCGCGAGGTGCGGGCGGTGGTCGACCCCGTCGGCGGCCAGCGCGACCAGCCCGGCCTTGTCGCCGGCGCGGATCAGCTGGGAGCGACGGCGCGCCTTGCGGTTCAGCCGGGCCTCCATCTCGGGGGTGATGAAGGTCTCGATGTGCTTGCGGTGCTCGACGAGGAAGGCGTCGCGGCGGGCGTCGGGCATCTTCCAGTAGCGCTCGGGCTCGTAGAACTTCAGGCACTTGCGCCGGTAGAGGTCCAGGACGATCCGGTCGGCCCGGGCCTGGTCGGGGTCGAGCTCCTTGATGATCCTGCTGACCTCGCCGATGGACCAGGTGTAGCCGGCCGGGTCGAAGCCCTGGGAGCTGATGTTCTTCCCGTCGTCGCGGGCGACGAGGTAGTAGTAGTCGTAGTCGCCGAGCAGCGACACCCGGCGGGCGGTGAGGTAGGCCCGGGCCAGCATCATCCCGTCCTCCAGGCGCACCTTCTCCTCGGGGAAGCGGATCTGGTGCTCCAGCAGGAAGGAGCGGCGGAACAGCTTCTGGGGGGTGAGTGTGGTGAAGACGTTCTCCAGGTCGGCGTCGACCTGGGTCTCGGCGTACATCGCCGCACGCACCCAGCGGCCCCCGACGCCCACCATCTTGGGCACCACCACGTCGCTGGCGTGCTGGTCGGCGAAGGCGGTCATCCGCCGCAGCGCCTCCGTGCCCATCCGGTCGTCGGCGTCGGCGAAGAAGACGTAGCGGCCGCGGGCCAGGTCGAGGCCGCGGTTGCGCGGGATGCCCGGCCACCCGCTGTTCGGCTGGTGCACCACCTGGACGTTGGGGTGGGCGGCGGCGTACTCGTCCAGCACCGCGGGGCTGTCGTCGGTGGAGCCGTCGTCGACCGCCACCACCTCGAAGTCGGTGGCAGGCAGGTCCTGGGCGACCAGGGAGTCCATCAGGTCACGCAGGTAGGGCATGGCGTTGTACACCGGGACGACCACCGACACCGCCGGCTCGTCGAGGCTCTCGGGAGCATGGGGGGAGGACTGCTCGGACACGTGGGCTGGGCTCCTGCCGCTCGTCGGGATCGCGAGCGAGTGTATCGCCGTGTCCGCGCCCTGACGCCGCGACGCGGGTCGCTGCGCTAAGGTGCGGCCCACGCACCCGCTGCCCGCACCGCTGGAGGACCACCATCGACGCCGTCGACCGCATCGTCTCGCCGCTGGGAGGTCTGATCGGGAGGGCCCGTCGCGTCGCGCGCGCGGGGGCACGACGGTCCCCCGGGATCCCCGCCCCGGAACCCGAGGTCACCGCCGTGCTGCGCCGCTCCTCCTGGACCGCCCTCGGCGAGCTCCAGACGACGGTCACCGTGCGGACCGCCGAGACCGTCGGCGCCTCGGCCGTGTGCGAGCTGCGGGCACGTGACGGGCTGGGACTGTCCGCCTTCACGCTCACCCGCGACCCGGCGGGCCGGTCGGGCCCGACGGCGGTGGACCTCGTGGGTACCGCCACCGGGCCGGTCCTGGACGCGCTCGGCCCCGGCAGGCACGACCTCTCGCTCGTGGTGCAGGTGGGCGGGCGACGCCGCCACCTGCGGGTGGCCGTCGAGGAGGGCACGGAGCTGCCGCCGAGCTGGAACGGCCTGGAGGTCTACGCCACCAGGCACGGCAACCTCAGCTGGCACCGGTCCACGGAGAAGCCGTTCACCTACCGTGTGGTGCCGTCGGCCGTGCCCGTCGGTCTCGACTCGGCGGTGGTGGATCCCGCGGTGGTCGACGTGGCCGCCCGGGTGGTGCGGCAGGTCCTGCTCACCGACGTCCTCGGCCCCTGCCAGCCGGCCCACTGGTTCGGCGGCCCGCGGCGTGTCGGCTTCGACCGCCTGCTCACGGGCCGGGACGTGCTCATCGGCGTCACGCTGGACGACGACGGCTGGGAGGTCTCGGCCGTCGGCTGCGGACGGCCCACCGCCACGCTGCTGCGCAACGTCCTGGTGAACCAGGCCCGGATGGTCGCCGACGCCGGTCAGGAGCGCCACGTGCTCGGCAGGCTCCCCCGCGACCTCCCCGCCTCGGCGGTCGCCGAGCGGGTCGTCGCCACCGTCGGCCTGCTCCGGGACCGCATCCGCCGCTTCCTGGAGGCCGGCGAGGACCCGGCGGCAGCAGGGCTGGTGCCTGCCTACTGGTGGGACGCCAAGGCGAACTTCGGCGACGTGCTCGGCCCGATGCTGATCGACTACATCACGGGACGTCCGGCGATCAACGTCAGGTCCTTCCCCTCGCACGACCCCGGTCTCTTCACGGTCGGGTCGGTGGCTGCCCACCTGACCCGCCCGGGAGCGCGGATCTGGGGTTCGGGGGTGATCGGGACGCTGCCGGCCAAGAAGCTGGCCGAGCTGGCCGAGGTGCCGCCGGCTGCGATCACCGCCGTCCGCGGCGCGCTCACCCGCCAGCAGCTCGTCGAGGGCCTCGGGTGGCAGGTGCCCGAGGTCTACGGCGACCCGGCTCTGCTGCTGCCCCGCTGGTACACGCCCCGGCCGGCGCCCGAGAGCGCAGGGAAGGTCGTGGTGGTGCCGCACTACATGCACAAGCACCTCTTCGACCGGTTCGAGGCGGACGACGTGTTCGTGCTCGACGTCCAGCAGGGTCCGGAGGTGGTGGTCGACCAGATCGCCGCGGCCCGTGCCGTCATCTCCTCCTCGCTGCACGGGCTCGTGGTGGCCCAGGCCTACGGGGTGCCGTCCACCTGGCTCCGGGTGGGCGACGTCCGGCTGCACGGCGACCGCTTCAAGTTCGAGGACTACTTCACCGTGGTGGAGCGCGAGGAGGTCAGCGAGCTCGACCTGGGCGTCGAGGACGTCGCCGACGTGGACTGGGTCCGGGTGGCTGCCGGAGCGCGGCTGCCGGGCTCCCGGTTCGACGCCGACCGGCTGCTGGACGCCTTCCCCCACGTCTGACCAGGGCCCGCGCCCGGACCGCGACGCTCATCCCGGACCGGTCAGCCGCAGGCTGAGGTTGCCCCGGACGGTGCGGTAGGGGCGGACCCGGCCCCGCCGGGCGGGCAGCTCCAGGTCGGGCGGCACGCCGACGCGGACCCGGTCCTGCGCCGGCGCCCCGCGCACCTGCACCGAGACGTCGAGCACCACCGGCGCGCTGCGCTCGAGCAGCGCCCACGGCACGGTGACCGAGGTCGACCACGGGGTCAGGGTGCCCGGGGCGCGGGTCCCGAAGTCGGTGGCCCGCAGCCGCAGCTCGACCCCTCGGCTGCTGCCGCGGTCCTGCAGGTGGAGCTCGACGCGGCGCAGCAGGGTCGGCGGGCCGCCTCCGCAGCGCAGGTCGAGCTGCAGCCCCGCCGGGTCCCAGCGGCCCGCGACCATCTCGGCCGACCAGGGCCGGTCGTCGACACCGCGGGCGGCGAGCTCGAGCAGCCCTCCGCCGTCCCCCGCGCGGACCAGGGCCGAGCGGCGCCGGTCCTCGCGGGGCAGCCCGGCCTCCATGGCGGGGGTGATCCAGCTGCGCACGTAGCGGCGGTGCTCGGCGAGGAAGGCCTCGCGGCGCTCCGGCGGCATCCGCCACCACCGCTCCGGCTGGTAGAACTTCAGGCACTTGCGCCGGTAGAGGTCGAGCACGATCCGGTCCGCCCGGGCGGGGTCGGGGTCCAGCTCGCGGATGATGCGGCTCACCTCCGCCACCGACGCGGTGTAGCCGACGGGGTCGAAGGGCTGGGAGCTGATGTTCCTGCCGTCGTCGCGGCGCACGAGCCGGTAGCTGCACGCCGGGTCGGCCACCAGCGACACCCGCCGGGCGGTCAGGTAGGCCCGGGCCAGCATCATGGCGTCCTCGAGCCTCACCCGACCCTCGGGGAACCGGATGCCCTGCTCGAGCAGGAAGGAGCGGCGGAACAGCTTGTGCGGCCCCAGCACGGTGAAGACCTGCTCCAGGTCGGCGTCCACCCGGTTGCGCAGGTAGAGCCGGCGCGACAGCGGCCGTCCGCCGTGGCCCAGCACGCGCGGCAGCACCACGTCGGAGCCGTGCCGGTCGGCGAACTCGCTCAGCCGGCGCAGCGTCTGCGGTGCGACCTCGTCGTCGGCATCGGCGAAGAAGACGTAGCGGCCGCGGGCGAGGTCGAGACCGCGGTTGCGGGGTGCACCGGGCCAGCCGCTGTTCTCCTGGTGGACCACCCGGAGCCGCGGGTGGGCGGCGGCGTACTCCTCCAGCAGCTCCCCGCCGCCGTCGGTGCTGCCGTCGTCGACCGCCACGACCTCGTAGTCGGCGAGGTCCTGGGCCAGCAGGGACTCGAGCAGGGTCCGCAGGTAGGGCATGGCGTCGTGGACGGGGACGACCACCGACACCACGGGCTCCGCCGGGCCCTGTCGGGTGGCGGGAGACGGCTGCTGGCCCACCGGATCAGCTCCTGCTCGACGAGAGCCTGAGTGTAACCGTGCGGCCTGCGCCGCCGCGGGCGGATCAGCGACCGCGGTCGAGCATCCGCCGCAGCTCGGGCGGCAGGTCGAAGTCGGCCATCGCCTGCTGCATCTCCTCCGGCGTCTGGGGCACCTGCCCGAAGGCGGCGGCCCCGTCGGCCACCCGGCCCTGCGCCGGCTGGGCACGCTTGGCGGGGTTGCCCGACACGCCCTTGCGGCCGCCCTTCTTCTTGGCCTGCTGCTTGCCCTTGCGGGCGCCGCCGCCCGCGCCGGGGAGACCCGGCACGCCCGGCATCCCCGGCATCTTGCCGCCGGCGAGCTGGCTCATCATCTTCCGGGCCTCCATGAAGCGGGTGACCAGGTTGTTGACGTCGGAGACCTGCACACCGGCACCGCGGGCGATCCGGGCGCGGCGCGAGCCGTTGAGGATCCTCGGGTCGTCGCGCTCGGCGGGGGTCATCGACTGGATGATCGCCTCGATGCGGTCGATCTCCTTCTCGTCGATGTTGGCGATCTGGTCCTTCATCTCGCCCATCCCCGGCAGCATCCCGAAGATCTTCGACAGCGGGCCCATCCTGCGCACCGCCTGCATCTGCTGCAGGAAGTCGGCCAGGCCGAACTGGGTGCCGCCCTTGCTGGTCAGCTTGGCCGCGGCCTTCGCGCTCTGCTCGGCGTCGAAGGTCTTCTCGGCCTGCTCGATCAGGGTGAGCATGTCCCCCATGCCCAGGATGCGGCTGGCCATCCGGTCGGGGTGGAAGACGTCGAAGTCGGACAGCTTCTCGCCGTTGGAGGCGAACATGATGGGCCGGCCGGTCACCTTGGCGATGGACAGCGCGGCTCCACCGCGGGCGTCGCCGTCGAGCTTGGTGAGCACGACGCCGTCGAAGCCGACGCCCTCGGCGAAGGCCCGGGCGGTGTTGACGGCGTCCTGGCCGATCATGGCGTCGACGACGAACAGCGTCTCGTCGGGGCGGACCTCGGCCTTGATGGCGGCGGCCTGCTGCATCAGCTCGGCGTCGACACCCAGCCGGCCGGCGGTGTCGACCACCACGACGTCGTAGAGCTTCTGCTGGGCGTGGTACATCGCCCGGCGCGCCACCAGCACCGGGTCACCGGTGGGCCGCTCGCCCTCGCCGTCGGCGGCGGAGGTGTTGCCGGGCTCGGGCGCGTAGACGTGCACGCCGGCCTGCTCGCCGACGACCTGGAGCTGGGTGACCGCGTTGGGACGCTGCAGGTCCGCGGCCACCAGCAGCGGGGAGTGCCCCTGCTCACGGAGCCAGCGGCCCAGCTTGCCCGCCAGGGTGGTCTTGCCGGCGCCCTGCAGGCCGGCGAGCATGATGACCGTCGGCGGCTTCTTGGCCCACCGGATGGTGCGGGTCTGGCCACCGAGGATGGCGACGAGCTCCTCGTCGACGATCTTGACGACCTGCTGGGTCGGGTTGAGGGCTCCGCTGAGCTCGCTGCCGAGGGCGCGCTGCTTGACCGCGGCCACGAACTCCTTGACCACGGCGAGGTTGACGTCGGCCTCGAGCAGCGCGATGCGGATCTCGCGGCAGGTGGCGTCGATGTCGGCCTCGGTGAGCCGACCCTTGCCGCGCAGCGACTTGAAGGTGGCGCTCAGCCGGTCCTGCAGGGTGTCGAACACGTGGTGATCCTCGTTCGGTGGGTGGTCCAGCAGCGGAGTCTACCGGCCCCTACGCCACGGCATCTCCGGGAGCCGGTGCGGCCGGCTCCTATGGGTAAGTGGTCGCAGACGGCAGACGCAAGCCCGGGAAACCCCCGTTTCAGGACCACTTGCATCGGTGAGGTCGTCAGATCGCCGCCAGGAAGTCGTTGTAGCGGACCTCCAGGCGGTCGGCGGACGGATCAGCGGCCGGGCTTCCTGGCACCTCCAGACGTCGACCGTCGAGCTCCTGGATGCCGTGCCGCAGCATCGGCCCGTCCACTTCGAGCAGCACCTGCTCCCGGACGACGATCTGCAGGTCGGGCCGGATCCCGATGATGTTCTGGTCGAAGGCTGCGTGATGGATCTTGCACAACGCCAGCCCGTTAGGAACAACCGGCTGCCCGAGCTCGTGTCCGTCAGGAAGGATGTGGCTGGCATCGAGCAAGCTGACGTGCCGGAGCCGGCACATCGCACAGCGTTGCTGATATGCCGCCAGAACGCGGGCACGGAACATGGGTTGGTGCAGGCGCTGTCGAGTGATCCGGTCGGCGTACCGCCGGACGTCGTCCGCGTTGCCGGCGTCGGATACCCCGAGCAGATATCGCTGCTCGGGCGCCAACGCGACGACGAACTGCCGAAGCTCCCGCTCCTCGGCAACGAGGTACACCGGGTAGATGGGCAGATAGGTGCCACGCTCCACCCCGACGAACCAGATCAGCGGGAGACCGTGCAGCATGGCCTGGCGCAGCGCTCGATTCTCAGCGTGCTCGGGGTCGTCCCCCCGCATCTTGTAACGCTGAAATCCATCCGGGCCCTCTTGATCCGCATAGGGAGGCACCCCGTCCGGCGGCGTGAACACCGTTCGGAAGGTCAATGCCGCCGACAGCTGCCTGGGCTTGCGGATACCGCGTTGCCGATCCATCAGCCGCATCGGCGTGCCCTGCCACACGAAGCCGGCGACATCGGACTCCGTGACGAGCTGGTTGCCGCGGAACTGGTCCAGGAACTGCATCGCCGCCGCGCGAACGGCCTGCTCCTCGGCGAGATCCATGCTCCGGAGCTTGACGCCACCGGACTACTCAGGTCAAGGAACGAAGGGGGTCGAGCTGAACGCGCGGGGCGCCGCGGCCGTCAGGCCTCGGAGAGGACGGCGTCGACGAACTCCTCGGCGTCGAAGGGGGCCAGGTCGTCCACGCCCTCGCCGAGCCCGATCAGCTTCACCGGGACGCCGAGCTCGCGCTGCACCTGCACCACGATGCCGCCCTTCGCCGAGCCGTCCAGCTTGGTCAGCACGATGCCGCTGACGTCGACGACCTCACGGAAGATCCGGGCCTGCACCAGGCCGTTCTGCCCGGTGGTGGCGTCCAGCACCAGCAGCACCTCGCTCACCGGGGCGGTGCGCTCGATCACCCGCTTGACCTTGCCCAGCTCGTCCATCAGCCCGGTCTTGGAGTGCAGCCGGCCGGCGGTGTCGACCAGCACGACGTCGACCTCGCCCTCCTTGCCCGCCCTGACCGCGTCGAAGGCCACCGAGGCCGGGTCGGCCTGCTCGGCACCGCGGACCACGGGCACGCCGACCCGGCTGCCCCAGGTCTCGAGCTGGTCGGCCGCCGCGGCCCGGAAGGTGTCGGCGGCTCCCAGCAGCACGTCCTTGTCCTCGGCCACCAGCACGCGGGCCAGCTTGCCGACGGTGGTGGTCTTGCCGGTGCCGTTCACCCCCACCACCATCACGACGGCGGGCACCCGCTCGCCGTCTGCGGTGGTGCCGGGCTCGGTGCCCAGGGTGCGGTCCATGGTGGGGTCGACGAGCTTCAGCAGCTCCTCGCGCAGCACGGCGCGGGCGGCCGCGGGGTCGGAGACGCCGTCCACCTTGAGCCGGGTGCGCAGCGCCTCGACGAGCTCCGTGGTGGGACCGACCCCCAGGTCGGAGGTGATCAGCGTCTCCTCGAACTCGTCCCAGGTGTCGGCGTCGATCCGGTCCTTGGCCAGCAGCGCGAGGAGCCCGCGGGAGAGGGCGTTGTCCTGGCCGGCGAGCCGCCGGCGGAGCCGTGCCAGCCGGGTCTGCGGCGCCTCGGGGACCTCGACGGTCGGCGCGGGCGCCGCGGGCGGCTCCAGCAGGTCGACGGCACCGGTGCCGGGCGGCACGTCGGTGGTGGACCGGTCGTGCTCGTCCTGGACGGCCGTGCCGCCGTCGCGCCGCTCCTCCAGCTCGCCGGGAGGCGGGCCGGGCGGCAGCTCCCGGCGACGGCGGACCACCACCGTGGTGACCACACCGGCCACCACCAGCAGGGCGACGATCCCGATCAGGACGTACAGCAGGTTCAGATCCACCCGGTCATCCTAGGGACCGCTCCCCGGCCTCAGCTCACTGGAAGAGCTTCTCGAAACGCGCGGGCACCTGGCCCTCGCCGTTGAGGTGCTGCGCGGCGCGGGCCAGCCGGCCCTGCACCTCGGGGGCACGCGAGGAGAACCGGCCCTCGATGCCCATCACCACGAGCGCCGCCACCCCGAGGGCGGCAGCGATGATCACGACCATGACTACGATGGCGCCAGCCATGAGCTGTTCCCCTTCCTGACGAGCGACAGGCCGCGGCGCGGCCAGGTCCGATTCTGGGGTGGACGCCTGAGAGAAAACCCAGACGACACGGAGAAACACCTCGGTGTCGCTGGTGCGAAGGTGAATTCTCGGTGACGGGTCAGGCGACGGGTTCGGTCTCGCGCAGCCGCTGGCTGATGACGGCCGACACCCCGTCCCCGCGCATGGTCACGCCGTAGAGCGCGTCGGCGATCTCCATGGTCCGCTTCTGGTGGGTGATCACCAGCAGCTGGCTGGTGCTGCGCAGCTCCTCGTAGATCTCCAGCAGCCGGCCCAGGTTGGTGTCGTCCAGGGCGGCCTCGACCTCGTCGAGGATGTAGAAGGGGCTGGGCCGGGCCATGAACAGCGACACCAGGAAGGCCACGGCGACCAGCGAGCGCTCGCCGCCGGACAGCAGCGACAGCCGCTTCACCTTCTTGCCCGCCGGCCGGGCCTCGACGTCCACCCCGGTGGTCAGCCACTGCCCCGGCTCGGTGAGCACCAGACGTCCCTCACCGCCCGGGAACAGCCGGGCGAAGACCCGCTCGAAGGCGCGTTCGACGTCGGCGTAGGCCTCGGCGAACACCTGCTGCACGCGGGTGTCGACCTCGGCGATGATGTCGAGCAGGTCCTGGCGGGTGCGGCGCAGGTCCTCCAGCTGCTCGGCCAGGAAGGCGTGGCGCTCCTGCAGCGCCTCGAACTCCTCCAGCGCCAGCGGGTTGACCTTGCCGAGCACGGCGAGGTTGCGCTCCGCGGCGCGCAGCCGCTTCTCCTGCTCGGCGCGGACGAAGGGCACCGGCTCGGGCACCTCGTCGTCCTCGGTGAGGGCGGTGCCGTCGGGGCGGGTCAGCACCGGGACGGGGTTCTCGGGCCCGAACTCGGCCAGCAGCACCTCGCTGCCCAGCCCCAGCTCGGTCATGGCCCGCTCGGCCAGCTGCTCGATCCGCATCCGCTGCTGGGCCCGCGCCAGCTCGTCGCGGTGGGCGGTGTCGACGAGCCGCTGCAGCTCCGCGGCCAGCTCGCGCGCCCTGCTGCGGACGCCGGCCAGCTCCCGCTCGGCGTCGGAGCGGGCCTGCTCGGCCGCCGCCCGCTGGGCGGTGGCGGCGCGGTGGGACTCCTCGACGCGCTCCAGCAGCCAGCCGGCCGCCTGCGCCACGGCCTCGGCCTCACGGCCCTCCCGCAGCAGCTGCTCGCGCCGCTGCCGCGCCTTCTCGCGGGCCGCCCGCTCCGCGGCCGCCGCCCGGCGCAGCGACTCCGCCCGTCCGGCCAGCGCCCGCACCCGTTCCTCGACCGTCCGCAGGGCCAGCCGGGCCTCCATCTCGGCCGCGCGGGCCAGCCTCGCCGACTCGGCCAGCCGGTCGCGCTCGGTGGGGTCCGGCTCCTCCTCGTCGGTCTCCTGCTCGGCCAGCGCCAGCCGCTGCTCCAGCTCGGCCAGCCCGGCGAGGTCGCGGTCGCGGGCCTGCTCGGCGGCGGTGATCGCCCGGCCGAGCCGCTCGGCCTCGCCCTCCGCGGCCCGGGCGTTCTGGCTGAGCTGGCCCAGCTCCTCGGCGACGGCGGCCATCGAGGCGTCGGACTCGTGCAGCCGCGCCAGCGCCGCGTCGGCGCGGTGGGTCGCCTCGGCCAGCCGCTCGGCCAGCTCGGCCATGGCGAAGCGGAGCCGGTCGCACTCGTGCTGGCGCTGCACGACCTGCTCCTCGGCCTCGTCGACGGCCGCCTGCACCTCGATCAGGCTCTGCCCCGAGCCGGTGCCGCCGGCGGCCCGCCACCGGCTCAGCACGTCGCCGTCGCGGGTGACGGCGGTGAGCTCGGGGTGCTCGGCGACCAGGGCCCGGGCGGCCGGCAGGTCGGCCACCACGACCACCCCGGCCAGCAGCCGGGTCAGGGCCGGGCGCAGGGTGTCGCCGCTGACCAGCTCGACGGCCCAGCGGCCGCCCGCCGGGGCGGGACCGGGGACGTCGGCGCCGTCCGGTCCGCCGCCCAGCAGCAGGTCCGCTCGTCCGAGGTCGTCGCCGCGCAGGTGCTCCACGGCCTGCACGGCCGCGTCCACCCCGTCGACCACCACCGCGTCGGCGGCGGCACCGAGGGCGGCGGACACCGCCTGCTCCCAGCCGGGCTCCACGCCGACCAGGGTGGCGACCGAGCCGAGCACGCCGTCGAGCCGCTCGCCCGCGGCCAGCAGGGCCGCTCCGGCGTCCTTGCGCTCCAGCCCGCTGCGCAGCGCCTCCGCCCGGGCGGCCGCGGCGGCCCGCTGCTGCTGGGCGGCCTGCTCGGCGGCCACCAGCCCGGCCTGCTCCTCCCGCAGCTGCTGCAGCGCCTCGGCGGCCTCCTCGTGCTCCTGGTCGAGGCCCACCTCGCCGGCGTCCAGGCCGGCCACCGTGGCCTCCAGCGCGGTGAACGCCCGGGCGGCCTCGGCCGACTTCTGCCGGGCCTGCTCGCGCGCGGCGGTGAGCCGGCCGATCTCCTCCCCCGCGGCCTCGGCCCGGGAGCGGAGCGAGGCCACCTGACCCCGCAGCCGGGCCAGCCCCTCGCGACGGTCCGCGGCGGCGCGCACCAGCGCGGCCAGCCGGCGGTCGGCCTCGGTGTGCGCCTGCTCCTGCTCGGCGCGGTGATCGCTGGCGCGCTGCAGCGCGGCGGCGGCCGCCGCGGACTCCTCCCGCAGCTCCGCCTCCTGCCGGCCCACCTGCTCGGCCTCGGCGTCCAGCTGCTCCGGGTCGCGCCCGGTGCGTTCGTCGGGGCGCGCGGCGGCGGCGTGGCGGACCCGCTCCCGGGCGATGCTGATGGTGCTGGCCACCCGCTCGCGCAGCCCGGCGAGGGCGTACCAGGTCTCCTGGCTGGCGCCCAGCGCCCGTCCGGCGGCGCGCAGCGCCTCCTCCTGCTCGGTCTCCTCCTGCCGGGCCGACGCCAGCGCCGCCTCCACCTCGGCCCGGCGGGCGCGGGTGCGGGCCTCGTCGGCGTCGTCGCCCTGCATCTCCAAGGTGGCCTGCAGCAGGTCGTCGGCCAGCAGCCGGGCGCGGGCGTCGCGGACCTCGGCCTGCACCACCGCGGCCTTGCGGGCCACCTCCGCCTGGCGTCCCAGCGGCTTGAGCTGGCGGCGCACCTCACCCAGCAGGTCGCCCAGCCGGTCCAGGTTGCCCTCGCAGCCCTCCAGCTTGCGCAGCGCCTTCTCCTTGCGCTTGCGGTGCTTCAGCACCCCGGCGGCCTCCTCGATGAAGCCGCGGCGGCCCTCGGGGGTGGCGGTCAGGATGGAGTCGAGCTGGCCCTGGCCGACGATCACGTGCATCTCCCGGCCGATGCCGGAGTCGCTCAGCAGCTCCTGGACGTCCAGCAGCCGGGCGGGCTGGCCGTTGATGGCGTACTCCGAGCCGCCGTTGCGGAACATCGTCCGGGCCACGGTGACCTCGGTGTACTCGATCGGCAGCGCGCCGTCGGAGTTGTCGATGGTGAGCACGACCTCGGCACGACCCAGCGGGGCCCTGGCCGACGTCCCGGCGAAGATGACGTCCTCCATCTTGCCGCCGCGCAGCGACTTGGCGCCCTGCTCCCCCATCACCCAGGCCAGCGCGTCGACGACGTTGGACTTGCCCGAGCCGTTCGGCCCCACCACGCACGTGATGCCCGGCTCGAACTGCAGCGAGGTGGCCGAGGCGAAGGACTTGAAGCCGCGCAGGGTGAGGCTCTTGAGGTGCATCAGGGCACCTCCACGCTGCTGCTGGGCCCGGTGGGGGCGGACGGCCCCAGCGGCCCGGCGGGACCGTCACCCCCGCCGCCCCGGCGGCGGGGCGACCAGGCGGCCCGGCGGACCGCGGCGAAGGTCCACAGCTTGTTGACCACGAACGACATCGGGGTGACCAGCACGATGCCGGTCAGCTGCGCCCAGTAGAGCGGGGTGCGGAACCCGGTCGAGGAGTCGAAGTAGCTGGTCGGCAGGGCCAGCGGGGACTCGGGGTTGAGCATCAGCGTGACGATGACCAGGTTGACCGCCTGGCCGACCAGGCCGACGGCCAGGAAGGGCCAGTACTCGCGCCACCAGCCGGAGTGCGGGGCGCTCTTGAACGTCCACTGCCGGTTGAGCTGGAAGTTCCACACGTTCGCCACCAGGAACGCCAGCGTGGAGTAGGCGTGGTACCAGCGGACGTTGAACCGGCTCCACGGCAGGTCGACGAGGATCCCGTGCTCGTCGGCACCCACCTTGTTGCAGATGATGACGACGAGCAGGTTGACGAGGACGCCCGAGCCGCCGACGAGCCCGAACCGGATCAGCTGGACCCAGTTGTGGCGGTGCCGGATGAACAGGTAGTCGGTCAGGCGCTTCACGGTCGGACCAACATACCCGTCCGGCGCCCCGCAGCCCCCCGCGCGCCAGCGCCCCGCGTGTCAGCGCGCGCCAGCGCCCCGCGTGTCAGCGCGCGCCAGCGCCTCGCGTGTCAGGGCGCGCCAGCGCCCTGCGTGTCAGCGACCGCGCAGGGGGCCCGTCGCCGGAGGCAGGTCGGGCGCGGGCTCGGGCGGCAGCCAGGCGACCACCCGCTCCACGATCTGCTCCGGCGTCTCGGCGAAGTCGACCACCAGGCCGGCCTCGTCCTCGGCCAGCGGCTCCAGGGTGAGCAGCTGGGACTGCAGCAGCACCGGGGGCATGTACTCGTGCTTGCGCCGGGCGACCCGTTCGGCCAGCAGCGCGGGGTCGCCGTGGGCGTGCACCATCACCGCCGTGGGCGCGTGCCGGCGGAGCTGGTCGCGGTAGCGGCGGCGCAGCGCCGAGCAGGTGCCGACCGGCGCCGGGACGCCCGCCAGCTCGCGTCCGACCAGGTCTAGCCAGGGCCCCCTGTCCTCGTCGGTGAGGGGGATGGCGCTGGCCATCTTGGCCCGGTTCGCGGCGCTGTGCAGGGTGTCGCCGTCGAAGAAGCGACGGCCCAGCCGGGCGGCGAGCAGCGTGCCGATCGTGGTCTTGCCGCACCCCTGCACCCCCATCACCACGATCGGGGCGCCGGGAAGGGCGGGCTGCGGCATGGCACTCCAGAGACGGTCGACGGTTCCGGTGGCTTGTGATGCTAGCCCGTGCCCGCCCTCGGTCGGCTCACCAGCGCGGCGCGCGCGGCCGGCGCTGGCAGCGGGGGCACCGGAAGGAGGAGCGGTTGGTGAACACCTCGCGGACGATGGGGGTGCCGCACCGCGGGCAGGGGCGGTCGGCGCGGCCGTAGGCGTTCAGCGACCGGGCGAAGTAGCCGCTGGAGCCGTTGACGTCGACGTAGAGGGCGTCGAAGGAGGTGCCGCCCTGCGCCAGCGCCTCGGCCATCACGTCCCGGGCGGCGGTGAGCACCGTGCGGGCCTGGGCGGCGGTGAGGGTGTCGGTGGCCCGCGCCCAGTGCATCCGCGCCGCCCACAGCGCCTCGTCGGCGTAGATGTTGCCGATCCCGGCCACCAGGGTCTGGTCGAGCAGCGCCCGTTTGAGACCGGTCCGGCGGCGTCGCATCCGCCGGCCCACCGCGTCGGCGTCGAACTGAGGCTCGAACGGGTCGGGGGCGATGTGGGAGATCTCGGGCGGCAGCACGGCCCCGCCCGGGGAGAGCGACAGCCCGCCGAACATGCGCTGGTCGACGAAGCGCAGGTCGGGGCCGCCGTCGGTGAAGGAGACCACGACCCGGGTGTTGCGCAGCAGCGGGCGGTCGGCGGCGTCGAGGCGGAACTGCCCGCTCATGCCCAGGTGGGCCAGCAGGGCGTCCCCGTCGGTGAAGGGCAGCCACAGGTACTTCCCCCGCCGGCGAGGCACGTCGAAGGTCCGTCCCACCAGGGTGGTGGCGAAGTCGGCGGGCCCGCCGAGGTGGCGGCGGACGGGGCGGGGGTGCAGCACCTGCACCGCGGCCACCGTGCGGTCGCGGACGGCGGGCTCGAGGCCGGCGCGGACGACCTCGACCTCGGGGAGCTCCGGCACCGCCGGTCAGACGGAGGCGGGGCCGACCGGGTCGCCGGGCCGCTCGTCCTCGCCGGGCCGCTCGCCGGGGGCGTCCTCGGCGGCGGCGTCCTCCTGCAGCGCGGCGGCCGCGGCGGCGACCCCGGCCACCCGGGACTCCATCGCCCGGAACGCGGCGGCGGCGGCCTCCTGCTCGGCCTGCTTCTTGTTGCGGCCGGTGCCCGGGCCGAAGGACTCGCCGTCGACCACCAGCCACGCCTCGAACTGCTTGGCGTGGTCGGGGCCGGACTCGCTGACCTCGTACACCGGCAGCCCCAGGCCCTGGCTGGCCACCATCTCCTGCACGCTGGTCTTCCAGTCCAGGCCCGCCCCCAGCTGGGCGGCGGCCGCGGTGAGCGGGTCGAACAGGTGGTGGATGAACACCGCCGCACCCTGCTGGCCGCAGCTGAGGAAGACCGCCCCGATCAGGGCCTCCATCGTGTCGGCCAGGATCGAGGACTTGTCGGCGCCGCCGCTGTTGAGCTCGCCGCGGCCCAGCCGGATCAGCGGGCCCACCTCGAGGCTGCGGGCCACGTCGGCGAGCGCGCGGGCGTTGACCACGGCCGCCCGCAGCTTCGCCAGCTGCCCCTCGCTGAGGTCGGGGTGCTGCACGTAGAGGTGCTCGGTGACCACGACGCCGAGGACCGAGTCACCCAGGAACTCCAGCCGCTCGTTGGTCGGCAGGCCGCCGTTCTCGTAGGCGTAGGACCGGTGCGTGAGCGCAAGCTGGAGGAGCTGGGGATCGATCGAGATCCCCAGCTCCTCCAGCAGCCGGTCGAGAGCCGTGGCTCCGCTCAACGCGTCGCGACCGCGGTTCAGGCCTCGAGCACCTGACGGCGGGCCGCCCCGGCGCCGTACTGCCCGCAGGTGGGGCACGCGGTGTGGGGCAGGTGCTTGGCGCGGCAGGCGGCGTTCTGGCAGGTCACCAGCGCGGGCGCGGAGGCCTTCCACTGCGAACGGCGGTGCCGGGTGTTGCTGCGCGACATCTTCCGCTTCGGGACTGCCATCTCTTACTCCCTGTTTTCCGTGGTCGAAGAATTCGTACCGGTCGTGTCCTGCCAGCCCGCCAACGCGCCCCAGCGGGAGTCGGTCTGCTCCCCGTGGTCGTGCTCGGGGTCCGCGTTGAGGTCCTGCCCGCAGAGCGGGCACAGACCGGCGCAGTCCTCCCGGCACAGTGGCGTGAACGGCAGGTCGAGCACCACCGTGTCCCGCAGCAGCGGCTCGAGGTCGAGCAGGTCGCCCTCCAGCCGGCTGGCCTCCTCGTCGTCGGGCTCACGCTCGGGGTAGAGGAACAGCTCCATCAGCTCCAGCTCGGACCGCTCCGAAATGGCCGTCAGGCACCGTGCGCACTCCCCCGCGACCGTGACCTCGACGGTTCCGGTGACCAGGACCCCGTCGCCGGCACTCTCGAGCCTGAGGTCGAGACTGACCGGTGATCCGGGTGGTACTCCGATCACGCCGCTGCCGAGGTCGTCGGGTGCGTCGACCGTCCGCCTGACCTCGAGCATGCGGCCCTGCTGGCGACCGAGGTCGTGGGTGCTGATCACCAGCCCCGACCGGGGGTCCAACGGGTTGTGCAGCGAAGTCATCGCGGGAGCCTTTCACACACGGCGGCACGACAGCGTCGTAACCGTCGCCCGATGTTACCCGCCCTCCGGCGAGGACGCCAATCCTGCCACCCGCCGCGCGGTGGCCGGCGGCACGAACGCCGAGACGTCCCCGCCCAGCCGGGCGATCTCGCGGACCAGGCTGGAGGAGACGTAGCCCCACTGCGGCGAGGTGGGCAGCAGCACCGTCTCGAGCCCGGACAGCCGGGAGTTCATCTGGGCCATCTGCAGCTCGTAGTCGAAGTCGGCGGCGAAGCGCAGCCCCTTCACCACGGTGCCGATGCCGTGCTCGCGGCAGTAGTCGACCAGCAGCCCCGAGAAGGTGGTGACCCGGACCCGCTCGACGTCGGCCAGCACCTCCTGCAGCATCTCCACCCGCTCGGCCGGGCTGAACAGGGCCGACTTGCTGGTGTTCGCCCCGACCGCGACGACCACCTCCTCGAACAGCCCGGTGGCGCGGCGGACGACGTCGACGTGCCCGTGCGTGACGGGGTCGAAGGACCCGGGGCAGATGGCACGCATGTCAGGACTCCTCGGGTTCTCGGGGTTCGCCGGCTCCGTGGGGACCGGCCGGCACCGGCCCGTCCTCGCCGGGCTGGGCCCAGTGCAGGACGGTCTCACCGTAGCGGCGCGACCAGCTCTCCAGCCCCGCCGGCCAGCGGGGCGGGTCGGCGCGGCGGGCGCGCTCGAGCACCACCACGCCGTTGCGGGCCAGCCAGCCGCCGGCCAGCACGGCCGCCACCAGCTCGTCCAGCTCGGTGCTGGGCAGCGCGTAGGGCGGGTCGAACCAGCACACGTCGAAGGGCTGCGGCGCCCGCTCGGCGAGCAGGGTGCGGACGGCGGCCGTGCGGACGCGGGCGGGCACGCCGAGGGCGGCGGCGTTGCGTCGGCACAGCTCGGCCGTCGCCCGGTCCCGCTCGACCAGCAGCACGGTCGACGCGCCCCGGCTGGCGGCCTCCAGCCCGACGGCGCCGGACCCGGCGAACAGGTCGAGGAAGGCCAGCCCGTCGAACCAGTGGTCCACCGGCTCGTCGGCGGTCCCGGCCCAGGAGGCCAGCGCGGAGAAGAAGGACTCCCGGACCCGGTCGGTGGTGGGCCGGGTGTGCGGGCCGTCGGGGGTCTCGATCCGGCGCCCGCCGTGGCGTCCGGCGATGATGCGGCTCACGTGCGCTCCAACCACTCGGGCTCGGCCAGCAGCTCGATCTGGGCCCGCATGTCCGCCAGCGCGGGGTCGTCCGCCCCGGCCCGCGCCACCCACTCCTCGGCGACCTCGCGGGCCAGGCCGATCTCGTCGGCGTGGCGGATCACCTGCAGCAGCCGCAGGCTGGAGCGGGCGCCGGACTGCCGGGCGCCGAGCACGTTGCCCTCGCGGCGCTGCTCGAGGTCGACGTCGGCCAGCACGAACCCGTCCCGGGTGGCGGCGACGGCGTCCAGCCGGGCCCGCGCCTCGGAGTCCGGGGCGGCCGTGGTGAGCAGCAGGCAGACGCCCGGGTGAGCGCCGCGGCCGATCCGCCCGCGCAGCTGGTGCAGCTGGGAGATGCCGAAGCGGTCGGCGTCGCTGACCACCATCACCGAGGCGTTGGGCACGTCCACCCCGACCTCGATGACCGTGGTGGCCACCACCACGTCGCTCTCCCCCGCGGCGAAGCGGGCCATCGCCGCGTCCTTCTCCTCCGCCGGCAGCTGGCCGTGGACCACCTCCACGCGCAGCCCCGACAGCGGCCCGGCCACCAGCTCGGCGTGCAGGTCCTGCACCGTCCGCGGCGGGGCGGTGTCCTCCTCGACGTCGACCGCCACGGCCTCGGCCGAGCGGTCGGACTCGGAGATGCGCGAGCAGACCACGAACGCCTGCCGGCCGGCGGCGACCTCCTCCACCACCCGCTGCCAGGCCCGCGCCACCCAGCCGGGGTGGGCGCGCTCGTCGACCACCACGGTGCTGACCTCCGCCCGCCCGCCGGGCAGCTCGGACAGCGTGCTCACCTCCAGGTCGCCGAACACCGTCATCGCCACCGAGCGCGGGATGGGGGTGGCGGTCATCACCAGCAGGTGCGGGCGGCTGCTCGCCTTGGCCGTCAGCGCGGCCCGCTGCTCGACGCCGAAGCGGTGCTGCTCGTCGACGACCACCAGCCCGAGGTCGGCGAACTGGACCTTCTCCGAGAGCAGGGCGTGGGTGCCGACCACGATCCCGGCCTGCCCGCTGGCGGCCTCGAGCATGGCGGCCCGCTTCTGCGCCGCCGACATCGACCCGGTCAGCAGCACCACGCGGGTGGCGTGCTCGGCGGCGGTGAGCGTGCCGGCGGCGGCGCGGTCGCCCAGCATCCGGGTCAGGGTGGCGTGGTGCTGGGCCGCCAGCACCTCGGTGGGGGCCAGCAGGGCGCTCTGCCCACCGGCGTCCACCACCGCCAGCATGGCCCGCAGCGCCACCAGCGTCTTGCCCGAGCCGACCTCCCCCTGCAGCAGCCGCTGCATCGGTACGTCGCGGGCCAGGTCGGCGAAGATCTCCTCGCCGACGCGCTGCTGACCGGCGGTCAGGGTGAACGGCAGGGCGGCGTCGAAGTCGGCGAGCAGGCCGTCCGGGCGGCGAGGGCGCGGCACGCTGGGCTCGGCCGCCGCCTCGGCCCGGCGCAGCGCCATCGTGACCTGCATGGCCAGCGCCTCGTCCAGCACCAGCCGGCGGCGGGCGGGCGCGACCTCGTCGCGGTCGCGCGGCTGGTGGACCGCCCGCAGCGCGGTCGTCAGGTCGGGCACGTCGAGGCGGCGGCGGACCCACTCCGGCAGCGGGTCCGGCAGCTCCCCGACGGCGTCGAGGGCCAGCTGGACGCACTCGGCGACCTTCCAGGTCGGCAGCTGCTTCGAGGCCGGGTACAGCCCGATCAGCCCGCCGTGGCCGACCTGGGTCAGCGCCTCGTTGCGCTTCTGCCCGGCGACGAAGCGGCCGTCCTCGTCCACCACCACGTAGTCGGGGTTGGTGAGCTGGGGCCGGTCGTGGAAGCTGCCGACCTTGCCGGCGAAGATGCCGCGGGCGCCGGGCGGCAGCTGCTTGTGCCAGAAGCTGGTGTGGAACGGCTTGCCGAAGAAGGTGAGGTCGAGCTCGCTGGTGCCGTCGGTGATGGTCACCTCCAGCCGGGAGCGGGTCCCCTGCCGCCCGCCGAACTCCTTCACCCCGCTGCGGCGCACCACGGCCATCACCGCGACCTCCTCCCCGGGGACCAGGGAGGCCAGGTCGCTGGTCTCGTGGCCGGCGAAGTAGCGTCGGGGCAGGTGGCGCAGCAGGTCGCCGACGGTCTCGATCCGCCAGGCGGCCAGCCGCTTCGCGGTGGCTCCGCCGACGACCTTCTCCACCCGGGTGTTCAGCCGGGCGTAGGCGTCGGTGTGCCACCCGCGGCTCGGTGCACTCACACGGCGCACCCTAGCGAGCAGCACCCCCACCGGCGGCGGCCGCGGGGGTGGCGGACGCGCAGATTAGGCTTCCGTGGTGGCCGTCGGCTACGCTTGACCGGTTCCCGGTTCGGGACCACCACACGTGTACACCCACTCGCACCGCGAGTTCGACCTGTGCCGCTCACCCCGAGCGGTCCTCACGAGGAGAAGATCCAGTGGCTGCCGTTTGTGACGTCTGCGCCAAGGGCCCGGGCTTCGGGCACAACGTCCCTTGGTCGAAGAAGAAGACCAACCGTCGCTGGAACCCGAACATCCAGCGGGTGCGGGCCGTCGTCGCCGGCACCCCGAAGCGCGTCAACGTCTGCACCTCCTGCCTGAAGGCGGGCAAGGTCTCGCGCTGACCCGCTGACCAGGTTCCGGAAGGGCCCGCTCCCACCTCGGTGGGGGCGGGCCCTTCCGCGTCCCGGGCCCGCCTCGACCGGCCGGGGACGCGACGGGTCTCAGACGGTGACGACCAGGGGGACGATCATCGGCCGGCGCCGGTAGGAGCTGCTGACCCAGCGCCCGATGGTGCGGCGGATCACCTGCTGCAGCCGGTGCGGGTCGGTGACGCCGTCGGCCAGGGCCTCCTCCAGCGCCTTGGTGATCTGCGTGGCGACGGGGGCGAAGATCGTCTCGTCCTCGTTGAAGCCGCGGGCGTGGATGTCGGGGCCGGTGATCAGCCGCTGGCTGCGGGTGTTGACCACGGCCAGCACCGAGATGAACCCCTCCTCGCCGAGGATCCGCCGGTCGGTCAGCGAGGTCTCGGAGATGTCGCCCACGGTGGAGCCGTCGACGAAGATGTAGCCGGTGTCCACCTGGCCGACGACGCGCGCCCGGCCCTGGGCCAGGTCGACCACGGCGCCGTCCTCGGCCACCAGGGTCCGCTCCCGGGGCACACCGGTGGCCACCGCCAGGTCGGCGTTGGCGATCAGGTGGCGGTACTCGCCGTGGACCGGCATCACGTTGCGGGGCCGCACGATGTTGTAGCAGTACAGCAGCTCCCCGGCGCTGGCGTGGCCGGAGACGTGCACCATCGCGTTGCCCTTGTGCACCACGTTGGCGCCGAGGCGGACCAGCCCGTTGATGACGCGGTAGACGGCGTTCTCGTTGCCCGGGATCAGCGAGCTGGCCAGCAGCACGGTGTCCCCCGGCACCAGGTCGATCACCGGGTGCTCCCGGTTCGCCATCCGCGACAGCGCCGACAGCGGCTCGCCCTGGGAGCCGGTGGAGACGATGACCACCTGGTCGGGGCGGTAGTTCTCGATGTCGCGCAGCTCCACCAGCGTGTCGGCGGGCACCTTGAGGTAGCCGAGGTCGGCGGCCACCTTCATGTTGCGCACCATCGACCGGCCGACGTAGACGACCTTGCGGCCGTGGCGCACGGCGGCGTCCAGCACCTGCTGGATGCGGTGCACGTGGGAGGCGAAGGAGGTGACGATCAGCCGCTGGCTGCTGGTGGCGAAGACGCGCTCCAGCGCCGGGGCGATGTCGCGCTCGGCGGTGGTGAAACCGGGCACCTCGGCGTTGGTGGAGTCCACCATGAACAGGTCGACGCCCTCCTCCCCCAGCCGGGCGAAGGCGCGCAGGTCGGTCAGCCGGCCGTCCAGCGGCAGCTGGTCGAGCTTGAAGTCGCCGGTGTGCAGCACGGTGCCGGCGGCCGTCCGCAGGAAGACCGCCAGCGCGTCGGGGATGGAGTGGTTGACGGCGACGAACTCGCAGTCGAACTCGCCGAGGACCAGGCGCTGGCCGTCCTCGACGACCCGGTAGTCGGTGTCGCGGAGGCGGTGCTCCTTCAGCTTCTCGCGCAGCAGCGCCAGGGTCAGCCGGCTGCCGATCAGCGGGATGTCGCGACGCTGACGCAGCAGGTAGGGCACCGCGCCGATGTGGTCCTCGTGACCGTGGGTCAGCACCAGCCCGACCACGTCGTCGAGGCGGTCGGCGATGGCGTCGAAGCCGGGCAGGATCAGGTCCACACCGGGGTGGTGCTCCTCGGGGAAGAGCACCCCGCAGTCGATCAGCAGCAGCTGGCCGTTGATCTCGAGGGCGGCCATGTTGCGGCCGACGTCGCCCAGCCCGCCGAGCGGGATGACCCGGAGGGTGTCACGGGCCAGCCGAGGGGGTGTTCGCAGTGCAGCACTCATCACCGGGCCACCCTACCGAGCCGGGGCCCCCCGCCCGTGCCTCCCCGCGGGCGCCGGTCACTAGGATCGGCGGTCGTGACCTCCCGCACCGCCGACTCGGTCCGTCTGGCCCTGCCCGCCGAAGCGGCCCAGCTGGCCGCCCTGCAGCGCCGCGCCTGGGCCGCCCGCGGCGAGGTGGGCGCGGCGGCGCTCGCCGGCATCGACCTGGCGGCCATGGTGGCCGGCTGGGAGGACGCCATCGCCCGCCCGCCGCTGGCCCGGTGCCGGGTGCTGGTGGCCGTCGACGGCTCCGGCGGTGTGGTGGGCTTCGCCACCACCCTGCCCAGCACCGACTCCGACGCCGAGCAGGGCTCCGACGGCGAGGTCGGCGAGTTCGTGGTCGACCCCGTCTCAGTGGGGCGCGGGCACGGGTCGCGGCTGCTGCACGCCTGCGTGGACACGCTGCGGGCCGACGGCTTCAGCCGGGCCCGCTGCTGGCTGGCCAGCGACGACGACGCCCTGCGCCGCTTCCTGGTGGAGGCCGGCTGGGCACCCGACGGGGCCCACCGCGAGCTCGGCGCCGAGGACGGCACGGTGCGGCTGCGCCAGGTGCGCCTGCACACCGACATCACGCCGTCCCCCGACCCGCAGGAGGAATCCCGTTGAGCACGCACCCGTTCCGCCAGGTCGACGTCTTCGGCTCCCCAGGCCGGGCCGTCTCGGGCAACCCGCTGGCCGTCGTGCTGGCCGCCGAGGGGGTCGACGAGGAGACCATGCGCTCCTTCGCGAGCTGGACGAACCTGTCCGAGACGACCTTCCTGCTGCCGCCGACCGTGCCCGGGGCGGACTACCGGGTGCGGATCTTCACCCCCGCCCGCGCGCTCCCCTTCGCCGGCCACCCCACCCTCGGCTCGGCCGCCGCCTGGCTGGCCGCCGGCGGGGTGCCGGCCGGTGAGGTCGTCGTGCAGGAGTGCGGGGCCGGGCTGGTCCCGGTGCGCCGCGACGGCGAGCTGCTGGCCTTCCGGGCCCCGGAGCTGCTGCGCCACGAGCCGGTGGACGCCGAGCTGCGCGAGCGGGTCGCCCGGGGGCTGCGGCTGCCGCCGGAGGCCCTGCTCGAGGTGGTGTGGATCGTCAACGGGCCCAGCTGGATCGGGGTGCGGCTGGCCGACGCCGAGCAGGTCCTCGCCGTCGAGCCCGACCCCGTGCCGCTGACCGGGCTGGACGTCGGGCTGGTGGGGCCGCACCCGGCCGGCGGACCGGCCGACGTCGAGGTGCGCGGGCTGGTGGGCGAGGGCGGGCTGGTGGAGGACCCGGTGACCGGAAGCCTCAACGCCGGCATCGCGCAGTGGCTGATCGGCAGCGGCCGGCTGCCCGCGCGCTACACCGCGGCCCAGGGGACCCGGCTCGGCCGGGCGGGCCGGGTGCACGTGCGCCAGGAGGACGACGGCACCTGGATCGGTGGCGCCGTCACCCCGGTCGTCACCGGCACGGTCGAGCTGCCGCGGCGCTGACCGCCGGGTCGGGCCGCCGGCCGGTCTCAGGCCGCGTCGAGGGTGAGGCTGGGACGTCCCTCGGCCCAGTGCGCCAGCAGCTCCTCGGAGAACCGGTCGCCGACGTAGCTGCCCGCCTGCAGGCCGAGCACGACGCCGGCGGCGAGCTCGGGCTCCAGCGCGAGCAGCGGGCGGAGGACGTCGCGTCGCAGCACCTGCTCGTGGACCGCGTCGGCCTCGACGTGCTCGGCGTAGAACCGCTCGGTGGCCGGGCCCAGCTCCAGCCGGCGGGCGGCGCGCACCAGCCGGGCGGACCCCGGCGAGGAGGTCAGCTCCACCAGGGCGAACAGCCCCACCGAGGCCCCGCGCAGGCTCCGGCGCAGCCCGCACAGCGTCTGCAGGTTGACCTCGGCGAGCACCCAGCGGCTGGTGCGGTCCAGGTAGGCGCCGTAGGTGGGGTCGAGGCCGAGCTCGGTCATCATGTCGGCGAAGAGCGTGGAGTGCATGGCGGCGGCGCGTCCGGCGCCGTACTCGTCGTGCTGCACCGTGACCAGCCCGGCCTTGGCCGCCCCCTGCAGCCGGGGCACGACCCACGACTGCGGGTCGGCCTCCTTGCGGTGGTAGTGGGCGCGGTGGGCGACGTACTCGGCGAACTGCGCGGCGGTGCCCTCGCCGGCGAGGTGGTAGCTGATGCCGGTGCCGTCGGCCGGCTCGACCAGCAGGTCGGCGACCACGTCGTCGAGGTCGTCCCCGCCGGGGAGCTCGGCGCGCAGCGCGGCGAGGTAGTGGTCGGCCATCGCGTGCCGGGCGGCGACCACGGCCGGGGCCCACTCCAGGTCGTCGTCGACGCCCTCGAAGCCGCGGTAGTGCAGCTCCGAGGTCAGCGCCAGGGCGAGCTGCAGGTCGTGCCCGAAGGGGTCGGAGGGCGTCACCTCGGGGAAGGAGCCGGTGCCGCCGCGGAGCAGGTCGCAGACGGCCGCCGACAGCTCGCCGCGCGGGGCCGGCAACCTCGGGCGGTCGAGGCGCTCGGCGGCGGGCGGCAGGGTCGTGGTCACGGGTTCTCCTTCCGTCGGCGGCGGCGGCCGCGGTGGCTGGTGTCGCAGAGCGGGTAGATGCTGCTGCGCCGGCAGGTGCACACGGCGACCACCGGACGGTCGGCGAGCACGCTGCTGCCGTCGGGCAGGTCGATCTCGACCGGGCCCTCGACCAGCACGGGCCCGTCGTCGGCCACCACCACCCGGCGTCGTCCGGGGTCCTCCGCTGGCACCGTTCCTCCTCCGCTCACCGCCGTCGACCCTCCACGACCACCAGTGTCTCCTGCTGCTCCTCAGGCGTCAGCAGCCCCTGCTCCCGCAGCCACTGCCGGCGCTGGGTCATCACGGGTCCGAAGGGGACGACCTGCTCCTGCACCACCTCGGCGTCCAGGCCCTGCTCCGCCAGCTGCTGCAGGGTCTCGCGCACCCCGGTCACGGTCGACTGCACCAGCACCACCCGCCCCTCGGGCGAGAGCACCTCCCCCACGCCGGCGCAGAACCGGTCCAGCACCATCCGGCCCGTCGGTCCGCCGTCCCAGCACCGGGCCGTGCGGTGCCGGGGCAGCACGTCGTTCGGGGAGGGGACGTAGGGCGGGTTGCAGACGACCAGGTCGAACTGCGAGCCGGCGACCGGGGCGAACAGGTTGCCGCGGCGGACGCGGACGGGGGCCCCGCACAGCGCCGCGTTGAGGCGGGCGCTGAGCACCGACCGGAGGGCGAGGTCGACCGCCACCACCGAGCGGGCGCCGGCGTGGGCGGCGACCAGGGCCAGGAAGCCGGTCCCGGTGCACACGTCCAGCACGCGTCGTCCGGCGGCCGCCCCCCGCACGTGGGTGGCGAGCAGCCGGGAGTCGTGCTGGACCCGGTACGTCCCGGGCAGCGCGACCGGCGGCTCGGACCGCCGTCCGCGGGGGGTGAACCAGGCGTGGGCCTGCGTCTGCGCCATGGGCCTCCTCGGTGCCGGGGCCCTGGAGCGAGCCGTTGCTCCCCCGGTATCCCGTCGCGCCGGCGACCAAACCGCGGCCCGGGCCGCGGGCGTCAGCCGGCGGTGGACAGGTCGACGTCGGTGCCGCTGAAGTCCAGGCTCATCCCCTCCGGGGTGGAGCGGAGCGCGTCCGCGCCGAGCCCCAGCGGCAGCTCGAGGGGGACGGGCCGCACGACGGCGGCGGTGATGCTCTCGGCCAGCGCGTCGGGGATGTCGTAGCTGGCCACGTTGAGCCGTACGTCGGTGAGCACGAGCTGGCGGCCGTAGGCGCCGTCGAGCACCGGCAGCCCGCTCACCTCGATGGGCACGTCGACCCCGAAGAGCTCGGCGTCGTGCGCCACCACCCAGCGGGTGCCGGCGTCGGTGACCTCGCCCGGCGACACCGGCTCACCCGCGAGCCGGCTGATCTCGGCGTAGCCGACGTCGGCGCTGCCGTCGAGCCGGCCCGCCACCGAGGTCGTGAAGCCGTCGGAGGAGCGCACCTGCTGCAGGTCGAGCTGCAGCCGCTCCACGCTCAGCTGCTGCGCCCCCGAGCCCACGGTGGTGGCCCCGCTGCTGACCTTCACCCGCTCGAGCTCCCCGGCGAGCAGCTGGGTCAGGAAGGGGGTGCCGGTGACGTCGACCTGCGGCGGGACGGCGGTGCCGAGGGCGTGCTGCACCTGGGCCGCGGCCCGGTCCTCGGCCACCCCCTCGGCGACCCGGTCCGCGACCACCAGCCCCACCGCGAGCAGGGCCAGCACCAGCATCCCGACGACCAGCCGTGCCACCCCGCGCGCGGAGCCTGCGGCCACGTCAGGACCCCAGCCCGAGGAAGGGCTCGATCCCCACCGTCAGCCCCGGGCGGTCGCGGACCTGCCGCACGGCGGCCAGCACGCCGGGCATGAAGGAGGAGCGGTCGAAGGAGTCGTGGCGGACGGTGAGGGTCTCGCCCTGGTCGCCGAACAGCACCTCCTGGTGGGCCACCAGCCCCCGCAGCCGGACCCCGTGCACCCGGATGCCGGCCACGTCGGCCCCGCGGGCGCCAGGCAGCTCCTGGCTGGTGGCGTCCGGCGGTGCGGCGACGCCGGCCTCGGCACGGGCCGCGCTGATCCGTTCCGCGGTGCGCACCGCCGTGCCGGAGGGCGCGTCGACCTTGTCGGGGTGGTGGAGCTCCACCACCTCGACCGACTCGTAGAAGCGGGCGGCCTGCTCGGCGAAGTGCATCATCAGCACCGCCCCCACCGAGAAGTTGGGGGCGACCACCACCCCGGTGCCGGGCTGCTCCCGCAGCCAGCCGCGGACCTGCGCCAGCCGTTCCTCGGTGAACCCGGTGGTGCCCACCACGGCCGAGATCCCGCGCTGCACGCACCAGCGGACGTGGTCCATCACCACGTCGGGACGGGTGAAGTCGACGACGACGGCGGCCTGCGCGGCGCGCTCGAGGTCGTCCCCGCGCCCGAGTGCGGCCACCAGCTCCAGGTCGCCGGCGGACTCCACCGCCCGCACGGTCTCGGCCCCCATCCGGCCGGGGGCGCCGAGGACGGCCACCGGCAGCCTCGACGTCGGTGCTGCAGGGCTCATGACTGCTCCTTCCCGGGGTGGACGTGCTGGACCCAACCCTGCACCAGCCGCTCCAGCCGGCGCCGTTGCACGGCCGGACCGACGACGGCCACGAACGGCGGCTCGGCCAGCACCTCGCGGGCGACGGCACGGACGTCCTCGCCGTCCACCGCGTCGTAGCCGGCCAGCAGGTCGGCGAGGGTCCGGGTGTCGCCGCTGAGCTCGCTGCCGCCGAGCCGCGACATCCGCGCGGCCGGGCTCTCGTAGGCGAGCACGGTCTGGCCGCGGAGCTGGCCCTTGGCGCGGGCCAGCTCGTCGTCGGTGACGCCGTGGGCGACCACCTCGGCGAGCTGGTCGCGGACCAGGGACAGGATCTGGTCGACCCGGTCGGGCGTGGACTGGAACTCGATGGTGAACACGCCGGCGTCGGAGTAGGTGAGCTCGCCGGCGTCGATCGCGTAGGTGAGCCCGCGGCGCTCGCGCACCTCGACGAAGAGCCGCGAGGACATGCCGCCGCCGAGCACCGTGCCCAGCACCCCCAGCGGGTAGCGGCGGTCGTCGAACACGCCGAAGCCGGGGAAGGCCACCGAGACGGTGCACTGCTCGGTGGGTCGGCGCAGCACCGACACCCCCGGCCGGTGCGCCCGTGGCGGGGCTGCCGTCCGGCGGGCGCGGTGCGGCTGGCTGACCTCGTCCAGCGGGCGCAGCCACTCCACCAGGGCGTCGTGGTCGACCCGGCCGGAGGCGGCCACCACCAGCGAGCTCGGCCGGTAGTGGCGCCGCCAGAAGGAGACCACCTGGTCGCGGGTGAGGGCCCGGATCGAGCCGGGGCTGCCGATCACCGGGCGGCCGAGCGGGTGGCCGTCGAAGAGCCGGGCGGCGACGAGGTCGGAGGCCACCTCCGCCGGCTCGTCGGCGTGCATGGCAATCTCCTCCAGGATCACCTCGCGCTCGGCCTCGACGTCCTCGCTGCGGACCAGCGAGCCGGTCAGCATGTCGACCAGGACCTCGCAGGCGAGCTCGGCGTCCTCGGCCAGCACCCGCGCGTAGAAGCAGGTGTGCTCCCGCGCGGTGTAGGCGTTGATGTCGCCGCCGACCTGCTCGATCGCGGCCGAGATCTCCTCCGCGGCCCGGCGTCGCGTGCCCTTGAACAGCACGTGCTCGAGGAAGTGCGAGGCGCCGTGCAGGTGCTCGGTCTCGTGCCGGGAGCCGACCCGGACGAAGAAGCCGACCGAGAAGGTGTGGCTGCCCGGGACGTCCTCGGTGACGACACGAAGGCCGCAGCCGAGCTCCGTGCGGCGGACTGCTCCGCCGAGGTGCGCGGCTGCGGCCCTCGTGTGGGTGGTGTCGGTCACTCCTGCTGGGCTCAGGCCTCGGCAGGCGCCTCGGCCGAGGCGGCCTCGGCGGCGGCCTCCTCGACCACGGGGACCAGCGACAGCTTGCCGCGGTCGCCGACCTCGGCGATCTCGACCTGGATCTTCTGCCCGACGCTCACCACGTCGTCGACGTTGTTGACCCGCTGGCCGCCGTTGAGCTCGCGCAGCTTGCTGATGTGCAGCAGGCCGTCCTTGCCGGGCAGCAGCGAGACGAACGCGCCGAAGTCGACCGTCTTGACCACGGTGCCGAGGTAGCGCTCGCCGACCTCGGGCATCGTCGGGTTGGCGATGGCGTTGACCATGGCCCGGGCGGCCTCGGCGGCCTCGCCGTTGTCGGCACCGATGTAGATGGTGCCGTCGTCCTCGATGCTGATGTTGGCGCCGGTGTCGTCCTGGATCTGGTTGATGACCTTGCCCTTGGGGCCGATCACCTCGCCGATCTTGTCGACCGGGATGGTGACGGTGATGATCCGCGGGGCGAAGGGGCTCATCTCGTCCGGGGCGTCGATCGCCTCGTTCATGACGTCCAGGATGGTGTGGCGGGCGTCGCGGGCCTGCATCAGCGCACCGGCCAGCACGCTGGCCGGGATGCCGACCAGCTTGGTGTCGAGCTGGAGGGCGGTGATGAAGTCCCGGGTGCCGGCGACCTTGAAGTCCATGTCGCCGAAGGCGTCCTCGGCGCCGAGGATGTCGGTCAGCGCGACGTAGTGGGTCTCGCCGTCGATCTCCTCGCTCATCAGGCCCATGGCGATGCCGGCGACCGGGGCGCGCAGCGGCACACCGGCGTTCAGCAGGGCCAGGGTGGACGCGCAGACCGAGCCCATCGAGGTGGAGCCGTTGGAGCCGAGCGCCTCCGAGACCTGCCGGATGGCGTAGGGGAACTCCTCACGCGCCGGCAGCACCGGCACCAGGGCCCGCTCGGCCAGCGCGCCGTGGCCGATCTCGCGGCGCTTCGGCGAGCCGACCCGGCCGGTCTCACCGGTGGAGTAGGGCGGGAAGTTGTAGTTGTGCATGTAGCGCTTGGACTTCTCCGGCGCCAGCGTGTCCAGCTTCTGCTCCATGTCGAGCATGTTCAGCGTGGTGACGCCGAGGATCTGGGTCTCCCCGCGCTGGAACAGCGCCGAGCCGTGCACCCGCGGGATCACGTCGACCTCGGCCGACAGGGTGCGGATGTCGGTGAGACCACGGCCGTCGATGCGGACCTTCTCGGTCAGCACCCGGCGGCGGACCAGCTTCTTGGTCAGCGCCCGGAAGGCGGCGGTGAGCTCCTTCTCGCGGCCCTCGAAGGAGCCGGCGAGCTCGCCGACGACGCGGTCCTTGAGGACCTCGGTCGCCTCCTCGCGCTCCTGCTTGCCGGCGATCGCCAGCACACCGGCCAGGTCGTCGCCCGCGGCCGCGGCCACGGCGTCGTAGACGTCGTCGGTGTAGTCCAGGAAGACCGGGAAGTTGCCGGCCGCCTTGGCGGGCAGCTTGGCCGCGAGCTCGGCCTGGGCGTCGCACAGGGCCTTGATGAACGGCTTGGCGGCCTCCAGACCGGCACCGACGACCTCCTCGGTCGGGGCGGTGCGGCCCGAGCGGACCATGTCCCAGGTGTGCTCGGTCGACTCGGCCTCGACCATCATGATCGCCACGTCGCCGTCGGCGGTCACGCGCCCGGCCACCACCATGTCGAAGGCGGCCTGCTCGAGCTGGCTGACGGTCGGGAAGGCGACCCACTGGTCGCCGATGAGGGCGATGCGGACGCCGCCGATCGGACCGCTGAAGGGCAGCCCGGCCAGCTGGGTGGACATCGAGGCGGCGTTGATGGCCACCACGTCGTAGAGCACCTCGGGGTTGAGGGCCATCACGGTGACGACGACCTGGACCTCGTTGCGCAGCCCCTTGACGAAGCAGGGACGCAGCGGGCGGTCGATCAGCCGGCAGGTGAGGATGGCGCCCTCGCTGGGGCGGCCCTCGCGGCGGAAGAAGGAGCCGGGGATGCGCCCGGCGGCGTACATGCGCTCCTCGACGTCCACCGTCAGCGGGAAGAAGTCGACGGAGTCGCGGGGGCTCTTGCCGGCCGTGGTGGCCGAGAGCAGCATCGTGTCCTCGTCGATGTAGACGGTGGCCGAGCCGGCCGCCTGGCGGGCCAGCAGGCCCGACTCGAAGCGGACGGTGCGGGTGCCGAAGCTGCCGTTGTCGATGACGGCCTCGGTGAACTGCAGGTCGGGTCCCTCCATGGGGATGTCCTCTCGTGGTGCGCCGACCACGCGTGCCTGCGCCCGACCCGGTCTTCGATCGAGGCCCGCGGAGCCGTGCTCCGAAGGCCACTACCGAGGACCGAGGTCCTGGGCCCAGCAGGTGTCGGCTGTGGTTGGGTCCGTGTTCAGTTGTGGTGCCCGGGCTGGGACCGGGTCGGGAGCACGACGCCTCGCGCCGTGCCCCCGCCCGGGTTCAGCGACGCAGGCCGAGGCGCGCGATCAGCGAGCGGTAGTGCTCGATGTCGTTGCGCGCCACGTAGTTGAGCAGCCGGCGGCGCTGGCCGACCATCAGCATCAGGCCGCGCCGGCTGTGGTGGTCACCCTTGTGCTGCTTCAGGTGCTCGGTGAGGTGGGCGATGCGCTTGCTGAGCAGCGCGATCTGCACGTCCGGGGAGCCGGTGTCACCCGGGTGGGTCGCGTACTCCTCGATGATCTTGTTCTTGGTGTCAGCGTCCATGTGTGCTGAGCTCCCCTCGTGTCTCGTTGCGCGGCGCTCCCGCCACCGGACCGCTGGGGCCTGCTGGTGGATCCACTCGGTGTGGGTAGGAGCCCTTGGGCATCCGCGGCCGATCGAACGGCATCGTCTGGACTCTACCAGTGGCGTCCGAGCCAGGCGAATCCCACCTGTCGCACGGTGCTGCATCGATTGAGTAACGTCGTGCCCGCAAGGCCCACCCTGTCGAACACCACCGAGGAGCTGCACCGTCCCATGGCCACGTCTGAGTCCACCACGACCCTCCCCGGCGACCCCGCCCCGCCCGACGAGCTGAGGGTCGGGGTCATCGGCCTCGGCTTCGCCGGCACCACGCACCTGGACGCCTTCACCGCGCTGCCCGGCGCCCGGGTGGTGGCCCTGGCCGGTCAGGAGCCGGCCCGGCTGGCGGAGCTGGCCGACACCCGCGGCGTCGAGAGCCGCTACGCCGACTGGCAGGACCTGGTCGCCCGCGACGACCTCGACATCGTCTCCATCGGCGTGCCGAACGACCTGCATCACCCGATCGCGGTGGCCGCGCTGAGCAGCGGCAAGCACGTGTTCTGCGAGAAGCCGCTGGCCGTGAACGGCGACCTGGCCCAGGAGATGGTCGACGCCGCCCGGGCAGCGGACCGCGTGCTGGAGGTGGCCTACAACCACCGTCGCCGCACCGACGTGCAGTGGCTGCGCCGCCACCTCGACTCGCGGCCCTTCGGCGACATCTACCACTCCCGGGCCAGCTGGATGCGGCGCACCGGCATCCCGGGCCTGGGCTCGTGGTTCACCAGCAGGACGGCCGCCGGCGGCGGCCCGCTGATCGACCTGGGCTCCCACGTGCTGGACATCGCGCTGTTCCTGCTCGACGAGCCCCGGGTCACCAGCGTCTCGGCCGTGGCCTACGACCGGCTGGGGACGGCCGGGCGCGGCGGCAGCACCCGCGGCGTCAGCGAGCGCCGGGACTTCCCCTACGAGGTGGAGGACTTCGCCAGCGCCCTGCTGCGGCTGGACAACGGCGCCAGCCTGCACCTGGAGGCCTCCTGGGCCTCCTACTCCAAGGCCGACGAGGACATCGAGGTCGACCTGCTGGGGGCGACCGGCGGGGCCCGGCTGCACGTGGACAACTACTCCACCACCGACACCCTGACCCTCTACTCCGACGTGGCGGGCGCACCCACGGTGTCGCGGCCGCGGCTGACGGACCCGGGCCGGCACCACCAGGCGGTGATCGCGGAGTTCCTGGCCGCCATCGCCCTGGGCGAGCAGGTCCCGGCCGGCCAGCCCCGCCACACCGGCCACTACGGCGAGTTCGCGCTCCACCGCAGCCGCGTGCTCGACGCCGTCTACTCCTCCGCTGCGGAGCGTCGAGAGGTCGAGGTCGTCCGATGAGCACCGAGAACCAGCCCACCGCGTCCGCCCCGCTGCGGGTCACCGTCTGGAACGAGTTCCAGCACGAGACCCGTGGTGACGAGCGGGTGCTGGCCCACTACCCCGACGGCATCCACACCGTCGTGGCCGACGGCCTGCGCGAGGTGCTGGGGGACGCGGTGCAGGTGCGCACCGCCACCCAGCCCGAGCCCGAGCACGGCCTCACCGAGGAGGTGCTGGCCGGGACCGACGTGCTGATGTGGTGGGGCCACATCCGTCACGCCGAGGTCGAGGACGAGGTCGTCGAGCGGGTGCTGCGCCACGTCCACGCCGGGATGGGCATCGTGGTGCTGCACTCGGGCCACTACTCCAAGGTGTTCACCCGGCTGATGGGCTCGACCTGCTCGCTGCGGTGGCGCAACGAGGGCGAGCGCGAGCTGGTGTGGACCATCGACGAGACGCACCCGATCGCCGAGGGCGTGCCGAACCCGATCCAGATCCCGCAGCAGGAGATGTACGGCGAGCCGTTCGACATCCCGGCCCCGCACGAGCTGGTCTTCGTCTCCTCCTTCGCCGGCGGGGAGGTCTTCCGCTCCGGGGTGACCTACCGTCGTGGCCGCGGCCGGGTGTTCTACTTCTCCCCCGGCGACCAGGAGTACCCCGTCTACCACCACCCCGACGTCCGCCGGGTGCTGGCCAACGGGGTGCGCTGGGCCCGCCCCCGCCACGAGCGCCGGACGCTGACAGCCGACCCCCACCCCCTGGGGTGGTTCGAGGGCTGAGCATGCTGCAGTCCCCCGCCGTGCGGGCCGGGCTGACCCTGGCCGCCGCCACCGGTGTCTACGGCGTCTCCTTCGGGGCGCTGGCCACCACGGCGGGGCTGGGCGTGCTGCAGGCCCAGGCCCTCAGCGCGCTGATGTTCACCGGTGGCTCGCAGTTCGCCTTCATCGGGGTGGTGGCGGGCGGTGGCAGCGGTGCCGCCGCCACCGCCGCCGCCGCCCTGCTGGGGCTGCGCAACGCGGTCTACGCGGTGCAGATGAACGCGCTGCTGGCCCCGCGCGGGCTGCTGCACAAGGTCGCCCACGCCCAGGTCACGATCGACGAGTCCGTCGCGCTCGCCTCCGCCCAGACCGACCCCGACGAGCGGCGTCGGGGGTTCTGGGCCGCGGGCGCGGGCATCTTCGTGCTGTGGAACCTGTCCACGCTGCTGGGGTCGCTGCTGGGCAACGCCCTGGGCGACCCCCGCGCGTGGGGGCTCGACGGGGCGGCCGTGGCGGCCTTCCTGGGTCTGCTGTGGCCGCGGCTGCGGGGACGGGACCCGGTGGCGGTCGCCGTGGTCTGCGTGCTGGTGACCGTGGTGGCGGTCCCCTGGCTGCCGCCCGGGCTGCCGATCCTGCTGGCGGCGGCGGTGGCGGTGGTGATGCACGTGGTGCTGGTGCGGAGGAGGTCGCGGTGAACCTGTGGGCCTGGGTGCTGGTGGCCTGCGTGACCGCCTTCGCCACCAAGCTGGTGGGCTGGCTGCTGCCGGCCGAGAAGCTGCAGCGCCCCTGGCTGCTGCAGGCGGCCGGGACGCTGACGGTGGGCCTGCTGGCCTCGCTGACGGTGATGAACGCGGTGGCCGCCGGTCAGGAGCTGCGCCCGGACGCGCGGCTGCTCGCCCTGGCCGCGGCGGCGGTGGCGCTGCTGCTGCGGGCGCCGTTCCTGGTGGTGGTGCTGGCGGGAGCCGTGGCGGCCGCGCTGGGACGGCTGCTCGGGCTGCCCTGAGCGCGACCGGGCCGGGCGGGGGGAGTCAGCCCTGCAGCACCTGGCGGATCTGCTCGACGTCGAGGCGGATCTGGGCGACCAGGTCGTCCACGCCGGTGTAGCGGACCTGGCCGCGGACCCAGGCGGTGAACTCGACCTCGATCTCCAGCCCGTACAGCTGCAGGTCCGTGCGCCCGATCACGTTGGACTCGACCCGGCGCTGGACCCCGTCGAACGTGGGGTTGGTGCCGACGGAGATCGCGGCCGGGTGCCGTCCGGCGTCGGGGCCGCTGGAGACGGTCAGCCAGCCGGCGTAGATGCCGTCGCCCGGGACCGCCATCGACTCCGGCACCAGCAGGTTCGCGGTGGGGAACCCGAGCTCGCGGCCCCGCCGGTCGCCGACCACCACCACCCCGCGGAAGCAGTAGGGACGGCCCAGCAGCCGGTTCGCGGTCGCCAGGTCGCCCTCGGCCAGGGCGGCGCGGATGCGGGTCGAGGAGACCGGCAGGCCGTCGAGCTGGGCCAGCGGCACCGACTCCACCACCACCTCGTCGCCGAACAGCTCGGCGAGCGTGGCGGCGGTCCCGGCGGCCCGGTGGCCGAAGGTGAAGTTCTCCCCCACCAGCACGCGGGCCGGCTGCAGCGGCCGCAGCACCCGGTCGACGAACTCCGCCGGGGACCAGCGCGAGATCTCGGCGCTGAAGGGCACGACCACGACCTCGTCGGCGCCGGCCTCGCGCAGCAGCCGGTCCCGCTGGGCGGGGTCGGACAGCAGCCGGGGCTCGGCCCCCGGGCGGATCACCGACACCGGGTGGGGCCAGAAGGTCACCGCGACCACCCGGGCACCGGGCTGGTGCTCGCGGGCCAGCTCGAGGAGCCTGCGGTGACCGGTGTGCACCCCGTCGAAGGTGCCGATCACGACTGCCGACCCGCTCATCCGTCCCTCTCCGCCCAACCCGTGCTCCGGCCGCCCGTCATCGTAGTGCCCGCTCAGACGAAGACCGCCTCGGGCACCGCGTCGTGGCCGCGGGGGGTGTAGAGCGCCAGGAAGCGGCCGTCGGGGTCGAACACCGCCGTCAGCGGCCCGGGCAGCGGGGTGCCCGGCAGCGGCCGGCCGAACCGGACCCCGGCGGCCCGGTCGGCGTCCAGGTCCAGACGCGGGAAGCACTCCGCGGCGACGTCGTCGAGGTCCAGCAGGGGCAGCGGGTCGGGTGCGGGGTCGAGCAGGCAGGCGCGGTCGAGGCCGAAGGGGCCGACCCGGGTGCGGCGCAGGGCGACGAGGTGCCCGCCCGTGCCGAACCGGGCGCCGAGGTCGCGGGCCAGCGCGCGGATGTAGGTGCCGGAGCTGCAGACCACGGTGACGGAGACGTCGAGCACCTCCGTGGGGCCCTCGGGGCCCGGCGCCAGCGACGCGGCGGCGCCGTCGGCGGTGAAGTCGTGCACGGTGACCGTGCGGGCGGCCAGCTCGACGTCCTCCCCCGCCCGGACGCGCGCGTAGGAGCGCACCCCGCCGACCTTGATGGCCGACACCGCCGTGGGCACCTGCGAGATCGCCCCGGTGAAGTCGGGCAGCGCGGCCCGCACCTGCGCCAGGTCGAGCCCGGCGGCGCCCGCGGCGGCGGTGACCTCCCCCTCGGCGTCGTCGGTCAGCGTCGACTGCCCGAACCGGATGGTGGCCGTGTACTCCTTGGTGGTGCGCATCAGGTGGCCGAGCAGCCGGGTGGCCCGGCCGAGGCCGACCACCAGCACCCCGGTGGCCATCGGGTCCAGCGTGCCGGCGTGACCCACCTTGCGGGTGCCTGCCAGCCGCCGGACCCGGCTGACCACCTGCTGGGAGGTCAGCCCCGGCGTCTTGTCCACCACCAGGACACCGGTCGGTGCGCTCCGGTCCGCGCTCACCGCCGGTCGGCGTCGTCGGCGCCGGCCCCGTCCAGCTCGTCCGCGTTCGGCTCGTCGGTCCCGTCCAGCTCGTCGTCCTCGTCGAGCTCGTCCTCGTCGAGGTCGTCGTCCTCGTCGGTGATCTCGCGGGGCTTGCGGTAGGGGTCGGGCTCCCCGGCGTAGGAGGCCGCGGCGGCCTGGGCGGCCACCGCCTCGTCGCCGGAGCGGGCCTCGGCCAGCAGGTCCTCCAGGTGCCGCGCCGAGTCCGGCACGGCGTCCAGCACGAAGGCGATCGAGGGGGTGTGGCGCAGCCCGAGCTGCTTGCCCACCTGGCTGCGGATCAGGCCGGTGGCCGAGGCCAGCGCGGCCGCGGTGCCGGCCCGGTCGGCCTCGGAGCCGAGCACGGTGTAGAAGACGGTGGCCTCCCGGCTGTCGCCGGTGAGCCGCACGTCGGTGACGGTGACGAACCCCAGCCGCGGGTCCTTGATCCGCCGCTCCAGCATCTGCGCGGTGATGACCCTGATCTGGTCGGCCAGCTTGAGCACTCGCGGTGACGGCACGGTTCCTCCTCCGGTGTAGGGCGACGTCCCAGCCTAGTGCCCGCGCCCGGACGCGCCGACGGCGCGCCCCCCC
>NZ_WPCU01000010.1:115575-178065 GCF_009742705.1 Auraticoccus cholistanensis
CCGCATCTCGAAGGTCTCCACCACGTCCCCGATCCGGATGTCGGAGTAGTTCGCGAGCGTCAGACCGCACTCGAAGCCCTCGCGGACCTCGGTGACGTCGTCCTTCTCGCGCCGCAGGGAGCCGATCGTCGACTCGTGCACCACGACACCGTCGCGGAGCAGCCGGGCCCGGGCGTTGCGCCGGATGAGACCACCGGTGACCATGCAGCCCGCGATGATGCCGGCCCGCGAGGAGCGGAAGATCTCGCGGATCTCCGCGGTGCCCAGCTGGGCCTCCTCGTAGATCGGCTTCAGCATGCCCTTCAGGGCCGCCTCGATCTCGTCGATCGCGTCGTAGATCACCGAGTAGTAGCGGATGTCCACGTTCTCGCGGTCCGCCATCTCGGTGGCCTTGCCCTGGGCGCGGACGTTGAAGCCGATGATCACCGCACCGGAGGCCGCCGCCAGCGAGACGTTGGTCTCGGTGATGGCACCGACACCGCGGTCGATCACCCGCAGCGACACCTCGTCGCCGACGTCGATCTTGCTCAGCGCGTCCTCCAGGGCCTCCACCGAGCCGGAGCCGTCACCCTTGAGGATGAGCAGCAGCTCGCTGGTCTCGCCCTTCGCCATCTGCTCGAACAGCTGGTCGAGCGTCTTGCGGCGGGCACCGGCGGCCTGGGCCGCCATCCGGAGCCGGGCCTCGCGGCGCTCGGCGATCTGACGGGCCATCCGGTCGTCGTTGACGACGATGAAGCTGTCGCCGGCGCCGGGGACGGCGGTCAGGCCGAGCACCTGGACCGGGGTGGACGGCAGCGCCTCGTCGAGGGTGTTGCCGTTGTCGTCGATCAGCGCGCGGACCCGGCCGTGGGCCGGACCGCAGACGATCGAGTCGCCCACCCGCAGCGTGCCCCGCTGGACCAGCACCGTGGCCACCGGGCCACGGCCCTTGTCCAGGTGCGCCTCGACGGCGACACCCTGGGCGTCCATCTTCGCGTTGGCCCGCAGGTCGAGCGACGCGTCGGCGGTCAGCACGATCGCCTCGAGCAGGTCGTCCAGACCCAGCCGCTGGGTGGCGGAGACGTCGACGAACATGGTGTCGCCGCCGTACTCCTCGGGCACCAGGCCGTACTCGGTGAGCTGGCCGCGCACCTTCGTCGGGTCCGCGCCCTCCTTGTCGACCTTGTTCACCGCGACCACGACGGGCACGTCGGCGGCCAGGGCGTGGTTCAGCGCCTCGATCGTCTGCGGCATCACACCGTCGTCGGCGGCCACCACCAGCACGGCGATGTCGGTCGACTTGGCACCACGGGCACGCATGGCGGTGAACGCCTCGTGGCCCGGGGTGTCGATGAAGGTGATCTTGCGGTCGACGTCGTCGACGACGGTCTCGACCTGGTAGGCACCGATGTGCTGGGTGATGCCACCGGCCTCGCCCGCCACCACGTTGGAGCGACGGAGCGCGTCGAGCAGCTTCGTCTTGCCGTGGTCGACGTGACCCATGACGGTCACGACCGGCGGTCGGGCCACCAGGTCGCTCTCGTCACCGGCGTCCTCGCCGAACTCGATGTCGAAGCTCTCCAGCAGCTCGCGGTCCTCGTCCTCGGGCGAGACGACCTCGATGTTGTAGTTGAGCTCCGAGCCGAGCAGCTGCAGCGTCTCGTCGTTGACCGACTGGGTGGCCGTGACCATCTCACCGAGGTGGAACAGGGCCTGCACCAGCGACGCCGGCTCGGCGCCGATCTTCTCGGCCAGGTCGGTCAGCGAGGCGCCACGGGCCAGCCGGATGGTGGAGCCGTCGCCCTTGCGGACGCTCACGCCGCCGAAGCTCGGCGCCTCCATCTGGTCGAACTCCTGGCGACGCTGCTTCTTCGACTTGCGACCACGGCGCGAGGGACCACCCGGACGCCCGAAGGCTCCCTGGGTGCCGCCGCCACCGCGACCGCCACGACCACCGCGTGCACCTGCCGGCGGGCCGAAGCCGCCGCCACCACCGGGACCGCCACGACCGGGACCACCGGGGCCACCGGCGCGGCCACGACCACCGGCACCGGGGCCACCACGGCCACGGGCGGGGGCGCCCAGCTGGTTCGAGGACTGCTTGGGCATCATCGCCGGGTTGGGGCGGGGCATGCCGGGCACACCACCACCGGGGCGGGGACCCGCGGGGGCCCCGGGCGCACCGGGCCGACGGGCGGCCGGCGGACGGGGACCGCCCGGACGGGCCGACTCGGCGGGACGGGCGTCCTCACGCGGCGGCCGCGGCCGCTGCGTGCCCATGCCCTGCGAGGAGGCGAAGGGGTTGTTGCCCGGACGCGGGGCCGACGGACCGCGACGGGCCGTGGGCTGGGCCCCGGGCAGACCGCCGGTGGAACCGGCGCGCGGACGCGGGGCGGGACCACCGGGACGGGGTGCCGGAGCACCGGGACGCGGGGCCCCGCCGGGGCGCGGGGCACCGGCGGACGGGCGTCCCTCACCGGGACGGGGCGCGGGCGCACCCGGGCGCGGGGCGCCGGGACGGGGACCCGGGGCGGTGCCGCCGGAGGGGGCCTCCGGACGCGTCGGCGTCACCTCGGGGCGGGTCTCGCGGGCCTCGGCCGGAGCTGGGCGCTCGACCTCGGGACGGGACTCACGGGCCTCGGGACGCGGACCGGGGGTGCCGGTGGACGGCTGACCCGGACGGGGTGAACGGACCTGGGGACCGGTGCCCGGTGCGGCCGGGCGCGGGGCCGGACCGGCGGGGCGGGCGGCCTGGCCGTCGGGCCGGGTCGCCTGGCCGTCGGGCCGGGCGGTCTGCCCGTCAGGACGGGGCTGGGCCGGCCGGGGACCCGGGGCACCCGGGCGCGGGGCCTGGCCGGCGGGACGCGGACGGCCCGCCGCGGGCGCGGGGGCGCTGCCGGCACCGTCGGACCGCAGCTTCTCGGTCAGCCGGCGGACGACCGGCGCCTCGATGGTCGACGACGCCGACCGGACGAACTCCCCCATGTCGCTGAGGGTCTTCAGAACTTCCTTGCTCTCGACTCCGAACTCTTTCGCGAGCTCGTAGACACGGACCTTTGCCACTCTTCTCCCATCGGTCCGCGTCTGCACGCGGACCACTCAGTTGTACTGGCTCATTGAGGGGTACTCATCGAGTCGTCATGAGCGTCAGCTCACTTTCTGGTCTGATCCGCACCGGGTGGCGCGGATCGGTTCGGGCGACCCGTCGCGGGTCGCAGCGTCCCAAACTGGTGCAGGGCCCGGCTCCAGGCCGGACCCAACTCTATGCCGGTGGGCTCCCGGACGTCGTCACGGACCTCAGTGCGTCGGCGACCTGTCGGGGGTCGACCCCCTCAAGTCGCAGCGCGCGGCCGATGGCCCGGCGACGGATCGCGAGCTCGTGGCACGCCGGGTCGGGGTGCACGTAGGCGCCTCGCCCCGGCGCCGTCTGCCGCGGGTCGGCCGCCACCTCGCAGGTGCCGGACCGCCGCACCAGGCGGATGAGCCGGAACTTCTCGGACCGCTGCCGGCAGCCCACGCAGGTGCGCACCGGACGATCCACCCCGAGAGTCTACCCGATGCTCTCGGCGGTGTCGGACCGGATGTCGATCCGCCACCCGGTCAGCCGGGCGGCGAGCCGGGCGTTCTGCCCCTCGCGGCCGATGGCCAGCGAGAGCTGGTAGTCCGGCACCACGACGCGGGCCGAGCGGGTGTCGGCGTCGACCACGGTGACGGAGGAGACCTTGGCCGGTGAGAGCGCGGAGGCGATGAAGCGCCGCGGGTCGTCCGACCAGTCGACGATGTCGATCTTCTCCTCGTTGAGCTCGTGCATCACCGCGCGCACCCGCTGCCCCATGGGGCCGATGCAGGCGCCCTTGGCGCTGACGTCGCGGTGGTGGCTCACCACGGCGATCTTGGTGCGGTGGCCGGCCTCGCGCGCGACCGCCTTGATCTCGACCACGCCCTGGGCGATCTCGGGGACCTCGAGGCGGAACAGGTTGCGGACCAGGTCGGGGTGGGTGCGCGAGACCACCACCTGCGGGCCGCGGAGCTCCTTGCGCACCGCCACCACCTGCACCCGCAGCCGGCGGCCGTGGGTGTACTGCTCCCCCGGCGTCTGCTCGGCCTGCGGCATGATCGCCTCGATCTTGCCCAGGTCGACCAGCACGGTGCGCGAGCGCGGGTCCTGCTGCACCACCCCGGAGAGGATGTCGCCCTCCGCGCCGGCGAAGTGGCCGTACTTCTGCTCGTCCTCGGCCGCGCGGATCCGCTGGATGATGACCTGCCGCGCCGTCGCGGCGGCGACCCGGCCGAAGCCCTCGGGGGTGTCGTCGTACTCGCCGACGACCTGGCCATCCTCGTCGCGCTCGGGGACCATCACCGCCACCTTGCCGGTGCGCCGGTCCAGGTCGATCCGGGCTCCCGGCTGGGCGCCCTCGGTCTTGTCGTAGGCCTGCAGCAGCGCGTCCTCGAGGGCGCCGAGCAGCACGTCCAGCGGGATCTCGCGGTCGCGCTCCAGCGCCTTCAGGGCGCTCATGTCGATGTCCATCTCAGCGTCCTCCCCGCTCGTCGTCCTCGCCCGGCTCGTCGTCGACCTCGTCCTCGTCGTCGACCTCGTCCTCGTCGTCGACCTCGTCCTCGCCGTCGACGTCGTCCTCGACCTCGTCGGTCAGGTCGTCCTCGTCCTCGTCGGCCGGGTCCTCCTCGTCGGCCGGCTCGCCCACCCTGCGGTTGAACTCCACCTGCACGAGCGCCCGGCGGATCTCGGCGAAGGAGTAGCGGGTGGCCCGCCCGGAGACGTCGAGGTCCACGCCCTCCTCGTCGCTGCCCGAGATGCGACCGGTCACCTGCTGGCCCTCGACCAGGTCGAGGCGGACCAGGCGGTCGGTGTTGCGGCGCCAGTGCTGAGGCCGCGACAGCGGCCGGTTGAGCCCGCGGGAGGAGACCTCGATGGTGTAGGGCGACACCCCGCTGGGGTCGCGCTCGTCCACCGCGGCGTTGAGCTCGCGGGCGGCGGCCGCGATGTCGTCCAGGCCGGGGCCGCGGCCGTTGGGGCCGTCGCCGTCCACCACGACCTGCACCACGCGGCGCCGTCCCGCCGGCTTCACCGACAGGTGCTCCAGCTCCAGCCCGTGACGGGCCAGGATCGGCTCGAACAAGGGGGTCAGCTCCGAGTCGGCCATGGGCTGCTCCCTTCGTCCGTTTGTGACCTGCAGTTGTCGGGCCGCCGGACCGGGTCCGGCGGCGAGCGCCGACTATATACGCCCCTACCCCGTGGTGCCGCCTTCCTCACCGCGCCGCAGGGACGTCCTGCGGTAGCGTCGCCGGGTGCCCGGAGTGACGCGTCGCCAGCTGCTCGTCCTGGCGGCGGCCGGCGGTGCCGCCGTCCCGCTGGTCGGGTGCACCTTCTCCAGCCCGGTGGTCCGCGGCGGCCCGACGGCCCCACCGCCCCGGCCGTCGCCGACCCCGGTCCCCGGTACCCGCTCGGGCTCGGACCGCGAGGCCGCGCTGGCCGCCGTGGCCGGCCGACGGGCGGCGGAGGAAGGGGGACGGGCGGCCACCCGCTGGCGTCGGCTGGCCGCCGGGCACGCCGAGCACGCGCTGGTGCTGCACCAGCCCGACCCCACGGCGCCGCTGCCCACGCCGGCACCGTCTCCCTCCCCCGGCCCCGACCCCGCCCCGGACGCCGGCTGGGCGGAGCTGGCCGAGGACGCCGCCGGGGAGCACCGCCGGGCGGCGCTGGGGGCCGCCGGCCCGCTGGCCCTGCTGTGGGCGTCGCTGGCCGCCTTCGCGGCGGCGGCCGGAGGTGCGGAGTCGGTGGCCGGGCAGACGGCCCGGCCGCAGCCGGCCGCCCCGGTGACCGACCTGGTGGCGATGGCCGACGTGGTGGTGGCCCTGAACCAGGCGGCGCACGCCTACGAGCTGGCGCTGGTGCCGCTGGCGCTGGGCGGCGACGCCCGCGCGGCGGCGGAGGACCGGCTGCAGCGGCTGCTCGCCCTGCGCGACGCCGTCTCGCGGGTGCTGGCCGAGCGCGGGCGCGCCGTGCCGGCGGCCGAGCCCGGCTACGACGTCGAGCTGGACCCCGACGACGGCGCCGGTTCGGCGGCGCTGCGGCGGCGGGTCGAGACGGGGCTGCTGCCCTGGCTCGGCCGCTGGGTGCAGGCCAGCGGCGAGGCCGAGCGCAGGCTCGCGGTGGACGCGCTGGTGGCCGCCACCCGCTCCGGCACCCGGCTGGGGGCCGAGCTGGCGGTCTGGCCCGGGTGGTGAGGGACCTCAGCCGCTGAGCTGGCGCTGCACGATCAGCACCGTGTCCCAGCCCAGGCGCACGACCATCAGGCCGACGACGACCAGGAAGACCCGCCGCACGAAGGCGCTGCCGTTGCGCAGCGCCATCCGGGCACCGGTGAACCCGCCCAGCAGGTTGGCCGCGGCCATCAGCGCCCCCAGCAGCCAGTAGACCTGGCCGTGCCAGGCCAGCACCGAGATGGCCGCCAGGTTGGTGGTCAGGTTGGCCAGCTTCGCCTTGGCGGTGGCCTGCAGGAACCCGTGCCCGAGCACCGCCACGATCAGGATGACGAAGAACGAGCCGGTGCCGGGGCCGAGGAAGCCGTCGTAGAGACCCACCCCGAGCCCGATCAGGGCGGTGCGCCAGGCCGCCGCCAGGCCGGTGTGGCGGACCTCGTTGTGCAGACCCATCTGGGGTCTCCTGACCGTGTACACCCCCACCGCCACCAGGGCCACCAGCACGATCGGGGTGAAGGCGTCGCGCGGCAGCAACCTGACCAGCTGGGCGCCGGCGGCGGAGCCGGCGGCGGCGCTGACCACCAGCGGCAGCACCACCGGCCAGTCCAGGGTGACCCGGCGCAGGTAGGTGATGGTGGCGATCGTGGTGCCGGCCACCGAGCTCACCTTGTTGGTGCCGGAGATGACCGGCACCGGGGTGTCGTCGGGGAGCGTCACCAGCAGCGCCGGCAGCTGGATCAGCCCGCCGCCGCCCACCACCGCGTCGACCCAGCCAGCCACGAAGGCCGCGCCGACCAGCAGCAGGACCAGGTGGAGGGCGAGGTCCTCAGGCACCGCCGGGGCCGTCCAGCCGCACGCTCAGCAGGGCACCCCGAGCAGGTGCGCCCACCAGGGCAGCCCGAGCAGGTGTGCCCACCAGGGCAGCCCGAGCAGGTGCGCTCACCTGAGCAGCTCGAGCAGGTGCTCTGGCGCCTCGTCGACGGGCACCTCGACCCGGTCGCCGCTGCGCCGGTCGCGCACCTCCACCACGCCGTCGGCCAGCCCGCGCCCGACCACCACCACGGTGGGGACCCCGAGCAGCTCGGAGTCGGCGAACTTGACCCCCGGCGAGGCCTTGCGGTCGTCCAGCAGCACCTCGTACCCGCGGTCGGCCAGGGCGCTGGCGATCCCGGTGGCCACCTGCAGCGGCTCCTCGCCCTTGCCGGTGGCCAGCACCAGCACGTCGAAGGGGGCCAGCTCGCGCGGCCAGCACAGCCCCTTGTCGTCGCAGCTGCCCTCGGCCACCGCCGCCACAGCCCGGCTGATCCCGATGCCGTAGGAGCCCATCTGCACCGGCACCAGCTTGCCGTTCGGATCGAGGACCTTGACCCCGAGCGCCTCGGAGTACTTCGTCCCCAGCGCGAAGATGTGACCCATCTCCATGCCGCGGGCCAGCTCCAGCGGCCCCGAGCCGTCCGGGGCGGGGTCGCCGGCGCGGACCTCGGCCACCTCGATGGTGCCGTCGGCGTCGAAGTCACGGCCCTTGACCAGGTGCAGCACGTGGCGGTCCACCTCGTCGGCGCCGGTGACCCAGGCGGTGCCGTCCACCACCCGCGGGTCCAGCAGGTAGCGGATGCCGGTCGGGCCCTCCTCGCCCAGCACGCCGGGGCCGATGTAGCCCTTGACCAGCTGCGGGTGGCGGGCGAAGTCCTCCTCGCCGAAGGGCGCCCAGGTCGCGCCCTCGCCGAGCTGGGCCTCCAGCCGCTTGGCGTCGACCTCGCGGTCGCCGGGCAGGCCGACGGCCAGGTCGTGACGGCTGCCGTCGGGCTGGGTGACCACGAGCAGCACGTTCTTCAGCGTGTCCGAGGCCTGCCACTGCCGGTCCGGGCGCGGGTGGTGGGCGTTGAGCGCGGCGACCAGCGTCTCGATGGTGGGCGTGCCGGGCGTCGGCTCGACGTGGGCGGCCGGGACGTCGGAGGCGTCCACCGGGTCGGGCACGGGCACGGTGACGGCCTCGACGTTGGCGGCGTAGCCACCCGGGGAGCGGACGAAGGTGTCCTCCCCGATCGGGCTGATGGCCAGGAACTCCTCGCTCATCGACCCGCCCATGGCCCCCGAGAGCGCCTTGACGATCACGTACTCGAAGCCCAGCCGGTCGAAGATCCGCTGGTAGGCCTCGCGCTGGCGGGCGTAGGAGCGGGCCAGCCCGGCCTCGTCCACGTCGAAGCTGTAGGCGTCCTTCATGACGAACTCGCGCCCGCGCAGCAGACCGGCCCGCGGACGGGCCTCGTCGCGGTACTTGGTCTGGATCTGGTGGATGGTGAGCGGCAGGTCCTTGTAGGAGGAGTACAGGTCCTTCACCGCCAGGGCGAACATCTCCTCGTGGGTCGGCCCCAGCAGGTAGTCGTTGTCCCTGCGGTCCTTGAGCCGGAAGATGCCCTGGCCGTACTCGGTCCAGCGGCCGGTGGCCTCGTAGGGCTCGCGCGGCAGCAGCGCCGGGAAGCGGACCTCCTGGGAGCCGGCCGCGGCCATCTCCTCGCGGACGATCTGCTCCACCTTCTGCAGCACCCGCAGCCCCAGCGGCAGCCAGGAGTAGATGCCCGGCGCCACCCGGCGGATGTAGCCGGCGCGCACCAGCCAGCGGTGGCTGGCCACCTCGGCGTCGGAGGGGTCCTCGCGCAGGGTCCGCACGAACAGCTCGGTCATCCTGGTGATCACGGCGGGCAGCCTATCGGGGCGGGGCAGGGCCCGCGTCCCGCAGCCGGGCGACGGGGCGGGATCTGGGCGGGGCGGTCAGTACAGCACGGTGGCGAACTCGCCGACCTGGCGGAACCCGACGCGCTCGTAGGTGCGGCGGGCCGCGCAGTTGAAGTCGTTGACGTACAGCGACACCGTGGGCGTCTGCTGGCGGGCCAGCCGCACCGTGCGGGCCATCGCCGGCGCGGCGAGCCCGCGCCCGCGCAGCTCCGGCTCCAGCCACACCCCCTGCACCTGGCTCACCTGACCCGCCACCGACCCGAGGTCGGCCTTGAACAGCACGCGGCCGTCCTCGACGATGCCGAAGGCCCGGCCGGCCCTGATCAGGCCCAGGACGTGCATCCGGTAGCTCAGCGGGTTCCCCGGCGACGGCGGCACACCGACCTCCTCGGTGTACATCCGGGCCGAGGCGTCGACGTAGGCGTCCCAGTGCTCCTCGGTGACCTGCTGCACGCGCTCGTCCTCGTCCACCACCGGGTCGGCGTCCATCACCAGCACCGGCTGGCTGCTGCGCAGCTCGCGGACGTCGGACCACGAGCTGCCCCAGCGCTGCGACAGCCCCTGCCACAGCGCCAGCACCACCTCGGCGGGGCCGACGATGGAGGAGCAGCGGCGGAACCGTCCGGTGTGCTCGACGAAGCCGGCCACCGCCTCGGGGTCGGCGTGCACCGGCACCAGGTTGGAGCCGACGTGCAGCAGCGAGCGGAGCCGGCCGCCGACCTCCCAGCCCCACAGCGGGCAGCCGAGGGTGAACTCGCTGACCCCGCCGCTGCGGACCCGGGAGGAGACGAAGACGTTGGTGACCGGGTCCAGCGAGAGGATCCGGACGACGTCGGGCAGGTCGGCGTCCTCCAGCACGCGCACCCGTCCCGCGACCCGCAGCGAGGCGGTCACGGCCGCCTCCCGGGCCGGGTGCGGGTGCGCCGGCTCATGAGACGCTGACCTCCGGACGGCCCTCGCCGGCCGGCATCTGCTCGGCCAGCCGCATGGCCTCCTCGATCAGGGTCTCGACGATGTCGGCCTCGCGCACCGTCTTGATCACCTCGCCCTTGACGAAGATCTGGCCCTTGCCGTTGCCCGAGGCCACGCCGAGGTCGGCCTCGCGGGCCTCGCCGGGCCCGTTCACCACGCAGCCCATCACGGCCACCCGCAGCGGCACCTCCAGCCCGTCCAGCCCCGCGGTGACCTGCTCGGCCAGGGTGTAGACGTCGACCTGGGCGCGCCCGCAGGAGGGGCAGGAGACGATCTCGAGCTTGCGGGGGCGCAGGTTGAGCGACTGCAGGATCTGGATGCCGACCTTGACCTCCTCCACCGGCGGTGCCGACAGCGAGACGCGGATGGTGTCCCCGATCCCCTTGCTGAGCAGCGCCCCGAAGGCGGTGGCCGACTTGATGGTGCCCTGGAAGGCCGGACCGGCCTCGGTCACCCCCAGGTGCAGCGGCCAGTCCCCGCGCTCGGCCAGCAGCTCGTAGGCCCGCACCATCACCACGGGGTCGTTGTGCTTGACCGAGATCTTGAAGTCGTGGAAGTCGTGCTCCTCGAACAGCGACGCCTCCCACACCGCGGACTCCACCAGCGCCTCGGGGGTCGCCCTGCCGTACTTCTGCAGCAGCCGCGGGTCGAGCGAGCCGGCGTTGACGCCGATGCGGATCGAGGTGCCGTGGTCCTTGGCCGCCTGCGCGATCTGCTTGACCTGGTCGTCGAACTTGCGGATGTTGCCGGGGTTGACCCGCACGGCCGCGCAGCCGGCCTCGATCGCGGCGAAGACGTACTTGGGCTGGAAGTGGATGTCGGCGATCACCGGGATCTGGGACTTCTTCGCGATGATCGGCAGCGCCTCGGCGTCGTCGGAGGACGGGCAGGCGACGCGGACGATGTCGCACCCGGCGGCCGTCAGCTCGGCGATCTGCTGCAGGGTGGCAAAAAACTGGACCGAGACCGGGTGCTCGCTGCCGACGCCCACCGAGNTGATGTCGGTGGTCGCCGTGGTGGTCATCGACTGGACCGAGACCGGGTGCTCGCTGCCGACGCCCACCGAGCCCACCCGGATCTGGCGGGTGGGTCGCCGGGGGGCCAGCACGGGGGGTTCCTCCCGGAGCTGGGGAAGGGGCAGATCGATGCTCATGGGCTCAACTCTCGCACTCGGGTGGGGATGGTGCTCGACGGGTCAGCCGAACAGCCGGATGGGGTCGATCAGGTCGGCCAGGATCAGCACCACACCGGAGACGGCGATGAAGCCGCCGACCAGGTAGGCCACCGGCAGCAGCCGGGCGGTGTCGACGTGGCCGGGGTCCCGCCGGCCGCGGACGCGGGCCAGCCAGCGCCGCAGCCCCTCCCACAGGGCGCCGGCGATGTGGCCGCCGTCCAGCGGGAGCAGGGGGACGAAGTTGAACAGCGCGACGAACAGGTTCACCGAGCCGAGCAGGGTGAACCAGGTGGACACCTTCTCCCCCGCGGTCAGCATCGGGGTGGTGGCCACGTCGCCGGCGGTGCGGCTGGCCCCGACGATGCTGATGGGGCCGTTGGGGTCGCGGTCGGCCCCGGTCACCAGGTCGGCCGCGGTGGTGTACACGCTCACCGGGAAGCGGGCCAGCGCGTGCAGGCTGAGGGCCGTCATCTCGGCCATGTCCGACAGCACCGTCACCGGTCCGCCGCGGACGCGCTCGTAGCTGGGCGAGACGCCGAGGAAGCCGGCCTCGACGGTCCGGCTGGGGTTCCACTCGTCCACCACGCCGGTGACCGTGGTCGCCACGGGGGGCAGCGGGAGCGGTTGGCCGCCTCGTTCGACCACCACGGTGGCCGGGGCGGCGCCGTTGTCGCGGATCAGCTCCGACAGCTGCTCCCAGCTGTGCAGCACCACGCCGTTGAACGAGATGATCCGGTCGCCAGGAAGCAGCCCCATCTTCTTGGCCGGCGTCGTGGGGTCGGCGTCGGTGCAGGCCCGCTGCTCCCCGACCGCCAGCACGCACTCGCTGACCGCCGCGACGGTGAGCTGGGGGCGGACCACGCCGTACAGCCCGGTGACCCCCAGCAGGATCAGGAAGGCCAGCAGCAGGTTCATCACCGGGCCGCCGGCCATGATGACGAGCTTCTGCCACACCGGCTTCTGGTAGAACAGCCGGCCGTCGTCGGCGGGGGTCACCTGCTCGTACTCGGCCTCCCGGGCGGAGTCGGCCAGGGAGGAGAACAGCCCGCTGGAGCTGCTGCGCAGCGTGCCGTCGGGGCGGGGCGGGAACATGCCGACCATGCGGACGAAGCCGCCCAGCGGGATGGCCTTGACGCCGTACTCGGTCTCCCCCCGGCGGGTGGACCACAGGGTGCGGCCGAAGCCGGTGAAGTACTGGGTGACCTTGACGCCGAACAGCTTCGCCGGGACGAGGTGACCCACCTCGTGCAGGGCGATCGAGACCATGATGAGCGCGAAGAAGCCGAGCGCGGCCACCACGAAGACGACCAGTTCCATCGCTGCCTGCTCACTCCCTGCCGGGCTCGCGCCCACCGACGGCCGAGAGCTCCTCGACCAGCACCGCCGTCCGGCGCCGGGCCCAGGCGTCGGCGGCGAGGACCGCCTCGACGCCCATCCCGGAGTCCGTGACCAGCGTCGATCCTACGTCGGCCGGCGAAGGGTCGCCCGCCGTCGCCGCGGGTGCCGGACGCAGGTGCTCCTCGAGCACCCGGGTGACGACCTCCATCACCTGCAGGAAGCCGATCCGGCCGGCGTGGAAGGCGTCGACGCACTCCTCGTTGGCGGCGTTGAACACCGCCGGGGCGGACCCACCGGCCAGCCCGGCGCGGCGGGCGACGTCCACCGCGGGGAAGGCCTCGGAGTCCAGCGGCTCGAAGGTCCAGCTGGTGGCCCGGCTCCAGTCCACCGGCGCGGTGGCGCCGGGCAGGCGCTCGGGCCAGACCAGGCCGAGCGCGATCGGCAGCCGCATGTCGGGCGGCGAGCACTGCGCCAGCGTGGAGCCGTCGGTGAACTGCACCATCGAGTGCACCACCGACTGCGGGTGCACCACGACGTCGATGCGGTCCAGCCCGATCCCGAACAGCAGGTGGGCCTCCAGCACCTCCAGGCCCTTGTTGACCAGGGTGGCGGAGTTCGTGGTGATCACCCGGCCCATGTCCCAGGTGGGGTGGGCCATCGCCTGCTCGGGGGTCACGTCGGCGAGCTCGGCCCGCGAGCGCCCGCGGAAGGGCCCGCCGCTGGCGGTCAGCAGCAGCCGGTCGACCTCCCCGGCGCGGCCGCCGCGCAGGCACTGGGCCAGCGCGGAGTGCTCGGAGTCCACCGGCACGATCTGGCCCTCGGCGGCGGCCGAGGTGACCAGGCGCCCGCCGATCACCAGCGACTCCTTGTTGGCCAGCGCCAGCCGGGTGCCGGCGGCCAGCGTGGCCAGCGTCGGGCGCAGCCCGGCGGCGCCGGTGATGGCGTTGAGCACGACGTCGCACGGCGTCGCGGCCACCTCCGTGGCGGCGTCAGGACCGGCCACGATGCGGGGCAGCGTCACCTCCCCGGTGGCCCAGCCCCGCTCCTTGGCGGCGGCGTAGAGGGCCAGCTGGAGGTCCTGCACCGCGGTGGGACGGGCGAGCGCCACCACCCGGGGACGGTGGTCCAGCACCTGCCGGGCCAGCTCGGCGACCGAGCCCCCGCCGGCGGCCAGCGCCACCACCTTGAAGTCGTCTGGGCGCTCCCCCACCAGCTCCAGCGCCTGCCGACCCACCGACCCGGTGCTCCCGAGCACCACCACGTCACGCACGGGCCTCAGTGTGGCAGGTCCGCGGTCGCCGGCCGGGCTGCCGAGCCCCGGGGAGGTGCTCACTGCAGCGCCGAGGTCAGCCGCATCACGTTGTCCAGGTAGCGGCTGGCCGGGCTGCGCCGGCTCCACAGCTCGGGGGTGATCTCGGAGGAGAGCTCGCGGTAGTGCTGCGCCAGCTGCTGCAGGTCGGCCACGAAGCCGGCGCCGAAGCCCAGCAGGGTGACCTCGTAGTCGAGGTAGAACGAGCGCATGTCCATGTTGGAGGAGCCGAAGACCGCGGCCGAGTCGTCGACGGTCATGAACTTGGAGTGCAGCACGTAGGGCCGCGGCAGCGCCCAGATCCGCACCCCGGCCTGCAGCAGCTCGTGGTAGTAGGAGCGCTGGGCGTGGTGGACCATGAACTGGTCGGCCCGCTCGGAGACGAACAGCTCCACCTGCACGCCGCGCATCGCGGCGGTGGTGATGGCCAGCTCGAGCGCCTCGTCGGGGACGAAGTAGGGGCTGACCACCGTCAGCCGCTCCTGGGCGCCGTGCACCAGCGAGGTGAACAGCCGCAGGTTCGGCTCGGNNNCGGAGGGTGGCCGTCTCGGCAGCTCCAGCAGCTCGCCGGTCTCGGTGTACCAGTCGAGGGCGAACACGGCGTTGAGCTGGTCGACCACCGGCCCGGTGAGCTCGATGTTGCAGTCGCGCCAGAGCCGCCCGACCCGGCGGTGGCGCCGCTTCAGGTAGGAGGCGTCGATCATGTTCTGCGAGCCCATGAAGGCCAGCCGGTCGTCGACCACCACCAGCTTGCGGTGGTTGCGCAGGTCGGGGCGGCGGACCTGGCCCCGCCAGGGCCGCAGCGGCAGCATCAGCTGCCACTCCACCCCGATGTCGGTGAGCCGGCGGCCGAGGCGGCGCCACCCGGGGTAGCCCCGGCTGCCCAGGTGGTCCATCAGCAGCCGCACGGTCACCCCGCGGCGGACGGCGCGGGCCAGCGCCTGGAAGAACACGTCGGTGGTCTCGTCCCAGGCCACGATGTAGATCTCGACGTGGACGCGCTCACGTGCCCCGTCCACGGCGGCCGCCATCGCCGCGATGCTCTCCTCGTAGTGGAAGTGCAGCCCCTCGTCGGTGCCGTGGGTGAGCGGCAGCGCGGTCAGGTTCCGGTTCAGCTCCACCAGCGTCACCAGCCCGCTGCGCGGCGCGATGGCCGACGACAGCGCGGGCACCTCCGCGGTCCGCCGCTCCAGCACCCGGTTCGCCTGCTGCTGCAGCCGGTGCCGGCGACCCCGCACGTAGGGGCTGCCGATCAGCAGGAACAGCGGCAGCCCCACCACCGGCAGCAGCAGGATGAGCAGCAGCCAGGCCTGCGACGAGCTCGGCCGGCGGTTCTCCGGCACCAGCCCCAGCGCCACGAGCTTGATCAGGTACTCCAGCACCACCAGGGTCGTCCCCACCCAACCGGGCACGGCGAGCAGGTCCATGGGCGGGAGCGTATCGATCTCTCTGGGAGGATCGGGACACATGACCCGCCGCACGCTGGACGTCCACGACCTCGCCGAGTTCGACCACCACGCCCGCCGGGCCACGTCCATGGCGGGCTGGTTCCTGCAGTCGGTCGACCTGGGCGACCGCTCGGCCGAGCTGCGCCGGCTCGAGCCGGCGGGTGCGGTGTTCCTGGGGTGCGAGCTGTCGGACGCGGACGCGGACTCGGTGCGCTCCCGCGGGGCGCTGGTGTTCCCCCGGCTGCCCGGGCTGCCGTTCGACCCCTACCGCGGCGCCCTCTACACCGCCGAGGAGCTGTACGCGCTGGCGCCGGGCGCCCCCGCGCGGTGGACCGACAGCCCCGACGCGGCCGTCTACACCTGGTGGCGGGCGCAGGGCCCGGCGGCGGGGCTGGCGGCCACGCTGGCCACCTCGCTGCACGACCACGCCGTCGGCGACGCCCTGGACGAGGCCCTGGCGGCGCTGGCGGCGCCCGTGGTGGGCGTGATGGGTGGCCACGCGGTCGGCCGCGACAGCCAGGAGTACGCCGCGGCGGCCCGGCTGGGCCGCGAGCTCGCCGCAGCGGGACGGGTGGTGCTCACCGGCGGCGGCCCCGGGGCGATGGAGGCGGCGAACCTGGGCGCCCGGATGGCCGGCCGCGGGGCCGCCGACCTGGAGGCCGCGCTGGCGGTGCTGGCCACCGCACCCCGGTTCACGCCCTCGGTGGACGACTGGGTGGCCGCGGCGGCCGAGGTGCTGCGGCGGTGGCCCGTGGAGGGTCCGGTGCCCAGCCTGGGCATCCCCACCTGGTTCTACGGGCACGAGCCGCCGAACCTCTTCGCCGGCGGCGTCGCCAAGTACTTCGCCAACGCCCTGCGCGAGGACGTCCTGCTGCAGCGCTGCCGGGGCGGGCTGGTGTACCTGCCGGGAGCGGCCGGCACGGTGCAGGAGATCTTCCAGGCCAGCACGGCCGGCTACTACGCGGCCAGCCCCGAGCAGGTCACCCCGCTGGTGCTGGTGGGTCGGGAGCACTGGACGTCGGTGCTGCCCGCCTGGCCGCTGCTGCAGGCCCTGGGCCGGGGGCGCTCGATGGGCGAGCGGCTGCACCTGGTCGACGACGTGGACGAGGCCTGCGCGCTGCTGCTGGGCTGACCGCCCGCCGGCGCCCGGACCCCTGGGTGCTCAGCCGGCGCGGGCGGCCAGCCACTCCACCAGCGGGCGCATCAGCTCCCAGTCGTGGCGGACCCGGCCGACCAGGGCGTGGTCGGAGATCACCGGGTCGAAGCCGTAGCTGCGTCCCAGGTTCAAGGTGGTGTGGCGCAGCAGCTCGATCCGGGGGTGGTCCCGCGGCCAGCCGCGCGGCGCGGTCCGCAGCCGGTCCCCGCTCACCTCGAGCCCGCGCGAGCGGGCCTCGGCCAGCAGCCGCTCCAGCTCCGCCCCCGGGCGTCCGGCGATGTCGCGCCGCACCCGGGCCAGCGTCTCGCCGTCGCCTCCCCAGCGTCCGGCCGCCACGCGCACGCCCGCGGCGGACAGCTCGACGTACCAGCCGGTGTGGTCGGCCGCGGCCACGTAGGCGCCCTGGTGCGTCTTGTAGGGCGACTTGTCCTTGGCGAAGCGGACGTCGCGGTGCGGCCGGAACAGCTTGGCGGTGCCGAACTGCTCGGCCAGCTCGGCGGTCAGCGCCACCATCGGGGCCCGCACGCACTCCTCGTAGACGTGGCGGTGGCGCTCCCAGAAGGAGCGCGAGTTGTCCAGCTCGAGGTCGTCGTAGAAGTCCAGCGCCGCCTCGGGGAAGCCGGCGAACCGCTCAGCCATCAGGCCTCGCTGGCCGCCAGCTGTCCGCAGGCGCCGTCGATCTCGCGGCCGCGGGTGTCGCGGACGGTCACCGGCACGCCGTGGGCCTCGAGCCGGCGGACGAACTCGCGCTCGTCTTCCGGCCGGGACGCCGTCCACTTCGAGCCCGGGGTGGGGTTGAGCGGCATCAACCCCTAAGCATGCACCAATGGTTCACCATCGCTGACAGTATGAGCGTTGCTCAGCGCTTCCCGCATGATCCGTCACCCCTGTCCCCGACTGCCGTCTCTCCGCGAACTCTGCCCGATGGCCGCGCGGTGTCGGTAGTGTCCAAAGCCGTTGACACGACGACAGGAGCACAGACATGAGCGTGGTGGCCGCAAGCCACCAGGTGAAGACCTACTTCATCGACAAGCTCAAGCACTGCCGCGAAGACGCCAGCGACGCTCCTCCCAACACGACTGTGGAGCTTGAGCGATACATTCACATCGACGAGGGAGACACCGACGTTCTCCTGATCATCCCCGAGTGGGACTTGTGGAACTCAGATCTCTCGGTGGGGACTGCTGCACCGATAGGTGACAGTGGTTCTCAGGCGGCGAGTGCGACCTGAGTGCTGTTGATGGTCTCGTACTCGATCGGGGTGAGTCGACCGAGGCGGGCTTGTCGTCGGCGACGGTGGTAGGTCCGTTCGATCCAGGTGATGATCGCCTGTCGTAGTTCGGCCCGGGTGGTCCAACGCCGCCGGTCCAGGACGTTCTTCTGCAGCAGGGAGAAGAAGGACTCCATGGCGGCGTTGTCACCGGCGGAGGCGACCTGACCCATCGAGCCGGCCAGCTGGTGGCGGCGCAGCTGGTCCAGGAAGCGTCTGGAGCGGAACTGCGATCCGCGATCGGAGTGGACCGTGCAGCCGGCGATGTCGCTGCCGCGGCGGGCGACCGCGGAGGCGAGGGCGTCCACGGCCAGCTGGGACTTCATCCGGCTGCTCATGGAGTAGCCGACGATCCGGCCCGAGAACACGTCCTTGATGGCGCAGAGGTAGAGCTTGCCCTCAGCGGTGGGGTGTTCGGTGATGTCGGTCAGCCACAGCCGGTTCGGGGCTGCTGCGGTGAACTCGCGTCGGACGAGGTCGTCGTGGGCTGGCGGGCCGGGCCGCTTCCCGTTGGCGCCCCGCTTCTTCCCGAAGACCGACCACCAGTGGTTGGCTGCGCAGATCCGCCACACCGTCCGGTCACCGACCCGGTGACCGGCCGCGCGGGCTTCGTCACCGAGGAGCCGGTGACCGAACTCCGGGTCGTCGCGGTGGGCGTCGAACAAGGCGGTGGCCAGGGCGGCCTGCTCGCGATCTCGTGGCGTGACCGGCTGGGCAGCCAGCGGTAGTAGGGCTGGCGGGCGAGCTTGAGGACCCGGCACGTCACCGTGACGGGGATCCCGTCCTCGGCGAGCTTCTGACACGAGCGGGTACATCATTTCCCGGCAGGTTCGCCTGGGACAAGTAGGCCGCGGCCCGGCGCAGGACCTCGTTCTCCTGCTCCAGCAACCGGTTCCGCCGGCGCAGCTCCCTCAGCTCAGCCGACTCCTGGGTCGGGGTCCCGGGTCGGTGGCCGTCCTCGACGTCGGCTCGGGGGAGCCAGTTCCGCAGGCAGGACTCGCTGATGCCGAAGTCCTTCGCGATCTCAGCAACCGGGGCCTCGCCGCGGCGGGCCACGGCCACGACGTCGTCGCGGAACTCCTTGGGGTGGGGTCTGGGCACGGTGCATATCCTCTCCCGCGGTGCCCTCCAGCACCACAGATCAGGTGTCACCTACTCGTGCAGCAGACCCGTCTTCTGCGGGTTGCTACTGAGCCTCTTTCGCTGTCCTGAGCGCATCAGCTACAGCCGCGATGGGGGTGCGGCCGTAGCTGACAATTTCTTGGTTCGGCCATACAAGCCCTGCAAAAGTTTGAGTAGCGATGAGTCGCGCAGCCCCAAGCAGCGATCAGCTTGAGCGCCGTCCTGAGCGAGTTTCCGAGTCTCGAGCTCTCTGCCCAACTACAGTGCCAGCGTGCCGACCAACGATGACTACCTCGCCGAACTGGCCCGCGCCTCCGAGGTGCTCCAAGACCTCGCTGGCGAGGATGTGGACGCCATCGATGTGAAGTCCGTGGAGACGGAGGAAGCGCCCTTCCTTGCCAAGATCGTGAGCAAGCTTTCCCCGATGGTGGGCAACCTCATGGAGCAGCGGGTTGTGTCGATCCTCGATGAGGAGGCGGAGGACGGCTTCTCCTGGCACCGCCAAGACCCAGGGTTTCCCGACGCCATTCTCAAGCACCCTGACGCCACCGGGACCCACACGGGCTACGAGATCAAAGCTTGGTATGTGCTCAGCACCGAGATCACTGGCCGATTCAAAGAGTCCCAGCACCTGCTAGCCGACAAGAACATCAATGTGGTCATCGTGGCGTGGTGCATGAGCCACATGATCTTCGGCAAGCCCAAGATCCTCGGAGTGCTCACAGTGTCGGGGCAGGAGCTCGCCGCAAGCCGTGACAGCCACTACCACAACCCGCCTGAGTACCTCATCGTCGAGCCGCAGGACACGAGCGCCCGCACCGCCAACCTGCAACAGAGCAATGTGAACGGCTACAAGCTTCAAGAGGCAGACAGTGACGCCGCGCTTCTTGCCCGCATCCGAGCCGAGCACGCAGCCCTCACAAGCCGCCCTGATCCCTACTCCGCGGCAGCTCAGGCGGAGGCGCTCGACCTCATGAATAGGCTCGTGTACCGCTTGGATACCAACTTCGCCAAGATCGACCGAGTAGTGAACGCGGATGTGGAGGCCTTCAAGAGCCAGATCTTGAGCTCCACCTACTTGGGCAAGACCATTTCCCAGTGGAAGACCCTCTTTGCAGACCTCAACGGAAGCAATGAGGCCAAGCGCCAGCGGGCCGAGGCGGTCATCAAGGACCTCTACGGCAACATGCTGGTGGAGGAGCCTAGAACAGCCGTGTCTGCTGAGTCTGAAGGCGCTCTATAGCGAGGGCGTAGAAAGCATCATCCCGCTCGGCCGCATAGCCCTGACGGTTGTTGTTGACCGCTGCCAGCGTGGCGGTGCAGAGGCCACCGAAGGGTTCCCACACCACATCCCCCTCTTGAGTGCAAGCCCTGATTGAGCGCTCCACAAGGTCTAGGGGCTTCTGGTTCAAGTGGGTGGCGCTCATTGCGGTGGGCTTGTAGGTGCGCGGCGCACTCCGCACCATGCTCCCTCGATACCGCTCCTGCCCACGAAGCGAGGGCCGCTCCCATACGTTGGTCACGCCGTGCTCGTGGTTCCAGACTGAGCGGAAGGATGTCCACTCCTCAGCGGTAACTGGCTTCTGGCCGTCAAGAGAGTAGTAGGGAGCACCCTCGGGCTTGCCGTGCTCATTGGCATAGGCAACGAGCTTCATCATGACCTCCACGGGCGGGAAGTACCACAGCCAGCCCTGATCAAAGTACTTGCGAGTGGCGGCGTCCTTCACCCCGCAAGCTTCGTTAGCGGCACGGCGCGGCAGGCCCGAGCGCACCCACTCCGCCAACAGCCACTGCTTCATGTGAACCAGCTCATCCGAGTCAGGCGTGATGGGGAGACGCGGCGTGCGGGTGTAGAAAACACAGACCTCAGTAACCACAGGAAAGCGGCGGATGGTCTTGGAGTTCACATTGCCAGCAACCTGCCCCACACCCTTGTTCCAGATGTTGGTGAACTCGTAGTTCCAGCCGTTGGCCACGAGCACGGGGTGAACATTGGCCCAGCCGACCTCGGTGTTCCAGAACCACAGTGTGGTGCCGAGAGTGGCGTGCTTGCTCCACGCCTCAATGTGGGGGCGGTACCACTCGCCCAAGTTCTCGGGCGTGCGCGGATCACCCGTGAAGCCGCCCACGCCGTAGGCACCGTCACTGATGATGGTGTTGGGCGTGGGCCAAGACTCGTAGGCCTCCAGAGCGTCACCGTTGTGGATCTTCCACAGCGGCTCATCCTCCGTGATCTCGACAGGTTCAGCAGTCATTGCGGCGCGGCTCCGTTCAGTGTGAGTTGATCGTATGCGGCGACGGCGTTGCTCTCGTGACGCACCGCCGCGATCGATGCGGATCGAACATACGTTCCCCCGCCGACACTGTCGACCACCTCGCTCGTCGCCTGTAGATAACTGCGGCGCGGCACGCTTCTTGCGCGGCCCGCCGCTAGTTCGCCGCACCTCAGCTCACATCGCTCATCGCTAGCGACTCTCGTGCCTGCTTGAGCAGGCGGAAGCCGTAGGAGCGGCTCACCCCGTAGCGCTCGGCCACCGCCACACCTGAGAGCTTCGGGTCCTGCTTCAGGAGCTCAATGACCTCGGGCAACTGCTTCGGGAGCTTCGGTCCGCATGGCATGGGCTGGGCGTCCGCAGGCGCTCCATGGGTGGTGCCGTCGTCCCACATGATGCTGATGCGGTCCGTAGTGGACTTGTGGGGACCCGCATAGGGCTTGATGAAGATGACTCGGCAGTGCTGGGCCAGCATGGCCTGCCAGCCGTCGAAGTCGTAGGCGTCTTGGATCTGGTCGTCCCAGTCCTCTAGCCACTCCGTCTCCCCGATGGAGAAGTCCACGTTCTGCGGGAGCTCGTCGACCAGCGAGGGGGCCTTCTGCACCAGCTGCTCGCGGTAGTGCTCGTCGCGCTCCTTGGTGAGCTGCTTCCGCTCCTCGTCCAGCTCCTCCACTTGCGGCAGCAGGATGTCTCCCGAGACCCGCCCAGCGTTGTACGTCGCCATGAGCTCTTGGATCTTGGAGTTGACCTCGGCCAAGCGGCCCTCGCCAAGCCACTCGGCGGGAGGCTCTGCCTCGAGGTCGCCTTTGCACTCACTCAGGTGCACGAAGGTGGCCGTCTTCACGTAGCGCTCCAGCACGGAAGCCGTGATGCTGAAGTGCTGGCCCTTGCAGCGGTACATCTGCTCGCCGCGCACCACCACGCCGAACATCGGCTGGGAGCACTTGCCACAGCGCAGGTGGTGAGTCAGGAGGTACTTCCCGAAGCGGCGCTTAGGCGTATGGCGCTTCTCGATAGCCGCAAGCAGGGCCTCGTGCTGTTCCTCGGTCATGAGCGGCTCCCACTCACCGATGATTGGCTTCCCCTGCTCGTCCCGCATAACCTCCTTCTTGTAGGTCATCCAGCCGCAGAGGCGAGGGTTCATCAGCACTACCTTGAGCGCTTGGTAGGTCCACTCCCTGCCAGCGGGAGTCAGAACGCCTTGCGCGTTCCACCTCTTGGCTATGGAGGTGATGGCCACACCTCCGAGCACCTGCTCAACGGCTTCCTTCAGGTGCGGAGCCTCGGTGGGGTGAAGCGCCTTGTAGTCCTCAGACCAGCCGAAGGCACGGTTGCCGCCCTTCCAGACTTTGCCCTCCATGGCTCGGCCTAGGTGGGCCCGCTTCAAGCGCTCTGAGGTGCGCTCAGCCTCGGCAGCGTCCCATGCGGCGACGGTGATGGCCAATGCACGGCCGTCCGCAGTGCTCAGGTCGTGGCTTCCCGGGACCACTGTGCGGATTCGAGGCTTGCCCTCGTCGGCTAACTGGATGAGCTCCATCCACTCGGCGGGGCGACGGGTCAGGCGGGAGTTGGAGTAGACGATGACGGTATCCGCAAGCCCTGGCCGCACGTCACGGAGCATGGAGGCATAGGCGGGCCGCACCTTCTTAGAAAGGTTGGAGGCACTGATGTCGTTGTCGATGGCCACTCGCCACACTTCGATGCCCGAGCGCTCCGCAAGTGCACGGCAGTCCACTTCCTGCCGCTTGACGCCCACCTCTTGCCCGTCACCGTCTCGGCTAATTCGGCAGTAGATCACTGCCTTGCGGGAGGGTGAAGTCACGGGTGCACGCTGACACGGGTTGAACAGGCATTGATGCGCTTCTGACGATGCCCTTAGGTCGCTGACCCGCGCTCTATTCTTCCGCTGCGAGCTGCCCACACGCCGCGTCGATGTCGTTGCCTCGCGTGTCCCGCATCGTGGTGCTGATACCCCGCGCCTGAAGCCGCCTAACGAACTCCGCCATGTCCTCTTCGCGAGACCGCGTGTAAACGACCTCGTTGACCTTAGGTTCACGTTTGATCGGGTTGAGCGGGATCAGGTTGACGTGCACCCAGCCCCAGTCGCCCCGGCGCTTGAGCACCGTGGCGAGCCGGTCCGCGCGCCAGGCCTGGTCGTTGATGTCCTTGATCAGCGCGTACTCGATCGAGACCCGGCGCCGGCTCACCCGGGCGTACTCCCAAGCGGCGTCGACGACCTCGTCCACCTTGTGACGGGTGTTGATCGGCACCAGCGTGTCGCGCAGCTCGTCGTCGGGGGCGTGCAGGCTGACCGCCAGGGTCAGCGGGATGCCCTCCTCGGTGAGCTGCTGGATGCGCGGCACCAGCCCCACGGTGGACAGCGTGACGCCGCGGGCGCTGATGCCCAGCCCGTCCGGCTCGGGTGCGGTGATGGTGCGGATGGCCTGCATCACCGAGGCGTAGTTGGCCATCGGCTCGCCCATCCCCATGAAGACGACGTTGGAGATCCGCCCCGGACCGCCGGCCGCCTCGCCGCGGGCCAGCGTGCGGGCACCGGCCACCACCTGCTCGACGATCTCGGCGGTGCTCATGTTGCGCTGCAGACCGCCCTGGCCGGTGGCGCAGAAGGGGCAGGCCATCCCGCAGCCGGCCTGGGAGGAGATGCAGATGGTGCTGCGGGTGCCGGGCCGGCCGACGCCGTAGCGCATCAGCACGCTCTCGACCAGCGCGCCGTCGTGCAGCCGCCACAGCGACTTGACCGTGGCCCCGTCGTCGCAGCCGAGGGTGCGCACCGGGTGCAGCAGCCGGGGGAAGAACTGGCTGGCCACGGCCTCCCGCACCGACGCCGGCAGGTCGGTCCAGCCGGTCGGGTCGTCGTCGAGGCGCTCGTACCAGTGCCGGGACAGCTGCTGGGCGCGGAAGGCCGGCAGCCCGGCCTCCACCACCCGCTGGCGGCGGGTGGCGGCGTCCAGGTCGCTCCAGTGCTCCGGCGGCTTGCCGCGCCGGGGCGCGCGCATCACCAGCGGCAGGGCGGGGGCGTCGTCGGGGACGACCTTCTCGAAGTCGTAGGTCTCGGTCATCAGGTGCTCCAGGGAAGTGGCCTCAGCCACCGGGGATCAGCAGGTACATGGTCAGCCACGCCACGGGGGCCGACACCAGGAGGGAGTCGAGCCGGTCCATCACCCCGCCGTGGCCGGGCAGGATCGAGCTCATGTCCTTGATCCCGACGTCGCGCTTGATCAGGGACTCGATCAGGTCTCCACAGACGCCGATCCCCACCAGGGTGGCACCCAGCACCAAACCGACCCAGACCGGCGTGCCGAGGGTGAGCCGGGTCATCAGCACCGCGACCAGGCAGCCGAGCACCATGGAGCCGGCGAAGCCCTCCCAGGACTTCTTGGGGCTGATCCGCGGCGCCATCGGGTGGCGTCCGGCCAGCACCCCCACGGCGTAGCCGCCGATGTCGGAGCAGACCACGACCGCGATGAAGGTCAGCACCCGCAGCGAGCCGTCCTGGTCGGCCAGCATCAGCGACACGAACGCCCCCAGCAGCGGGACGTAGGCGATGATGAACAGGCTCGCGGCGACGTCCTTGACGTAGCCCTGCGCGCCCCCGGGCATCCGCCACACCAGCGAGGCCAGCACCGTGACGCCGATGGCGGCGAGCAGGATCGAGGTGGCGTCGGCGGCCGCGACGTCGCGCTGGCCGGCGAAGTAGGAGCCGACCACGATCAGGAAGGTGCCGCCGACGATCGGCACGATGGCCGCGTGCATCTGCAGCCGTCGCAGCGCGTGGTGCAGCTCGACGGCCGCCTGGGCCAGCGCGACCGCCACGAACACGGCGAAGCCGAGCTGGAACTTCCACAGGCTCAGCAGCAGCAGCACCGCCAGCCCGACGCCGACCGCGATCGCGGCCGGCAGGTTGCGCCCGGCCCGGCCGTGCTGGGGCGGGGCGGGTGGGGTGTGGTACTCCGGCTCGAGCGCGCGGCCCGGCGGGGTGTCGGCGTCGCTCACTCAGACCTCGAGGAGCTCGGCTTCTTTGCCCTTGAGCACCTCGTCGATCAGGTCGGTGTGCCGCTTGGTCAGCGCGTCCAGCTGCTTCTCGGCCCGGGTGACCTCGTCCTCGCCGGCCTCCTTGTCCTTCACCAGCCGGTCCAGGGCGTCCTTGGCGCTGCGACGGGCCGCGCGGACGGACACCCGGGCCTCCTCGGCCTTGCTGCGGGCCAGCTTGATGTACTCCCGGCGACGCTCCTCGGTCAGCTGGGGCAGCGTGACCCGGATCGTCTTGCCGTCGTTGGAGGGGTTGACCCCGAGGTCGGAGTCGCGGATGGCGCGCTCGATGGCCGACATCGACGAGGCGTCGTAGGGGGTGATCAGCACCATCCGGGCGTCGGGGACCTGGAAGCTCGCCAGCTGCTGCAGCGGCGTCGCGGCGCCGTAGTACTCCGCGCTGATCTTGTTGAACATGGCGGGGTGGGCGCGGCCGGTCCGGATCGCGGCGAACTCCTCCTTGGCGTACTCCACCGCCCCGTCCATCCTGAGCTCGGCCTCGGTGATGATGTCGTCGATCACGGTGATCGGCTTCCTTTCGGTGATCGTCTCGTGCTGGGGTCGTCTCGTGCTGGGAGGTGTGCTGCCCGGGGGCCCGGCCCGGCTCAGGCGTGCACCGTGGTCCCGATCCTCTCACCTGCGACGACCTTGACGATGTTGCCCTCGACGTCGAGGGAGAAGAACACCATCGGCAGCTTGTAGTCGCGGGCCATGCTGATCGCGGTGGCGTCGGCCACCTTGAGGTTGCGGGCCAGGAACTCGTCGTAGCTGAGGTCGTCGAAGCGGACCGCGTCGGGGTTGGTGGCGGGGTCGGAGTCGTAGACCCCGTCGGTGCCGTTCTTGCCCATCAGCAGCACCTCGGCGCCGATCTCGAGGGCGCGCTGGGCGGCGACGGTGTCGGTGGAGAAGTAGGGCATCCCCGAGCCGGCGCCGAAGATGACCACCCGGCCCTTCTCCAGGTGCCGCTCGGCGCGGCGCGGGATGTAGGGCTCGGCGACCTGGCCCATGGTGATGGCGGTCTGCACCCGGGTGTCGAGGCCGTTCTTCTCGCAGAAGTCCTGCAGCGCCAGGCAGTTCATCACCGTGCCGAGCATGCCCATGTAGTCGGCGCGGTCGCGCTCCATGCCCCGCTGCTGCAGCTCCGCGCCGCGGAAGAAGTTGCCGCCGCCGACCACCACGGCGACCTGCACGCCCTGGGCCACCACGTCGGCGATCTGGGCCGCCATGCTGGACACGATGTCGGGGCTGACGCCGACCTGGCCGCCGCCGAAGGCCTCGCCGGAGAGCTTCAGCAGGACACGTGAGTATGCGGGCAAGTCGGCTCCTCGTCATCGGTTCGTCGGCCGGGCGGACCGGCCCCAGCAGACAGCATGCGCCGCAGGGACGGTGCCCTGCGGCGCATGCCAGCCTAGCGTCGGACCCGGGCCGCGACGGCGGACCCAGGGGTGAGGTGCGGCTCAGGAGCCGGCGGCCTCGAAGCGGACGAAGCGGGAGACGGTGACCCCGGCGGCGTCCAGGACCTGCCCGACCGACTTCTTGTCGTCGGAGACGTAGGGCTGGTCGAGCAGCACGACGTCCTTGAAGTAGCCGTTCAGACGGCCCTCGACGATCCGCGAGATGGCCTGCTCGGGCTTGCCCTCCTCGCGCGCGGTGGCCTCGGCGATCCGGCGCTCGTTGGCGACGGTCTCCTCGGGCACCTCGTCGCGGGTGACGTAGGCCGGGCGCATGGCCGCGACCTGCATCGCGACGGAGCGGACCAGGGTCTCGTCGCCACCCTGGTACTCCACCAGCACACCCACCTGCGGAGGCAGGTCGGAGGCGCGGCGGTGCAGGTAGACGGCCGCCTCGCCCTCGAAGCGGGCGACGTTCTTGAGCTCGATCTTCTCGCCGATCTTGGCGGCCAGGGCCTGCACGGCCTCGGCCACGGTCGAGCCGCTGGCCAGCTGCAGGGCGTTGGCCGACTCGACGTCGGTGGCGCCGCCCTGGTCGACGGCCGCGGCGATCTCGTTCGCCAGCGCGACGAACTCGTCGTTCTTGGCCACGAAGTCGGTCTCGGCGCCCAGCTGGATCAGGGCCTTGCCGGAGCTGGCCACCAGGCCGTTGCTGGCCTCGCGCTCCGAACCGCGCTTGGCGGCCTTCGCCTGGCCGGAGACACGGAGCACCTCGACGGCCTTGTCGAAGTCACCGTCGGCCTCGGTGAGGGCCTTCTTGGCGTCCATCATGCCGGCGCCGGTGGCGTCCCGGAGCTTCTTCACGTCCGATGCGGTGAACGATGCCATCTGTGTCCTTCTCTCGTGGGCCTGCCGGGTTGCGCGGGCAGGTGCGTGCGTGGTCGGTGGCCGCGGGCGGAGGTCGTCCGCCCGCGGCGACGGGTCAGCTGCCGGAGGTGGTGCTGGTGCCGGCCTCGGTGGAGGCGGCACCGGTCCCGGCCTCGAGGGCGGAGCCGTCCGCGGCCTCGTCGGCCTGGGTGGCGGCCAGGTCGGCGTCCGGGGCCTCGGCGGTGGGGTCCTCCGCGGCGGCGGCCGGCAGGGCCTCGGCGGCCGGGGCCTCCACGGCGGCGGTCTGCTCGGCGCCGGCCAGCAGGTCGCGCTCCCAGTCCGGCATCGGCTCGGCCTCGGTCTCCTCGCCGGTCTGCGCGCCGGAGCGGGCCAGCAGGCCCTCGGCGACGGCGTCGGCCAGCACCCGGGTCAGCAGCGACACCGAGCGGATGGCGTCGTCGTTGCCGGGGATGGCGAAGTCGACCTCGTCGGGGTCGCAGTTGGTGTCGAGGATGCCGATCACGGGGATCTTGAGCTTGCGGGCCTCGTCGACGGCCAGGTGCTCCTTCTTGGTGTCGACGATCCAGACCGCCTGCGGGGTGCGGGCCATGTCGCGGATGCCGCTGAGGGTCTTGGCCAGCTTGTCCTTCTCGCGGCGCAGGATCAGCAGCTCCTTCTTGGTGAGCCCCGAGGCGGCGACGTCGTCGAAGTCGAGGCCCTCGAGCTCCTTGAGCCGCTGGATCCGCTTGCTGACGGTGCCGAAGTTGGTGAGCATCCCGCCCAGCCAGCGCTGGTTCACGTAGGGCATGCCGACCCGGCTCGCCTGCTCGGCGATGGACTCCTGGGCCTGCTTCTTGGTGCCGACGAAGAGGACGACGCCGCCCTTGGCCACGGTGTCCTTGACGAAGGCGTAGGCGCGGTCGATGTAGGTCAGCGACTGCTGCAGGTCGATGATGTAGATGCCGTTGCGCTCGGTGAAGATGAAGCGCTTCATCTTGGGGTTCCACCGTCGGGTCTGGTGACCGAAGTGGACGCCGCTCTCGAGCAGCTGGCGGGTGGTGACGACGGCCATGGCCGTGATCCTTCCTTGGCACGCCTGCGGGCGCGCCGTACGGTTTCCCAGCACCGAACCGTTCGGTGCTGCCTGACGCAGACCGGACCCGGACCTCCCTGAGGAGGACCGTGCGGGCCGGGCCGCCCTCGGGCGGCGTCTCTGCATGCGAAGTCAACCCGGACGGCCGGGTTGCCGCGTCGAGTGTAGTCGGGCCACCCGCGCAGTGCCACTCGGCCGAGGCCCTCCTCCGCCGCCGCGGCGACGGCGGCCCGGACGGGCGCACGGGGCGGGTGCGCGGGGCGGTCCGGGCGGGGTGTCCACAGCGGGTGCGGAGGACCGGCTCGTGTCCACAGCCCGGGGGCGGCGGCGGTCCACCGGCGGGAGGAACGCCCACGGTGGTGGGGTGCCCGCCCCTGCTGCCCGCCCCGATCTGCGACGACGGTCGCCGCTCCTCCTGCTGCTGCTCCTGCTGGTCGTCCCACCGGCGCTGCTGCTGCCGCCCGCTCCCCCGGCAGCGGCGGAGGCGGTGGTCTGGCCGGAGCGGGCCGGCTGGCCGCTGGCCGGGGCGCCGCGGGTGGTGCGGCCCTTCGACCCACCGGCGCGGCGGTGGGAGGCGGGGCACCGCGGCCTCGACCTCGCCGCGGCCGCCGGTGAGGCCGTGCTGGCCGCCGCCGACGGCGTGGTCGCCTTCGCCGGCACGGTGGCGGGGCGGCCGGTGCTGACGGTGCGTCACGGCGCGCTGCGCACGACCTACGAGCCGGTGCGCGCCGCGGTCGCGGTCGGCACGCGGGTGCGGGCCGGGCAGCGGGTGGGGTGGGTGCAGCCCGGGCACTGCGGGCGGCGGGGGACGTGCCTGCACTGGGGTCTGCTGCGCGGCGAGGAGTACCTCGACCCGCTGCTGCTGCCGACCGCGGCCACGAACCGTGCCGAGCTGCGGCTGCTGCCGCCGGGGAGCGCGGCGCTGGCGCAGCGGCGCGCGGCCGGACGGGCGGCGACCGCACCTGCTGGCGCACCGGGCCGGCACGGGTTCCTGCTGCCGGTGCGAGGACCGGTCACCTCCCGGTTCGGACCGCGGCTGCACCCGGTGCTGGGGGTCCGGCGGCTGCACGACGGCACCGACTTCGGCGTGCCCTGCGGCACCCCGATCCGGGCCGCCCGCGGAGGCACCGTGGTGGAGCGGGTGCTGCACCCGGCCTACGGCCACCGGCTGGTGCTCGACCACGGCGAGGTGGCCGGGCACCGGTTCCGCACCTCCTACAACCACGCGCTGGGATGGACGGTGCCGGTCGGGGCGCGGGTGCACCGGGGGCAGGTGGTCGGTCGCGTCGGCAGCACCGGCTGGTCGACCGGCTGCCACCTCCACCTCATGATGGAGGTGGACGGGGCGCTGGCCGACCCCGAGCAGTGGCTGTGACCCGGCGCCCCTCAGCCGCCGGTGACGCCCCGCACCACGGCGTCCACCGTCCGCTCGGCCGAGCGCCGGAGCTCCTCGGCGGGCAGCCCCCGCAGCGGGCCGTGCAGCGCGAGCAGGGCGAAGCCGTGCACGGCCGACCAGCAGGGCCACTCGGCTCCCGGACGCTCCTCAGGACGCAGCACACCGGCCGCGACCAGGCCGTCGAGCGCGTCGACGAGCCGGGCGAGCGGGGCCGGCAGCGGCGGACCGGGCGCGTGGTCGTACCCGGAGCCGGGGCCGGGGCCGGGCGCGCGGCCGAGCTCGGGCGCGGCGAAGGCCAGCTCGAACCAGCCGGGCTCGCGGAGCGCGAAGTCGATGTAGCCGAGCCCGACGGCGCGCAGCTGCGCCCGCGCCCGGGCCGCCGGGTCCTCCCCGTCGGGGGTGCCGTCCGGGTGCATCAGCGCCGTCATCTCCTGCTGGACCCGTTCGACCACCGCCTGCAGCAGGCCGGCTCGGTCGGCGAAGTGGCGGTAGGCGGCGTTGGGCGAGACCCCGACCCGCCGGGTGACGTCCCGCAGCACGAGCGCCGACGGCCCGCCGGCGCGGGTCAGCTGCAGACCTGCCTCCAGCAGCGCCTCGCGCAGGTTGCCGTGGTGGTACGCCCGGGCCTCGCTCACCGTCGTGCTCCTCCCTGCAGGTCTTGACCCGCCGGCCGTGATGTGTACGCTGTCAACATAGTCGGTGTGGACAGCGTCCACATCGGACGCCCCGGTCGAGGAGGACCCATGAGCACCGTCCCGGACACCCGCGCGAGCGCCCTGCCTCCGGTGGTGGACACCGCCACCTGGCGCGAGCAGCTCGCCGCGCTGCGGGCCCGCGAGAAGGCGGCCACCCGCGAGCTCGACGCCATCGCCGCCCAGCGCCGCCGGCTGCCGATGGTGGAGATGCCCGACTACACGCTGGTGGGCGCGGAGGGACCGGTGCGGCTGGTCGACGTCTTCGACGGCGCCTCCCAGCTGATCACCTACCACCACATGTGGTCCCCGGGCCGGGAGTGGCAGTGCGGCGGCTGCACCGGCTTCACCTCCCAGTTCACCCGGCTGGAGTTCCTGCAGGCCTACGACGCCCGCTTCGTCGTGGTCACCCAGGGCCGGATCGATGAGGCGCTCGCCTACCGGGAGAAGGTGGGCAACCAGATGACCTGGTACTCCACCGCCGACAGCCCCTTCGGCGCCGACGTCGACGCCCCGCCCGGAGGCGGCTTCGCGGTCAACGTCTTCCTCCGCGACGGCGACCGGGTCTTCCGCACCTGGCACACCGACGGCCGCGGCACCGAGCAGATCAGCCACACCTTCGCCCTGGTCGACCTGCTCCCCTGGGGCCGGCAGGAGGCGTGGCAGGACTCCCCGCCCGGGTGGCCGCAGAGCCCGACCTACGAGCGCTGGCTAGACTCCCCCGACATCGCCCGGCTCTACGGACCCCGGGGCTGACAGCGGCTCAGGCCCGCGGGTGGGCCTGCTCGAAGGCGCTGCGCAGCCGCTCGGTGGTGACGTGGGTGTAGATCTGCGTCGTCGCCAGCGAGGCGTGGCCGAGCAGCTCCTGCACGCTGCGCAGGTCGGCCCCGCCCTCCAGCAGGTGGGTGGCCATGGCGTGCCGCAGCCCGTGCGGCCCCAGGTCGGGAGCACCCTCCACCCCTGCCAGCGCGCGGTGCACGATGCGGCGGACCACCCGCTGGTCGAGCCGGGCCCCCCGCTCCCCCACGAACACGGCCTGCCCGGCCGCGGGCCCGGCCAGCCGGCCGCGGACCTCCAGCCAGGCCTGCAGCGCCCGCCAGGCCGGCGCCCCGACCGGGACCGACCGCTCCTTGTCGCCCTTGCCCAGCACCCGCAGCACCCGGCGGTCGGGGTCGACGGCGCCGAGGTCGAGCCCGCACAGCTCAGAGACCCGGATGCCGCAGGCGTAGAGCACCTCGAGCAGGGCCGCGTCCCGGCGGGCCAGCGGCGTGTCCTCCTGGGTGACCGCCTCCACCGCCCGCGCCAGCACCGCCTCGGCGGCCCGCTGGTCCAGGGTGGGCGGTAGCCGCCGTCCCAGCCGCGGTGAGCGCAGCGCCTGCGCCGGGTCGTGGGCCAGGTCTCCGCGACGGTGCAGCCAGCCGAAGAAGCCCCGCACGGCGGCGGCCCGGCGCTGCAGCGTGCTGCGGGCCATCCCGCGCGACTGCTGGTTGGCCAGCCAGCTGCGGAGGTCGGCCAGCCCCACCTCGGCCAGGTCGGTGCGGCCCAGCCGGCGCAGGTGCTCCAGCAGCCCCTCGACGTCGCGGGCGTAGGCGCGCAAGGTGTGCGGGGAGAGGTGCTCGTCCAGCTCGAGGGCGCGCAGCCAGGCCGACCGCTCCTCCTCACCCATCGCCACGCCGTGATGCTAGGCCGCCGCCGGCCCCGGACCGGTCAGCGACATCAGCGGCCCCCCGCCCGGGGGCGGGCGGTAGCCTCGAGCCATGGCTGAGTCCGACGACCGAGCGTCCACCACCGGCCCGGACGACGCGCCCGAGCTGCCGCTGGGGGGCGTCCTCTACGTGGGCGGCTACACCACCCGCGAGGGAGCGCAGCGTCTCGGCGTCGAGGCCTACCGGCTGGACTCCGCCGGACCCGACGGCGTCGGGGTCAGCGAGCTGCCCGCGGTGGCGCTGCACTCCCCCACCTACCTGGTGCGCCACCCCAGCCACCCCGTGCTCTACGCCGTGGGCGAGACCGAGCCCACCACCGTCAGCGCGCTGCGGATCGGTGCGGACCAGACCCTGGAGCTGCTCAACACCGTCGTCGCCGACGGCAGCGGGGGCTGCCACCTGGCCGTCGACGAGACGGGGCAGTACCTGGTGGTGGCCCACTACGGCAGCGGTGGCGTCTCCAGCTTCGCCATCACCTCCGACGGCCGGCTGTCGGAGCAGGTCGACCACTGGACCTTCCACGGCAGCGGACCCGACGCCGACCGCCAGGACGCCCCGCACGCCCACCAGGTGGTGCCCCACGCCGGCCGCCTGCTGGTCGCCGACCTCGGCACCGACCGCGTGCACCAGCTCCACCTCGACCCGGAGGGCCACCTGGGGCTGGCCGACGACCCGGTGGTGCTGCCGGCCGGCTCGGGCCCGCGTCACCTGGTGGTGACCGGGGACCACCTGGCGGTGGCCTGCGAGCTGTCGTGCCAGCTGTGGCTCGCCCGCCGCCGCGGGGGCGAGTGGGTGCAGGTCGACCTGGTGCCCAGCACCTCCGCCGAGGTCGACGAGGACTCCCCCTGCTACCCGTCGGCGCTGCGCCTCGACGGCACCCGGCTCGTGGTGGGCAACCGCGGCCCCGACACCTTCGCCGTCTTCGAGCTGGACCCCGAGCACGACCGGCTGGTCCCGGTGGCCGAGGTGGGCACCGGCGGCAGCTGGCCACGCGACCTCCTCCTCACCGCGAGCCACCTGTGGGTGGCCAACGAGCGCGGGGACGCCGTGGTGGCCCACCGCCGCCCCACCGACCCCGACGGCAGCTGGGTGCTCGACTTCGAGATCCCGACCGCGGCGCCGTCGACGCTGCTGCTGGCCGAGCCGTCCTGACCGGGCCGGTACGATCCGGAGGTCCCCGGGCGCAGCGCCCGGGTCCCGACGGCCACGACGGAGGACCTCCCGCCCGATGAACGCACCCGACCTGACCACCGGTGGCACCGTGCGCCCGATCACCCGCTGGGGCACCCCGGTGATGCACGCGCCGACCCGGCCGGTCACCAGCTTCGACGAGGAGCTGCACGCCCTGGTCCGCGACATGTTCGCCACCATGGCGGCGGCGGAGGGCGTCGGGCTGGCCGCCACCCAGGTCGGGGTCGACCTGGCGGTCTTCGTCTACGACTGCCCCGACGAGGACGACCGGCGCCACGTCGGCGTCGTCTGCAACCCCACGGTGACCCTGCCCGAGGGTCGCGCGCGCAAGCTGGAGTCCGCCGACGAGGGCTGCCTCTCCTTCCCCGGCGCCTGGGCGCCGCTGTCGCGGCCGGACCACGCGGTCTGCACCGGCCAGGACGCCACCGGCGCCGACGTGGAGGTGGTGGGCACCGGCATGCTGGCCCGCTGCCTGCAGCACGAGACCGACCACCTGGCCGGCACCGTGTTCGGCGACCGGCTGCCCGGACGGATCCGCAAGAAGCTGCAGGCCCAGCACGAGCGGATGGCCTCGCGCTACCCCGACGACTGGCCGGTCAGCCCCCGGCTGCCCCTGCAGCAGGTCGAGGACGAGCAGGGCTGACTCCCGGCGGGGACGCCCCCGGCGGCTCAGGCCGGGCGGGTGATGCCGGCTGCGGCCAGCCGGCGCGCCACCTCCTCGGCCGGCACCCGCTCGCCGACCGTCGGGTGGGCGGTGACCGGGGCCACCGCGTGGACGACGGTCCCGGGCAGCACGTGCACGAGCCCGAAGGCCTGCTCGCCGTCCTGCCCCCGGGTGCCGCCGCCCTCGGCCAGCAGGTCCTGGGTGTAGGCGAGCCCGCTGGCGGCGTGGACCGGGATCCCGGCGAAGGTGGCCGAGACGGTGTGGTGGACGTGGCCCGCCAGGACGGCGCGGACGTCGCTGCCGGCCAGCACCTCGGCCAGCCGGGCCTGGCCGCGGAGCTCCACGGTGAGGGCGAGGTCGAGCAGGGTGGGCGCCGGCGGGTGGTGGACCACCAGCACGGTGCCCAGCGGCGCCGGCTCGGCCAGCACCGCCGCCAGCCAGCCGAGCTGCTCCTCGTCCACGGCACCCCAGTGGGCCCCAGGCACGCTGGAGTCGACCACGAGCACCCGCAGACCGCCGAACCGGTGCACCGAGCGGACCGGCGCGTCGGCCGGTGCACCTGGCTCACCGGCCCCGTCCAGCAGGTGCTGGCGCAGCGCCGCCCGGTCGTCGTGGTTGCCGCAGGCCACCACGACCTCGGCGCCCAGCCGCTCGGCCACGGGCCACACCAGCGAGCGCAGCGTGCGGTAGGCGGCCGGCTCGCCCCGGTCGGCCAGGTCGCCGGAGAGCACCAGCGCGTCCGGCCGCACGCCGCTGCGCTCGAGCCGGTCCAGGGCCGCGGCGAGCCGGCGGGTGGAGTCGACCGCGCCGTACAGCGGGGACCCGTCGCCGGTGATGTGCAGGTCGGTGAGGTGGGCCAGCACGACCGACGGCCGCGGGTACTCGGTGGTCGTCGTCGGGACTGCGGTGGTCATCGGGGCTCCGGTTCGGTGAGGGTGCGGCCCGGGACGAGCTCCCCGCGCCACGAGCGGTGGGTGGGTACGGACAGCGGCTCGTCCGCGAGGAGCCCGGCCAGCCGGGCCACGGCGGCCTCGGCCGCCTCCTCCACGGGCATCCGCACGGTGGTCAGGCCCAGCAGGTCGACTCCCGGCATGAGGCCGTCCCAGCCGGTGGTCGAGGCGGACGCACCCCGGGTGGCGAGGGCGCGCAGCACCGCCAGCTGGCGGACGTCGGAGGCGCACAGCACGGCGGTGGCACCGGCGTCGACCTCGGCGAGCGCCGCCCCGACCCCGTCGGTCGGGTCGGGTCCGGTGGCGACCCGCCTCACGTCGAGGCCGGCGAGGGCCCCGGCCAGCGCCTCGGCGCGCAGGTGCTCGCCGTAGGAGGTCTCCGGGGCGGCCCCGAGCACCACCACCCGGCGGTGCCCGAGCGCCCGGACCCGCTCCGCCAGCTGGTGGCCGTGCCACTCCTCGTCGTAGGACTCGGCGAAGACCCGGGCGCTGGCCTCGGGACGTCCGACCCGCACCATCGGCACCTCGGCGGCGAACGGCTCCAGCTGGGTTGAGTCGACCCCGCCGGTGGCGACCAGCAGCCCGGCCACCCGCATGCCCAGCAGCCGGCGCAGCGCCTGCACCTGCCGCTCGCCGCGGGGGTCGGAGCCGATGGTCACGGTGATCAGCTCGACGCCGGCGCGGACGGCCGCCACCTCCAGGCAGGAGAACAGCTGCCCGTAGACGGGGTTGGCGGCGTCGCGCAGCATCAGCCCGATCACCCCGGTGCCGCCGGCCGCCAGCTCGGTGGCCATCAGGTTCGGGACGTAGCCCAGCTCCTCGGCGGCCCGCCGGACCCGCTCGCGGGTGGCCGGGGCGATCCTGCCCTGGCCGCGCAGCGCCCGGGTGGCGGTGGCGCGGGAGACGCCGACCGCCCGGGCCACGTCCTCGATCCGCACGCCGAGGGCCCGCTGGTCAGCCACGTCGCCGGGCTCCTGCGCCGCGGCGCCCGTAGACCAGCCAGAGGACGAGCCCCTGCACCACCATCAGCAGCACGGTGTAGACGAAGGTGATCCCCATCGACTGCACGTTCGCCTCCCCCTCGGTGGACCGCTTGATCGCGATGCCCAGCGGCTCGAACAGGGGGTGGTACAGGAACACGGCGGCATCGTAGTCATCGAGCAGGCTGGTGAAGTTGAGCGCGGCGACCGCCGCCATGGTGGGGGCGATCACCGGCACGACCACCCGGCGGATGGTGGTCAGCTGCCCGGCGCCGAGGATCCGGGCGGCGTCCTCCAGCTCGTCGGGGACGGCGGCGAAGGCCGCCTTGAGCAGGCGCAGCGTGAAGGGGATCTTGACGATCACGTAGGCGATCCCGAGCAGCACCACGGTGCCGGTCAGCACCTGCCCGCCCACCAGCAGCCGCGGCCGGTCGAAGGTCATCACCAGCCCGAGGGCGATCAGGATGGTGGGCAGGATCCAGGGGATGTGCAGCACGTACTCGAGCAGGCTGCTCAGCCAGCCCCGCCAGCGGGTCAGCGCGCGGGCGACCAGCAGCAGCCCCAGCACCACCGCCGCCGAGGCCAGCCCGGAGTAGACCACCGAGACCACGAAGGGGCCCAGTGCGTCGGCGCTGGTCAGCACGCCGACCCAGTGGTCGGTGGTCAGGTCGGCGGCCGTGATCGAGCCCGACATGATGGCCCGGGCGTCGACGAAGGAGAAGGCGACCGCGCAGAGCACCGGGAAGACGTAGACCGCCCACAGCGCCCAGGCGAGCACGTGCACCACGACCGAGCCCCACCGGGTCTGGAACGGCTGCGGGGTGATCGGGACGGCGACCTTGGCCACCGCGAAGTAGGTGCCGCCGCGCTCCACCCGGTTCATCAGCGCCAGCAGCACGATGGTGGCCAGGCCGAGCAGGATGGCCAGCAGCGCGGCGACGTCGCGGGAGGAGGAGGACCGGGCGAAGGTGAGGATCATCGGCGCCACCGTCTGGAAGTCCTCACCGCCCAGCACCAGCGGCGCGGTCAGCGCCCCCAGGCCGGTCAGGAAGGTCAGCACGGTGACCGCGAACAGCATCGGCCGCAGCGCGGGGATGACGATGCGCCGCAGGATGGTCGCGGTGGAGGCGCCCATCAGCCGGGCGGCCTCGATGGCCTGGTGGTCGATCCCGGCCAGGGCGGCGGAGAGGAACAGCATGTGGTTGGTGGTGGTGGCGAAGGTCATCACCGCGACCACCGCCGCGAACCCGGAGAACCAGTCGCGGTCCAGGTCGGGCCACCACTGCGCCAGCGCGTTGGTGACGAAGCCGTAGCGGCCGTAGATGAAGCTGTAGCCCGCGGCCAGCACGATGCCGCCGTAGACGAAGGTGGTGGCGTAGCCGAGCCACAGCACCCGCCGGGCGCGCATCCGGAACCAGCCGGTGACCAGCACGATGAAGACGCCGACCACGTTGACGGTGACGGCGAGGGTGGCGGCCAGCAGCACGCTGTTGCCCAGCGAGCGCAGCGCCCGCTCGCTGGAGAGCAGCCGCTCGAAGGCGCTGAGGCTGAGACGGCCGTCGGGGACGAAGGTGGCCAGCAGCAACGTCGCGTTGGGCATCACCAGGAAGGCGGCGGAGAACCAGAGCACCCCGACCAGGACCACCACGCCGAGCGGTGAGCGGAGCATGCGCCGGGTGGCGCCGCGACGTCGTGCCGGCGGCGGCGGCGCGTCCACCACGGCGGCGGCCGGCAGCGCGGCGCCGTCGGCCTGCAGGGGTGCGCCGCCGGCGGCGACCGGACCGTGCGGTGCGCTCACGCCGCCGCCCCGTACTGGTGCACGGCCGACACCTCGACCCGGGCCCGGACGCGGTCCCCCACCTCGACCCGGGCGGCCTCGGCGCTGGGCACCGAGGCCAGCAGGCGGGCGCCGGCCGCCTCGAGCTCGACCAGCGTGGTCGAGCCCCGGTAGGCGCAGGAGAGCACCACGGCCGGCAGGTCGCCGGAGCCGCTCTCCGCCGGGTCGCGGTCGTCGGCGGCCGTGACCGAGACGTGCTCGGGGCGCACCCAGGCGTCGCGGCCGGCGTCCACGCCGGCACCGGCGAGCGCGGCGCGCTGCTCGGCGCTGAGGTGGGTGGCCTCGCCGATGAAGTCGCAGACGAAGGCGCTGGCGGGCTGCTCGTAGATCTCGCGCGGCGTGCCGACCTGCTCCAGCCGTCCCTCCGACAGCACGGCGATGCGGTCGCTGAGGGCCAGCGCCTCCTCCTGGTCGTGGGTGACGTAGACGGTGGTGATGCCGACCTCGCGCTGCAGCCGCTGCAGCTCCCCGCGGAGCTGGACGCGCAGCTTGGCGTCCAGGTTGGACAGCGGCTCGTCCAGCAGCAGGATGCGGGGCTGCAGCACCAGCGCCCGGGCGATGGCCACCCGCTGCTGCTGCCCGCCGGACAGCTCGGCCACCCCGCGGGTCAGCTGCTGCGGCCGCAGCCCCACCTGGGCGGCCACCTCGTCCACCCGGCGGCGCTGCTCGTCGCGGGGGACCCGCTGCACCGAGAGGCCGAAGGCGATGTTCTCGCGCACCGACATGCTGGGGAACAGCGCGTAGCTCTGGAAGACCATCCCGACGCCACGGCGCTCGCTCGGCACCCGGGTGACGTCGCGGCCGTCGATGTGCAGGGTGCCCGAGGTCGGCTCGACGAACCCGGCCAGGGACCGCAGCGCGGTCGTCTTGCCGCAGCCCGAGGGGCCCAGCAGGGTGAAGAACTCCCCCTCGCCGATGTCCAGGTCGAGGCCCTGCAGGGCGACGTGGTCGTCGAAGGAGACGCGCAGCGCGTCGAAGCGGATCATCGGGGCTCCTCGGGGTCGGCGGCGGCGGGACGGGAGCCGTCCCGCCGCCGTCGTGGGATCAGGGCAGGTACTCGAGCTCGATGCGCTCGACCCACTCGCCGATGTGCTCGCGCACCACGGCGTAGTCGATGTCGGCGCGCTGGACCGAGCCCACCAGCTCGACCACCTCGGGGTTGGCCTGCTCGGCGGCGACCTCGTTCACCGGCATGGAGTTGAACTCCTGGGCGAACTCGCCCTGCACCTCGGCGCTGCCGAACCAGTCGATGAACTCCTGGGCCCGCTGCTGCTGGTCGGTGCCGGCGATCACGCCGATCTGCTCGGTCACGAAGGGCACCCCCTGGGCGGAGGGCACGATCGCGGTCTCGGTGCCGTACTCCTCGTCACGGGCGATGATGCCGCCGGTGGGGGTGACCCCGTAGGCGACCTCGCCGCGCTCGAAGCGGGCGTACAGGTCGGTGCCCTCGACGGCGGGGCTGCCGTTGGCGTAGTAGGCCTCCACGGCCGCCCAGCCCTCGTCGGAGACCTGTCCCTCGGCGTCGGTGTAGGGCGCGAGGATGCCGGCCACGACCAGCTGCGGGGTGGCCTGGCCGAGGGCGGTGTTGACCTCGTAGCGGCCGGCGTACTCGGGGTTGGTCCACAGCTCGCTCACGTCCGCCGGGGCGTCGGTGGTGGTGGCGGAGTCGTAGACGGTCACGATGGCCTGGTCGACCAGCGGCCAGTAGGCCCCGTCCACCGGGTCCCCGGCCTCCTGCGGCACCTCGTCGGACCAGCTGGGCTGGTAGGCGGTGATGGCCTGCTCGGCCTTGAGCTGCTCGAAGAACATGGTGTTCAGCCCGAAGACGACGTCACCGACCGGATTGTTGACCTCGGCGATGATCCGGTTCGTCAGGTCGGCGCCGCCGAGCCCGACGATCTCGATGTCGAAGCCCGCCTCGGCGGCCTGCGCGGTCACCCACTCGCCGCGGCCGTCGGAGTTGGAGTTGGTGTAGACGACCAGCTTCTGGTCGCCGCCTGCGGCGTCGCCGTCGGCCGCCGGCTCCCCACCGCCGGCGCAGCCGGTGAGCACCGTCCCGGCCAGCAGCAGCGCCACCGAGGTGCGCAGCCCGCGCCGCCCCCACGCTCTCATCATCAGGTCCTTTCCCCGCGACCGAGGTCGCGTCGTCACGTCACATCGAGGTCACTCAAGGAAATGGCGGCACGACGCTTGCGGTCGCGCGACCGCAGACACCATACCCAGGCTCCGGTGAACGGGTTGACCGGCCCGGGTGAACAGCGCGTGCCGGTTCGGCTGCCGGCCGGGGTCAGGGGTGCTGCTGGGTGTGGCGGGGACGGCCCGCGGGCCCCAGGGCGTAGCAGGCAACGGCCGCGGCGGCGGCCACGTTGAGGGAGTCGATCCCCCGCGACATCGGGATCCGGGCCACCACCTCGGCCTGCTCCACCCAGTGCGGCGAGAGCCCCGCGCCCTCGGTCCCCAGCAGCAGCGCGACCCGGGCCGGAGTCCCGGCCGCCGCCCGCGCCTCCAGGTCGGCCGCGAGCCGCGGCAGGTCCACCGCGTCCTCGGAGAGCGCCAGCGCCACGGTCAGGAAGCCGGCGCGGCGGAGCAGCCCGACGGCGTCCTCCCAGTCCTCCAGGCGGGCCCACGGCAACGAGAAGACCGCACCCATGCTGACCTTGACCGAGCGGCGGTAGAGCGGGTCGGCCGCCCGCGGTGCGAGCAGGCAGCCGTCGAAGCCGAGCCCGGCGGCGCTGCGCAGGATCGCGCCGACGTTGGTGTGGTCGACGACGTCCTCGCAGACCACCAGCCGGTCCAGCGCGAGCAGCTCGGCCACGGTGTGGCGCACCTCGCGGTGCAGCGAGGCCAGCGCGCCGCGGTGGACGTGGAAGCCGGTCACCTGCTCGGCCAGGGCCTCGTCGACCACGTAGACGGGGACGTCTGGGTGCGCGTCGAGCAGGTCGGCCAGCCCTGCCAGCCAGCGCTCGGACAGCAGCAGCGAGCGGGGCCGGTACCCCGCCTCCAGGCTGCGCCGGATGACCTTCTCGCCCTCGGCGATGAAGAGCCCCTGCTCGCTCTCCAGGTGCCGGCGCAGCGACACGTCGCGCAGCCGCACGTAGTCGGCGAGGCGCTCGTCGGCCGGGTCCACGACCCGGACCAGCTCGGCCACCGGCGTCTCAGCCCGCGGCCGGGCGGCGGGAGCGGGAGACCACCACCACGACCCCGGCCAGCACGACCGCCACCAGCAGCTGCAGCCAGGCCACCGTCGGCCAGACGGCGGCGGCCACCGCGGTCAGCACGGCCACCGCGGCGAGCCGCAGCAGCCAGCGCGAGGGCACGACCAGCCGGGCACCGGCCAGCAGCGCGGCCAGCACGAGCCACAGCAGCCAGGGGTGGTCGCCCAGGAAGTCGTTGAGGTTGACCGACATCAGCGGGCCCGGGCCGACCAGCGGCCGTCGTCGTGGCGCAGCACCAGGTCGATGCCGAAGGTCTCGCTCATGGCCTGCTCGGTCAGGGTCTGCTCCAGCGGACCGGCGGCGACCACCCGGCCCTGCCGCAGCAGCAGCGCGTGGGTGATGCCCTGCGGGATCTCCTCCACGTGGTGGGTCACCAGCACCGACGCCGGCGCGTAGGGGTCGCGGGCGAGCTCGCTGAGCGTGCGAACCAGCGCCTCGCGGCCGGTGAGGTCCAGACCGGCGGCCGGCTCGTCGAGCAGCAGCAGCTCGGGGTCGGTCATCAGCGCGCGGGCGATCTGGACCCGCTTGCGCTCCCCCTCGCTGAGGGTGCCGAAGGTGCGCTCGGCCAGGTGGGCGACGCGGAGCTGGTCCAGCAGCTCGGTGGCCCGCTCGTGGTCGAGCTGGTCGTACTCCTCGCGCCAGCGCCCCATCACCGCGTAGGAGGCCGAGACGACCACGTCGTGCACCCGCTCGCTGCGCGGGATCCGGTCGGCCAGCGCCGCGGAGGTGACCCCGATCCGCGGCCGCAGCTCGAAGACGTCCACGGTGCCGAGCACCTCGCCGAGCAGGCCGGCCACGCCGGTGGTGGGGTGCAGCTGCGCGGCGAGCACCTGCAGCAGCGTGGTCTTGCCCGCGCCGTTGGGTCCGACCACCACCCAGCGGTCGCTCTCCTCGACGGTCCAGTCGACGTCGTCGAGCAAGGTCGCCTCGCCACGTCGGATGCTCACGCCTGCCAGGTCCACCACTGCCGCCATGCGGGAGAACCTACAAGAACCCGCGGCCCCGCTCAGCCACCGCACTAGGGTGGCCGGGTGCCCCGGCTCGCCGCCATCACCCTCGTCACCCACCTGAACGCCCTGCAGCACACGCCGCTGAGCAGCGAGGTCGCGGCCTCGCTGGTCGCCCACGGCGACGTCGCCCACCACGTGGTGGACGCCGACGGGCTGCTCGGGCTGGACCCGCTGCGCTCCAGCGACCTCATCACCGCGCTGCGGGCCGTGCAGCTGGTGGCCCCCGGCTCCTGGCAGCTCGCCCTGCCGCGGCCGGGCGCCCTCGGGGTGCTGCGGGGGCCGGTGGCGCTCAACCGGGCCGGTCTGGAGACCGGCGCGGTGGTGGTGCACGCGAGCGGCGGCTGGGCCTTCGTGCCGCACCGGGTGGGCCCGGCCGTGCAGTGGCGGGTGCTCGCCGCCGAGCGCCCGTTCCCCAGCCCGTCGGCGGCGGAGTGCGAGCGGGCGCTGTCGGCGGAGCTGCTGCAGGCGGCCGGGACCCTGTCGGAGCTGGACGCGCCGTCGGGTACCCGCCCGGACGTGGACCTCCCTGGACCGTTGCTGGCCGCGGCCTACCCCGCCCGCCAGCAGCGCGCGGCCGAGCGTGCGCTGCGGCTGCTGCTGGTGGCCGAGGCGGGGCTGGCCGACGACCGGGATGTGCTGCACTCCTTCGCCGTCCAGAAGCGCGCCGACGTGCTGCGCCGGCTGCAGGCGGCCGCCGCGGACGCGCTCTGCGCCGCCTGCGCCTGGCCCGAGGGCTGACGCTCCCGCACAGCCGCCCGGGCCGCTCCACAGCCGGACGAGCACCGCTTCACAGCCGCTCGCGCCACTCCACAGCCGCTGCAACGGCTGTGAGGGCGACGGAACGGCTGTGAAGCCGGGGTGGGCAGGCGGCGGCCGACGTCCACTCCCCTGCTCCGGACGACCAGGCGCCGGTCCGCAGCGGGCGGACGGCCTCGCAATCGGTGCTGAACCGGCTTCACAGCCGTCCGGAGGGCTTCACAGCCGCTGGGAGGGCTGTGAAGCCGTCCGGACGGCTGTGAAGGCCCGCGAGGGGAAGGCGCGCGAGGGGTGGGCCGGCGGACGGGTGGGCCCCGCGGGCGGGGTCGGCCGACGGAAAGCTCAGGGGGCGGGGACCAGCAGGTCGCGCACCAGGGCGTCCAGGTCGGCGTCGGCGGCCAGGAACTGGCGCAGCGTGTGCCGGGTGGCGCCGAAGTCGCCGAACTCGGCGACCGCGAGGCCGTCGGGCTCGTAGGCACGGGAGAACTCCGGCACCAGCCGGGTCAGCGTCTCCACGACCTCGGGGGCGACGGGGACGTCGATGCGGGACTCCAGCGGCAGGTCGGCCGCGTTCACGGCGCGCTGCCAGGCGGTCGGCGGGGAGATGACCAGGTCGCCGCCGACGAGCTCGGTCAGCGGCAGGTGGTTGCGGAAGGCGGCGGCCAGCACCCGGGTGCGGTAGCCGCGGGCCTGGAAGATCTCGTGGGCCCGCTTGAGGGTGGCCACGCCGGCCCAGTCCAGGTACCCCGGCGGCAGCAGCGTCGAGGTGCGGCTGGCGCAGGTGCGCAGCCAGTCGTCCAGCCGGCCGCCCATGATGGTGGCCACCGACCCGAGCTCGCTGTCGTCCCCGCCCCGGCGGGCGATCCCGCGCTCGACGGCCTCGGCCACGGCGACGGCCTGGGCCACGGTGAAGGAGACGGTGGCGTTGATGCTGACGCCGCGGGCGGTGGCCTCCTCGATGGCCACGATGCCGGCCGGGGTGGCGGGGATCTTGACGATGACGTTGGGGGCCAGCCCGGAGAAGTGGACGGCCTGGCGGACCAGCGCCTCGGGGTCGCGGAAGAGCCGCGGATCGGTCTGCACCGAGACCCGGCCGTTGCGCCCGCCCTGGGCGGCGAAGACGGGCTCGAGCAGCCGGGCGCCCTCGACCGTCAGCTCCTCCACCACCCGCCAGCCCAGCTGGGACTCCGTCGCCGTGGGCAGCTCCTCGGCCAGCTCACGCAGCCGGCGCTGCCAGCGCGGCAGGTCCGCCCGGATGGCGGCCAGCGCGATCACCGGGTTGCAGGTGGCGCCGACCGCGCCCCAGCCGAGCGACTCGCGCAGCTCCACGGGGTCGATCGAGTCGTTCCACAGCGCGGTCTGCGGGAACTGCTCGGTCATCCGGCCCAGCCAGGTGGCCGGGGCCGACGTCTGGGGGCTGGGGGCCTCGAGCTGCTGGGTCACCGCTGTCCTCCGCATTCGCTTGGGTCGCACCGACGAGGGTCGGCGCGTCCGTTCAGGCAACCACCCCGAGGTAGACCCTGTCAACCATATGTCCTGACAAAAGTCGGTTCCGGCTCGGACCCTCAGCTGGCCCACAGGGTGGTGTCGAACAGGTGCCGGGAGGCGCGGTAGTAGTGCTGCCCGTGCTCGATCACCGCACCGGCGGTGTCGTAGGCGGTGCGCTCCATGGTCAGCAGCGCCGCACGCGCGGGCTCGTCGAGCATCCGGGCCTCGGCGGCCGTGGCCAGCCGGGCGCCGATCCGCTGGTGCGCCATCCGCGGCTGCACCCCACGGGCCCGCAGGCAGTCGTACAGCCCCGAGCGGGTCAGCTCCTCCGCGGTCGGCGCGATGGCGCGCGGCAGCCAGTTGGTGAGCACCGCGACCGGCTCGCCGTCGGCCGAGCGGAGCCGGCGCACCATCACCAGGTCGGTCCCCTCGGGGACCTCCACGGCGGCGGCGAGCTCGGGGGTGGCGACGACCTCCTGCCAGTCCAGCACCTCGGTGCTGGGCTCGCGGCCGCTGCTGCGCAGGTCCTCGTAGAGGCTGGTGAGCTCGACCGGGCGGCGGATCCGCGCGGGAGCCACCTGGGTGCCCACGCCGCGCCGGCGGATCAGCAGACCCTGCTCGACCAGCGACTGCAGCGCCTGACGGGCGGTCGGCCGGGAGATCCCCAGCCGGGCGGCCATCGCGACCTCGTTCTCCAGCGAGGCGCCCGGGGCCAGCCGGCCGTCGGCGATGGCGGCCTCGATCTGGGACGCGATCTGGTGGTAGAGGGGCACCGGGCTGCTCCGGTTGACCTCGATCCGCAACGCTGTGGTCGTCAACTGACCTCCTGGGCCCTGTGTTGCCGGTCACTGTAGCGGGTGATGAGCCGGATGACCTCTTGAACGTATGTCCTGACAAAGATTGACTGCGAGGACGCGATTGGGCAGGCTGGCCACCGAGGCGGCCGGCAGCCGGTGCGCCAGGACGCGACCGGGTGCAGAGCCCAGGACGGACGGCGGATGCCCCACTCGAGCGAGGCCACCGGCGGTGTCCCCGTGCTCGGGGACGGTGCGCCGGAGGTGCTGACGGTCGGCCGCAGCGGCGTCGACCTGTACCCCCTGCAGAGCGGCGTCGGGCTGGAGGACGTCACCAGCTTCGGCAAGTTCCTCGGCGGCAGCCCCACCAACGTGGCCGTCGCAGCCCGCCGGTTCGGCCACGCCAGCGCGGTGCTGACCGGCGTCGGCGGGGACCCCTTCGGCCGCTTCGTCCGCCGGTCGCTGCGCGAGTTCGGGGTGGACGACCGCTTCGTGGTGACCTTCGCCGACCTGCTCACCCCGGTGACCTTCTGCGAGCTCTTCCCGCCGCACGACTTCCCGCTCTTCTTCTACCGGCCCGCGGCCACCCCCGACCTGGTGCTGGAGCCCTCCTGCCTCGACCCGGCGGCGGTGCGCGGCGCGCGGGTGCTGTGGCTGACGGCCACCGGGCTGTCGGCCGAGCCGAGCCGCGCCACCCACCTGGCCGCGCTCGAGCTGCGCGCGGGCGCCGGCACCACCGTGCTCGACCTCGACCACCGGCCCAGCTTCTGGCCCGACGAGCAGACCGCCCGCGAGCAGGTCCGCGCCGTGCTGCCGCAGGTCGACATCGCGGTGGGCAACCTGCAGGAGTGCCGGGTCGCCGTGGGCGAGAGCGACCCCGACGCCGCCGCGGAGGCGCTGCTGGCCGCCGGTGTCGAGGTGGCCGTGGTGAAGCTCGGCCCGGACGGGGTGCTGGCGCGCAGCCGTGACGAGCGCGTCGAGGTGCCGGCCACCAGGGTCGAGGTCGTGAACGGCCTCGGTGCCGGCGACGGCTTCGGCGGCGCGCTGTGCCACGGGCTGCTGTCGGGCTGGCCGCTGGCCCGGACGCTGGCCTTCGCCTCGGCCGCGGGGGCCCTGGTCGCCTCCCGGCTGGAGTGCGCCGCCGCCATGCCCACCGAGGCCGAGGTCGAGGCGCTGCTGGGGAGGGACCGGTGAGCGCCGCGGGCGTGGAGCAGGTGATGCGCACCCGCCGGCTGCACCCGGACCGGGTGGCCGCCCGGCTGGCCGCCCGCCCGCCCTTCCCGGGTCCTGGCCCGGAGGAGAAGCTGCTGGTGATCGCGGCCGACCACCCGGCGCGCGGTGCGCTCGCCGCCGGTGGCGACCCCTTCGCGATGGCCGACCGCCGCGACCTGATCGAGCGGATCCAGGTGGCGCTCTCCCGGCCCGGGGTGCACGGCTTCCTGGGCACCGCCGACCTGGTCGAGGACCTGGCCCTGCTCGGCGCCCTGGACGGCAAGCTGGTGCTCGGCTCGATGAACCGCGCCGGCCTCGCCGGCTCCACCTTCGAGGTGGACGACCGGTTCACCGCCTACGACCCCGCCGGCATCGCCGCCTCGCGGCTGGACGGCGGCAAGATGCTGCTGCGCATCGTGCTCGACGACCCGGCCAGCGCCACCACCCTCGCCGCCTGCGCGGACGCCGTGGACGGGCTGGCCGAGCGCGGTCTGCTCGCCCTGGTCGAGCCCTTCGTCTGCACCCGCGAGGCCGCGGGCGTCCGCCCCCGGCTGACGGCCGAGGCCATGGTGGCGGCGGTCTCAGTCGCGGCCGGCCTGGGCCGCACCTCCGCCTACACCTGGCTCAAGGTGCCGGTGGTGCCCGACATGGAGCGGGTGCTGCAGGCCACCACGCTCCCCTGCCTGCTGCTGGGCGGGGAGGTGCCGCACGACGTCGACGCCACCCTCGCGGGCTGGCGGCGGACGCTGGCGCTGCCCAACGTGGCGGGGCTGGCCGTCGGCCGCTCGCTGCTGTACCCGCGCTCGGGTGACGTCGCGGCCGCCGTGGACGAGGCGGTGGCGCTGCTGTGACCCGGACCGACGACCTGGCTGAGGACGACGTGGACGACCGAGGAGGAGCTGTGACGATCCCGCTGGCTGGTGACGCGCGCCGCTGGGTGCACCGTGCCCGGACCGAGGCCGAGGCGCCCGGCGACGTGCTGGTGAGCCGGGTGGGCCCGGAGCAGGACGGCTGGTCCCACACCGGGCTGGAGGTGCGCACCCTGGCGCCGGGGGTCGAGCACGGGTGGCGTCTCGACGGCGTCGAGGCCGGGCTGCTGCCGCTGGCCGGCGGCGTGACGGTGAGCGCCCGGGTGCCCGGCGCCGCGGACGTCCTCGAGGTCCGGCTCGACCGGGCCGGGACGGTCTTCGACGGCCCGGCGGACTTCCTCTACCTGCCCGTCGGCAGCGAGCTGCGGGTCACCGCCGGCGAGCGGGGCTGCCGGCTGGCCGTGACCACCGCGGTGGCCACCCGTGGCACCCGGCCGCAGCGGCTGGCCGCGGCCGAGGTGCCGGTCGAGCTGCGTGGCGCCGGTTCCTGCAGCCGCCAGGTGCAGGACTACACGATCTCCACCGGGCTCGAGGTCGAGCACCTGCTGGTCTGCGAGGTCCTCACCCCCGGCGGCAACACGTCCTCCTTCCCGCCGCACAAGCACGACGAGCACGGCGAGCACGAGCGCGAGCTGGAGGAGATCTACTACTTCGAGGTGGCCGACGGCCCGGACGGTCCGGGCACCGCGCTGTTCCGCAACTACGGCACCGACGCCCGCCCGCTGGAGGTGCTGGCCGCGGTGGGCACCGGCGACGTGGCCCTGGTGCCCCACGGCTACCACGGGCCCTGCGTCGCCCTGCCCGGCTACGACCTGTACTACCTCAACGTGATGGCCGGCCCGGCCACCGACGGGCGCTGGCTCAGCGTCGACGACCCCTCGCTCGCCTGGCTGCGCACCAGCTGGGACGACCAGCCGGTCGACCCCCGGCTCCCCCTGGGCCGCCCCGGCCCCGACCCTCAGGAGGCTCGATGACGTCCACGCCCGCCACCGTCCGGCTCACCACCGGCCAGGCGCTGGTGCGCTTCCTGGCCCGGCAGTGGACCGAGCGGGACGGCCGTCGCCAGCGGATGTTCGCCGGCTGCTTCGGCATCTTCGGCCACGGCAACGTGGCCGGCCTGGGGCAGGGTCTGCTGCAGGCGCACCTGGAGGCCGTCGACGCCGGCTTCACCGGGCCCGAGCCCGGGCCGGACGAGCTGCCCTACCTGCTGGCCCGCAACGAGCAGGGCATGGTGCACGCCGCCGTCGGCTACGCCCGCTCGGAGAACCGGCTCCGGATGTACGCCTGCACCTCCTCCATCGGCCCCGGCGCCACCAACATGGTGACCGGCGCGGCGCTGGCCACCATCGACCGGATCCCGGTGCTGCTGCTGCCCGGCGACGTCTTCGCCTCGCGCCGTCCCGACCCGGTGCTGCAGCAGCTGGAGCACCCCGGTGGTCCCGACGTCACCGTCAACGACACGCTGCGCCCGGTCTCGCGCTTCTTCGACCGCATCTGGCGGCCCGAGCAGCTGCTGACCAGCGCGCTGCAGGCGATGCGGGTGCTGACCGACCCGGCCGAGACCGGCGCGGTGACCCTGTGCCTGCCCCAGGACGTGCAGGCCGAGGCCTTCGACTGGCCGGTGGAGTTCTTCGCCGACCGGGTCTGGCACGTGGCGCGCCCGGTGCCCGAGCCCGCCGCCCTGGAGCGCGCGGTCGCCGCCATCCGCTCGGCGCGACGGCCGCTGCTGCTCGCCGGCGGCGGGGTCGTCTACTCCGAGGCCGCGGACGCGCTGCGGGAGCTGGCCACCGCCACCGGCATCCCCGTGGCCGACACCCACGCCGGCAAGGGCGCCATCAACTGGGACCACCCGTGCGCGGTCGGCGGCCTCGGCGCCACCGGCGCCAGCAGCGCCAACGCGCTCGCCGGCAGCGCCGACCTGGTGATCGGCGTGGGCACCCGCTACACCGACTTCACCACCGCCAGCAACAGCGTGTTCGGCCCCGGCACCCGCTTCGTCAACCTCAACGTGGCCGCGGTCGACTCCGCCAAGCTGGCCGCCGAGCCCGTGGTGGCCGACGCCCGCGAGGGCCTCATCGCCCTCACCGCCGCCCTGACCGGCTACCGCACCGAGGACGCCTACCAGTCCGAGGTGGCCGAGCTGGTGGCCGCCGCCCGCCGTCACACCGACGAGTGCTACGACCGCGGCCACGGCCCGCTGCCGGCGCAGACGGAGGTGTTCGGGGTGATGAACCGCACCATGGCGCCCGAGGACGTGGTGATCAACGCCGCCGGCTCGATGCCCGGCCAGCTGCAGCAGCTGTGGCGGGCCAGCGTCCCCGGCGCCTACCACGTCGAGTACGGCTTCTCCTGCATGGGCTACGAGATCCCCGCGGCGATGGGCGTCGCGCTGTCGCGCCCGGACGTGCAGGTGGTCGCCGTGGTCGGCGACGGGACCTACCAGATGATGCCCCAGGAGCTGGCCACCGTGATCAGCGAGGGCATCAAGATCGTGGTGGTGCTGCTGCAGAACCACGGCTTCGCCTCCATCGGCGCCCTGTCGGAGTCCACCGGCTCGCAGCGCTTCGGCACCCGGTACCGGATGCGCTCCGGCACCGGCCAGCTGGACGGCGGCACGGTGCCGGTCGACCTGGCCCTCAACGCGCAGAGCCTGGGCGCCGACGTGCTGCGGGCCACCACCGTCGAGGAGTTCGCCGAGGCCTTCGCCACCGCGCTGGCCGCCGAGCGCACCACCGTGGTGCACGTCGAGACCGACCCGGTCGGCCCCGGCCCCGACGCCACCGCCTGGTGGGACGTCCCCGTCAGCGAGGTCTCCACCCTGGCCACCACCCAGCGGGCCCGCGCCCGCTACGAGCAGGACCGGCAGCGCCAGCGCCGCCCGCTGTGAACCCACCGACCCACCAACACCCGACCCGGCAAGCGAAGGACCCCACCACCGTGAGACAGACCACCTCCTGGATCGACGGCCGCCCGGCCACCACCGACTCCACGACCTCCGGGCCGCGCCGCAGCCCGGTGCTCGACCCCTCCACCGGCGAGCAGGTGGCCGAGGTCGTGCTGGCCGGCGCCGACGACGTCGACCGCGCCGTCGCCTCCGCCGTCCGCGCGCAGGTCGCCTGGGGCGAGCTGAGCCTGGCCCGCCGGGTGAACGTGCTGTTCTCCTTCCGCGAGCTGCTCAAGGGCGCCGCCGACCAGCTGGCCCGCCTCATCAGCGAGGAGCACGGCAAGACCGTCACCGACGCCGCCGGCGAGGTCGCCCGCGGCCTGGAGGTGGTGGAGTTCGCCTGCGGGCTCCCCCAGCTGCTCAAGGGCGAGTTCTCCGGCCAGGCCGCCACCGGCATCGACGTGCACTCGGTGCGCGAGCCGCTGGGCGTGGTCGCCGGCATCACCCCCTTCAACTTCCCGGTGATGGTGCCGCTGTGGATGAGCCCGGTGGCCATCGCCACCGGCAACGCCTTCGTGCTCAAGCCGTCCGAGCGCGACCCCTCCCCCTCGCTGCTGCTGGCCGAGCTGTGGCAGCGCGCCGGGCTCCCCGACGGGGTCTTCACCGTCGTGCAGGGCGACCGCGAGGCCGTGGACGCCCTGCTGGTGCACCCGGACGTGGCCGCGGTCTCCTTCGTCGGCTCCACCCCGGTGGCCCGCCACATCCACCGCGTCGCCAGCGAGCACGGCAAGCGCGTGCAGGCCCTCGGCGGGGCGAAGAACCACGGGGTCGTGCTGGCCGACGCCGACCTGGCCGACGCCGCCGACCAGCTCACCGCCGCGGCCTACGGCGCCGCCGGCGAGCGCTGCATGGCGCTGTCGGTGGCCGTGGTCGAGGAGAGCGTGGCCGACCAGCTCATCACCCTGCTGGCCGAGCGCGCCCGGGCGGTGCGGATGGGGCCGGGGTCCGACGAGGGCACCGACATGGGTCCGGTCATCTCGGCCCAGGCCAAGGAGCGCATCGAGGGGCTGATCAGCAGCGCCGAGCAGGAGGGCGCCACGCTGGTCGTCGACGGCCGCGGCGCCCGCGTCCCCGGCCACGAGAACGGCTTCTTCGTCGGCCCCACGCTGGTCGACGGCGTGACGCCGCAGATGCGGGTCTACCAGGAGGAGGTCTTCGGGCCGGTGCTGGACGTCGTCCGGGTCCGCGACCTCGCCGAGGCCGTCGAGCTGGTCAACGCCAACCCCTACGGCAACGGCACGGCGGTGTTCACCTCCTCCGGCGAGGCGGCGCGCACCTTCCGCCGCTCGGTGAAGGTGGGCATGGTCGGCATCAACGTGCCGATCCCGGTGCCGGTGGCCTGGCACTCCTTCGGCGGCTGGAAGGACTCGCTGTTCGGCGAGAGCCACGTCTACGGCCCCGAGAGCATCCGCTTCTACACCCGCGGCAAGGTCACCACCGAGCGCTGGCCCCACCGGGCCACCGCGCCGGCGGCGTCCTTCCACTTCAGCGGGGACTCCGGCCGGTGAGCGCGACGGCAGCCGGCGACGTGCTGAACGTCGCCGTGATCGGGGCGGGCCGGATCGGGCGCGTCCACGCCCGCTCCGTGCTCGCGCACCCGGGCACCCGGCTCGCCCTGGTGGCCGACGCCTCCCCGGTGGCCGCCCGCGAGGTGGCCGAGTCGGCCGGGACCCGGTGGACCGACCAGGTCGACGACGTCTTCGCCGACGACCAGGTCGACGCGGTCGTGGTGGCCTCCCCCACCCCGTTCCACGTCGACCACATCGTGGCGGGGGTGGCCAGCGGCAAGGCGGTGCTCACCGAGAAGCCGGTCGACCTCGACCTGCGCCGGGTGGACGCCTGCCTGGAGCAGATCCGCGGCTCCGAGCACCGCGTGATGGTCGGCTTCAACCGCCGCTTCGACGCCGGCATCCAGGAGATCCGGCAGCGGGTGCTCGCCGGCGACGTGGGCGAGGTGGAGCAGGTGGTGGTGACCAGCCGCGACCCCAGCCCGCCGAGCCCGGAGTACATCGCCAGCTCGGGCGGCATCTTCCGCGACATGACGATCCACGACCTCGACATGGTCCGCTTCCTGGTCGGCGAGGTGGCCACCGTGCAGGCCACCGGCCACCAGCTGGACCCCGTCACCGGGGACCACCACGGGGCGGTGCTGGTGCTGACCGCCCGGAGCGGGGCCCTGGCCACCATCGTCAACTCCCGGCACAACGCCTCCGGCTACGACCAGCGGGTGGAGGTGGTCGGCCCGCGGGGGGCGCTCAGCCAGGCCAACCACCGGCCCACCGCGGTGTCGTACTCCTCGGCGGAGTTCTCCGACCGGCAGCGCCCCTGGGTGAACTTCTTCCTGGAGCGCTACGCCCAGGCCTACGCCGCCGAGCTGGACGCCTTCGTCCGGGCCGTCAGGACCGGCGAGGCCCCCTCGCCGGGCATCGCCGACGGCCGGGCGGCCCTGCTGCTCGCCGACTGCGCCGTGCGGTCGGCGGCCACCGGCCGCGCCGTCGCGGTCGAGGAGCTGGACCCCGCCACCGCGACCGCGGTGGCCCCCACCACCGCAGGAGGACAGCAGTGAAGATCGCCGGGGCCCCCATCAGCTGGGGCGTGTGCGAGGTCCCCGGCTGGGGTCACCAGCTGGGTTCGGAGGTGGTGCTGCCGCAGATGCGCGCCCTGGGGCTGCAGGCCACCGAGCTGGGGCCGCAGGGCTGGCTGCCGACGGCTCCGGCGGAGCGGGCGGCCGCGCTGGCCGAGCACTCGCTGCAGGCCGTCGGCGCCTTCGTGCCGGTGGTGCTGCACAGCGAGGTCGACCCCCGCCCGGCCCTGGAGGTCGAGCTGGACGCCTTCGACGCCGCCGGCGGCGACGTGCTGGTGCTGGCGGCCGCCACCGGGCAGGACGGCTACGACGAGCGTCCGCAGCTCACCCCGCGGCAGTGGCAGCACCTGCTCGACAACGCCCAGCGGGTGGCCGACCTGGCCCGCGAGCGGGGCATCACCCCCGCGCTGCACCCCCACGTCGGCACCCAGGTGGAGAACCGCGAGGAGGTGCTGCGGGTGCTGGCGGGCACCGACCTCGGTCTCTGCCTCGACACCGGTCACCTGCTGGTGGGCGGAACCGACCCGGTCGAGCTGGTGGTGCAGCAGCCGGAGCGGATCAGCCACGTGCACGCCAAGGACGTCCGCATCGAGCTGGCCCGCCGGGTCGGGGCGGGCGAGCTGGGCTACACCGAGGCGGTGAAGCAGGGGCTGTACGCGCCGCTGGGCGAGGGCGACGTCGACCTGGCGGCCATCGTCTCGGCGCTCACGGCGGTCGGCTACGACGGCTGGTGGGTGCTGGAGCAGGACGTGGTGCTGACCGGCCCGCCGCAGGGCGAGGGACCGCAGGCGGACGTGCGCGCGAGCATGGAGCACCTGCGCGGTCTGGCCGGCCAGCAGGGCTGAGGCGTCACCACCGGCCCAGAACGCCGCCGCTGGTCCACCTGCCGCGCGCGTCCTGGGCCGGTCGTGCGTCCGGCCGCGAGCGTGCCCCGGCAGCGGCAACGGCCCTGGGTCTGAGGACCCGGGGCGGGCTCAGGCGGGACGGGGACGCAGGTCCAGGTGCCACCGGCCGGGCGCCCGGCCCACGACGTAGACCCGCGGCCCGGGAAGGGCGTCGGTGCCGCCGAGGAAGGTGTAGGCCTCGCCCGGGGAGTAGCCCACCGGGACACCCGGCTCGGCCGGACGCCCCGGACCGAACTCGATCACGTCGCCGCCGCAGCGGTAGCTCCCCCAGCCCTCGGCCAGCAGGTGCCCACCGGTGGGGTCGAGCGGCTCGACGCCGGCCAGCTCGCCACCCGGGTCGAAGCACAGCTCCAGCGCCCAGGGGGCGGCGGCACCGGTGATGCTCCAGCCCAGCCGCAGGCCGTCCGCGGTGTGCTCCACCTGCACCTCGGTCTCGAGCCGCAGCTCGTCGCGGGCCCGCTCGGGGAAGGACATGGCGGCCGCGTACCGGCCCTCGAAGCCCAGCTCGTAGACCCCGTCGGCGCGACGGGCGCTGGCCGGCAGCGGCTGGGAGTAGCCGGCGGCCACGCTCTCGCGCAGCACCAGGGCGTCCTCGTCCCCCGGGTCGACCAGGGTGCCGCGGAAGGGGCCGAGGCCGAAGAAGGTGCGGGAGAGGCGCACCGAGCGGAGCACCGCCGCGCCCGCGCGCAGCCGCAGGAAGGTCGGGTTGACCGCGGCGCCGGAGCAGACCCGGCCCAGCGCGGGGACGTCGGAGCCGCCGTAGACCACGGTGCGCACGCTCCCCCGGCGCTCCACCACCAGCCCGGCCGAGCCGAAGACCCGGCGGCCCTGCGGTGCGGGCACGACGTCACCTGGCGGCACGTCGCGGTCCAGCCGGGGGTCGAGCAGCGCCTCGGCGAGGGCCTCCACCCCCTGCACCGGCATCGCCGTCCACCACTCCCGGCGGGCGGCCGCCGCGGCGCAGGTCGGGCAGCCGTCGAGCAGGGCGAAGCGGCGCAGCTGCAGCGAGAAGGCGTTGACCGGGAAGCCGGCGTGCTGGTCCTGGCGGCGCGAGAGCACGGTCTCGACCAGGCCGTCGTCGTCGGTGAGGGCGAGCACCGCGTGCAGGTTGCGGTGCACCACCGCGGCCAGCTCGGGGCGGCCGAGCAGGTCGGCCAGGGTCAGCAGGCAGGGGTTGGAGACGTAGGCGGCGTAGTTCGGGCTGCGCTCGGAGTAGATGCCGTCGGCGTCGACGTCGACGCCCTCGGCCAGCCACTCCTCGGCACGCTCGCGGGCTGCGGGGTGCAGGTGCTGCAGCCGGGCCAGCGCCGAGGCGATCTCCCAGCGGTGGTTCGGGGTGTGCACCGCGCCGGCGACCAGGGCGGGCAGGGCGGCGCTGGCCACCGCGGTCAGCCGCTCGCGCAGCTGCGCCAGCCGGGGCTCGGCCGGGTCGGCCTGCTCGAGGAGCGTCAGCGCCGAGCCGAGGTCGTTGAGGCTGAAGCTGGAGTCGGGCGGGGAGGAGATGTTGCCGTCGGAGGAGAAGAGCCCTGCCTCGTCGGCCAGCGCGGCGAGCTCGGCCGTCCACCGCAGCGCGGTGTCGAGCACGCCGGGGTCGCCGTACCGCGGCGACGCCGGGCTGAGGTGGGCGACCAGCGCGGCACGCACGCCGGCCATCGTGACGCGGTGGCCCCGGGCGGTCAGCGGTCCGGCGGCCTCGAGCTCGGTGAGGAGCTGCTCGGCCAGTCCGGCCGCGTGGGAGGTGAAGGTGCTGGGCACGCGCGGGTCAGTCCTTCAGGCCGGAGTTGAGGTCGGCGCTGAGCACCTGCCGCTGGAACACGACGAACAGCACGACCATCGGGATCAGCGAGATGACCGAGGCCGACAGCAGCACCGACCAGTCGATGTTGTCCGCCCCGACGATCGAGCGCAGCGCCAGCTGCAGGGTGTAGCGGTTGGGGTCGTTCAGCACGATCAGCGGCCAGATGTAGTCGTTCCAGCGCCACTGGAAGCTGAAGATGGCCAGCGTGATCGCGATCGGCTTGGCCAGCGGCAGCATGATCGAGAAGAAGGTGCGGATCTCCCCCACGCCGTCGATGCGGGCCGCCTCGAGCAACTCGTCGGGCACGGTGCGGAAGTACTGGCGGAACATGAACACACCGGTCGCGGTGAGGATCGAGGGGACGATGATGCCGGCCAGCGAGTCGTAGAGCCCCAGCTCGCGGATCACCGCGAAGGTCGAGGGCATGATGACCTCGGTCGGCAGCATGGTGGTGGCCAGGATGCAGATGAAGAACACCCGCAGCCACCAGTGCCGGTACTTGGCCAGCGCGTAGCCCGTCATCGCCGAGACCAGCACGGTCAGCAGCGTGGTGAGCACGGCCACCAGGCCGGTGTTGCCGAAGTAGCGCCAGAAGTCGAAGCGCGTCCAGGCGGTGACGTAGCCCGAGATCGTCCAGTCCTGGGGCAGCAGGGTCAGCGGCAGCGAGAACAGCTCGCTGCCGGGCTTGAACGAGCTGAGCAGGAACCACAGCACCGGGATCGCGTAGGCGACCAGCACGGCCAGCAGCACCGCGGTCATCAGCAGGGCGTAACCACGTTGCTTCACGCCAGGTCCTCCTTGCGGTCGAAGCGCAGCTGGATGATGGCGACGAGGACCAGGATCACCATCAGCACCATGGACACCGCGCTGGCGTAGCCGATCTCGGCCCGCTCGAAGCCGGTGCGGTAGATGTACTGGACGAGCAGCATGTTCTCCGTCCCCGGACCACCGCCGTTGAGCGCCTGCACCATGGCGAACTCCTTCATCGAGCCGAGCGTGCCCAGCAGCACGACCAGGAAGCTGGTCGGGGCCAGCAGGGGCAGCGTCACGCTGAAGAAGCGCCGCCGCGGCGAGGCGCCGTCGATCTCGGCGGCCTCCAGGTAGGACTTCGGGATGTTGCGGATGGCGGCGACGAACAGCAGCATGTTGAACGCGGTGCCGCCCCAGGTGCCGGCCAGCAGCACCACCACGAGCGCCCAGTCCGCGTCGGTCTCCCAGCGCACCGTCCCCAGCCCGAGCAGGGCCAGCAGGTGGTTGACGAAGCCGAAGTTCTCACCGAACAGCCAGCGCCAGATGACACCGGTGACGATGGGCGAGATGAGCCACGGCACGAAGAGCACGATCTTGGCCAGGCTCTTGCCGCGGGCCGCCGGGGAGGTGATCAGCACGGCCACGAACAGCGCCGCCACGAAGTGCAGCGGCACCGCCAGCACCGTGTAGAGCGCGGTCCGCCCCAGCGAGGCCCAGAACTGGTCGTCGGCGAGCAGCTCGGCGTAGTTCTCCGCGCCGATGAACTCCGCGTCCCCGACCCCGGAGTAGTCGGTGAAGGAGTACCAGATGCCCAGCGCCGCCGGCCCCACGAAGAAGGTGGCGAACAGCACCACCGAGACGCTGATGAACAGCGCCGGGGCGAGCCGCTGCCCGGACGGCGGGCGCCGGCGGTCGCGCCGCACGGTCGCCGGCGCCGCCTCCAGCGACACCTGGTCGGTCACACTGGTCACGGCTGTCTCCTCGCTGGGGCGGTCGGTGGGTCGGCGCTGGGCACCGGGACTCAGCTGCTGAAGGCCTCGGTCATCAGGGCCGAGACGTTGGCGATGCACTCGTCCACCGTCTGCTCGTCGTTGAGGTACTTCACGACCTCGTCGCGCAGCGGGTCGCCCTCGGTGCTGAGGCCCTGGACCTCCCAGGACAGCTCGAGGGCCTTGATCTCGGCCACGATCGGGGCCGAGGCCGCGATCTCGGCGTTGTACAGGTCGAAGGCCTCGGAGTTCTCGCCGTAGTCCACGTCCACGTCGGCCACGGTGGGCAGGAAGCCCGAGATCGTCGCCAGCTCCTGGTAGTTCTCCTTGGTGAACAGCCAGTCGACGAACGCGGTCGCCGCCTCCGACTGCTCGCCCTCGAAGACCACCAGGGAGGCCGCGTTGCCGTACTGCACGGCGCGCACCGGCTGGCTCGGGGCCACCACGCTGACCCACTCGAAGTCGGCGATGTTCTTGGAGAAGTCGGCGATCTGCCAGGAGCCGGAGTAGTAGGCCGCCACGTCGCCGCTCTTGAACAGCGCGTTGCCGTCGGCCTGGCTCAGCCACACCGAGCGCGGCATGAACTCGTCGTCGTTGAGCTCGTAGAAGTACTCCAGCGCCGTCTTGGTGGCCTCGTTCGTGGTGAACGTGCCGTCGGGGCCGGGCTGGAACATGGTCGAGCCGAACTCGTAGAGGAAGGACTTGAGCCGGTGCGAGGAGGCGTCCATCACCAGGCCGAAGCGGGCGCCGGCCTCCTTGACCTCACGGGCCGCGGCGACGAACTCGTCCCAGGTCCAGGAGCCGTCGGGACCGGTCGGGTACTCGACCCCGGCCTCGTCCCACAGGGTCTTGTTCAGGTACAGACCGACCGCGGTCAGGTCGGTGGGCAGCGACAGCACGGTGCCGTCCTCCTCCACCGCCGACAGCTGCGGGTCGACCCCGTGCGCGGTCTGGATCTCGGCCAGGTCCACCACGGCGTTGCTCCACACCGGGTCCACCGCGCCGACCCGGGCCAGCGCCGGCAGGTCGTCGGCCTGGGCCGCGTTGCGCAGGCGGGTCTTCAGGTCGTCGTTGGCGATGTCGATGATCTCGACGGTGACCCCGGTCTGCTCCTGGTACTTCGCCGCCATGGCGGCGAAGCCGCCGCCCTGGTTGGCGTCGCCGGAGAGGAAGAACTGCAGCGGGCCGGTCGACCCGCCGCCCGGCGCGGCCGTGTCGCTCCCGCCGGAGCAGGCGCTGAGACCCACGGCGGCGGACGCGGCGAGCCCGCCGGCGATGACGCCACGACGGCTGACGGTGCTGTTGAGAATCACTGTCCCTCGTTCCCGGCAGCCCCCCGGCTAGCCGACCTCGTTGTCAGGCCGCCTGCTGGCGGCTCGAGCGGGAACGTAGCACCACCGATCGGCGCCGGTCAAAGTTTGACCGGACATATGGACGTCCGAACTTCAGCGCTTGCGCTTCGGCGCCTGGGCAACCCTTCAAGGAGCCGCCCTCGGCGAGCGGCGGTAGGCCGAGACGGTGGGCTCCCCCGCGAGCCAGAACCGCCAGGGCCGGTCGGCGGCCCGGCTCACCCCGACCCGGGGCCCGGACAGCACCGCGGCGGGCGAGGGCGGACGTCCCCGCACCAGCCGGGGCGGCCGGGCGCCGGTCAGGTCGGCACCGAGGTCGGCGAGCGTCAGCCCCAGCGCCGAGCACAGGTTGCCCGGGCCGCGGGCGAGCCGGACCGGGTCCTCGGTGCCCCGCCGCCGGACGGCGAGCTCCAGGCCCTCGACCACCTCCCCGGCCCGCAGCAGCACCGCCTCCCCCTCCCCCTCGGCCCCGGTGACCACGTTGGCGCAGTGGTGCAGGCCGTAGGAGCGGTAGACGTAGAGCCGCAGCGGCGGGCCGTACATGATGTCGGAGCGCGGGGTGCGGGTGAAGGCGTGCGAGGCCGGGTCCAGCGGTCCCGCGTAGGCCTCCACCTCGGTGATCCGGACGGCCACCCCGTGGCCGTGCAGCACCGCCCCCAGCAGCGCCCGGGCCTCGGCGAGCACCCCGGGCCCGCCGGCCGGGTCGGGCTCAGGCACCCATGGCGTGCACGCCGCCGTCGACGTGCACGATCTCGCCGGTGGTGGCGGGGAACCAGTCGCTGAGCAGCGCGACCACCGCGCGGGCGGTGGGCTCGAAGTCCTTGGGGTCCCAGCCCAGCGGGGCCCGCTGGTCCCACACCTCGTTGTAGGTCTCGGTGCCGGGGATGGCCCTCTTGGCCAGCGACTCCAGAGGACCGGCGGCCACCAGGTTGCAGCGGATGCCCTCGGGGCCGAGGTAGCGGGCCAGGTAGCGGCTGGTGCTCTCCAGGGCCGCCTTGGCCACCCCCATCCAGTCGTAGCCCGGCCAGGCGATGCTGGCGTCGAAGGTCAGCCCGACCACCGAGCTGCCGGCGCCCAGCAGCGGGCGGCAGGCGGTCGTCAGCGAGGTCAGCGAGTACGCCGAGACCTGCAGCGCGGTGGCCACGTCCGACCAGGGGGTCTCGAGGAACTTCCCGCCCAGGGCGGTCTCGGGGTTGGCGAAGGCGATCGAGTGCACGATCCCGTCCAGCCGGTCCACGTGCTGGCCGAGCTGCTCGGGCAGCGCGGCCAGGTGCTCCTCGTCGGAGACGTTGAGCTCCAGCAATGCCGGCTCGGTCGGCAGCTTCTTGATCACCCGGCGGGTGATCCCCATGGCCCGCCCGAAGTTCGACACCACCACGGTGGCGCCCTGCTCCTGGGCCACCTTCGCCGTGGCGAAGCCGATCGACGTGTTGAGGGTGACTCCCGCCACCAGGATGTTCTTGCCGTCCAGGATGCCCATCTGCTCTCCTCGCTTCGTGTCTCGACCGCCTCGCCGAGACGTGGGTGTGCCAGCCGCCGGGACCGGGGTCAGTGGCCCATGCCGAGGCCGCCGTCGACGGGGATGATCGCCCCCGAGACGTAGCCCGCCTGGTCGCCGGCCAGGAACTCCACGGCCGCGGCGACCTCCTCCACGCCGCCCAGCCGGCCGGCCGGGATGCGCGCCTGGTACTCCGAGACCTGCTCCGGCGGCAGCGCGGCCGTCATGTCGGTGCTGATGAAGCCCGGCGCCACCACGTTGGCCGTGATGCCGCGCGAGCCGAGCTCGCGCGTGATCGAGCGGGCCATGCCGACCAGGCCGGCCTTGGAGGCGGCGTAGTTGACCTGCCCGGCGGAGCCGAGCTGGCCGACCACCGAGGAGATGAACACCATCCGGCCGAAGCGGGCCCGCATCATCGCCCGCGAGGCGCGCCGGGCCAGCCGGAAGGAGGCGGTCAGGTTGGTCTCGACGACGTCGGCGAAGTCCTGCTCGCTCATCCGCAGCAGCAGCGTGTCGCGGGTGATGCCGGCGTTGGCCACCAGCACCTCCACCGGTCCGAGCTCGGCCTCGACCGTGGTGAAGGCCTGCTCGACCTGCTCGGGGTCGGTGATCTCGCAGCGCACCGGCAGCGCGCCCTCCGGCACGTCCCCGCTGCGGTAGGTGGCGGCCACCCGGTGGCCCGCGGCGACGAACCGCTCGGTGATGGCCCGGCCGATCCCCCGGCTGCCGCCGGTGACCAGCACGACGCGGCCCTTCGTGGTTGCTTCCTCTGGCACCCGGTCACGCTATCGTCTGCGCGTGGATTTCCTGACCAGCCCTGAGATCTGGATCGCGTTCCTGACCCTGCTGGCCCTGGAGCTGGTGCTCGGCGTGGACAACGTCGTGTTCATCTCCATCCTCGCCAACCGGCTCCCGGAGTCCCAGCGCCGCCGCGCCCGCCTGGTCGGGCTCTCGCTGGCGCTGGTGATGCGGATCGTCCTGCTCTTCTTCGCCTCCTGGATCGTCGGCCTGACCGACACCCTGTTCGGCATCGGCCCCTGGGAGGCGCTGCAGATCAGCGGCCGGGACCTGATCCTGATCCTGGGTGGGGCCTTCCTGATCTACAAGGCCGTCACCGAGATCCACCACAAGCTGGAGGGCGAGGAGGGCCACGACTCCGGCAGCGGCCGGGCGGGCACCACCTTCAGCAAGGTCATCCTGCAGATCGTGCTGATCGACGTCGTGTTCTCCCTGGACTCGGTCATCACCGCGGTCGGCATGGTCGACGAGCTGGTCGTGATGATCGCCGCCGTGGTGATCGCGATCGGGGCGATGATGTTCCTCGCCGACCGCATCGGCCGCTTCGTCGACCGCCACCCCACCGTGAAGATGCTGTGCCTGGCCTTCCTCGTGCTGATCGGGGCCACCCTGCTCGCCGAGGGCTTCAACGTCCACGTCAGCAAGGGCATGATCTACGGCCCGATCGCCTTCGCCATCGGCGTCGAGGCCCTCAACCTCGTCTACCGCGGCCGGGCCGCCCGGCGCGCCGGGCGCTACGAGGAGCCGGTGCACCTGCGCTCGAAGTACGTCGAGCAGAACGAGGCCAGCACCCTCAGCGCGCCCAAGGGCGCGGTCGAGGAGCGCTGAGGCTCAGACCCGCAGCGGGGACCGCGGCTCCTCGGAGCCGCCCGGGTCGCCCAGCCGGCCGACCTGCTCGGCGTGCAGCCGGGCGTAGAGCCCGCCGGCGGCCAGCAGCTCGGTGTGGGTGCCCCGCTCGACCACCCGGCCGCCGGACATCCCGTAGATGACGTCGGCGGCGCGGATGGTGGAGAGCCGGTGCGCGATGGCGATGGTGGTGCGGTCCCGGGTGGCCCGCTCCAGCGCCTCCTGCACGAGCCGCTCGGTCTCGCTGTCCAGGGCCGAGGTGGCCTCGTCGAGGATCAGCACCGGCGGGTTCTTCAGCAGCACCCGGGCGATGGCCAGCCGCTGCTTCTCCCCGCCGGAGAGCCGGTAGCCGCGCTCGCCGGTGATGGTCTCGTAGCCGTCGGGGAAGCTCATGATGCGGTCGTGGATGTTGGCGCCGCGGGCCGCCTGCTCGATCTCCTCCGCGGTGGCCCCGGGCTTGGCGTAGGCGATGTTGTCCCGGATCGTGCCGTGGAACAGGTACGGCTCCTGGGTCACCATGCCGACCGCGTCGGCCAGCGAGGAGGCGGTGAGGTCGCGCACGTCCACCCCGTCGATGCGGACCGCTCCCTCGGTGACCTCGTGGAAGCGGGGCACCAGGTAGGTGAGGGTGGTCTTGCCCGACCCGGACGGCCCGACCAGCGCGGCGAGCTGGCCGGGCTCGACGGTGAGGCAGACGTCACGCAGCGCCCAGCCGTCGCCGACCCCGGTGCCGTCGTGCTCGATCCGCACCCCGCTGTCGCCGAAGCGGTCCTGCACGGGGGCGCCGCTGAGCGGACGCGGCTCGGGGTAGCGGAAGCTGACGTGGTCGAGCTCCACCCGTCCGGCCATGGTGGCCACGTCGAGCTCGA
>NZ_WPCU01000010.1:178081-184229 GCF_009742705.1 Auraticoccus cholistanensis
TCCAGGCTCACCCGCATCAGCTGCATCAGCGGCTGCTGCAGCCGGGCCTGCACGGTGGTGAAGGCGATCAGGGTGCCGGCGCTCAGCGCGGCTCCCCCGGCGAGGCCGCCCGTCACCATGAAGCCGGCCGCCAGGTAGATCAGCGCGGGCGTGATGGCGAAGAAGGTCTGCACCACGGCCATGAAGGTCCGCCCGGTCATCGCCTGCTGCACCTGCAGCAGGGTCTGCTCGCGGTTGGCCCGCCGGTACCGCTCGGTCTCGGCGTCGGCCCGGTTGAACACCTTGGCCAGCAGGATGCCCGAGACGCTCAGCGCCTCCTCCGTGATCGCCGTCATCTCCGACAGCGACTCCTGGGTGCGCCGGGCCAGCCGCTGGCGGCGCCGGCCCACCCGGACCTGGATCACCACGAACAGCGGCATCAGCACCACGGTGAGCACCGTCAGCGGCCACGACAGCAGCAGCATCGAGACGAAGGCGGCCGAGACGGTGACGGTGTTCTGCAGGATGGAGGTGGCCACGTCGGTCAGCACCGTGCGCACCCCGGCGACGTCGTTGGCGAGCCGGGACTGGATCGAGCCGGTGCGGGTGCCGGTGAAGAAGCCCAGCTCCATCCGCTGCAGGTGGGCGAAGAGGTCGCCGCGCAGGTCGGCCATGGCCGAGTTGCCGATCACGCTGGTCAGGTAGTTCTGGGCGATGCCGATGAGGGCGGTCACCAGCGGGATCGCCACCATCCCGGCCACCAGCCAGCCCAGCAGGCCGAGCCGCGGCGGGCCCCCGTCGAGGGGGAACAGCGCCCGGTCGAAGACCTCCTTGGTGAGGAAGGGCACGACGGCGGTGAGCGCCGCCGCGGCCACCACGGCCAGCACCACCAGCAGCATCCGCGCCCGGTAGGGGTGCAGCAGGGCGGCGATGCGGCGCAGCACGCCGCGGGCGGGGTGGGCGATCTCGGCCTCACCGAGGTGGGTGACCGTCAGCGGACGCAAACCGGGCCTCGCTCCTCCGGCGGACGGCCACCGGACCGGGCAGCGGACCGTCCGCCGCCGGGGCGACTCTACGCCCGGGCGCCGACAGCGAAGCCGGCGCTGCGGGCGGCGCGTAGGGTGGATCGGTGGTCTCCCGAGACAGCACCCCACCTCCCCTCATCACCGCGGCGGCGCAGGGACGCTCCGCCGACGCCTCGCGCCGGCAGCGCAACTACCTGATCATGATGGGCATCCGGGTGCTCTGCTTCGTCGGGCTGCTCTTCGCCCCCGGCAACACCAAGTGGTTCCTGCTGGCCGGGGCGGTGGTGCTGCCCTACGTCGCCGTGCTGGTGGTGAACCAGGGCGACCAGCGCAGCCACCGTCCGGCCGAGCTGGTCGAGCCGGGCCCACCCGTCCCCGACGCGCCGGAGCGGGTCGCGGTCGAGGCCGTCCCGGAGCTGATCGAGGGCGAGGTCGTGCCCGACGAGACGCCGCCGCGCCCCGCGCTGGGGTCCGGCGAGGACCGCCGGTGAGCGCCGGCGAGGCGGAGGGCACCACCTGCTCGGCCCGCGGCTGCGCCGCGGCCGCGGTGTGGGACCTGCGCTGGAACAACCCCAAGATCCACACCCCCGAGCGCCGCAAGCACTGGCTGGCCTGCGAGCAGCACCGGGACTCCCTCTCGCAGTTCCTCACCGCGCGGGGCTTCCTGCGCGAGGTCGAGCCGCTGGGCTGACCCCCGGCCCGCCTCAACCGCCGATGGCCGACATGGGGCGGTCGGGCTGCAGGAAGGTGGGGTCGTCGATGCCGTGCCCGGGACGCTTGCCGGCCACCACGGACAGCCAGCGCCCGGCGATCTCCTCGTCGTCGGCGCCGCCGCGCAGCAGCGGCCGCAGGTCGGACTCGGTGCGGGCGAACAGGCAGTTGCGCAGCTGCCCGTCGGCGGTGAGCCGGACCCGGTCGCAGGCCCCGCAGAAGGGCCGGGTGACCGAGGCGATGATGCCCACCCGGTGGGCGGTGCCGGCCACCCGGAACAGCTCGGCCGGCGCGCTGCCCCGCTCGGCCCGGTCGTCGACCAGCCGGTAGCGGGTGGAGAGGGCGGCGTGGACCTCCTCGGCGGTCACCATCTCCGCGCGGTCCCAGCCGTGCTGGGCGTCCAGCGGCATCTGCTCGATGAACCGCAGCTGGACCCCGGTGCGCATCGCCCACTCGAGCAGGTCGACGGCCTCGTGGTCGTTCACCCCGCGCATCAGCACCGCGTTGACCTTGACCGGGCCGAAGCCGGCGGCCACCGCCGCCTCCACACCGGCCAGCACGTCGGGCAGCCGTCGCCGGCGGGTGAGGCGGGTGAAGGTGTCGGGGTCGAGGGTGTCGAGCGAGACGTTGACCCGGTCCAGCCCGGCGGCCCGGAGCTCCTCCGCGCGGCGCGCCAGCCCGATGCCGTTGGTGGTCAGCGCGATCGACGGCCGCGGCCGCAGCGCGGCGACGTCGGCCACCACCTGGGCCAGGTCGGGGCGCAGCAGCGGCTCCCCGCCGGTGAGCCGCACCGAGGTGATCCCGAGCATGGTGACGGCCACCCGCAGCAGCCGGTTCAGCTCCTCGCGGGTGAGCAGCTCGTCGCGGGGCAGCCAGTCCAGCCCCTCGGCCGGCATGCAGTAGGTGCAGCGCAGGTTGCAGCGGTCCGTCAGCGACACCCGCAGGTCGGTGGCGACACGTCCGTGCCGGTCGCGCAGCGGGCGCGGCCAGGCGGCGGGGGTGGCGGACATGCAGCCGAGTCTAGGGACGGGCACCAGCGCCCGCCCCTCCTCCCCCCGCCCCGGACGTCACCGGCGGGCGTGGCAGGATCGGCTGGCGACCACCACCGACCCGAGGAGCACCGCGTGAACGAGGAGACCCGCACCCTCTTCCTGTGGCTGGCCGAGCTCTCCGACGAGCTCGGGCTCGACCTCGACCTGGGTGAGGACGACGTCCACGCCGTGCTGGACCTGGCCCGCGACGCCGCCCACCAGGTCACCCGTCCCGCCGCCCCGCTGACCACCTTCCTGGCCGGGGTGGCGGTCGGCCGCGGCGCCACCGTGGGCGCCACCACCGCCGCCGCCACCCGGCTGGCCCTCTCCCGCGACGAGACCCGCACCGTCTGAGCGGGGCTAGGCTGGCTCGGTGCAGCGGCTCTGGCTGCGCTGGCTGGTGCTGGCGCTCTTCGTGGCGGTGGTGGCGGTGGCCTTCACCAGCCTGGGGCGCTGGCAGCTGGACCGCCTCGAGCAGCGGCGGCACGCCAACGCCCACGTCGCCGAGCAGCAGCAGCTGCCTCCGGTCCCGGCCGGCCAGGCGCTGGGCCAGGAGGTCACCGACGCCGACCAGTGGCGGCGCGTCGAGCTGTCCGGCACCTTCGACGCCGAGCACCAGCTGGCCGTGCGGCAGCGCCGCAACGGCGAGGCGGCCGGCTACGAGGTGCTGACGCCGCTGCGCACCCCGGACGGTGCCGCCGTGCTGGTCAGCCGCGGCTTCGTCACGCTCGAGCAGGGCCAGCCCGTCCCGGACACGCTGCCGGCCCCGCCGGGCGGAGCCGTCACCGTGCAGGGCTGGCTGCGCCGCAACGAGCAGGGCCGCGACCCGCTCATCACCCCGATCCGCTCCTCCGTCCGGCTCGTGAACGCCCCGGCCGTGGCCGCCACGCTCCCCTACCCGGTGACCACCACCGGCTGGGTCGCCGCCTACGCGGTCGAGCCGGCGCAGCCCGGCGCGCTGGAGCCCATCCAGGTGCCGGCGCCCACCGAGGGCAACCACTTCTCCTACGCGCTGCAGTGGTTCGCCTTCACCGGCATCGCCGTGGTCGGCGTGGTGGTGCTGGTGCGGGGCGACCTGCGGGAGCGGCGCCAGGCCGCCGGGGCGGGCTCCGGCGGGCCCGGTCCCGGCCCGGACCCGGGCTGAGCCTCACGCCCGCGTCGGGCACACTGCAGCCATGGACCTGGGACTGACGAACCGCACCTTCGTGGTGACCGCCGCCTCCGGCGGCCTCGGCCGGGCCACGGCCGAGGTGCTGGTGGCCGAGGGGGCGAGGGTGGTGCTGGTCGCCCGGCGCCAGCAGGTCCTCGACGAGGCGGTGGAGCAGCTCGGCCGCGACCGCGCCGTGGCGCTGGCCGCCGACCTGGCCGAGCCGGACACGGCCGCACGGGCCTGCCGGCTGGCGCTGGACACCTTCGGCGGCCTCGACGGGGCGCTGGTCAGCGTGGGCGGGCCGCCCAAGGGCGCCGTGCTGGCCAACAGCGAGGAGGAGTGGCGCACGGCCTTCGACTCGGTGTTCCTGGCCGCCCTGCGGGTGACCCGCGCGGTGCTGGAGCACGCCACCCGCCCCGACGTGTCGCTGGCCTGGGTGCTGTCCAGCAGCAGCCGGCAGCCGCTGCCGGAGATGGCCATCAGCAACGGGCTGCGGCCCGGGCTGGGTGCGCTGGTCAAGCAGCTGGCCGACGAGGTGGGACCCCGGGGTGCGCGGGTGCTGGGGCTGATGCCGGGCACCGTGCTGACCGACCGGATCGACGCGCTGCACGCCGACCAGGCCGACCCCGAGGCCAGCCGGCGCCGGGCGGCGGAGGCCGTCCCGCTGCGCCGCCTCGGGGAGCCGGCCGAGTTCGGCCGGGTCGCGGCGTTCGTGCTCTCCCCCGCCGCCAGCTACCTGACCGGCTGCCTGCTGCCCGTCGACGGCGGCGCGCTGCGGGTCTCCTGAGCCGGCCGGTGCTGGCGGACGCACCCGGGGACGACCGGCGCGGGCTGGCGCTGGTGGCCGACCTGCTCCGCTGCCCGGTGACCGCCCACGAGGAGGAGGCGCCGCTCGCCGCGGACCCGGCCGGGCGCCGGCTGGAGTGCGGCGGCGGGCACCGCTTCGACCTGGCCCGGCAGGGCTACGCCAACCTGCTCGGGCACGCCCAGCAGGCCAACGCCGACACCGCCGACATGGTCGCCGCCCGCGAGCGGTTCCTCGGCGCGGGGCACTACGCCGCGCTGACCGCCGCGGTGGCGGACCGGCTGGCGGACCTGCCCGGGCGGGCCGCGGTGCTGGAGACCGGGGCCGGGACGGCGCACCACCTCGCCGGGGTGCTCTCCGGGCGGCCGGCCTGGCGGGGGCTGGCCACCGACGTCTCGGTGCCCGCCTGCCGCCGCGCCGCCCGGGCCCACCCGCGGCTCGGCGCCGTGGTGGCCGACGTCTGGCGGCCCTGGCCGGTGCGCACCGGCGCGCTGGACGCCGTGCTGGCCGTCTTCGCCCCCCGCAACGCCGAGGAGACCGCCCGGGTGCTCGCCCCGGGCGGGGTGCTGGTGGTGGTGACCCCCGAGCCCGGCCACCTGGCCGAGCTGCGGGCGGACGGGGCGCTGCTGGGGATCGAGGACAGCAAGGTGGAGCGGCTGCGCGCCCAGCTCGCCGGCCGCTTCGCCGAGGAGGAGGTCGTCGGCGTCCACCGGGTGCTGGACCTCGACGCCGGCGCCACCCGCGACCTGGTGGCGATGGGGCCCAACGGGCACCACCTGGGCGCCGAGGAGCTCACCCGGCGGTGGTCCCGCCCCACCCGGACGACTCTGCAGGTGCGGGTCGCCCGCTACTGCCGCACGGGCTGAGCGGCGACGCTCAGGCCAGCGAGATCAGCTCGGCGTACTCCGGGCTCCACAGGTCCTCGGTGCCGTCGGGCAGCACCAGCACCCGGTCCGGGTCGAGCGCCTCAACCGCCCCCTCGTCGTGGGTCACCAGCACCACCGCCCCGGCGTAGCTGCGGATGGCCTCGAGCACCTCCGCCCGCGAGGCCGGGTCGAGGTTGTTGGTCGGCTCGTCGAGCAGCAGCACGTTGGCCGCCGAGACCACCAGCATGGCCAGCGAGAGCCGGGTCTTCTCACCGCCCGAGAGCACGCCGGCCGGCTTGTCGACGTCGTCGCCGGTGAACAGGAACGAGCCGAGCACCTTGCGGACCTCGGTGTCGTTGAGGTCGGGCGAGGCCGAGACCATGTTCTCCAGCACGGTGCGGGAGGTGTCGAGGGTCTCGTGCTCCTGGGCGTAGTAGCCGATCCGCAGCCCGTGGCCGGGACGGATCTCGCCGGTGTCGCTCTGCTCCAGACCGGCCAGGATCCGCAGCAGGGTGGTCTTGCCGGCCCCGTTGAGCCCCAGCACGACCACCTGGGAGCCGCGGTCGATGGCCAGGTCGACG
>NZ_WPCU01000010.1:184241-197639 GCF_009742705.1 Auraticoccus cholistanensis
AAGATCTCGGTGGAGCCGTAGGTCTTGGACAGGTCGTTGGCCATCAGCGGCGTGCGCCCGCAGGGGGCGGGCTCGGGGAAGCGGATCTTGGCCACCCGGTCCTGCACCCGCTCGCCCTCGATGCCGGCCAGCAGCTTGTTGGCCCGTCGCGCCATGTTCTGCGCGGCCACCGCCTTGGTCGCCTTGGCGCCCATCTTCGCGGCCTGGGTGAGCAGCTGGTCGGCCTTGCGCTCGGCGTTCAGCCGCTCGCGCTTGCGCCGCTTCTCGTCGGTCTCGCGCTGGCTGAGGTAGCGCTTCCAGTCCATCGCGTAGACGTCGAGGGCGGAGCGGTTGGCGTCGAGGTGGAACACCTTGTTGACGCAGGCGGCCAGCAGCCCGGTGTCGTGGCTGATCACGATCAGACCGCCCGGGTAGGACTGCAGGAACGCCCGCAGCCACACGATGGAGTCGGCGTCGAGGTGGTTGGTCGGCTCGTCGAGCAGCAGCGTGTCGGAGCCGGAGAAGAGGATGCGGGCCAGCTCGATGCGTCGCCGCTGCCCGCCGGAGAGGGTCCGCAGCTGCTGGTCGAGCACCCGGTCGGGCAGACCCAGGTTGCTGGCGATCCGGGCCGCCTCGGCCTCGGCGGCGTACCCGCCACCCGCCTGCAACTCGGCCTCGGCGCGGGTGTAGCGGGCCATCGCCTGCTCGCGGACGGCCTCGTCCTCGGCGCCCATCTGCTCCTCGGCCTGGCGCATCCGGCGCAGCGCGGCGTCCAGGCCGCGGGCGGAGAGGATGCGGTCGCGGGCGAGGACGTCGAGGTCGCCGGTGCGGGGGTCCTGCGGCAGGTAGCCCACCTGGCCGCCGGGGGTGACGCTGCCGGCTGCCGGCTGGGCCTCGCCGGCCAGGATCTTGGTCAGCGTGGTCTTGCCGGCCCCGTTCCGTCCGACCAGGCCGACCTTGTCACCGGGCGCGATCTGGAACGAGGCCTCCGACAGCAGCAGGCGTGCACCGGCACGCACTTCGAGGTCGCGGGCGACGAGCATGGCGGATCGAGCTCTCTCAGCTGGAGGGGAAGCGGGGTGAACTGGTCCATCTTCCTCGCTGCGGGGCGGGCGGCCAAATCCCTTTCCCGCGGGCGGGGAGCGGTCAGGGGACGCGGACCACCTGGCCGGCGTAGCTGAGGCCGCCGCCGAAGGCGAACAGCAGCACCGGGGCGCCGCTCGGCAGCGGCTGGCGCTCCAGCAGCTTCGACAGCGCCAGCGGGATCGAGGCGGCCGAGGTGTTGCCCGACTCGGTCACGTCGGTGGCCAGCACCGCCTGCTCGGCGCCCAGCTTGCCGGCGAGCGACTCGATGATGCGCAGGTTCGCCTGGTGCAGCACGATGGCGGCCAGCTCGTCGGGCGCGACCCCGGCGCGGTCGAGCACGGCCCGGGCGATCCGCGGCAGCTCGAAGGTGGTCCAGCGGAAGACCGCCTGGCCGTTCTGGGCGAACTTGTCGCCCTCGGCCCGCTGCACCCGGACGGCGTCGCCCAGCTCGGGCACCGACCCCCACAGCACCGGCGAGACCTGCTGCTGCTCGTCGGCGGTGAGCACGAAGGCGCCGGCACCGTCGGCGGTGAGCACGCAGGTGGTGCGGTCGGTGAAGTCGGTGAAGTCGGTCAGCTTCTCCGAGCCGATCACCAGGGCGGTGGTGGCCGACCCGGCGGCGATGGCGTGCTGGGCCAGGGCCACCGAGTGCGTGAAGCCGGAGCAGGCGGTGTTGACGTCCAGGGTGGCGGGCGCGTGCGTCATGCCGAGGGCGAGCGCCACCCGCGAGGCCATGTTGGGCGAGCGGTCCACGGCGGTGCAGGTGGCGACGACCACCATGTCGACCTCCGAGGCCTGCAGGCCCGCCTTGGCCAGGGCGTCGCGGGCGGCGGCGGTGGCCATCGTGTCGACCGTCTCCTCCGGGCCGGCCCAGCGGCGCTCGCGGATCCCGACCCGGCGGGTGATCCACTCGTCGCTGGTGTCGACCATCTGCTCCAGCTCGCTGTTGGGGACGACCCTGTCGGGCTGGTGGTGGCCGACGGCGACCAGACGAGTTCCGCGCACCGGCCCATGATGCCAGGGGCGGCGGCGAGCGGCTGACGGCGACGGGCTCGCGGACGCCCCGGTGGACCCGGACGCCCGGTCGACCTCGACGCTCAGTGGACCCCGACGCGCAGCGGCAGCCCCGTCCGGCGCCAGCCGCGGACGCCGCCCGTCACCGCCAGGGCGTCCACGCCGCCGTCGCGCAGGTCGCGGGCCACCGCGGCCGCGGTCCGTCCGGTGGAGCTGAGCACGAGCCAGCGCTGCGTGGGGTCCACGTGGACGTCGGCGAGCCGCGGGCCGGCGACGGCGCTGACCCGACCGAGGCCGAGCTCGCCCTCGACGCGGCGGCGGGACGGCGGTCGCAGGTCCAGCACGCCGGCGTAGCCGTGCAGCACCTCCTGGAAGGCCTGCCGCGGGCTGACGGCGCCGGCCGGGGCGACCCGGGCGGGCAGCGGCGCGCCGAGGACCCGCGCCTCCCAGCTGTCGAGGGCGGGGCGGGTGTGGACGGGTGCGGTGACGAGCGTGGTCACGAGGGTTCTCCGGGAGGTGCGGCGCCGGACGGCGCGGGGCTGACGGGACGGGTCAGCCGCGACAGCAGCACCGCGGCGAGCACGCCGGCAGCGTGCTCGTCATCGTGGTGCGGGAGAACATGGCGCCCATCCTGCCCCCGGGGACGCGACGACCGGACGGCGTCTCGCCGTCCGGTCGGTACGTGCTTCCTGCGGGGCGGCTCAGACGTTGTAGCCGATGGCGCGCAGCTGGTCGCGGCCGTCCTCGGTGATCTTGTCCATGCTCCACGGCGGCATCCACACCCAGTTGATCGCCGAGCGGGTGACAAGACCCTCCAGCGCGGTGTGGGTCTGGTCCTCGATGACGTCGGTCAGCGGGCAGGCCGCGCTGGTCAGCGTCATGTCGATGGAGCAGGAGCCGTCGTCGTCGAGGTGGATGCCGTACACCAGGCCGAGGTCGACGACGTTGATGCCCAGCTCGGGGTCGACGACGTCCTTCATCGCCTCGGTGACGTCCTCCAGGCTGGCCCGCGAGGACGGCAGCTCGGTGCCGGTCCCGGGCAGCGTGTCGCGGACCAGGTCCGAGGGGCGCGCAGGCCCGTCGGTCGCGGGCCCCGTGGTGGGGTCGGTGGTGGTGGGGTTGGTGGTGGTGCGGTCGGTGGTCTCGCTCATGTCACTCCTCAGTCGTGCTGGTGGCGGGTGCGTCGGCGTGCTGGCGCGCCCCGGCCTGCAGCACCGCGTCCTTGAACGCGGACCAGCCGAGCAGGGCGCACTTGACGCGGGCGGGGAACTTCGCCACCCCGGCGAAGGCGATGCCGTCCTCCAGGCGGTCCTCGTCCGGCTCCACCAGCCCCTTGCCCTGCATCAGGGTCAGGAACTCGTCGTGCAGGGCCAGGCCGTCGTCGACGCGCCGGTCGATCACCAGGTCGGTCATCACCGAGGTGGAGGCCTGCGAGATCGAGCAGCCCACGCCGTCGTAGGAGACGTCGCGGACGGTGTCGCCGTCCAGGTGGACCCGCAGCGTCACCTCGTCGCCGCAGCTGGGGTTGACGTGGTGCACCTCGGCCTCGTACGGGTCCCGCAGACCGCTGTGGTGCTTGGCGCGGTAGTGGTCGAGGATGATCTCCTGGTACATCTCCTCGACCGCGGGGCTGGCCGCCCCGGTGCTCGGGTTGCTCACGGGGTCCCTCCGAAGAACGTGATGGTGCGGGCGACGCCCTCCACCAGGGCGTCGACCTCGGCCTCGGTCGTGTACAGGTAGAACGAGGCGCGGGTGCTGGACTGGACGCCGAGCCGCTCGTGCAGCGGCCGGGCGCAGTGGTGCCCGCCGCGGACGGCGATGCCGCGGCTGTCCAGCAGCTGGGCCATGTCGTGGGGGTGGACGTCGGGGACGGTGAAGCTGATCGCCCCGCCCCGCTGCACCGCCTCGGTGGGCCCGAGGATGCGCAGCCCGCGGATGGTCTGCAGCCCCTCCAGCGCGTAGCGGGTGATGGCCTGCTCGTGCGCGGCCACCCGCTCCATGCCCAGGTCGGCCAGCCAGTCGGCGGCCACCCCGAGCACGGCACCGCCGGCGATCGGCGGCGTGCCGGCCTCGAAGCGCGCCGGCGGCGGGGCGTAGGTGGACCCGGTCATCCGGACCACCTCGATCATCTCCCCGCCTCCCAGGAACGGCGGCAGCGACTCCAGCAGGTCGTAGCGGCCCCAGAGCACGCCGATGCCGGTGGGGCCGACCATCTTGTGCCCGGTGAAGGCCAGCAGGTCGGCGCCGAGGTCGGCCACCCGGGTGGGCAGCTGGGGAACCCCCTGGCAGCCGTCGACCACCATCACCGCGCCGACCGCGTGGGCCATGGCGGCGACCTCGGCCACCGGGTGCACGGTGCCCAGCACGTTGGAGACCCAGGCGATCGAGACGACCTTGGTGCGCTCGTTGACCAGGCCCTCGCGCCGGGCCGCCTCGAGGTCGAGACGCCCCTCCTCGGTGATGTCGAACCAGCGCAGGGTGGCACCGCTCCGCTCGCAGGCCAGCTGCCAGGGCACGATGTTGGAGTGGTGCTCGGCGACCGAGACCACCACCTCGTCACCCTCCCGCAGCCGCGAGCCCAGCGTGTGGGCGGCCAGGTTCAGCGCCTCGGAGGCGTTCTTGGTGAACACCACCTCCTCGGGCCGGGGAGCACCGATGAAGTCCGCCACCCGTGCCCGGCCGCCCTCGTAGGCGGCGGTCGCCTCGGCCCCCAGCAGGTGCATCGCGCGGGCCACGTTGGCGTTGTGGTCGCGGTAGTGCTCGGTGATCGCGTCGATCACCGCCTGCGGCTTCTGCGAGGTGTTGGCCGAGTCGAGGTAGCGCAGCGGGTGGTCCCCCACCGTGCGCGACAGGATCGGGAACTGCGACCGGACGGCCTCGACGTCGTAGCCGAGCCCGGCCGGAACCTCCCGCTGCTGCGTCGGAGCCGTCATGCCACCCTCCTCCTGCGTGGTCGTGCCTGGATGTCGGTCGTGCTCGTGCCGCCGGGGCGGCCGGCGCTCAGGCGCCGGCGGCCTCGCGGACGTAGCGGTCGTAGCCCTCGGCCTCGAGCCGCTCGGCCAGCTCCGGGCCGCCCTGCTCGGCGACCCGACCCTTGACGAAGACGTGCACGAAGTCGGGCTTGATGTAGCGCAGGATCCGCGTGTAGTGCGTGATCAGCAGCAGGCCGCGGTCGCCCTGGCCGGTGAACCGGTTGACACCGTCGGAGACCACCCGCAGGGCGTCGATGTCGAGCCCGGAGTCGGTCTCGTCCAGGACGGCGAACTTCGGGTTGAGCAGCTCGAGCTGGGCGATCTCGTGGCGCTTCTTCTCACCGCCGGAGAAGCCCTCGTTGACCGAGCGCTGCACGAAGCTGCTGTCGAGCTGGACCTTGTCCAGGGCGGTGGTGACGTCCTTGACCCAGGTGCGGATCTTCGGCGCCTCGCCGTCGATGGCGGTCTTGGCGGTGCGCAGGAAGTTGGCCACCGAGACGCCCGGCACCTCGACCGGGTACTGCATGGCCAGGAACAGGCCGGCGCGGGCCCGCTCGTCGACGGTCATGCCCAGCAGGTCCTCCCCGTCCAGGGTGACCGAGCCGGAGGTGATCTGGTACTTGGGGTGCCCGGCGATCGAGTAGGCCAGGGTGGACTTGCCGGACCCGTTCGGGCCCATGATCGCGTGCGTCTCGCCGCTGCGGATGGTCAGGTCGACCCCGTTGAGGATCGGCTTGGGGCCGGCCTCGGTCTCGACCGAGACGTGCAGGTCCTTGATCTCCAGTGTTGCCATTCGTGGTGCTCCTGTGGTGTGCGTGGTCGGTGGGGCCGCGGTCAGGCGGTGAGGGCCGGCGTGCCGACCGTGACGGCGAGCTCGCGCTCGACGGCGGAGAGCAGCAGCTGCTCCACCTCGGGGATGCCGATCCGGCGGATGATGTCGGCGAAGAAGCCGTGCACCACCAGCCGCCGGGCCTCGGTCTCGTCGATGCCGCGGCTGCGCAGGTAGAACAGCTGCTCGTCGTCGAAACGTCCGGTGGTGGCGGCGTGGCCAGCTCCGGCGATCTCCCCGGTCTCGATCTCCAAATTGGGCACCGAGTCGGCGCGGCAGCCGTCGGTGAGCACCAGGTTCCGGTTCGACTCGTAGGTGTCGATGCCCTCGGCCGCCTTGCGGATCAGCACGTCGCCGATCCAGACCGAGTGGGCGCCGGCGCCCTGCAGCGCGCCGCGGTAGTCCACGTTGGACTCCGAGCGGGGGGTGTTGTGGTCGACGAACAGCCGGTGCTCGATGTGCTGGCCGCTGTCGACGAAGTACAGCCCGAGCAGCTCCGCGCGCCCGCCCACCGAGGCGTAGCTGACGTTGGACTGCAGCCGCACCACGTCGCCGCCGAAGGAGACCGCGATGTGCTGGTAGGACGCGTCCCGGCCCACCCGGGCCTCGTGCTGGCCGGTGTGGATCGCGTCGTCGTCCCAGTCCTGGATGCTGATCACCGTCAGCGAGGCGCCGTCGCCGACGACCACCTCGAGGTTGCCGTTGTGCTCGGCGCTGCCCCGGTGGTGCAGCACCAGCGTGGCGCGCGAGTGCGCCCCCGCCTCGACGACGTAGTGGGCGTTGGCCCGCCGTCCGGCCCCGCGACCGGTCACCCCGATCCGGATGGGCTCGGCGAGCTCCAGCTCGGCGGGCACCACCAGGTGCAGGGCCTCCGACACCTGCGCGGAGGCGATGGCGGCCGGGCGGTCGGCCGGCACCAGCACGGTGCCGCGGGGCGCCTGGCCCGGCGCCAGCACGCCCTGGCGCACGCCCTCGGGCAGCGACAGCTCGTACTCGGCCGCCGGGTCGCCCTCGGCGTCGTCGGTGGGCCGCGGCTCGAACATCGGCTGGATCCGCCTCATCGGCGTGAAGCGCCACACCTCCTCGCGCCCGGTGGGCACGGGGTGGTCCTCGACCTCGAAGGAGCCGCCGGGGTGCAGGTGGCTGGCCACCTTGTCGGAGGTCTCCAGGGCGGCCGCGACGACCGGCTCCACGGGGAGCGCGGCGTCGACGGCCAGGTTCGGGTCGGTCCCGTCGGGGTGACGGTCGGTGCTCGTGTCGGTGGTGGTCACACTCGTCCTTCTCAGCTGGGTGCGGGGTCCTCGGGGCGGGGCGGGCGGCGGGTCAGCCGACCGCGCCCTCCATCTGCAGCTCGATCAGCCGGTTGAGCTCGAGGGCGTACTCCATCGGGAGCTCCTTGGCGATCGGCTCGACGAAGCCGCGCACGATCATCGCCATCGCCTCGTCCTCCTCCATGCCCCGGCTCATCAGGTAGAAGAGCTGGTCGTCGCTCACCTTCGACACGGTGGCCTCGTGGGCCATCGAGACGTCGTCCTCGCGGACGTCGACGTAGGGGTAGGTGTCGGAGCGGGAGATCTGGTCCACCAGCAGGGCGTCGCACTTGACCACCGAGGCGGAGTGCTTGGCGCCCTCCTGCACCTGGACCAGACCGCGGTAGGAGGCGCGGCCACCGCCGCGGGCCACCGACTTGGAGATGATCGAGGAGCTCGTGTGGGGCGCGCAGTGCACCATCTTCGAGCCGGCGTCCTGGTGCTGACCCTCGCCGGCGAAGGCGACCGAGAGGGTCTCGCCCTTGGCGTGGGGGCCCATCAGGTACACGGCCGGGTACTTCATGGTCACCTTGGAGCCGATGTTGCCGTCGACCCACTCCATGGTGGCGCCCTCCTCGCAGGTGGCGCGCTTGGTGACCAGGTTGTACACGTTGGTCGACCAGTTCTGGATGGTGGTGTAGCGGCAGCGGCCGCCCTTCTTGACGACGATCTCGACCACCGCCGAGTGCAGCGAGTCGGAGCTGTAGATCGGGGCGGTGCAGCCCTCGACGTAGTGCACGTAGGCACCCTCGTCGACGATGATCAGCGTCCGCTCGAACTGGCCCATGTTCTCGGTGTTGATCCGGAAGTAGGCCTGCAGCGGGATCTCGACGTGGACGCCCTTGGGCACGTAGATGAACGAGCCACCGGACCAGACGGCCGTGTTCAGCGCGGCGAACTTGTTGTCACCGACGGGGATGACGGTGCCGAAGTACTCCTGGAAGAGCTCGGGGTGCTCCTTCAGCGCGGTGTCGGTGTCGAGGAAGATGACGCCCTGGCGCTCGAGCTCCTCGTTGATCTGGTGGTAGACCACCTCGGACTCGTACTGGGCGGCCACACCGGCCACCAGCCGCGCCTTCTCGGCCTCGGGGATGCCGAGCTTGTCGTAGGTGTTCTTGATGTCCTGCGGCAGGTCGTCCCAGGAGGTCGCCTGCTTCTCGGTGGAGCGGACGAAGTACTTGATGTTGTCGAAGTCGATGTCGTCGAGCTCGGCGCCCCAGGTCGGCATCGGCTTGCGGTCGAAGAGCTTGAGGCCCTTCATCCGCAGGTCGAGCATCCACTGCGGCTCGTCCTTCAGCGTGGAGATCCCCTGCACCACCTCGGGGCTGAGGCCGCGCTGGGCGGTGGCGCCGGCGGTGTCGGTGTCGTGCCATCCCCACTGGTAGCGGGAGAGGGCGTCGATGTGCTCCTCCTGCGTGGGCTGGCTGACGCCGGCTCCGGTCTGCGGCTGGGTCTGGGTCATCGTCGCGCCTCCCTGTTGGGCTGGGTGTCGGGGTCGGTCTCGGTGCGGGGGTCCTCGCGGCCCGGGGCGGGGCCGGGGACCTGGTTGAGGTGGGGCACGTGCGTGGTGCACACGCCGTCCCCGTGGGCGATGGTGGCCAGTCGCTGCACGTGCACCCCCAGCACGCGGGCGAAGGCCTCCGTCTCGACCTCGCAGAGCTCGGGGAACCGCTCGGCCACGTGCGCCACCGGGCAGTGGTGCTGGCAGAGCTGCTCCCCCGCGACGGCCGGCATGGTCGAGGCCACGTAGCCCTGCGCGGACAGCGCCTCGGCCAGCGCGTCGGTGGGGGTACCCGTGCCCGCGGTGCTCGTGCCCGACCCGGCGACCGCCTCGCGGCAGCGTTCCTCGAGCTGGGCGACCCTCCGCTCGGCGAAGGACCGTACAGCAGCAGAACCACCGGTCTCGGCGAGGTATTCCAGGGCCTCGATGGCCAGGTCGTCGTAGGCGTGGTGCAGGTCGGCGCGGCCGGCGNNNNTGCTCGCGGGACTCCACCAGCCCGCGGCCGACCAGCACGTCGAGGTGACGGCGGATCGCGGCCGGGGTCAGGCCCAGCCGCTCGGCCAGGGCAGCGGCCGTCGACGGGCCGTGCTCCAGGATGGAGCCCACGACCCGCTGCCGGGTGGAGGCGTCCGCGTCCGGCGCCCCCGCGAGGGGGGCCTGGCCACGGTTCCCTCGGACGCCGGGAGCGGCGCTGGGGGAGCTTTTCACAACGCCAGCATGCTCTTATTGGGCGACCCACTCAAATAAGGCCGTCCTCACTATGGACGGCCTTACCCGGGCGGGGCGTCGGCGGGGCCGCTGCGCGCCGCTCAGCCCTCCAGCGACCCCCAGGTCGCCGGCCCGACGACACCGTCGACCACGAGGCCGTGCCGGCTCTGGTGGTCGCGCACCGCCGCCGTGGTGGCCGGGCCGAAGATGCCGTCCACGTCCAGGCCGTGGCCTCCCGCGGCGTTCAGCAGGGTCTGCAGGTCGCGGACGGCCGTGCCGGTGTCCCCCTCGCGCAGCGTCGGGCGCGACGGCGCCTCACCGCCGCCGGACCCCAGGTCGTAGCGGTACAGGTCGTACTGCTGCATCAGCCCGATGATCTTGTCCGAGTAGGCGGGGTCGGTGGCGTAGCCGGCGGCGTGCACCTCGCGGATGAACTGGTCGGGGTCGTCGGAGAGGGCGAAGGCCGCGGCGTAGCGCTCCCGGCTGCGCAGGAAGTGGCCGTGGTCGCGGAAGGAGTCGGCGTGGCTGGCGTAGGCCCGGAACTCCGCCACCACCGGGTAGCAGCCGGAGGCGTCGCACTCGGTGGTCTGCTTCTGCACGCAGCCGGTGGCGTAGGGACCGTTGTCGGTGCCGCACTTGATGCCGAAGAAGGCGTTGCCGTCGCGGGTCAGCGTCGACTCGCCCCAGCCCGACTCGAGCGCCGCCTGGGCCAGCGCCACCGAGGTGGGCACGCCGTGCTCACGCTCCCCCGCCTGGGCGTCGTCGGCGTAGCGGGCCAGGAAGTCGGCCGGGGCGAGCGCCCGGGCGGCGGGGGCCGGGGCGGCCAGCAGCCCGCAGGCGAGGGCGGCCGTCGCGAGCACCGCCAGGACCCTCCGCGTCAGCGCCCGTACCGGGCCGCGCGCGGTTTGTGAGCTCGGGGTGCGGGGTTCCGGGGTGTGGGGCTCAGGCATCGAGCACCGCCCAGGTGCGGGGCCCGACGACGCCGTCGACCGTCAGCCCGTTGCGCGCCTGGATGTCGCGCACCGCCGCCGTGGTGGCCGGCCCGAAGACCCCGTCGACGACCAGCCCGTACCCGCCCTTCTGGTTGAGCAGCGTCTGGGCGTCGCGGACGGCCTGGCCGGTGTCGCCCTCGGAGATCGTCGGTCGCGCCGGTGGCTGCGGCGTGCCGCCCAGCTTCTGCACCAGGGCGTCCACCTCCGCACCGGGCGGGCGGTTGAGCTCGAAGTGCATCTCGTCCTTGGTGCTGGAGTAGTCACCGCCCCACCGGACCACGCCGTCGCAGTGGCTGAGGATGGCCCGGATCGCGCTGACCTGGGCCGCGGTGAAGGTGCCGGACGCGCCGTAGGGGTGCTGCGGGGCGTTGATGTCGATGGCGGTGCCGGAGGCGTGGTTGGACAGCGAGGTGCCGCCGGTGACCGGGCGGTAGCTGAAACCCCAGCAGCCCGGGTCCACCAGCGGCTCGACGGTGGCGGCGAACTGGCGCGCCACGTAGCCGAGGATCACGTCGGGGGCGCCGTGGGCGACCCCGCTGGGGAAGAGCACGCCGTCGACGGCGAAGTCCCGGTTGCGGGGCAGGTCGCTGGCGGCCGGCCAGCCGTTCTGGGAGGTCTCCTGGACCGCGGCTGCCGCTCGGCCGAGGCCGCCGGCCCCGGCCAGACCGGCGACGGCGACGCCCGCGGTGCGCAAGAGGCTCCGTCGACCGATCCGGCTGGTGGGGGGTCCCGTCCGGGTGGGGTGGACGGGGGTGTGGTGCTCGCACATGCTCGCTCCTGGGGGTGGGGGTTGCTCCTGGGGGTGGGGCGTGCCCGCGCCCGTCCGGGCGCAGGCACCCGTCGCGGCTGACCCGCGGCGGTCGTCCCGCCGGAGCACCGGACGGATCCGGCGACGCACGGCAGCGGCCTGGGGGGGGGTGGTGGGCCCTGGGGGTGGTGGGCACTGGGGGTGGTGGGCACTGGGGGTGGTAGGCACGGGGGGTGACCAGCTGCCTCTACGTCGCCGCCGCCAGCCTAGACGGGTACCTGCTGCCACGGACAGCCCCCGACGGGGACCGGCTGGCCCTCGCACCCGGCGCGGGCGTGGTGCTGATGGGGCCGCGGAGCTGGGTGGCGGCGCTGCGCCGGGACCGCATCACCACCGCCGAGGAGCTCGCGCGGGCCCGTGGCGGGGTGCCGCACGTGGTGGTCGGCGAGCGGCGGGTGTGGGTCCCGCCGGGCGCACCGGTGCGGCAGGTGGGCGGCGACCCCTCGCGGTGGTGGCCGTCGGTGCTCGACGCCGCCGGGGACGGCGAGGTGCGCGTGCTGGCCGGGGACGCCGAGACCACCGACCTGGTCGGCGGCGGCTGGGTCGACCGGACCCGCATCCGGGTGCTGCCGCTCGTGCTGGGAGCGGGCACGCCGGTGCTCCCGGTCCCCTCCGCGGTGCGCGCGGAGCTGCTGGGAGCGACCACCGAGGGCTCGGCGGTGGTCCTGGAGCACCGGCTCCGGGGCGTCGCCAGGTCCGGTCGCGAGGCAGGGCCCTCGGGGTCGCTGGCCGAGTTCCTGCTGGCCCGGGTGGCCGAGGACGAGCGCGCCGCGGTCGAGGCCACCGGGGCCCGGTGGGTGCCGGCGGTGCAGCGCGAACCGGGCGGCGGGTGGACCGACGTGTCGGCGTGGCTGGTCACGGTACCCGACCCGCAGCGCGGCGACGGCCCGGGGACGACGGTGGCCAGCACCGGCTCCGACCGGGACCAGAACCACGTGGTCCGCTGGGACCCGGCCCGCGTGCTGGCCGACTGCGCGGTGCGGCGCCGGCTGGTGCAGCGCTTCGCCGACGTGGAGCCCGAGGTGCTGGCCGAGCTGGCCGAGCCGTGGCGCTCCCACCCCGACCACCGCCCCGAGTGGCGGCCGCAGGGCGGGCAGCCGCCGTCCCCGGGCGCCGCTGCGGCGGATCCGGAGGGCGAGGGCATCGCGTAGGATCGGCCGGTGCCTCCTTCCCGGTCCTCCGTGGTGCTCCGGGCCTCCGACCTCCGTCTCGAGCTCGGTGGGCGGACGGTGCTCGACGGGTTGAGCCTGGAGGCTGGACGGGGCCGCATCACCGCCCTGCTCGGACCCAACGGCGCGGGCAAGACCACGTTCATCCGCTGCTGCACCGGGCTGCTGCGTCCCGACGCCGGCGAGGTGCGGATCGACGGCGAGCCGGTGCGCGCCGCGCTGGCGCGCGGCCGGGTCGGGGTGATGCCGCAGGACAGCGGCGCCTGGTCGGGGATCCGGCCGCTGGAGATGCTGCGCCACCTCGCGGGGCTGCACGCCTCCCCGCTGCCGGTGGACGCGCTGGCCGAGCGGCTCGGGCTGCACGACTTCGCCGGCACCGCCTACCGCCGTCTCAGCGGCGGGCAGAAGCAGGCGGTGAACCTGGCCGGCGCCCTGGTCGGGCGCCCCGAGCTGGTCTTCCTCGACGAGCCCACCGCGGGGATGGACCCGCACACCCGCCGGGCCGTCTGGGAGCTGCTGCGCGAGCTCCGCGCGGCCGGGGTGAGCGTGCTGCTGACCACGCACGCCATGGGCGAGGCCGAGGAGCTCGCCGACCAGGTGCACATCGTCGACGCCGGCCGGGTGCGGCTCAGCGGCACGGTCGCCGAGCTCGCCGGCCAGGGCGACAGCCTGGAGGACGTCTTCCTCCGCCACACCACCGCCAGGATCCGCCCGTGAGCGCCACCCTCGACCTGTCCCCCGCCCCCGGAGCCGCCTCGCCGGCGGCGCGGGTGCTGCGCCACGCCCGCACCGAGTTCGCGCTGCTGGTGCGCAACGGCGAGCAGCTGCTGCTCGCGGTGGCCATCCCGGTCGGCCTGCTGGTGCTGGCCCGGCTGCTGCCGGCGTCCGCGCTGGAGCGGCTCGGCGGCCTGGACGGGGTGGCTCCGTCGGTGCTGGGGCTGGCGGTGTGGTCCACGTCCTTCACCTCCACCGCGATCGCGACCGGGTTCGAGCGCCGTTACGGCGTGCTCGAGCGGCTGGCCAGCACGCC
>NZ_WPCU01000010.1:197656-200088 GCF_009742705.1 Auraticoccus cholistanensis
CGCGGTGGCGCTGCTGCTGGGCTGGCGCCCGGCCGGGGAGCCGGGCCCGTGGCTGGTCGCGGTGGTCGCGGTGCTGCTGGCGGTGGTGGCCTTCGCGGCGTGGGCGCTCGCGCTGGCGGGAGCCGTCCGCGCCGAGGCCACGCTCGGCCTGGCCAACCTCGTCTACCTGCTGCTGGCCGTCGGGGGCGGTGTGCTCGCCGGGCCGGAGAACTACCCCGGGCTGCTGGCCACGGTGGTGCGCGCGCTGCCCACCGCTGCCCTGGGCGAGAGCTTGCGCAACGCCTCGGCCGGGGTGACCGACCCGGCCTACCTGCTGGTCCTGGCGATCTGGATGCTGCTCGGGCTGCTGACCGCGAGGAGGACCTTCCGATGGATCGCCTGATCAGGGTGCTGGGCAGCGAGCGCTCGCTGCGCGGCTGGTCGGTGGCGCTGCTGGTGGCCAACTGCGGCATCGTGCTGACCGGTGCCCTGGTGCGGCTGACGGGCTCCGGGCTCGGCTGCCCCACCTGGCCGCGCTGCACCGACGAGTCCTACGTCACCACCCCTGAGATGGGCGTGCACGGCGTGATCGAGTTCGGCAACCGGCTGCTCACCTTCGTGCTGATCCTGATCGCGGTGGCGACGGTCGCCGCGGCGACGGCCCACGCCCACGTGGACGCCCGCCGCCCCGACGGTCCCCGTGGTCACCGGGTCCGACTGCTGGCCGTCGGGCTCACCGTCGGCGTCCCCTTCCAGGGGGTCATCGGGGGCCTCACCGTGCACTCGGGCCTGAACCCGTACGTGGTCGCGCTCCACCTGCTGCTCTCGGTGCTGCTGATCTGCCTCTCGGTGTGGCTGGTGAGGATCGTGCACGGGGCCTCCCGCCAGCCGGTCGACGGCCCTCGGCTGTGGCTGGGTCGGGCGGTGTTCGTGCTGGCCTGGCTGGCGAGCTGGCTGGGGACCGTGGTGACCGGCAGCGGCCCGCACGCCGGGGACGACCACGCCCCGCGGACGGGTCTCGACATCGAGACGGTGGCCAAGGTGCACGCCTGGAGCGTGTGGGCGCTGGTGCTGGCCACGGTGGTCGCGGTCGTGCTGCTGCGGTCACGGGCCGCGGTGCTGCTGCTGGTGCTGGAGCTGGCCCAGGGTGTCGTCGGTTACGTGCAGTACTTCACCGGCGTGCCGGTGCCCCTGGTGATGCTCCACATGCTGGGGTTGTGCCTGGTGATGGCCGCGGCCACGAACCTCATGTTCTCGTTGCGGCGGCCGACGGCCGCGGACTCCGGCCGAGCTCCCAGCGAGGCGATCGGCATCGCCGCCGGTTGAGCGAGGGCCGGTCGGCCTCTACAGGACACGTGCCGAGCTGTCCACAGATTCGAACACAGGATCGAGAACTGTCGGTCCCACGCCGTAGATTGCCGGTATGAGCACGAGCCGCACCGACGCCGCAGCGCTGCTGGCGGACGTCCGTGCCGCCCGTGCCGCGGAGGACGCCGCCGCTGCCGCCGTCCTGGCGTACGCGGCCGCGTGGGCCGACCTGCACCCGCCGGTCGAGGACGTCGCCGAGGCCACCTGGCAGGGCCGCTCCACCGGGGTTCCGCTCGCGGGTCCCGGTACACCACAGGTTGATGAGTCCTGCGTGGCCGAGCTGGCGGCCGCGCTGCGCTGCTCCACCGACGCCGGCAGCGCGCTGATCGGGCAGGCGCTCGAGCTGCGCCACCGCCTCCCCCGGCTGTGGGAGCTCGTCCACCGCGGTGAGGTGGCGGCATGGCAGGCCCGCCGGGTCGCCGCCCGCACCACGACCCTCACCGTCGAGGCGGCCCGGTTTGTCGACGACCAGGTCGCCGCCGTGGCCGGCCGGATCGGCCCCACCCAGCTCGACCGGCTCATCACCACCGCGACCATGCGGTTCATGCCCGCCGAGGCCGAACGGCAACGCCTGGCCGCCGCCGACGGCCGCCGCTTCGACATCTCCCACGACATGACCGGTAGCCAGCACGGGCTGGCCGCGGTGACCGGTTGGCTCGACCTCCCCGACGCCCTCGACCTCGACGCCGCCGTCACCGACGGTGCCCGCGCGCTGGCGGAGGCCGGCTGCCAGGCCCCGTTGGACGTGCGCCGCTCGATGGCCGTCGGCGAGCTGGCCCGCCACCAACCCGCCCTCGACCTCGCCACGGCGCCCGACAGCGACACCACCACTCCGAACGCCGACAGCGCTCCTACACCGCGGCCGCAGGTGCCCGTGACGCTCTACCTGCACCTGCCCGCGGAGTCCCTCGCGTCAGGCACCGCACCCGGGTGGGTGGGCAACACCTGCATCCCGGTCACCGCCGGACAGATCCGCGACTGGTGCGGACGGGCTGGCACCCGGATCACCGTCCGCCCGGTCATCGACCTCAACACCGACCAGACAGTGGCGGGCTACCAGGTGCCGGAGCGGATCCGCGAGCACA
>NZ_WPCU01000010.1:200095-302397 GCF_009742705.1 Auraticoccus cholistanensis
CCCCGACGCACCCGGGGCGAGGGCGGGGACCCGGCCTGGTCGACCGACGCCGACCACATCGTCCCCTTCGGCGCCGGCGGCACCACCTCCACCGACAACCTCGCCCCGCTGTGCCGGCGCCACCACCGGCTCAGGACCTTGCACGGCTGGCGCTACCGACGCACGGCCCTCGGCCGCTACCTGTGGACCAGCCCGCACGGGCTGCGCTTCACCCGCGGCCCCGACGGCACCACCCCCGGCAGCACCACCGGACCGCCACCGCCAGCAACCGCGACGGCACCACGCACCTGGACGATCACGCTCCCACCGGTCGCCCGCCCACGAGAACGCGACCCGGTCCCCACCGGCTGATCGGGGACCTCACCCGCGCGCGCAGTCAGCAGAGCCCTCCTGCGGCGAGCGCCGCGCGGCGTCAGGCTCGGACACCCGGTGGTTCGAGGGTGCCGCCGTCGTGCTCGCGTGCCCAGCACGCCCTCGCATCCCCGTCGCAGCATGCGCCGAGGCAAGAAGGCAGCACTGCCACCATGCGCCGTGCCGGCTGCTGCCTGCGACACCGAGCCAGCTGCCGCGGCTGTGCCGGTGCACGCCGACCCTGGGTCCCGGCGCGCCCGGCCACGGTGACCCGGGAACGACCGCAGGGATGCCGGCCGCGTGGGTCGCGGCCGACATCCCTGCGGATGAGGCTGTCTCGGACCGAGGGTCAGAGGCTGGCTCCGGTCCGTCGGCGACGGACCACGAGCGTGGCACCGGCACCCACCAGGCCCAGCCCGGCCAGCAGCGGCAGCAGCACCGCCGGAGCACCGGTGTCGGGCAGCGAACCGCCCCCGGCGCCCGCACCGCTGTCGCCGTCGTCACCGCGGCCGTCGTCACCGCCGCCGACCTCACCGGGCTCCTCCACCACGGTGATGTCCACGGCGTCCCAGCCGTCGGTCGGGTCGGTGTTGCGACCGTCGCGCTCGCCGTCGTCGGCCACCTTCTTGCCGTTGGCGTGCAGCTGGGCCACGTTGGTGACGATCTCCCCGGCGGGGACGTCACCCACCTCGACGTCGATCACCAGGGTCACGACCTGACCCGGCTCCAGCGTGCCGATGGTCCAGACGCTGCCGTCGTACTCGCCCTGGCTGGCGGCGTAGTCGCCGGCGTAGTCGACCCCGGCCGGCAGCACGTCGTCGACGCGGACGTCGACCGAGCGGTAGGTGTCGTGACCCTCGACGACGATGCCGTACTGGATCCGGTCGCCCACCGCCACCTCACGCGGCTGGGGGTTCCCGTCCTCGTCGTAGAGCGTGTCGGTCACCTCACCGGCGCTGTCCAGCGACTCACCCGGCAGCAGCACCTTCTTGTCCAGGGTCGGGTCTCCGCTGCGGACGGTGATGTCGACCTCGTCGTAGCCGTCGTCGGGATCGGTGTTGCGTCCACCGTCCTTGCCGGGGTTCTTCGGGTCGTCCTCGATCTCCTTGCCGTTGCCGCTCAGCTGGGCGACGTTGGTGACGATCGTGCCGTCCTCGGCGGGCTGCACGGTCACGTCGATGAGCAGCGTGACCACCTCACCAGCGGCCAGGTCGCCGATCTGCCAGACGCTGCCGTCGTAGCTGCCCTTGCTGGCGACGTGGTCGCCGGCGTAGGCCACGCCTGCGGGCAGCGGGTCCTCGACGAAGACGTCGGTCGAGGGGAACCGGTCGTGGCCCTTGACCACGATGCCGTACTGGATCACGTCGCCGACGCTCACCAGCCGGGGCTGCGGGTCGCCGTTGCCGTCGTAGAGGGTGTCGGTGACCTCACCGGCGTCGTCCAGGGTCTCCCCCGGCAGCAGCACCTTCTTGTCCAGGGCGGGGTCGCCCTTCGGCTCCAGCGGGTTGCAGACCTCGGCCTCGAGCTCGAGGTCGTTGTGGTCCGCGACCGCGCCGTTGAGCAGACCCCCCGGACCCTCGGCGCCCGGCTCGACCTCGCAGCCGAACTGCGCCGGGTCGATGGCGTCGGAGTCGACGTCGACCTCGAAGGTCACCGTCACCCGGTAGGTGTGCGACGCACCGGCGGCGAGCTCGACGTCGTCGACCAGCTGGTTCTCCTCGGCCTGCTCCTCCTCGCCCTGACCGGTGAAGCCCTCGAGCACCGCCAGACCGGCCGGCACCGTCTCCGAGACGGTCACGTCGGTCACCTCGACACCCTCGGGGTAGTCGAGCCGGTCGAAGAGGTCGTACTCACCAGCAGCCGCACCGGTGTTGGTCATCACCACGTCGTAGCCGATGGTGAAGGTGTCGTCCTGACCGGCCACCGGGGCCGACGTCGCGGTCTTGGTCAGCTCGAAGGACGGCAGCGGCGGGCAGGCCACGTCGGACTTGCTCCGCTCGTCCACCAGGTCGATCGAGGCCCGGTTGTTCAGCGCCGCCGGCTCCTCGCTGCCCTCACCCTCGGCGCAGACGGCGATGCCGCCCTGGGCCACCAGGTCGACCGGCACCTCGGCGACCACGGTCAGCTGGTAGACGTGCGGGGCGTAGCCCTCGTCGTCGTTGCCCAGCAGCGCGACGTCCTCGGCCACCCGCTGCTGCGCCGCGCCGTCCCAGGCGGGGTCGGCCAGCGTGACACCGTCGGGTGCCTGGGTGACCTCGGCCGACTCGACCGTCACGTTCTGGTCGAAGCGCAGCTCGTCGTCCAGGTCGTACTCGGTCGCCTCGACACCCAGGTTGGAGACCTCGACGCCGTAGACGACCTCCCACCGGCCGTCGCCGACCGGCTCGGCCGAGACCACGGTCTTGTCGATCTGCGGCTCACCCGTCTCGGCGCAGGCGTCGTCGACGTTCTCGTAGCCGTTGAAGGAGACCCCGGCGTCGTTGCGGAGCCCGGTGCCGTCCTCGCCGGCGCCCAGCTGGCAGTCGCTGCTGACCGGCTCGGTGGGCACGGAGGCCAGGTCCAGGGCGAACCGGGCCGTGACCGAGTAGACGTGCTGCCCACCGGCGGCGATCGGCTCGTCGCTCACCACCAACGTGTCGTCCACGCCGTTCCAGGTCGAGGAGACCTCGATCCCGGCCGGGTCGGTGCTGGCCACCGTCGCGGAACCGTCGACGAGGGTCATGCCGGCGCCGAAGCGGAAGGCGTCGGTGAGGTCGTAGTCGGTGTCGACCTCGGACGGGTTGGAGACCGTCAGCAGGTAGCGCACCTCCCAGATGCCCGGCTCCCCGGCCACCGGGGTCGGCTCACCGTCCAGCACCTTGGTGATGTCCACGAAGGGCAGCGAGGGGCAGGCGTCGTCGACCAGGTCGTCCCAGCCGTCGGGGGACAGCGTGGCCGCGTTGTAGGCACCGCGGCCCGGGGTCGAGCCCCCGCCGGCGGCGGGCTGGCAGGTCAGGTTCTCCACCGGCGGGACGACGACGCCGTCCGCGTCGGTCTCCAGACGCACCTGCGCGGTCACCTGGTACTGGTGGGTGACGGACTCGCCCATCTCCCACTCACCGGACTCCTCGTCGAAGGTCATCCCCGCGCCGTCGATGGGCACGTCGGCGATGACCAGCTGGTCCTCCGACCCGTCGAAGCCCTCGTTGAGCTCCACGTCGGCCGGCAGGTCGACGCCCTCGGGGCCGGATGCGGAGGCGCCCTGCAGGAGGATGCCCTCCCCCAGCTGGGTCAGGTCGTCGGACAGGTCGTACTCACCCGAGGACGGACCCTCGTTCGTCACCGTGAGCCGGTAGACGATGTCCCAGGTGCCGTCGTCGTCGGGGTTCTCCGTCGCCGAGACCAGCTCCTTCTCGAACGCCGGCGCCCAGTACCAGAAGCCGAAGTCGAAGGAGTGGTCGTTCTCGCCGAGGAAACCGGTGCCGGCGTCGCTCGTGTCGACGTCGGCGTACGGGAAGCCGTTCGCCTCGTCGACGAGGCCGTCGGAGTCGTTGCGGTCGGGGTCCAGGCTGTTCTCAGCACCCGTGTCCGGGGTGGTGGGCACCCAGTTCTCCAGCACACCGCCGTCGGCGAAGTCAGCGGGGTTGTCCACACCGATGACGTACCGGGTCTGGGCCCGGACGCCGTGCTCGGCGGAGGTGAAGTAGTACTGGCCGAGCTCGTCGGTCAGCACGGTCGCGATCGGGTCACCGGTGCGGTTGCCGTTCTCATCCGCTGCGTACAGGTTGACCGTCGCGCCCTCCACCGGGGGCTCATCGGGGTCCTGCACGCCGTTCTTGTCGATGTCGAGCCAGACGTAGTTGCCGATCTCGATCGGCGCCGCCGACGCCATGATGGACATCGAACCGATGCCGTTGCCCTTCGCCGTCACCGGAGCCCACTCCTCGGGGTCGGTGTTGATCTGCTCGATCACTGCCCCGCGCGGGTCCTGGTGCTGACCGGTCGCCTGGTACAGCCGACGCGTCCCCATCTGGAAGGCGTAGCCGGTGAAGGCGCTGTTCACGTGGATGCCGGTGGAGAGGATGCCGTCCTCCCGGCTGGGCATGACGACGATGGAGCCAAGGGACTCGGTCGCCGAGGTGGCGTCGACTCCCCAGCTGGCGTCGAAGTAGCTCTCGCCGCCGCAGGTGAAGTTGGTGTCTTGCGGGAACGTGCCTGCACCTGGGTAGGACCCGGGGGTCTTGTCCGCGTTGCACTCCACGTCCCACGTACCGGAACCCGAGGGACGCGCCATGAGCACGTTGCCACGGGCGGTGCCGGCACCGACTGTCCGGGTGTCGCTGAGGTCACCTGTGGCCATTGCGCCGTTGGCGCCGAAGAGGTCGCCGCTGAGGTCGCGGATGCCGATGATGAGGTCCCCGTGCAGGTACTGCGCTGTGGCGACCTGCGGCTGGTTGTAGATGTAGTGGCCGTTCACGTCCGGATCGGGGTTGCCCAGCGCGTAGTACGTGACGTCAGCGGGGTCGGTGGACCACGGATGGGGGTCGTTCCCGTCGATGGTGGCCGTCCGCGACCCGCTCAGCGGGAAGTCCGCGATGAGGCGCAGGTCGACGGGTGCACCGGCAGTCAGGTCGCTCGGGTCGAAGGCGAACACGTAACCCGCCAGCTGCGAGCGGTCTCCGCTCGTCTCCGCCGTGTACGTCGCGGTGAGGTACATCTCGTTCGTCAACGGGTTGCTGCTCAGACCGAAGGGGCGCAGGTCGCCGGGGTCTGCGTGGTCACCACTGACCGTGGCCCAGTCGCCCCCGAGGGCGATCTCCTCGACCGAGGAGGGCGTCGTCGCCGCCGGCCTGCCGGTCTCGATGGCGATCAGCGAGCGGTTGTGCAGGTTCACCGCGAAGAGCGACGCCTCGTCGGGTGAGAAGGCGATGCCGCCCAGCCCGGTCCGACCGACCTTGTACCAGGCGTGCGTGTCGCGGCCCCAGTCGTAGCTGGGGTTGTCGGCGGTCGCGTGCGGACGGATGCCGTGGGCGTCCTGGCCGAGGCCGCTGGGGTACTCCTCACCCAGGTCGATTCCGTGATCGGTGACGTCGACGTACAGAGAAGCCGAGGCGGTCGCGGAGGTGGACCAGTCCGAGCCGTCCGGAGCCACCTGGTAGATCGCTCCCATCCCACCGGGACCGAAGGCGGAGTGTCGCCGGTAGTAGGCGGCGGTGAAGATCTTGCCGGGCTCGCCCAGCACCTGCGGCCGCTGCCAGGCCGACCCGTTGGTCGCACCGACCTCCTGGAACTCGACCTTGGCGACGGTCGGCACCTCGCAGGAGTCGTTCCACGGGTTGGCATTGCAGACGCCCTCGCTCTGAGCGTCCCAACGCATCAAGGACGCGCCCGTGTCGGTGGCGCTGCCGTACTCGGTCGAGTCGTAGGTGCCGTAGCGGACGATGGGGGTGTAGACGAGCGGGTTGTTCTCCACGTAGGCGCTGGGCACCTGGAAGGAGAAGTCGACCTCGGTCGACGGGACGGATGTGACGAACTGGACGGTGGACCGGTTGTCGGCGCCGGAGGCGGACTCGCGCCAGGCCTCCCACTCCGCGGTGTCGGGGACGTCGGCCTCCACGCGCCACTGCTCCGCGTCGGAGGTGGTGGCGATGGTGTACGTGCCGTCCGCGGCGGTGGTCGCCGGGCCGGCGACGTTGCCCTCGGAGTCGTAGGCGTAGACCTCGATGCCGGCCAGCGGCTGCTCGTAGGTGTCGAAGACGCCGTTGGCGTCGTAGTCCTGCCAGGCGGACCCGGTGATGGTCTCGCCCTCCGCCGCCGCGGCCGGCAGAGCCGCGAACGACGAGGCGACCAGTGCGGCCGCCGTGGCGGCGACCACGCCGCTGCGGGTCCAGGTGCCGAATGCGTTCCCCGGTGACCGGGGGTGGGTCGTCCTCGCCCGACTGCTCACGAATCTCCTCCAGTGGTCCGGTCAAGGCCCACCCACGGGAGACGTGTTCGACGGGGGTGCAGCACGACCGCAACTGACGCCTTCTGTTTTCAGACAGACGTTCAGGCCGATTCCTATCGGTATTCCTCACGGTCGGGCAAGTGGCGGGGAGGAATTGTTCACACAGAAGCCGACTGGCGTTCCGACGAACCGGTCGGAAAGGTCACGATCGGATAACGGCACCTATTCCGGCTTGCACGTCGCCGGCCGTTCCCGATATCGGAGGCAATTCCCCGCGCGGCCGCACGGGCCGACGGGCCGGCGCACGACCGGGCACCGGCGTGCTGCTGCGGTCAGCGCAGCAGCGGGTCCACGGCCGCGGCGATGAACAGCAGCGCCAGGTAGCTGTTGGACCAGTGGAACAGCCGCATGGGCTTCAGCGCGGCGTCGACGAGCCCGGCCCGGGCCCGGCTGTGCAGCCGGGCGGCCTCGACCAGGAACGCGGCGCCCAGCACCGCGGCGACCGCCGGGTAGAGCCAGCCGGTGCCCGCCACCGGCCACAGCAGCAGGCTGACGACCACCGTCACCGCCGTGTAGACGAGGATCCGCAGCGTCACCCGGGGTGCCGGCAGCACCACGGGGAGCATCGGCACGCCGGCGGCGGCGTAGTCGGCGCGGTAGCGGATGGCGAGCGCCCAGGTGTGCGGCGGCGTCCAGAAGAAGACCACGGCGAACAGCACCCAGGGCGCCCACGACAGCTCCCCGGTCACCGCCGTCCAGCCGATCAGCGGCGGGAAGCAGCCCGCGATCCCGCCCCAGACGATGTTCTGCGACCACCGGCGCTTGAGCCACATCGTGTAGACGAAGACGTAGAACGCGTTGGCCGCCAGGGCCAGCAGCGCCGACAACCAGTTCACCGCCGCCACGAACACCACCGTCGAGGCCAGCCCCAGCACGGAGGCGAACACCACCGCCTGGGCGGTGCCCACCTGGTGGCGCGGCAGCGGCCGGCGTCGGGTGCGGCGCATCAGCTCGTCGATGTCACGGTCCAGCACGCAGTTGAAGGCGTTGGCGCTGGCGGCGGCCAGCCCGCCGGCGAGCAGGGTGAGCAGCACCAGGGACAGGCTCGGCACGCCTCCGGCGGCCAGGAACATCGCCGGCACGGTGGTGACCAGCAGCAGCTCGACGATCCGCGGCTTCGTCAGCGCCACGTAGGCCGAGACGACGTCGCGGACCCGGGCAGGAGCGAGCGTCTGCTCGACGTCGCGCGTCGCGTGCTGCAGGCTCGCCACCATGACCCTCTCACCCTCGGAACCGGAAGCAGTCTAGGGGCTGGCCTCCCCGGAGGACGATTCGCGGCAGGCTCCCCCGGGGTGGTCTCCGTCACCCGCCGGGGCGCGCGGAGCAGCGGAGCGGGGGCGCACTAGGCTGGCCCGGAGAGCTCACCCACGAGCGTCCGACACCCCCGGGACGCGGGGGTTCACCGGAGGAAGGGAACGCCTAGCCATGTCCACCACCACCCAGGGCAGTGCCGTCCACCCCGCCGACTGGACCGACCTGGACGCCCGCGCCGTGGACACCGTCCGCGTGCTGGCCGCCGACGCCGTGCAGAAGGCCGGCAACGGCCACCCCGGCACGGCGATGAGCCTGGCCCCGGTCGCCTACCAGCTCTTCCAGAAGGAGATGGTGCACAACCCGGCCAACCCCCGCTGGCCCGGACGCGACCGCTTCGTGCTGAGCTGCGGCCACTCAGCGCTCACCCTCTACATCCAGCTCTACCTCGGCGGCTGGGGTCTCGAGCTCGACGACCTGAAGGCGCTGCGGACCCACGGCTCGAAGACCCCCGGCCACCCCGAGCACGGCCACACCGACGGCGTCGAGGTCACCACCGGTCCGCTCGGCCAGGGCATCGGCAACGCGGTGGGGATGGCCATGGCGGCCCGGCGCGAGCGCGGCCTCTACGACCCCGACACCGCACCCGGGCAGTCGCTGTTCGACCACCAGATCTACTGCCTGGCCTCCGACGGCGACATCGAGGAGGGCATCTCCAGCGAGGCCTCCTCGCTCGCGGGCACGCAGCGGCTCGGCAACCTGACGCTGATCTACGACGCCAACCAGATCTCCATCGAGGACGACACGGTGATCGCCCTCTCGGAGGACACCGCCGCCCGCTACGAGGCCTACGGCTGGCACGTGCAGACGCTGGACTGGACCAGCGGCGGCAGCTACGTCGAGGACGTCGCGGCCCTGGCGGAGGCGCTGGAGGCGGCCCGCGCCGAGACCGAGCGCCCCTCCTTCATCCAGCTGCGCACCATCATCGGCTGGCCGGCCCCGAACCTGCAGAACACCGGTAAGGCGCACGGCGCCGCCCTCGGCGAGGACGAGGTGGCCGCCACCAAGGAGGTGCTGGGCTTCGACCCCGGGCAGACCTTCGCCGTCGAGCCGGAGGTGCTGGCCCACACCCGCCAGCTGACCGAGCGTGGCCGCGCCGCCGAGCAGGAGTGGCAGCAGCGGTTCGACGCCTGGGCGGAGCAGAACCCCGAGCGGCACGCGCTGTGGCAGCGGATGCAGTCCCGCGACCTGCCCGAGGGCTGGGACGCCGACCTGCCCAGCTGGGACGCCGACCCCAAGGGGGTGGCCACCCGCAAGGCCTCCGGCGCGGTGATCAACGCCCTGGGTGAGAAGCTGCCCGAGCTGTGGGGCGGGTCGGCCGACCTGGCCGAGTCCAACAACACCACCCTGCTGGACTCTCCCAGCTTCCTGCCCGCCGACCGCTCCTCGAAGATGTTCAGCGGCAACCCCTACGGCCGCGTGCTCCACTTCGGCATCCGCGAGCACGCCATGGGCGCGATCATGAACGGGATCGCCGTGCACGGCGGCACCCGCCCCTTCGGCGGCACCTTCCTCACCTTCAGCGACTACATGCGCCCCAGCGTCCGGCTGGCCGCGCTGATGAACCTGCCGGTCACCTACGTGTGGACCCACGACTCGATCGGTCTCGGCGAGGACGGCCCCACCCACCAGCCGATCGAGCACCTCCCCTCGCTGCGGATGATCCCCGGCCTCGACGTGGTCCGCCCGGCCGACGCCAACGAGACCGCAGCCGCCTGGGCCGCGGTGATGCGCAACAACGACCGTCCCGCCGGGCTGGCGCTGAGCCGTCAGAACCTGCCGGTGTTCCCCCGCGGCACCGACGGCTTCGCCACCACCGAGGGCGTCGCCCGTGGCGCCTACGTGCTGAAGGACTTCGGCGACGGCGAGCCGCAGGTGCTGCTGATCGGGACCGGCTCGGAGGTCCAGCACGCCGTCGCCGCCGGTGAGCAGCTCGCCGCCGAGGGGATCGCGGCCCGCGTCGTCTCGATGCCCTGCCGGGAGTGGTTCGACGCCCAGGACGACGAGTACCGCGACTCGGTGCTGCCCCCGTCGGTGAAGGCCCGGGTCAGCATCGAGGCCGCCGTGCCGCAGGGCTGGCGCGACCTCGTCGGCGACGCCGGCCGCACCATCGGCATCGACCACTTCGGCGCCTCCGCCCCGGCCGGCACCCTGTTCGCCGAGTACGGCTTCACCGCCGAGCACGTGGTGGCGTGCGCCCGCGAGAGCCTGGCCGCCGCCGAGGAGCTGACCCGCTCCCCCGGCACGACGCCTGCGCACCGGGCGAAGTCCGGCCCGGCCGACGTCGGCGACGACGCGGAGAACCCCGAGACCCTGGGTACCAATGAGCGCAAGTGAGTGACTCGAGCGCAGGAGGACTGATCATGGGTGAGCGACTGGCACGGCTGGCCGAGGCCGGCGTGTCGATCTGGCTGGACGACCTGTCCCGGGAGCGGATCGCCTCCGGCGGGCTGGCCCGGCTGGTGGGCGAGCGGTCCGTGGTCGGGGTGACCACGAACCCGACGATCTTCGCCTCGGCCGTCTCCAGCGGGGACAGCTACGGCCCGCAGCTCAACGAGCTCAAGGGCGAGGCCGTCGACGACGCCATCACCGCCATCACGACCGACGACGTCCGCGCCGCCTGCGACGTGCTGGCTCCCGTCAACAAGGACACCGACGGCGTCGACGGCCGGGTCTCGATCGAGGTCGAGCCGGCCCTGGCCATGGACACCGAGGGCACCGTCGCGCAGGCCCGGCAGCTCCGCGAGCGGGTGGGCCGTCCCAACGTGATGATCAAGATCCCCGCCACCGTGCCGGGGCTGCCGGCCATCCGGCAGACCATCGCGGCGGGGATCAGCGTGAACGTGACGCTGATCTTCTCCCTCGAGCGCTACCGGGCGGTCATCGAGGCCTACCTCGCCGGTCTGGAGGACGCGGCCGAGGCCGGCCACGACCTGTCGCGGATCCACTCCGTCGCCTCGTTCTTCGTCTCCCGGGTCGACGCCGAGGTCGACAAGCGCCTCGACGCCATCGGCACCGACGAGGCGCGGGCGCTCAAGGGCCGGGCCGCGGTGGCCAACGCCCGGCTGGCCCACGAGCTCTTCCGCTCGGTCGCCGACGACCCCGACCTCGGCCCCCGCTGGAAGGCGCTGGTCGAGAAGGGCGCCCGCCCGCAGCGGCCGCTGTGGGCCTCCACCGGGGTGAAGAACCCCGACTACCCCGACACCCTCTACGTCTCCGAGCTGGTCACCGCCGGAACGGTCAACACCATGCCGGAGAAGACGATGGACGCCTTCGACGACCACGGCGAGGTCGTGGGCGACCGCGTCGTGGCGCAGGCCGAGGAGGCCCGCGAGACGATGGCCGCGCTGGAGTCGGTGGGAGTCGACTTCGCCGACGTGGTGCAGGTGCTGGAGGACGAGGGCCTGCAGAAGTTCGCCGACTCCTGGGAGGAGCTGGTGGGGACGGTGCAGGAGGCGATCAGCGCCTCCTGAGGCGTCCCGACACCTCCCAGCACGTCCGGTCCCGAGAAGAGGAGACGCCGTTGCTCGACCCGAACCGTCCCAACCCGTTGCGGGACCCCCAGGACCGCCGGCTGCCGCGGATCGCCGGTCCGTGCGTCTTGGTCATCTTCGGCGTCACCGGTGACCTGTCGCGCAAGAAGCTGATGCCGGCGGTCTACGACCTGGCCAACCGGGGCCTGCTGCCCCCGGGCTTCGCCCTGGTCGGCTTCGCCCGCCGGGACTGGGTCAACGAGGACTTCGCCCAGATCGTGCACGACTCGGTGAAGGAGCACGCCCGGACGCCCTTCCGCGAGGAGGTGTGGCGCCAGCTGCTCGAGGGCATCCGCTTCGTGCCGGGCGACCTCAACAGCGACGAGTCCTTCGACGAGCTCAAGCGCACGATCCTGGAGCTGGACGAGGCGCGCGGCACCGGCGGCAACCACGCCTTCTACCTGTCCATCCCGCCGGGTCTGTTCGACGAGGTGGTGGGTCAGCTGCGCCGCCACGGCCTGGCCGAGCAGCGCGGCGGGCAGTGGAACCGGGTGGTGATCGAGAAGCCCTTCGGCCACGACCTGACCAGCGCCCAGGAGCTCAACCGGATCGTCTCCAGCGTCTTCCCCTCCCAGTCGGTGTTCCGCATCGACCACTACCTGGGCAAGGAGACGGTGCAGAACATGCTGGCGCTGCGGTTCGCCAACCAGCTGTTCGAGCCGGTGTGGAACCGCAACTACATCGACCACGTGCAGATCACCATGGCCGAGGACATCGGCATCGGCGGCCGGGCCGGCTACTACGACGGCATCGGCGCGGCCCGCGACGTGATCCAGAACCACCTGCTGCAGCTGCTGGCGCTCACCGCGATGGAGGAGCCCACCTCCTTCGACGCCCGCCAGCTGCGCAGCGAGAAGCAGAAGGTGCTCGCGGCGGCCCGCCCGCCGCTGGACCTGGCCGCCCACACCGCGCGCGGCCGCTACGACGGCGGCTGGGCCGGCGGCGTCAAGGTGCGCGGCTACGCCGAGGAGGAGGGGGTCTCGCCGGAGTCGACCACCGAGACCTTCGCCGCCGTCCGGGTCGACATCGACAACCGGCGCTGGGCGGGCGTGCCGTTCTACCTGCGCACCGGCAAGCGGCTCGCCCGGCGGGTGACCGAGGTGGCGCTGAGCTTCCGCAAGGCCCCCCACCTGCCCTTCACCAACTCCGACACCGAGGCCCTGGGCAGCAACGCGCTGGTGATGCGGATCCAGCCCGACGAGGGCATCACGCTGCGGTTCGGGGCCAAGGTGCCCGGCACCCAGATGGAGATCCGCGAGGTCAACATGGACTTCGCCTACGGCGGCGCCTTCACCGAGTCCAGCCCCGAGGCCTACGAGCGGCTGATCCTCGACGTGCTGCTCGGCGACCCGCCGCTGTTCCCCCAGCACGAGGAGGTCGAGCTGTCCTGGCGGATCCTGGACCCGGTGCTCGACTACTGGGCCTCCACCGGCGACAAGCCCGAGAAGTACGCTCCCGGGTCGTGGGGCCCGCAGAGCGCGGCCGACATGCTGGCCCGTGACGGCTTCGCCTGGCGACGTCCCTGAGACCGAGAGGCAGCGATGAAGATCGAGCTGAAGTCCACCAACTCCTCGAGGGTGGCCAGTGCGCTGATCAAGGCCCGCCGCAGCGCCGGTAGCCCCACCACGGGCATGGTCATGACGCTGATCGTCGTCACCGACGGCCGCGGCTACCAGCGGGCCGCGGAGGCGGCGCTGTCGGCCAGCCGCGAGCACCCCTGCCGGCTGCTGCTGGTGGTCAGCTCCACCAGCACCAAGACCTCCGGGCTGGACGCGGAGATCCACCTGGGCGAGCAGGTGCCCGGTGAGACCGTGGTGCTGCGGATGCGCGGCGAGGTCGCCGAGCACCCGGCCTCGGTGCTGCTGCCGCTGCTGCTGCCCGACTCCCCTGTGGTGGCCTGGTGGCCCGGGGAGGCGCCCGTCTCCCTGAAGGACGACCCGATCGGTGCGCTGGCCAACCGCAGGATCACCGACGCCGACGGCACCCAGCACCCCATCGCGACCCTGGAGCAGCGCGCCGCCCACCACGGGCCGGGCGAGACCGACCTGACCTGGACCCGGCTGACCCCGTGGCGCGGGCTGCTGGCCGCGGCGGTCGACCAGTACCCGGCCACCTTCTCCGCCGCGGCGGTCGAGGCCAAGCGCGGGCACGCCGGCGCGCAGCTGATGGCCGCCTGGCTCGAGAACCGCCTCGGTCTGGACGTGCAGGTCCGCGGCACCCGCGGTCCCGGCATCACCGGTGTGCGGCTGACCACGGCCGCCGGGGACATCTCGATCACCCGCGACGACGGCCTGCTCGCCGAGTACTCGGTGCCGGGTCAGCCCCGCCGGCTGGTGGCGCTCAAGCGCCGCGACACCGAGGAGCTGATCGCCGAGGAGCTGCGGCGGATGGACGACGACGACATCTTCGGCGCCGCCGCGAGGACGCTGGTCGTCCGCGCCGAACGGGGCCGGGCCGCGGCCTCGCCCGGCCGTGGCAAGAAGAAGAGCACCGCCCGCAAGACGGCCGGGAAGAGCACGGCCCGTCAGCAGGGTGCGCCGGACCAGGCGCCCGGCTCGCGACGCTCCGGAGCGCGAGGGGGCGCGCCCCGGACGTCGCCACGCAAGACGACGGCCTCCCCCGCCACCGAGGGCCCCGGTGCTGGTGGGAGCGCCACCGTGGAGGAGAACTCCTCCACGACCGCCCCGAGCAGCTAGGAGACACCCGTGTCGACCCGCACCATCGTGCACAGCGACCCCGACGCCCTGGTGACGGGGGCCGCCGGACGGCTGCTGGAGAGGTTGTCCGTCCTGCAGTCCACCGACGGCGTGGCGCAGCTGTGCCTCACCGGCGGACGGATCGCGAACCGCATCTACCGGGGGCTGGCCGAGCAGCTGCCCGGCTCCCCCCTCGACGGCACCCGCGTGGAGCTGTGGTGGGGCGACGAGCGCTGGGTGCCGACCGAGCACCCCGACCGCAACGCCGGCGAGGCGCTGGCCATCCTGGCGCCCACGCTGGCGATGGACCCGTCCCGGGTGCACCCGATGCCGGCCGCGGACGGCAACGTCTCGATCGAGGACTCCGTCGACGGCTACGCCGCCGAGCTGGGCGAGACCACCTTCGACATCTGCCTCCTCGGTGTCGGGCCCGACGGGCACGTCGCCTCCCTCTTCCCGGGCCACCCGGGGCTGGAGTCGCCGACCGGGGCCAAGGTGATCGCCGTGCACGACTCCCCCAAGCCGCCGCCGGAGCGGCTCAGCCTGAGCCTGGCCACCCTCAACCGCTCCCGCGAGGTCTGGTTCGTGGTCAGCGGTGCGGACAAGGCCGAGGCGGTCCGCCGGGCCCACGACGGCGACCTCGAGGTGCCGGCCGCCCGGGTCCGCGGCCGCGAGGCGACCGTCTGGCTCATCGACGAGGACGCCGCCTCGCTGCTCTGAGCGCCGACCGGCACGACCCGGCGGGCGGCACGGGCCGGGGACGCGACGAGGCCCCGGGGTGCTCCCCGGGGCCTCGCGGCGTGGTGGTGCCTCAGCTCAGTAGATGACCTCGCCGGCGGCACGGCGGGCCTGCAGCGCCTCCAGGGCCTCGGCCAGGATGGCGGCCGCCTCCTTGTCGGAGCGGCGCTCCTTCACGTAGGCCAGGTGGGTCTTGTACGGGGTGATCTTCGGCGGGGGCGGCGGGTTCTCCGAGTCCAGGTTGGCCGGCAGCCCGCAACGGGGGCAGTCCCACGTCTCGGGTGCCTGGACGTCGGCGGCGAACGCCGGCCGGGTCTCGTGGCGGTTGGAGCAGAAGTAGGAGACGTAGAGCCGCGGTGCGGCGTCGCCCCGCTCGGCCTCGCCCATCGGTCCTGCTCCGACGCGGCTACCTTTGATGGCGCTTCCACCAGCCACTGTGCGCAACTCCTCGAGTCTTGGGGTGTCCCGTCCGCCGGGGCGGTCGGGTTGGGATGTCCGGGAGGCTCCCGGCAGCCGACGGCCTCAGATGCTCCAGCGGTAGAGCACCAGCAGCGTCAGGATCGAGAGGAACCACACCAGCCCGAGGCCGATGGTGATCCGGTCGAGGTTCCGTTCGGCCACCGACGTGCCGCCCATCGAGGTGGACATGCCACCGCCGAACAGGTCCGACATGCCGCCGCCACGACCCTTGTGCAGCAGCACGGTCAGCGCGAGCAGGCCGCTCGTCACCACCAGGACGATGGACACGGTCATCTGGGGCCAGGTCACCGAGTCACCTTACTCCACGGCACGGGCATTCGGACAAACGACAGCACAGGTCAGCCCAGGCCCGGCAGGTCGTAGAAGCGGGCGATGGCGGCGAACTCGTCGACCACCAGGCTGGCGCCGCCGACCAGGCAGCCGTCGACGTCGGGCTGGGCCATGATGTCGACCACGTTGGAGGACTTCACCGACCCGCCGTAGAGCACCCGCACCTGCTCGGCGACCTCCGGCCCGTGCTGCTCGGCCAGCCAGCCGCGGATGGCGGCGCACACCTCCTGGGCGTCGTCGGGGGTGGCGACCTCACCGGTGCCGATCGCCCACACCGGCTCGTAGGCGATCACCACCGAGGCCACCTGCTCGGCGCTGAACCCGGCCAGCGCGCCGGCCACCTGGGCCAGCGTGTGCGGCACGTGCTGACCCGCCTGACGGACCTCCAGCCCCTCGCCGACGCAGATGATCGGGGTGATGCCGGCGGCCAGCGCCTTGGCGGCCTTGGCGCCCACCAGCTCGTCGGACTCGCCGTGGTACTGCCGGCGCTCGCTGTGGCCGACGGCCACGAAGCTGCAGTTGAGCTTGGCCAGCATGGACGCCGACACCTCGCCGGTGTAGGCGCCGGAGTCGTGCGCGGAGACGTCCTGGGCGCCGAAGCCGATCGCCAGCCGGTCGCCCTCCACCAGCGTCTGCACGGTGCGCAGGTCGGTGAACGGGACCAGCACCACGACCTCGCTGCGGGCGGGGTCGTGCTTCTTGTCGCTGAGGGTCCAGGCCAGCTTCTGCACCAGCCCCGTCGCCTCGACGTGGTTCAGGTTCATCTTCCAGTTGCCGGCCATCAGCGGCGTGCGGGTCATCAGGGTCCTTCGCGGGGAGTCGGGTGGGTGTGCGGGAGGCGGGCTCAGCCCTCGAGGGCGTCCAGACCGGGGAGCTGCTTGCCCTCCAGGTACTCCAGGCTGGCACCGCCGCCGGTGGAGATGTGGCCGAAGTCGTCGTCGGCGAAGCCGAGCGCGCGGACCGCGGCGGCGGAGTCCCCGCCGCCGACCACGCTCAGGCCGTCGACCCGGGTGAGCGCCTCGGCGACGGCGCGGGTGCCGCCGGCGAAGGCCTCCCACTCGGCGACGCCCATCGGGCCGTTCCAGAACACCGTCCTGGCCGAGGCGATCGTCTCGGCGAAGCGGGCCGCGGACTCCGGGCCGATGTCGAGACCCAGCTGGTCCTGCGGGATCGCGTCGGCGGCGACCACGGTGGGCGGCGCGTCGGCGGCGAAGGCCGGCGCCACCACGATGTCGGTGGGCAGCACGATCTGCTTGCCGGTGCGCTCGGCCTGCTCCAGGTAGCCGCGGACGGTGTCGAGCTGGTCCTCCTCGAGCAGGCTGCGGCCCACCGGGTGGCCCTGGGCGGCCAGGAAGGTGAAGACCATGCCGCCGCCGACCAGCAGCGTGTCGGCGGTCTTCAGCAGGTTGTCGATCACGGCCAGCTTGTCCGACACCTTGGCCCCGCCGAGCACGACGGCGTAGGGCCGCTGCGGCTCGGTGGTGAGCCGCTGCAGCACCTCCACCTCGGCCTGCACCAGGCCGCCCGCGGCGCTGGGCAGCAGCCGGGCCACGTCGTAGACGGAGGCCTGCTTGCGGTGCACCACGCCGAAGCCGTCGGAGACGAAGACGTCGCCGAACTCGGCGTAGCGGCGGGCCAGCCCGGCGCGCTCGGCCTCGTCCTTGGACTCCTCGGCCGGCTCGTAGCGGACGTTCTCGAGCATCGCCACGTCGCCGTCGGCCAGCCCCTCCACCACCTGGCGGGCGGACTCGCCCACCACGTCGGCCGCGAGGCGGACGTCGGTGCCCAGCAGCTCGCCGAGCCGCGCGGCGGCCGGGGCCAGGGAGTAGCGGGGGTCGACCTTGCCCTTGGGACGGCCCAGGTGGGCCATCACGACGATGCGGGCCCCGGCCCGGCGGAGCTGTTCCAGGGTGGGCACCGAGGCGCGGATGCGGCCGTCGTCGGTGATCGCGCCGCTGTCGTCGAGCGGCACGTTGAGGTCGCAGCGCACCAGCACGCGCTGGCCGGAGAGGTCTCCGAGGTCGGCGAGGGTCTTCACCGGGTTCTCCTTGGGTGGTCGGGGGCGGGGGCGGGAGGCGCGGCGCCGTCACGGGGCGCCGCGCCCCCGCCCCAGGGGTCGGTCAGAGGTTGGAGCCGACCAGCACGGTCAGGTCGACCAGGCGGTTGGAGTAGCCCCACTCGTTGTCGTACCAGCCGACGACCTTGACCTGGTCCCCGATCACCTTGGTGAGGCCGGCGTCGAAGATGCAGGAGGCCGGGTCGGTCTCGATGTCCTTGGAGACGATCTCGTCCTCGGTGTAGACCAGCACGCCCTTCATGGCGCCCTCGGCGGCGGCCTTGACGATCGCGTTGACCTCCTCGACGGTGGTCTCGCGGGAGGCGGTGAAGGTGAGGTCGGTGGCCGAGCCGGTGGGCACCGGCACGCGCAGCGCGTAGCCGTCCAGCTTGCCCTTCAGCTCCGGCAGCACCAGCGAGACGGCCTTGGCCGCACCGGTGGTCGTCGGGACGATGTTGAGGGCGGCGGCGCGGGAGCGGCGCAGGTCCTTGTGGGGGCCGTCCTGCAGGTTCTGGTCCTGGGTGTAGGCGTGGATGGTGGTCATCAGACCGCGCTCGATGCCCAGGCCGTCGTGGAGCGCCTTGGCCATCGGGGCCAGGCAGTTCGTGGTGCAGGAGGCGTTGGAGATGATGGTGTGCGCCGCCGGGTCGTAGGCGTCGGAGTTGACACCCATCACCACGGTGATGTCCTCGTTCTTCGCCGGGGCGGAGATGATGACCTTCTTGGCGCCGCCGTCGACGTGGGCGCGGGCCTTCTCGGCGCTGGTGAAGATGCCGGTGGACTCGATCACCACGTCGGCGCCGATCTCGCCCCACGGCAGGGCGGCGGGGTCGCGCTCGGCGAAGGCGGCGAAGGTGTGCTCGCCGGCGGTGATGGAGGTGTCGTCGAAGGTGACCTCACCGGGGAACCGACCCAGGATCGAGTCGTACTTGAGCAGGTGGGCCAGCGTCTTGTTGTCGGTCAGGTCGTTCACCCCGACCACCTGGACGTCGGCGCCGGAGGCGACCAGGGCCCGGAAGAAGTTCCGGCCGATGCGGCCGAAGCCGTTGATTCCAACCTTGACGGTCATGCGTTCGATCTCCTTCGAGCTGTGGATCGGCGGGATCGCGGAGCCACGTGCTGCGTGCGGCACCCGGCGACGTCGTCAGCCTAACGGCCGCTCCCGACCGCGTCCGCACCGCCCACCAGGTGGTATATACCAGTTGCCCGGCTGGTTCGTACCAGGCGTCAAGTGGGCGTCTCGCGGCCTCAGGCGTCCTCGAGCAGCTCCGGGCTGACGCTCGCCTCGGTGCTGGGGATCCCCAGCTCGGCGGCCCGCTTGTCGGCGGTGGCCAGGAGACGCCGGATCCGTCCGGCCACGGCGTCCTTGGTCAGCGGCGGGGTGTGCATCTGACCCAGCTCCTCCAGGCTCACCTGCTTGTTCTGCAGCCGCAGCAGACCGGCCTCGCGCAGGTGGTCGGGGACGTCGTCGCCGAGGATCTCCAGGGCGCGCTCGACCCGGGCGCCGGCGGCCACCGCGGCGCGGGCGGAGCGGCGCAGGTTGGCGTCGTCGAAGTTGGCCAGCCGGTTCGCCGAGGCCCGGACCTCGCGCCGCATCCGCCGCTCCTCCCAGGCCAGCAGCGTCTCGTGCGCGCCCATCCGGGTCAGCAGCGCGGCGATGGCGTCGCCGTCGCGGACGACCACCCGGTCGACCGCACGGACCTCGCGGGCCTTGGCCGGGATCTGCAGCCGGCGGGCGGCACCCACCAGCGCCAGCCCCGCCTCGGGCCCGGGGCAGGTGACCTCCAGCGACATCGAGCGACCCGGCTCGGTCAGCGACCCGTGCGCCAGGAAGGCGCCGCGCCAGGCGGCCACGCAGTCGCACAGCCCGCCGCCGACCACCTGCGGGGGCAACCCGCGGGCGGGCCGGCCGTGGGAGTCGACCAGCCCGGTCTGGCGGGCCAGCGCGTGGCCGTCCTTGACCACCCGGACCACGTAGCGGGTGCCGCGCCGCAGCCCGGCGCCGCTGACCACCGCCATCTCGCTCTGGTGGCCGAAGACGTCCAGGATCGCGGTGCGGAGCCGCCGGGCGGCCGCACCGGTGTCCAGCTCGGCCTCGATCACGATGCGGCCCGCGGCGATGTGCAGACCGCCGGCGAAGCGGAGCATGGTGGCGACCTCGGCCCGGCGGCAGCAGGGCTTGCTGACCCCGATGGTCGCCAGCTCCGCCTTCACCTGCTGAGTCATCGCCATTCGCGCATCCTGCCACACCGGGGGTAGCCGCTCCGAGCCGTCACAGCCCCATCACCTCGGCGTAGGCCGCGGCCAGCCGGAGCGCGTCGTGACGGGCGCTGCCGTCGCGCATCGCCACGTCGGCGCGGACCAGCCGGCCGCCGAGCGAGGCCACGTAGGACTCCAGGTGCGGGTCGTCCTCGACCGTCTGCTCGTCGGCCAGCACGACGTCGATCCGCAGCCTCGGGGCGTGGTCGGCCAGCATCTCCAGGTGCCGGGAGGGGCTGAACCCGCGGGTCTCCCCCTCGGGGCTGAGGTTGAGGGTGAGCACCCGCCGGCAGCGGGCGGTGACCAGCGCGTCGGCCAGCTCGGGGACCAGCAGGTGCGGGATCACCGAGGTGAACCACGACCCCGGCCCCAGCACCGCCCAGTCGGCCTCGCGGATGGCCTCCAGGCACTCCGGGCGGGCGGGCGGGTCCGCCGGCACCAGCCGCACCGCGGCCACCTCGCCCTCGGTGGAGGCCACCGTCGCCTGCCCGCGCAGGGTGCTGATCTCGTCCGGGGCCACCGGGTCGAGCCCGATCACGTCGGCCTCGATCTGCAGCGGCACCGAGGCCATCGGCAGCACCCGGCCGCGGGCGCCGAGCAGCTGGGCCACCATGTCCAGCCCGGCCACCGGGTCCTCCAGCTGCTGCCACAGGCCGGCGATCAGCAGGTTGCCGATGGCGTGCCCGCCGAGCGGACCGTCCCCGGTGAACCGGGCCTGCAGCACGTCGGCCCAGGTGCGTCCGACCGGGTCGTCGTCGCAGAGCGCGGCCAGCGCCATCCGCAGGTCCCCCGGCGGCAGGATGTCGAACTCGCGCCGCAGCCGCCCCGACGAGCCGCCGTCGTCGGCCACGGTGACGATGGCGGTGAGCTGGTCGGTGAGGTGCTGCAGCGCGCGCAGGTTGACCGCCATGCCGTGACCGCCGCCGAAGACGACCACCCGCGGCCGGGGGCGGAAGGCCGCGGTGCTCACTCGAGCCCCAGGTCCCGGTGCAGCACCCGCACCGTCATGGTGCTGCCGGAGAGCCGACGGCCCAGCTCGGTGGCCATCGCCGTGCTGCGGTGCTTGCCGCCGGTGCAGCCGATGGCCACGGTCAGGTGGTGCTTGCCCTCACGCAGGTACCCCGGCTCGACCAGCCGGACCATCCCCTCGAGCTGGTCGAGGAAGGGCCCGGCGCCGTCCTGGCCCAGCACGTAGTCGCGCACCTCGGGCTCCAGCCCGGTCTGCGGTCGCAGCTCGGCCACCCAGTGCGGGTTGGGCAGGAAGCGGACGTCCACCACCATGTCGGCGTCGGTGGGGACCCCGTTCTTGAAGCCGAAGGAGAGCAGCAGCACCCGCAGCTCCTCGGCCCGTTCGGAGGCGAAGAAGTGCGCCACCCGGCTGGCGGTCTGGTGCGGGTTCAGGCCGCTGGTGTCGACCACCACGTCGGCGACCGAGCGCAGGTCGGCCAGCAGCGAGCGCTCCACCCGGACGCCGTCGGCCAGCCGGCCGTCGCCCTGCAGCGGGTGCGGGCGGCGGGCCGAGGACTGCCGCTTGACGATGGTCTCGTCGGTGGCGTCGAGGAAGAGCACCTCCGGGCGCAGACCGCGGTGCTCCAGGTCGTCGTACATGGTGGGCAGCTGCTCGAACAGCGTCCAGGAGCGGACGTCGAGGACCACCGCCAGCCGCTCCACCCCGGCCTTCTCCACCTGGGTGCACAGGTCGTCCAGCATGGCCGGCGGCAGGTTGTCCACGACGTACCAGCCGAGGTCCTCCAGCGCGTGGGCCGCCGTGCTCCGCCCGGCACCGCTCATCCCGGTCACCACCAGCACGCGGAGCTCAGTCACGGGGCCAGTGTGCCAGTCCCCCGGGGCCGTTCTCACAGCGCCGGCCGCCGGCTGTGCGGGGATGGTTACTCCTGTTTCACGCGGGCCGTCGGTACCCGAAACACCGCTCGGCGAGGCTCGGCACGGCTCGACCCGACCGGGCGGGCGACGTGTCCGAAGGAGCAGCGATGTCCGCACCCACCCGCGAGGCGGCGACACCGGCGACCAGCACCCGCCCGGCGGCCCGGACCCGACGGGGCCGCTGGCTGACCGACTGGGACCCCGAGGACGAGGCCGCCTGGGCCGCCGGTGGCCGGTCCGTGGCCCGGCGCAACCTGCTGGCCTCGATCGTCTGCGAGTTCCTCGGCTTCTGCGTCTGGGCGCTGTGGAGCGTGGTGGTCCCCCAGCTGCCGGCCGCGGGGTTCGACCTCAGCGTCGACCAGCAGTTCTGGCTGATCGCGCTGCCGGCCCTGGTCGGCGCGGCGCTGCGGATCCCCTACACCTTCGCCGTCCCGCTCTTCGGCGGGCGCACCTGGACGGTGGTCTCGGCGCTGCTGCTGCTCCTCCCGGTGGCCGCCCTGACCTGGGTGGTGGGACGGCCCGGGACCCCGTTCGGCGTGCTGCTGGCCGTGGCCGCGCTGGCCGGGCTGGGAGGCGGCAACTTCGCCTCCTCGATGACCAACATCACCTTCTTCTTCCCCGAGCGGGAGAAGGGGCGGGCGCTGGGCGTCAACGCCGCCGGCGGCAACCTCGGCACCGGCGTCGTGCAGCTCGCGGTGCCGGCGATCATCACCATCGGCGCGGGCGTGCAGCTGCAGCGGATCGGGCTGGTGCTGGTGCCGCTGGTCCTGCTGGCCGCCGTGCTGGCGTGGCGGAGCATGGACAACCTGGCCTCCGTGCGGGCCGACTACCGCTCCTTCGCGCTGGCCGCGGCGCAGCGCCACACCTGGATCATCTCCTTCCTCTACGTCGGCACCTTCGGCTCCTTCATCGGCTACTCCGGCGCCTTCCCCACCCTGCTCAAGACCCAGTTCGTCGGCGCCAGCCCGGCGCTGGCCTTCCTCGGCGCCCTGGTCGGCGCCCTGAGCCGGCCCCTCGGCGGCATGCTCGCCGACCGGCTCGGCGGCGCCCGGGTGACCATCGGCTCCTTCGGGCTGCTCACGGCAGGCGCGGGAGGCGCCCTGGTCGCCCTGGCCCAGCACAGCTTCGGGCTCTTCTTCGCCTCCTTCATGGTGCTGTTCCTCGGCACCGGGCTGGGCAACGGCGCCACCTACCGGATGATCCCCGCGGTCTTCCGGGCCACCGCCCTGGCCCGCGGCGGGGACGTGGCCGTGGCCCGCAAGGCGGCGGCCGGCTGCCTCGGCATCGCCGGCGCCGTGGGCGCCTTCGGCGGCTTCCTGATCCCCCGCGGGTTCGCGGTCTCGACCACCGCGACCGGGTCGGTCGCGGCCGCGATCATGTGCTTCCTCATCGCCTACCTGGTGATGGCCGCGCTGACCTGGGCGGTCTACCGCCGGCCCGGCTCCGCGCTGGCCGGGGAGTCGATCTGAGCCCGATGGACGTCACCGAGGCCGTCGCCACCCACTGCCCCTACTGCGCGCTGCAGTGCGCCCAGTCGCTGACCCCCACCCCGACCGGGGTCGAGGTCGCCCCGCGCGACTTCCCCACCAACCGCGGCGGGATGTGCCAGAAGGGCTGGACCTCCGCTGCGCTGCTGCAGACCCCGGACCGGCTCACCAGCCCGCTGCTGCGGGTCGACGACGAGCTGGTCGCCGTCGACTGGGACACCGCCCTGGACCACCTCGCCGCCCGGCTGAGAGCCGTCCGGGCCGAGTCGGGTGCCGACGCGGTGGCGGTCTTCGGCGGGGGCGGGCTGACCAACGAGAAGGCCTACCAGCTGGGCAAGTTCGCCCGGCTCGCCCTCGGCACGGCCAACATCGACTACAACGGCCGCTTCTGCATGTCCAGCGCCGCCGCCGCCGCCAACCGCTCGCTGGGGATGGACCGCGGTCTGCCCTTCCCGCTGGAGGACCTGCGCGGTGCGCAGGCCGTGCTGCTGCTGGGCAGCAACCTGGCCGAGACCATGCCGCCCAGCCTCAACCACCTGGCCGCCGTGCGGGCCCGGGGAGGGCTGGTCGTGGTCGACCCGCGGCGCAGCGCCACCGCCGCGCTGGCCGCCGACGACGACGGCGTGCACCTGCAGCCGGTACCGGGCACCGACCTGGCGGTGCTGCTCGGCCTCACCCACGTGGTGCTGCGCGACGGGCTGGCCGACCGGGACTACCTGCACGGGCGCACCAGCGGCCTCGACGCCCTCGCCGCCGCGGTCGCGGCCTGGTGGCCCGAGCGCGTCGAGCAGGTCAGCGGCGTGCCCGTGGCGGCCCTGGAGCGGGCCGCGCACCGGCTGGCCGCCGCCGCCCCGGTGCACGGCGGGGACGGCGCCTACGTGCTGACCGGACGGGGCGTGGAGCAGTCCAGCCAGGGCACCGACACCGTGACCGCCGCGATCAACCTGGCGCTGGTGCTGGGGCTGTGCGGACGGGTCGGCAGCGGCTACGGCGCCGTCACCGGGCAGGGCAACGGCCAGGGCGGCCGCGAGCACGGGCAGAAGGCCGACCAGCTGCCCGGCTACCGCTCGATCACCGACCCCGACGCCCGGGCCCACGTGGCCGGCGTCTGGGGCGTGGACCCGGCCACCATCCCGGGCCCGGGTCTGCCGGCGGTGCAGCTGCTGGCCGCGCTGGGCACCGCCGGCGGACCCCGGGCGCTGCTGGTGCACGGGGCGAACCTGCGGATCAGCGCCCCCAGCGCCGGGGACGTCGCGCGCCGGCTCGCCGCCCTCGACCTGCTGGTGGTGTGCGACTTCGTGCTCTCCGAGACCGCCGCCCTGGCCGACGTGGTGCTGCCGGTCACCCAGTGGGCCGAGGAGGAGGGCACCATGACGTCGCTGGAGGGCCGCGTGATCCGGCGTCGCCGGGCGCTGCCGCCGCCGGCCGGGGTCCGCAGCGAGCTGCAGGTGTGGGCGGAGCTGGCGGCCCGGCTGCGGGCACCCGGGCGCTGGGACACCGACCCGGCCGCCGTCTTCGACGAGCTGGCCCGGGCCAGCGCGGGCGGGCGCGCCGACTACTCGGGGCTGAGCCACGCCCGCCTGGACGGCGCCGAGGCGCTGTTCTGGCCCTGCCCCGCCACCCCGGCCGGGGCGCCGGAGCACCCGGGCACGCCACGGCCCTTCCTGGACCGCTTCCCCACCCCGGACGGGCGGGCCCGCCTGGTGCCGGTCGACCACCGCGGCCCGCAGGAGCGGCCCGGTCCCGGCCACCCGCTGCACCTGATCACGGGCCGGGTGCTGCAGCACTACCAGTCCGGCGCCCAGACCCGCCGCGTGCCCGAGCTGGCCGCCGCCCAGCCCGAGGCGTTCGCCGAGCTGCACCCGCTCACCGCCGACCGGCTGGGGGTCGGCGACGGCGACCGGCTGCGGCTGCGCAACCGCCGCGGCGAGGTGCTCGCCCGGGCGCGGATCAGCGCGGCGATCCGTCCCGACACGGTGTTCGTGCCCTTCCACTTCGCCGGCGCGGGCAGCGTCAACGAGATCACCAACGACGCCCTCGACCCCGTCTCGAGCATGCCGGAGTTCAAGGTCTGCGCGGTCGACGTCGTGGCCGAGGACGACCCCGCCCCGCACGCCGGGGCACCGGTGGAAGGAGCAGCGCGGTGACGCGGGTGGTCGTGGTGGGCAACGGCATGGTGGGGTCGCGCTTCGCGGCCGAGCTGACCGACGGCGACGGCGGCCGGTTCCGGGTCACCGTGCTGGGGGCCGAGTCGGCGCAGCCCTACAACCGGGTGCTGCTGAGCCAGCTGGTGGCCGGCCAGTACGGGCCCGAGGCGCTCGCGCTGCCCTCGGCCGCCTCGGAGCGGGTGCGCGTGCACGGCGGCACGGTGGCGCTCGCCGTCGACCGTCAGGACCGCAGCGTGCTCGCCTCCGACGGCTCCCGGCACCGCTACGACTTCCTGGTGCTCGCCACCGGGGCCGCGGCCCGGGTGCCCGCCCTGCCGGGGCTGGACCCGTGGCCGCGGGGGGTGCACGCGCTGCGCACCCGCGACGACGCACTCGCCGTCGTGGCCGCCACCGCCGAGGCCCGCTCCGCGGTGGTGCTCGGCGCCGGGGTGCTGGGGGTGGAGACCGCGGTGGCGCTCTCCCGACGGGGGCTGCCGGTCACCGTGGTGCACCCGGCGCCCACCCTGATGGACCGCCAGCTGGACGCCGGGGCCGGACGGGTGCTCGCCGCCAGCCTGGCCCGGCTGGGGATCGAGCACCGCGCCGGGGTGCCCGCCCGTCGGGTCCGCACCCGCGACGGCCGGCTGACCGGGCTCGACCTGGACGACGCCTCGGTGCTGCCGGCGGACCTGCTGGTGGTCTGCACCGGCACCCAGCCGCGGACGGACCTGGCCCGGGCCGCCGGCCTGCCGGTGGGACGCGGGGTGCTGGTCGACGACCGGCTGGCCAGTCCGGCCGACCCCCGCGTCTTCGCCGTCGGGGACTGCGCGGAGCCGCCGGAGGGCGCCACCGGGCTGGTCGCCCAGGGCTGGGAGCAGGCCGCCCGGCTGGCCGCGCGGCTGCGGGCCACCGGCACCGGGCCGGGAGCCCTCCCCCGCCGGCGGGACCGGGTGGCCGACGACGTGGTCAAGGTCAAGGCCGCCGGGCTCGACGTGGTCACCATGGGGGTCTCCGGCGCCCGCGTCGGCGACCCGGCGCTGCGGACCCTGCGGCTGAGCGACCCCGACGCCGGCCGGCACGTCGAGGTGGTGGTGTCCGGCCAGCGGCTGGTGGGGGCGACCTGCCTCGGCGACGCCGAGGTGGCCGCGGAGCTGCTGGCCTGCTACACCCGCGGCACACCGGTGCCGGCGGACCCGGCCCGGCTGCTGCTGACGCCGCTGGCCGCCGTGGCCGCCCCGCGCCCGGCGGTCACCGAGCTGGCCGAGGACGCCGTGGTCTGCCGGTGCAACGGCGTGGACCGGCGCACCATCGACCGGGCCTGCCGCGAGGGCGCCACCACGGTCGAGGAGGTCGCCGCCCGGACCCGCGCCGGGACCGGCTGCGGCGGCTGCCGGGCCGACGTCTGCGCCCTCGTGGAGGCCCTCGCCCCGGTGCCGGCCGGCACCTCACCGCAGCCCGGCCCGGGCTGTGAGAAGAGCGTTACCGCCGTGTCACCGCTGGCGTCGGCCGCTGTGACGTCGGCTCGTTAGCGTCCCGACATGCCCCAGGAGAAGGACCGGCCCGAGGAGATCGACGTGCAGGACCAGACCCCGCCAGACCCCGCGGACACCACCGCCGACCGGCCGCGCCGCCTCGTGGTGGTCGGTGCCGGCATGGTCGCCCACCGCCTCGTGGAGGCGCTGCTGCAGCGCGACACCACCGGGGCCTTCACCGTCACCGTGCTGGGCGAGGAGGAGCACCCGCCCTACGACCGGGTCGGCCTCACCTCCTTCTTCGCCGGCCGCGACGCCGAGCAGCTCGCCCTGGGCGACCCCGCGCTGTGGGACGACGACCGGGTCGACCTGGTCCTGGGCAGCCGGGTCACCGGGCTCGACCGCGCCGCCCGCACGGTGACCACCGCCACCGGGCAGGTGCACCGCTACGACGAGCTGGTGCTGGCCACCGGCTCCAGCGCCTTCGTGCCCCCGGTCGCCGGCGCCGACCTGCCCGGGGTCTTCGTCTACCGCACCCTCGACGACGTCGCCCGGCTGCAGCGCTGGGTCCGCGACCGGGCGGAGCAGCACGACCGGCCGCTGCGCGGCGCCGTCGTCGGCGGCGGCCTGCTCGGTCTGGAGGCGGCGGGGGCGCTGCAGTCCATGGGCGTGCACAGCACGGTCGTCGAGTTCGCGCCGCGGCTGATGGCGGTGCAGGTGGACGAGGCCGGCGGCCACGCCCTGCAGCGGATCATCACCCGGCTCGGGATCGAGGTCCGCACCAGCACCGCCACCACGGCCATCACCGCGGGCCCCGACGGCGCGGTGGCCGCCATGACCTTCAGCGACGGCTCCAGCACCGACGTGGACGTGGTCGTGGTCGCCGCCGGCATCAGGCCCCGCGACGAGCTGGCCCGCGCCGCCGGGCTGGCCGTCGGCCCCCGCGGCGGGCTGGTGGTCGACGACGCCTGCCGCAGCGAGGACCCGCACGTGTCGGCCGTCGGCGAGGTGGCCTGCATCCGCGGCGCCACCCTGGGTCTGGTCGCCCCCGGGTACACGATGGCCGAGATCCTGACCGACCGGCTGCTCGGCGGGCAGGCCACCTTCCCCGGCGCCGACACCTCCACCAAGCTCAAGCTGCTCGGCGTGGACGTCGCCTCCTTCGGCGACGCCTTCGCCGCCACCCCCGGCGCCCTCGAGGTCGTCTACGCCGACCCGGCCGCCGGCGTCTACAAGAAGCTGGTGCTCTCCGACGACGCCGAGGTCCTGCTCGGCGGCATCCTGGTCGGCGACGCCAGCGCCTACGCCTCCCTGCGCCCGATGGTGGGACGCCGGCTCGGTGTGGACCCGGCTGCCTTCCTGCTGCCCGAGGGTGCGGCGGCCGGCCCGGCCGGGCTGGAGCTCCCCGACGAGGCGGTGGTCTGCTCCTGCAACAACGTGACCGCCGGGGCCGTCCGGTGCGCGGTGTCGGAGCAGGGCGCCTGCGACCTCGCCGCCGTGAAGGGCTGCACCCGGGCCGGCACCAGCTGCGGCTCGTGCCTGCCGAGCGTCAAGAAGCTGATGACCACCGAGCTGGAGAAGTCGGGGCTGACGGTCAGCAGGGCGCTCTGCGAGCACTTCGAGCAGACCCGCGCGGAGCTGTTCGAGATCGTCCGGGTCACCCGGCTGACCACGTTCAGCGAGATCATCTCCCGGCACGGGCGTGGCCGCGGCTGCGACATCTGCAAGCCGGTGGTGGCCTCGGTCCTGGCCTCGCTCGGGGGCGGGCACATCCTGGCCGGTGAGCAGGCGGCGCTGCAGGACACCAACGACCACGTGATGGCCAACCTGCAGAAGGACGGCTCCTACTCGGTGGTGCCCCGCATCCCCGGCGGGGAGGTCACCGCGGAGGGCCTGATCGCCATCGGCGAGGTCGCCCGCGACTTCGGGCTGTACACCAAGATCACCGGCGGCCAGCGGATCGACCTGTTCGGGGTCCGGCTGGAGCAGCTGCCGGCGGTGTGGCGGCGGCTGGTCGCGGCCGGGTTCGAGTCCGGTCACGCCTACGGCAAGTCGCTGCGGACGGTGAAGTCCTGCGTCGGGTCCACCTGGTGCCGCTACGGGGTGCAGGACTCGGTCGGGCTCGCGGTGGCCCTCGAGCTGCGCTACCGCGGCCTCCGCTCCCCGCACAAGCTCAAGCTGGGGGTCTCCGGCTGCGCCCGGGAGTGCGCCGAGGCCCGCGGCAAGGACGTCGGCGTGATCGCCACCGAGCAGGGCTGGAACCTCTACGTCGGCGGCAACGGCGGCGCCACCCCGCGCCACGCCCAGCTGCTGGCCGCCGACCTGGACAACGACACCCTGGTCCGCACCGTGGACCGCTTCCTCATGTACTACGTGCGCACCGCCGACCGGCTGCAGCGCACCGCCGCCTGGCTGGAGGAGCTGGACGGCGGCCTGGACCACGTCCGCGAGGTCGTGGTCGAGGACGCGCTGGGCATCGGCGCCGACCTGGAGCAGGCGATGGCCGCGCACGTCGACGGCTACGCCGACGAGTGGGCCGCGGTGCTGGCCGACCCCGAGCAGCTGCGCAAGTTCACCGCCTTCGTCAACGCCCCCGACCACGTCGACGAGTCGCTGCAGTACGTCCCCGAGCGCGGCCAGATCCGGCCCGCCACCCCGTCCGAGCGCACCGGCGGCGCGGTCCTGATCGCCGGTGCCGAGCTGGAGGTCCGCCGATGAGCCTGGATGCCGCACCCGAGTCCCTGCTGGCCGTCTGCCGGCTGACCGACCTGGTCCCCGAGCGGGGGGCGGCGGCGCTGGTGGACGGGGAGCAGGTGGCGCTGTTCCGGATGGTCGACGACGAGGTGCTGGCGGTGCAGCAGCTCGACCCCTACTCCGGCGCCAACGTGATGTCGCGGGGCATCGTCGGCACCCGCGGCGAGGCCTGGACGGTGGCCTCGCCGATGTACAAGCAGGTCTTCGACCTGCGCACCGGGGAGTGCCTGGACACCCAGGGCCGCGAGCCGCGGCGGCTGCGCACCTGGCCGGTGCGGTGCCGCGACGGCGTGGTGCTGCTCGCCCGCGGCCCGCGGGAGGGTTGAGCCGTGGCGCTGGTGGCGCTGGAGCTCGCCGGGCGGGCGGTGCTGGTGGCCGGCGGCGGCCCCGCGGCGGCCCGCGCGGCGGCCTCGCTGCTGGACCAGGACGCCGACGTGCGGGTGCTGGCCGAGGAGCTGTGCGAGGACCTGGCCGAGCTGGCCCGCACCGGCCGGGTCCGCTGGACGCCGCGCCCCGCCGTCGCCGCCGACCTCGACGACTGCTGGCTGGTGGTGGCCGCGACCGGCGGCTCGCTCACCGACCGGGCCCTGCTGGCGGCCGCCGCCGAGCGCCGCCGGCCGGCTCTCGCCGCGGCGGGTGACGAGCCGGGCGGGGGTGGGGCGCGCGAGGACGAGGCGGGCTGGGGTCTGGGCAGCGCCCGGCTGCTGCCCCTGGAGGAGCCGTCCACGCCCTCCCCCGCCCGGTCCCGCACCGGGCCGGCCGGACGGGTCGTGCTGGTCGGGGGCGGACCGGGCGCGGAGGACCTCATCACCGTCCGGGGTCAGCGGTGGCTGGCCCGCGCCGACGTGGTGGTCGCCGACCGGCTCGGACCGACCGGGCTGCTGGACCGGCTGCCCGCCCGGGTGGAGGTGGTCGACGTCGGCAAGACGCCGGGCCGGCACCAGGTCAGCCAGGACGAGATCAACCAGGTGCTCCTGGACCGGGCGAGGGCGGGGCTGACGGTGGTCCGGCTCAAGGGCGGGGACCCGTTCCTGTTCGGCCGCGGCGGCGAGGAGTGGCTGGCCTGCGTCCGGGCGGGGGTGGCGGTCGAGGTGGTGCCGGGGGTCAGCAGCGCGCTGTCGGTGCCCGCCCTCGCCGGGGTGCCGGTCACCCACCGCGGCACCAGCACCGGGGTGCTCGTGGAGCACGGCCACACCGAGCTGACCGGTGCCGCCGTGCGGGCCGTGGTCACCGGCGAGGCCACCCTGGTGGTGCTGATGGGGGTGGCCAACCTGTCCCGCCACGTGGCCACGCTGCTGGCCGCGGGAGCCGACCCCCGGACGCCGGCCGCGCTGGTCTCCGACGGCAGCACGCCGCGGCAGCGGTCGGTCACCGCGCCGCTCGGCCGGCTGGTGGCCGAGGTGGAGTCCGCGGGGCTGGGAGCTCCGGCCGTGGTGGTCGTGGGTGCGGTGGTCGACGCCCTCGCCCCCGCGGCGCCGGCCGGCGACGGCAGCGGTCCGGGAGAGAATGGGGCATGAGCTCTGCGCTGAACCAGGTGATGGCCGGGTGCGTCGTGCTGGTCACCGCCGACCGCCGCTCCGGCGAGCTGGCCGCGGCGCTGACCCGCCGCGGCGCCAGCGTCCGGCACGCGCCCGCGCTGAGCATCGTCCCCCACCAGGAGGACGAGCAGCTGCTGGCCGACACGCGGGCCCTGCTGGCCGACCCGCCCGACGTGCTGGTGGTGACCACCGGGATCGGGCTCCGCGGCTGGATCGAGGCCGCCGACGTGGCCGGGCTGGCCGACCAGCTGGTGGCCACCCTGGCCCGTACGCGGATCGTGGCCCGCGGACCGAAGGCCCGGGGGGCGATCCAGGCGGCCGGGCTGCAGGCGGACTGGGTGGCGGAGTCCGAGACGTCGGCCGAGATCCTGGAGCTGCTGCTGGACGAGGGCGTCACCGGGTGCAAGATCGCCGTCCAGCACCACGGAGCCGGTGCCGACGGGCTGGACACCGAGCTGGCCGCGGCGGGCGCCGAGGTCCGCAGCCTGGTGGTCTACCGGTGGGGGCCGCCGCCGGACCCGGCCAGGGTCGGCGAGTCGGTGCTGGCCGCGGCCCGCGGGGAGGTCGACGCGGTGGTGTTCACCTCGGCCCCGGGGGCGGCGGCCTGGCTGTCGGCGGCCGAGCAGGCCGGGGCGCTGCCGGCGGTGGTGGAGCGCTGCGCCGCCGGCGGTCTGGTCGCCGCCGCGGTGGGGCCGGTCACCGCCCGCCCGCTCCGCGACGCCGGCATCACCCCGCTGGTCCCCGAGCGCGGCCGGCTGGGTGCGCTGGTGCGCACCCTGGTGCACCACTTCGAGCAGGCGGCCACCACGGCGGTCGCCACCCGGGCGGGTGCGTTGCAGGTGCGGCGCACGGTGGCCCTGCTGGACGGCCACGTGCTGCCGGTGTCCCCCAGCGGGCTGGCGGTGCTGCGGGCGCTGGCCGACGCCCGCGGCGGCGTGGTGTCCCGCGACGAGCTGCTGCAGGTGCTGCCCGGGGACTCCAGCGACCCCCACACCGCCGAGGTCGCCGTCGCCCGGGTCCGTGAGGCCGTCGGCCGCGACCTGATCCAGACGGTGGTCAAGCGCGGCTACCGGCTGGCCACCGCCTGAGCAGCCGGGCGGCCGGCTCTCAGCCCTCGACCACCTCGCCGGTGGCGGTGTTGATGCCCTCCGGACGCGGCGCCTCGGACAGCGTGCTGGCGATGCTGTGCGCCAGCCGCGGCCCGATCCCCGGCACCTGGGCGATCTCCTCCGGGGTGGCCTGCCGCAGCTTCTTGATCGAGCCGAAGTGCCCGACCAGCGCCTTGCGGCGGATCTCGCCCAGCCCGGGCACCTGGTCCAGGGCCGACTCCACCATCGTCCTGCTGCGCCGCCCCCGGTGGTGGGTGATGGCGAAGCGGTGCGCCTCGTCGCGGATCCGCTGCAGCAGGTAGAGGCCCTCGCTGGTGCGGGGCAGGATCACCGGGTACTCCTCCCCCGGCACCCAGACCTCCTCCAGCCGCTTGGCCAGCCCGCACAGCGCGACGTCGGTCACCCCCAGCTCCGCCAGCGCCTGCTCGGCGGCGGCGACCTGCGGCGGGCCGCCGTCGACCACCACGAGCGCCGGGGTGTAGGCGAACTTGCGGGGCGCGCCGGTGGTGGGGTCCACCAGCAGCGGGCCGTCGGGGTCGTCGGGGTTGGTGAGCTCGCGGCGCTCCTCGAGCAGCCGGCGGAACCGCCGGGTGATCACCTCGTGCATCGAGGCCACGTCGTTCTGCCCGTCGACGCCGCGGATCACGAAACGGCGGTACTCCCCCTTGCGCGGCAGCCCGTCCTCGAAGACCACCATCGAGGCGACCACCTCGGTCCCCTGCAGGTTCGAGACGTCGTAGCACTCGATCCGCAGCGGCACCTCGGGCAGGTCGAGGGCCTCCTGGATCTCCTCCAGCGCCCGGTTGCGGGTGGACAGGTCGCTGGCCCGCTTGGTCTTGTGCCGCACCAGGGCCTCGGCGGCGTTCTTGGCCACCGTCTCCATCAGGGTGCGCTTGTCGCCGCGCTGCGGCACCCGCACCGAGACGTTGGAGCCGCGGAGCTGGGTCAGCCACTCGGTGACGGTGGGGTCGCTGGGCAGCTCGGGGACGAGCACCTCCCGCGGCACCGGGGAGGACCCGGTCTCGGCCGTGCGGGCCTCGTCGTCGGCGTAGAGCTGCACCAGGAAGGCCTGGATCAGCTCCGGCGTGGTGCTGTCGTCGCTGCGGTCGGCCACCCAGCCCCGCTCGCCGCGGACCCGGCCGCCGCGGACGTGGAAGACCTGCACGGCGACCTCCAGCGGGTCCTCGGCCAGCGCGATGACGTCGGCGTCGGTGCCGTCGGCGAGCACGATGGCGTTCTTCTCCATCGCCCGCCGCAACGCCCCGATGTCGTCGCGCAGCCGTGCCGCCCGCTCGTACTCCATGCCGGCCGCGGCCTGCTTCATCTCGCGCTCCAGGCGGCGCAGCAGGGGCCCGGACTGGCCGCCGACGAAGCTGCAGAAGTCGTCGACGATGGCCCGGTGCTGCTCGGCGTCCACCCGGCCCACGCAGGGCGCGGAGCACTTGTCGATGTAGCCCAGCAGGCAGGGCCGCCCGGTCTGCGCCGCGTTGCGGAACACGCCCTTGGTGCAGGAGCGCATCGGGAACACCCGCAGCAGCAGGTCGACGGTCTCGCGGATCGCCCAGGCGTGGGAGTACGGCCCGTAGTAGCGGGTGCCCTTGCGCTTGGGGCCGCGGCCCACGAACACCCGCGGGAACTCCTCCGACCAGGTCACGGCCAGCCACGGGTAGGACTTGTCGTCGCGGTACTTGACGTTGAACCGCGGGTCGAACTCCTTGATCCAGGCGAACTCCAGCTGCAGCGCCTCGACCTCGGTCTGCACCACCGTCCAGTCGACCCGTGCCGCCGTGCGCACCATCGTCTGGGTGCGCTGGTGCAGGGACGCGGGGTCGGCGAAGTAGGAGTTCAGCCGCTGCCGCAGGCTCTTGGCCTTGCCGACGTAGATCACCCGTCCCTGGGCGTCGCTGAACCGGTAGACCCCCGGGTTCAGCGGGATCGACCCGGGCGCGGGGCGGTAGGAGGAAGGATCTGCCACCCGCCCACCTTAGGTCCCGGCGGCGACACCCTCCGGCGCCGCCGTCGGCGACCACACCACCGGCTCCGAGGCACGCAGCCGCAGCACCTCCGGGGCGGCCCCGGGCGCCAGCACCACGACCTCCTGGTCCCGCCCGGGGTGGAGACGCAGCTGCTCCACGGCCCCGTCCCGCCAGCTGAGGTCGACGACCAGCCCGCCGCGGGCGCGCAGCCCCCGCACCGACCCGGACGACCACTGCGGCGGCAGGCAGGGCAGCAGGTCCAGCACCGGGCGGCCGGAGTCGACCTCGTGCGACTGCAGCAGCATCTCCAGCACCCCGGCGGCCACCCCGAAGTTGCCGTCGATCTGGAAGGGCGGGTGGGCGCAGAGCAGGTTGCGGTAGACCCCGCCCGGCACGTGCACCCGGCCCCGGCGGTCGTCGGCGGGGTCGTCGACCAGGTTGAAGTAGTGGCCCAGGCTGGCCACCGCGCCGTCGACGTTGCCCAGCCGGGCGTGCAGCGCCACCCGCCAGGCGATCGACCAGCCGGTGGAGTGGCTGCCGCGCAGCCGCAGCGTCTCGGCCACGGCCTCGAACCGGGCGAGGTGCGCCGGGTCGTGGCGGTGCAGCGCGTCCCCGGGGTGCAGGTCGAACAGGTGCGACTGGTGCCGGTGGGTGGGCTCGGCCTCGGGCAGGTCCAGGTGCCACTCGGGGTAGCTGCCGCGGGCGGTCGGCTCCGGCAGCGGCAGCTGCGCCAACGCGGCCTCCACCTGGCTGCGGCGCTCCGGGTCCGCCGCGCGCCGGCCGCCGGCGGCGCCCTCGGTCTCCAGCAGCTCGGCGCACCGCAGCCAGGTGCGCAGCAGGTCGCGGGCCAGCGCCAGGTCCATGGTCGAGGAGACGGTGACCGCCGCCGTGCCCGAGCCGGTGCGGAAGCGGTTCTCCGGCGAGGTGGAGGGGGCGGTGCCCAGCGTGCCGTCCGGCAGGGTGACCAGCCAGGACAGCACGAACTCCACCGCCCCGTCGACCAGCGGCCAGCCGCGGTCGAGCAGCACCTCGGTGTCCCCGGTGAAGCGGTGGTGCTCGGCCAGGTGCTGCAGCAGCCACGGGGCGGCCATCGGCCAGGCCGCCCAGCAGGGGTCGGCGGCGCCGTCGCCCACGGGCAGCGAGTAGCCCCACACGTCGGCGTTGTGGTGCGCGGCCCAGCCGGGACGGTCGTAGACCCGCCGCGCGGTGTCGCGGCCGGTCCGGGCGATGTCCTCGACCAGCCCGTACAGCGGCTCGGCGCAGTCGAGCAGGTTGCCCGGCGCCGCCAGCCAGTAGTTCATCTCGGTGTTGATGTTCACCGTGTAGTTGCTGCTCCACGGCGGCTGCAGCAGCCGGTTCCAGATCCCCTGCAGGTTGGTCGCCCGCGACCCCGGGCGGGAGGCCGCGATCATCAGGTAGCGGCCGTACTGGGTGGCCAGCGCCACCAGGGCGGGGCTGACGTCCCCGCGGCTGGCCCGCGCCAGCAGCTCGTCGGTGTCTCCGTCCACGGCGTCGGTGCCGTCACCGAGCACCAGCTCGAAGCGGTCGAACAGCGCCCGGTGGTCCGCCTCGTGCTCGGCGCGCAGCTCGGCCACGTCGCGGTCGGCCTGGGTCCGGGCGCGTGCGACGGCGTCGGCCAGCAGCTGCTCGACCCGCCCGTGCGGGGGCGTCACGGCGTCCACGAAGTCGGTGCTGGTGGTGGCGACCAGGGTGAGGTGGGTGGCCCCGGTGACGGCCAGCTCGACGGGCCCCACCGCCTCCGCCCCCGCCGGCACGGCGACGGTCCCGTCGGTGACCACCCGGACGGCGACCGCGGCGGTGACCGCCCGGCCCGGGGTGAGGTCGAAGCGCAGCGGCTCCTCGCTCTTGTCGTGGCTGGGGTAGGCGTCGGTGGGCATCCGGCTGACCAGGGTCAGCAGCCCCTCCGCCGCGGCGTCGGCGCGGCAGTGCCCGAACTCGGCGTGGGCGGCGGTGAGCCGGACGCGGACGTCGGTGGGCCGCTGCCAGCGGTGCTCGCCCACCACGGCCCCCGCCGGGGCGCTGACGAAGCCCGCCACCTGCCCCTCCCCCGCAGGTCCGTCGGTGGCCCAGGCCGCCACCCCGGTGGACAGGTCCAGCCGGCGGTGCAGCAGGCGGGTCCCCGGGTCGGTGACCACGGTCAGCGCGGCCAGCGGCTGGTAGGACTGGCTGTGGCCGTACTGCACCTTGCGGATCTCCCGCTCGGCGGTGTCGACGTCGCCGTCGAAGAGGGCCCGGCGGACCCGCTCCACCACCTGCGGCGAGGGTTCGTCGGAGGCCGGCTGGCCGGCGGTGCTGCCCGGCCAGCCCGACCAGCAGGTGTCGTCGTTGAGGTCCCAGCGCGTCTCGGCGGCCTCGCCGTGGACCATCACCCCGATCCGGCCGTTGCCCAGCGGGTAGCCCTCGTTCCAGGTCAGCGCGGGGGTGCGGGCGGTCAGGGCGGGTCGGGGTGCGGTCACGGTGCGGCTCCTCGTGCGGGTCGAGCTGGCGGGATGAGCTGGCGGGTCTGGCTGAGGGGGTTCGAGCTGGCGGGTCCGGGGTGGTCAGCGGGTCAGGTACTGGTCGTAGGCAGCCTGCTGCAGCTCCAGGTATCGTCCCAGCTGCAGGCCCTCGAAGCCCTGGACGTAGGCGTCCCAGTCGGCGTCGAGGTCCTTGGAGCCGGTGATGAAGGCCAGCGAGTTCTGGGTGACGTAGTTCTCGATGTTGGTCTGCAGCTGCGCCATCTCGGTGGCGTCGGCCGGGTCGACCCAGATGCCCCAGGACGGGAACACCTGGGCCTTGTCCTCCTTGCCGGCGTAGAGCTGGGTGGCCTCGAACAGCCGGCGCTCGTAGCCGGCCGGGTCGTAGATGTCCTCGGGCACCACCATCGCGTTGCGGTAGGCCAGGGTGTTGTTGTACTGGGCCAGCGCCTCCCACTTGGAGTTGCGAGGGGTCCCCTCGTCCTCGGCCGGCAGCACCTTGTACAGCGGCTCGACCGCCGGGTCGAGGGCGATGTCGCCCTCCTCCGGGTCGGTCCAGTCCACGCCCTTCTCGCCGTGGATGCCCTCGGTCTGGCCCTGGGTCGTGTAGATGTAGTCGAGCATCTTGATCGCGGCCACCTGGTCGTTGGCCGAGGCCTTGTTGGTCAGCACGAACGTCGCCCCGGGCACGGAGGGGAAGTTGTAGGCCGCGTAGGCCGCCCCCGTCGGACCGGTCAGCGGCGGCACCGGGTCGTAGTCCTTGTCACGGCCGTCCTCCTGGCCGAGCGTGACCGCGATGGCCGGGTGCAGCACGGTGGCGCTTCCCAGGATCACCGCCTCGGAGTTGTCGCCGATCTGCTGCAGCGCGTCGGGGTTCTGGGTGAACGCGCCCGGGTCGATGAGGTCCTCGTCCCACAGCGACTTGATGTAGCGCAGGCCCTCGCGCCAGCCCTCCTTGTTGGCCTGCAGGTCCACCCGGCCCTGGTTCAGCACCAGGGTGGAGCGGTTGTTGCCGCTGGTGCCCTGCGGGTCGTAGATGAAGGAGTTCATGAAGTACGGGATGAGGTCGTCGCGGACGCTGGCGCTCAGCGGCACCTCGTCGGCCTCGCCGTTGCCGTTGGGGTCGCGGGTCTTGAACGCCCGCAGCACCTCGCGCATCTCCTCGGTGGTGGTGGGCTGGTCCAGGCCGAGCTCCTCGAGCCACTCCGAGTTCATCCACAGCTTGGCCTGGTAGCTGCAGTGGTAGCACTCCACCAGCTGCGGCAGGCCGTAGATGTTGCCGTCGGGCGCGGTGGACATGGCCCGCAGGTCGGCGCTGGAGTCCAGCGCGGCCTGGATGTTCGGCGCGTGCTCGCGGATCAGGTCGTTGAGCGGCAGCGCCACCCCCTGCTGCCCGAGCCTCATCACGTCGGCCGGGCGGAACTGGTCCACCCAGGGGATCAGCAGGAACAGGTCCGGGTAGTCGCCGCTGGCCAGCGCGATGTTGCGCTTCTCCGCGGCCGGGACGCCGTCCCAGGTGGTGGTCTGCCAGCTGAACTCGATGTCGAACTGCTCGCTGAGCTGCTGGGTGAACACGTTGGTGGCGAGGTCCTGCTCGGGACCCTGCGGGGCGAAGACGCTGAGCTGGGCGGGTCCGCCCACGCTCTCCTCCTCGGTGGGCTCGCCGGAGCCGGAGCAGGCGGCGGCGGCGAGGACCACGGTGGCGGCGACGGTGAGCGCCCCGCCCCGGCGGGCGGCCGTCCGCAGGCGGCCTCGGTCGTTGGTCATGGCTGGGTTCCTCTCGGGAGGTGGGACGGCTGGGACGGGAGGGGGACGGTCAGCCCTTGACGGCGCCGATCATCACGCCCTTGGTGAAGTGCCGGGCGACGAAGGGGTAGATCAGCAGCACCGGGATGCTGGCGACCACGATCAGGGAGTACTTGAGCAGCTCGGCCATCTGCTCCCGCTGCATCTGCAGGGCGACGTCCACCACGCCCCCGCCGGCGCTGGAGTTGAGGATCAGGATGTTGCGGAGCACGAGCTGCAACGGGTAGAGGTCGGGGTCCTTGAGGTAGATGAGCGCGTCGAAGTAGGAGTTCCACTGGGTGATGGCGTACATCAGCGCCACCACGGCGATCATCGGCTTGGACAGCGGCAGCACGACCGACCACAGGAAGCGCAGGTCGCTGCTGCCGTCGAGCTCGGCCGCCTCGGCCAGCTCGTCGGGGATGGCGGAGCGGAAGTAGGTGCGGGCGATGATGACCTGCCAGACCGCGATGGCCTGCGGCAGCAGCAGCGCCCACCGGGTGTTGAGCATCCCCAGCTCCTGCACCACCAGGTAGGTGGGGATCAGGCCGCCGGTGAAGAGCATGGTCACCAGCACCAGCGCCATGATCAGGTTGCTGCCCACCAGGCCCCTGCGCGACAGCGGGTAGGCGATCGCGACGGTCAGGGTGGTGCTGATGAACGTGCCTGCGACGGCGTAGATGAGCGAGTTGACGTAGCCGGTGAGGATCTCGGGGTTGGTCAGCACCACCTCGTAGCCCTGCAGGGTGAAGTCGACCGGCCACAGGAAGACCCGTCCGGAGGACACGGCCGCCGGGCTGGAGAAGGAGCTGGCCACGATGTAGACCAGCGGCAGCAGCACGGCGAGCACGAAGACGCCGAGCAGCAGGTAGACGGCCACCAGGAAGACCCGGTCGACGGAGGACTCGCGGATGCGGGTGGCGGGGCGGTCGGGCAGGACGCGGCGGCGGCGGGACAGCGCGGTGGTGGTCATCGTCGCCTCACCACAGCCCGCTGCCGCTGATGCGCTTGCACACCCAGTTCACGACGAGCAGCAGGAACAGGTTGACCACCGAGTTCAGCAGCCCGACGGCCGTGGCCAGCCCGAAGTCCGCGTTGAGCAGACCGGTCTTGTAGACGTAGGTGGCGATGATCTCGGACTGGGCCAGGTTGAGCGGGTTCTGCAGCAGGTAGGCCTTCTCGAACCCGATGGCCATGATGTTGCCGACGCTGAGGATGAGGATGATCGTCGCGGTCGGCATGATGCCGGGGATGTCGACGTGCCAGATCCGCCGCAGCCGGGAGGCGCCGTCCACCTTGGCGGACTCGTACAGGGCCGGGTCCACCGCCGACAGGGCCGCCATGTAGATCACCGCGGAGTACCCGGTGGTCTGCCAGACATCCGACCACACGTACACGTGCCGGAAGTAGTCCGGGTTGCCGAGCAGGTCCGGTGCCGCGATCCCGAAGAGCCCGAAGGTCTTGGTCACGATGCCCAGCCGGGGCGCCATCATCAGGATCAGCATCGAGACGACGACCACGGTGGAGATGAAGTAGGGCGCGTAGGTGATCATCTGCACGCTCTTGCGGAACAGCCGGTGCCGCACCTCGTTGAGCATCAGGGCGAGCAGGATGGGCAGCGGGAAGCCGGCCAGCACGGTGTAGCCCGAGAGCAGCAGGGTGTTCTTCACCAGCGTCCAGAACACCGGGTTGCGGAACAGCCGCTCGAAGTTGGCCATGCCCACCCACGGGCTGTCCCACACGCCCCGGACCACGCTGTAGCTCTTGAAGGCCACCACCGTGTTGGTCATCGGGACGTACTTGAAGATGACGAAGTAGGCCAGCGGGACGACCATCAGCAGGTACAGCTGCCAGTGCCGTCGCAGGCTGCGGCGCAACCGGTGGGAGAACCCGCTGGGGCGCGGGAGCTGGACGGGCGCGGCCGCGACCCCGGCTGCTCCCTCGGGTGGTGCCTGCACCGCCGTCATCGGCGTCCTCCTGCAGCGACGTTGGTCAGGAAGGGCTTCGCTCACACGAAGATTGATCGGATGACATCACAGCCCGAGGGGGTTCTGCAAGGGGTCGTCCGCGAACCCCCGCGCCCGACCCGCGGGGCGGTGGCGGGGACGCCTAGGATCGCCGGGGAGATCCCCGAGCCGAGGAGCGACGATGACCCACCCCGCCTTCGCGAGCAGCCGGCGCACCCTGCTGCGGGGCACCGGCGTGGCCGCGCTGGCCCTCGGCGGCGCCCTGTCGGGCTGCTCCGGGTCGCAGCGGCAGCCCTCCGCACCGGCCACGTCCCCGGCGGCGTCCGGCACGGCTGCGGCGGTGCAGCTGCCCGCGGCGGAGGTGCCGGTGGGGGGCGGGGTGGTGCTCGAGGACTCCGACTACGTGGTCACCCAGCCGCGGCCCGGGGAGTTCCGGGCCTTCTCGAAGGTGTGCACCCACCAGGGCTGCCCGGTGGGCGAGGTGGCCGAGGGGCAGATCGTGTGCTTCTGCCACGGCTCGGCCTTCTCGATCGAGGACGGGTCGGTGCTGCAGGGCCCGGCCGAGGAGCCGCTCGCGGGCGCGGCGGTGACCAGCTCGGGCGACCAGCTCTCCGTCGGCTGACCCCCGCCGCGGCCCTCAGGCCGCGGCGGTCTTCCCCCTGGCGGTCTTCTTGGCCGCCGTCTTGGCCGGCGTGCCCTTCTGCGTCGGCGTGGTCTTCTGCGTCGGCGTCGTCTTCTTCGCCGGGGCCTTGGCCGCGCCCTTCCCGGCCTGCTGCCCCGACCGGCGGGCGGCGGACTTCTTCGCCGCCGGGCCGGGAGCGGGCTGGGCCGCGGCCGACTCGACCTCGACCAGCGCCTCGCGCACCGGCACGGAGCGCCCGTGCAGGATCTCCTTGAGGAAGGCCCCGGTGTGCGAGCCCTCGTGGGCGGCCACCTGCTCGGGGGTCCCCTCGACCACCACCTGGCCGCCGCGCGAACCGCCCTCGGGGCCCATGTCGATGAGCCAGTCGGCGGTCTTGATGACGTCGAGGTTGTGCTCGATGACGATCACCGAGTTGCCCGCGTCGACCAGCTTGCCCAGCACGCCCAGCAGCCGGCGGATGTCCTCGAAGTGCAGACCGGTGGTCGGCTCGTCGAGCACGTAGAGCGTGCGGCCGGTCGAGCGGCGCTGCAGCTCGCTGGCCAGCTTGACCCGCTGCGCCTCCCCGCCCGACAGGGTGGGTGCGGGCTGGCCCAGCCGGACGTAGCCCAGGCCGACGTCGACCAGGGTGCGCAGGTGGCGGGCGATCGACTGGATCGGGGCGAAGAACTCCAGGGCCTCCTCGATCGGCATGTCGAGGACCTCGGCGATCGTCCTGCCCTTGTAGTGGACCTCCAGCGTCTCCCGGTTGTACCGGGCCCCGTGGCACACCTCGCAGGGCACGTACACGTCGGGCAGGAAGTTCATCTCGATCTTGATGGTGCCGTCGCCGGCGCAGTTCTCGCAGCGCCCGCCCTTGATGTTGAAGGAGAACCGGCCCTGCTGGTAGCCGCGGACCTTCGCCTCGGGGGTGTCGGCGAAGAGCTTGCGGATGTTGTCGAAGACACCGGTGTAGGTGGCCGGGTTCGAGCGCGGGGTGCGGCCGATCGGCGACTGGTCGACGTGGATGATCTTGTCGATGTGCTCGGCCCCGGTGATCGCCCGGTGCCGCCCCGGGACGTCCTTGGCGTTGTAGATCCGCTTGGCCAGCGCGGTGTACAGGATCGAGTTCACCAGCGTGGACTTGCCCGACCCCGAGACGCCGGTGACGGTGACGAGCTGGCCCAGCGGGAAGGACACGGTGACGTCGCGCAGGTTGTTCTCGCTGGCCTGGTGGACGGTGATCTCGCGGCCGGGGGTGCGGGGGCGGCGCTCGGCGGGCAGCGCGATCTCGCGGCGGCCGGACAGGTAGGCCCCGGTCAGCGACTCCTCGCTGGCGTAGAGCTCCTCGACGGTGCCCGAGACCACCACCTGGCCGCCGTGCTCGCCGGCGCCGGGACCGATGTCGACCGCCCAGTCCGAGGCCCGGATGGTGTCCTCGTCGTGCTCGACGACGATGAGGGTGTTGCCCAGGTCGCGGAGCCGGATCAGGGTGTCGATGAGCCGGCGGTTGTCGCGCTGGTGCAGCCCGATGCTCGGCTCGTCGAGCACGTACAGCACGCCGACCAGCCCGGAGCCGATCTGCGTCGCCAGCCGGATCCGCTGCGCCTCGCCGCCGGAGAGGCTGCCCGCCGGGCGGGACAGCGACAGGTAGTCCAGGCCGACGTCCAGCAGGAAGCGGAGGCGCTCGTTGATCTCCTTCAGCACCCGCTCGGCGATCTGGCGCTCCCGCGGGGAGAGCTCCAGCGAGGCCAGGAAGGCGGCCGCCTGGTCGATCGACATGTCGGCCACCTCGGCGATGTTCTTGCCGCCCACGGTGACCGCCAGCGAGGACGGCTTGAGCCGCGCCCCCCGGCAGGCCCGGCACGGCACCTCGCGCATGTAGCCGGCGAAGCGCTCGCGCGAGGCGTCGGTCTCGGCCTCGGCGTGGCGGCGCTGCACGTAGGGGATGACGCCCTCGAAGTTGGCGCTGTAGCGACGCTCGCGGCCGTAGCGGTTGCGGTAGCTGACCAGCACCTGCTCGCCCTTGCCGAGCAGCAGCAGCTGCACGGCCGAGGCGGGCAGCTCGCGCCACGGGGTGGAGGTGTCGAAGCCCTCGGTGGCGGCGAGGGACTGGATGAGCCGGTGGAAGTAGTCGGCGACGTGGGCGCCCTGCCACGGCGCGATCGCCCCCTCCTCGATGCTCAGCTCGTCGTTGGGGACCACCAGCTCGGGGTCGACCTCCATCCGGGTGCCGATGCCGGAGCACTCCGGGCAGGCGCCCCAGGGGGCGTTGAAGGAGAACTGGCGCGGCTCGAGCTCGTCGATGTTGATGTCGTGCTCGTTGGGGCAGGCCATCTTCTCGGAGTAGCGGCGCTCGCGCTCGGGGTCGTCGGCGGGCAGGTCGACGAAGTCGACCGTGACCACCCCGGCGGCCAGCCCGAGCGCGGTCTCGACCGAGTCGGTCAGCCGCTGCTTGGCGCTGGGCTTGACCGCCAGCCGGTCGACGATGACGTCCACCGAGTGCTTCTGCTGCTTGTTCAGCGTGGGCGGGGTGGACAGCTGGTGCACCTCGCCGTCCACCCGGACCCGGGAGAAGCCCTGGGTGGCCAGCTGGCGGAAGAGGTCGACGTGCTCGCCCTTGCGGCCGCGGACCACGGGGGCCAGCACCTGGAACCGGGTGCCCTCGGGCAGGGCCATCAGCCGGTCGACGATCTGCTGCGGGGACTGCCGGGCGATCGGCTCGCCGCAGACCGGGCAGTGCGGGCGCCCGGCCCGGGCGTAGAGCAGCCGCAGGTAGTCGTAGACCTCGGTGATGGTGCCGACGGTGGACCGCGGGTTCCGGCTGGTGGACTTCTGGTCGATGGAGACCGCGGGCGAGAGCCCCTCGATGAAGTCGACGTCGGGCTTGTCCATCTGCCCCAGGAACTGGCGGGCGTAGGCCGACAGCGACTCGACGTAGCGGCGCTGGCCCTCGGCGAAGATGGTGTCGAAGGCGAGGCTGGACTTGCCCGACCCGGAGAGCCCGGTGAACACGATCATCGCGTCCCGGGGCAGGTCCAGGGACACGTTGCGCAGGTTGTGCTCGCGGGCACCGCGGACGACGAGACGGTCACTGGGGACGAGGCGGTCACTCACTCGAACCATGCTATGCGGCCCCTCCGACAGTTCCGTGCCCCGGCCGGGACCGCCGCCGGGACGGGCCGGTCTACATTGACCCCGTCCGGCTGCGACACCCTCCGACGGAAGGACCCCGATGAGCGAGCAGGAGCCCCTCAACCACGTGGAGCCCGGCGGCCCGCCGCTGCGGCTGGTGCTCACCGAGGGGGTGGAGCTGGTGAAGGTGTCGGTGGGACCGATGGACAACAACGCCTACCTGGTCACCGTGGCCGGGGAGACGGTGCTGATCGACGCCGCCGCGGAGCCCGACCGGCTGCTGGAGACGATCGGCGACCGCCGGGTCACCACGGTCGTCACGACGCACCGCCACGCGGACCACCTGGGCGCGCTGGCCGAGGTGGCGGCTGCCACCGGCGCACGGCTGGTCTGCGGCGCGGAGGACGCGCTGGCCGTCGAGTCCGCCACCGGGACCTCGCAGCAGCCGCTGCGCGACGGCGGCGTGGTGCCGCTGGGCCGGGGGCTGCTGGACGTCCTCACGGTGCCCGGGCACACCCCCGGCTCGGTGGTGCTGGGGCTCCGCTACCAGGACGGGCCAGACCACCTCTTCACCGGCGACAGCCTCTTCCCGGGCGGCCCCGGCCGCACCGAGAGCCCGGAGGACTTCCGGGAGCTGATGGACCACCTGGAGCACAAGGTCTTCCGCCACTTCACCGACGACACGGTGGTGCACCCAGGCCACGGCGACGACACCACCATCGGCCGGGAGCGGCCGCACCTGCAGGAGTGGCGGCAGCGGGGCTGGTGACCCCGCCGCCGCACGCGGGTCGGCTCAGTTGCGCCGCGGACGCTCGCCCTGCCGCTCGTCCTCCAGCGTGGCCGGGGGCTCGAGCACGTCCTGCTCGGTGATCGTGGTGCCGTCGGTGTCGCCCTCGGGCTGCAGCGAGGACTGCCCGTCGGCGGTGCTGCGGTCGTAGCGGGACTTCAGCAGGCTGGCCACGGTGGTGACGACCAGCACGCCGACGATGACGGCCAGCGACAGCCAGATCGGGACCTCGCCCTCGGCCGGCAGGGTGATCACCCAGTCGTAGACCGCGCCCATGGCGGGCCCGACCACCGGGGCCTCGGCGTACTGCCCGGACTCGTGCATGGCGTGCAGCACCAGCTTCACGCCGATGAAGGCCAGGATGATCGACAGCCCCAGCGACAGGTAGACCAGCCGCTTGAGCAGGCCGCCGATCAGGAAGTACAGCTGGCGCAGACCCATCAGCGCGAAGACGTTGGCGGTGAAGACCAGGTACGGCTCCTGGGTCAGGCCGTAGATCGCGGGGATCGAGTCGAGGGCGAACAGCAGGTCGGTGCTGCCCAGGGCCAGGATGACCAGGGCCATCGAGGTCAGCACCCGGCGGCCGCCGGCGTGGGTGACCAGCTTGGTGCCGTGGTACTCGTCGACGAAGGGCAGCCGCTTGCGGGCGAAGCGCAGCAGGGCGTTGTCGACGTCCTCCTCGTCGTCGTGCTTGCTGTAGTCGATGACCAGCTTGACGGCGGTGTAGATCAGGAAGGCGCCGAAGAGGTAGAAGATCCAGGACACCCGCTCGATGGCCACCGCACCCACGGCGATGAAGATCGCGCGGAAGACGAGGGCCAGCACGATGCCGACCATCAGCGCGAACTGCTGCAGGTGCCGGGGCACCTTCAGCGAGGCCATGATGATGATGAAGATGAACAGGTTGTCCAGCGACAGGCTGTACTCGGTGAGCCAGCCGGCGAAGAACTCGGCGCCGTACTGGTGCCCGGAGACCACCCAGACCCCGATGCCGAAGGCCACGGCCAGCGCCACGTAGATGCTGACGAAGAGCCCGGCCTCCTTCATGGACGGCTCGTGGGGGCGCCGTCCGATGACGAGGATGTCGATCGCCAGCACGGCGACCAGGACCACCGCGGTGATGACCCAGGTGTAGAGGTGCACGTTCATGCAGGAATTGCCTTCCGGGTGGAGGTCGAGGTGCCTCGGAGGTCTCTTCCACCGGGCCACCTGCGTGGCGCCGGTCCACGGCGCCGGGGGCCCCGACGCGCGGGAGCTGACCGTGGTGACGACGCCGAGGCCGAGGAATACTCCCCTCCTACCCCCAAACTACAGCAGCGCTCCCCCCGGGCGCGCATCGCGGGCGGGCCCGGACGACACGCATCGCGGGGCTCCCCGGCGCGGCGGCCGGGCCCTACCCTGGTCCGCGGAGACGGGAGGACCATGAGCACCAGCACCGAGGCGGGCACCACGAGGCACCCCGCCGACCGCCACGACCTGATCCGGGTGCACGGCGCCCGCGAGAACAACCTGGCTGACGTCAGCATCGAGCTGCCGAAGCGCCGGCTGACCGTGTTCACCGGGGTGTCCGGGTCGGGCAAGAGCTCGCTGGTGTTCGGGACCATCGCCGCGGAGTCCCAGCGGCTGATCAACGAGACCTACAGCGCCTTCGTGCAGGGCTTCATGCCGACGCTGGCCCGCCCCGACGTCGACCTGCTCGACGGGCTGACCACCGCCATCATCGTCGACCAGGAGCGGATGGGCGCCAACCCGCGCTCGACCGTGGGCACCGCCACCGACGCCAACGCCATGCTGCGCATCCTGTTCAGCCGGCTGGCGGAGCCGCGGATCGGCCCGCCCGCCGCCTACTCCTTCAACGTGCCCTCGGTCCACGCCAGCGGCGCCATCACCGTCGAGCGCGGCGGGAAGACCAAGGCCGAGAAGGCGACCTTCAACCGGCTCGGCGGCATGTGCCCGCGCTGCGAGGGCATGGGCTCGGTCACCGACATCGACCTGTCGGCGCTCTACGACGAGCAGCTGTCGCTGAACGAGGGCGCGCTCAAGGTCCCCGGCTACAGCATGGACGGCTGGTACGGCCGCATCTTCCGCGGCTGCGGCTACTTCGACCCCGACAAGCCGATCCGCGAGTACGGCGAGCGGGAGCTGCACGACCTGCTGCACCGGGAGCCGACCAAGATCAAGGTCGACGGGATCAACCTGACCTACTCGGGGCTGGTGCCCAGCATCCAGCGCTCCTTCCTGAGCAAGGACGTCGACTCGCTGCAGCCCCACATCCGCGCCTTCGTGGAGCGCGCGGTGACGTTCACCACCTGCCCCGACTGCGACGGCACCCGGCTGGGCCCCGAGGCCCGCTCCTCGACGATCGCCGGCAGGAGCATCGCCGACGTCTGCGCCCTGCAGATCAGCGACCTGGCCGAGTGGGTGCGCGGGCTGCACGAGCCCTCGGTGGCGCCGCTGCTCGCCGGCCTGCAGCACCTGCTGGACTCCTTCACCGCCATCGGTCTGGGCTACCTGAGCCTGGACCGGCCGGCGGGCACGCTCTCCGGCGGCGAGGCGCAGCGGACCAAGATGATCCGCCACCTGGGCTCCTCCCTCACCGACGTCACCTACGTCTTCGACGAGCCGACCATCGGACTGCACCCGCACGACATCCAGCGGATGAACGACCTGCTGCTGCGGCTGCGGGACAAGGGCAACACGGTGCTCGTGGTGGAGCACAAGCCCGAGACCATCGTGATCGCCGACCACGTCGTCGACCTCGGCCCGGGGGCCGGGCGCGCCGGCGGCACCATCTGCTACGAGGGCGACGTGGCCGGACTGCGGGCGAGCGGCACGCTCACCGGCCGCCACCTGGACGACCGGGCCCGGCTGAAGCCGGCGGTGCGGACGCCGACCGGGGCGCTGGCCGTTCGCGGAGCCAGCACCCACAACCTGCGTGACGTCGACGTCGACATCCCGCTGGGGGTGCTCTGCGTGGTGACGGGCGTGGCGGGCTCGGGCAAGAGCTCGCTGGTGCACGGCTCGGTGGCCGGCCGCGACGGCGTGGTGGTCGTCGACCAGTCGGCGATCAAGGGCTCCAGGCGGAGCAACCCCGCCACCTACACGGGGATGCTGGACCCCATCCGGAAGGCCTTCGCCAAGGCCAACGGGGTCAAGCCGGCGCTGTTCAGCCCGAACTCCGAGGGCGCCTGCCCCACCTGCCAGGGCGCCGGGGTGATCTACACCGACCTGGGCATGATGGCCGGGGTGGCCACCACCTGCGAGGACTGCGAGGGCAAGCGGTTCCAGCCGGCGGTGCTCGAGCACCGGCTGGGCGGGCGCGACATCAGCGAGGTGCTGGCGATGCCGGTCACCGAGGCGGAGGCCTTCTTCGGGGCCGGCGAGGCCCGGACCCCGGCGGCGCACGCCGTGCTGCACCGGCTCGTCGACGTCGGGCTGGGCTACCTCAGCCTGGGCCAGCCGCTCACCACCTTGTCGGGCGGCGAGCGGCAGCGGCTCAAGCTGGCCACCCGGATGGGTGAGCCGGGCGGGGTCTACGTGCTGGACGAGCCCACCACGGGTCTGCACCTGGCCGACGTCGAGCAGCTGCTCGGCCTGCTGGACCGGCTGGTCGACTCGGGCAAGTCCGTGCTGGTGGTGGAGCACCACCAGGCCGTGATGGCGCACGCCGACTGGATCATCGACCTCGGACCGGGCGCCGGGCACGACGGCGGCCGGATCGTGTTCGAGGGGACGCCCGCCGACCTCGTCGCCGCCCGCTCCACCCTCACCGGCGAGCACCTGGCGGCCTACGTCGGCGGCTGAGCCGGCCCCACCTCAGCGGCGGGCGCGGCTCAGCGCTGGGCCTCGATCATCTGGCGCAGCTCCTTCTTCAGCTCGGAGATCTCGTCGCGGAGCCGGGCGGCGACCTCGAACTGCAGGTCGCCGGCCGCGGTGTGCATCTGGGTGGTCAGCTCCTGCACCAGCGCCGCCAGGTCGCTGGCCGGCATCTGGGCCAGGTCGCGGCTGTGGGTGCCGACCTCGCCGACCGGCACGGGCGAGCGCTGCTGCTTGCGGCTGGTGCCGGCCCGGGCCATCACCTCGGCCGTGTCGGCGTCCTCGCGGGCCAGCATGTCGGTGATGTCGGCGATCCGCTTGCGCAGCGGCTGGGGGTCGATCCCGTGCTCGCGGTTGTAGGCGATCTGCAGCTCGCGGCGACGGTTCGTCTCGTCGATCGCCGACTGCATCGACGGGGTGATCTTGTCGGCGTACATGTGCACCTGCCCGGCCACGTTGCGGGCGGCGCGGCCGATGGTCTGGATCAGCGACCGGTCGCTGCGCAGGAAGCCCTCCTTGTCGGCGTCCAGGATGGCCACCAGCGAGACCTCGGGCAGGTCGAGGCCCTCACGCAGCAGGTTGATGCCGACCAGCACGTCGTACTCGCCCATCCGCAGCTCGCGCAGCAGCTCGACGCGGCGCAGGGTGTCCACCTCGGAGTGCAGGTAGCGGGTCCGGACCCCGTTCTCGAGCAGGTAGTCGGTCAGGTCCTCGGCCATCTTCTTGGTCAGGGTCGTCACCAGCACCCGCTCGTCACGGTCGGCGCGGAGCTTGATCTCGCCCATCAGGTCGTCGATCTGGCCCTGGGTCGGCTTGACGACGACCTCGGGGTCGACCAGCCCGGTGGGCCGGATCAGCTGCTCGACGAAGCCGTCGGAGCGCGCCAGCTCGTAGTTGCCGGGGGTGGCGGAGAGGTAGACCGTCTGCCCGATCCGCTCGACGAACTCCTCGAAGCGCAGCGGGCGGTTGTCCATCGCCGACGGCAGCCGGAAACCGTGCTCGACCAGCGTCCGCTTGCGGGACATGTCGCCCTCGTACATGCCGCCGATCTGCGGCACGGTGACGTGCGACTCGTCGATGACCAGCAGGAAGTCCTCGGGGAAGTAGTCGAGGAGGCAGTTGGGCGGTGACCCGGGCTCGCGGCCGTCGATGGGCTGGGAGTAGTTCTCGATGCCCGAGCAGGTGCCGATCTGGCGCATCATCTCGATGTCGTAGGTGGTGCGCATCCGCAGCCGCTGGGCCTCCAGCAGCTTCTGCTGGGACTCCAGCTCGGCCAGCCGCTGCTCCAGCTCGTGCTCGATCCGCCGGATCGCCGCCTCCATCCGGTCGGGGCCGGCGACGTAGTGGCTGGCGGGCATCAGGAAGACCTGCTCGTCCTCGGAGAGCACCTCCCCCGTCAGCGGGTGCATGGTGCTGAGCCGCTCGATCTCGTCGCCGAAGAACTCGACCCGGACCGCCATCTCCTCGTACTTGGGGAACACCTCCAGGGTGTCGCCACGGACCCGGAAGGTGCCACGGGTGCCGGCGAGGTCGTTGCGGGCGTACTGGATGTCGACCAGGCGGCGCAGCAGGAGGTCGCGGTCCATCTCGTCGCCCACCCGGAGGGTGATCATCCGGTTGAGGTACTCCTCGGCGCTGCCCAGGCCGTAGATGGCCGAGACCGTGGCCACCACGATGACGTCGCGCCGGGTGAGCAGCGAGTTGGTGGCCGAGTGGCGCAGCCGCTCGACCTCCTCGTTGAGCGAGGAGTCCTTCTCGATGTAGGTGTCCGTCTGCGGGACGTAGGCCTCGGGCTGGTAGTAGTCGTAGTAGGAGACGAAGTACTCGACCGCGTTCTTCGGGAAGAAGTGGCGCAGCTCGTTGGTGAACTGGGCCGCCAGGGTCTTGTTCGGCTGCATCACCAGCACCGGGCGCTGCAGCCGCTCGGCCAGCCACGCCACGGTGGCGGTCTTGCCGGTACCGGTGGCGCCGAGCAGCACGACGTCCTGCTCGCCGGCCCGGATCCGGCGCTCCAGCTCGGCGATGGCGGCCGGCTGGTCGCCGGCGGGTTCGAAGTCGCTCTCGACCTTGAAGGGGGCCACCTGGCGCTGGAGCTCGGCGATCGGACGCATACCTCGAGACTACGTCCGACCGCCGACAGTTCCGGCGTCGCTCAGAGGTCCTCCAGCATGGAGACCGTCATCGCGCCCCAGTCCTCCAGCGCCTGCTCCTGGTTGGCGTCGTCGGCCAGGGCGAGCGAGCCGACCGCCGTGGTGCCGTCGTCGTTGATCGCCAGCAGCGAGACCAGCATGATCTTGGAGCTGCCGGCCCCGCTCGAGCTGGTCAGCATCACCGCCCCCACGGCCGAGTCGAGGCCACCGCCGACGCCGGCGTCCTCCGGCGCGCTCAGCACCTCCATGTCGGCGAAGGTCTCGCCCAGCGACTCGTGGTAGGAGGCGAGGACCGTGGTCGCCGACTCCCCCTGCAGCCCCTCGGCGGTCTCGCCGAGGAAGATCTCCGAGCCGTTCTCCACGGTGACGAACCCGTTGCTGCTCTCGGTGACCTCCCAGCCCTCGGCCAGGGTGAGCGTGACGCCGTGGCCGACCTCGACCTCCTCACCGGCGCCGCCGCCACCGCCCGGCTCCTCGCTGGGCTCCTCCGACGGCTCCTCGCTGGGTTCTCCGGAGGGCTCCGGGGACGGCTCGGGGCTGGGCTCGCCGCTGGGCGAGGGCTCGGGGCTGGCCGGCTCGGACGCGGTGGGCGTCGGCGTCGGCGGCGCGGGGGTCGAGCTGCCGGTCAGCGCCCAGATGATGCCGCCGACCGCCCCCACCAGCACCAGAGCGGCGACGACGATGCCGATCAGCAGCGCGGGTGACCTGCGGCTCTGGCCGGCGCCCCCCGGGCCGTGCCCGCCGGGCGGGTAGCCGGGCCCGTACCCCTGCGGCGGGTACCCGTGCGGCGGCTGGCCGCCGGCCTGCGGGTAGCCCTGCTGCGGGTAGCCCTGGGCCGGTCCCTGCTGCGGGTACCCCTGCTGGGGGTAGCCCTGCTGCGGATGGCCCTGCGGGGACCCCTGCTGCGGGTACCCCTGCTGCGGGTACCCCGGCCGGGGCGCGCCCGGCTGGGGCTGGCCCTGCGGCTGGCCGGGCGGGGGCGGGTTCTGGCCCCAGGGACCCTGGCTCATCGCTCCTCCTGGTCGTAGAAGCTGTCGTCACCGGCCGGTTCGGCGGGCGCCGGCTGACGCGGCGCGGTCTCGGCCGCCGCCGGGACGGCGTGCCGCTCCGGGTGCAGCGAGTGCTGGACCCGCAGCGCCATCCCGCAGGCGTTGCAGAAGGCGGCGTGCGGCGCCAGCGGCATCTCGCAGCGGCGGCAGAAGTGCAGCTCCGCGTCGTCGCCCACGACCTCACGGGCCTCCGCCTCGAGGGCGGCCTCCATCAGGCCGTGGTGCAGCACGTTGCGGACCCGCAGCACCAGCACCGCGGCGATCAGCAGACCCCAGACGATGCTGACCAGCACGGCCAGGGTCGGGTCGGGCAGGAAGCTGAACAGGTACACGCCGGCGCCGTACAGGACGTTGGCGATCACCGCCTCCGCCAGGCCGCGGACGTAGCGGGGGGTGAAGCCGTCGTAGCCGCGGCCGAGCCCGGAGAACTCGGCGCAGGCGATGCCGGTGGCGGTGCCCATCACGACGGGCTTGACGAAGCCCTCGAGGAAGATCAGCGAGGCCCACATGCCCGGCTCGTCGAGCCCGGCCGAACCCCCGGTCACCAGGTCCCAGTGCTTGACCACGGTGTCGAAGCAGGCGTAGGCGACACCGGAGACGATGCCGAAGGTGAGCCCGTCCATGAGGTCGTCGAACTCGGGGCGGCGCGCCAGCAGCAGCGGTCCGATCTGGCGCAGCGCCTCGCCCACCACCGGGACCAGCAGGGCCGCGATCAAGAAGTCGGTCACCTGGGGCCCGGGCGCCTGCCCGCCCAGCCCGCCGGCCAGCTCACCGATCCGGAAGGTCTCGCCACGCAGCTGCGTCCAGGCCAGGGTGAAGGCGATCGACAGCAGCCCGGTGAGGCCGAAGGCCAGCGCCACCACGGGCAGCGGCTCGTCCTCCCAGAGGTTCACGTCGTAGAGGTAGACGATGTAGACGACCGGGATGGCGAAGGCCGCGATCAGCACGGCCAGCGGCAGGGCGCCGAAGATGGCCGTGACCAGCGCGAGCGTCAGCGAGATCAGCAGCGCCAGCTTGTAGGTCTGCGGGTGCTCGGACACGCCGCGGGGCATGATCGTCGAGACCAGCGAGAACGACGCCACCGGCTCGTCGGGCTTGACGGCGAACGACTTGCGCCGGGCCACGTCGGTGCTGCGGACGTCGCTCCCGCAGTGGTGGCAGAAGTGGGCGACGGCAGGTAGCTGGGTCTGGCAGCGCGGGCACACCACGCGGCACCTCCTCGGTCTGCGGCGGCGGAGGGTCGGATCCGCCAGGGAAAGGGTGGCGCATCCGCGGGTCCCGGCGGCAGGACGACCACCCGGGAGGAAGGTCTCAATTCGGTAACGGCTGCTGCCACCAGGAGACGATCTGCTCGCGGAGCCGTTCCGGGTCGCCGTCGTTGGACCACACGACGTCGGCCGCCCCCAGCCGCGTCTCCCGGTCGGCCTGGGCGGCCACGCGGGCGCGGGCCTCCTCGCCGCTGAGCCCGTCACGCTGCTGCAGCCGCCGCAGCTGGGTCTGGGGGTCGACGTCGACGACCACCACCACGTCGAAGTCGTCCTGCTGCCCGGTCTCGACCAGCAGCGGGATGACGTGCACGACGCGGGCGTCCGGACCGGCCGCCGCCTCCCGCCGGGCGGCCAGCGCCCGCACCCGGGGGTGCACGATCGCCTCCAGGTCGCGCCGGGCCGCGGCGTCGGAGAAGACGATGCGTCCCAGCGCACGCCGGTCGAGCGAGCCGTCCTCCCGGAGCACCGGGTCGCCGAAGCGCTCGCGCACCGCGGCCAGCCCCTCCGACCCCGGGGCGACGACCTCGCGCGCCAGCACGTCGGCGTCGACCACCACGGCACCCAGCTCGGCGAGGACCGACGCGGCCGTGCTCTTGCCCGAGGCGATGGCCCCGGTCAACCCGATCCGCAGCATGCCCGAACCCTACGGGCGGAACTCCCGAAACGCCCTCACCGGCCCGCGTGAGCCCCTAGCCTGGACGCGCCGGAGGACATCACGTGCCGCACGTCGTGGAAGGGGCCGCTGTGTCGTCACCCTCGTCGAGGACACCCGCCCACCCCGCGGGGACGCTGGCCGCCGCCGAGGTGGTGCTGGTGTCCTTCCGCAGCCGGGAGCACGTGGCCGAGCTGCTGCGGAGCTGGCCCGAGGAGCTGCGGGTGACGGTGGTGGACAACTCCGCCGACGTGGACGGGGTGCGCGGCGTGGTGGAGGCCCGGCCCCGGACCCGCTACCTGGACGGCGGCGGGGTCGGCTTCGCCCGCGGTGCCAACCTCGGCGCACGGGCGTCGGAGGCGGAGTACCTGGTGTTCGTCAACCCCGACTGCCGCCCCTCCGCCGACGACCTGGCGGCGCTGGTCCGGGGTCTGGCCGAGGACCCGACCGCGCTCGCCCACGCCGCCACGATGACCGACGCCGAGGGGGCCGTCGAGGCTGGCGTCGGCGGCTGGGAGCCCTCGGTGCCCCGGCTGCTCGTGCACGCCCTCGGGCTGCACCGCCGGCTGCCCACGGGTGGCCTCTTCGCCCGCCCCGCCGCGGGTGAGCACGTGGACGTCGACTGGGTCACCGGGGCCTGCATGGCGGTCCGCGCCCGGGTCTTCCGCGAGCTCGGCGGCTTCGACGAGAGCTTCTACGTCTACGCCGAGGACGTCAGCCTGGGCCGCGAGGCCCGGCGGCGGGGGTGGCGGTGCGTGCTGCGGGAGGACGTCACGGTCAGCCACGGCGCGGGCCGCTCGGGCGCGCCCAGCGCGGAGATGCTGCGGCTGCGGGGCGCCTCCTTCGCCTGGTACCTGACCCGCTACCACCGCCGCTGGTCGCTGCTGCTGCGGTGGCTGATGGTGCTCGGGGCGGTCACCCGCAGCGTGCCGGCCCTCGTCCGGCGGGACGCCGAGACCCTGCGGGGACAGCTCCAGCTCTGCCGTGGGCTGCTCTCCCGCAGGGCCTTCGTCGGCGGCCGCGAGGTCGCCGCCCGCCGCTTCGCGGAGGTGGCCGCGGCCGGCTGAGCCGTGCTCAGCCGGCGGTGACCGAGCGGCGCGCCCGCGCGTCGCCGCTCGCGGCCACGGGCTGGCGGCCCAGCAGGGCCCCCTCGAGGAACCCGAGGCCCCAGCAGCCGTGGACCACCACGAACCCCAGGACCAGGCTCAGCGCCGAGACCTGCTCGCCGCGAGGACGCCGCCGCCAGCACTGCACGCTCGCGGCCAGCACCAGCAGCAGGTAGGGCGCCACCAGCAGCCACAGCGCGGGGCGGCGCAGCCCCGCGAGCAGCACGCCGGCACCGCCCACGACGGCCGCCGGGGGGACCAGGTGCCGGGCCCGCAGCGCCCCCACGCCGTTCTTGCGGGTCATCAGCCCCTTGCCGCGGCCGTAGCGCCGGTACTGGCGCGCCAGCGCCGGCAGCGTCTCGCGGACCTCCCACGAGACGCGCATCTGCGGGTCGTAGCCGATGCGGTGGCCGGCACGGATCAGCCGGTGGTCGAAGTCCACGTCCTCGTTGACCAGCAGCTGCTCGTCCCAGCCGCCGACCGCCCGCGCCGCCGCGGTCCGGGTGACCGCCTGCGAGGCGTGGTCGGTGAGCTGGGCGGTGACGGCGAAGTGGTTGATGGAGTCGCCGATGGCCGCGGGGCTGGAGAGCACCAGCGCGATGGCGCGGCCGACGGGGCCGCGCCCCACGCCGGTGCGGCAGCCCCCCACGGAGGCCATGGCGGGGTCGGAGCGGAGCCGGTCGACCCCTCGGCGCAGGTAGTCGTGCGAGATGGAGCAGTGGGCGTCGAGCCGGGCCACGAACTCCCCCGACGCGGCCGCCAGCCCGATGTTGAGGGCGGCGGGGATGATGGAGCGCGGGTTGTCGAGCAGCCTCACCCGGGGGTCCTCGGCCGCGATCTCGGCGACGATCTCGCGGGTGCGGTCCACCGAGCCGCCGTCGACGACGAGCACCTCCACGTCGACGCCCTCCTGCTGCAGCGCCGAGCGGACCGCGGCGGCGACGCTCTTCTCCTCGTTGAGGGTGGGCATGAGGATGCTGATCTCAGGAATCATCTCGACTGCCTTCCCGGGTCGCCCCGGCTCGGTGGTGGGTGGTGGCGGCCGGCACGGCCGGCGCCGGGTGCAGCAGCTCGTCCAGGACGTCCAGGCCGGGTCCGACGTCGAGCAGCCGCAGGGCGGCGGCCCGGCCGGCTGCGCCCAGCTCGCGCGCGAGCCCCGGCGAGCGCAGCAGGGCCAGGACGTGGTGGGCGAACTCGCCCGGGTCGTCGCTGGCCCGCAGGTCGCGGCCGGGGGTGGTGCCGAGGCCGGCCTGCCCCCGCACCGTGCTGACCACGGGGATGCCCGTGGCCAGGTACTCCACGACCTTGATGTTGACCCCCGACCCCGACACGCTCGGGTTCACCGCGACCGCGGCGCGGCGCAGGTAGACCCCCGGGTCGGGGACGTCGGGGTGGAGCTCCGCCCCCGGCGTCCGGGCCACGAGGGCTCGCACCGCGTCGGTCGGAGCGCGGCCGACCACCTGCCAGCGGGCCGTCGGCAGCTCCTCGCGCACCCGGGGCCAGACGTGCTCGGCGAACCAGGCGAGGGCGTCGTGGTTGGTGCCGACCTGCAGGGAGCCGACGAAGACCACGACCGGCTCCCCCGCCGGCGCCCACGGGCGGTCGGTGACCAGGTCGCCGGCGCCGAGCGCAAAGGTGGGGACGTGGCGCACCGGGACCGCGGAGCGGCTCGCCCGGGTCCGCGCGTCGTCGGCGGCGATGTCGGCGATCCCCCGCAACCAGCTGCTGTGCTCCAGCCGTCGCTCGTCGCGGTCGATCCGCAGCGCCTCGAGCGCCACCGCCCACGACCGCGGCGGCCGGGCGGCGGCAGCCAGCGCCCGGTGGTACGGACCCTCGAGGTTGTGCTGCCGCAGCACTGCCGGGAGCCCGAGCCCCTCGGCGAGCACCCGTCCGATGGCGGTCGACTTGTGCGCGAAGACGACCACGCCGTCGGCGTCGGGGACCTGTGCCCGCACCCGCGGCAGCAGGTCCGGCGGGCAGGGGCGGGAGGCGACCACGTAGGGCGTCCGCGGGTGCAGGGCCGAGACCAGGCCCCGGCGGCGCCCGGTGGTGAACAGCGGTGCCGGCGCCACGAGCTCGCGGATCGCGTCCAGGTCGTCCTCGCGCCCGACGGCAGCGGGGTCGGGGTCGACCGGGACCACCAGGCCGGCCATCCGGCCGGTGTCGACCGCCGCCCGCACGAAGCCGAGGTGCTCGCGCTCGCCGCCGTCCTGGGCGGGCAGGAACGGGGAGCCGGCGACGACCAGCCAGCGGCCACGGCGCACGGCGCTCACCGGGTCCCCGCCATCTCGCGGAGGACCTGTGGAGCGGGAGCCCGTCCCAGCGGCGCGGCCGGGGCCAGCAGGGTCACGGTCAGCAGCGAGCACAGCACCAGCGGCTGCGAGGCGCCCTGCAGCCCGAGCAGCGACACCACCAGAGCCGCGCCCAGCGCCGGCACCGGGGAACGCAGGTGCGCCACGACGACGAGCGCCAGCAGCAGCGCCCCGGCGACCAGCCCGTAGTCGAAGAGCAGCTTGGCGGGGGTGGGGACCAGCAGCCCGTTGATGCTGAGGTCGCTGACCACCCGCTGCGAGGAGCCGGCACCGCGTCCGAACAGCACCACCCACGGGTCCTGCAGCCAGACCGGCAGCAGGTGCTGGTAGGGCTCGACGGCCCGCAGCGAGAGCGAGGACCGCTCCTGGCGACCCTCGCCGATCCGGGACAGCACCGACGCCCCCACCGCCGTGGTGGCCAGGGCCACGCCCGTGACGGCCGCGATCGGCAGGTAGCGGGCGAGCCGGACGAGGTCCCCGCGGAGCACGCTGACCACGACGAACACCGCCAGCAGCGCGATCCCCGACCCGGCCGCCGTGCACACCAGCCCGAGCGCGATCACCAGCAGCTTGAGCTGGCGCTGGGAGGAGGCGATGGCGGCGATGGCGGCGACCCCGAGCATGAACGACAGGAACGAGGGTTCCAGCGCCAGCCAGCCGTTGGCCTTGTAGATCGGCGAGCCGTAGCTGATCGGGTAGCTGGTGACGTAGAGGGGCACCAGGTACTGGCTCGGCACGAGCTCGCCCAGGTAGTCCCGGTACGGCAGCCCGGCGACCTGCGACAGCGTGAAGAGCACCGCCACCGCCCCGAGGGCGACCCCGACGTCGGCGACCGCGGACAGCGCGGCGCGCACCGCCCGGACCGAGCGGTCGCGCAGCTGCACCACCACCGGCAGCCAGATCACCACCCACAGCCCCCAGCTGGTGACGCTGATGAGCGGGAAGTCCAGCAGCGCCACCTGCGGGATGGCCACCAGGGCGCTGGCCGCCGCCGCCACCAGCCACAGCCGCAGCCGGGTCACGTTGAGCTCGAGGATCCCCGCCCACAGGCCGGCCCCCACCCAGAGCATGGTCAGCGGCAGCGTGACCGGGATGGCGAGCCCGGGCAGCGAGAAGCGCTGCAGGCAGAAGTTGGCCGCGAACAGGGTGGCGATCCAGATGGCCTGCCGTCGGGCGAGGCTGCGGCCGGTGGCGGTGCGCACCTCGTCACCCGTTGTCGACGAGGAAGTAGGCCCGCTCCCCCAGCGTGTGCAGGCTGCGGTCCAGCCACTCCAGCCGGACCGTCCGCGGGTCGACCGCGACCAGCAGCAGCACGTGCGGGTCCCGGGCGACCCGGCGGATCACCGTGGGGGTCAGCCGGCTGCTGACGACGTCGATGCCGCCCTGCGGCGGACGGGACGTCTGGTCGGCCGTGAGCGCGTGGACGATGTTGGTCGTCCGCCGCACCGGGTGCCCCGCCTCGCGGAGCGTGTCGGAGACGAGGCGGCAGGCCTGCCACAGCGGCACCGACCCGATCCGGGTGACCAGCACGGTGCGGATCGCGGTGCCCTCCATGGCCACGGTGGGCGCCAGGTCCTCGGTGCGCAGCGCCGGCAGGTTGGGGAACATGCGCCGCAGCCGGCGCAACGACCCGACGCGACCCACCCGCGTGCCCAGGAAGAGGCTGGCCCCCACGCCCAGCAGCACCCCGCCGAGCCCGCTCAGCGCCGCCAGGGTGAGCCGGCTGACCAGGCTCTCGGCCGGCTCGCTCTCCTGGATGACCACCAGCTCCTCGGAGTTGGCCACCAGGTAGCTCTGGCTGGCGGCGAGCGACAGCCCGAGCTGCTCGACGCGGGCCCGTTCCGCCTGCAGGTCCTCCACGCCCCAGTCGGACTGGTCCATCAGCTGGCGGGTGTCCTGGGCGAGCTGCTGCAGCTGGATCTCGGTCCGCTCGGCGCGGAGCTCGACACCGGCCCGGGCCACGGCCGCCGACTCCCGCACCGCCTGCGTCGGGTCGTCGGCGGTGACCGTCACCGAGATGACGTCGGAGGTGGCGGTGGACGACACCCGGGTGCGCGACCGGAGCTCGGCGGGGTCGGCGCCGATGTCCTGGCCGGCCCGTTCGTAGATGCCCGGCGCGCTGAGCTCGCGGACGGCGGTCTCGACGACACGGGCCCGGTTGGTGCTGTCCTGGCTGCTGGCCTGCACGACGAGCAGGGTCTCGGCCGTGGGACGGGCGTCCGTGCCGATCCCGCCGCCGATCAGCGCGCCGGCCAGGCCGAGGCCCAGCGGCAGCCAGAACCAGCGGCGGACGGTCTGCAGCACCAGCCCCGGCGAGGAGCCGGGCCAGGGCGCGACGTGCCGGGCGGCGGAACCACCCGCGTCGCGGACGGCGGTGGTGGGGGCTGAGGTGATGGTCATGGACGTCCTCGATAGGGCTCGGCGTTGCTGGACACGGGTTCGCCCCGGCGCTTGACCACCCGGGCTGGGGCGCCGGCCACCACGCAGTCGTCGTCGACGTCGGTGAGCACGACGGAGTTGGCGGCGACCTGGACGCGGTTGCCGATGGAGACGGGGCCGAGGACGCAGGCGCCGGCGCCCACGGTCACGTCGTCCCCGATGCGGGGCTGCCCCCCGTAGGGCCGGCGGTCGCCCAGGGTGACGTTCTGGTGCAGCACCAGCCGCTCACCGGCCTGCACCTCGCCGCCGACCACCAGGCCGGTGGTGTGCTTGAGCACCACGCCGCCCCCGATCCGCGCGCCGGGCTGCAGCTCGGCCCCCGTCGCCGAGAGCACGCGGGCGGTGAGCAGCAGCGCGAGGGCCCGGGTGGGCCGGTGACGCAGCGCGGCCTGCGCCACCCGCCAGTACACGGCGGCGCGGTACCGCGGGTGGACGGCCAGCCGGGCGGCCAGGCGGGCGGCGGTGACCTCGTGGCCCTCGAACATGGCCACCAGGTCCTCGCGCACCAGCTGGTGCCACGGCTGGCTCGTCCCCGTCATCGTCGCGACCACCTGGATCAGACCGCCGCCAGGCCGGCCGCGGGCAGCTGCGTCGCCTGCTGGGCCCTCAGCTCGTCGACCAGCCGGCCGGGCGGCAGCTCGACGTCGTCGTAGCCGATGACCTCGTCGCGGGCCACGTCGCGCAGCAGCCGGCAGCCCTCGGCGACCCCCATCGGCAGCAGCCGCTGGTCGGCGGTGACGTCGGCCCGCTCCGCCTCGCCGTAGCTGTCGTAGCCGCCCAGGCCGTCCAGCACCGCACCGGCCGGCAGGTCCCGCTTGGCCCGGGTGATCACCTCGACCGTCGGCGCCCCGAGCGGGACGATGGTGGCGTCGCCGAACAGGACCGCACGCGCCACCGTGGTCGGCACCTCGAAGTGGCAGAGGTGGTACGGGGTGTAGAAGCTGTACAGCGGGCCCTTGCCCAGCTTGTAGAGCTCCAGGTAGTGCCGCTGCCGCGAGTCGTCGGAGGTGGCCAGCACGAAGACGCCGGGCCCGGGCCGGCTGCCCACCACGTAGTCGACGAACCCTCCCGAGGAGCGCAGCTCGTCGACGTCGTAGTGGTCGACGAGCTCGTCGACGTGGCCGGCGTGGTCGGCGCCGCGCATGCCGCGGCGCTCCACCGTCATCCCGGTGGCGTTGGCCACGGTGGCCTGCTCCACCGAGATCTTCGTGCCGTCGGCGAAGCTGGTCACCATCCGCGGGTCCTGGCCCCAGCGCTCGGCGAAGCCCTGCTGGGTGGTCGGGTTGCGGAAGCGGTCCTGCAGCCCCTTGACGTTGCCGCACAGCAGCGGGGTGAGCCCGATGCCGCGGACGAAGCGCACCAGGTTCATCTGCACCCCGGGCTGGTCGCCGTCGCAGCCGGTGTAGACCACGCCCCGCTCGCGGGCCATGGCCGCCAGCACGGGGCCGACGGTGGCGTCCACCTCGGCGTTCATGAGGACCACGTGCTTGCCGTGCTCGATGGCCGAGACGACGACGTGGCAGCCGTACTCCACGGCCCCGGTGGCCTCGACCACGGCGTCGACCCCGTCGGCCTCGCAGACCGCGGCCCAGCTCTCGGTGACGACGTGGCCGCCGGAGGCCAGCACCCGCTCCACCTCGGCCCGGTCGCGGGCGTGGCGCGCGTCGGTGACACCGACCTCGCGGTAGGCCCGCTCGGCACCCTCGAGGTGGCGGTTCACCACGGCGACCAGCTCCATGCCGGGCGTGCTGTGCACGATCTGACGTGCCACCCCGCGACCCATGAAGCCGGCACCCACCAGGGCGACCCGGACGGGTCGTCCCTGCGCCTGGCGCTGCTGCAGCGCGCTGTCGACGAGGATCACCGGCCGACCTCCTGCAGCTGCGCCCCGGTGCGCGCCAGCGGCCCCGGCACGGCCTCGGCCCCCGTCAGCAGCGGCCACGAGGCGTCCTTGGCGCTGATGGTGGTGACGGGCAGCGGCCACTCGATGCCCAGCGCGGGGTCGTCGTGGCGCAGGCCCCGCTCGGCGCTGGGCTCGTAGCGACCCGTCACCTGGTACATCACCTCGGTGTCGTCGACCAGGGTCAGGTAGGCGTGGGCGAAGTACGCCGGCACGTAGAGGGCGCGCCGGTTGTCGGCGCTGAGCTCGACGGCGACGTGCTGGAGCCGGGTCGGCGAGTCGGGACGCAGGTCGACGATGACGTCGAGCACCGCGCCGCGGACGCAGCGGACCAGCTTGGTCTCCGGGTGCGGGGCCACCTGCAGGTGCATCCCGCGCAGGGTGCCGGCGCGGTGGTTGCCGGAGAGGTTGCACTGGTCGACGACCGGCTCGAGGCCGGCGGCGGCGAACTCCTCGGCGCAGAACGTCCGCGCGAAGAAGCCGCGGTCGTCCTCGCGGCGCTCGAGGTCGATGACGGCGACGCCGTCGATGGCGGTGGTGCTGATCTTCACGGGACCCTCCAGAAGAGCTTGTCGTCGAGCTGACCGGTGTCGATGAGGTGCTGCAGCTGCAGCAGGCGGGTGTGTCCCCGGCCGGTGAAGGTCTCGCTGTCGAGCTGGATGCGGGCGAACACCTCGTGCAGCTGGCGGGCGCCGCGCACGGCGTCCCACTCGCAGGCGAAGCCCGGCAGCTTGTTCGCGATCTTCTCGAAGGACACCCGGTAGCTCCGGTTGTCCCCGCCGTTCTCGCCGAAGCTGAGCTCGCAGTCGCCGAACTCGGCCCGGACGATCTCGGCGATGTCGCGGACCCGGTAGTTCTGCTCGCTGGACCCGACGTTGAAGACCTCGTTGTGGACGATGTCGCGCGGCGCCTGGAGCACCCGCCGGATCGCCTGGCCGATGTCGAGGGCGTGCACCAGCGGACGCCACGGGGAGCCGTCGCTGACCATGGCGATGCGGCGCGTCGTCCAGGCCAGCCCCGAGAGGTTGTTGAGCACGATGTCGAAGCGCATCCGGGGCGAGGCGCCGAAGGCGGTGGCGTTGCGCAGGAACGTCGGCGAGAAGTCGTCGTCGGCCATCGCCGTCAGGTCGCGCTCGACCATCGTCTTGCACTCGGCGTAGGCGGTCTGCGGGTTCACCGGCGAGGTCTCGTCGACCTCGCCCTCGGCCACCCCGTACACGCTGCAGGAGGACATGTAGACGAAGCGCTCGATGCCGGCCTGCTTGGCCAGCCGGGCCAGGTGCAGCGAGCCCTGGTGGTTGATCTCGTAGGTGATCGTCGGCGAGAGCTGGCCCAGCGGGTCGTTGGAGAGCTCGGCCATGTGCACGACCGCCTCCACGCCCTCCAGGTGCTCGGCGGTGAGGGTGCGGATGTCCTCGACCAGGGTGTACGGGGTGCGCGCCAGCCCGTTCCAGAGCCAGCCGGACTTGTAGAAGCCGGTGTCCACGCCGACCACCTCGTGGCCGTCGCGGACCAGCTCGGGGGTGAGCAGGCAGCCGAGGTAGCCCTCGACGCCGGTGACCAGTACCTTCATGGGTTCCTTCGTCCTTGGTTGTCGTGTGCGGTGCGGCGTGAGCGTGGGGCGGTCAGTCCTGCCAGACCTTCCACGGCGGGTTCCCGCCGTCCCACAGGGCGTTGAGCTCGGTCCAGTCGCGGAAGGTGTCCATGCCCATCCAGAAGCCCTCGTGCTTGAACACGCCGAGCTCGCCGTCGGAGGCGATGGTCTGCAGCGGCCGCTTCTCGAGCATCATCGAGTCGTCGTCGTCGAGGTACTTGTCGATGACCAGCCGGTCGAAGGCGAAGAACCCGCCGCTGACCCAGCCGGTGGCGAGGGTGGGCTTCTCGTTGAACTCCATCACCTGCTCGCCGGAGACGTGCATCTCGCCGTAGCGGCTGCTGGGGTGGACGCCGGTCACGGTGGCCAGCCGGCCCGAGGCCAGGTGCTGCTCGACCAGGCCGCGGATGTCCACCGCGCCGATGCCGTCGCCGTAGGTGAGCAGGAAGAGGTCGCGGTCCAGGTACGGCGCGACCCGGCGGACGCGACCGGCGGTGCCGGTCAGCAGACCGGTCTCGGCGAAGGTGATCTGCCAGTCCTCGGCGCCCTCCGCCTCGCCGTGCCAGGTGGGCGGCTGGTCCGCGGCCAGGTCGAGGGTGAAGTCCTTGACCCGCTCGCGGTACTCCAGGAAGTAGCGCCGGATCTGGTCTCCCTTGTAGCCCAGGCACAGCACGAAGCGGCGGAAGCCGTAGTGGCTGTAGGTCTTCATCACGTGCCAGAGGATCGGCTTCCCGCCGACGTCGACCAGCGGCTTGGGCAGCTTCTCGCTGGCCTCGCGCAGTCGGGTTCCCATGCCTCCGCAGAGGATCACGACCGGGATGTCCGCCGGGTCGAAGGCGGGAGGGGTGGCAGTGCTCATGGCTGGTTCTTCCTTCGTGGTGTGGTCGGGTGCGGTCTGGTGCGGAGTGGTGGTGGGCACGGGCTGCTCAGGAACCGGGGTCGGTGAAGACCGCCACGACCGTCAGCAGCAGGATCTTGAGGTCGAGCCAGAGCGACCAGTTCTCGATGTAGAAGTTGTCGTAGGCGGCCCGGTCGGCGATGGAGGTGTCCCCGCGCAGCCCGTGGACCTGGGCCCACCCGGTGAGCCCGCAGGGCACCCGGTGACGGGCCTGGTAGCCGACGTAGAGACGGTCGAACTCGGCGACGAAGTGGGGCCGCTCCGGCCGCGGGCCGACCAGGCTCATGTCGCCGCGCAGCACGTTCCACAGCTGCGGCAGCTCGTCGAGCGAGGTCTTGCGGATCAGCCGGCCGACGGGACCCAGCCGGTCGTCGTGGGAGATGTTCCACTGCGTCTGGGACTCCGTCTCGTCGACCGGTCGCAGCGAGCGGAACTTGAGGACGTCGAAGCGGCGACCGTCGACGCCGACCCGCTCCTGGCGGAAGATGACGCCGGGCCCGCCCTCGAGCCGGACGGCCAGGGCCAGCACCGCCATCACCGGGGCCAGCAGCACCAGCGCGGTGGCGGACACCACCACGTCGAGCAGCCGCTTGGCCCGCCAGGCCCAGCTGCGGTAGGCGGCCCGCCGCAGCCGGACCAGCGGCATCTCGCCGACGAAGTCCATGTCGGCCCCGACCTGCGTCACCTCGTACAGCCGCGGCAGCACGAACAGCTCGCAGTGGTGGCGGTGGCAGGCGCGGATCATGGTGATCAGCTGGGACTCGGGCAGGTGGCCGTGCGCGATGACCAGCGCCCGGACCTCGTTCTCCTGCAGCACCCGGTTGACCTCGCCGATGCCGCCCAGCAGCGGAGCCGGCAGCCCCGTCGCCGGCTCGGCGAGGTCGTCGAGGAACCCGAGCGGCAGCAGCCCGGTCTGCGGGTTGCGGTCCAGCCGGCCCAGGATGGCCTGGCCCGTCGTGTCGGTGCCGACCACCACGGTGGCGTGGGCCACCACCCGGCGGCGTCGCAGCAGCCGGACCAGCCCGTAGGCGGCCGACCGCATCAGCACCACCCCGGCCAGGCAGAGCGCGGCGTAGTCGAGGCCGGTGAACCCGCCCCGCAGCAGCGTGGAGCCGATCAGCAGCAGGGCCAGCGCGACCAGCCAGGTCTGCGTGATCCGCGGCAGGTCGTCCAGCACCGACAGCGCGAGCCGCGAGCGGTACAGCCGCACCGAGGCGAAGAGCACCAGCAGCAGCGTGCTGAACGCCGCCGCCGACCACCACCCGGTCTGGGTGGCGACCGCCGCCAGCGCGCAGCCCGCCGCGTCGGCGAGCAGGAAGACCGGACGCGTGCCGTCGCGCAGCACGGGCGTCCACCACGCTCCCCGGGTGGGCCCCGGGTCCATGTGCCGCTTGCTCAGCGTCCACGGCCACTCGATCTTGAGCCGCCTCTGCGGCTGACCTGTGACGCGGTAGCTGACCCGTTCCTGAAGTGCCATGCTTGATCCCCCGATCCAAGCTGTGACGAGTAGGTCGACTGCTAGCCGTGCGCCCGGCGCGGCCCTGTCTGCCGGGACCCCGGCGTGCTGCGCAGCTCGGCGAGCCCGAGCGCGGCCTCGGCGGTGTCGACGACGTGGCCGGCGATCGCCAGCGACGCCGTGGCCGCCGGGCTCGGCGCGTTCAGCACGTGGAGGCTGGTCGGCGTGGTGGCGAAGGTGAAGTCGTCCACCAGCCGGCCGTCCGCGGCCACCGCCTGGGCGCGCACCCCGGAGGGCCCGAACACGAGCTGGTCGGAGCGGATCTCCGGCACGTACGCCCTGAGGTCGCGCACGAAGGCGGCCTTGACCACGTCGCGCCAGACCTCCTGCGCCCCGGTGCGCCACCAGCGGCGCGCCAGCGGGACGAAGCCGGGGTGGCGGACCGTCTCCCACAGGTCGCGCAGGTCCACGTCCGAGCGGCGGTAGCCCTCGCGCCGGGTGGCCAGCACCGCGTTGGGGCCCGCCCACACCTCGCCGTCGTGCCGCTTGGTGAAGTGCACGCCGAGGAACGGCAGCGACGGGTCCGGGACCGGGTAGATCAGCCCCCGGCAGAGCCGCCGGGCCTCGGGCACCAGGGTGTAGTAGTCGCCGCGGAAGGGCATCGTGGCCACCTCCGGCTCGCCGTCCATCCGCGCCACCCGGTCCGCGTGCAGACCGGCGCAGCTGATCACCCGACGGGTGGCGAACTCACCCGCGGAGGTCTCGACCACGGTGTGGTCGCCGCCGGAGCGGATGGCCCGCACCTCGGCGCCGTGGTGCAGCTCGACGTCGTCCTGCACCAGCTCCTCGGCCATGGCGCGGGTGACGGCGCTGAAGTCGATGATCCCCGTCCCCGGGCTGTAGAGGGCCCGCAGCCCGGTGGCGTGCGGCTCCACCTCGCGCAGCTCGCGCGGGCCGAGCATCCGCACCCCGGGCACCCCGTTGGCCCGGGCGCGCCGCTCCAGCTCCTCCAGCCGGGGCAGCTCGTCCTCGCGGACCGCGATGACGAGCTTGCCGCAGCGGTCGACGGCGATGCCGTGCTCCTCGGCGAAGCGCTCCATGAGCACCTTGCCCTGGACGCACAGCCGCGCCTTGAGCGACCCCGGGGCGTAGTACACCCCGGCGTGCAGCACCCCGCTGTTGTGGCCGCTCTGGTGCCGGCCCACAGCCGGCTCCTTCTCCAGGACGGCCAGCGACAGCCCCGGCTGGCGAGCGTGGATTTCGCGTGCGGTGGCGAGGCCCAGGATCCCGGCTCCGACCACGACGACGTCGTAGATCTTGCGTGACATGTCTCCCCCGAGACGGGCCAGCGAATCCCCCGTTCGCCGGCCCAGCGGCGGTGCCTCCGAGGGCCCCGCCGGCGCTGACGTTACAACAGCGACGGTGGTGCGCATGCGGACTTGGAAAAGTTCCTGCGAGCTCGTGCGGTTCTGCGAAGGCGTCCGGCGAATCCCGGGCAGATGCGCCCCCCGGCTCCTAGACTCTGGCCCGCCGAGACGAGAGGACGGGTCGTATGCACACCGAGGTGCTGTCCGTGGCCCAGCTGGGCGACCACGACCTCGCCGCCTGGGAGCGGCTGCACGAGAGCCAGCGCGGTCCGGCGAACCCGTTCACCTCGCCGGAGTGGAGCACCACCTGGTACCGCCACTTCGCCCCTGACGCCGACGCGCAGCTGCTGCTGGCCGTGCGGGAGGGGGAGCAGCTGGTCGGGATCGCCCCGTTCTTCCGCGGCGACCTCCGCGTCAAGGGGCTGCTGCTCGCCCGCCGGCTGCAGCTGGCCGGCGCCGGGCAGGGCGGGTCGCTGCTGGAGCTGCCGCAGGTGCTCTGCGCGCCCGGCTGCGAGCGGGAGGTGCTGCGCAGCGTGGTCGAGTGGCTGCGCGACACCGACGACCCGCGCGCGGCGGGGAGCTGGACCGAGCTCACCGTGGCCGACGGTCAGGGCTGGTTCGAGCCGCAGTGGATCGACCACGGCACCGACCGCTCGGCCTTCTTCCGCCACCAGCGGGCGCGGGCCTGCGTGGTGCTCGAGCTCGACGGGTCGTGGGAGCAGACGCTGCGGGGGCTGAAGCGCAACGTCAAGGAGAGCCTGCGGCGCTCGCGCAACCGGCTGGCCAGGCACGGCGGCGAGGTCGAGGTCCGCCAGCTCTGCGAGGACATCGACGTGGCGGCGGTGGACCGCTTCCTCGGGCTGCACCGGGCCCGCGCCGACCTGTCGGGGACGGCCGTGCACCCGGACGCCTTCGCCGACCCGGTCCGGCGGCGGATGATGCGCGAGCTGCTGCCGGCGCTGGGTCGGGCCGGCCGGGCGCGGCTGTGGGAGCTGCACCTGGGGGGTGAGGTCGTCGCCGTCCAGCTGGTGCTGCACGCGCCGCAGACGCTGTACGTGCACTCCTCGGGGATGCGGGCCGACGTCTGGGAGCTCGGGGCGGTGACGCACCTGCAGGAGCACGCCTTCCGTGCCGCGTGCGAGCAGGGCGACCGGTGGGTGAACCTGTCCCCCGGACCCAACCTGGCCAAGCGCCGCTGGAGCGAGCGGATCAGCGTCCACGACGACTTCGCCGTCGGGGTGGGGTCGCGTTCGCTGCTGTGGCGCTACGCGCTCTACGCGGCCGGGCAGGCGCTCACCGAGGTCCGCCACACCGACGCGATGGCCCGCCGGGGCTGACCCCGGACAGGCCCCGGCCGGCCGGCCCGCCCTCACCAGAGGTCGGCGTAGACCTGCGAGGCCCGGGGGTGCTGGACGGGGTCCCAGATGCTGTTGGCCAGGCTGGTGTCGGGTTCGTTGAAGTAGCTCTCCAGCACCAGCACGTCGGCGTTGTCCTCGAAGAACCCGCGCATGCGCTGCATCAGCAGGGGGTTGTCGCCCCTGCCCTGCTCCTGGGGGCTCGCCAGCCCCCACTCCGGCACCGTCATGCCCTTGCCGTGGGCGCGCGCGAAGTCGGCCACGTCGGCGATCCCCACCGCGTCGGCGGGACGCTGCGTGGCGGCCCAGCTCGCGTCGTCCACGGTGACCGTGTGGTACCAGTCGAAGGTGTCGCAGCCGACCACGTCGACGACGTCGTCGCCGGGGTAGAGCAGCTCCAGGGTGTCGGTGCGGGAGTCCTGCCCCCGCAGCGTGGTCCCGCAGGCGACGTCGAAGTCGATGACCAGGTCCGGCGCCACCGACCAGAGCACCCGCACGACGTGGCGGAAGGCCGCCCGGTACTCCACCGCGTCCTGGGCGGTGGCGTTCCAGGGGAACCAGGCGCCGTTGGCCTCCCAGCCGATGCGCACGACCGACGTCCCGCGGCCGCGGTCGAGCAGGTCCTGGGCGACCTTGCGGTAGACCCGGTCGTGCTCCCCGGCCACCACGGAGCGGAAGCTGCCCTCGTCCTGCGAGGGGAGCATCGGCAGGCCGTAGACCAGCACCGCGGGTGTGCTGTCGAAGGTGTCGATGTGCCAGGTGGAGCCGGCGATCTCCTCCCAGGTCCGGTAGGCCGGGTACATGGTGACCGCGTCCACGCGGGTCCCCCGCCACTTGCCGAAGGCCTCGACGCGCTCGCCGGAGGCCACGTCGCCGCCGGCCCAGACGCCGGAGTGCCAGCGTCCGCCGGAGCGGGGGGTGCCGAGCAGGTCCAGCGCCCGTTCCCGCGACGGCGGGACGGCGGAGGGCACCGGCTCCAGGGCCGCCCGCTCCAGGTCGTCCTGCGGCGGCAGGACGAGGGAGGTGCAGACGCCGACCAGCAGGGTCAGCAGCAGCACTCCCCCGACCCAGACCCGCCGGCGGCGTGGCCGCCGGGCGCGGCGCGGTCGGGACGTGCGCGGGTGGTGGGCGTGGGGTGTCTCAGGCACGCTCGTGCTCCGTCGTCTCGTGGTGGGCCAGCAGCTCGCACCGGGGTCCTCGCGGGACACCAGCGCGGGGGACCTGGGACGACATGACGCGGGAGGCCGCCGACCCTGCTTGGCGGCCGGGGCACTGGTCGCACCGGCATCGTCGTGGCTCCCCGAGTCACCTGGCGCAGGCCGATCCCCCGACGGAGCCCGTCGCCAGGATGGTCAATCTACCCCGGCTCGCCGGCGCTCGGACAGGGTCGGGACGAACCGCGCTGCGGCCGGCCGGCGACGGCGACGTGCAGCCCGGGCGCGGTGGCCGTCAGGGGCCCGGACGCGGACGAGGTCCCCTCCGCCGGGCGGAGGGGACCTCGTCAGGTGCGTACCGGGAGCGCTCAGGCGCCGCCGGTCAGCTTCTGGCGCAGGGCCTGGAGAGCCTCGTCGGAGGCCAGCGCGCCACCGTCGGTGTCCTCGTCAGCCGAGCTGGAGCCGGCCGAGGAGTAGGAGGTCTGCGGCGCGGCGGACGCCTGGACGTCGGCGTTCTCGGCCTCCTCCACCTGGCGCTTGTGCGCCTCCCAGCGGGCGTGGGCCTCGGCGTACTGCTGCTCCCACGCGAGCCGCTGCTCCTCGTAGCCTTCCTTCCACTCCTGGGTCTCGGGGTCGAAGCCCTCGGGGTAGAGGTAGTTGCCCTGCTCGTCGTAGCTGGCGGCCATGCCGTACAGGGTCGGGTCGAAGTCCTCGGCGTTGACGTCGATGCTCTCGTTCGCCTGCTTCAGCGACAGCGAGATGCGGCGACGCTCGAGGTCGATGTCGATGATCTTGACCATGACCTCGTCGTTGACGCTGACGACCTGCTCGGGGATCTCGACGTGGCGCTCGGCCAGCTCCGAGACGTGCACCAGACCCTCGATGCCCTCCTCGACGCGGACGAAGGCACCGAACGGCACCAGCTTGGTGACCTTGCCGGGCACGATCTGCCCGATCTGGTGCAGCCGGGCGAAGGCCTGCCACGGGTCCTCCTGGGTGGCCTTCAGCGACAGCGAGACGCGCTCGCGGTCGAGGTCGACGTCCAGCACCTCGACGGTGACCTCGGTGCCCACCTCGACGACCTCGCTCGGGTGGTCGATGTGCTTCCAGGACAGCTCGGAGACGTGCACCAGACCGTCCACGCCACCCAGGTCGACGAAGGCGCCGAAGTTGACGATCGAGGACACGACACCCTTGCGGATCTGGCCCTTCTGCAGCTGGGTGAGGAAGTTCTGGCGGACCTCGGACTGGGTCTGCTCGAGCCACGCACGACGCGACAGCACGACGTTGTTGCGGTTCTTGTCCAGCTCGATGATCTTGGCCTCGAGCTCCTGGCCCACGTAGGGCTGCAGGTCGCGGACCCGGCGCATCTCGACCAGCGAGGCGGGCAGGAACCCGCGCAGGCCGATGTCGATGATCAGACCACCCTTGACGACCTCGATGACGTGGCCGGTGACCACGCCGTCCTCCTCCTTGATCTTCTCGATCGTGCCCCAGGCGCGCTCGTACTGGGCGCGCTTCTTGGACAGGATCAGGCGACCCTCCTTGTCCTCCTTCTGCTGGACGAGGGCCTCGATCTCGTCGCCGACGCTGACGACCTCGAAGGGGTCGACGTCGTGCTTGATGGAGAGCTCCTTGGAGGGGATGACCCCCTCGGTCTTGTAGCCGATGTCGAGGAGGACCTCGTCACGGTCGACCTTGACGACGGTGCCTTGGACGATGTCACCGTCGTTGAAGTACTTGATGGTGGCGTCGATGGCCGCCAGGAAAGCTTCCGGGGACCCGAAGTCGTCGACAGCGACCTGCGGGGGTGCCTCGAGGGAGGACGTCATGTAGTAGGGCTCCGATTGTGGACTGCGTAGCGATCGTGTGCCGGCCCGGCTACGCGTCGTGGGGACGCCCAACGGTGGAGCGGGCCCCGACGGCGGCGTGCGCGCCCCACTCGGTACGAGGGCACGCAGGACACAGCGCCCGCACAGCCTACCCGCGGTCGCGGGGAGTGGGCAAACCCCACCCGCCGGCCGGGGTCAGTGCGCCGCCTCGAACCAGGACCGGCCCGAACCGACCGAGACGTCGAGCGGGACCGACAGCTCCATCGCGCGTCCCATCTGGGTGCGGACCAGCTCCTCCAGCGCCTGCTGCTCGCCGGGCGCCACCTCGAGCACCAGCTCGTCGTGCACCTGCAGCAGCATCCGGCTGCGCAGCCCCTCGGCCGCCAGCGCCCGCTCCACGTTGAGCATCGCCACCTTGATGATGTCGGCGGCCGAGCCCTGGATGGGCGCGTTGAGGGCCATCCGCTCAGCCATCTCGCGGCGCTGGCGGTTGGAGCTCATCAGGTCGGGCAGGTAGCGGCGCCGGCCCAGCAGCGTCTCGGTGTACTCGGTGCGCCGGGCCTGGGCCACCACGCCCTGCAGGTAGTCGCGCACGCCGCCGAAGCGCTCGAAGTACTCCTCCATCAGGCCCTTGGCCTCGCCGGTGTCGATCCCCAGCTGCTGGCTGAGGCCGTAGGCGCTCAGGCCGTAGGCCAGGCCGTAGTTCATCGCCTTGATCTTGGCCCGCTCCTCGGGCCCGACGCCCTCGGGCGGCACCCCGAACACCCGCGACGCGGTGACGGTGTGGAAGTCCTCGCCGCTGCGGAAGGCCTCGATCAGCCCCTCGTCGGCGGAGACGTGGGCCATGATCCGCATCTCGATCTGGGAGTAGTCGGCCGTCAGCAGCGACTCGTAGTCCTCGCCCACCACGAAGGCGCGGCGGATCCGCCGGCCCTCCTCGGTGCGGATCGGGATGTTCTGCAGGTTGGGGTCGGTGCTCGACAGCCGCCCGGTGGCGGCGATCGTCTGCAGGTAGGTGGTGTGGATGCGGCCGTCGTCGGCGACCGACTTGAGCAGGCCCTCCACGGTCTGGCGCAGCCGGATGGCGTCGCGGTGGGCCAGCAGGTGGGCCAGGAAGGGGTGCTCGGTGCGGGCGTAGAGCCCCTGCAGGGCGTCGGCGTCGGTCGTCCAGCCGGTCCGGGTGCGGCGGGTCTTGGGCATGCCCAGCTCGTCGAAGAGCACCACCTGCAGCTGCTTGGGCGAGCCGAGGTTGATCTCCTTGCCCAGGACGTCGTAGGCCGCCTGCTGGGCGGTGCGCACGGCGGTGTCGAACTCCGACTCCAGGGACTCCAGGTAGCCGACGTCCACCGCGATCCCGGTGCGCTCCATGCCGGCCAGGGTGCGCAGCAGCGGCAGCTCGACGTCGCGCAGCAGCCCCACCGAGTCGCGGCGGGCCAGCTCCTCGTCGAGCACCTCGGCGAGGTCGATCACCGCACGGGCCCGCACCATCGAGGCGTTGACGGCGGCGTCGGCGCCGGAGGTGTCGTCGCCGGCCTCGGAGAAGTCGAGCGTGTCCTGCGGGCTGTCGGGCTCGACGTCGATGCGCAGCTCGCGCTTGAGGTGGCGCACGCACAGGTCGGCGAGGTCGAAGCTGCGCTGGTCGGGGCGCAGCAGGTAGGCCGCCAGCTGGGTGTCGGACTCCAGCCGGGCGAGCTCCCAGCCGCGGGACCAGATGGCCAGCAGCGGTCCCTTGGCGTCGTGCAGCGTGACGGCCTGCTCGGGGTCGGCGAGCCAGGCCACCAGCGCCTGCTCGTCGTCGGGGGCCAGCGCCGCGACGTCCAGCCAGCAGGCCGCACCGTCGACCGAGGCGATGGCCAGCCCGCGGACGTCGCCGGTGCCCGCCCCCCAGTGCCCGACCACGTCGAGCCCGGTGCGCTTGCCGGAGGCGTGCTCGGCCAGCCAGCCCGGCAGGGCACCCTCGGCGAGCACCTCGCCCGCCACCTCGAAACCGCCCTCGGGCTCGGCCTCCTCCTGCGGGAGGGTCTCGAGCAGCCGGTCGCGCAGCACCCGGAACTCCAGGGAGTCGAAGAGCTGGTGGGTGGCCTCGCGGTTCCACTGCCGGCGCGTCAGCTCCTCCAGGGTGACCGGCAGCTCCAGGTCGCGCACCAGGGCGTTGACCTGGCGGTTGAGCCGGACGCTGGCGGCGTGCTCGCGCAGCGACTCCCCCGCCTTGCCCTTGATCTCGTGGGCGCGGTCGAGGACGTTCTCGAGGCCGTCGTAGAGGGTGATCCACTTGGCCGCCGTCTTCGGGCCGACCCCCGGGACGCCGGGCAGGTTGTCGCTGCTCTCACCGACCAGGGCGGCCAGCTCGGGGTAGCGGGCCGGCGGCACCAGGTACTTCTCCTCGACCGCGGCCGGGGTCATCCGTGCCAGGTCGGACACCCCGCGCCGGGCGTAGAGGATGGTGACCCGCTCGCTGGCGAGCTGGAGGGCGTCGCGGTCGCCGGTGCAGATCAGCACGTCCATGCCGGCGGCCTGCGCCTGGGTGGCCAGGGTGCCGATGATGTCGTCGGCCTCCCAGCCCTCGAGCTCGACGTGGACGATGTTGAGCGCGTCCAGGACCTCCTTGACCAGACCGACCTGACCCTTGAACTCGTTGGGCGAGGTGCTGCGGTTGGCCTTGTAGTCGGTGTACAGCTCGGTGCGGAAGGTGGTGCGGGAGACGTCGAAGGCGACCGCCACGTGGGTGGGCCGCTCGTCGCGCAGCACGTTGATCAGCATCGAGGTGAACCCGAACACCGCGTTGGTGTGCTGGCCGGTGACGGTGGAGAAGTTCTCGACCGGGAGGGCGAAGAAGGCGCGGTAGGCCATCGAGTGCCCGTCGATCAGCAGCAGGCGGGGCCGTTCGGCGTCGGCTGCGGGAGCGGGCGAGTTCGTCGTGACCACGTCGCGACTCTAGCGTCCGGCTCTGACAGAGTGCGGGGCGTGACTGCTGCCGCTCCCCGACCCCTGCCCGAGTGGACGGCCTCGGCCGTCAGCCCGCTGGACGCCAAGCTCGGCCTGGAGCTGCTCGAGGTGTCCCCCGAGCGGGCGGTGGGGCGGGCCCCGGTGGCCGGCAACACCCAGCCGTTCGGGCTCTGGCACGGCGGCGCCTCGTGCGTGCTGGCCGAGTCGCTGGGGTCGCTGGCCGCGCACGCCCACGCGCTCACCCTGGACCTGGTGGCGGTCGGCGTGGACCTCAACGCCACCCACCACCGCTCCGCCCGCGAGGGGTGGGTGACCGGCACCGCCACCGCGCTGCGGCTGGGCCGCACGCTGGCCAGCTACGAGGTGGTGCTCACCGGCGACGACGGGCAGCGGCTCTGCACGGCCCGGCTGACCTGCTCGCTGGTGCCGCCCCGGCGCTGACCCGCCACCCGGCCGGCTCAGTCCTCGCCGAGGTAGGCCCGGCGCACCCGGTCGTCGGAGAGCAGGTTCGCCCCGGTGTCGTCGAAGGCGATGCTGCCCACCTCGAGCACGTAGCCGTGGTCGGCCAGGGTGAGCGCCGCCTGGGCGTTCTGCTCGACCAGCAGGATGGTGACGCCCTCGGACTTCAGCTCGGCGATGGTGCTCATGATCCGCTTGGTCATCAGCGGGCTCAGCCCCATCGACGGCTCGTCGAGCATCAGCATCCGGGGCCGGCTCATCAGCGCCCGGCCGATGGCCAGCATCTGCTGCTCGCCGCCGGAGAACGTGCCGGCCGGCTGGTTGCGGCGCTCGTGCAGGATCGGGAAGAGGTCGTAGGCCCGCTGCAGGTCCGCGCTCGCGCTGCCCCGGTCGGTGCGGGCGAAGGCGCCCAGCATCAGGTTGTCCCGCACGGTCAGCCGGGGGAAGATCCGGCGGCCCTCCGGGGAGTGCGCCAGCCCGCGCTGCACGATGCGGTGGGCCGGGACGGAGTCGATCCGCCGCCCGTCGAACCAGATCTCCCCCGACTCGGGTCGGTGCAGGCCCGAGATGGTGCGCAGCGTGGTGGTCTTGCCGGCGCCGTTGGTGCCGAGCAGCGACACCACCGACCCCTCCGGCACCGTGAAGCTGATGCGCTTCACCGCCCGGACCCGGCCGTAGGAGACCACCAGGTCCTTGACCTCAAGCATCGCCGGTCTCCCCCTCGTCGCTGGTCCCGATGTAGGCCTCGATGACCCGCGGGTCGGACTGCACCTGCTCCGGGGTGCCCTGCACCAGCACCTCGCCCTGCACCAGGCAGAGCACCCGGTCGCACAGGTTGAAGATGAAGCGCATGTCGTGCTCGATGACCACCACCGCCAGCCCGGAGTCGCGGATCCGGAAGATCAGCTCCTCGGCCTGGCGGGTCTCCTGCGGGTTCATGCCCGCCGTGGGCTCGTCGAGCAGCAGCAGCTGCGGGTCGGTGGCCAGCGCCCGGGCGATCTCGAGCCGGCGCTGGTCGCCGTAGGAGAGGTTGCGGGCCAGCGACTCCCCCGCCTCGGGGATGCCGACGAAGCCGAGCAGCTCCTGCGCCCGGGCCCGGGTGGCCGCCTCCTCGCGGCGGAACTTGGGGCCGCGCACGATGGACGTCAGCGGGCCCGCCGAGGTCCGGCAGTAGCGCCCGACCATGACGTTCTCCAGGGCGGTCATGTTCTGGAACAGCCGGATGTTCTGGAAGGTGCGCGCCATGCCGGCCTGGACGACCTTGCGCGGCCGCGGCGGCAGCGGGCGCCCGGCGAAGGAGACCTGCCCGCCGGTCGGCCGGTAGAGCCCGGTCAGGCAGTTGAAGAAGGTGGTCTTGCCGGCGCCGTTGGGGCCGATGAGACCGACGATCTCGCCGCTGCGGACGCTCATGTCCACCGCGTTCACCGCCAGCAGGCCGCCGAAGCGCATGGTCACCCCGCGGGCCTCCAGCAGCACCGCACCCTCGGGGGCGGTGGCGAACTGGACCTCGTGCTGCTCGGTGCTCACCGGGCTCCCTCCGCCCTCGTCACGGTCGGGTCGACCTTGTCGGCCAGCTCCTCGTCGTCCTCGTGGAACTCCAGCTGCCGCCGCCGGCTGGCCACCAGGCCCTCCGGCCGGAACCGCATCATCAGCACCAGCAGGGCGCCGAAGATCAGCAGCCGGTACTCGTCGACGAAGCGCAGCTTCTCCGGCATCAGCCGCAGCAGCACGGCGCCCAGCAGCACCCCGACGATGGTGCCCATGCCGCCCAGCACCACGGCCGCCAGCAGGAACGCCGACTCCAGGAAGATGTACTGGTCGGGGGTGACGGAGATGTCGTGGTGGGCCCGGACGGCACCGGCCACCCCGGCCAGGAACGCACCGCCGGCGAAGGCGAACAGCTTGAGCCCGAAGACGTTGACCCCCATCGCCTCGGCCGCCTTCTCGTCCTCGCGGATGGCCACCCAGCCGCGGCCGATGCGGCTGCGGTTCAGGTTCGCGAAGACCACCATGATGAGGGCGATCACCAGCAGCAGCAGGAAGTAGTAGTTGGCGAAACGGCCGATCTCGACGCCCAGCAGCACGTGGGGCTCGCCGAAGTCGAAGCCCAGCAGGTCGAGGTCGGGGACCCCCGGGATGCCGTTGGAGCCGTTGGTCAGGTCGGGGCCGTCGGAGCCGTCGAGGTTGATCATCACCAGCCGGAAGATCTCCCCGAACGCCAGCGTGACGATGGCCAGGTAGTCCCCCGACACCCGCAGCGTGGGCGAGCCGATGATGAGCCCGAGCAGCGAGGCCACCACCCCGCTGATCAGCACGGTGACGATGAAGGGCGGGTTCCACCCGACGGCGCTGAACGCCGAGCCGGACAGGATGGCCGCCACGAAGGCGCCGGCGCCCAGGAAGGCGATGTAGCCCAGGTCGAGGAGACCGGCCAGCCCGACGACGATGTTCAGCCCGAGCGCGGTGGCGGCGAAGATCAGCACCTGGGTGGCGATCGACATGTTCGCCTCCGAGCCGTCCTGGGTGAACGGGAAGGCGAAGGCGACCAGGAAGGCGGAGGCGACGAGCACGCCGCGGTGGCGTGCGGTCTGGCTGGAGAACCAGGGGCCGACGCCGAGCTTCAGCAGCACGGCCACCACCCCGGCGACGAAGGCGAGCAGCGCCACGAAGATGACCGGGTCGTCCTCGTCGAGCGCGTAGGCCACCAGCAGCAGGGTCACCAGCATGACCACGGCGATGGTCGAGATGACCAGCCAGCCCGGCGAGCGGACCCCGCCCAGCGTGGCCGGCCGGTCGCGGGGCAGCAGCATCGTGCCGGCCACGGCCAGCAGCGCGGCGACCAGCGCGATCCAGCCGCCGTAGCGGACGTTGACCAGACCGCCGAGCTCGACGGCGATGCCGACCACCACGACGGCCACGAAGACCAGGGCGCCGAGCGCCGCCGCCTTGGCCCCGTCGGCGAAGGCGAACCAGCGGGCCCGGCGTCCGGCGAGCACGCGGGCGAGCAGCCGGGGCGCGAGCAGGCAGACCAGCAGCACCGCGCCGAGCGCCAGGCCGAGGAACTGCGTCGGCGAGGGCCCGAACAGGTAGGTCATGTCGTCCAGGGCGTCGTCGGACCAGGCCCAGGGCAGGTAGGGCGAGCCGATGAGCAGCACCGCGCCGACCAGCGCCAGCAGCCAGCCGGTGCGCCGGTGGCGCTGCTGCAGCTCGGGGGTGACGGGGTTGAGCCTCATGCCCGGTCCACCACCTTGGCGCCCAGCAGACCCTGCGGCCTGAATACCAGCACCAGGATCAGCAGGGCGAACGCCCAGACGTCCTTCCAGGCGGAGCCGCCGAAGGTGCCGGGGATGTAGGCGGTGGCCATCACCTCGACCAGGCCGAGCAGCAGCCCACCCACGACGGCACCGTTGATGTTGCCGATGCCGCCCAGCACCGCGGCGGTGAAGGCCTTGAGGCCGGCGAGGAAGCCCATCCGGAAGTCGATGTTGGTGTACTGCAGGCCGTGGGCGATGCCGGCCAGAGCTGCCAGCGCGGCCCCGAGGGCGAAGGCGACCATGATGATCCGGTCCACGTCGATGCCCATCAGCCGGGCGGTGTCGGGGTCCTGCGAGGTGGCCTGCATGGCGCGCCCGATCCGGGTCCGGTTGACGAAGAAGTAGAGGAAGGTCCAGCTGACCACCAGCGCGACCAGGGTGAAGATGGCCGCCCGCTGCAGCACCACGCCGCCGAGGTCGAGCGCTCCCCCGCTGACGCCCTGCACCGCCGGGAAGGGCACCGGTGCCTTGGCGTCGGGGAAGCCCGGGATGAGCCCGTAGAAGAGCCGGACGACCTCCTGCAGGAAGACCGAGATGCCGATCGCGGTGATCAGCGGGGCCAGCCGGGGTGCGTTGCGCAGCGGCCGGTAGGCCAGCCGCTCCATCACCAGGGCGGTGAGCACCGCCACGCCCATCGCGCCGAGGATCATCAGCGGCAGCATCCACCAGGCGGTGATCTGCGCGCGGCCGATGACGATCCAGGTGGACAGCGCCCCGAAGGCGCCGACCATGAAGATCTCGCCGTGGGCGAAGTTGATGAGCTGGATGATGCCGTAGACGACGGTGTAGCCGACGGCGATGAGCGCGAACAGCGAGCCCAGGGTGAGTCCGTTGACCAGCTGCTGGAGGAAGAGGGTGACGTCCATGCGAACCCTTCTGGCGTGCGACGGGGCAGGCGCGGAACGCCTGCCCCGTCGGAGGTTGACCTGGGCCGGGTGGGATCAGTCCTCGAACTCGTCGGTCTGGTCGGCCACCCACTCCCCGCCCTCGACCTTGTAGGCGGTCAGCACGCGGGTGGTGTTGTCACCGAACTCGTCGAAGGCCACCGGACCGGTGGCGCCCTCGAAGGAGACGCCGGCCATGGCCTCGACCGTGGCCTGGCGGGCGTCCTCGGCCGTCTCGGCCTGGGGCAGCGACACCTTCAGGGCCTCGATCACGGCCTGGGCGGCGTCGTAGGAGTACGGGCCGTAGGCGGCGTACGGCTCGGCGAACCCGGCGGCCTCGTAGGCGTCGAGGAAGGCCTGCGCGGACTCCAGCTCCTCGGCGGGGGCGCCGACCGAGGTGGCCAGGTCGCCCTCGGACTCCTCACCGGCCAGCTCGATGTAGGTCGGGTCGTACATGCCGTCGCCACCCATCAGCGGGATGTCCAGACCGGCGGCCTTCATCTGCTGCGAGAGCGGACCCGACTGCGGGTACTCACCGCCGTAGTAGAGGGCCTCGGGGTCGGCGTCGCCGACGGCGCTGATGACGGCGGAGAAGTTGGTGTCGTCGGGGTTGATGGTCTCGGCCGCGACGATCTCACCGCCCAGGCTCTCGAACTCCGCCGAGAACGCCTCGACCAGGCCCTGGCCGTAGGCCTTCTTGTCGTGGACGGTCGCCACCTTGGTGACCTTGGCGGTCTCGTACAGGTAGCGCGCCGCGAACGGGCCCTGGATGGCGTCGGTGGTGCAGGTGCGGAAGTAGGTCTCGTAGGGCCGCTCCGGGTTCGCCGGGTCGGCGCCCTGGGTCAGCGCGGTGCCGGTGTTGGCCGGGGAGACCTGGACGATGCTGGCGCTGTCGAAGACGGGCTGGATGGCCTGCCCCACCGAGGAGTTCAGCGGACCCACCACGCCGACCACGTCGGCGTCGGAGGACAGCGAGGTGGCGGCGTTGCGGCCGGGGTCCGGCTGGCCCTGGTCGTCCTCGGGCTGCACCTCGAGCGTCCAGCCGGGGATGGCGCCGGACTCGTTGGCCTGGTCCACGGCCAGCTGCACCGAGTTGCGGATGCCGAGCCCCAGCGGGGCCAGCGGACCGCTGAGCGGGGCCACGACGCCGATCACGGCCGTCTTGGTCTCCTCGCCGCCGCCGGTGGTGCCGCCGCCGCCCTCCTCGGCGCGCGTGCCGCACGCCGTCAGGGCCATAGCCGTCGCCAGCAGGGTGGCCCCTGCGATCACGATGCGGTTCTTTCGCACGCTTCCTCCTGGTGTTCGCCACGACCGGCGGAGGCCTCGCTCCGCGGATCGTGCCGAACACTACGCCCGGGTGTCCCCGGGGTGACCGCCCGCACCGCGCTCGTTGCGACTTCGTTATGCGATCGACCACGCCGTCACACGGACGAAACGCGAGGCGTCACCGCCGAACCCCAGCCCTCCCAGATCCCGGGCGTCCGGCTCGCGGGCCCACCGGTGGACGCGGCACGAGCGCCCTGACCGGCGGACCCGGTGTCGGGGTGTGGCGGGCGTTGGCCGAACTCGTCCGAGGAACGAGGACGAGGCTCGGCCGGGCGGGACACCGGGTCCGCCGGTCAGGGCGCGGACCGCCCCGGACCCGCAGCCGGCAGGTTCAGCGGGTCGGACGCTTGATCGTCGACGCCTTGTTGGTCTTGGCGTGCTCGATGACGCCCTCGGCCACCTCGCGCATGGACTTGCGCAGGTCCATGGCGGTCTTCTGGATCCAGCGGAAGGCCTCCGGCTCGGTCAGCCCGAGCCCGGTCTGCAGCAGGCCCTTGGCCTGGTCGACGGCCTTGCGGGAGGCGAGCCGCTCGGAGAGGTCGGCGACCTCGGACTCGATCGCCTTGATCTCGGCGAAGCGGCCGATGGCGATCTCGATCGCGGGCACCACGTCGGAGGCCTCGAAGGGCTTCACGACGTAGGCCATCGCGCCGGCCTCGCGGGCGCGCTCGACGAGCTCGCGCTGGCTGAAGGCGGTGAGCATGACGACCGGCGCCAGCCGCTCCTCGGCGATGGCCTGGGCGGCCGTGATGCCGTCCATCTTGGGCATCTGGACGTCCATCACGACCAGGTCGGGCTCGAGCTCGTGGGCCATGGCGACGGCCTGCTCGCCGTCGGCGGCCTCGCCGACCACGTCGTAGCCCTCCTCGGTGAGCAGCTCGACCAGGTCCAGCCGGATCAGCGCCTCGTCCTCGGCGACCAGCACCCGCGGCCTGCTCGCCGACTCCTGCCCCGCGCTCTTCTCAGCCATGATGTGTTGCCTCACTGTCTACTCGGGGCCACGCTGCCGTCCTCGGGCCGCGCTCGGCCCGCACTGCCGGGACCAACCGTACCGTGAAGCCGCGCGGACCTCGGTATGATGCCCGTGCCTCGCCCCGGTAGCCCAATCGGCAGAGGCGGTGGTCTCAAAAACCATCCAGTGTGGGTTCGAGTCCCACTCGGGGCACAGCACGAGACGCGTCCACCACCAGCCGCAGCGACGTGGACGCAGCACGACGAGAAGGCCCCCCGGAGCGTGCTCCGGGGGGCCTCGTCGTCGCTGCGGTTACTTCAGCGGTCCGCCGATGCGCCGGACGCGGATCATGTTGGTGGTGCCGGAGGCGCCCATCGGGGTGCCGGCCACGATGACGACCCGCTCCCCCTGCTCGGCCAGACCCAGGCGGACGAGCTCGTTCTCGCACATGAGGATCATCTCGTCGGTGTGCCCGACGGTGTCGACCTTGTAGGTCTGGATCCCCCACGACAGCGTCAGCACCTGCTGGGTCTGCTGCTCCGGCGTGAACGCCACCACGGGGATCGGCGAGCGCAGCCGCGAGAGCCGGCGGGCGGAGTCCCCGGACTGGGTGCAGGCCACCAGGTACTTGGCGCCGATCCGCTCGGCCACCTCGGCGGCGGCCTTGGCGATCACGCCGCCGGTGGTGTGCGGGTCCCAGTTGATGGCGGTGATCTGCTCCAGGCCGTGCTGCTCGGTCTGGTCGACGATGCGCGCCATGGTCTCGACGGTGACGATCGGGTACTCGCCCACGCTGGTCTCACCGGAGAGCATCACCGCATCGGCGCCGTCGAGCACGGCGTTGGCCACGTCGGAGGCCTCGGCCCGGGTCGGCCGCGGCGCGGAGATCATCGACTCCAGCATCTGGGTGGCCACGATGACGGGCTTGGCCCAGCGGCGGGCGGCGCTGACGATCCGCTTCTGGACCAGCGGCACCTCCTCGAGCGGGAGCTCCACCCCGAGGTCGCCGCGGGCGACCATGAAGGCGTCGAAGGCGTCGATGATCTCGTCGAGGTTCTCGACCGCCTGCGGCTTCTCGATCTTGGCGATGATGGGGACGGTGCGGCCCTCCTCGGCCATCACCGCCCGGACGGCCTCGGCGTCGGCGGCGCTGCGCACGAAGGAGAGCGCCACCATGTCGAAGCCGTTGCGCAGGGCCCAGCGCAGGTCGTCGACGTCCTTCTCGCTCATCGCGGGGACGCTGACCGCGACCCCGGGCAGGTTGATGCCCTTGTTGTTGCTGACCGGGCCGCCGACCACCACGGTGGTGACGACCTCGGTGCCGCGGACCTCCTCGGCGCGGAGCGCGAGCCGGCCGTCGTCGATCAGGATCCGGTCGCCGGGGCGGACGTCGCCCGGCAGGCCCTTGTAGGTGGTCGAGCAGCGGCTCACGTCGCCCGCGACGTCCTCGGTGGTGATGGTGAAGGTGGCGCCCTCGACGAGCTGGGCCCGGCCCTCGGCGAACCGGCCGAGGCGGATCTTGGGGCCCTGCAGGTCGGCGAGCACCCCCACCGGGCGTCCGGCGGCCGCCGCGGCGGCCCGCACGTTGGCGAGCCTCTCCTCGTGGTCGGGGTGGTCGCCGTGGCTCATGTTGAAGCGGGCGACGTCCATGCCCGCGGCGACCAGTTCCTCCAGACGCTCCGGGGACGACGTGGCCGGCCCGAGCGTGCACACGATCTTTGCTCTACGCACGGGTTCGACCCTACTCACATCGTGCCCGGGCAGCACCTCAGCGCTCGCGGACGAGATCGAGGGCCCGTTGCAGGTCCTCGGGGTAGTCGGACTCGAAGACCACCGGCTCGCCGGTGCCGGGGTGGACGAAGCCGAGCCGGACGGCGTGCAGCCACTGCCGCTCCAGGCCGAGCCGGGCGGCCAGCACCGGGTCGCCGCCGTAGACCGGGTCGCCGACGCAGGGGTGGCGGATGGCCTGCATGTGCACCCGGATCTGGTGGGTGCGGCCGGTCTCGAGGTGGATCTCGAGCAGCGTGCTGGCGGCGTTCGCCTCGAGGGTGCGGTAGTGGGTGACCGAGTGCCGGCCCCCGTCGACGACCGCCATCTTCCAGTCGTTGCCCGGGTGGCGGCCGATGGGCGCGTCGACGGTGCCCTCGAACGGGTCGGGGTGGCCCTGCACCAGCGCGTGGTAGACCTTCTCGACCCGGCGCTCGCGGAAGGCGCGCTTGAGGACGGTGTAGGCCTGCTCGCTCTTGGCCACCACCATCAGCCCGGAGGTGCCGACGTCGAGCCGCTGCACGATGCCCTGCCGCTCGGGGGCGCCGGAGGTGGAGATCCGGAACCCGGCGCCGGCCAGGTGCTCGACCACCGACGGGCCGTCCCAGCCCAGCGTGGGGTGGGCCGCCACCCCGACCGGCTTGTCGACCACGACCACGTCGGCGTCGTCGTGCACGATCCGCACCCCGGCCACGGTGCGGGGCACCACGGTGACCCCGCGCGGGGCGTCGGGCAGCTCGACCTCGAGCATGGCGCCGCCGACGACGGGGTCGGACTTGGCCACCGGGCGGCCGTCGAGCAGCACCGAGCCGGCGGCGATGAGGTCGGCCACCTGGTTGCGCGAGAGCCCCAGCATCCGGGCGGTGGCGGCGTCGACCCGCTGCCCGTCGAGGCCGTCGGGGACCAGCAGCACCCGGTTCACGGCGTCCGCTCCGGCTCGACGGGCTCACCGGACATCGTGGTGCGGCCGAACACCGAGATGGCGGCGATGGAGAAGGCGGCGACGGTGACGCAGACGTCGGCCACGTTGAAGATGGCCGGGAAGTAGGGGATCTGCAGGAAGTCGACCACGTGGCCGTGCATCACGGCGGGCGGGCGGACCAGCCGGTCGGTCAGGTTCCCGCACACGCCGGCGGTCAGCAGGCCGAGGGCGAGCGCCCAGCCCCGGTGGCGGATCCGCGGCAGCAGGCCGACCAGCACACCGACCAGGACCGCGATCGAGAGCAGCGAGAAGACGATGGTCGCCCCCTGCCCCAGTCCGAAGGCCGCGCCGGGGTTGAAGATGAGCCGCAGGGTGAGCAGGCCGCCCAGCAGCCGCTCGGGCTCGCCCTCGCGCAGCCGGGCCAGCACCAGCTGCTTGGTCAGCAGGTCGAGGCCGTAGCCCACCACCACGGTGGCGACGAAGAGGAGGCGGGCGGCGCCCGCACCGATCCGGTGCCGCGGCGGCGGGGACTGGCTCACGGCGTCCTCGGGCGCGGCTGGAGAGGTCAGCGCCGCTCCTCGCGCTGCTTGCAGGTGACGCACAGGTTCGCCCGGGGGAACACCTGCAGCCGTCCCTTGCCGATCGGCTGCCCGCAGTTCTCGCAGGAGCCGTAGTGGCCGGTGCGGATGGCGCGCAGCGCGGAGAGGCTCTGCTCGAGCATCTCGCGGGCGCTGTGCACCAGCGACATCTCCTGGTCGCGCTCGAAGTTGCTGGACCCGACGTCGGCCGGGTCGCGACCCGCCCCGTCGGTGCCGTCACGCAGGTCCGCCAGCTCCCGCTCGGCGACGGCGATCGCGGTCTGCTGCTTGGCGATGTCGGCCAGCAGCTCGTCGATCACCTCGTCGACCTCTTCGCGGCTCCAGGGCTCCTCGCCCTCGCGGTAGGGCAGCGAACCGGGGTCCACGGACGCCCGCCAGCTGATGTCGTCCGCCGTCGCCCCGTGCTTGGCCGAGCTCATGGAAAGCCTCCTGGTCAGGTCCCCGACCCCGCCAGCGGGGAGGAAGTCCGGGGAAGCGTACACGACACAGGGCCCCGCACAAGCGGGGCCCTGCAGGAGTTCCGGGGTGGTGCGGGGAGCTCAGGAGTTGTCGCGGATGAGGGCGTCCAGCCGGGGGGTGCTGCTGGGCTGCTCGTGCCCGCGGCGACCGGCCGGGGACTCGTCCTCGGCGTCGTCGTCGGCGTCCTCGTCGAGCAGGACGGGCGAGCCGGACGGCTCGGCGGTGCTGCCCGTCACCCGGTCCAGCTGCTCCTGCAGCTGCTGGGTGAAGGTGCGGCGGTACTCGGCCTCGAACTCGCGCAGCTCCCGCACCGACGCCTTGAGGGTGTCGCGCTCCTGCTCGAGCTCGGTGAAGAGGGCGGTGCGGCGCTCGGCGGCCTCGCGCTCGACGTCGCTGGCCTTGGCCGCGGCCTCGTTGCGGACGCGCTCGGCGTTCACCCGGGCCTCGGACTCGACCCGCTCGGCCTTGGTGCGGGCGTCGGTGGTGATCTCGTGGGCCTCGCGGCGGGCCTGGTCGACGGTCTGCTTCGCCTCGTTCTGGGCGTCCTCGCGGGTCCGTCGGGCCTCGGCCTGGGCCTCCCCCAGCAGGCTCTCGGCCTGCTCGGTGGCCAGCTGCACCAGCCGGACGACGGCGGGGCTGGCCTCGGCGCCGGTGGTCACCACGATGCGCTCAGCGCCCTCGCCGGCGGCCGCGGTGGCGACCTGCGGGGCGGCGGCCTCGGGCTGGACGGCGGCGGGAGCCGGCTGGCGGATCGTGTCGTCGGAGCCGTCCTCCTCGGTGGAGACGGGGCTGTCGCCCTGGGAGGCCTTCAGCGCCTCGATCTGCCGCTTCAGCATCTGGTTCTCCTCGACCAGCTGCGCGAAGGAGGCCTCGACTCGGTCGACGAAGAGATCGACGTCCGTCACCTCGTAGCCGGCACGGCGTGCCATGTGGAACTTGGTGTTGCGGACTTCGTCCAGCGTCAGGGTCATCTCTCACCTCGGAAATCGGTGTGCGGCGGCTACCGGCACGGGAAGTCTCGGCGCGGACCTCGGGGAGCCCGGCTCCGTGCGACCTTACCCAACCGGCGACGGCTGTGCACGCCCGGCTCAGCTGAGCAGCAGGGCGGCGTTCAGCCGGGTGAGCAGCAGCACGCAGAGCCACAGCACGATGAAGGAGAGGTCGAGCGCGACCTGCCCGATGCGCAGCGGCGGGATGAAACGGCGCAGGAAGCGCAGCGGCGGGTCGGTGAGGGTGTAGACCGCCTCCGCGACCACGAGCACCGGGCCCTTGGGCGACCACTGCGGGCTGAACATGGGGACCCAGCTGAGCACCAGCCGGGCCAGCAGGATGATCGAGTAGATGCCGAGCACCCAGCTGATGACGAGACCGAGCAGGACCACGGGGGCGACCTCTTCCTCCCCGGGCGGGCCCGGGGTCCGCGTCAGCTCTGGTTGTAGAACCCGCCGACGATGCGCTCCTTGTCCTCGGCCGTGACGTGCACGTTCGGCGGGGACAGCAGGAACACCTTGCTGGTGACGCGTTCAATGCTGCCACGCAGCCCAAAGATCAGCCCAGCGGCGAAGTCGACCAGGCGCTTGGCGTCGACGTCCTCCATCTCGGACAGGTTCATGATGACCGGGACCCCGTCGCGGAAGTGCTCGCCGATGGTGCGGGCCTCGTTGTAGGTGCGGGGGTGCACGGTGATGATCCGGGTCACGTCGGCCTCACGGGAAGCGGGGGTCCTCGCGGCGGTGGCCGCGGGCTCGGGACGGCTGGGGAGCCGGGTGGAGAGGTCGGTCACCCGGGCCGGCTCCTTGGTGGCGGGCGTCCGGGCCGCCGGGGCGGCCGGCACGTCCTCGGTGAGCTCCTGGTCGGCCTCGTCGTCCCACCGGTCGTCGGCGTAGCGGTCGTTCGAGACGAACCCCAACCACTCCGCCGCACGCATCATCCGCCCTGCCATGGCCCTGCCTTTCGTGTCCTGGAGCTGCGCGGTCGAGCCTAGCGCCTCGGGCCCCGTCGACCCCGTCGGCACACGCCGACACGCTCACTCCAGCCAGACGAGTCCGGCCAGCCGGCCGGACGCCTCGCCGTCGCGGCGGTGGCTGTGCAGGTCGGGGTCGGTGCGGGTGCACCCGCCGACCCGGGTGACGTCGACGCCGAGGGTGCCGAGCTCCTGCTCGGCGGCGGCGCCCAGGTCGAGCGAGGGGGTGCCCCAGGACGTCCGGGCCACGGCGGCGGGGTGGGTGGCGGCCGCCTCCTGCTGCATCGGCTCGGGCACCTCGTAGCACCGCCCGCAGACGTGCGGCCCGATCCAGGCCCGGACCGCGGTGGCGCCGCGCCGGCGCAGCGCCTCCAGCGCCCGCGGCAGCACCCCGGCCAGCAGCCCGACGCGACCCGCGTGCACGGCGGCCACCACCCGGGCGGCGGGGTCGGCCAGCAGCACCGGCAGGCAGTCGGCCACCCGGACGCAGAGCGCGACGCGGCCGGCCTCGCGGAGGTCCCCGGCGACCAGCGCGTCGGCCACCGGCAGCGGCGGCTGCCCGGGGACGGAGTCGCCGAGGTGGCCGTGCTCGGGCCAGCGGCGGGCGGTGGCCAGGTCGACCTCGTGCACCCGGGCCGAGTGCACCTGGTGCATGGCCACCACCCGGTCCAGGCCCAGGGTGCGGCGCAGCCGGGTGAAGTTCTCGCGCGCCCCGTCGGGGTCGAGGTCCGTCCGGCCCAGGTCCAGACTGCCCCTCGGGCCCGGGGTCACTCCCCCGTGGCGGTCGGTGAAGGCGACCCGGACGCCGTCGACGGAGTCAGTGAAGCGGAGCACTCACTTGAGGAAGTCGGGGACGTCCAGGTCGTCGTCGGCGGCCGGCGGCGCGGACGGCCGCGGCTGGGGCGCGGGAGGTGCGGTGCGCTCGGGGGCGGGGGCCGGCTGCGGCGCGGCCGGGACCGCGGCCGACACGCCGGGACGGCTGCCGGAGGCCGGGCTGGCGGCCGGCTGCTGGGCCGGCCGGTTCACCGGCACCTGCGGCGTGGGCCGCAGGTCGGCGCTGCGGGTGGTGATGCCCTGCTGGCGCCGGGGCGGGGTGCCGCCCTCGAAGCCGGCGGCGATCACGGTGACCTTGACCTCGTCGCCCAGGGCGTCGTCGATCACGGTGCCGAAGATGATGTTCGCCTCGTCGTGGGCGGCGGCCTCGATCAGGTTCGCCGCGGCCGACACCTCGAACAGTCCCAGGTCGGAGCCGCCGGCGATGGACAGCAGCACGCCGTGGGCGCCGTCGATGCTGGCCTCCAGCAGCGGGGAGGACACGGCGGCCTCGGCGGCCACCCGGGCGCGGTCCTCGCCCCGGGCCTGGCCGATGCCCATCAGCGCCGAGCCGGCGTTGGACATCACCGACTTCACGTCGGCGAAGTCGAGGTTGATCAGACCGGGCGTGGTGATGAGGTCGGTGATGCCCGAGACACCCTGCATCAGCACCTGGTCGGCCTGCTTGAAGGCGTCCAGGATCGCGACGTGGTGGTCGGTCATCTGCAGCAGCTTGTCGTTGGGGATGACGATGAGGGTGTCGACCTCCTCGCGGAGGCGGGCGATGCCCTCGTCGGCCTGGGTCGCCCGGCGGCGGCCCTCGAAGCCGAAGGGGCGGGTGACCACGCCGATGGTCAGCGCGCCCAGCGCCCGGGCGATGCGCGCCACCACGGGGGCGGCGCCGGTGCCGGTGCCACCGCCCTCACCGGCGGTGACGAACACCATGTCGGCGCCCTTGAGGGTGTTCTCCAGCTCCTCGGCGTTGTCCTCGGCGGCCTGGCGGCCCTTGTCCGGGTCGGCGCCGGCGCCGAGGCCGCGGGTCAGGTCGCGGCCGATGTCGACCTTCACGTCGGCGTCGCTCATCAGCATCGCCTGGGCGTCGGTGTTGACCGCGATGAACTCCACGCCCCGCAACCCGGCCTCGATCATCCGGTTCACGGCGTTCACGCCGCCTCCGCCCACACCGACGACCTTGATGATCGCCAGGTAGTTCTGAGAAGGGTTCGACATCAGGCGCTGCCTCTTTCTGGTGGGCACGACAGGCGTCCCGTCAGGCTATGAGAGCCCTCGGGGGGAGTCCAAACAGTGCCCGACGACGCGCGGAGAAGGTCTCAAGGTGAGGTTCAGGGTCAGGGTTCGACCACGCCGGGCCGTCACCGGACGGTGGGGTGCGAGGGCACGGTGACGTTGTAGACCTCGCCCTCCTGCTCCAGCAGCACCACGGCGACCTCGGCCTTGAGGGCGGAGTCGTCGGCGCTGCCCCACTCCACCACACGGTCCTCGGCGAGGTGCAGCTCGATGGTGTCGGCCGAGGCCGTGCCCACCCGCTCCACCTGCTCCAGCAGCGGCGCCGGCAGCGCCCGCACGACGGTGGCCAGGTCGACCAGCAGCTCGTGGCGGTCCTCCGCCGGCACCTCCTCGGCGAGGGTGGCGCGGACGACGCCCTCGGGGAGCTCGGCCACCGTGGTGTAGCCCACCCCCTCGGCGTCGACGAGGGTGAGCTGGCGGCCGCTCCCGGTGGCCAGCACGGGGGTGCGCTCGGTGACCTCCACCCGCAGCGTGGACGGCCAGCCGCGCGACACCTCGACCTCACGCACCGGGGCCAGCCCGGCCACCCGCGCGGCCACGGCGTCGGTGTCCACCCGCGCCAGCGGACGTCCCACGGGCGCGTCGGCCGCCGCGACGACCTGCTCGGCGGTCAGCACCGAGGTGCCCGTCACCTCCACCCGGGTCAGCGCCAGCACCGAGGACCAGCCGACCAGCCAGGTGCCGGCCCCGGCCAGGCCCAGCACGAGCAGCAGCACCAGCACCGGCAGCAGCCGGCGCCGCCGCAGCCGGCGCTGCCGCTGCCGCAGCGCCGGGCGGGCGTCGGTGATCGAGCCGCGGCGGGCGCTCACCGCGGCTCCTGCGCCAGCGCGGTCAGCAGCTCACCCGCCACCTCGGTGACGTCGCCGGCGCCCACGGTCATCACCAGGTCGCCGGGCCGGGCCAGCCCCGCCAGGGTGGGGACGACCTGCTCGCGCCCGGTCACCAGCCGCACGTGCTGCTCGCCCAGCCGGGCGGCGCAGGCGCGCGCCACCAGCTCCGACGTGACCCCGGGCAGCGGCGCCTCGCGGGCGGCGTAGACCTCCATCAGCACCACCTCGTCGGCCAGCGCGAGCGCGTCGCCGAACTCGTCGGCGAAGTCGCGGGTGCGGCTGTACAGGTGGGGCTGGAAGCAGACCACCACGCGTCCTCCGCCGGCGGCGGCCCGGGCGGAGGCCAGCGCCGCCCGCACCTTGGTCGGGTGGTGGGCGTAGTCGTCCACGACCACCACGCCGCCGACCTCGCCGCGGCGCTCGAAGCGCCGGGAGGTGCCCCCGAAGGCGGCGACGCCGGCGAGGGCGCGCTCGTGCTCCACCCCGACCAGCCGGGCCACCGCGTAGGCGGCGGCCGCGTTCAGGGCGTTGTGCCGGCCGGGCAGCGCGAGCCGCAGCCGGCCCTCCTCGGTCCCCCGCCACCGCAGCGTCGCGGTCGTCCCGTCCGGGCCGACGCCGACGTCGGCGACCACCAGGTCGGCCAGCGGGGACTCGCCGTAGAGCACCAGCTCGGGGCCCTCGTCGCCCAGCTCGGAGACCTGCTGGGCCAGTCGGGCGGCCCCGGGGTCGTCGGCGCACAGCACGACGGCGCGGACCTGCGGGGCGGTGGCCAGCCGGCGGAAGCCCTCGGCGTAGGCCTGCGGGGTCCCCCAGTTGTCGAGGTGGTCGGCCTCCACGTTGGTCACCACGACGACCTCGGCCGGGTACTGCAGGAAGGAGCCGTCGCTCTCGTCGGCCTCGACCACCACCAGCTCGCCGCTGCCCAGCGCGGAGCTGGCGCCGCTGGCCAGCAGCGGGGCGCCGACCACGTAGCCGGGGTCGCGGCCGGCCTCGACCAGCGCGGTGGCCACCATCGCCGAGGTGGTGGTCTTGCCGGCGGTGCCGGCCACGGCGATCCCCCGGCGGCCGAGCATCAGCGCACCCAGCGCGGCGCTGCGGTGCCACACCCGCAGCCCCCGGCGGCGGGCCTCCACCAGCTCGGGGTTGTCCTCGGCCACGGCGGTGGAGACCACCACGGTGGAGGCCTGCCCGAGCTGCTCGGCGCGGTGGCCCACGTGCACCCGCACCCCCCGGGCGGCCAGCGCGGCCAGGGTGGCGGAGTCGGCGCGGTCGCTGCCGCTGACCCGGACGCCGAGGTCGGCGTAGAGGGCGGCGATCCCGCTCATCCCCGCCCCGCCCACGGCGACGAAGTGGACGTCGCCGAGCTCGTCGACCGGCACCAGCGGCACCGGCTCGACCAGCCGGCCGGGCGGCGGCGCGGCCGTCACCGACGCCCCGCCGCGAGCTGCAGGACCCGCTCGGCGACGCGGTCGGCCGCGTCCCGGGGCACCAGGTCGCGGCCGCGGGCGGCCATCGCCGCCAACCGGTCGGGGTCGCGCACCAGCGGCACCACCTGGTCCAGCAGCCGCCGCGGGGTGAGCTCGGCGTCGCGCACCACCTGCACCGCGCCGGCGGCCACCAGGGCGTCGGCGTTGCGCTCCTGCTCGCCGTTGCCGTGGGGCAGCGGCACGAACACCCCGGGCAGCCCGACCATCGCGGTCTCCACCACGGTGCCGGCGCCGGAGCGGCCCAGCATCAGGTCGGCGGCGGCGTAGGCCTGCTCCATCGCCTCCACGTAGGCCACCGGCCGGTACCGGGCCCCGCCGGGGGCGTCCACGGCGACGACGTCGGCGCTCATGTTGGCCCGGCCGAGCACGTGCAGCACCGAGACCCCGCGCTCGAGCAGGTCGCCGAGGGCGTCCGCCACGGCCGTGTTGATGCTGCGGGCCCCCTGGGACCCGCCGCTGACCAGCAGCACCGGTCCCTCGGCCGGCAGGTCGAACAGCGCCCGCGCGGCGGCCCGGCCGGCGGCCCGGTCCAGCCCGGAGATGGCCCGGCGCACGGGCATGCCGACGTACTCGGCCCCGCGCAGCGGGGTGTCGGGGAAGGCGGTGAGCACGGCGGCGGCGAACCGGCTGGCGACCCGGTTGGCCAGCCCCGGCACGGCGTTGCCCTCGTGCACCACGACGGGGGTCCGCAGCCGTCGCGCGGCCAGGTAGACCGGCATCGAGACGTAGCCCCCGAAGCCCACCACCACGTCGGCGCGGCGCTCCCGCAGCACCTGGGCGGCGGCGCCGACCGCGGCGGCCAGCCGGTGCGGCACCCGCAGCAGGTCCGGGGTGGGCCGGCGCGGCATCGGCACCGGCGGGACCAGGTCCAGCTCGATCCCGGCGGCCGGCACCACGGTGGTCTCCAACCCGCGGGCGGTCCCCACGGCCGACACGGCGCCGGCCGGGTCGAGCTCGCGCAGGGCCTGCGCGGTGGCGATCAACGGGGAGGTGTGCCCGGCGGACCCCCCGCCGGCGAGAACCACGTGCGTCATCGGTGCTGCCTCGTTCCTGTCCTGCTCGTCCGCTGGTGGGCGCTGGGTGGTGGCGCGGACGCGCTCACCGGCGCCGGCTGCCGATCACGGCCGTCATCCGCGGGCGCGGGTCACCGCGGCGCTGGCGGGCCAGCAGCCGGCGGGCCGCCGGCTCGTGGCGGGCGCACGCCAGCAGCAGGCCGAGGGCGGCCAGGTTGGTCAGCATCGACGCCCCGCCGTAGGAGACGAACGGCAGCGGGACGCCCATCACCGGCAGCAGCCGCAGCACCACGGCCAGGTTGATCAGCGCCTGGCTGAGGAACCACGCCGTGATCCCGGCGGCCAGCATCGAGCAGAAGGTGGAGTCCGAGCGCAGCGCGACCCGCAGCCCGGCGTAGCCCAGTACGCTGAACAGCGCCAGCACGGTGAGCGTGCCCACCAGGCCCAGCTCCTCGCCGATGATGGCGAAGACGAAGTCGGTGTGGGCCTCGACCAGACCGCCGAACTTCTGCCGGGACGCCCCCAGGCCCAGCCCCCACCAGCCGCCGGAGGCCAGCGCCCAGACGCCGAGCGTGGGCTGCATGGCCACCCCCTCGGTGTCGACCGAGGGGTTGAGGAAGCTGACGAAGCGGCGGACCCGGTTGGGGCTGCTGACCACCATCGCCGCCGCCCCCGCGGCCGCGGCCAGACCCAGCACGACCAGCACCCGCACCGGCGTGCCGACCATCCACAGGATGCCGAAGACGATGGCGGCCATCACCACCGCGGTGCCGAGGTCGCCGCCGAGCAGGGTCAGCCCGACCAGCACGCCGACCATGGGCAGGAAGGGCACCAGCAGGTGCCGCGGCTGGTCGAGCAGCGGCTCCTTGCGCGCCAGCACGTCCGCACCCCACAGCACGATCGCCAGCTTGGCCAGCTCCGAGGGCTGGATGTTGAAGAAGTCCAGGCCCGGGATGGCGACCCAGTTGGTGTTGCCGTTCACCTCGACGCCGAGCGGGGTGAACAGCAGCAGCAGCAGGACCACCGCCAGGAACCAGACCACCCAGGCCAGCACCCGCAGCCAGGCCAGCGGGCGCCGCGAGAGCACCCAGGCGCCGACCAGGCCGAGGCCGAGGAAGGCCACCTGGCGCTTGACGAAGAAGTAGGGGTCGTCGTAGTCCGCCAGGCCGAGGACGCTGGAGGCCGACAGCACCATCATCGTGCCCAGCACCAGCAGCAGGCCGGAGGAGACCAGGATCAGCCAGTAGCTCGCCATCGGGTGCGCCAGGGCCTGCCGGATGGAGGCCAGCGAGCCGCTCCCCCGCCCCGGCGCGGGCGGCGGTGCGGGTGACCGGGACGACGGTGAGGACAGGATCGCCACGCTCACTCCTCCGCGTCGAGTCGACCGACGGCCTCGGCGAAGGCGTCGCCGCGGGCGGCGTAGCCGGCGAACATGTCGAAGCTCGCGCACCCGGGGGCCAGCAGCACGGTGTCGCCGGGTCGGGCCAGCTGCGCGGCTGCCCCGACCACCTCCTGCATGGCCCCAGTGTGCGGCGTCGCCACCTCGATCACCGGCACATCGGGTGCGTGTCGGGCCAGCGCGGCGGCGATGACCGCGCGGTCCACCCCCATCAGCACGACCCCGCGCAGCCGGTCGCGGTGCCGCCGGACCAGGTCGTCGAAGGTGGTGCCCTTGGCCTGTCCGCCGGCCACCCAGACCACCGGATCGAAGGCGGCCAGGCTGGCCTCGGCGGCGTGCGGGTTGGTGGCCTTGGAGTCGTCGACCCAGCGCACCCCCGAGCGCTCGGCCACGGTCTGGATGCGGTGCCCCTCCAGCCGCAGCGAGCGCAGCCCGTCGCGGACCGCGGTGGCCGGGACGCCGAAGGAGCGGGCCAGCGCGGCGGCGGCCAGCGCGTTGGCCACGTTGTGCGGAGCCAGCGGCTGGACGTCCTCGACCCGGGCCAGCTCGAGGGCGGAGTCGCGCCGCTGCTCGATGAAGGCGCGGTCGACCAGCAGGTCGTCCACCACCCCCAGCATCGACGGCGCCGGCACGCCGAGGGTGAAGCCGATGGCCCGCGCCCCCTCGGTGACGTCGGCCTCCTCCACCATCCGCTCGGTTGCGGGGTCGGCCACGTTGTAGACGCAGGAGTGGGTGACCCGCTCGTAGATCAGCGCCTTGTCGGCGGCGTAGGCGGCCATCGGGTCGGGCCCGGTGCTCCCCGGGGCGCCCGCGTCGGCGTACCACTCCAGGTGGTCGGGCTGCAGGTTGAGCACCGCGGCGGAGTGCATCTGCAGCGTGCTCGACCAGTGCAGCTGGAAGCTGGACAGCTCGACGGCGATCACGTCGTAGGGCTCGGGGTCGAGCACGGCCTCCATCACGGGACGGCCGACGTTGCCGAAGGCGCCGGTCCGCAGCCCGGCGGCGCTGAGCATGGACTCCAGCATCTGCACGGTGGTCGTCTTGCCGTTGGTGCCGGTGACGGCCAGCCACGGGACCTGCTTCGCCGGCCGGCTCAGCCGCCAGGCCAGCTCGACCTCGCCCCAGACCGGGATGCCGCGCTCGGCGGCCTGCCGCAGCAGCGGCGTGGAGGGCCGCCAGCCGGGCGAGGTGACCACCAGGTCGACGTCATCGGGCAGCGTGGCGGTGCTGCCCGGGCCGAGCCGGACGTCGGCCTCCAGCGTCTCCAGCAGGGTGCCCCGCTCGGCGTTGACGCCCGAGTCGGACTCGTCCACCACCTGCACCCGGGCGCCGAACTCGAGCAGGCCGTCCGCGGCGGCGAACCCCGAGGTGCCCAGCCCGGCGACCAGCACCCTGGCCTGCGGCCAGGGCGAGCGCCCGTCGGCCCCGGCGATCCAGTCCAGCCCGCTCACGCGTCCTCCCCCGTGCCCGCCGTCCCCACGGCCTCCTCCTCGGTGCTCGCTGCGCCCGCAGCGCAGAACCCGGTGCTCGCTGCGCTCACAGGCCCGCCACCCACTCGGTGTAGAAGATCCCCAGCCCGCCGGCGGTGCACAGCCCGCAGACGATCCAGAACCGGATCACGATGGTGATCTCGGCCCAGCCGATGAGCTCGAAGTGGTGCTGCAGCGGCGCCATTTTGAACAGCCGCCTGCCCTTGGTCAGCTTGAACCAGCCGACCTGCAGGATCACCGAGAGGGTGATGATGACGAAGAGCCCGCCCAGCACCACGAGCAGCAGCTCGGTGCGGGTCATGATCGCCATGCCGGCCAGCGCGCCGCCCAGCGAGAGCGAGCCCGAGTCGCCCATGAAGATCTTGGCCGGGGAGGCGTTCCACCACAGGAAGCCGAAGCAGGCCCCGGCCAGCGACAGCGCCACCACGGCCAGGTCGTAGGGGTCGCGGACCTCGTAGCACTTGGCGTTGGCGGTGGCCACGTAGGCGCAGCTCTGGTTGTACTGCCAGATGTTGATGATGGCGTAGGCGGCGAAGACCATCGCGCTGGCCCCGGTGGCCAGCCCGTCCAGCCCGTCGGTCAGGTTGACCGCGTTGCTGGCGCCGGCGATGAGCAGCATGAACCAGACCACGGCCAGCGGCAGCACCAGGTGCAGCGGCTGCAGGTCGCGGAGGAAGGAGACGAACTGCGAGGCGGGGGTCAGCCCCCGCTCGTCGGGGAACTGCAGGGCGGCGACCCCGAAGGTGACCGCCACCAGCCCCTGCCCGATCAGCTTGGCCTTGCTGTTCAGCCCCAGCGAACGCTGCCGGGAGATCTTGATCCAGTCGTCGAGGAAGCCGACCACGCCCAGCCCGACGAACAGGTAGAGCAGCAGCAGCGCCGAGGCGGTCGGCGGCGTCCAGGTGATCAGGTGCGCCAGCAGGTAGGCCAGCACCACCGCGGCCATGATGACCAGCCCGCCCATGGTGGGGGTGCCGCGCTTGGTGTGGTGGGCGGTCGGCCCGTCGTCGCGGATGAACTGCCCGTAGCCCTTGCGGACGAGGACCCCGATGGCCACCCGGGTGCCGAGCAGCGTGCCCAGCATGGCCAGCCCGCCGGCCAGCAGGATCGTCTTCACGTGCTCTCTCCAGTCGGGGGCGTGCTCCCACCCCGGGCCAGCGCGCTCGCCACCGTCTGCAGCTCGCACGCCCGGGATGCCTTGACCAGGACCACGTCGCCGGGCGAGAGCCGCCCCGTCAGCAGCGCGACCACCTCGTCCCTGGTCCCCAGCACGGTAGCCGCCGCGTCGCCCGGCGCCGAATCCGCGCCCTCGGCGAAGCCCGCGGCCAGGTCGTCGGCGTGCGCCCCGATCGCCACCAGCTCCGCACCGGCCGCGGCCGCCAGCGCCCCCAGCGCCCGGTGCTCCTGCTGCGCCACCTCACCCAGCTCCAGCATGTCGCCCAGCACGGCCACCAGCCGGGCGCCGGGGTGGCGCGTGCGGGACTCGGTCACGAGCTCGGTGGCGGCGGCCAGGGCGGCGCGCATCGAGTCCGGGTTGGCGTTGTAGGCGTCGTTGAGCACCAGCACCCCGTCGGGACGCTCGGTGAGCTCCATCCGCCAGTGCGAGCGGGGGCCGGCGGCGCTCAGCGAGGCGGCGACCTCGGCCAGCCCCACCCCGACGGCCAGCGCGGCCGCCGCGGCCGCGACCGCGTTGGCCACCTGGTGGCGTCCCAGCCCGGCCAGCGTCACCGGGGCGGAGCGCTCCCCCAGCTCGTCGGCGCAGCGGAGCAGGAAGCGGTAGCGGCCCGCGCCGGCGGGGGCGACCTGCTCGGCCCACACCTGGCGGTCGGCGGCCGGCGGGCGGGCGTCCACGGCGAACAGCGAGATCTGCGCCGACGTCCGCTCCCGCATGCCCAGCACCCGGTGGTCGTCGGCGTTGAGGACCGCCCAGCCGGAGGCCGGCAGGGACTCGACCAGCTCGCCCTTGGCGGTGGCCACCGCGTCCCGGTCGCCGAACTCGCCGAGGTGGGCGGTGCCGACGTTGAGCACCACGCCGACGTGGGGCGGGGTGAGCTGGCACAGGTAGCGGATGTGGCCGATGCCGCGGGCGCCCATCTCGCTGACCAGGTAGCGGGTGCCGTCCTCGACCCGGGTGGCGGTCAGCGGGACGCCGACCTCGGTGTTGAGGGAGTTGGGCGGGGACACGCAGGGGCCGGCGTCCTCCAGCACCTGCGCGAGCAGGTCCTTGGTGGAGGTCTTGCCCGAGGACCCGGTGATGCCCACCACCGTCAGGCCCGGGGTGCCGAGCACGACCGCGCGGCCCAGCCGGCCCAGGCCCGCGGCGACGTCATCGACGACGACGGTGGGCAGCTCGGTGGGTCGCGAGCCCAGCACGGCCACCGCCCCGGCGGCCGCGGCGGCGAGCACGTAGTCGTGGCCGTCGGCGTGCTCGCCGGGCAGCGCCACGAACAGGGCGCCGGGGGTGGCCCGGCGGGAGTCGGTCACCACGTCGGGCCCGACGGAGAGCCGGCCGCCGTCGGCCGGCTCGCGGCCCTCGGGCCAGACCACCCGGCCGCCGACCTGCTCGGCCAGCTCGTCAACGCTGCGTCGTCGCACGACCGCCACCTCCCGTTGCCTGGACGGTGCCGAGGACCAGCTCGGTCACCACCTGCGCGTCGTCGAAGGGCGTGACCACGCCGCCGACCTCCTGACCCGTCTCGTGCCCCTTGCCCAGCACCGCGACCACGTCACCGGGACGGGCCAGGTCGAGCGCCAGCCGCAGCGCCGACCGGCGGTCGCCGCCGTCGTGCACCTCACGGGCCCGAGCGACCGGCAGCGCGCGGGCGCCGGCCAGCACCTCGGCGCGGATGGCCGCGGGGTCCTCGCTGCGGGGGTTGTCGTCGGTGACGACCACGACGTCGGCCAGCCGGGCGCCGGCCTCGCCCATCGGGCGCCGCTTGGCCCGGTCGCGGTCGCCGCCGCAGCCGAAGACGGCCACCAGCCGGCCCGGGTGCCCGGCGGCGTCGAGGTCGGCGCGGAGCGCGGCCAGGGTGGCCTCCACCGCCTGCGGGGTGTGGGCGAAGTCGACCACCACGCCGGGCGAGCCCTCGGGCAGCGGCAGCCGCTGCATCCGTCCCGGCACCACGACATCGGCCAGCCCGGCGGCAGCGGCCGCCACGTCGAGGCCGAGCGCGTCGAGCATGGCCAGCGCCAGCACGGCGTTGGAGACGTTGTAGCTGCCGGGCAGGGCCAGGGTGACCGGCCAGCGGCCCCGCGGACCGACCAGCACGAACGACGTCGCCGCCGGGCCGGGACGCACCTCCTCGGCGGTCCAGTCGGCCCCCGGCGCCAGCCCGGTGGTGGTCACCGGCACACCCGCGGCGCCGGCGCGGCGGACGATCTCCGCGCCCGCCGGGGAGTCCAGGCAGACCACGGCGCGGCGGGTGTGGTCGGGGGTGAACAGCTGCGCCTTGGCGGCCAGGTACTCGGCCATGTCGGCGTGGAAGTCCAGGTGGTCCTGGCCGAGGTTGGTGAAGCCGGCCACGTCGAAGACGACCGGCTCGGTCCGCCGCAGCACCAGCGCGTGGGAGGAGACCTCCATCGCGACCGCGTCCGCGCCGCGCCCGGCCACCGCGGCCAGCAGGGCCTGCAGGTCCGGCGCCTCGGGGGTGGTGACCGTCGTCCGCGGTCCGCGCAGCGGCTGCCCGGCCACCGTGAAGCCGAGGGTGCCGATGGTGGCGGGGACGGCACCGGTCGCCCGCAGCGCGGCGGCCAGCAGCACCGTGGTGGTGGTCTTGCCGTTGGTGCCGGTGACCGCCAGCATGCGGAGCCGCTCGGCGGGGTGCTGGTAGAGGGCGGCGGCCAGCCGGGCGGTGGCCGCACGCGGGTCCTCGGCCACCAGCAGGGCCACCTCGTCCCCGACCCCGGCCGCCAGCTCGGCGCCCTCCCGGTCGGTCAGCAGCGCGACCGCGCCGCGGCCGACGGCCTCGCCGGCGTGGCGGGCGCCGTGGGTGCGCTGCCCGGGCAGCGCGGCGTACAGGTCGCCCGGGCGCACCTGGCGGGAGTCCAGCGTCACACCGCTGACCCGGCTGCGGCCGGGTCGCAGCACGTGGAGCCCCGCACCCAGCTCCGCCGCCAGCTCCTCGACCGGGCGAGGTGCGGCGGCGGCTGGGCGGAGCTCGGTCAGCGGGTCGGGCACGGCACCGACCGTACCGATTCGGGCCCCCCGGACGCCGCTGGCGACGCCGTGCCTTCGCTCACCACGTCAGCCGACCCTCGTAGGCGGGGGTGGTGGAGGGCCGGATCGCGTAGCGCTGCAGGGCCAGCTGGGTCAGGTCCTTGTACACCGGTCCGGCCACCACCGAGCCGTAGCGGCCGCTGGCGGGCCGGTCGATCTGGACGAAGGTGACGATCTGCGGGTCCTCGGCGGGGGCGAAGCCCATGTAGCCGGAGGTGTAGCCGCGGTAGCAGTTGCACCCGGAGTCGAAGCGCTCGGCGGTGGCGGTCTTGCCGCCGGTGCGGTAGGAGTCCAGCTGCACCGAGACGCCGGTGCCACCCTCGCCCGTCACCGCCTCCATCATCTGCGCGATCTGGGTGGAGGCCTCGGGCGAGATCACCCGGCGCGGCTCCCCCCGCGGCACCTCGACCGGTTCCCCGTCCTTGTCGGTGGCCGACCTGATCACCGTGGGCGGGTTGTACACCCCGCCGTTGAGGATCCCCGCCACCGCGGCGGTGTACTGGATCGGCGTGACCGACAGGCCCTGGCCGAAGGAGATCTGGTCGAAGGTGTAGTCCTCCATGTCCGGCCCGGGGACGAAGCCGGTGGCCTCGCCGGGAAGCTCGATCCCGGTCCGGGCGCCCAGCCCGAACGAGCGCAGGTAGCGGGCCAGGTCCTCCTTCGACATGTCCCGGCTCAGCATCACGGTGCCGGTGTTGGCCGACTTCGCCAGCACGCCGGTGGCGGTCAGCCTCGCCCCGGTGTAGTCGTCGGCGTCGGTGATCCTGCCGTCGCCGGAGGCGACCGAGGTGGGGATGGTGACCTTGGTCTCGGGGGTGATCAGGCCGGCGTCCAGCAGCGCCGCGAAGGTCAGCACCTTCTGCACGCTGCCGGGCTCGAGGGCGTCGGTGACGGCCCGGTTGCCCAGGTCCTCGGGGTCGGCCTCCCCCGGCTGCGCGGCGTCGAAGCTCGGGTAGTTCGCCATGGCCAGCACCTCGCCGGTGCGGACGTTCATCATCACCACGGTCCCGGACGCGGCGTCGGCCTTCTCGACCTCCTGGGCCAGCCGGCGCTCGGCCATCCACTGCAGCTCGGAGTCGATGGTGAGCTGGTAGCTGGTGCCGTTCACCGCGGGGGTGATCTCCTGGGTGCCCAGCGGGATCTTGTTGCCCTGGGCGTCGCGCTCGTAGACCTCCGAGCCCTCCACGCCGGCCAGCTCGCGGTTCATCGAGTACTCGAAGCCGGCCGCGCCCTCGTTCTCGCCGTTGACGAAGCCGACCACGTTGGCCGCCACGGTGCCGCCCGGGTAGGTGCGGATCGGGTTGCTCTCGCGGAACACCCCGTACAGCCCCCGCTCCTGCAGGTCCACCGCCAGCCGCTGGTAGGTGGCCGAGGGCACCTTGCGGGCCAGGTAGACGAAGCGCGTGCCCTCGCGGGTCAGCGGCTCCAGGTAGTCCGCCGGCTCCCCGCCCAGGTGGGCGACCAGCACGTCGGCGATCTCGGCGGCGTCCTCGGTGGTGTGGGTCGGGTCGGCGGTGACGTCCACCGCGGTCTCGCTGCGCGCCAGCACCAGACCGTTGCGGTCGGTGATGGTGCCCCGGGACGGGTGCAGCGTCATCGTGTACTGCATCTTCTCCGCCGCGGACTGGGCGTAGGCCGAGGAGTCCAGCGCCTGCAGCTGGAAGAGCCGGCCGGCGCACAGCGAGACGAGCACGGCCATCGCGATCAGCACCACCCGGATCCGCAGCGCGCTGCGGCCGAGCTTGAGCCGCACCGGCTCCCGCGGCGGGGCGGGCGGGCGCGGCGGGCGGCGCGGGGCCGGACGCTGCTGGACCGGGCGCTGCCGCGAGGAGGCCTGCGGGGAGGGGCTGCGACGTGCGGCCGGGCGCGGCGCCGGACGGCTCTCCTGCACCGGCCGGCGACGGGGTGCGGGCCGGGCCTGCTCGGGTCGGGCCTGCTCGGGTCGGGCCTGCCCGGGCCTGGTCCGCTCTGGCCGGGCCTGCTCGGGCCTGGTCTGCTCGGGCTGGGGGCGGGCGCTGCGCCGGCCGTCGCCCGGACCCGGGCGGGCGGAGGCCGCGGAGCGCGGACCGGGGGCCGGACGGGGGCGTCGGCTGGGGTGGGGGCGGCGCTCAGTCACCCTGCTCCTCCTGCTCCTTCTGCTCCTTCTTGTCCTGCTCCTTCTCGTCCTGCTCCTTCTTGTCCTGCTTCTCCTGCTCGGCCCGCTGCTCCTGCTCGGCCCGCCGGCGCTCGGCCTCCCGCTCGCGCTCCCGCTGCTCCGCGGCCCGTTCCTCCGCGGCGCGCTGCTCGGCGGCGGCCTGCTCGCGGGCGACCTGGGCGTCGGACTTGGTGACCAGGCTGGTCATCTCCTTGCCCTCCACCGGCCGGGGGTCGCCCAGCACCTCACCGGTCTCCAGGTCGATGAAGGCCGGGTAGGGGTTCGGGCGCATCCCCAGGTCGGAGGCCTTGGTGGCGAGGTCGGCCGGGGACTCGGCCTGGTCCAGCCGGGTCTTCAGCTCGGCCTCGGTGTAGGAGAGCGTCGTCAGCTGCTGCTCCAGCGCCCGCACCTCGACGGCGTTGGTCTGCACCGTGGTGTTGAGCACCAGCAGACCCACCATGCCGAGCCCCAGCACGGCCGCCAGCACCAGCAGGAAGGGCACCCGGGCCAGCCGCGGCACCGCGCTGGGGACGGGACGCAGGTGCCGCGCGGACCGGGGCCCGGGCCCCGGACGGCGCAGCCCGGGAACGTTCAGCAGCGCGCTCACGCGTCCTCCTTGATGCGTTCGGCGGCCCGGAGCCGGGCCGAGGCGGAACGGGGGTTGGTGGCGATCTCGTCCGGCCCGGGCTTCTCCGCACCGCGGGTCAGCAGCCGCAGCCGGGGACGCAGCGCCTCGGGCACCACCGGCAGGTTCGGCGGGGCGGTGTCGGTGGCGGCGGCGGCCAGCACCTGCTTG
>NZ_WPCU01000010.1:302414-314301 GCF_009742705.1 Auraticoccus cholistanensis
GGAGCACGGCGTCGAGGGCGGCCAGCTCGCGGTTGACCTCGATCCGCAGGGCCTGGAAGGTCCGCTTGGCCGGGTGGCCCCCGGTGCGGCGTGCGGCGGCGGGGATGGCCTCGCTCAGCGTCCGCACCAGCCGGGCGGAGGTGGTGAAGGGCTCGACCGCGCGCTCGGCCACGATCCGGCGGGCGATCCGGTCGGCGAAGCGCTCCTCGCCGTAGACCCGCAGCACCCGGGCCAGGTCACGGACCTCGTAGGTGTTGACCACGTCGGCGGCGGTCAGCTGCTGCGTGCCGTCCATCCGCATGTCCAGCGGGGCGTCGACGGCGTAGGCGAAGCCGCGCTCGGTCCGGTCGATCTGCAGCGAGGACAGCCCCAGGTCGAGCAGCACCCCCTGCACCCGCGGGCGTCCCAGCCGCTGCAGCACCTCGGGGAGCTCGTCGTAGACGGCGCGGACGAAGGTGACGCGGCCGGCCAGCGGGCCCAGCCGCTCCTCGGCCCGGGCCAGCGCCATCGGGTCGCGGTCGATGCCGACCACGTGCAGGTCGGGGCAGGCCCGCAGCAGCGCCTCGGTGTGGCCGGCCAGCCCGAGCGTGCCGTCGAGGCAGACCGCGCCGGGGGTGGAGAGCGCCGGGGTCAGCAGCTCGACGATCCGGTCGAGCATGACCGGCACGTGCTGCTGGTGCTCCACGTCACCCCTCTCGCTCGACCCTGCTCCCGACGGCCGTGTGCCGTGGTTTCAGTCCGAGGGTGCTGTGGGAAGACCGCCTGGCACCGGGGAAGGTGCGCCAGCCGGCGTCAGCCCCTCGGCCTGAAACCGCGTCACACGGTCCCGGGCCCTCCTGCGTCCCCACCGGTCACAGACCGGGGAAGACCTCCTCGTCCATGCCGGCGAAGGCCGACTCCTGCGCCGCGGAGTACTCCTGCCAGGTCGCCGCGTCCCAGACCTCGACCCGGTTGATCGCCCCGATCACGACCACGTCCTTCTCCAGCCCCGCGTAGCTGCGCAGGTGGGGCGGGATGGTGACGCGGCCCTGCTTGTCCGGCGTCTCGTCCGATGCCCCGGCCGCCAGCATGCGCTGGTAGTCGCGGACCTGCTTGACGCTGGTCGGTGCGGAGGCGATCTCCGACGTCATCTGGACGAACGTGGCCATCGGGTAGATCGCCAGGGCGCGGTCCTGCGTCCTGGTGATGACCAGCCCGTCGGCCAGCTCCTCGCGGAACTTCGCCGGCAGAAAGAAACGGCCCTTCTCGTCGAGCTTGGGGGTGTGGGTGCCCAGGAACACCTGGATCCACCTCCTCGCTCCACGCGGGAACCGTTTCGCTCCACTTTCCGCCACTGTACTCCACTTCGCTCCACTTGACGACACCTCGCACCCCTCGCGAGGGCGCGTCGCACCACAGCCGGATCGGGCTGCCGGGCAGGCAGAACGGGCGATCCCGCAGGGGGTTCGGAGCGACCACGTAGAGTTGGCGACTGGGCCCGGACGCGGTCCTCGCACCGGGTGCGCCCGGATCAGACCAACGCCACGCACGACGCTGCGGCGACGCACCGCCAGACGGAGGAAGAGTGAGCCTCGACTACGACAGCCAGCCGGCGCCGGCGAAGACCCTCGACGACGTGCTGGACGTCATCGGTCGGGTCCGCACGGCGATCGAGACGGTCATCGAGGGCAAGCGGGACAGCATCGACCTGGCCCTGATCGTGCTGCTGGCCGAGGGCCACCTGCTGGTGGAGGACGTGCCCGGCGTGGGCAAGACGATGCTGGCCAAGGCGCTGGGGCGCTCCATCGACTGCTCGGTGCGACGGATCCAGTTCACCCCCGACCTGCTGCCCTCCGACATCACGGGGGTGTCGGTGTTCAACCAGCAGAGCCGCGAGTTCGAGTTCAAGCCCGGTGGCATCTTCGCCAACATCGTGGTCGGCGACGAGATCAACCGCGCCTCCCCCAAGACCCAGTCGGCGCTGCTGGAGTCCATGGAGGAGCGCCAGATCTCCGTCGACGGCACCACCTACCTGCTGGAGGCCCCCTTCATGGTGGTGGCCACCCAGAACCCCATCGAGATGGAGGGCACCTACCCGCTGCCCGAGGCCCAGCGCGACCGCTTCATGGCCCGGATCCAGATGGGCTACCCGACCGCCCACGCCGAGCTCGACATGCTCGAGCACCACGGCACCTCCGACCCGCTGTCGCGGCTCACCGCCGTCACCGACGCGGCCACCGTCCGCGGGCTGGTGCAGGCGGTGAAGGACGTCTACGTGGCGCCGGCCGTCAAGGAGTACGTGGTGCAGGTGGTCAACGCCACCCGCGCCTCCCGCGACCTGCGGCTGGGTGCCTCCCCCCGCGCGACGCTGCAGCTGCTGCGCGCGGCCCGGGCCCACGCGGCGCTGGCCCGCCGCGACTACGTCACCCCCGACGACGTCGCGACCCTGGCCGGCCCGGTGCTGGCCCACCGGGTGCTGCCCTCCACCGAGGCCCAGCTGGCCCGCCGCTCCACCGACGAGATCATCGCCGCCGCCGTGCGCGCGGTCCCGATCCCGGACCGACCCTGAACCGGACGACCATGCGGAATCCCTGGCGACTGCTGACCTTCCGGGGTCGGGTCTTCGTGGTGGTGGGTGCCCTGCTGGGCGCCCTCGCCGCGCTGCTCGGCCAGCGGGACCTGGTCTGGCTGGGGCTGCTGCTGGTGCTGCTGCCGCTGGTGGCCGCGCTGCTGGTGGCGCGCACGCGGCTGCGGCTGTCCTGCGAGCGCGGCGTGGTCCCCAACCAGGTGGTGATCGGTGAGTCGATGATGGGCCGCCTGGTGCTGGAGAAGACCGGGCCCATCCCCTACGGCATCCTGCGCTTCGAGGACTACGTCCCGCGCCACCTCGGGGTCCGCCCCCGCTTCACGGTGCAGACGCTGGCCTCGCACTGGCGCCGGGAGTTCACCTACCCGATGACCGGCACCACCCGCGGGCGCTACACCACCGGCCCGCTGATGGTGCGCAGCAGCGACCCCTTCGGTCTGGCCCAGCTGGACCGGCAGTTCCACGCCACCTCCGAGGTGATGGTGACGCCGCGGATCGTGCCCCTGGACGAGATGCGCAACGCCGGCGGCGGCGGCAGCACCGGCGAGTCCCGGCCGTTGCGCCTCGGCGTGGTCGGCCAGGACGACGTGCTGGTCCGGGAGTACCGGCAGGGCGACGACGTCCGCCGGGTGCACTGGCGCTCCACCGCCCGCCGCAACGAGCTGATGGTGCGCCGCGAGGAGCAGGCCTTCGACCCGAGCGTCACCGTGATGCTGGACTCGCGCAGGAGCGTCCACGGCGGGCACGGCAAGGACTCCTCCTTCGAGTGGGCGGTCTCGGCCGCCGCCTCGCTGTCGCTGCACTTCCTCACCGACGGCTACGAGCTGACCCTGCTGGAGACCCGCGGGCCGCTCACCACCGGCGACTCGACCGCGATGCGGGTCACCACCCGCCACAACGTGGTGCACAAGCTCACCGACATCACCACCACCTCCGAGCCCACGCTGCGGCCGATGATCGCCGCCGCCCTGGACAGCTCGGGCAGCCAGCTGGTGGTGGCCGTGCTCGGCCGGCTCACCCGGGCCGAGGTCGAGCAGCTGGAGCGGACCCGGCACAACCGGGCCGCCGGGCTGGCGCTGGTGGTGGACGCCGACTCCTTCGCCTCCCGGTCCGAGCGGGCCGGGGCCGAGGCCCGCGAGGAGCACGCCGCGGCCGTCCAGCTGCTGCGCGAGCACCGCTGGCGGGTCGTGGTGGCCGACAAGGACACGACCGTGGACCGCGCCTGGTCCGACCTCGAGCGGATGGGAGAGCTCGTCTGATGCGCGCCTCGAACCGCAGCGCGGTGGCGGTGCTGGTGGCCGTCACGCTGGCCAGCCTGACCCTGCTGCCGCTGACCTCCGACACCAGCTACATCCCGCTGGCCCTGGTGGTGACCTTCGCCATCGCCCTGGTGGGGGCCGTGGTGCGCCGGCTCGGGCTCGGCAACGGCGTCGTGCTGGGGGTGCAGAGCGCGGTGCTGGTGGTCTTCGTGCTGGGCATCGCGCTGTCCCTCGGCGGGGCGGAGTCGAACCTGCTCGGCCAGATCGGCGGCCTCTACTCCTCCGCCGCCGAGCACATGCGCACCCAGGCCGCGCCCATGCCGCCCCACCCCGGGGTGAAGCTGCTGCTGGTCACCGCGGTGGGCGTGGTGGCCGTGCTGACCGACGTGCTGGTCGAGGGCATCGAGCGACCCGCCTGGGCCATCGCCCCTCCGCTCACCCTCTACCTCGTCCCGGCGCTCGGCCTGGCCGAGGACCTGAGCTGGTGGCCGTTCGTGCTGCTGGCCGTGGGGTACGCGGTGGTGCTGCTCAACGAGGGCCTGACCGCCGCCGACCGCTGGCCGCGCGCGGTCGGCAGCCCGGACCACCCGCAGTCGGACCAGGGCACCCACCTGGGCTACGCGGCCCGGGCCGCGGCCATGGTGACGGTCCCGGTGCTGGTGGCCAGCGTCCTGCTCGGGGCCGCGCTGCCGCTGCCCGGCCAGCCCGGCTGGGGCGTCGGGGCCGGTCGCGGCGCCGACGGACCGCTGCAGATGACCGACCCGACGCTGGACCTCAAGCGCAACCTCACCCAGCCCGAGGACTACACGGTGCTGACCTACCAGAGCGACGCGCCGAGCGGCAGCTACCTGCGGATGGCCAGCCTGCCGGTGTTCAACGAGGCCGGCTGGCAGAGCTCGGGGATCTCGCTGCAGCCGGGGTCGACGCTGCCGCCGCCGCCCGGGCTGACCACCGACCCGGCGCGGGAGCGCACCACCACCATCCAGGTGGGGGACTTCCGCTCGGAGTACCTGCCGCTGCCCTACGCCCCGCGCTCCTTCGAGGCACCCGGGGAGTGGGCCCACGACGACGTGTCGCTGATGGTGCTGGGCACCGGGGACAACCGCGGCGAGGCCACCCGAAACCTCACCTACACGGTGCGCAGCGTCGACATCGAGCCCGACGGCGCCCGGCTCTCCGCCGCGGAGGCCGGCATGCCGGTGGACGCGAACCTGACCGCCGCGCTGCCGCCCGACCTGCCGCCGGAGATCATCGACCTCACCCTCGAGGTGACCGGCGACGCCGACACCCCGGCCCTCAAGGCGGCGGCGATCCAGGCCTTCCTGCGCTCGAGCGAGTTCACCTACTCCACCGACCAGGCCCAGGGCACGACCTACGAGCAGCTGGCCGACTTCCTGGTCCGCGACCGTCGCGGCTACTGCGAGCAGTTCGCCGGCGCGATGGCGGTGATGGCCCGGGTGGTGGGCATCCCCAGCCGGGTCGCGGTGGGCTTCCTGCCCGGCAGCCGCACCGGCGCCGGCTGGGAGGTCGGCGTGCGCGACATGCACGCCTGGCCCGAGCTCTACTTCGAGGGCGAGGGGTGGGTCCGCTTCGAGCCGACCCCGTCGCTGGTCACCGGCAACGCCCCGCCGTGGACGATCGAGGGCACCGACCCTGGCGGCACCTCCACCGACGAGGGGGCCGACCCGAGCTCGGAGCCCGTGCCCTCGGAGTCGGTGCCGACCGTGGACACCCCCTCCCCCACCCCGAGCGAGTCCTCCAGCGCCCCGGCGGCCGAGGGCAGCACGATCCCCTGGGGCCGGCTGGGAGCCGGGGTGGGCATCTTCGCCGGCGTGCTGGCGCTGATGGCGGTGCCCGCGCTGGTGCGGCTGCGCCGGCGCCGGGTGCGGCTCGACCTGAGCGGGGAGATGCACGACCGGGTGGAACGCGCCTGGGCCGAGCTGCGCGACACCTCGGTCGACCTCGGCCGGCCGTGGCCGGAGGGCTCGCCGCGGACCATCGGGCAGACGGTGGCCAGCGGCCTCGAGCCCGGTCCCGCCCGCGCGCTGACGGCCGTCGCGCAGCTGGTGGAGCGCTCGCGCTACGCCCGCAGCCTGGACAGCCACGCCAACGTCACCGGGCTGGCCCGGGAGGTGCTGGACGGGATGACCCGGCACCTGACCTGGGACAGCAAGCTGCTGGCGCTGGTCTGGCCCAGGTCGCTGTTCACCGGTCCGGCGCCCCGGCTGCCCGAGCGGTTCCGGGTGTGGGAACGGTTCCGGGTGTGGGAGCGGCTGCCCGGCCGGCACCGCTGAGGCGGTGCACGGGCCGGCGCCCGCTGGCATCGCACCGGTTCTCCACCTCGCCCGGGAGCCGGGCAGCTGGACACGACGACGCCCCCGGGACCTGGTGGTCCCGGGGGCGTCGTGCCGATCTGGGTGGGCTGGGCGCCGGTGCGTCCGTCGCGCCGGGCCGGTGTCAGCCGGGGCTCAGAAGCCCTCGTCCTGACGTCGCCGCCAGCGCTCCTCCATCTTGTCCATGAAGCCGGCGCCGCCCTGGCCGCCCCCCGGGCCGCCCGGGGTCCGGGTGGGGTCGCGACGCTGGGTGCTGGGGGTGGCCCCCGGGCCGGTGGGTCGCCAGGCGGTGACCGCCACGGCCACCGAGACGAACATCAGCACGAAGCCGAGGACGCTGACCGTCCAGTGGGTCTGCAGCCCGGCGAGCAGCAGCGCGATGCCGGCGAAGAACCCGACCCCGGCCAGCGCGGCGCGACGTCGGTGCACCCCCGTGCTGCGGGTGCCCCGCAACGCGTTGGCCAGCTTGGGGTCTTCCGCCGCGAGCGCGGCCTCCATCTGCGCGAGGAGCCGTCGCTCTTCCTCGGAGAGGGCCATCCGTCACCTCCGGACCTGTTCGGGGAGTGTCCCCAGCGACCCTGCGGCGGGTCGGGAGGCCAGTCTAGGCGTCCGTGGGCCGCAAGAAAACTGGGGGGCGGGTGTCATTGCGCCCGGCGTGGACCGGGGTGTGCTAGCCGCCGCCCGCGACGGCTACCCGGCGGTGGTCTCGCGGTCGTCGGAGCGCTCGGTGGCGACCTCCCGGGAGCGCCCGCGACGGGTCAGCACCGCCCGCTGCACCGCGTGCGGGCCGAACCTCAGGGTGGCGGCGTCGATGGCCTGCTCGGCCTCCCGCCAGCCGTGCTCGGGCTCGGTCAGCTCGGGCTGCCGGTAGGCCTCGGAGCGCTCCACCACGTTCTCCACCCGGACGCCGACCCGCCGGATCCGGGCCCGCTGCAGCCCCAGCCGGGTGTAGATCGCCACCGCCTGGGCGTAGATCTCCTCGGTCACGTCGGTCGGGCTGGGGACGGTGGCCGAGCGGGTCAGCGAGGTGAAGTCGGCGAAGCGGATCGACACCGTGACGGTGCGACCCAGCAGCCGGGCCCGGCGCAGCCGGCCCGCGGTGCGGTCGGCCATCCGCAGCAGCTCGCGGCGGACCAGCACCGGGTCGTCGATGTCGCGGGCGAAGGTCTGCTCGCTGCCGACGCTGCGCTCGGGGGCCCGGCCCACCACCACCCGTTCGTCGCGGCCCCAGGCCAGCCGGGCCAGGTGGGCCCCGGCGTGCGGGCCGAAGGCGCGCTGCAGGGTCGGCTCGGGGGTGTGCGCCAGGTCGCCGACGGTGGTCAGGCCGAGCCGGTGCAGCTTCTCCGCGGTGGCCTCCCCCACCCCCCACAGCCGCTCGACCGGCAGCGGGTGCAGGAACTCCACCACCGCGTCGGCCGGCACCTCCAGCAGGCCGTCGGGCTTGGCCGCCCGCGAGGCCAGCTTGGCCACGAACTTGTTGGGCCCGATCCCCACCGAGCAGGTGATCTGCTGCTCGTCGGCCACCACCGCCCGCAGCGTCTCCCCGATCTGGACCGCGCTGCCGAACAGCCGCAGCGACCCGGTGACGTCGAGGAAGGCCTCGTCGATCGAGGCGGCCTCGACCACCGGGGTGAACTGGTCGAACACCGCCATCACCGACTTCGAGACCGCGGCGTAGGTGTCCATGTCCGGCGGGAGCACCTCGGCGGTCGGGCACAGCCGCCGGGCCTGGGTCATCGGCATGCCGGAGCGCACCCCGTGCTCGCGGGCCTCGTAGGTGGCCGAGAGCACCACCCCCCGGGTGGAGCCGCCGACGACCACCGGCCGCCCCACCAGGTCCGGACGGCGACGCAGCTCGACCGAGGCGTAGAAGGCGTCCATGTCGACGTGCAGCACGGTCCTCACCGCGCACCTCCGGCGGGCGGAGCGGGTCGTGCCCGACGGGCGAGGACGTCCGCCTGCCGGCGGGACGGGTCAGCCGCGGGTGGCGAAGACGTGCACCCAGGGCGCCAGCGAGGCGAAGGTCGGGTCCTGGCTGATCTCGTGCTCGAGGGCGAGCAGCTCGGTGAAGCGGTCCGGGCCCTCCAGGTGGCGCTCGGGCACGTGCTCGGAGACCGCCCCGATCCCGTGCACCGCCTGCACCACCCAGCCGGCACCGGTGAGCAGGTCGACGACCCGGGCCCGGTCCAGCAGGCGCTCGTCGGCCCAGGTCCGGCGGGCCAGGGCGAAGTCACCGGACACCGCCTGGCTGAGGACCACCGGGTGGCGCTGCGCAACGAGCAGGCTGAGCGCGCCCTGGGAGGAGAGCACCGCGGCGATGTCGGTCAGCGCCTGCCCGGGGTCGGGGAGGTACTCCAGCACCCGGTGGCACAGCACCACGTCCACCGAGCCGGGGCCGAAGAGGTCGACCAGGTCGGAGGTGTCGCCCTGGATCCCGGTGATGTAGTCGGTCAGGTCGGCCTCGGCCGCCCGTCGCTGCAGGGCGGCCAGGGCGTCCGGGCTGGGGTCGACCACGGTGATCATGTGCCCCCGGGCGGCCAGCGGGACCGCCAGCCCACCGGTGCCGCCGCCGATGTCCACCACGCTCGCACCGGCACGACCGTCCTCGGTCAGCCACTGCTCCAGCTGACCGTCCAGCAGGTCGGTGACGAAGGTCTGCGCCACGGACCGACTGCGCCGGGTGTCCGGCATCTGACCTCCTCGACGTGGTCGGCTCGGGACCGAGTGGGCACCACCCTAGCCCGCCGCACGCCCACCTCATCGGCCCGAGCTCCCGGGGCTGGTGTGCCACAGCTTGCGCAGCTGCGTGCTCGCCTCCTCGCCCGCCGGCTTGATGTCGGCGTAGGGCGACTGGCGGAAGCCGCTCGCGTGCACCAGCACCCGCCGCTGCCCCATCCCGCCGGCCCGGGTGCGGCCCGGGCCGTCCGGGTCGGGACCGTCCGGGCGGCCGGGGTCGTCCTCGGCCGGTCCCGCCGGCTGCTGCCAGGCGGTGCGGGTCAGGTCGGGGGACTCCGCGACCACCGCCCGGACGGCGTCGGCGGCCCGCTGCGGGTCGGGGTCGGCGAGCAGGGCCTCCTGCCAGACCTGGTGCAGCTGCTGCAGGTCCCAGCAGCCGGTGGCCCGCAACGAGACCCCGCGGGGCCCGGTGCGGCGCAGCACGCCGCGCACCACCAGCAGCCAGGAGGAGAACACGGTGCCGGCGTAGGGTCCCTGGGCGTCCTCGAAGAAGGTCACGTCGGAGGGGCCGGTGGCGTCGTCCAGGGTGAGGAAGACCACCCGCCGCCCGGAGCGGACCGGCGGGGTCTGGGTGGCCACCTTCACCCCGGCCACCAGCAGCTCGCTCCGGTTCCGGGCGCCCAGCAGGTCGGCGGACTCGCACACCCCCAGCGCGCGCAGCATCGGGCGGTAGAACTCGATCACGTGCCGGGAGACGTCCAGCCCGAGCACGCTCAGCTCGGCCCGCACCCGCTCGCCGTCCGACATCTCCGGCAGCCCGGAGGGGACCAGCGCGGCCGGGGCGGTCGGCTCGGGCTCGTCGGGGTCGGTGAAGTCCAGCGGCAGCTGCACCGCCTGCTCCTCGGCCACCGGGTCGGGCCGCGTCGTCGGCCGCAGCCCGCGGGCCCGGCTGCGGGCGCGGGCGTCCGCGGCGGTGTCACGCTGCAGGTCGGCCACGGCCAGCAGCAGGTCGCGCCGGGTGACCCGCTGCCGGCGGCGGACCGGGACCCCGGAGCCGATGCCGTACAGCGAGTCGAACCCGCCGGCCAGCACCAGCCGCTCGGCCACCGGCTGGCTGACCCGGGCCCGGAACCAGAAGTCGGAGACCGAGGAGTAGGGCTGTCCGGCGATGATCGAGGCCACCTCGGCCTCGGAGATCCCGGACACGTCGGCCAGCGAGATCCGGATCCCCCAGGCCCGGCCGTCGGGCAGCCCGTCGCCGGGCGCCAGCCGGGACGGCTGGCCCAGCACCGACGGCGGCGGCTCGTCCAGCCGGCTCATCCGCTCGACCCGGTAGACGTCGCGGCTGGCGTTGACGTCCAGCCCGAGCACCGCCACCCCGAGCCGGCGGGCCTCCTCCAGGATCAGCCGCTTGGGGTACATCCCCGGGTCGTGGGTCAGCACCCCGGCCAGGAAGTGGGCCGGCCAGTGCGTCTTCAGCCACGCCGACTGGTAGGTGGGCAGCGCGAACGCCGCGGCGTGGGCCTTGCAGAAGCCGAACGAGGCGAAGGCGGCCAGCACCTCCCAGGTGCGGGCGATCACCGGCTCCGGGTAGCCCCTGGCCCGGGCGCTGCGCTCGAACCAGGCCCGCGTCTCCGGCTGGCTCTCCCGGTCCCCCAGGGCCCGGCGCTTCTCGTCGCCCTCGGCCAGCGAGCAGCCGGTCATGGTGGAGATGACCTGGATCACCTGCTCGTGGAAGACCACCACGCCGCACGTCTCGGCCAGGTGCGGCTCGAGGTCGGGGTGCAGGTAGGTCGGCTCGCGCCAGCCCTGGCGGGCCTCCAGGAAGGGGGTCACCATGTCGCTCTTCACCGGCCCGGGCCGGAACAGCGAGATGTCGATGATGATGTCGTTGAAGGTGCTCGGGCCGAACTTGGCCACCAGCTCGCGCTGCCCGGGGGACTCGATCTGGAAGCAGCCCAGCGTCGCCGCGCGCGAGATCAGCTCGTAGGTGGCGCGGTCGTCGAAGGGCTCCAGGGCGTCGACGTCGACCTCGACGTCCTCGGTCCGGGCGACCTCGCTGACCGCGTGGGCCATCGCCGACTGCATCCGGATCCCCAGCACGTCGAGCTTGAGGAAGCCCATGTCCTCGACGTCGTCCTTGTCGAACTGGCTCATCGGGAAGCCCTCCGCGCTCGCCTCCACCGGGGTCCGGTCGAGCAGGGTGGCGTCGCTGAGCAGGACCCCGCAGGGGTGCAGGGCGACGTGGCGGGGCAGCCCGTCGAGGGACTCCACGAGGGAGAACAGCACCTGCAGCCGGCGCTCCCCCAGCCCGGCCGAGCGCAGCTCGGGCAGGTCGCGCAGCGCGGCCCGGGCGTCGCGGGCGCGGATGTGGGGGAAGGCCTTGGCGATGGCGTCCACCTCCGCCGGCGGCAGGCTCAGCGCGGCCCCCACGTCGCGGACGGCGTGCCGCACCCGGTAGGTGTCCATCATGGCCACGCAGGCCACCCGCTCCGAGCCGAAGGTGGCCAGGATCCGGCGGTAGATGTCGAGCCGGCGGGCGGACTCGACGTCGAGGTCGATGTCGGGCAGGGCCTGGCGCAGCGGGGACAGGAAGCGCTCCATCACCAGCCCGTAGCGCAGCGGGTCGACCCCGGAGACCCCGAGCAGGTAGTTGACCAGGCTCCCGGCGCCCGACCCCCGGGCCGCGCACCGCACCCCCATCTCGCGGACCATGTCGACCACGTCGGCCACGGTCAGGAAGTAGGAGGCGTAGCCCATCTGGTCGATGGTGGCCAGCTCCTCCTCCAGCCTGCGACGCACCCGCTCGTCGGCGGTGCCGTAGCGTCGGGCCACACCGGCCTCGCAGCGCTCCCGCAGCGCCCGCGAGGCGCTCGTGCCCGCCGCGGTGGCGAGCACGTCGAGCTCGGGCAGGTGGACCGAGCCCAGCCCGAGGTCGTCGCGCGGGTCCAGCCGGCAGCGGATGGCGAGCTGGCGGGTCTGGGCCACCAGCCGGCGGCCGCCGTCGGGACCGCGGCCGGCCCGGGCCGCGACCTCCTCGGCCACCTCGAGCA
>NZ_WPCU01000010.1:314307-346107 GCF_009742705.1 Auraticoccus cholistanensis
GACCAGCCGGCGGGCGGCGTCGAGGACGTCCAGGGTGGGGGCCTGCCGGCGATCGACCATCCGGACCGCGTTGGTGAGCACCGCCGGGACCCGGTGCCGGTCGGCCAGGGCGACCATCCGCCCCGCCTGGGTGAGCGAGGCGACGCCCCGTCCGGGACCCCGGTGGGAGGTGGCGGCCACCACCAGCTGCCCCGGGGGCAGCCGCAGCCGCCAGCGCCGCAGCGACTCCTCGGCCCGGTCGGCGCGGTCCTCGGCCACCGCCAGACCGAGCTCGGAGTCGGCGCCGAGCAGGACCACCAGGTGGCCGTCGGCGGCGTGCTCGGCCACCAGCTCGGCGGTGCAGACCGGCCGCCCGCGCTCCCCGCCCAGGTGGGTGGCCGAGACCAGCCGGCACAGCCGCCCCCAGCCGGCCGGGGAGGAGGCCAGCACCACCACCCGGGGCAGCCGGACGTCGCGGACCGCGCCTCCGCGGACCGGGGTGCGCGGCCCCGGACGGGAGGTCGCGGCCGCCGGGGGCGCGAGCTCGGGGGTGAGGGCGAGGTCGACCCCGAGCACGGGGGCCACCCCGGTGCGCAGGCACTCGCGGGCGAAGCGGACCGCGCCGTACAGCCCGTCCCGGTCGGTCAGGGCCAGGGTGTCCATCTCGGCCTCGGCGGCCGCCCGGACCAGCGCCTCGGGGTGGGAGGCGCCGTGGCGCAGGGAGTACCCCGACGCCACGCGCAGGTGCACGAACGGTTCGCTCATCGGCCCTCCCCCAGCTCGTCCCCGGACGCATTCGAACGCGTGTTCGGATTCGAGTCACTGTAGGCGCCGGGCCCCGGCGCACGTCAAGCCGGCGGCGAGCCGCCTTCGGGGTTCGGACAGCCGGCTCAGCGGCCGGCGCCGGCCAGCAGGCCGAGGTCGGCCAGCAGGTCGCGGACCTGGGCGCGGTCGGCGTCGTCGAGGGAGGGCTGCGGCATCCGGGCGGGACCGACGGGCGTGCCCACCAGCTCCAGGGCGTGACGCACCCGCGCGATCGAGGCCCCGACCACCGGGACCAGGCGCTCGATGTCGCGCTGGGCCGCGGTCCAGCGCGTCTCGTCGCCCGCCGCCCAGCCGTCGCGGAGGTCGGCCCACAGCCGGGGGTGCACGACGCAGGTCCCCGAGACGGTGCCCCGGCCGCCGGCGCGGAGCACCCGGGGCAGGTCGGAGTCCTTGCCGGACCAGAGGGCGAACCCCTCCGGGGCGGCGGCCAGGTACTCCTCCACCCGCTCCGCGGCCCGCCCCGAGACCTTGACCCCGACCACGCCGGTCGCGGCCAGGGCGGGCAGGTCGGCGGGCAGCAGGTCGTTGCCGGTGACGTCGGGGAAGACGTAGCCGTAGAGCTCGGTCCCCTCGGGGACCCGCTCCACCAGCCGGGCGTAGTGGCGCAGCACGTCGTCGCGGCCGACCCGCAGGTAGAAGGGGGTGATGGCGGCGAAGCGGGTCACGCCGTGCCCGGCCGCCACGGCGACGAGCTCGGCGGCCGCCCCCACGGCCGCCGCGCCGACGTGGGCCACCACCCGTCCCGGCCCGAGGACCTCGGCGGCGATCCGCCACAGCTCGTCGGCCTCCGACGCCCCCAGCGCGAGGAACTCCCCCATGGTGCCGGGCAGGAAGACGCCGTCCAGGTGGGGCTCGAGCCGCTCCAGCAGGGCACGCAGGGCGGTCGTGCCGACCCGGTCGCCCGCAAAGGGGGTGATGAGGGCCGCCAGGACCTCGGGACCGTCCGCCACCGTCTGCTCCTCTGCTCGATCCTGTGCTAGGTGAAGCGGTGGTGCCATTCTGTGACACTTCCCAAACGTTTCCTCTGGCGGTTGGTCAGTAGATACCTCCTCAAGGTCAGCTGATGATGGGCAGGAAGGCCGGGAACGAGCGCAGCATGAACGCCACGGCGGAGCAGGGCCCGTCGGCATCCGCAGGCGTTCGTGCTGGCGTCGACAGCGGCGCCGTCCTTGCTCGGATTGCCCGCGCGAAGGCATCGCCGCGGGCTCGAAGGGACTGCGAGGAACCGGCGCCCTGCACCGCAGCAGTCCGAGAAGTCCTGCTGACGGCGCCGTCTCCACGCAGCACCACTGCCTCCCTGGGTTGGGGTTGCGATCTCAGCTGGTGCCTTTTCCCGTCACCGCCAAATCACGCAACCTGTGAGACAATCACGGTCGCTTGACCGAATGCCTGGAGATCATCGGCATCGACGACGTAGGCACCGGCACCTTGGACGCCTACCAGCATGTTTGACCAGACCGGCGAGCGGCTCGTGTACACCGACTCGCCCGCCCTAGGATGCCCGACCAACCGGAAGAGACCTCATGAGGGCTGGTCTGGCGGCGAGCTGCACCTGACCCAAGCCCACTTGCGCAGCCACAACGCCACGTTCCGACGCGTCGTGGGGGTCGGTCTTGGCGGGCATCCGGGTGCGAGCGACACATCTAGGGCGGCGGTGCGCAGTGTTGGTCAGCTTGCTGAGCTTGATCGCGGTCGGCGAGCTCGGCGAGTTCCTCGCGGTAGCGGGGCGGACATCCAGCAGCAGCGTCGTCGCCGTGACGGTGGGCCACCTCGCGATGGAGGAAGTTCGGGTGATGGCGGCCAGCGGATCGGGCGTCTGATCGCATGGCTGACGGCCAGCGCTCCCCCCGACTCGAACCTGCATCGGTCCGGCTCACCGCGTCAGAACTGCGCGGTTGCGGCCGGCGTAGACGCTGCGAGCCACAGTAATCTCTTGCTGGAGTCGGCTGATCCCGATGCAAGTGATCTACGAGGGCGCCAGGGGGAGGTTGAAACGCTCGCTGAGCCGATCATCAAGATACGAGTAGCTCATCAGTCCCCATGTGCCGACGGGGCCGTCTACCGGGCCGTCATACGCGTTCCCACAGTCGTCCACCAGCTCTTGCATCAGGCGGAACACGGGCGTCCGCAGCAGGTAGTGCCGCTTCAACTCGGCCTCTGTCACGGTTCTGAAGAAACCTTTCGACCACAGTAGTCGATTGACGAATGCTGGCCCGATTGCGAGACGCGACGGCATCAATCGTTCATCTTCGGGATCACAGATAGGCTCATCGGTGACGCTGTCATAGATATAAACCAGATGACAGTCAGGCATAGGCGCGTGGCAACCCTCCAAGTGGACGCCCACGACTCGACCTGTAAGCAACCCTAACCCATTCATGGTTATCGCAAACAAATCCCCTGATTTCGGGTCTCGACGGGTTGGTCTACCCGGTATCATGTTTGTCACGTTTGATGCATACCTTTCATGTTACCCGTAGTGGCCGTGCGGGCGGGTAGCGTTTCCACGTTCATGACCTGGGGGCAGGCGGTCCAATTTGCTGCGGGTGTCGCCCGAACGCAGCCTTATTGAACTTTCGGAAGCGTTGGCGATCAACCATGATTCACCTCATGCTACCGCCTGGCTATAGTATGCACGCTTGGGGGAGATCTCATTCCGTAGGTTTCTGGCCTTGATTCCGAACAATGAGAGCTTGTTCGATAGCACGTGCTTGACCGCGGGTGACAGGACCTGCACCCTTCGATACTTCCACTACCGTGAAGTTGCGCGACCGATGCTCATAGGTACGTCGTGCAATATCATTGGTTATCCCTGCATATACCCGATTTCCTGAGGCATCGACTCCGATATACACGTGGACGTTGCGCTGGCCACTTGCAACGCAATGGCAGGGGCGCTCCGGTCGCCTTTGATCCCGGGCCCGGCCCGGAGCGGGCTCCGGTCGGCCTCGGCCCATCGTGCCACGCCGGGCCCGGCGTGCACCTCGCTCGACCCCCTCGGCCGAGCACCCCTCAGTCGAGCACGCCCCGGATCCGCCAGCTGCCGTCGGACCAGCGGTGGGCCAGCTCGTAGACCCCCACCCGGCCCGAGCGCTCCGCCTCCGCCTCGACCCGCCACAGCTCCTCCTCGGCCAGCAGGTCCCCCGCCGCGGCCCCGGACAGCTCGTCCAGCTGCTCACCGCGGGCGGCGCGGACGTCAACGGAGTTCCACCAGTCGACGGTCTCGACCCAGCTGGTCTGCAGCTGCCGGACCCGCCAGCGGCGGCCCCGCCACCGGAACTCCGCCGGCCCCTCCTCGTGGCCGACCAGCCCTCGGCTGACCTCGACCACCTCGTCGACCCTGCGCACCACGCCTCCTCCACGACCTGCCCGCTCCACGACCCGCACCGCAACCCACGACCCGCCGCAACCCACGACCGCCGCCCGGGCCGCGCTCAGGTGCCGGCGACCGCGCCGGAAGGGGAACCGGCCCCGGACGGGTGGGGGTCGAGGTCCACCCGGCGGGGCCGGCGGTCATGCGCGCAGGAGGGCGCATGAGCTCGGGAGAGGGATCCAGGTCTTCCCCAAGCACTGAATCGAACTCCTGTTCGACCACTATAGGTCGTGCTGCCGCGCCCGCGTCAAGACCGGCAGGGCGAGGAGATGGCGGCCGTCGCGGACTCGGTCGAGGTGCTCCGACCACCGCCGCAGGACCTGTCGGGACCCTCTGACAGGATCGCGTCATGAGCGACGACGCCCGGGACCGCAGCTGGTGGAGGTCGGCCGTAGTCTACCAGATCTACCCCCGCAGCTTCGCCGACTCCGACGGCGACGGGGTGGGCGACCTGGGCGGCGTCCTGCAGCGGCTGGACCACCTGGAGCACCTGGGCGTGGACGTCGTCTGGCTCTCCCCGGTCTACCGGTCCCCGCAGGCCGACAACGGCTACGACATCAGCGACTACACCGACATCGACCCGCTGTTCGGCACCCTGGAGCAGCTCGACGAGCTGGTCGCGGGGCTGCACGCGCGGGGCATCCGGCTGCTGATGGACCTGGTGGTCAACCACACCTCCGACGAGCACCCCTGGTTCGTCGACTCGCGCTCCTCGCGGCACTCACCCCGGCGCGACTGGTACGTCTGGCGCGACGCGCGTCCGGGCACCACCCCGGGCGAGCCGGGTTCGGAGCCCAACAACTGGGGCTCCTTCTTCTCCGGCTCGGCCTGGCAGTGGGACGAGCAGACCGGCCAGTACTACCTGCACCTGTTCGACCGCAAGCAGCCCGACCTCAACTGGGAGAACCCCGAGGTGCGCGCCGCGGTCCACGCCATGATGCGCTGGTGGCTGGACCGGGGCGTGGACGGCTTCCGGATGGACGTCATCAACTTCATCTCCAAGACCGCGGGCCTCCCCGACGCACCCGCCGTCCCGGGCCGGCCCTACGCCAACGCCTTCGAGCTCTTCGCCGACGGCCCGCGCATCCACGAGTTCCTGGCCGAGATGACCCGTGAGGTCTTCGCCGGCCGGTCCGGGGCCTACCTCACCGTCGGCGAGATGCCGGGGGTGACGCCGGAGCAGGCCCGGCTCTACACCGACCCCGAGCGCGACGAGGTCGACATGGTCTTCCAGTTCGAGCACGTCTCCCTCGACACCGACCCGCTGGACAAGTTCGCCTGGCGCGGGCTGGAGCTGGTGGACCTCAAGCACTCGCTGCACCGCTGGCAGGACGCGCTGGCCGAGCGGGGCTGGAACAGCCTCTACTGGAACAACCACGACCAGCCGCGGGCGGTGTCGCGCTTCGGCGACGACGACCCGCGGTGGTGGGCGGCCTCGGCCAAGGCGCTGGCCACCGTGCTGCACGGGCTCCGCGGCACCCCCTACGTCTACCAGGGCGAGGAGATCGGGATGACGAACTTCCCCTTCACCTCGGCCGACCAGCACCGCGACGTCGAGGCGGTCAACTACTACGCCACCGTGGTGCAGCAGGGGCTGGACGAGCGGGAGGCGCTGACGGGGCTGGCCCGGGTCGGTCGCGACAACGCCCGCACCCCGGTGCAGTGGGACGCCACGGCGCACGCCGGCTTCACCACCGGCCGCCCGTGGCTCGCGGTCAACCCCAACGCCAGCTGGCTCAACGTGGCCGCGCAGCGCGACGACCCGCACTCGGTGCTGGCCCACTACCGGACGCTGATCCGGCTGCGGCACGAGGTGGCGGTGCTGGTCGAGGGCCGGACGACGCTGCTGCTGCCCCACGACCCGCAGCTGTGGTGCTACACCCGCGACGACGGCCGCTCCCGGCTGCTGGTGGTGGCCAACCTCGGGCGCGAGCCGCGCGAGGTGCCGCTCGACCCCTCCTGGTCCGGGGCGCAGCTGCTGCTCGGCAACCTGACCGGCACCCCCGCCGTGCTCGACGCCGCCGACCTGACGCTCGCGGGCTGGGACGCCCGGATGTACCTGACCCGGTCCTGACCGGCGGCCGGGTCAGCCCTCCCGGCGCCGGTAGACCAGGGCGGCGGGGTCGCGCTCGAGCGCCCCGTGGTCGACCAGCAGCCGCCGCAGGGTGGCCGGCTCCCCGACCTCGCCGAGCACCCGGTTGACCTCGACCTCGGCGAGCTCGGTGCCGGCGGGCAGCAGCCCGACCAGCACCCCCGCCAGCTCGGCCTGCTCGGCCCAGCGCTCGGGGACCCGCACCAGCCGGCCGCGGCGGAACCGCCGCGCCAGCTGCGGGTGCCCGTCCAGCAGGGCCGTGACCGGCACGGCGTCCTCCACCGCCTGCGCCGCCCGCTGCACGGCGGTCAGGTCGGCGGTCAGCGTGCTGCCGTCGAGGCGCAGCACACCGCTGGCCCCCATCCGCCCGGCCGTCTCGAGCACCTCCCGCGGTGCCAGCCCGGTCGCGGCGGCGGCCTCGGCCAGGGTGCAGGAGCGACGTCGCTCGGGTCCCCCGCCCAGCACGGCCACCAGCAGCCGCAGCCGCACGGGGTCCTGCAGGGCGCTCAGCACCTCGAGCGCGTCGGCCAGGGTCGCGGCGGCGCCCGGCCGGGAGTCGTCGGGCCGGGAGTCGTCGGGGTGCGAGGCGTCTGGGTGAGAGGCGTCGGGGTGAGAGGCGTCTGGGTGGGTCACGTCGCTCCTTCCTCGTGCCACCCTGGCCGCTCAGCGGCTGCCGGGCGAGCGGATTTCGTCCGGCGGCGGGGCCTCCGGGGCCGCCGCGGCGGACGCGGGTGCCGGCTCGGCCACGCCGGGCGGCATCCGCAGCGCGAGCACCGAGCCGAGCAGGAAGATCACCGAACCGACCCCGAAGGCCAGCGGGTAGGAGCCCTGCCCGGCGATCCACCCCGCCAGCAGCGGCCCGACGATCGCGCCGAGGTCGCTGACCATCGAGAACACCGCCACCGGAGTGCCGCTGCGGCCACCGGCGGCGTCCCCCACCGCCGCGGCCGGGGCGGTGCCCAGCATCGCCGCGCCGATGCCGTAGCCGGCCAGCGCCACCACCAGCACGGTGAGGTCGGGGGCGAACGACACCCCCGTGGTGGCGGCCGCGCAGACCACGCCCCCGGCCACCATCGCCGGGCGGCGTCCGACGGTGTCGACGAAGCGGCCCACCGGGGCCAGCGCGAGGGTCTGCACCACCGCCGAGACGGCGAAGGCGATGCCGGTCCAGCTGGGGTCGCGGCCGAGCGAGCCGACCACCAGCAGCGGCACCAGCGCGGTCCGCACGCCGAACGAGGTCCATCCCTGGCCGAGGGCGGCGACCAGCGCGGCCTGGTAGCGGGCGTCGGCGAGGACCACCCGCATCGGCCGCACCTGGTCGTCCGCGCCCGTCACCCGCTCCCGTCCCGAGGAGCGCAGCACCGCGAGCCCGATCAGCCCGGCCACCGCCAGCGTGGCGGCGTAGAACCAGAAGGGGGCGGTCAGCGAGACCTGGGCCAGCAGCCCGCCGATGGCCGGACCGGCCATGCCGCCGAGCAGGAAGCCGCCCTGGTTGAGCCCGGCGGCCCGTCCCCGCAGCGAGGGGGGCACCGTGTTGAGCAGCAGGGTCATCGAGGACACGGTGAACATGGCCGAGCCGAGACCGCCCACCCCGCGCAGCACCAGGAACCACCAGTAGTCCGGCGCCAGCGCCGCCACCGCGGTGGAGGCGGCCACCACCAGCACGCCGGTGACCAGCACCGCCCGCTCCCCCACCCGGTCGATCAGCGGGCCGACCACCGGGGCGGTCACCAGCCGGACCAGCGCGAAGGCGGAGACGACGGCGGAGGCGGCGAAGGTGCCCACCCCGAAGGACTGGGCGTAGACCGGCAGCACCGGCACCATCACCCCGAACCCGACGGCCACCGTGAAGGCGATCGCCGCCAGCACCAGGACGCTGCGGGGGAGCTCGCTGCGACCGCTCAGCCAGGTCCGCGCCGCCCTCGTCACGTCCACGGCGACCATCCTGCCCCACCCCCTACGATCGCCCCTATGGAGCAGGTCCCGGTGGTCGTCGTGGGCGGCTCCCTCGCCGGGATGGCCGCGGCGGCGCGGCTGGCCAAGGCGGGCCACCGCGTCCGGCTGCTGGAGGGCGGCGACCGGCTGGGTGGGCGCTGGGCCCCGGTCGCCGGCGACGAGCTGCCCGGTCTGGTGCTGGACGCCGTGCCGGGGGTGCTGACCTTCCCCGCGCCCTGGCGGGACCTGTTCAAGAAGAGCGGGCGGGCGCTGGACGCCGAGCTGGCCCGCGCCGGGCTGTCGATGGTGCCCGGCCCGCCTGCCGTGCACCGCTTCAGCGACGGGACCGAGCTGGTGCTGCCGGCGGAGCGGGCCGCCCAGCACGCCGCGCTCACCGGCGCCTACGGCCCGGCGGTGGCCGCCCGCTGGCGCGACCTGGTGGACCACCTGCTCGACGTCTGGCAGGCGATGCGTCCGCTGGGGATGGAGCTGGAGCTGACCGGACCACGCCGGCTCGACCCCCGCACCGCCCGGCTGCTGGAGCCGCGGCGCACGGTGGCCGACCTGGCCGAGGACGTCGGCGAGCCCCACCTGGCCGCGATCATCCGCTCGGTCGCCTCCCGGACCGGCTCCGACCCCGAGCGCACCCCGGCCCTGGTGGCGGCGGAGCTGGCGACGCTGCGGACCTTCGGGCGGTGGGTGCTGCAGGACGCCGAGGGCGCACCGGTGCCCTCGTCGCGGCTGGTGACGCTGCTGGACGCGCGGCTGCGGCTGCGCCGGGTGCAGGTCGACCTCGGTCACCAGGTGACCGCCCTGGAGATCACGCCCGGCGTGGACGCGCGGGTGCGGGCGGTGGTCGCCACCCGTCCCGACGGCAGCCCGGAACGGGTCGCCACCGACGCGGTGATCAGCGCCGTCGACCCCTGGCAGCACCTGGCCCTCAATCGCCGGGGGCTGCGGCTGGCCGACCGGTTCCGCCTCGACCGCGCCGCCCCCGCGCTGGCGCCGGCGCTGACGCACCGGCTGCTCGACCGCGACGACTCGCCCACCGCCGCCGGCGGTGTCAGCGAGGTGGTCCAGCACGAGCCCGCCGGCCCGGTGGTGCGCTACCGGCGCCGGGTCGCGGAGGGGGTGGTGCTGGAGTCCGAGCACGACCACACCCGCGGGCGTCCGGACCCCTCGGTCGGGCTGGCCTGGCGCGGCTGGCGCTCGGTGTGGTCACGGCCGCCGATCACCACCGGCGTCGGGGGGCTGTGGACGGCCGGGCCGCACAGCCGCGGCGGCAACCACCTGAGCCAGGTGCTGCTGTCGGGTGCGCTGGCGTCCTACGGCTGCCACGACGAGCGGAGCGGGCGGCGCGGCGGGTAGAGTGGTGCGTCCGCAAAACCGGCTGAAGGCAGGTTCGTTGTCCTCACACGAGTCCCACCCCAGCGCCTCCTCCGCCAGCGCCTCCTCCGCCAGCACCGTCGAGCGGGAGATCGCGATCGAGCAGGCCCACGTCGACCAGGTGTACGCCCGGCTCGGCGAGGCGACCCGCACGGCGCAGCAGATGGCGCGGGAGGGCCGCACCCTCTACCAGAGCGACCGCACCTCCTTCGTCCGCGAGGAGGACGGCACCGGCCTGTACGAGCGCGACGTGTTCGCCTTCCAGGCCGCCCGCCGGCTGGCCACGCTGGACGCCGAGCACGAGGGGCTGGTCTTCGGCCGCCTCGACCGCACCGACGACGAGGTCCGCTACATCGGCCGCATCGGCGTCCGCGACGAGGACTACGAGCCGCTGGTGATCGACTGGCGGGCCCGCGCCGCCGAGCCGTTCTACCGGGCCACGCCGGCCGACCCGATGGGGGTGGTCCGCCGCCGGGTGCTGCGCAGCCGGGGCACCACCGTGATCGGCATCGAGGACGACCTGCTCGACGGCGAGCACGCCGACGAGGACCTGGTCGTCGTCGGCGAGGGCGCGCTGATGGCGGCCCTCTCCCGCGCCCGCGGTCCGCGGATGCGCGACATCGTGGCCACCATCCAGGGCGAGCAGGACGAGGCCATCCGCGCCCCCTACCAGGGGGTCACCATCATCAGCGGCGGTCCCGGCACCGGGAAGACCGTCGTCGCCCTGCACCGGGCGGCCTTCCTGCTGTACTCCCACCGCAAGCGCTTCGAGCGCGGCGGCGTGCTCGTGGTGGGGCCCAGCCGGGTGTTCATGAGCTACATCGAGCGGGTGCTGCCCTCCCTCGGCGAGGAGTCGGTGACGCTGCGCTCCATCGGCACCGTGGCCTCCGACGTGGTGGACCTCCCCGGCGAGCGGGTCGACCCGGCTCCCGCCGGTGTGGTCAAGGGCTCGCTGCGGATGCTGCGGGTGCTCCGCCGGCTGGTGGACGAGCCGCTGGTCTCCGGCCCGCTGGAGCTGCGGGTCACGGTCAAGGGCGAGGTGCTGACGCTGCGGGCGCCGCAGCTGGCCCGCATCCGTGCCGACGTGCTGCGCCACCACAAGATCAACAGCTCCCGCGGCCACGCCGAGAAGGGGCTGCTGGACGCGCTGTGGTCCCGGCTGGACGGGCGGGTCGACCTGGAGCGCGCCGCCTTCGACGACCTGGTGACCGACCAGGCGTCCTGGACGATGTTCCTGCACGCCTGGTGGCCGCCGCTGGACGCCCGCACGGTGCTGCGCCGGCTGGCGGACCCCGCGCTGGTGGCGCGGGTCGCCGAGGGGGTGCTGGACGCCGAGGAGCAGGCGGTGCTGGCCGCGAGCTACGCCGGGCTGGACCCGGTGCGTCCGCAGTGGACGGTCGCCGACGCCGCGCTGCTGGACGAGCTGGTGGCGATCATCGGCCCCACCCCGACCGAGGTCGAGGAGGACCCCACGCTGTTCCTGGCCGACGGCAGCCAGGTCGCGGAGCTGGTCACCACCGCCGACCGGCTGCGACCGGTGCAGGAGGTCGACCCGCACGCCGACCCGCACCAGCGCTACGCCCACGTGCTGGTCGACGAGGCCCAGGACATCACGCCGATGCAGTGGCGCATGCTGCGCCGGCGCGGCAGCCAGGCGTCCTGGACGATCGTCGGCGACCCCGCGCAGTCGTCCTGGCCCGACCCCGAGGAGTACGACCGGGCGCTGTCGGACCTGGTCGGCCGTGCCCCGGTGCGCCGCTACCGGATGAGCACCAACTACCGCTCCCCCGCCGAGGTGTTCGAGCTGGCCACCGCCGTGGTGGCCCGCGAGTACCCCGCCGCCGACCTGCCGACCGCGGTCCGCTCCACCGGCATCGAGCCCGAGCTGCGCCGGGTGGCGCCGGAGGGGCTGGCCGAGGAGCTGGCCACCCTGGTGCGGCGGCTGGGCGAGCAGGTCGAGGGCAGCATCGGCATCATCTGCCCGCCGTCGCGGCGCGACGCCGTCGAGGGCCTGCTGCAGCCCGCCCTCGACGGGCTCGCCCCGCGTGTGGTGGTGGTCAGCGCCCTGGAGGCCAAGGGGCTGGAGTACGACGCCGTCGTGGTGGTCGCCCCCGACGACATCGTGGCCGAGCACTCCGGCGGCACCCGGGTGCTCTACGTCGCCCTGACCCGGCCCACCCAGCGGCTGGTGACCCTGGACGTGGGCGCCGACGCCGGCCGGTGGCGGCCCGACCGGTCCGGCTGAGCCGGTCGCCGCGCCGCGGTCAGGCGGTGGGCACCGCGTTCCGCGGTCGCGCCGGAGCGGCCGGCCGGGCGGTGGGGAGCACGCCGCTGCCGACGAGGCGGCCGTGGATCTCGCGGGTGGCCAGCGAGCGGTTCATGGTGATGAAGTGCAGCCCCGGCACGCCCGCGGCCAGCAGCTGCTCGCACAGCTCGGTGGCGATGTCGATGCCGGCCCGGCGCACCGCCTGCGGGTCCTCCCCCACCTCGTTGAGCCGGGAGACCACCCAGTCGGGCAGGTCGGCGCCCGACAGCTCGGCGAACCGCTGGATCTGACCCAGCCGGGTGACCGGCATGATGCCGGGGATGATGGGCAGGTCGCAGCCCAGGTCGCGCACCCGGCGCACCAGGTCCAGGTACCGCTCGGCGGTGAAGAACAGCTGGGTGATGGCGAAGTCGGCCCCGGCCTCGGCCTTCTGCACCAGGATCCGGGCGTCGAGGTCGGCGTCGCGGGCCTGCGGGTGCAGGTCGGGGAACGCCGCCACCCCGACGCAGAAGTCGCCCAGCTCGCGCACCAGCCGCACCAGCTCGGTGGCGTTGGCCAGCCCACCCGGGTGCTGCTCGAAGGGCACCGTCGGACCGCCGGGCATGTCGCCGCGGATGGCGAGCACGTTGCGGATGCCCACGTCGGCGTAGGCGCCGATGGTGTGCCGCAGCTCCTCGCGGGTCTGCGAGACGCAGGTGAGGTGGGCCATGGTGCGCAGCGTGGTGTGCTGGGCGATGGCCGCGGTCGCCCCGACGGTCCGGTCGCGGGTGGAGCCGCTGGCCCCGTAGGTGACCGACACGAAGTCCGGGCCGAGCGCCTCGAGGTCGCGGACCGTCCGCCACAGGATCTTCTGCTCGTCGTCGTTGCGGGCCGGGAACAGCTCGAAGGAGACGAGCGGGCGGTCCGCCGTGGCCAGCACGTCGGAGATGCGGGACGTGGCGGAGGGCAGCGGAGGACGGGCAGGCACGACATCACCCTAGGCAGCGCACCCTCACCGGACTGCGTACGCTCACCCCGTGGTCAACGCCCCTGAGCCCTCGGACACCTGCTCCGGCGACCCCTCGGACGCCCGGTCCGGTGCCGTGGCCGCCGGCTTCCTCCCCGACCCGGCCGAGCCGCTGTCGGCCGGCTTCCGGGCCGCGGTGCAGACCGTGCTCACCACCTTCCTGGACGGCCAGCGCCCGCTGCTCGAGGGCATCGGCCCCGAGCTCGACCCGGTGCTGGCCATGGCCCGCAGCCTGACCGCCGGCGGGAAGCGGCTGCGGCCGGCCTTCTGCCTGTGGGGCCACGCCGCGGTGGGCGGGGACCCCGGCGACCCCGACGTGCTGGCGGCGGCGGCCAGCCTGGACCTGCTGCACGTCAGCGCGCTGGTGCACGACGACCTCATCGACGGCTCCGACACCCGTCGCGGACAGCCGGCGGCGCACCGCCGCTTCGAGGCGCTGCACGCCGGGTCCGGCTGGCGGGGCACCGGGACGGCGCTGGGCCAGGCGGGTGCGGTGCTGCTGGGCGACCTGCTGGTGATGTGGTCGGTGGAGCTGCTCGAGCGGGCCGTGCTGCGGCTGGGACGGCCCCACGAGGCGCTGCAGCTGGCCCAGCTGATGCGCACCGAGGTCACCTGCGGGCAGTACCTGGACGTGGTGGCCCAGGTCAGCCCGCTGCGCGAGGGCGGCGACCGCGCCGCCGTGGACCGCGCCCACCGGGTCGTGGAGCACAAGTCCGCCCGCTACACCGTCACCCGTCCGCTGCAGCTGGGCGCGGCCCTGTCCGGTCCGCTGCCGGCGGCGACCCGGGAGGCGCTGCAGCAGTACGGCAGCCACGTCGGCCGGGCCTTCCAGTTCCGCGACGACGTGCTGGGGGTCTTCGGCGACGAGGCCGTCACCGGCAAGCCCGCCGGGGACGACCTGAGGGAGGGCAAGCAGACCCTGCTGCTGGCCGAGGCGCGCGCCGGGCTGGCCGGTGCGGGGCTGGCCCGACTCGACGCGCTCGTCGGCCGTCCCGACCTCGACGCGGATGGTGTGGCCGAGGCCCGCGACCTGATCGAGGCCAGCGGGGCGCTGACCCGGCTGGAGACCCTGATCGAGGACCACGGCCGGCAGGGGCTGGCCGCGCTGTCCGGCGGAGCGCTGGCCGAGGACGGCCGGGTGGCGCTGGAGCAGCTGGCGCACGCCGCGCTGCGCCGCAGCTCCTAGCCGCCGCCCGCCTGCAGCAGCAGCACGGCGAACGGCGGGGTCGAGGCGGCGCGCCGGCCGAGCACGTCCAGCAGCCGCCGCCACGCCTCGGGCTCGGCGACCACGAGCTCGTCCCAGCCCGTCCACAGCAGCGCCGTGGGTGCGTCGAGGTCGGCCAGCACGTCCCACAGCGCGTCGAGGTTGGCGCCGTAGCGGCGGGGTCCCAGCGCGGCGCCCAGCCCGGCGTGGAGCTGTGCCGCGGTGGCGGCCCGCACCGTCAGCACCGACCAGCCGGCCGCCGCCAGCTCGCCGGCGACGACGTCGGGCTCGCCGAGCACCCGCAGCACGCCCCCGGCGTCGCCGCGGCGCAGACCCGCGAGGGCGTCCTGGTCGCTCACCGCTGGATCCTGGCGAAGGACGCGTAGTGGTCCTCGGTCCAGAAGAAGAGGGTGTCGTCGTCGCCGGTGACGATGCGGCGGGCGCCGCGGTCGTCCTCGCCGGGCGTGGGCACCGTGTACTCCCGGTACCAGCCGCGGGGGCGCTCGGGCAGCAGCCCCTCGAAGTTGTTGAAGGTGCGTCCGTCCGCCTCGTAGCGGAAGGGGCCGCCGGCGTCGATGAGGGCGAGCACCTCGCCCGCCTCGGGCGGCAGCTGCTCCACCGGCACCCAGGGCAGACCCGTCTGCGGGTCCACGTCGGTGCCGACCTGCTCCTGGTCGCGGGGGGCGCTGCCCGGCCCGCCGCCGGACGACGACGCGCTGGCGGTCGGGCCGGGCGGGGGCCCGGCGGCCGGGTCGTCCGGTCCGCCCAGCGTGCCGCCGAGCAGGCCCAGCGCCGCCAGCGCGACGACCACGGCGACCGCCACCAGCGCCCGCAGCGCCGCGCGGCCGCGGCGCTCAGCCACCACGGCGGTCCTCCCGCTCAGCCGCCACGGCGCTCGTGCCCGGCTCCGGCGCGGTGGCCGCCGAGGGGGCGGGCGCTGCCCTTGAGCACGAGCCCCGACGCGGTCATCGCGGGGTCGTCGCGCCAGGCCTGGTTGAGCCGGGACTTCAGGGCGTGGGCGGCGGCCCGGGGGTCGTCGGCCCGGGTGATGGCCCGCACCACCACGACCCGGCGGGCCCCGGCCACCAGCACGTCCTCGAGGTTGGTCTGGTCGATGCCGCCGATGGCGAACCACGGCTTGCTGGCCGGGTCGTGCGGCGGCGCCTGGACGGCGGCCGCCCGCACCAGGTCGAGCCCGGCGGGGACGTAGTCGGGCTTGGTCGGGGTGGCCCACACCGGGCCGACGCAGAAGTAGTCCACCTCGGGGTCGGCGTCGGCGGCGCGCATCTGCTCCGGGGTGTGGGTGGAGCGCCCGATCCGGGCCCAGCGGTGCAGGTGGCGGCGGGCCTCGGCCGGCGGCGCGTCGGTCTGGCCCAGGTGGAGCACGTCGGCGGCGAAGCGCCCGGCCAGCACCGGGTCGTCGTTCACGCTGACCAGCGCCTGGTGCGGGGCGGCGGCCCGCCGGGCCTGCTGCAGCACCTCCAGCTCGCGCTCGGGGTCCAGCCCCTTCTCGCGGACCTGCAGGACGTCCACCCCGCCGGCGAAGACCTCCGCGGCGAAGTCGGCGAAGTCGCCCTGCTCCGCACGGGTGTCGGTGCACAGGTAGAGCCTGGCCATCCGCAGCCGGGTGTCCACGCCCGTCAGAGCCGTCATGCCCGCCAGCCTAGTGCGCTCCCCGGTTTCCGCCCGGGGCCGCTGGGTAGCGTCCGGAAGACCGAGCAGTCCGACGAAGGAGGCGACGTGCCGCGTTCCAGCATCAAGGACGAGGAGACGTACGAGGCCCTGCGCGAGGACGGGGCCTCCAAGGAGAAGGCCGCCCGGATCGCCAACGCGAGCGCCGGGCAGGGTCGCAAGCAGGTCGGCAGCAAGGGCGGCTCGTCCCCCTCCTACGAGGAGTGGACGGTCGACGACCTGCGCAGCCGGGCCAAGGAGCTGGGCCTGAGCGGCTACTCGCGGCAGAAGAAGTCCGAGCTGATCGACAACCTGCGCAACCACTGACCGGTCGAGCGCACCGACCCCGACACCGAGGAGCAGAACCCGTGAACCAGCCAGCCCAGCAGCAGGAGCACCCCGGCCACCAGGTCCAGATGGACCCCGTGCCCGACTGCGGCGAGGAGAGCTACGTCGGGCACGGCCGGTTGGAGGGCCGTCGGGCCCTGATCACCGGCGCGGACAGCGGCATCGGCCGCGCGGTGGCCATCGCCTTCGCCCGCGAGGGCGCCGACGTGGTGATCTCCTACCTCAGCGAGGACGACGACGCCGAGTCCACCGCCCAGTACGTCCGCGACGCCGGCCGCAAGGCGGTGCTGGTCCGCGGTGACATCTCCGACCCGGCGCTGTGCCGCTCGCTGGTCAGCCGGACCGTCGAGGAGCTCGGCGGGATCGACATCGTCGTCAACAACGCGGCCTACCAGATGACCCACGAGACGCTGGAGGAGATCAGCGACGAGGAGTGGGACCACACCGTGGCCACGAACATCTCGGCCATGTTCCACATCGTCAAGGCCGCGCTGCCGCACCTGGGCGAGGGGTCGGCCATCGTCAACAGCTCCTCGGTGAACAGCGACATGCCGAGCCCGACGCTGGCCCCGTACGCCATGACGAAGGCGGCCATCGCCAACTTCAGCGCGTCCCTGGCCCAGCTGCTGGGTCCGCGTGGCATCCGCGTCAACAGCGTGGCCCCCGGGCCGATCTGGACCCCGCTGATCCCGGCCACCATGCCGCCGGAGAAGGTCGAGCAGTTCGGCAGCGACACCCCGCTGGGCCGTGCCGGCCAGCCGGCCGAGCTCGCCCCGGTCTACGTGCTGCTCGCCTCCGACGAGGGCAGCTACATCTCCGGTGCCCGGGTGGCCGTCACCGGCGGGCGCCCGATCCTCTGACCCGGTCGCACCGCGCCCCGCGCCGGGCCGGTCTCCCTAGGATGTCGGGGTGCTCCACACCCTGATCGTCGGCGGCGGTCTCATCGGCACCGCCACCGCCTGGAGGCTGGCCCAGCGCGGGCACCGGGTCACCGTGGTGGCCGGGGACCGCAGCCGGGCCGCCTCCCAGGTGGCCGCCGGGATGCTGGCCCCCGTCACCGAGTCCACCTTCACCGAGACGCCGCTGATGGCGCTCAACCTGGCCTCGCTGGAGCGCTGGGACGCCTTCGCCACCGAGCTCGCCGAGGCCGGCGGCCGAGACCCGGGGCTGCACCGCCACCCCACCGTCTCCGTCGCCGCGACGCCCGACGACGCCGCCCGGCTGCGCGACCTCGCCCGCTGGCTGGCCGACCAGGGCCAGGACTGCCGCCCGCTCACCAGCCGGGAGCTCCGCACCACCGAGCCGCTGCTCGGACCCGCCGTGCGCTCCGGGCTGCTGGTGGAGCGTGACTGGAGCTGCGACAACCGGCGGCTGTGGCTGGCCCTGCAGGCCGCCGCCGAGCGGGCCGGCGTGCGCACCGTGGCCGGCAGCGTCACCGCCGTCGAGCACGACGGCGACCGGGTCACCGGGGTCCGCACCGACGGCGGCGAGCTGCTGCCCGCCGACCGCGTGGTGCTGGCCAGCGGCGCCTGGGCCGGCGGCCACGAGCTGCCCTTCGAGCTGCCGGTGCGACCGGTCAAGGGGCAGATCCTGCGGCTCGCGGCCGGCGACCTGCCCCGGCTCTCGACGACCGTCCGGGCGTTCAGCCAGGGCTTCGAGGTGTACCTCGTCCCCCGCTCCGACGGGGAGGTCGTGGTGGGGGCGACCGTGGAGGAGCTCGGCTTCGACGAGCGGGTGACCGCGGGCGGGGTCTACGAGCTGCTCCGCGACGCCCGCCGGGTGGTGCCGGTGAGCGCGGAGTACGAGCTGACCGAGTGCCGGGTGGGCTGGCGGCCCGGCACCCCCGACAACGCCCCGGTCCTGGGTCCCAGCCCGCTGGAGGGGCTGGAGCTGGCCGTGGGCATGCACCGCAACGGCGTGCTGCTGACCCCGCTGGTCGCCGAGCTGGTGGCCCGGTCGGTCGCCGGGGACGGGCTGGACCCGCTGGCCCGGCCGTTCACCCTCGCCCGCTTCGCCGGCTGAGCCTGGCACGGTGTTTGCCCGGGGCGGCGGCGGAGGAGGATGATGGACGCCGGCCCGGGCGCCCGCAGACCGCGGGACGGCGGACCTGGAGGAGGACTGTGCAGATCGAGCTGAACGGCCAGCCCCGCGAGCTGCCGGAGGGCACCTCCGTCGCCGAGCTGATCGCGGACCTCCCGCACCGCGGGGTCGCGGTCGCGGTCGACGGGGTGGTGGTCCCCCGCAGCCGCCACGACCAGGAGCGGCTCACCGACGGCGCCCGCGTCGAGGTCGTCACGGCGGTGCAGGGTGGCTGAGGCGACGCTGCAGGCCGAGCGCCTCGACGACCCGCTGGTGGTCGCCGGCCGTGAGCTCGGCTCCCGGCTGGTGATGGGCACCGGCGGCGCCCCCAGCCTGGAGGTGCTCGAGCGGGCGCTGGTGGCCTCGGGCACCGAGCTCACCACCGTGGCGCTGCGCCGGGTCGACCCCGGGGCGCGGGGCACCGTCCTCGAGGTGCTGGACCGCCTCGGCATCGCCGTGCTGCCCAACACCGCCGGCTGCTTCACCGCCGCCGAGGCGGTGCTGACCGCCCAGCTGGGCCGTGAGGCGCTCGGCACCGACTGGGTCAAGCTGGAGGTCATCGCCGACGAGGTGACCCTGCTGCCGGACCCGGTGGAGACCCTGGAGGCCGCCGAGCGGCTGGTGGCCGACGGCTTCGTGGTGCTCCCCTACACCAACGACGATCCGGTGCTGGCCCGCCGGCTGGAAGACGCCGGGTGCGCGGCGGTGATGCCGCTGGGCGCCCCGATCGGCTCCGGCCTGGGCATCCGCAACCCCCACAACATCGAGATGATCGTCGAGCGCGCCACGGTCCCGGTCGTCCTGGACGCCGGCATCGGCACCGCCTCCGAGGCGGCCCTGGCCATGGAGCTCGGCTGCGACGCGGTGCTGCTGGCCTCGGCCGTCACGCGGGCCCACGACCCGGTCCGGATGGCCACCGCGATGCGGCACGCCGTGCAGGCGGGACGGCTGGCCGCCGGCGCCGGCCGGATCCCGGTGCGGCGCTACGCCGAGGCCTCCTCGGCCATGGAGGGCCGCATCGACTGACCGACCGGCTCCCCGCCGGCGGCCGCGCCGGGGCGGCGCGTCCTGTCGGTGTTCTGTGGTAGTGGCACCTATGCTCGCTCGCAGGGCTGACACGGCCTTCTTCCCCGACCGTGTACGGAGCTGACGTGACCATGACCAGCATGCGCGACCCCCTCGTGGGTCACGCCCTGGACGGTCGCTACCAGATCCTCGAACGGGCCGCCCGCGGCGGCATGGCCACGGTGTACCGCGCCCTCGACACCCGGCTGCAGCGGATCGTCGCGGTCAAGGTGATGCACGAGGGCCTGGGCGAGGACACCGACTTCGTCCGCAAGTTCGACCGCGAGGCCCGGGCCGCCGCCCGGCTCTCCCACCCCAACGTGGTCTCCGTCTTCGACCAGGGCCACGGCTCGGACCTCGGCGGCACCGGGCGTCCCTACATCGTGATGGAGTTCGTCGAGGGCACCACGCTGCGCTCGGTCATCTCCCGGGACGCGCCGCTGACCCCGCTGCGCACGCTCGACCTGCTCGACCCCGTCCTCTCCGCGCTGTCGGCCGCCCACGCCCACCACCTGGTGCACCGGGACGTGAAGCCGGAGAACGTGCTGATCTCCGACCGCGGCCAGGTCAAGGTCGCCGACTTCGGGCTGGCCAAGGCCATCAGCGCCCAGACCAGCACCGCCACCGCCGGGGTGCTGATCGGCACCGTCTCCTACGTGCCGCCGGAGCTGGTGGTGCACGGCAGCGCCGACACCCGCGCCGACGTCTACAGCTTCGGCATCGTGCTGTTCGAGATGCTCACCGGGCGCAAGCCGCACACCGGCGACTCCCCGTACGAGGTGGTCTTCGCCCACGTCAACAAGGACGTCCCGGCCCCCTCCTCGGTCACCTCCTCCTCGTGGCGGATCTCCCGCGACGCGATCCCGCCCTACCTGGACGCCCTGGTGCGGGTGGCCTGCGCCCGCGACCCCGAGCAGCGCCCGCGGGACGCCCGCGTGCTGCAGGCGATGCTGCGGGAGAGCCGCGAGGCGCTGCTGACCGGCGTCATGGACGACCCCGAGCTGACCGCCCGGATGGGCGACCCGCTGCTGTTCACCGACCAGGCGACCGCGGCCCCGACGCTGCCCCCGCCCAGCTCCCCCGTCTCTCCCCCACACGGGCTCGCGGCACCCGTGCCCGCCCCGGAGCCGCCGCCGGCCACCCCTCCGGCGCGCACCCGCACGACCTTCACCGAGTCCGACACCGTCGTGCCGGCCCTGCCCCAGCCCCACCAGCCCCGCCCGGCCCAACCGCGCACGCACCAGCCCCGCACGCCGGCGCAGCGGCACCGGGCACCCCGCCAGCCTCCCGCCGCCCGCACCCCGGCGCGGCGCCACCCCGAGCGCCCACCGCTGCGGCAGCGCTTCGACGCCCGCGCCCGGGCGCGACGGCGGCGCGGCGTGGTGGTGCTGCTGCTGGTGCTGCTGCTCACCGTCGGGGTCGCCGTCGGCGCCTGGTGGACGGCCTCCGGCCGGTGGACCGCGGTGCCGCCGCTCACCGGGCTCGAGCGGGCCGAGGTGCTCAGCGCCGCCGAGCGCGGCGACCTGACGGTGACCTTCGCCCAGGACTACAGCGAGACCGTCCCCGCGGGGCAGGTCATGGCGGTGGTGCCCCCGCCCGGTGAGCGGGTGCTGCTGGGCAGCGCCGTGGAGGCCGTGCTCTCCCGCGGGCCCGAGCGCCACGCGGTGCCCGAGGTCGTCGGCACCGACGAGGACGCCGCCCGGCGGGCGCTCGCCGAGGCCACCCTGGTCGTCGGCACGGTCGAGCGGGCCTGGAGCGAGACCGTCCCGGCCGGAGCCGTCGTCGAGGCGGGCGTCGACGCCGGGCAGCAGGTCCGGCGCGGCACCACGGTCGACCTGGTGGTCTCCCGGGGACGCCAGCCCCTCGAGATCGAGGACCGCACCGGCGAGCCGGCCGGGCAGGCCGCCGCCGCGCTGGAGGACGACGGCTTCCGGGTGGAGGTCTCCGAGGAGCACTCCACCACCGTCCCCGAGGGCACGGTGATGGCGCAGACGCCCGCGGGTGGCACCGGCCACCGGGGCGACCAGGTGCGGCTCACCGTGTCCCTGGAGCCGCGGATGGTGACCGTCCCCAACGTGCAGCGGATGGGTGTGGAGGCCGCCACCGAGACCCTGCAGGAGGCCGGCTTCGAGGTCGAGACCGCCCCGGTCGAGACCAACCACCTCGGTCTGGGCTACGTGGCCGAGGCCGACCCCGGGTTCGGCGCGAAGGCCCCCGAGGGCTCGACCATCACCCTGTTCCTGGTCTGAGCGCAGCCGTCGCGGCGCCTAGGCTGTGCGGGTGCCCCGTCCCCGGATGCAGGCCCTCGCGATGGCCTCGCTGCTCGTCATGGCCGCCATCTGGGGCTCCACCTTCTTCCTGATCAAGGACGTCGTCACCCGCGTCCCGGTCACCGACATGCTCGTCGTGCGCTTCGCCCTCGCCACCGCCGCCGTCGCGCTGGTGCTGGGGCTGCGCCGCCAGCTGGTGCTGACCCGCGACGTGGTGGTGCCGGGGACGCTGCTCGGGCTGGTCTTCGGAGCCGCGCAGGTGCTGCAGACCTACGGCCTGGAGCGGACCTCGGCCTCCATCTCCGGCTTCGTCACCGGGCTGTACGTGGTGATCACCCCGCTGCTCACCTGGGTGCTGCTGCGCCACCGCGTCGGCACGCTGACCTGGGTGGCGGTGCTGCTGGCCACCCTCGGGCTCGGGGTGCTCTCCCTGGACGGGTTCACCGTCTCCCCCGGCGCGCTGCTGACCCTGGCGAGCGCGGTCTGCTACGCGCTGCACATCGTCGGCCTGGGCCGCTGGAGCGACCCCCGCACCGCGCTGTCGATGACGGCCGTCCAGCTCGCGGTGGTGACCCTGGTGTGCCTGCCGCCGGCGCTGCTGGACGGGGTGCAGCTGCCGGCCACGGCACCGGACTGGGGGCGGGTGCTCTACCTCGCCCTGGTCGCCGGCGCGCTGACCATGCTGCTGCAGACCTGGGCGCAGTCCCAGGTGCCCGCCACCCGGGCGGCGGTGGTGATGAGCATGGAGCCGGTGTTCGGCGCGCTGTTCGCCGTGGCCCTGGGTGGTGAGGTGTTCACCTGGCGGATCACCGTGGGCGGGCTGTCCATCCTGGCCGCGATGTACCTGGTCGAGCTGTCCCCGCTGCTGCGGCGGCCCCGGCGGGGCGACCCCCCGGTGCGGCACCCTGAGGAGTCCGGAGCCGGGGACCGAGGAGGATCGTGGACGCTTCGCAGCTGATGGTCTGGCTGGTCGTCGCCCTGGTGGCGGCCGGCGTCGTGGTGGCCGTCGTGCTGGCGGTCCGCCGCCACCGCTGGATCCAGTCGCTGAAGGAGCGGGGCTGGCGCTTCGTCGACAACCCGAAGCTGGAGTCGGTGCTGACGCTGTCGTGCCCGCCCTTCGGCCAGGGCTTCCGGCGCGACGTGGACGACCAGGTGCTCGGCGAGGCGGGACCCGCACGCACCCCGTTCCAGGTGGTCGAGTACCGCAGCGAGCACGGCTCGCACCGGGTGGCCGCCCTCCGCCTCCCGCTCCCGCTGCCGGAGCTGCACGTCAGCAGCGGCCCCTCGCCCCGCGTCGGCGTGGCGGCCGCACCCCACCCCCACCCGCGCTGGCAGGTCCGCACCGACGACCCGGCCTTCGCCGACACCGTGCTCCGGGCGGCCGCCGGGCCGCTGGAGGCGCTGGCCGCCCTCGGCCCGGTCGACCTGTCGGTGGACGGGCAGGACCTGGTGGCCCTCGGCGTCCCGCGCGAGGCCGACGAGCTGGCTCCGCTGCTGGAGGCCCTGGCGGCGGTGGTGGCCTCGCTGCCGCCGCAGGAGCTGGAGCGGTTCCGCCAGCCCGACCCCGAGCACCGCTTCCGCTTCTACCGCCGGCCGGACTGGGTCTTCCACGGCGACCGCGACGACATGCTGTCGCGGGTCCGGCACACCCGCGGCGGGTTCGGCCACCAGGCCGAGCAGGTGGTGACCGGCACCGGTCAGGGGCTGCCGTTCATCGCGCTGCGTCACCGCTGGAAGACCCAGCGCACGGTCGTGGAGAGCGACGGCAAGGGCGGCACCCGCACCCGGACGGTGACCGACCACCACTCCGAGGACCTGTTCGAGATGACCCTGCCGGCCCCGTGGCCGCTGCTCGGCGTCGGCGGCGGCGGCTGGTTCCGCCCGGGCGAGAAGGTCGAGCTCGAGTGGGAGCAGTTCAACGACCGGTTCCCGGTCCGCAGCACCCACCCGCGCTTCGCCTACGACGTGCTGCACCCCCGGCAGATGGAGTACCTGATGGCCGCCGCCCCGCCGGCCTTCGAGGTCGACGGCACCGTGCTGCGGGTCTCGTCCCAGCACGACAGCGAGTGGCTGTGGCGCACCGTCGACGTGCTGACCGGCTTCCTGGCCCGCGTCCCGGGCTGGGTCTGGAAGAACGTCGGGGCCGCCGAGCCCCCGCCGTTCACCCGCGCCGAGCTCGGCTGAGAGCCCACCCGGCGCGCCGTCAGAGGGTGCGTGGACGCCCGTCGGCCAGGTCGAGCACCTCGGTGTCGGTCAGCTCGGAGAAGCGGCCCACCACCATGCTGCGGCCGATCTCGTTCACCAGCCGGTCGTGGATGGGGAAGGCCCGGGCGGCACCGACCGCGCGGATGAAGTCGACGTGCTCCTTCATGGCCGCCCACGGTGCCTGCGTCGGCACCGCCAGCACGTCCACCCCCGTCGGCACGGCCGCCAGCGAGTCACCGGGGTGGAACAGCGTCGGCTCGCCCTCGCTGCGCAGCACCAGCCCGATGTTGCCGACCATGGGGATGTCGCGGTGGATGACCGCGTGGTCGCCGCCGACCGCCTCCACCCCGACCGCGCCGAGGTCGACGGCGTCCCCGGCGGCCAGCCGCGTCACCCGCTCCTCCGCCACGCCCAGGTCGACCGCCTCGGGCACGCCCGGCTCGACCACCACGCGGGCCTCCGGGTTGGCGGCCAGCAGGGCCGGCACCCGTGCCGGGTCGACGTGGTCGGGGTGCAGGTGGGTGATCAGCACGGCGTCGAGGTCGACCAGCCCGTGCCACCCGTCGGAGAAGGCACCGGGGTCGACCAGCAGCCGGGTGCCGCCGGACTCGACCAGCACGGCGGAGTGACCGAGGTGGGTGATCTGCATGCCCCCAACGTAGCGGCCCGGCAGCGACCGGACAGGATGGTCGGGTGATCAGGATCGGCATCTCGGGCTGGAACTACCGCGGCTGGCGAGGCTCCTTCTACCCGCCCGGGCTGCCCCAGCGCCGCGAGCTGGCCCACGCCGCCGAGCAGCTGGACACCATCGAGGTCAACGGCACCTTCTACTCCCTGCAGCGCGCCACCAGCTTCGCCCGCTGGCGCGCCGAGGCGGGCGAGGACTTCGTCTTCTCGGTCAAGGGTCCCCGCTTCGTCACCCACATGAAGCGGCTGCGCGACGTGGACACCCCGCTGGCCAACTTCTTCGCCTCCGGGGTGCTGCTGCTGGGCCCCACCCTGGGACCGGTGCTGTGGCAGCTGCCGCCCACGCTGCCCTTCGACGTCGCGCTGCTGGAGGACTTCCTGTCCCGGCTGCCGCGGACCTGCGGAGAGGCGGCCGAGCTGGCCTCGCGCCACGACGAGCGGCTGTCCGGGGACCGGCTGGCCACCGTGGCCGAGCGTCCCGAGCAGCGGATCCGCCACGCCCTGGAGGTGCGCCACGAGAGCTTCCGGGGCGACGCGCTGCTGGAGCTGGCCCGGCGTCACGACGTGGCCCTGGTGACCAGCGACGCCCCGCGCCGGTGGCCGGTGATCGAGACGCTGACCTCCGACCACGCCTACGTCCGGCTGCACGGCGACACCGAGCTGTACGCCAGCGGCTACACCGACGTGGCGCTGGACCGGTGGGCGGTCAAGGTGCGGGACTGGCACGACCAGGTCGGCTGCGTGCACGTGTACTTCGACAACGACGCCAAGGGCCACGCGCCCTTCGACGCGCTCAAGCTGCGCGCGCGGCTGAGCTGAGCACCCGGCCCAGCACCTCGCCGGCCCGGCGGCACTCCTCGGTGCTGACGTCGCGGTGGGTCACCGCCCGGACCGTCCGCGGCCCGACGGCGCCCACCACGACACCCTGCTCCGCGGCGGCGGCGACCACCTCACGGGCGGTCGTCGCACCGGTGCGCAGCGCGACGATGTTGGTCTGCACCGCGGCGGGGTCGACCGCGTCCGGAGCGCGTCCGGCCACCACCTCGGCCAGCAGCCGCGCGTTCTCGTGGTCGGTGGCCAGGTCGGGCAGGTGGTGGTCCAGCGCGTGCAGGCAGGCCGCGGCGAGCACGCCGGCCTGGCGCCAGCCGCCGCCGAGCCGCTTGCGCCACACCCGGGCCCGGGCGACCGTCTCGGCGGAGCCGACCAGCACCGAGCCGACCGGGGCGCCCATCCCCTTGGAGTAGCAGACGCTGACGGTGTCGAAGAGCCGGCCGTACTCCGACATCGCCACACCGCTGGCCACGTGCGCGTTCCACAGCCGGGCGCCGTCCAGGTGGCGGCCGATCCCGTACCCGGCCGCCCGCTCGGTGACCTCACGCAGGTGCGCCAGCGGCTGCACCGTGCCGCCGGCGAAGTTGTGGGTGTTCTCCAGCGCGACCGCGCCGGTGCTGACCAGGTAGGGGCCGGCGTCGGGTGAGAGCAGCTCGTCGACCTGCTCCAGGGTGGTGACCCCGCCCTCGCTGGGCCAGGTGCGCATCGTGACCCCGAAGACCGCCGCGTGCGCCCCCATCTCGGCCCGCGCGATGTGGGCCGCGGAGTCGCAGAGCACCTCCTGGCCCGGCTCGACCAGCGCGCGGACACCGAGCAGGTTGGACAGCGACCCGGTGGCGCAGTACAGCCCGGCCTCGTGACCCAGCAGCTCGGCGGTGCGACGCTCCAGCTCCTGCACCGTGGGGTCCTCGTCGTAGACGTCGTCCCCCACCGGCGCGGTGGTCATCGCCGCCAGCATGGCCGGCGTGGGACGGGTCAGGGTGTCGCTGCGCAGGTCGACGCGAGCGGGAGCGGGACTCATCTGCTCAGAAGTCGATCGGGGTGTAGGACTGCACCGGGTTGACCCGCTTGATCCGCCCGTCGGTCAGCCGCTCCGACACCTTGAAGGCGAGCTCCAGGGACTGGTTGCGGTTGAGCCGGGGGTCGCAGGCGGTCTCGTAGCGGGTGCCCAGGTCAGCCTCGGCCAGCAGCTCGGCACCACCGACGCACTCGGTGACGTCGTCGCCGGTCAGCTCCACGTGCAGCCCGCCCGGCCAGGTGCCCAGCCGGTCGTGCACGTCGAAGAAGCCGTCGACCTCCTCGACGACGTCGGAGAAGGCGCGGGTCTTGTAGCCGTTGGCGGCCTCGAAGGTGTTGCCGTGCATCGGGTCGCAGACCCAGGCCACCTTGCGCCCGGAGGCCTCCACCGCCTCGATCACCGGGGGCAGACCCTCGCGGATCCGGCCGGCGCCGAAGCGGGTGATGAAGGTCAGCCGGCCGGGCTCGCGGTCGGGGTCGAGGGCGTCGGCCAGGGCCAGCGCCTGCTCACCGGTGGTGGTCGGGCCCAGCTTGACCCCGATCGGGTTGCGGACGTGGCGCAGCAGCTCCACGTGGGCGCCGTCGAGCTGGCGGGTCCGCTCCCCGATCCACAGCATGTGCCCCGACACGTCGTAGGGCTGCTTGGTGCGGGAGTCGATGCGGGTCAGGGCCTGCTCGTACTCCAGCAGCAGCGCCTCGTGGGAGGCGTAGAAGTCGACCGTGGCGAACACGTCGTCGTCGATGCCGCACGCCACCATGAAGGCCAGCGCCCGCTCGATCTCGGCCACCAGGTGCTCGTAGCGCTCGTTGACCCCGGTGGTGCGCACGAAGTCGGCGTTCCAGCTGTGCGCGCTGCGCAGGTGGGCGAAGCCGCCGCCGAGCAGGGCCCGCGACAGGTTCAGGGTCGCCGCCGAGGCGTTGTAGACGTCCAGCAGCCGGCGCGGGTCGGGCCGGCGGGCCTCGGGGGTGAAGTCGAAGCCGTTGACCGCGTCGCCGCGGAAGGCGGGCAGCGTGACGTCCCCGCGGGTCTCGGTGTCCTTGGAGCGGGGCTTGGCGTACTGACCCGCGATCCGACCGATCTTGACGATCGGCACCTGCGCGGCGTAGGTCATCACCACGGCCATGCTCAGCAGCGTCCGCAGCTTGCCCTGGATGTTGGCCGCCGTCACGCCGTCGAAGGTCTCGGCGCAGTCACCGCCCTGGAGCACGAAGGCCTCACCGGCCGCGACCTTGGCCAGGTCGGCGCGCAGGTCGTCGCACTCGCCGGCGAAGACCAGCGGCGGACGCAGCCGCAGCTCCTCCACCACCGCCTTGACCTCGGCCGGATCGGGATAGCCCGGCTGCTGCGCGGGGTTCAGTGCGTGCAGCTCTTCGAGGGAGGGGATCCGGTCAGACACGCAGGACAGGCTACGCGCCGCGCACGAACCGCCCCCCTGCCGCCACGGGCTGGGACGCCGCCCGGCCCGGCGCCGCCCGGACCCGGGCGGACCTCAGTCGTCGTGGTGGATGCCCCGCTCGATGGCGTACAGCGCCAGCTCGACGCGGTTGTGCAGCTGCAGCTTGCGCAGCACGTTCTGCACGTGGTTCTGCACCGTGCGGTGGGAGACGAACAGGCTCTCGGCGATCTCGCGGTAGGCCAGCCCCTTGGCCACCAGCCGCAGCACCTCGACCTCGCGGGTGGTCAGCACCGGACCCTGGTCGTTGTGCTCCTCTGCCCGGGTGACCATCCGGCGGAACTCCCCCAGCACCAGCCCGGCCAGCCCCGGGGTGAACACGGCGTCACCGAGGGCGGTGCGCCGGACGCCGTCGAGCAGCTCCTCCGGCGAGGCGGACTTGACCAGGTAGCCGCGGGCGCCGGCCTTGACCGCCCGCAGCACGTCGTCGCGCTCGCCGCTGGCGGAGATCACGAGCACGTGCAGCCCGGGGAACTCCTTGAGCAGCAGCTCGGTGCAGGTGGCGCCGTCCGGCCCGGGGATCTGCAGGTCCATCACGATCACCTCCGGGCGGGCCGCGCGGGCCCGCCGCAGCGCCTCCTCACCGGTCCCGGCGGTGGCCACGATCTCGAACCCGTGCTCGGTCAGGTCGGCGCCGAGGGCCTCCAGCCACATCGGGTGGTCGTCGACCAGCATCACCCGCCGCGGCATCTCCGTCGTCTCGCTCACTGCGCCCTCCCTCCTGGGATCCGGAACTCCCACTCCACGCCCCGTCCGGGGGCGGTGCGCAGGGTGGCCACGCCGCCGAGGTCGGAGACCCGGCTGCGGATCGAGTGGCGCACCCCGAACCGGCCGCGCCGGTGGGCGTCCTCGAAGTCCTCCAGCTGCCCGCCGACGCCGTTGTCGCGCACGCTCACCACCACGTCCTCGCCCTCGCGCTCCAGCAGCACCCAGGCCTTGGCCCCCGGTCCGGCGTGACGGGCGACGTTGGTGAGCACCTCCGAGACCGCCTGGTCGAGCTCGGCGGCCACCTCGTTGTCGACCAGCACCCGCCCGGCGGGGGTGGAGATGGTCACCGACGCGGAGGCGTGCCGGTCCAGCACCGCGGCGAGGTCGGCCACGGTGACGTCGATGTCGTCCTCGCCGTGGTCGCTCTGCAGCAGCCGTCGCAGCTCCACCTCCTGCTGCCGGGCCGCGGTGGCCATCAGCAGCCCGCGGGGGCCGAAGGAGGGCGCGTCCCGCTCGACCAGGGCCAGCACCTGCAGCACGCCGTCGTGCACCAGCCGCGACAGCCGGGCCCGCTCGGCCATCGCGGCGGCGCTCGCGGTGATCCGCTCCCGCTCGCAGGTGGAGCGGCGCAGCGCGGCCACCAGGTAGCCGAGCCCCCCGGTGAGCAGCACGAAGCCGAGCTTGCCGCCCCAGTTCGCCACCTCGGTGCTGGTCATCGCGGCCAGGTCGACCACGGAGACCAGCACGGCCGCGAGCACCCCCCAGGACCAGTCCCGCCACAGCGCCAGGGCCATCGGGGCGCTGGCCGTCCACAGCGGCACCACCGACTGCTCGCTCCCCGGACCCAGCACCCACGGGCTCAGCGCGACCAGGACCAGGGTGGCCACCAGGTCCAGGACGAGCACCCAGGTCCGGCGCCGGGCGGGTGAGGCGTAGCTCCACAGCGTGAAGGCGGTCCACGCCGAGACCGCCAGCATCACCGCCACCAGCACCGCCGGGTGGGCCACGGACGGCAGCCGGACGGCGTCCACCGCGAGCACGTAGACCAGCGCGGTGACCCGGACCAGCGCGTAGCCGCGGAAGATCTCCGGGACGTCCATCACGTCGGCGGCTCCTGGCCCCGGCCCGGGCGGGGCTTGCGGGGGGCGTACACGTCGACGTACTCCTGGCCGCTGAGCTCCATGATGGCGTAGACGATCTCGTCGGTGACCGAGCGCAGCACGAACCGGTCGTCCTCCATGCCCTCGTAGCGGGAGAAGTCCAGCGGCTTGCCGAAGCGCACGATGGGCGAGACCACCCGGCTGATGATGCGCCCGGGCGGGGCTATCACGTCGGTGCCGACGAGCGCCGTGGGCACCACCGGCACCCGCGCGGTGAGGGCCAGCCGCGCCACCCCGGTGCGGCCCTTGTAGAGCCGGCCGTCCGGCGAGCGGGTGCCCTCGGGGAAGATGCCGAACAGCTCCCCGCGCCGCAGCACCCGCAGGCCGGCGTCGATGGCGGCCATCGAGGCCTTGCCGCCGGAGCGGTCGACCGGGACCTGCCCGGTGCCGGCGAAGAAGCGACGCTGCGCCCAGCCCTTGACCCCGACACCGGTGAAGTAGTCGGACTTCGCCGCGAAGGTGATCCGCCGCTCGATGGCAATGGGCATGAAGAGCCAGTCCACGAACGAGAGGTGGTTCGCGGCCAGGATGGCGGGCCCGTGGCGGGGCACGTTGTGCTCCCCCTCCACCTCCGGGCGGAAGACGCGGTTGACCACCGGGCCGAGGACGCCGCGGAGCACGGAGTAGACCGCGCGCCCACCGCCCTCGCCCAGGCGGGCCAGGTCGGGGCGCTCAGGCACCGTCGGCGCCCGCCCCGGCGGCCACCGGCACCGGCGGCTTGGTCGTCCCCAGACCCGGACGGGCCAGCACCTTGTCGGCCAGGTCCGCCTCGCTGAGGGCGCCGGTCTTGACGCTGGAGGCGTAGACGTCGACGTACTCCTGGCCGGTCAGCTCCTGGATGGCGGCCATGATCTCGTCGGTCACCCACCGCAGCACCTCCCGGCTGGGGGTGGTGCCCCGGTACTCCGAGAAGTCCAGCGGCCGCCCGATCCGGATGCCGGGACGGTGCATCATCGGCACCCCGAGCGGCCCGCGGTGGATCTCGGAGCTGACCAGGCCGACCGGCAGCACCGGCGCCTCGCCGCTGAGCACCAGCCGGGCCACCCCCGTCTTGCCCTTGTAGAGCCGTCCGTCCGGCGACCGGGTGCCCTCGGGGTAGATGCCCAGCACCAGCCCGGTGCGGCGCAGGTGCTCGTTGACCGCCTCCAGACTCCCCACGCTGGCCCGCCCGCCGGAGCGGTCCATCGGCTGGATGCCCACGGTGCGCAGGAACCAGGCGACGAGCTTGGCCGCCGGCCCCTTGCCCCGGGCGTCGAAGATCTCGGCCTTGGCCGGGAAGGTCATCTGGCGCGGCAGCATGGCGGGGGTGACGAGGGTGTCGCCCCAGGAGACGTGGTTGCTGACCAGGATCACCGGACCGCTGCTGGGGACGTTCTCCACGCCCTCGATCCAGGGGCGCCACAGCAGCCGGATGACCGGCCGGAAGAGCAGGGTCTTGAAGACGGTGTACGGGTGCACGACAACCTCCTGGTCCTGCGCGATCTTAGTGCGCGCGGACCGGCACCCCGCCCGCTCGGGTGCCCGCACCCCCTCACGGGTCACGGACCGGCCACGATGTGGCCGATCGGCCGCGGCACCCGACCCACCCGGCACTAGCATCGCGGTGTGGGGATCAGGAGCAGCCGCGGACGCCCGGCCGTCGAGCAGCACCGGGTGCGCCCGGAGGCAGAGCCCTTCGCCGCCGAGGGCGACGACGTCGGCGTCCTGGTGTGCCACGGCTTCACCGGCACGCCGTGGTCGATGCGGCCGCTGGCCGAGCACCTGGCCCGCAGCGGTCGCACCGTCGTGCTCCCCCGGCTCCCCGGTCACGGCACCTCCTGGCAGGAGCTGAACGAGACCACCTGGAACGACTGGTACGCCTGCGTCGAGCAGGAGTTCAACCTGCTGCGGCGGCGCTGCCGCCAGGTGTTCCTGGTCGGGCTGAGCATGGGCGGCGCGCTGGTGCTGCGGACCGCCGAGCGCTACGGCCAGGACGTCGCCGGCGTGGTGCTGGTGAACCCGGCCATCGCGAGCGGCGACCGCCGGCTGCTGGCGCTGCCGCTGCTGCGGCGGGTGACCAGCTCGCTGCCCGGCATCACCGACGACATCAAGAAGGAGGGCGTCACCGAGCACGGCTACACCCGCACCCCGCTGCGGGCGCTCGCCTCCACGGTGGAGCTGTGGCGCGACGTCCGCGCCGAGCTGCACCGGGTGCACCAGCCGCTGCTCGTGTTCCGCTCCAGGGTCGACCACGTCGTCG
>NZ_WPCU01000010.1:346131-387151 GCF_009742705.1 Auraticoccus cholistanensis
GTGGCCACCCTCGACAACGACGCCCCCGAGATCTTCCGCCGGACCGCGGAGTTCGTCGCCCGCCACGGCGGGGTGCTCGACGAGCGCGCGGAGAGGGCCTCCTGATGCCCGAGCCAGACCCGGACCGGCGCCAGCCGGCCGACTTCGACCGGGTCTTCGCCGAGATGACCGCCAACTGGCGCAGCGACGACCCGGACGCCGACGAGCCCTCCGGTGGCACCGGACCGGGCGGAGCCCCTGACGCCGAGGCGGACCTGACGCGGGCGCGGGACGCCGACGCGGACACCTTCGGGCGCGGTGCCGACGCGGATCCCTCCCCGGCGCGGGCTGCCGACGCAGAACCTTCCCCGGCGCGCGCCTCGGACGCGTGGGCCGACGACCACCCGCTCTTCCGCCAGCCCGTCGAGCCCGAGCCCGAGGAGGTCGAGGAGGAGGACCCGGGGCACTTCGACAAGCCCGAGGTCACCCCGATCCCGTGGAGCTCGCTGTCCACGGTGAGTCTGGTGGGCGGTGCCCTCATCGCCTTCACCGTCGCCGTGCTGCTGCTGGTCCTGCTCGGCTCCCGGTTCCCGACCGGCGTCGGCTACGCCGCCGTGGGCTCCTTCGTGGTCGGGTTCCTGCTGCTGATGACCCGGCTGCGGCGCGACTCCGACCCCGAGGGCGGCGCCAGGCTCTAGCCGGCCCCCTGCCCACGTGCCGGTCGCTGCGCGCGGCTGCGCTCGGCGGCCTCGCCCACCACCGACAGCCGGGTGGCCAGCGGGCGCCGGCGGGTGCGCCGGTGCCGCCAGCGGCGCCGCGGCCAGAAGCCCTCGCCGCGACCGGGCGGCTGCTCGATGGACTGCCGCGCCAGGTCGGCGGCCCCGATCAGCCCGGCCGCGCTGCCCAGCTCGGCCAGCGCCAGGGTGGCGGACGGCCGGAAGCCGCGGCCGGTGAGGGTGCGGTCGAAGGCCCGTTGCGCGGGGTCGAGCAGCAGCGCACCGTTCTCGCTGACACCACCGCCGACCACGAACAGGTCCGGGTCGAAGGCGGCGGCCAGGTTCGCCAGCCCCAGCCCGAGCCAGTGGCCGACGTCGCTGATCAGCTCCACGCACATCGGGTCGCCGGCCATGGCGGCGGCGCTGACGTCGAGCCCGGTGATCCGGTCGGGCGATCCGACCGCGGCGAGCAGCGCGTGCGCCTGCGGCGAGCGGGCCTCGGCCAGCTGGCGGGCGTCACGCTCCAGCGCGTTGCCCGAGGAGTACTGCTCCCAGCAGCCGCGGTTCCCGCACGGGCACCAGTGGCCGCCGGGGACGACGCCCATGTGGCCGAACTCCCCCGCCATCCCGTACCGGCCGCGGAACAGCTCGCCGTTGAGCACCACCGCGCCGCCGATGCCGGTGCCCAGGGTGATGCAGATCATCACCGAGGACTCCCGGCCGGCGCCGAAGCGGTACTCCGCCCAGGCGGCGGCGTTGGCGTCGTTGTCCACCACCAGCGGGAGGTCCAGCCGCTCGCCCAGCCGGTCGCGGATGGGCTCGTTGCGCCAGGCGAGGTGCGGCGAGAAGCGCACCGTCGCCTGGTCGGTGTCGACCCAGCCCGCGGCCCCGATGCCGACGGCCACGACCTCGTGGCGGCGACGCAGCCGGCGCACCACCTCCACCACCGCGTCCTCGACCGCCGTGGGCGAGTGCGAGGGGGTGGGCTGCTGCACCCGCTCCAGGATCGCGCCCTGCTCGTCCACCACCCCGGCGGCCACCTTGGTGCCGCCGATGTCCACCCCGATGGTCAGCACCGCGTCAGCTCCCGCTCTTCGAGGCGACCCGTCGTCCCAGGCCCTTCAGGGCGCCGTCGACGATGGTCTTCTCGGCCTTGCGCCGCAGCATGCCCAGCAGCGGCAGGGTCAGGTCGACGCTGAGGCTGTAGGTGACCTCGGTCCCCGCACCGCGCGGCCGCAGCTGGTACGAGCCGTCCATGGCCGTCAGCTTCTCGCCCTCGACCAGGTGCCAGCTCACCTCGTCCTCGGCCCAGCTGTAGCGCACGGTGTAGCTCTCGGAGATGAGCGGGTGCCGCAGGCTCATCCGGACCAGGTCGGGGCGCCCGTCGGCGGAGGTGGTGAGCACCTCGACCGCCGCCATCGAGTCGACCCACTCCGGGTAGGCCGTCAGGTCGGCGATCACCGCCATCACCTGCTCGGGCGGCGCCTCGATCACGGCGCTCGCACGGGTCCGTTCGGCCATCGCGCTCTCCTCGCAGCTGGGGTGGCGCGAGCCTATCGGTCCTGCGGCAGCTGGTCGGCGAGGCCCCGGAGGGCGGCCTGCCAGCGCCGCAGGTGGGCCTGCAGCAGCAGCCGCTGGTGGCGCCGCTGCAGCCAGCCGGCACGCCGGGGTCTGCGGCGGCCGTCGCCGGTGGGCGTCGCAGCCAGCCAGAAGTGGACGTGCACGCCGGGCGGGACCTCGACCCGTTCGAGCCACCACTCCACCCGGCCGACGAGGACCCCGCTGACCACGGCCCGCACGCCCTCCTCGCCGCGGTCGTCCCAGGGGTGCAGCACGAGGTCGGGGGCCCAGCGCGCGAGGTGCTCCGGGCTCGCCAAGGCGGGGGCCAGGCCGGCGGCCGCACCCGGCACGAAGGTCTCGGCCTCCACCGTGACCAGCGGTGGCAGCTGGGCGCCCCTGGTTGGTCGAGGCGGGGTCGGTTCCGGCGGGGTCGGTCGGGGGCGGGTCACAGGTCGAGGGCGGCACGGAGCACGGTGCCGACGTGATCGGTGGAGAAGCGGTGCCGGACGTGCTCCCTGCCCCGGCCGCCCATCTCGGCCCGCCGCACCGGGTCGCCCAGCAGGGCGGTCATCGCGGCGGCCCACGCCTTCGGCCGGGTGGGGTCGAGGACGTGCCCGCTGATCCCGTCCAGCACGGTCTCCGGGGCTCCGCCCGAGCGACCGACCAGCACCGGCAGACCGCTCGCCGCCGCCTCGGCGAAGACGACCCCCAGCCCTTCCGGGCTCAGCCCCGCGAAGCGCGTCCGCACCGGCAGGGCGAAGACGTCGGCGCTGCGCATCAGCTCCGGCACGCGCTCGTGCGGCACCGCCCCCAGCCACCGCGGAGCAGCCTCGCCGCGTCCCAGCTCCCGCTCCGCCCGCGCCTGCCAGGAGGCCCGCCGGGGCCCGTCCCCGGCCAGCAGCAGCCGGGGCGCGACGTCCCCGGACCAGCCGTCGAGCACCTGGCGCCAGGCCCGCAGCAGCACGTCGACGCCCTTGCGCGGGGTCATCCGGGCCACCGCCAGCACCGTGGGTGCGGAGGGACCCGGCCGGGGCGCGGGCGCGGGCGTGAACCGCCCGGTCGCCACCGGCGGTGGCAGCCGCACCATCCGTCCCGCCACCCGTGGGCCCACGGCGGCCGCGATCGGTCCCCGGGTCGCCTCGGAGACGTAGCCCAGGTGGTCGACGGCCTCGCCCACCCGCCGCAGCGCCCGACGGGTCCCGGGCACCCGCGACCACCACACCTCGTGCCCGTGGGTGAGGGCCACCAGCCGTCGGGCGCCGGCTCGCCGCAGCGCAGGGGCCAGCAGCCCCAGCGGGGCCGCAGCGCCGAACAGCACCCGTCGGGCGCCGGTGCTGCGCAGCAGCTCGACCGCGGCCCGGGTGGTCGCGGGCGTGGGCAGCAGGGTGGCCGTGGGGAGCCGGTGCACCGGGTGCGGCGGGTGCACCTCGTGCTGGCGCGGGTGCGAGGAGGTGAGCACCACCACGTCGTGCCCGAGCAGCTCCGCGGCGGTCGAGACGAAGGTCTCGATGCCGCCGAGCCGGGGCGGGTAGTCGTTGGTCACCACCAGCGTGGTGCGCTCGCTCATCCGGCTCCCCCGTCCCCGGACCGCAGCGAGGCCACGTCCCGACCGGCGGCCAGGTCGGCGAGCGCACCCTGGACGGCCGCGGCCAGCTCCTCCTCGGACCAGCCGGCGGCGCGGAGCCGCTGCTCCACCGGAGCGCCGCGGGCGGTCTGGGCGACCAGGTCGAGCAGGCCCACCGGCCCCAGCCGGTCCTGCAGCAGCCGCACCGCCACCCAGCAGCGCAGGTAGGCCGCGCCCGGCTCGGCGGCCAGCTGCTCCTCGTCGGGCAGCCCGCTCAGCCGCGCGGCGTCGTCCGCCTGCTCGGCGGTGACCGGGGCGAGGTCGGGCTGCGCCTCGCGCGCCACCGACTCGGCCAGACCCTCGACCAGCCAGCGCGGCGAGCGGCTGGCCGGGGAGGCGGTGCGGACGTGGACGAGCTCGTGGGTGAGCAGGAAGCGCCAGGCCGGACCGGTCAGGTTCGCGGCCGGGTCGACCACCACCGGCAGGGCTCCCGCCGGGTCGGCGACGGTCACGGCGGCCCGCCCGGCGAGGTCGCCACCCAGCACCCGTCCGGCCACCACGGAGGTGGAGGGCACCTGCACGACGACGGCCGGCGGCGGCCCCTCCGGGCGCGCGGCGTCGAGGTCGGCCGCGGCCACGGCGGCGACCGCCTGCTCCGTCCGCCGCCGCCAGGCGTCGGCGTCCACGCCGGCGCCGGTCAGCAGGCTGGTCTCCCCCACCCGCTGCACGGTGACCGGCTCGAGCCACCAGTGCGGGACGGCGGCGTCTGGGCGGGCCGGTCCGTCGACCGTCCCGGCCAGCCGGGGACGGCCGTCCTCGACCAGCCAGGTCAGCCAGACGGTGCCCTGCAGCCGCTCGTCGGGGCGGGGCCGGCCGGCGGTGCTCCAGGTCGCGCGGGCCCGGACCACGACGGCGGGCTGGCCGAGGACCTCCGCCCGGCCGGGTCGCAGCTCCGCACGCTCCGTCGCGAGCTCGACCTCGACCCGTCCCAGCTGCTCCAGGTTGGCGAACAGCTCGTCGGCGGTGGCGGCGAAGCCCGGGTCGGCGGTGCTCAGCTCGGCGTCGAAGCCGGCCCGGTCGCCGGCGACCGCCGCCGCGACCCAGCGGTCCAGCGCCTGCTGGGCCGCAGCCTGGTCCCAGCTCGCTGCCGGGTCCTCGGCGGGTGGGGCGCAGCCGAGCAGCAGCGGGAGCAGCAGGGCCAGCAGGCGACGCAGCCCCCGCCCGGCGGACCGGGAGGGGGCTGGCGTCGAGACGGCGCGGCGCGACGGGGGCGCCGGCTGGTGCGGCTCAGCCGACGCGGCGGGCACCGGCGATGGGCATCGAGTCGACCGGGGCGTACCCGATCGGCTTGCCGGGCCGGGAGGCGTGCACGATCTGGCCGCCGCCCACGTAGATGGCCACGTGCGAGATGCCGCCGTAGTAGAAGACGAGGTCACCGGGCTGCAGCGAGCCGATCGAGACCGACTGGCCGGAGCCGAACTGCTGCTGGGAGGTGCGCGGCAGGCTCACCCCGGCGGCGCGCCAGGCGGCGCCGGTCAGGCCGGAGCAGTCGTAGGCGCCGGGGCCGGTGGCGCCGTAGCCGTAGGGCTTGCCGATCTGGGCCTTGGCGAAGGCCACCGCGTCGGCGGCGCGGCCGGAGCCGGTGCTGACCGCGGCGCTCGCAGCGGCGTCCTCGGACGCCCCGTCGTCCTGGCCACGCTGCTCGTCGTCGCCGGTCCGCTCCTCGCGGGCGGCCGGCTCGGCGTCGGCGGCCTCCTCCGCCGCGGCGGCGGCGGCGCGCTCGGCCTCCCGCTCCTCGGCGGCCAGACGCTCCCGCTCCTCCTCGCTGAGGCGGTCGAGGACCGCCTGGGCCTCGGCGAGCTTCTCCTGCGAGCGCTTGCGGGCGTCGGCCATCTCGGCCTCGGAGGTGCCGATCTGGGCCACCTCGGCCTGGGTCGCGCGCTCGAGGTCGACCAGGTTCGCCTGCTCGGTCTGGAACTGCTGCAGGCTGGTGTTCTGGGTGTCGTTGACCTTCTCGACCGTGGCGAACTGGCTCATGAAGCCGTCGGAGTCGGCCGACATCAGCAGCCGGGTGGTCGGGTCGAGGTGACGGCCCTGGTACTGGGCGAGGGCGATGCGGCTGATCTGCCCGCGCATCTGCTCGACCTTCTCGCGCTGGTCGGCCAGGTCGGCCTGCTTGGCCGCCAGCCGGTCACGCGCCTTGGTGAGCCGGTCCTGCGCGGCGGCGTAGTCCTGGTCGATCGCGGCGGCCTCCATGCCGAGCGCCTCCACCCGCTCGCGGGCCTCGTCGATCGGGTCGGCCGAGGCCGGTCCCACGACGAACCCCAGCGCCAGGGCGGCGACGGCGGTGACGGCGGCGGCCCGCGAGGCCAGGCGAGCGCACGAGATCACGCAGACTCCTTCTTCTCGACTGCTGCAGCTGAGCCGGCTCGCCCACGAGCCGCGGCGACCCACGCGGACGTGGGACGCTCCCCCGGGCCGGCGTGGTCTGCCGGCACGGCACGGTCTGCCGGCTCCAGACCCAGCGCGTGCCCGGGTGACGATGCACACGTCAGGGCCCAGGGCACGGGGGTCACGCTATGCCAGCGGCGGTCCGGATACCAAATGGTTGCTGAGGGTTCTCAGGACGTGTCGTGTGACCTGGCTCACACCGCTCAGCCCGACGCCTGCCGCCCGTGCGCGACCCCCGGCCCGGCCCCGGGTGGGGCGAGCCGTAGCGGTGGGAGCAGCCCGTGGCCGGCCAGCGCCGTCAGGGCGCGGCGCTCGTCGTCGTCGAGCACCATCGGCGCCTCGTCCGGGTGCCCCATCAGCACGCTGATGACGCACCCGTCGCAGGCGGGTCCGCGGACGGCGCAGGTGTCGCAGTCGATGGTCAAGGAGTCCATGGCCACACCCTGACCGGGGCCACTGACAGTTCCGCGGGGCGCCGGCCCGGGGGTCGCGTCGCGCCGGTCCGGCCGGCCGGCGCCGGAGGAACTGTCAGCCCCGCTTCCTAGCGTCTGCCCCATGCCCAGCACCACCGCCGCCAGCCAGCCCTCGTTCGAGGAGCTCGGCACCCCGTTGCCCGACGTCACCTTCGTGGTGGTCGACCTGGAGACGACCGGGAGCACGGCGGAGTCCTCGATCACCGAGGTGGGGGCGGTCCGGGTCCGGGGCGGCGTGGTGGAGGGCGAGCTGCAGACGCTGGTCCGGCCCGCCGAGCCCATCCCGCCGCTGGTCGCCGTGCTGACCGGCATCACCAACGCCATGGTCGCCGACGCGCCCCGGCTGGCCGAGGTGCTGCCCAGCTTCCTGGAGTTCGCCCGGGGTGCCGTGCTGGTGGCCCACAACGCCAGCTTCGACGTCGGTTTCCTGAAGCGTGCCTGTGAGCAGCTGGGCTACCCCTGGCCGGCCCCGCGGGTCCTCGACACGGTCGCCCTGGCCCGCCAGATCCTGCTGCGCGACGAGGTGCCCAACTGCCGCCTCGCCACGCTCGCCCAGCACTTCCGCAGCACGACCACCCCCAACCACCGGGCCCTCAGCGACGCCCGCGCCACCGTCGACGTGCTGCACGGCCTGCTCGAGCGGGTCGGCAACCTGGGGGTGCACACCCTGGAGGACCTCGTCGAGTTCGGGCACCGGGTCTCCCCGCAGCGGCGCGCCAAGCGGGTCTGGGCCCAGGACCTGCCCACCGGCCCCGGGGTCTACCTGTTCCACACCGACACCCCCACCCCCGCCGGCAGCGCCCCCCGGCCGCTGCGCGAGGGGCGCGAGGTCCTCTACGTGGGCACCTCCCGCCACCTGCGGACCCGGGTGCGCAGCTACTTCACCGCCTCCGAGAAGCGCCCGCGGATGGAGGAGATGATCCGGGTCTCCAGCGGGGTGGAGGCGATCCCCTGCAGCACGGCGCTCGAGGCCGAGGTGCTGGAGCTGCGGCTGATCGCCGCCCACCGGCCGCGGTACAACCGCCGCTCCAAGCAGCCCGAGCGCCAGCTGTGGGTCAAGGTCACCGAGGAGCCGTTCCCGCGGCTGTCGGTGGTCCGCCAGCAGCTGGCCGACCGGGCCACCTACCTGGGGCCCTTCCGGCGCCGGGCCGACGCCGAGGAGGCCGTCCTCTCGCTGCAGGACGCCCACCCGGTGCGCCGGTGCAGCGACCGCATCCGGCTGGCCCAGGACGGCACCGCCTGCGCCCTGGCCGAGATGGGCCGCTGCTGCTCCCCCTGCGACGGCCGGGTCGACCGCGACGGGTACGCCCAGGTGGTCTCCCAGGTGCGACGCAGCATGGCCAGCGACGTGCGGCCGGTGCTCGACGCCGGCGGCCGGCGGCTGCTGCGGCTGACCCGCGAGCAGCGCTACGAGGAGGCGGCCCAGGTCCGCAACCGGCTGCTGCAGCTGGCCCGGGCGGTGCGCCGCCAGCAGCGGATCGAGAGCCTGGCCCGCTGCCGCCAGGTGGTGGCGGCCCGGCTGGTCGAGGACGGCTGGGAGATCCACGTGCTGCGTTGGGGCCGGCTGGCCGGCGCCGCCCTGGCCCGGCCCGGCGAGGTCCCGCAGGCGGTGGCCCGGGCTGCGGTGGCCACGGCCGAGACGGTGCTGGCCCCCGGGCCCGGGGAGTCGGCGGCGCTGACCGAGGAGGTCGAGCGGATCGCCAGCTGGATGGAGCAGCCGGGGGTCCGCCTGATCGAGATGGACGGCGACTGGAGCTGGCCGCTGCACGCGGTCGCCGAGGTGCGGGTGCCGGGGCTGCCCGCCGAGCCCCTCCCGCTGTGAGCCGCGCGGCCGGCGCGGCGGGAGGTGCACCCGGAGCGCGCGGCGGGGCGGCACTACCATCAGGGGCCATGATCACCGCGATTGTGTTCGTGCAGGCCGAGGTGGCCCAGATCCCCGAGGTCGCGGAGGAGATCGCCTCGCTGCCCGGCATCACCGAGGTGTACTCCGTCACCGGCTCGATCGACCTGATCGCGGTGCTGCGGGTACGCACCCACGAGGAGGTCGCCACCGTGGTGGCCGACCAGCTCAACAAGGTGCCCGGCATCCTGGACACCGAGACGCACATCGCCTTCCGGGCCTACTCCAGCCACGACCTGGAGGCCGCCTTCTCCCTGGGCGCCGACTGACCGTGGCCGCCGAGCACCCGGCCCCCGCCACGGGGGCACCGCCCCTGCCGCGCGCCGCCCGGATCGGGCTCGCCCTGCTGGTCGCGGTCACCGTGGTGGTGTGCGCACTGGCCGGCTGGCTGGTGTCCGACCCAGCCCTGCCGGCCATCCCGCTGCCCGCGCGTCCGGCGGGCTGACCGCGCCCTAGAGGGCGCCCGCGCCCATCCTGCCGGCGACCAGCAGGGCGCCGACCAGGGTCAGGCCCAGCAGTCCGAGGACCTGGCGCCGGGTGCGCCCCTCGCGCGGCCCGCGGGAGAGCACCACACCGGTGCCGGCCCCGAACGCCGCCCCGCCGAGGATCCCCAGCAGCTGCCCGGCCACGGCACCCGGACCGGAGATGCCACCCAGCAGCAGGTTGAAGGCCACCAGGATGGCCAGGAAGATCAGCTCGGGGCGGACGTCCTCACCACGCCGGACCTTGAGCACCGCGTTCATCGCCAGCAGGCCCAGCACGGCGGTGAACCCGCCCCCGAGACCCGCGTAGGCGGGGCCCAGGGCGAAGAGCACACAGGCCGAGCCGAACCCGGAGAGCAGGTAGGTGGCGATGATCCGCCACCGCCCCACCTCGGCCTCGATGCTGCGGCAGATGAGGAACAGGAACAGGGCGTTGATGACCAGGTGGAGCAGCGAGCCCGACGTGAACGAGTGCGTGACCAGCCGCCACACCTCTCCTCGCGCCACCAGGGCGTTGACCGACACCAGCAGCGACTCCACGCCGCTGAACAGGTCGGCCAGCCCCACCACCACCTTGATCCCGACCAGGACCGCCGCGGCCGAGTAGGCCGCCAGCGGACCCGAGCCCAGACCCAGCGGCGCCCCGGTCCGGGTCCGGGCCGTCCGCGCCCCCGGGTCCCGCCGTCCGCACTGGGGGCACTGGAAGCCGACGGAGGCCTCCACCATGCACTCCCCGCAGATCGGCCGGCCGCAGCGCTGGCAGCCGATCCCCGTCGCCCGGTCGGGGTGGCGGTAGCAGGGACGGAAGGTCGGTTCGGGCGCGGCGGCCGGGCCTGGCTGACTCACCAGCGGGTCAGGAGAGCTCGACCGACTCGATCACCACGGGCTCGACCGGACGGTCCTGCCGTCCGGTGCGCACGCTGGCGATGGCGTCGACGACGTCGCGGCTGGGCTGGTCGGCCACCTCGCCGAAGATGGTGTGGCGCCGGTTCAGGTGCGGGGTCGGGCCCACGGTGATGAAGAACTGCGAGCCGTTGGTGCCCGGGCCCGCGTTGGCCATGGCCAGCAGGTAGGGCTTGGAGAAGCTGAGCTCGGGGTGGAACTCGTCGGCGAAGGTGTAGCCGGGGCCGCCGGTGCCGGTACCCAGCGGGCAGCCGCCCTGGATCATGAAGCCGTCGATGACCCGGTGGAAGGTCAGGCCGTCGTAGAACCGACCGGTGGTGAGCTCACCCGACTGCGGGTCGCGGTACTCCTGGGTGCCACCGGCCAGACCGGTGAAGTTGGCGACGGTCTTGGGTGCCTGCTCCGGGAAGAGGGTCAGCACGATGTCGCCGTGGTTGGTGTGCAGGGTCGCGGTCTGGGCCACGGGTCGCCTTTCGGTGCAGGTGCGCCGGCGGGTGGGCCGGCCTGGGACGGGCCCATCCTGTCACGCCCGGACCAGCGCCCGGAGCCCTCGGAGGGGCCCGGCGGGGTGACCAGTCAGCCCGGTAGTCTGGCCGGACTCCAGCGTGGAGTGAAGGACAGACCCATCGGAGGAAACGTGTCACGCAAGAAGGACAAGGTCTTGCGAGCCGCCGCAGAGACATCTCACACGGCCGCAGAACGTGGAGCCGAGGCCGTCGAGAAGGCCGTGGAGGCCGTCACCGACTACGTCGAGTCGCTGGCGCCGTACGTGGAGAAGGCGGGTCACGCCGTGGGCCCGCTGGCCCAGTCCGCCCGCACCCGCAGCGCCGCCGCGGCGGCCACGGCGGTGGAGGCCCTGGGGCCGAAGCTGAACGACGCCTTCGAGAGGGTGTCCCCCGCGGTGGAGGTGGCTCAGAAGAAGGTGCAGGACGACCTGCTCCCCCGGCTGACCGAGGTGCTCGAGCGCGCCGCGGAGTCGGACGTGGCCGTGGCCGCGACCAAGCGGGGTGCCGCCACCGTGGCCGCCCTGAAGGGCGAGCTCGAGCTGCCGGAGCCCAAGAAGAAGAAGGGCAGGGGACGTCTGCTCCGCCGCCTGGCGCTGCTGGCCGCCCTGGCCGGTGTCGGCTACGTGGCCTTCAAGAAGTTCTTCGGCCCGAAGGACTCCGGCTGGGAGACCTACCAGCCCAGCGCCCCGTACGCGGGCTCGACCACGACCACCGCGACCGCCGCTCCCAGCCCGGAGGCCGCCGCCACGGCCGCGGACGCCACCGCCGCCACCGCCGCTGCCGCCACCGAGCCCGCGACGGGCGAGACCGAGGCCGAGAGCGTCGACCGCATCGACCCTCCGGGTGGTGACCAGGGCTCGAAGTACGGGCCGGGTTCCTACGTGGGTGACGAGCCGCCGGCCGGTTACACGGTCAAGGGCAACGAGCGCTCGATGAAGTACCACACCGCCGACAGCGGCGGGTACGAGCGCACCATCGCCGACGTCTGGTTCGACAGCGAGGCCTCCGCCGAGGCCGCCGGCTTCAGCAAGGCCCAGCGCTGAGCTGACCTCCTCGAAGGGCCCCCGGGACGACCCGGGGGCCCTTCGTCGTCCCCGTCCGTCGCACGGAGCTGGGACCCCGACTCATGCCGGCCCCTCCGGAACGGCTTTCTCCTCGTGGAGAACAGCCACACCGAGGAGGAGCCATGTCCCTGACCGCCGTCGACGCCCGCGCCGAGCGGGAGCCCGCGCACGGGTGGGTGCTCGCCGCCCCCTTCCGCGCCCACCTGCGGCACGTGGCCTCGGCCACCGGGCTGCCCTGGCGGGCGCTGGCCCTGGCGGCGGGGGTGGAGCCCGCCCTGGTCCGGGCGCTGCTGCACGGGCGGGCCGGTCGACCGCTGAAGCGGCTGCACCCGGAGTCGGCGGCGCGGCTGCTCCGGCTCGGCACCGACACAGCCGCGCAGCTGTCGCAGCAGGTGGCCGCCGGCCCGGTGCACGCGCTGCTGCGCGACCTGGTCGCGGAGGGCGCCGGCGAGGCCGAGCTGGCCGCCTGGCTGCAGCTGCCGCGGGCGCAGGTGCGCGCCCTGGCCGACGGCTCAGCCACCTCCTGCACCGCCCGGACGGCATTGTTGGCCTCGGCGCTGAGCAGCGCCCGCGGCGTCGACGCCGTGGCCGCCTGAGCGGGAGGAGCACGCGTGGGGGGTTGGGCCGGCGCGGTCACCGTGCTGCTGACCGCGGCCGCGGTGGGACTGCTCCCACCGCTGCTGAGGGCGCTGCCCGAGCCGGTCACCTCCTCCGGCGGGACGGGTCCGGGCTACCGGTCGCTGGCCGACGGCCGGACGGTGCTGACGCACACGCTCGCCGCCGCGGTCGCCGTGCTGGTGGTGCTGCTCGCCGTACCCGGTGCGCTGCGCCCGCTGTGGTGGCCGCTGCTGGCCTGCGGCGTGGCCGCCGCGGTGGTCGACGCCCGCTCGACCTGGATCCCGCGCCAGCTGTGCTGGGCGGGCTGGGCGCTGGGCGTCCCGGCCGCGGCCGCCGCCCTGCTCCTCGGGACCGGCCGGCCGCAGCTGCTGGCCGCGGCGACGGGGGCGGTCGCCGCCGCCGCGCTGTTCTGGCTGGCCTGGCGGATCAGCCGCGGCGGGATCGGGTTCGCCGACGTCCGGATCGCCCCGCTGGTCGGGCTCGCCGCCGGCTCGCTGGGCCCGCTCGGGTGGTGGTGGAGCCTGCTGCTGGGCACCGCCCTCGGCGCCGTGGTGGCCCTGCTCCGCAGGACGCTGGGGCGGCCGGGTCCGACGCCCTACGCCCCGGCGCTGGTGGCCGGGCCCTTCCTGGCCGCGCTGCTCGCCCCGCTCGCCGGCTGACCCACGTCGACGGTCCCCGGCCCGTGCTGCCCGCTCAGCCGGCGGCGACCTCGCGGGTGGCCTCCACCCACCGCTCCAGCACGGCCGCGGCGGCGCCGGAGTCGACCGCGCGGGCGGCCCGCTCCAGCGGCTCCCGGAGCTGCTCAGCCACGTCGGCGTCGGGGTCGGGGCCGTCCGCGGCCAGCAGCGTCGCCGCGGCGTTCAGCAGCACGATGTCGCGCACCGGGCCGCCCACCCCGGCCAGCAGGTCGCGGACCACGCGGGCGTTCACGGTGGCGTCCCCACCCACCAGGTCCTCGGGGCGGCTGCGGGCCAGACCGAGCTGGGCGGGGTCGAAGGTGGTCCGGGCGAGGCGGCCGTCCCGGGTGAGCCACACCGTCGACTCCGTGGTCGTGGTCAGCTCGTCCAGCCCGTCGTCGCCGTGGAAGACCAGGGCCGAGGTGCCGCGCCCGGCCAGCACGCCCGCGACCAGGTCCGCCATCCGCAGGTCCGCGACCCCCACGGCCTGGGAGCCGGGTCGGGCGGGGTTGGCCAGCGGGCCCAGAAAGTTGAAGAAGGTGGCGATGCCGAGCTCACGCCGCGCCGGGGCGGTGTGACGCAGCGCCGAGTGGTAGCGGGGGGCGAAGAGGAACACGATGCCGGCGCGCTCCAGCACGCGGGCCTGCTGCTCCGGGGAGAGGTCGAGCACGACACCCAGCTCTTCCAGCACGTCGGCGGTGCCGCAGGCCGAGCTCGCCGACCGGTTGCCGTGCTTGGCGACCCGCGCACCGGCACCGGCGGCCACCACGGCGGCCATGGTGGAGATGTTGACCGTGTTAGATCGGTCACCCCCGCTGCCGACCACGTCGACCAGCCGTCCGGGCAGGGGTACGGCGGTGGCCTGCTCGATCATGGCGTCGGCGAGGCCGGTGAGCTCCTCCACCGTCTCGCCCTTGGCCCGCAGGGCGACGGCGAGACCGGCGATCTGCACCGCGGTCGCCTCACCGGTCAGGATCTCCGTCATCGCCCAGCGGGCCGCCGGGACGTCCAGGTCCCGGCCGCGGACGACCGCGGTCAGCAGGTCCGGCCAGGTGTGCGCCGGGGCGGGCAGCGAGCTCGTCACGACCGGCTCAGGCGTGCGCGTCGGCAGGGTGGGCACGCAGCAGCTCGGCCGCCACCACCGGCAGCCGGACCGGGTCCAGCGGGTAGGGCAGCGCGGCCTCCGCCCGGGACCAGGTGGCGAGCCAGGCGTCCTGCTGGCGGGCCACCAGCACCAGCACCGGCGGGCAGCGGGTGATCTCGTCCTTCAGCTGGCGGGCCATCCCCAGCCCACCGGCGGGGCTCGCCTCGCCGTCGAGGATCGCCAGCGCGACGCCCCCGGCGTCCATCGTCTGCAGCAGCGCGCGAGGGGTGGCGACCTCCACCACGCGCACCGGCGGCAGGTCGCGCGCCACCCGGGTGCCGAGGGCCAGCCGGACCTGCTCGCGGACGAGTCGGTCGTCGGAGTAGACCACCACCCGCAGCGGCGCCGCGTCGCCGGGGCCGCCGAGCAGCGGGCTGTGGGGGGCCTCCTCGCGCAACGAGGTGCCGGACTCGCTCGAGGGCGCGGGGCCGCTGCCGGCGGTGTGCACGTCTGCCATCGGGTTCCTTCCCCAGGAGGTCGTCGCAGGCATGCTAGCGCCCGCCCCCGGCGCCCGCGGGAGGCCTGCGGCAGCGGGCGCGGCCCGGCGGCGGGGCCCCGGCGCGGCTCGACGTGAAAGCCGTCGGGAGTTCAGGACATAATGGCCCCGTGGCTACCTCGACTCAGTCCCCCGGCGCCGGCGTCCCGCACGGGAGCCTGCACCCGATCGCCCGGTCGCGACTGTCGGGGATCCCGGGTCGACCCGACACCGTGGCGGTCGGCACGATCGTCTGGCTCGCCTCGGAGCTGCTGTTCTTCGGCGGCCTCTTCGCCGCCTACTTCACCACCCGCAGCGTGACCAACGCCCAGGCCGAGCAGGCCGGGGTGGAGGTGTCGGTGTGGGAGCACGGCGCCGGCCTGCTCAACATCGAGTTCGCCGTCCTCAACACCCTGGTGCTGGTGCTGTCCTCCGTGACCTGCCAGCTGGGCGTCTCCGCCGTCGAGCACGGCCAGAGCCGGGTCAAGCGCACCGGTCCGCTGTGGGACCTGCGCACCTGGGGTCTGCGCGAGTGGTTCTTCCTCACCTTCCTGATGGGCGCCTTCTTCATCGGCGGCCAGGTGTACGAGTACGCCGTGCTGTTCTCCGAGGGCATGACGCTGTCCTCCGACGTGTACGGATCGGTGTTCTTCCTCGCCACCGGCTTCCACGGCCTCCACGTCACCGGCGGTCTGATCGCCTTCCTGTTCCTGCTGGGCCGCACCTACCTGGCCCGCACCTTCACCCACGAGCAGGCCACGGCGGCCGTCGCGGTGTCCTACTACTGGCACTTCGTCGACGTCGTCTGGATCCTCTTGTTCGGCGTGATCTACTTCTTGCAGTGATGCGTCCGACGCGACGGCTGCGCCCGAACTCCCCACGCACCACCAGCAGAGCAGAGAGGTTGACCCAGTGAAGTTCCTGTCCTCCCGGAGGCGGCACAAGGCGGTCAAGCCGCTGCTGCTGGTCGCGGCGCTCTTCCTGATGGGTGGCCTGTACACGGTCGCCGTCCCGGAGCAGCAGTCCAGCGCCGACTCCGGCACCTCCACCCAGGTCGAGGAGGGTCGCGCCCTGTTCCAGGTCGGGTGCTCCTCCTGCCACGGCCTGAACGGCGAGGGCACCAGCGAGGGTCCGACCCTGGTGGGCGTGGGCGCGGCGTCGGTCGACTGGCAGGTCGAGACCGGCCGGATGCCGATGGCCCAGCAGGCCGAGCAGGCCCCCAAGCGGCCGCCGGTCTACAACCGCGAGGAGATCGACGCGATGGCCGCCTACGTGGCCTCCCTCGGTCCCGGCCCGGACATCCCCACCGAGGCCCAGTACTCCCCCGAGGGTCTGAGCGCGGAGGAGATCGCCCGCGGCGGCGAGCTCTTCCGCACCAACTGCTCGGCCTGCCACAACTTCGCCGGCGCCGGTGGCGCGCTGCCCGACGGCAAGTACGCCCCGAGCCTGCAGGGCGTCGAGCCCAAGCACATCTGGGAGGCCCTGCGCATCGGCCCGCAGCAGATGCCGGTGTTCGGCCCCGAGACCATCACCGACGAGGACGTCCGCACCATCGTCGCCTACCTGCAGAGCCTGGAGCAGGAGCCCGCCGGCGGGCTGACCCTGGGCAACCTCGGCCCGGTGTCGGAGGGTCTGTGGGCCTGGATCGTCGGCATGGGCGGTCTCGCGCTGTTCGCCGTCTGGATCGCCTCGAAGGGAGCGCGGAGCAAGTGAGCACCACCGAGCGGGAGGACCGCACCGGGCTCGTCGTGCGCTCCGACGACGACCGCTACCCCGTCGACAACCCCGGCGTGGAGCACGAGCCGCCGCGCTACACCGACACCGACGAGCGGGCCGGCAACGGCGCGTACCGCTTCGTCGTCACCTGCTTCGGGCTGGTGCCGGTGTTCGCGATCGCCTTCGTGGTCATCTACTTCGCGGTGCCCAAGAACCTCTTCATCGACCTGGGCGCCAGCCACCTGATGGCCCAGCACGTGCTGCTCGGCCTCACCCTCGGCATGGCCATCCTGCTCGTGGGCGTCGGCGCCGTGCAGTGGGCCCGGCTCCTGATGTCGGACGAGGAGATGACCGAGGAGCGCCACAGCGCCGCCTCCAGCGCGGAGACCCGCGCCGCGGCCATCGACATCGTGTACCAGGGCCTCGAGGAGTCCCAGCTCCAGCGCCGCAAGCTGATCGGGCGCAGCCTGCTGGGCGCCCTGGGGATCCTGGTGGTCCCCGCCGTGGTGACGCTGGCCGACCTGGGCCCCTGGCCCACCCGCTCGGTCCGCGCCCAGACCATCGAGCGCACGATCTGGGGCCCCGGCGTCCGTCTCGTCAACGACATCACCTACAAGCCCATCCGCGCCGCGGACCTCGAGATCGGCCAGCTGGTCAACGCCGAGCCCGAGAACCTGCAGGAGCTGCACGGCCACGAGGTGCTCGTCGAGAAGGCCAAGGCCGCCATCATCGTGGTCCGGATGGACCCGAACTCCATCAAGATCCCCGAGTCCCGCTCCAGCTGGCACGTCAACGGGATCCTCTGCTACTCCAAGATCTGCACCCACGTGGGCTGCCCGATCTCGCTGTGGGAGCAGCAGACCCACCACCTGCTGTGCCCCTGCCACCAGTCCACCTTCGACCTCGGCAACTCCGGGGTCGTGGTCTTCGGCCCGGCCGGGCGTTCGCTGCCCCAGCTGCCGATCTCCACCGACGAGGAGGGCTACCTGATCGCCACGAGCGACTTCCCGGTGCCGGTGGGGCCCAGCTACTTCGAGCGGGACTCCCGCAACGACTACGAGGACGGTGACAACTGATGGCGAAGCCCGCCCCGTTGTCGGAGCAGACCACCGTGCCGGCGACCCCGGCAGAGCGCACCCCGGGGCCGGTCCTGCGCCGCGTCGCCGGGCCCGTCACCTGGGCCGACGAGCGCGTCGGCGCCGCCGGCCTGGGCAAGTTCTTCCTGCGCAAGATCTTCCCCGACCACTGGTCCTTCCTGCTCGGTGAGATCGCGCTCTACAGCTTCATCATCCTGCTCATCACCGGCGTGTACCTGACCATCTGGTTCAAGCCGTCGATGGCCGAGGTCGAGTACGAGGGCAGCTACCAGCTGCTGCGCGGACTCGCCATGTCCGAGGCCTACGAGTCGACCCTGCACATCTCCTTCGACATCCGTGGCGGTCTGCTGATGCGGCAGATGCACCACTGGTCGGCGATGCTGTTCGTGGCCTCGATGTTCGCCCACATGCTGCGGGTGTTCTTCACCGGCGCCTTCCGCAAGCCCCGCGAGCTCAACTGGGTCATCGGGGTGGCGCTGCTGGCGCTGGGCACCATCGAGGGCTTCGCCGGGTACTCGCTGCCCGACGACCTGCTCTCCGGCACCGGTCTGCGGTTCGTGGACGGCCTGATCCGCTCGATCCCGGTGATCGGCACCTGGGCGGAGTTCTTCGTCTTCGGCGGGGAGTTCCCCGGCACGCTGATCATCAGCCGGCTCTACATGGTGCACATCCTGCTGATCCCGGGCCTGCTGCTGGCGCTGATCGCGGCCCACATGGCGCTGCTGGTCTACCACAAGCACACCCAGTACCCGGGTCCCGGCCGCACCGACCAGAACGTCGTCGGCTACCCGCTCTTCCCCGTCTACATGGCCAAGGCCGGCGGCTTCTTCTTCATCGTCTTCGGCGTCACCACGCTGATGGGCGCCTTCATGCAGATCAACCCGCTGTGGACCTACGGTCCCTACAACCCCGCCCAGGTGACCGCCGGCTCCCAGCCGGACTGGTACATGGGCTGGGTCGAGGGCGCGATCCGCATCATGCCGGGCTGGGAGTCGCACTGGGGCTCCACCACCTGGTCGTGGAACGTCGTCGTCCCCGGTGTCGGGCTGATGGGGCTGCTGTTCACCCTGCTCGGCGTCTACCCCTGGATCGAGGCCTGGCTGACCGGGGACAAGCGGGAGCACCACGTGCTGGAGCGTCCGCGCACCAACCCGACCCGCACCGCCTTCGGCGTGGCCGGCATCACCGCCTACATCATGCTGATGCTGGGCGGCGGCAACGACATCATCGCCACCCAGTTCCGGATGTCGCTCAACAACATCTCGCTGGTGCTGCGGGTGGCGGTCTTCGTGGCCCCGGTGCTCGCCTTCCTGATCACCAAGCGGATCTGCATCGCGCTGACCCGGGTCGACCAGGAGCGGCTGCTCCACGGCAGCGAGTCCGGCATCATCAACCGCTCCCCCGCCGGCGGCTACTCCGAGGACCACCTGCCGATCAGCCAGGGCGAGGCCTTCACGCTCACCTCGCACAACGAGTACCCCGTGCTGGAGAGCGAGGAGATCAGCCCCCGCCAGGCCAAGGCCCGCCGGTTCTTCTACGGCGACAACATGTCCAAGCCGACCCGGGCCGAGCTCGAGGCCGCCGCGCACCACGCGGACGGGCACGACGGCGACCACGAGCTGGGCGACGGCGACCACCACGCCGTCACCGGCTCCCGGCAGCCGGAGCTCACCGGCGGCAAGGACTGACCGCACGACCACGCGACACCACCGATGACGGGCCCCAGGAGCTGCTCCTGGGGCCCGTCGTCGTCCGGGAACAACCCCGGTGGCGGAGCGGTTGCACCGCCACCACACCAGCAAGGCCCCACCAGGAGGAGGGACGAGATGACCGACGACCTGACCGCGATGCGCTACGCCATGGCGCAGCGTCGCTTCGAGGACCGCGACTACCGAGGTGCCGGTGAGCAGCTGAGCGTCGTGGTGGAGCAGGACCCCAGCAACGTCAGCGCTCGGCTGCTGCTGGCCCGCAGCCACTTCCACGCCGCGCTGCTCGAGCCGGCCCGGCGCCAGCTCGAGATCGTGCTCGAGCAGGACCCGGCCGAGCCGTACGCCCGGATGATGCTGGTGCGCACCCTGGAGCGGATGGGCCGCCGTTCCGAGGCCGCCACCCAGCGCCGCCTCGCCGAGGCGATGGGAGTCGAGCTGGCCTGACGGCCGGGGGGAGTCGAGCTGGCCTGACGGCCGGGGGGGGTCGAGCTGGCCTGACGGCCGGCTCCCCGGCGCGACTGGGTGCTGCAGGTCAGCCCTGCGGCACCCAGTGCTCGGCCGGGACGACCTCGGCCGCCGGCGGCGGACCGGGCGGGGTGCCGTCGCCGAAGGGACGCCCGCCCAGCTCCTCGCGACCGTGCGGGGTGAGGAAGCCCGACACGTCCGGCCCCTTGGGGACGATCTGGGTCGGGTTGATGTCGGTGTGCACCACGTAGTAGTGCTCCTTGATCTGCACGAAGTCGGTGGTGTCGCCGAAGCCCGGCGTCTGGAACAGGTCGCGGGTGTAGGCCCACAGCGCCGGGAACTCGGTCAGCTTCTGCCGGTTGCACTTGAAGTGGCCGTGGTAGACGGCGTCGAAGCGCACCAGCGTGGTGAACAGCCGGACGTCGGCCTCGGTGATGGTGTCCCCCACCAGGTAGCGGCGGGTCGACAGGTGCTCCTCGAGGGCGTCCAGCCGGGTGAACAGCCGGTCGTAGGCGGCGTCGTAGGCCTGCTGGGAGCCGGCGAACCCGCACCGGTAGACGCCGTTGTTGACCTCGGTGAAGTTCTTGCGCGCCATCGCGTCGATCTCGTCCCGCAGCGGCTCGGGGTACAGGTCCGGCGCGCCCTCCCGGTGGAGGTCGACCCACTCGGTGGACAGGTCCAGGGTCATCTGCGGGTAGTCGTTGGTGACCAGCTTGCCCGTCGTCGTGTCGACGAGGGCGGGCACGGTGATGCCCTTGGGGTACTCCGGGTCGAGCGCGAAGTAGGCCTCCTGCAGCCGCTCGTAGCCCAGCACCGGGTCCCGGCCGCCCGGGTCGAGGTCGAAGGTCCAGCTGCGGGCGTCGTGGGTGGGGCCGCACATCCCCATCGAGATGGCCTCCTCCAGCCCCAGCAGCCGGCGTGCGATCACCGCGCGGTGCGCCCAGGGGCAGGCCCGGGCCACGACCAGGCGGTAGCGCCCGGCCTCGGGGGTGAACCCGTCGCGGCCGTCCCGCGTGATCCGGGTGGTGACGTAGCTGGTGTCGCGGACGAACTCCTTGCCGCCCTCGACGTAGCTGCCCTTGGTGCTGTAGTCGGCCATGGTCGCGAGTCTAGGTTCCACCTCCTCGGTCACTACCCTGGGGAGGTGCGATTCCTGACCCAGCCCACCACCGACCTCACCTACAACGACGTCTTCATGGTGCCCAGCCGGTCCTCGGTGGCCTCCCGCCACGACGTGGACCTGACCAGCACCGACTCGCTGGCCACCCCGCTCCCCCTCGTGGTGGCCAACATGACGGCGGTGTCGGGCCGGCGGATGGCCGAGACGGTGGCCCGCCGCGGCGCGGTCGCGATCATCCCGCAGGACCTGCCCACCGACGTGGTCGGGCAGGCGGTGGCCCGGGTCAAGGCCGCCCACGTCGTCTTCGACACCCCCGTCCGGGTCGCCCGCACCACCACCGTCGGTGAGACCCTCAGCCTGATCCCCAAGCGCTCCCACGGCCTGGCCGTGGTGGTCGACGACGACGGCTGCCCGGTCGGCGTCGTCCGGCCAGACCAGGCCGCCGGTGCGGACCGCTTCGCCCAGGCCCACGAGGTGATGAGCACCGACCTGGTCACCGTGGCCACCACGACCCCGCCGCGCGAGATCTTCGAGCTGCTCACCGCCAGCCACCAGGACGTCGCCGTCGCCCTGCACGACGACGGCACCATGGCCGGGGTGATGACCCCGCGCGGGGCGCTCCGCGCCGGCATCTACTCCCCCGCCGTGGACGCGGCCGGCCGGCTCCGCGTCGGCGCGGCGGTCGGCATCAACGGCGACGTCGCCGGGCGCGCCGAGCAGCTGCTCGAGGCCTGCGTCGACGTGCTGGTGGTCGACACCGCCCACGGCCACCAGGAGAAGATGCTGGACGCCCTGGCCGCGGTGCGCGACGTCCGCGACCGGGTGGCCGCCGCCACCGGCACCCGTGTCCCGGTGGTCGCCGGCAATGTGGTCACCGCCGCCGGCACCCACGACCTCGTCGACGCCGGCGCCGACGTGGTCAAGGTGGGCGTCGGGCCCGGCGCCATGTGCACCACCCGGATGCAGACCGGCGTGGGGCGTCCCCAGTTCAGCGCCGTGCTCGAGTGCGCCGAGGCGGCCCGCGCCGACGGCCGGGCCGTCTGGGCCGACGGCGGCGTCCGCCACCCCCGCGACATCGCGCTGGCCCTCGCCGCCGGCGCCGGGTCCGTGATGATCGGCTCCTGGTTCGCCGGCACCCACGAGAGCACCGGCGACCTGCTCAGCGACGCCCAGGGCCGCAGCTACAAGGAGTCGTTCGGCATGGCCTCGGCCCGCGCCGTCCGCAACCGCACCCGCAGCTCGACGGGCTACGACCGCGGCCTGGCCTCGCTGTTCGAGGAGGGCATCTCCTCGTCTCGGATGTACCTCGACCCCGAGCGTCCCGGGGTGGAGGACCTGCTGGACTTCATCACCTCCGGGGTCCGCTCCAGCTGCACCTACGCCGGCGCCCGCGACCTCACCGAGTTCGCCCGGCTGGCCGTGGTGGGCGTCCAGTCCAGCTCCGGCTACGAGGAGGGTCGTCCCCTGCACACCAGCTGGTGACGCACACCAGCTGGTGACGCGCACCAGCTGGTGACCCGCGCCAGCTGGTGACCCGCGCGTCGCCCAGGCTCCGGGTGTCTGCTGCATGAACACCCGGTGACGCCCGAGTGGACAGCGGTGCCCGCCGGGCACCAGTCTGGGGGGTGTGACCGAGCTCGTCGTGCTGGTTCTCGTCGTGGTGACCGCCCTGGCGTTCGACTACACCAACGGCTTCCACGACACCGGCAACGCGATGGCCACCTCGATCGCCACCGGGGCGCTGCAGCCCCGACGCGCGGTCGCCCTGGCCGCGGTGCTGAACCTGGTGGGGGCCTTCCTCTCGCTCCACGTGGCGGCCGCGATCGCCACCGGGCTGGTCGAGGCCTCCATGATCACCCTGCCGCTGGTGCTGGCCGGTCTGTGCGGCGGCATCATCTGGAACCTGCTGACCTGGCTGCTGGGACTGCCCAGCTCCTCCAGCCACGCGCTGCTCGGTGGCGTGATCGGCGCCGTGCTGGCCGCCTCCGGGCCGGCCGCGGTGATCTGGGGCGGGGTGCTGGGCAAGGTCGTCGTGCCCGCCCTGCTCGCCCCCGTGGTCGCCCTGCTGGTGGGCGGGGTGGGCACCTGGCTGGTCTACCGGATCACCCGGGGTGTCGACCCGGGCGCCCGTGACCGCGGGTTCCGCTGGGGCCAGGTCGGCTCGGCCTCGCTGGTCTCGCTGGCGCACGGCACCAACGACGCCCAGAAGACGATGGGCGTCATCTTCCTGGCCCTGATCGCCGCCGGCAGCGCCTCCGCCGAGGACACCGTGCCCTGGTGGGTGATCGTCTCCTGCGCGGTGGCCATCGCCCTGGGCACCTACATGGGCGGCTGGCGGATCATCCGCACCCTCGGCAAGGGTCTGGTCGAGATCGAGTCCCCGCAGGGCATGGCCGCCGAGACCAGCTCCGCGGCCACCATCCTGCTCTCCAGCCACTTCGGCATGTCGCTGTCCACCACCCACGTGGCCACCGGCTCCATCCTGGGCAGCGGGCTGGGACGCCGCGGCGCCCGGGTGCGGTGGCGGGTGGCCGGCCGGATGGCGGTCGCCTGGGTCCTCACCCTCCCCGCCGCCGGCCTGGTGGGGGCGGTGTGCGCACTGCTGGTCCAGGTCCTGCCCGGACTGGCCGGGAGCCTGGTGGTGTTCGGGCTGCTGGTCGTCACCACCGCGTTCCTGTACCACCGCTCCCGCGCCCAGCACGTCGACCACACCAACGTCAACGCCGACTGGTGCCCCGACGACGAGGTGCTCGACCCCGACCACCACCTGATCCACGAGAGGCACTGACGTGGACGTCCCCGGCACCCTCACCGCCCTCTGGCAGATCGTCGTCGTCAGCCTGCTCGTCGGCGCCGGCGTCCCCGCCGTGTTCGCCGTCGGGGTCCGCGCCCTCGCCGAGGTCCCGGCCGGCCCCGCCCCGTTCCCCCGCCGGCTGCTGGCCGGGTGCTGCTTCGGCGTCGCCAGCCTGGCCGTGGTGGCCGGCATCGTGCTGATCGTGCTCGGCGGCCGCTGAGCGCCGGGAGCCGGCTCCACCGGTCCCCTTCCCGGCCGGGCGCACGCGGTCCTACAGTGACCGCATGTGCCGCAACATCCGCACCCTCCACAACTTCGAGCCCCCCGCCACCTCCGCGGAGGTGCACGCCGCCGCGCTGCAGTACGTGCGCAAGGTGGCCGGGACCACCAAGCCGTCCCAGGCCAACGCCGCGGCGTTCGAGCGGGCGGTGCACGAGATCGCCCACATCACCGAGCACCTGCTGGCGGAGCTGACCACGACGGCGCCCCCGAAGAACCGTGAGGAGGAGGCGGCCAAGGCCCGTGCCCGCGCGGCCGCCCGCTACGCCTCCTGACTTCCTCGGGCGCCACCCTGGCCCGGGAACGGCACCGACCGCGGCCCCGGAGGGCTCGCGGTCGGTGTGCGGGGCGTCGGACGCGCCTCAGTGGGCGTAGTCGCCCTTGTAGTACTGGTAGACCCAGCCGGAGATGGCCCACAGCGAGCCGGCGATGCCGAGCAGCGTCAGCCACCAGCCGAAGACCGGGCCGAGCAGCGTCACCGCGGCCATCACCGCGCAGACCACCGGCCAGATGCTGCGGGGCGGGAAGAAGCCCAGCTCGCCGGCGCCCTCGACGATGTCGGCCTCCAGCCGGTCCTCCGGCCGCGGGTCGTGACGCAGCGCGCCGATCAGCAGGTAGGCCATCAGCATGGTCGACAGCCCGAAGGTGAGCACCAGCGCGACCGACCCGGTGATCTCGTGGGAGAGCATCCAGTAGACCGGGGTGACGACCAGGAAGAACATCTCCAGCATCACGAAGATGCGCAGCTCGGCCAGCATGGCCGGGCGTCGCGTCGCCTTCAGCCCCAGCCGGAGGAAGGCCACGCCGATGGCCAGCGAGAAGACCCCCGCCACCAGCACGCCCAGCCAGTCGACGCGGCTGCTGCCCAGCACGGTGGCCAGCAGCACGGCCCAGACGATGTAGCCGACGCCGAGCACGCCGAAGAAGCCCGACTCCGGCACCAGCGGCTTGGACAGCTTCATCGGTCATCTCCCTTGGCGTAGGAGTCCGCACCCGGCAGGTCGGTGTCGGCCGAGGTGCCCTGGACCCGGTTCTTGAGCTCGCCGACCCGGCCCCGGTCGTCGCCGGCGTCGATCAGCTCGTCGGCGTCGGCCCCCACCGCGGCGTACTCGGTGAGCGCGATGTCGGGGTGGTGCAGGTCGAAGGCCGGGCTGTCGGAGCGGATCTGCGGCAGCTTCTCGAAGTTGTGCCGCGGCGGCGGGCACGAGGTGGCCCACTCCAGCGAGCGTCCCCAGCCCCACGGGTCGTCGACGACGACCTTGGGCGAGTTGCGGCTCACCCACACGTTCCAGATGAAGGGGATGAACGAGATCGCGGTGATGAACGCGCCGAAGGTCGACACCTGGTGCAGGAGGGTGAAGCCCTCCTCGGGCAGGTAGTCGGCGTAGCGGCGGGTCATGCCGTCCGAGCCCAGCCAGTGCTGCACCAGGAAGGTGGTGTGGAACCCGATCATGGTCAGCCAGAAGTGGATCTTGCCCAGCCGCTCGTCCAGCATCCGCCCGGTGAACTTGGGCCACCAGAAGTAGAAGCCGGCGAAGGTGGCGAACACGATCGTGCCGAACAGCACGTAGTGGAAGTGGGCCACCACGAAGTAGGAGTCCGAGACCTGGAAGTCCAGCGGCGGGCTCGCCAGGATGATGCCGGTCAGGCCGCCGAACAGGAACGTGGTGAGGAAGCCGAAGGCCCACACCATCGGGGTGTCGAAGGTGATGGAGCCTCCCCACAGCGTCCCGATCCAGTTGAAGAACTTCACCCCGGTGGGCACCGCGATGAGGAACGTCATGAAGGAGAAGAACGGCAGGTTCACCGCGCCGGTGACGAACATGTGGTGGGCCCACACGGCCGTCGACAGCACCCCGATGGTCAGCGTGGCGGCGACCAGGCCGACGTAGCCGAACACCGGCTTGCGGCTGAACACCGGCAGGATCTCGGTGATGATGCCGAAGAACGGCAGCGCCACGATGTAGACCTCGGGGTGGCCGAAGAACCAGAACAGGTGCTGCCACAGCAGCGGGCCGCCGTTGGCGGCGTCGAAGACGTGGCTGCCCAGCACGCGGTCGCTCAGCAGCACCAGCAGCCCGGCCCCCAGGACGGGGAAGGCGATGATGGCGAGCATCGAGGTCACCAGGATGTTCCAGGTGAAGATCGGCATCCGGAACATGGTCTGGCCCGGGGCCCGCATGGTCAGGATCGTGGTGATGAAGTTGACCGAGCCGAGGATCGAGGACAGACCGCTCAGGTACAGGCCGACGATCCACAGGTCCGCGCCGACCCCCGGGGAGTGCACGCCGTCGCTCAGCGGGGTGTAGGCCGTCCAGCCGAAGGCGGCGCTGCCGTCAGGGGTGAGGAAGCCGGAGCAGGCCACCACGCCACCCATCACGAACAGCCAGAAGGACAGCGCGTTGAGCCGCGGGAAGGCGACGTCGGGCGCACCGATCTGCAGCGGCATGATCGCGTTCGCGAACGCCGAGAACATCGGCGTCGCGAAGAACAGCAGCATGATCGTGCCGTGCATGGTGAAGAACTGGTTGTACTGGTCGTAGTTCAGGTACTGCAGGCCGGGGAAGGCCAGCTCGGCCCGGATCCCGAGGGCGAGCAGACCGCCGATGGCGAAGAAGATCATCGCCGCGACGAAGTACATGTTCCCGATCAGCTTGTGGTCGGTGGTGGTCATGCACCGCCACACCACCGTGCCCAGCCGACGGCTCGCCCGCTCCGGGACGACGGTGGCGTCTCCGGCCACCCGCTCGGCGACGCTCATTCGCCCTCACCCTCTCCGGCGGCCTCGCCGCCCTGTGGCGCCAGCTGCGGCTCGACGTAGGTCTGGCTGCCGTACCTGGTGCCGACGTTGCCGGCGGCCTCGAGCTCGGCGAGGTGCCGCTCGTACTCCTCGACGCTGACCACGTGGACGTGGAAGTACATCGCCGCGTGGTAGGTCCCGCAGAGCTCGGCGCACTTGCCGATGTAGGTGCCCTCGGTGCTCGGGGTCATCACGAAGCTGTTGGGCTTGCCGGGGATGACGTCCATCTTGAAGTAGAACGACGGCACCCAGAAGCTGTGGATCACGTCCGGCGAGCTCAGGTTGAACCGCACCGACTCACCGACCGGCAGGTACAGGTCCGGGGAGGAGTTCAGGGTGCCGATCTCGTAGACGTCGGTGCCGCCCGGCTGGCTCAGGCTCTCGCGGTAGTTGAAGGTCCACTGCCACTTCTGCCCGACCACGTCGACGACCCGGTCGGTCTGCTCGGTCTCCTGCTCCTGGGCCGTGGCCTGGTCGCCCGACCAGGACCCGGCGAGCACCTGGGTCTGGGTCTGCACGGTGAAGACGAACAGCACACCGATGACCAGCAGCGGGGTGAGGGTGTAGAGGATCTCCATCGGCAGGTTGTAGCGGCTCTGCCGGGGGGCGTCGCTGCCGGTCGCGTTCCGCCTGCGGCGGTAGCGGATCCCGGCGTAGCCCATCAGGCCCCAGACGACCACGCCGACGGCCAGGGCGGCGATCCAGCTGCCGACCCAGAAGTCGCCCACGGCCTCGGACCTGTCGCTGCCCGGTGCCGGCAGCCCGAACGACTGCCACAGCGCCGGACCCTCGGCTGCGCAGCCGCTCAGCAGCGCCGCTCCGCCGGCCACCACCAGGGCGGTCGCCGCCCGGCGTCGAGCCGTGTTCCTCGAACCCACGTCACACCCTTCCGGTTCTCAGGCCCGGCCCCCGCGCGCCGGCGGGGAGAGCCTCCCATCAGGGGGCAACCCTAACGCACATCGGAGAACGACAACGCCCCCGGACCGGTGGGTCCGGGGGCGTGGCCGAGGTCTCAGTTGAAGCTGTCGCCGCAGGCGCAGGAGCCCGTCGCGTTGGGGTTGTCGATGGTGAACCCCTGCTTCTCGATGGTGTCCACGAAGTCGATGGTGGCGCCCATCAGGTAGGGGGCGCTCATGCGGTCCGTGACCACGTTCACACCCGAGAAGTCGGCCACCACGTCCCCGTCGAGCTGGCGCTCGTCGAAGAACAGCTGGTAGCGCAGACCGGAGCAGCCACCGGGCTGCACGGCGATGCGCAGGGCCAGGTCGTCGCGCTCGGCACCCGCCAGCAGGGCCTTGACCTTGGCCGCCGCGCCCTCGGTGAGGAGGACACCCTGCGGGGTGGCGGTGGTGGCGTCGTTCACGTCAGTTGAGGTCATGTGTTCTCCCTAGCGGTCGAGTCGCTTCACCCAGGCCAACACGCGTCGGTCCGATGGTGTTCCCGAGTCTACGACCGCGACCGACCCAGCCCAACCGCGCTGCTCAGCCCGCGGTCCGGTCCCAGGACCGGGCCACCCGCGCCACGAGGTCGCCCAGCGCGGCCAGGTCCACCCGCGCGGGACGCCCGGCGAGCGGCACCGGCCCCAGGGCGTGGGCCGACTCCACCCCCATCAGCCGCATCTCGCGGGCCCCGATCTGCACCGACCCGGCCAGCACCACGCAGGGCCGCAGCGCCTCCCCCGCCCAGCCGGCCACGGCCTGCACCACCGCACCGCCGCGGGAGGCGAAGTCGAGGGAGGTGGTGGCGGTCACCACCAGGTCGGCGGCGGCCAGGGTGGCGGGCAGCCCGCTCTCCTCCGCCAGCAGCTGCGGCCCGCTCACCAGCCGGCCGCCCAGGGCCAGCACGGCGAAGCCGCAGCCGCCGGCAGCCCCCGCTCCGGGCAGGTCGGCCGCCTCGGGGGCCACCCCGCGGGCGAACCGCTCCAGGGCGGCGTCCAGCTCGACCAGCCGTCCGGGGTCGGGGGCGGTGGGACCGGCGTGGCCGCGGCGGGCGGTGATCCCCCGCAGCCCGAGCAGCGGCTGGGCCAGCTCCTCGGCGGCCACCACCCCGACCAGCTCGACCCCGGACGTCCGCGCCCGGGCGGCGGCCAGCCCGCCGAGCTCGGCGAGCAGCCCCTCCCCGGCGTCGTGGGCGGTGGAGGTGGTGAGGTCCAGCAGCACCCGGCGCGCTCCGCCGGCCAGCCCCGCGGCCAGGGCTCGGCCGTGCGGGTGGCTGCCCGGACGGGCCCAGAAGCCCTCCTCCGCCCCGGCCTGCCCGTCCGACGGTCCGGCGACCGCCAGCGCCACGTCCGCACCGCGGCGGCTGGTCAGCAGCACCGAGCCGTCGGCGGCGAGCACCTCGGTGTCGGCGTCCCAGACGCGGGCCAGCGCCGACACCCACGCCTCGCCACCCGCGGCCAGCGGCACCACCGCCAGCCGGCTGGCCGGGGCGGCGGCCAGCCAGGCGCGGGCCACCGTCTCCCCGACCAGGGTCGCCGGGTGCTCGGCCACCGCGTCGCTCGCCACCAGTACCCGCACGCGGCCATCCTGGCAGCGCCGGCGGGCCGGGTCGAGCAGCCGTCTAGTAAGAAGGAGCGGTGACCGACTTCGACCGACTCCCCGCCCTGAGCCGTCCCGACCTGCTGGCCGGACCGACCGCCCGCGCCCTCGCCGAGCTGGACCCGCAGCTGTCCGGGCTGGTCGAGGTGGCCGAGATCGACCCCGCGCTGGCCGACACCGAGGCGCTCTGCCGGGCCTACGACCTGCCGCTGGCCGCCTCGGCGAACTGCGTGCTGGTGACCGGGAAGCGGGCCGGGGAGCTGCGGCGGGCCGCCGTGGTGGTGCAGGCCAGCCGGCGGGCCGACATCAACAACGTGGTCCGTCGCCACCTGGACGTGCGCAAGATCAGCTTCACCGCCCACGAGGAGGCCACCGCGTCCTCGGGTATGGAGTACGGCGGCATCACCCCGATCGGGCTGCCGGCGGAGTGGCCGCTGCTGATGGACGCCGGCGTGGTCGCCGAGCCGGAGGTGGTGATCGGCTCGGGCCTGCGCCGCTCCAAGCTGTTCCTGCCCGGACGGGTGCTGGGCGAGCTGCCCGCCACCACGGTGCTGGAGCTGGCGCTGGCCGGCTGAGCCGGGCCCCGGCTCAGCCGGGGATGAGGCCTTCGCCGGAGGTGTTGTCCGCCAGCCACTCCCGTACCTCGGCGAGGGTCGCCTCTGCGTCGGGAAGGATCAGGTCGGAGTCGGCCAGCGAGTCGTCGGGCACCACCGTGCCGACGCGGCGCACCTCGTCCAGGAGCGCGGTCAGCGCCGACGTCAGCCGGGTCTCGTCCCCGCTCTCGACCGCGGACTCGATCTCCTCGTCGTGGGCGTTGAGGGCGGCGAAGGCCTCGTCGTCGAGCGTCCACTGACCCTCGTTGAGGATGCGGACGATCATCGCAGCCCGCCCTGGCCGGGGGCCTGCTGGCCGTCGGCGACCTGGGACGCCGGCGGCTGGTAGCCCTGCTGGGGCGCCTCGGCCGCCGGCCGGTTCTCGATGGCCGGCGCGTCGGCGGCGCGCCCGGTGCCCAGCGAGGCCTTCATCCGGGCCAGCTCGTCCTCGACCTGGGAGGTGGAGGCGAGCGCGTCCAGCTCGCGGGTGATGTCGTCGTTGGGACCGGTGCTCACGTCGTCGAGCACGCCGCTGGCGATCAGCTCGTCCATCGCCCCGGCCCGGGCCTGCATCTCGGCCGTCTTGTCCTCGGCCCGCTGGATGGCCATGCCGACGTCGCCCATCTCCTCGCCGATGCCGGAGAAGGCCTCGTTGATCCGGGTCTGCGCCTCGGCGGCGGAGTAGGTGGCCTTGATCGTCTCCTTGCGGGTGCGGAAGGCGTCCACCTTGGCCTGCAGCCGCTGGCTGGCCCGCACCAGCTTCTCCTCCTCGGCCTGCAGCTGGGCGTGCTGGGTCTGCAGGTCGCCCAGCTGCTGCGCCACCCCGGACTTGCGGGTCAGCGCCTCGCGGGCGAGGTCCTCGCGGCCGGCTTCGAGGGCGCGCTGGGCCTGGCTGGACAGCTTCTCCATCTGGGTGTTCAGCTGGGTGGCCTGGAGCTCGACGCGCTTGCGGCTGGTGGCCACGTCGGCGACGCCGCGGCGGACCTTCTGCAGCAGCTCCAGCTGGCGCTGGTAGGAGTAGTCGAGGGTCTCGCGCGGATCCTCCACCCGGTCCAGGGCCTTGTCGGCCTTGGCCCGGAAGATGGTGGACAGGCGCTGAAAGATGCCGCTCATCGGTGCAGGTGGTCCTTCCTGGACGCGTCGAAGAGATCCCGTGCCGTCCAATGTAGGCGCAGCAGGCCCGCCGGGCACCCGTCGGGGCGCGGAATCAGGGGCATGATTGGGAAATGGGGGGTGGACCCTGAGAGGATGACCTCCTGCCCCGAGGGGTTCGGGGCCCGGTCGACGACGAGGTGAGGCGTGGCGCTCTTCCGCCCCTACAAGCACGAAGGCACCCAGCGTGCGGAGCAGGAGCCGACCCAGCAGGCGGCCGGCGGCTCCGAGCCGGGTCGCACCCCGCCGCGCTCGCGGGCCGGCCGCTCCGGCTCGTCGCCGCTCGACGTCCCCGCCGACGCCCCCACCCAGCCCGAGGGCGAGCAGCCCGCCGGCCGGGTGCGCACCACCCCCAAGGCGCGCCCCACCCCGTCACGGCGCGAGGCCGAGGCGGCCCGCCGTGAGCGGCTGAACCCCTCGATCAGCAAGAAGGAGGCCCGCCGCCGGGCCGCGGAGGCCAACCGCCGCACCCGGATGGAGCTGATGGCGGCCCGCGACTCCACCCCGGCCAAGGTGCTGCTGCGCGACCACATCGACGCCCGCTTCAGCCTGGGTCAGCTGCTGCTGCCCGCGCTGCTGCTGATCGTGCTGTCGACCTTCCTGCAGGCCTTCCTGCCCCAGATGGTGCTCGCCTCGACGGTGGCCATGTACGTCTTCCTGGCCCTGGTGATCGGCGACTTCGTGCTGATGTGGCGCGGCTTCCGGCGGATCGCCGAGGAGCGCCGCATCCCCCTGGAGAAGGGCCTGAAGATGTACGGCATGAACCGGATCATCCAGATCCGGCGGATGCGCCTGCCCAAGCCGCGGGTGCGGCGCGGCGACAGCTACTGACCGGCACCCTCCCACCCACCCACGGCCGACCCACCCACCCACCCGACGGAGCACACCATGGAGTACCGCCACCTGGGCCGCAGCGGCCTCAAGGTGTCTGCCATCAGCTACGGCAACTGGGTCACCCACGGCTCCCAGGTGGAGGCCGAGCAGGCCACCGCCTGCGTGCACGCCGCGCTGGACCTGGGCATCACCACCTTCGACACCGCCGACGTCTACGCCAACACGGTGGCCGAGCAGATCCTCGGCGACGCGCTCGCCGGGCAGCGGCGGGAGTCGCTGGAGATCTTCACCAAGGTCTACTTCCCCACCGGCCCGAAGGGGCCCAACGACACCGGGCTGTCCCGCAAGCACATCCTGGAGGCCGTCGAGGGGTCGCTGCGCCGGCTCGGGACGGACTACGTCGACCTCTACCAGGCCCACCGCTACGACCACGCCACCCCGCTCGAGGAGACGATGGAGGCCTTCGCCGACGTCGTCCGGCAGGGCAAGGCGCTCTACATCGGCGTCAGCGAGTGGACGGCCGACCAGCTCCGCGAGGGAGCCCGCCTGGCCCGCGAGCTGCACATCCCCTTCGTGTCGAACCAGCCGCAGTACAACATGCTGTGGCGGGTGATCGAGCCCGACGTGGTGCCGACCAGCCTCGAGCTCGGCATCGGCCAGGTCGTCTTCTCCCCCATCGCGCAAGGCGTGCTGACCGGCAAGTACCGGCCCGGCCAGCCCGTCCCGGAGGGGTCGCGGGCCACCGACCCGCAGGGCTCGCAGTTCATCCGGCGGCTGGTCGAGGACGAGGACGTGCTCGCCCGGGTGCAGCAGCTGCTCCCGCTGGCCGAGGCCGAGGGGCTGACCATGGCGCAGCTGGCCATCGCCTGGGTGCTGCAGAACGAGAACGTCGCCAGCGCCATCGTGGGCGCCTCGCGGCCCGAGCAGCTGGCCGACAACGTCGCCGCCGCCGGCCACCGGCTCTCGCCGGAGACCATGCAGCGGATCGACGAGGTGCTCGGTGAGGCCGTCCAGCGCGACGGGTCCGTCGTCGGGCAGGCATCTCCCCGCGAGCGCCTCAGCTGAGCCGGTGGACGGATCGACCGGCGGCTGGCACTGGTCGCCCGGCTTCGCCCCCGGCCGCCCCGACGCCGCGGCTGCCTACCGGCAGGCCGGCTTCGCCACCCGGTTCCCCACCCAGGCCGAGGCCGAGGCCTGGCTGGGTGAGGCCTGGCCGGAGCTGGCCGACCTCGGCGTGGTCGAGGTGACGCTGGTGGAGGGGGACCGGGTGGTCTACGGGCCGATGAGCCTGTCCGGCTGAGCGCGGCTCAGTCGGGCTGGTCCAGACCCAGCACCCGGACGTCGAGGCTCTGACCGACCCAGCAGAGCCGGGCCACGGGGCCCTGGACGTCCACCCAGTGCCGGCCCACCCGCACCGCCTGGCGGCGCAGCAGCAGGGCCGCGGCCAGGGCGTCCCCGCGACCCTCGGCCCGCACCAGCAGCGCGGTGCCGTCGGCGAAGCCGAGCCGCACCGTGCCGGCCACCGGGGCGGCGCGGAGCACCCGCAGCGGCACCCTGCGCCGCTGCAGCACCTGCAGCCGCTCGAGCAGCAGGGCGCGGCGCTGGCGCTCGAACTCCAGGGCGATGTCGGCCAGCAGGTCCTCGTCGAGGGCACCCCACAGGTCCCCGGCAGCCACCCGGGCGACGTGGCGGCGACGACGCCGCGCCCACCAGTGCACGGCACCAGTCTGCGCCCCCGCGCCGCCGGCCGCAGCACGGGTCAGCCCTCGCGCACCCCCGGCTGCACGAAGGGCGGGCGGACGACCTCGAAGACCTCGCGGCGGGAGCGCACCTGGACCTCCACCTCGGCGCCCAGCGGCACCCCGGCCTCGACGAGCGCGAGGGCGATCCCGGTCCGCAGGGTGGGGCTGAAGGTGCCGGAGGTGACCGTGCCGATCGGACGGTCGCCGTCCACCAGCACCATCCCCGGGCGCGGGATCCCCCGGCCCCGGGCCCGCAGCCCCCGCAGCCGCCGGGCCGGGCCGGCCTGCTTCTCGGCCAGCAGCGCCTCCCGGCCGCGGAACCGGGGCTTCTGCCAGCCGACGGCCCAGCCCAGCCCGGCCTGCACCGGGGTGACGTCGAGGGAGATGTCCTGGCCGTGCAGCGGGTAGCCCATCTCGGTGCGCAGGGTGTCGCGCGCCCCCAGCCCCGCCGGCTGGATGCCGTACGGCTCCCCCGCCGCCAGCACCGCCCGCCACACCGCGACCGCCGCCTCGGCGGGGACCACGAGCTCGTAGCCGCGTTCCCCGGTGTAGCCGGTGCGGCACACGCTCACCCGGACGCCCGCCGGCCCCTGCACGTCGTCCAGTCCGGCGGTGTCCAGTTCCGCGGTGACGAAGCTCATGTAGGGGTGCCCCGCCGGCAGCCCGGCGGCGCTCAGCACCTCGTCCGAGCGCGGGCCCTGGACGGCGACCACCGCGAGCTCGGCGTGCTGGTCGCGCACCTCCACCCCCGCCGGGGCGGCCCCGGCCAGCACCGCCACCACCGCCGGGGCGTTGGAGGCGTTGGGCACCAGGAAGACGTCGTCGTCGCCGTAGCGGTAGGCGATCAGGTCGTCGACGACCCCGCCCTCCTCGGTGCACAGCAGCGTGTACTGGGCCTGCCCGGCGCCGATGCGGTCCAGGTCGTTGGTCAGGCAGTCGTTGACGAACGCGGCCGCGCCCGGCCCGGTGACCCGGACCTTGCCCAGGTGGGAGACGTCGAAGACGCCGACCTGGCCGCGCACCGCCGCGTGCTCGGCCAGCACACCGCCGCCGGCGTACTCCAGCGGCATCGACCAGCCGCCGAAGCCGGCGAACCTGGCCCGCAGCCGCTCGTGCTCGGCGTGCAGCGGGGAGGTCCTCAGCCCGTCGGCGGACGCGTCCATCGTGTGCTCCTCCTCGCCTGGGTGCTGCCGGCACGCCTGCCGGTCCCGGCGACGCTACCGCACCCGTGGCGGAGCGGGCCCGGCGCTAGCCTGAGCACCTGCGCACCCGACCAGAAGGAGCCTCCGTGTCCCGTCCGACCGCACCCGCCCTGACCTTCACCTCCTCGCTGCCCCGGTCGACCGACGTCGTCGTGGTCGGTCTGGTCGAGGGCGGGAGCGGCCCCAAGCTTGTCGGTGCCGGCAAGGAGCTCTCGCTCGCCACGGCGCTGCAGGTCGGCGCGAAGACCAAGGTCGGCCACGTCGTGCTGCTCCCCGGCCCGCGCTCTGCTGACCGGGTGGCCGTCGTCGGTCTGGGCAAGGCCGCGGCCACCACCCCCGAGGTGGTGCGGCGCGCCGCCGGCAGCGCCCTCCGCGCGGTCGCCGGCCTCGCCCTCGACGGCGGGGCCGCGGTGGTGGTGTCGCTGGGCACCACCGACCCCGAGACGGCCCGGGCCGCGGCCGAGGGGGCGCTGCTGGGCAGCTACCGCCACCAGCCGCTGACCTCCGGCGAGCCGGCGCCGGCGGCCGTCCGCTCCGTCGCCGTGGTGGCCGACCTGGGCCGGGGGGCGAAGCAGCTGGCCGAGGAGGTCGCCGCCACCTGCGCCGCGGTGCTCGTCGCGCGGCACTGGGTGAACCTGCCGCCCAACCTGCTCTACCCCGAGACCTTCGCCGAGGAGGCGCGCACGCTGGCCCGCGGCAGCAAGCTGTCGGTGGAGGTGCTGGACGAGGCCGACCTGGCCGAGGGCGGCTACGGCGGCCTGCTGGCTGTGGGCGGCGGCTCCGCGCGCGGCCCCCGGCTGGTCCGGCTGGCCTACCGCCCGCGCGGCGCCCGCGCGCACCTGGTGCTCGTCGGCAAGGGCATCACCTTCGACTCCGGCGGTCTCAACCTCAAGCCCGGCGACAGCATGTACACGATGAAGTGCGACATGGCGGGTGCGGCCGCCGTGCTGGCCGCCACCCGGGCGATCGCCGACCTCGGCCTGCCCGTGCAGGTCACCACCTACGCCGCCATGGCCGAGAACCTGCCCTCGGGGAGCGCCTACCGGCCCTCGGACGTGCTGACCATCCACGGCGGCAAGACGGTCGAGAACGTCAACTCCGACGCCGAGGGGCGGCTGGTGATGGCGGACGCGCTGGCCCGCTCGCACGCCGACCGGCCCGACCTGGTGATCGACGTGGCCACCCTGACCGGTGCCTGCATGGTGGCCCTCGGTGACCGGATCGCGGGCGTGATGACCAACGACGAGGCCGCCACCGAGCGCGTCCTGGACGCCGCGGAGGTCAGCGGCGAGGAGTTCTGGCCGCTGCCGCTGACCGACCAGTTCCGCGACGACCTGGACTCCAAGGTGGCCGACGTGAAGTCGGGCGGCGGGCGTCTGGGCGGGGCGATGAGCGCCGCCGCCTTCCTGGAGAACTTCGTGCCCGAGGGCACGCCGTGGGCGCACCTGGACATCGCCGGCCCGGCGTTCAACAGCGGCTCGGCCTGGGGCCACGTGCCCGAGGGCGGCACCGGGGTCGCGGTGCGCACCCTGGTCGAGGTCGCCCGCTCGCTGGCCTGAGACGGCGCTCCCGGCGGGAGGAGCCTCAGCGGCCCTTCTGCCGGGAGTTCCAGTCGCGCATCCGCTGCGGGTAGCCGACCACGCCGGCGTCGTAGCCGGGCATGCCCAGGTGCTCGGCGAACGAGTGCCCCCACGAGGCGGAGGGGATGCTGCGGCGCGTCCACTCCCCGTCGTGGGCGACCAGCAGCAGGGTCGGCCCGGTGACGGCGGTGGCCGGCTCGACCCAGGCCTCCACCCCGCGGCGGGTGGTGGCGAACTCGGTCAGGTGCCGGGTGGCGCCGTCGCTGATCGGCGCGGTGCCGCCCGTCGACCGGGTGCCCTGGCGCCCCGACCGGCCGCGGATTCTGGAGAGGAAGCCCACGGCGCCATTATGACCACCTGCGCCACCCCGGCGGGAGCAGCCGGCTCCCCGGGGCGGCGGCGCCCGGTCAGGACAGGCAGAGGCAGAAGGGGTGCCCGGCGGGGTCGAGGAACACCCGGAACGTCTCCCCCGGCTGGTGCTCGGCCTTCTGCGCCCCCAGGGCGAGGACCGCGGCCTCCGCGGTGTCGAGGTCGTCCACCACCACGTCGAGGTGCATCTGCTGGGGCACGGTCTGCGACGGCCACCGGGGCGGCACGTACCCCTCGACCGGCTGGAAGCAGATGCTCTGCCCGTAGTCCGCACGCACCTCGGTCCAGCCGTCCGAGACGTGGACCTCCCAGCCGAGCAGCTCGCCGTAGAAGCGGGCGAGCGCGTCGGCGTCGGCGCAGTCGATGACGGTCGTCGGGAACCGGGCGATGGCCATGGGGGCACGCTAGCCCAGCGCCGCGCCGTGCGTGCCCGTGTGAGCCACCGGGGAATAGCAGCGGGCGGGCGGCGTTGGACAGGATGATTGAACCGTCAACAAGAACAGGAGCTCGCCATGCAGTTCGGCATCTTCAGCGTCGGCGACGTGACACCCGACCCCACCACCGGGCGCACGCCGAGCGAGGCCGAGCGGATCCAGGCGATGATCACCATCGCCCTCAAGGCCGAGGAGGTCGGCCTGGACGTCTTCGCCACCGGCGAGCACCACAACCACCCCTTCGTGCCCTCCTCCCCCACCACCATGCTGGGCTGGATCGCCGCCCGCACCGAGCGGCTGCAGCTGTCCACCGCCACCACGCTGATCACGACCAACGACCCGGTCAAGATCGCCGAGGACTACGCCATGCTGCAGCACCTCAGCCAGGGTCGCGTCGACCTGATGATGGGCCGCGGCAACACCGGCCCGGTCTACCCCTGGTTCGGCAAGGACATCCGCCGCGGCATCGACCTGGCGCTGGAGAACTACGACCTGCTGCGCCGGCTCTGGCGCGAGGACGTCGTGGACTGGGAGGGGCGCTTCCGCACCCCGCTGCAGGGCTTCAGCTCGACGCCGCGCCCGCTGGACGGCGTGCCGCCGTTCGTCTGGCACGGCTCGATCCGCAGCCCCGAGATCGCCGAGCAGGCCGCCTTCTACGGCGACGGCTTCTTCCACAACAACATCTTCTGGCCGGCCAGCCACACCCGGCAGATGGTGGAGCTCTACCGGCAGCGCTACGAGTCCTACGGCCACGGCCCCGCCGACACGGCCGTCGTCGGCCTGGGCGGCCAGGTCTTCATGCGCGAGAACAGCCAGGACGCCGTCGCGGAGTTCCGGCCCTACTTCGACCACGCCCCGGTCTACGGCGGCGGGCCGTCGCTGGAGGAGTTCAGCCGCCAGACGCCGCTCACCGTGGGCAGCCCCGACCAGGTCGTCGAGCGCACCCTCGGCTTCGTCGACTACGCCGGCCACTACCAGCGCCAGCTGTTCCTGATGGACCACGCCGGCCTGCCGCTGAAGACGGTGCTGGAGCAGCTCGACCTGCTGGGCGAGCGGGTGGTGCCGGTGCTGCGGCGCGAGATGGAGGCCCGCCGCCCGGCGCACGTGCCGTCGGACCCGCCGACCCACGCCAGCCTGCTCGCCGCCGGCGAGGAGCACGCGAACGCCCACGTCCGGCCCCACCTGCGGGCCCAGACCCCGACCGTCCCCGACGAGACCGCCGCCGCCGCGGCAGGAGGTGCCCGATGACCACCCGCTCGCTGGTCGTGGTGTCCGCCGGCCTGTCGGTGCCCTCGTCGACCCGGCTGCTGGCCGACCGGCTGACCGAGGCCGCCCGCCGGGCGCTGTCCGAGGCCGGGGACGAGGTGGTGGTCGAGGTCGTCGAGCTGCGCGAGCTCGCCCACGAGATGACCGACCAGCTGCTCACCGGCGTGCCCGGCGAGCAGCTGGAGCGGGTGCACAACTCGCTGGCCGCCGCCGACGCCGTGATCGCCGTGACGCCGGTCTTCGCCGCCTCGTACTCGGGGCTGTTCAAGACCTTCGTCGACCTGCTGCCGCCGCAGGTGCTGGCCGGCACCCCGGTGCTGCTGGGGGCCACCGCCGGCTCGGCGCGGCACTCGCTCGCCCTGGACCAGGCGATGCGGCCGCTGTTCGGCTACCTGCGCGCGCTCGTCGTCCCCACCGGCGTGGTGGCGGCGACGGGTGATTTCGGATCGGGCTCCGCCCGGGGAGACTTCGGGTCGGGCTCCGCCCGGGGTGACTTCGGGTCGGGCTCTGCCCGGGTCGACGTCGGGAGCGGCGCCGACCTGGCGGCGCGGGTCGACCGGGCCGGCGCCGAGCTGGCGGCCCTGGTCCGGCTGCCCGCCCCGGCGCCCGCCGCCGAGCCGACCGCCGCCTCCCCGGGGCTGACCCCCTTCGAGCAGCTGCTCGCGGGCCGGGGGTGACCCCCGGTCCACGGGTCCCGGGCCACGGCCGGCGCCTGACAGGATGCAGGCCATGACCGCAGACCCCGACCGCTCCGACCTCGTCGTCCTCGGAGGAGGCAGCGGCGGCTACGCCTGCGCGCTGCGGGCCGCCGAGCTGGGGCTGTCCGTGGTGCTGGTCGAGGCCGCCGAGCTCGGCGGCACCTGCCTGCACCGCGGCTGCATCCCGACCAAGGCCTGGCTGCACGCCGCCGAGGTGGCCGACGCGGCCCGCCACGGCTCGCGCTTCGGCATCCGCAGCAGCCTCGACGGCGTGGACGTCCCCGCCCTGCGCTCCTACGCCGACGGCGTGGTGGGACGCCTGCACCGGGGCCTCGGCGGGCTCGTGCGGGCCCGGGGCATCGAGGTCGTGCCCGCCTACGGCCGCCTGGAGCTGGTCGACGGGGAGCCGGCCGTGCGCGCCGGCGACCGGCTGCTGCGCGGGGACGCCGTGGTGGTCGCCACCGGTTCCCGCCCCCGCACGCTGCCCGGGATCGAGGTCGACGGTGAGCGCGTGCTGACCAGCGACCACGCGCTGCGGCTCGACGAGCTCCCCCGCCGGGCCGTGGTGCTCGGCGGCGGCGTGATCGGCTGCGAGTTCGCCTCGGCCTGGCGCTCGCTGGGCGTGGAGGTGACCGTGGTGGAGGCGCTCGACCGGCTGCTGCCGGCCGAGCAGCCCGAGTCCAGCGCGGCCCTGCAGCGGGCCTTCGGCAAGCGCGGCATCCAGCTGCTGCTCGGCCAGCCCGTGACCGGCGTGCGCACCACCGACGGTGGCGTGGAGGTCGCCGTGGCCGGCGCCGCGCCCGTCGAGGCCGACGTGCTGCTGGTCGCCGTCGGTCGCGGTCCGGTGACCGACGACATCGGCGCCGACGAGATCGGGCTGGCCCTGGACCGCGGCTTCGTCGCGGTGGACGAGCGGCTGGCCACCTCGGTGCCCGGGGTCTGGGCGGTCGGTGACGTGGTCGCCGGGCTCCAGCTGGCCCACCGCGGGTTCGGCCACGGCATCTTCGTGGCCGAGGAGGTCGCGCACCGCCGCGGGCTGGCGCCGGCCCCGACGCTGGCCGAGGAGAGCTCGCTGCCCCGCATCACCTACAGCGACCCCGAGGTCGCCTCGGTCGGCCTCACCACCGCGCAGGCCGAGGAGCGCCACGGCGAGGTCACCACGCTGCGCTACGACCTGGCCGGCAACGGCCGCTCGCAGATCCTGCAGACCTCCGGCTTCGTGCAGGTGGTCCGCGTCGTGGACGGGCCGGTGGTGGGCGTCCACATGGTCGGCTCCCGGGTCGGCGAGCTGGTGGCCGAGGCCCAGCTGGTCGTCGGCTGGGAGGCCTGGCCGCAGGAGGTGGCCGCGCTGGTGCACCCCCACCCCACCCAGTCCGAGGCCCTCGGCGAGGCCCACCTGGCGCTGGCCGGCAAGCCGCTGCACGTGCACGGCTGACCGCACCGGCTCACCGATGGCGGGCGCCGCGTCGCCGTGGCGATAGGCTGACGCCCGAAGCGCGCCGACGTCGCCCAGCGACCCCGGTGCGGTGAACGAAGTCGAGCTCCGAAGGGGTCCAACCAGATCATGTCGACGTCAGTAGAGCTCCCCGCCCTGGGCGAGAGCGTCACCGAAGGCACCGTCTCCCGCTGGCTGAAGGAGGTGGGCGACACCGTCGAGGCCGACGAGGCACTGCTGGAGGTGTCCACCGACAAGGTCGACACCGAGATCCCCTCGCCGGTCTCCGGCACCCTGCTCGAGATCAAGGTGGCCGAGGACGAGACGGTCGAGGTCGGCGCGGTGCTGGCCATCATCGGCGACCCGTCGGAGTCCGGCGACTCCGGCAGCTCCCCGCAGCCGGCCGAGCAGCAGCCCGACCTGGCCGAGAGCACCTCCCCGGGCCAGGAGTCCAGCACCGAGGCGCCTGCGGACTCCGCCCAGGCCGAGGAGTCGGAGCAGTCGGGTCGGTCGCAGGAGCCGGCCGAGCAGCCCGCCCCGCAGCCGTCCGGCAGCTCCGCCGGCAGCCGCGGCACCAACGTCGAGCTGCCCGCCCTGGGTGAGAGCGTCACCGAGGGCACCGTCTCCCGTTGGCTCAAGGCCGTCGGCGACACCGTCGAGGCCGACGAGGCGCTGCTCGAGGTCTC
>NZ_WPCU01000010.1:387173-420365 GCF_009742705.1 Auraticoccus cholistanensis
CGAGGTCGGCGCCGTGCTGGCCGTGGTCGGCGACCCGGCGCAGGGCGCGGGTCTGGACCAGACCGCCGGCGGCGACCAGGGCAGCACCGACGGCGACGGCAGCTCGGTCAGCGAGATCGAGGACCAGGGCCCCGCCGGCGGCGAGGGCGGCCAGGAGCCGGTCCCGGCGCCCCAGGAGGCCCCGAAGCAGGAGGCGCCCGCCGAGCAGCCGAAGCAGCAGAAGACGCCGGCCGAGCAGCCGAAGCAGGAGGCTCCCAAGCAGGAGGCCCCGAAGCAGGAGCAGCCCAAGGCGGCTCCGCAGGCCGCTCCGCGTGCCACCGGCGGCGGCGACGCCGAGTCCTACGTGACCCCGCTGGTGCGCAAGCTGGCGGCCGAGCACGGGGTCGACCTGTCCTCGCTGAGCGGCACCGGCGTGGGCGGACGGATCCGCAAGCAGGACGTGCTGGCAGCCGCCGAGGAGGCCCGCAAGGCCGCCGAGGCACCCGCTGCCCCCGCACCCGCGGCGGCCGCGCCCGCCCCGGCCAGCGCCCCCAAGGCCCCGGCCGTGGAGGTCAGCGCCAAGCGCGGCACCACCGAGAAGATGACCCGGCTGCGCAAGACCATCGCCACCCGGATGGTCGAGTCGCTGCAGGTGTCGGCCCAGCTCACCGCCACCGTCGAGGTCGACCTGACCGTGATCTCGCGGCTGCGGGCCCGGTACAAGACCGAGTTCGCCCAGCGCGAGGGCGCCAGGCTGTCCTACCTGCCCTTCATCACCAAGGCGGTGGCCGAGACCCTCAAGGCGTTCCCGAACGTCAACGCCACCGTCGACTCCGAGGCGGGCACCATCACCTACCCGGCGGCGGAGAACATCGGCATCGCCGTCGACACCGAGAAGGGCCTGATCGTCCCGGTGATCAAGGGTGCGGGCGACCTCAACCTGGCCGGCATCGCGAAGAAGATCACCGAGCTGGCCGAGCGGACCCGGACCAACAAGCTGAGCCCGGACGACCTCACCGAGGGCACCTTCACCATCACCAACTACGGCTCGACCGGCACCCTGATGGACACGCCGATCATCAACCAGCCGCAGGTGGCGATCCTGGGCACCGGTGCGCTGGTCAAGCGCCCGGTGGTGCTCACCGACCCCACCATCGGGGAGACCATCGCGATCCGCGACATGATGTACCTGTCGATGACCTACGACCACCGCGTGGTCGACGGTGCGGACGCCGGCCGCTTCCTGAGCGCGGTCAAGGCACGGCTGGAGGCCGGCGACTTCGCCGCCGAGCTCTCCTGACCCCACGCCGACGCAGCACGGCCCCCGGGAGCCTCCCGGGGGCCGTGCTGCGTCTGGGGCGGTATCCGTGCGGGCGGTCCGGGCGGGCGTCCGGGCGGGCCGGCGGTAGGGTCGGAGCGTGATCGAGTTCCGCCTGGTCGGCCTCGCCGACACCCCGCCCACGCCGATCGAGTACACCGCCGCCTGGGAGCTGCAGCGCGAGCTGCACGCCGAGGTGGTCGCGGGACGGACGCCGGGCACCGTGCTGCTCCTCGAGCACCCGTCGGTGTACACGGCCGGCCGGCGCACGCAGCCGCACGAGCGTCCCGCCGACGGCATCCCCGTCATCGACGTCGACCGCGGCGGCAAGATCACCTGGCACGGGCCGGGGCAGCTCGTCGGCTACCCGATCGTGACGCTGCCCGAGTCGGTCAAGGTCGTCGACTACGTCCGCCGGGTCGAGGAGGCGTTGATCCGCACCCTGGCCGACCTGGGGCTCCGCACCGGTCGCGTCCGCGGCCGCTCCGGGGTCTGGCTGCCCGCCGACGGGGAGCGGATCGAGCGCAAGGTGGCCGCCATCGGCATCCGGGTGGCGCAGGGCACGACCATGCACGGGTTCGCCCTCAACGTCGACCCCGACCTCAGCTACTTCGACACCTTCGTGCCCTGCGGGATCACCGACGCCGGCGTCACCTCGCTGGCCGCCGAGCTCGGCCGCGAGGCCACCCCGACCCTGCTGCAGACCGTGGAGGTGCTGCGCCCCCACCTGGAGGAGCTGCTCTCCTTCGGCGACTACGTCCCCTCCCCCGACCTGGCCGACCAGCACCAGACCACGGATCAGGCCCGCATCAGCTACGGCCTCAGCACCGCCGCCGTCGGCTGACCGTTCCGCGGTGCGGCGCCGCCGGGCCGGACAGGTAGGCTGACCGGGTGACGATCGCTCCCGAAGGACGCAAGCTCCTCCGCCTCGAGGTCCGCAACTCCGCCGTCCCGATCGAGAAGAAGCCCGAGTGGATCAAGACCCGGGCCCGGATGGGTCCGGAGTACACCGAGCTGAAGAAGCTGGTCAAGGACGAGGAGCTGCACACCGTCTGCCAGGAGGCCGGCTGCCCCAACATCTTCGAGTGCTGGGAGGACCGCGAGGCCACCTTCCTCATCGGCGGCGACCAGTGCACCCGCCGGTGCGACTTCTGCCAGATCGACACCGGCAAGCCCGCCGACTTCGACGCCGGCGAGCCGCTGCGGGTGGCCGAGTCGGTGCAGAAGATGGGGCTGCGCTACGCCACCGTCACCGGCGTCTGCCGTGACGACCTGCCCGACGAGGGCGCCTGGCTGTACGCCGAGACCATCCGCAAGATCAAGGAGCTCAACCCCGGCACCGGGGTCGAGATGCTGGCACCGGACTTCACCGGCCACCGTCACCACCTGGAGTCGATCTTCGCCACCCGCCCGGAGGTCTTCGCCCACAACGTCGAGACGGTGCCGCGGATCTTCAAGCGGATCCGCCCCGGCTTCCGCTACGAGCGCTCCCTCGACGTGCTGCGCTGGTCCCGCGAGGCCGGCCTGGTCACCAAGTCGAACTTGATCCTGGGCATGGGCGAGACCCGCGAGGAGGTCTCGGAGGCGCTGCGCCAGCTGCACGACGCCGGCACCGAGATCATCACCATCACCCAGTACCTGCGTCCCAGCCCGCGCCACCACCCCATCGAGCGCTGGGTCACCCCGGCCGAGTTCGCCGAGATGGAGGACGAGGCGCGCCAGATCGGCTACGCCGGCGTGATGAGTGGACCGCTGGTCCGCTCCTCCTACCGGGCCGGCAGGCTGTACCGTCAGGCCGTCGCCGCCCGGGGTGCCGGGGACGGCGCCGCCAGCAGCGACGGACGGGAGTGACAGCCACCATGGCCAAGGACGCCGACAGGGTGCCCGCGAGCAAGAAGCCGAGCCGGGCCGAGGCGCGGGCGGCGAAGCAGGCCGAGAAGGCCCGCCGGCGGGCCAGCTCCGACCCGGCCGACATGGGTCGGATGCGACAGATCCGCGAGGCCTACCGGATCACCCACGAGCACGACCCCAAGCTGCCCTTCCTGCTGGCGGCCGCCTTCGGCATCCCCGCCACGCTGGGCACCGTCGGCGGCATCCTGCTCGACCAGTGGTTCGCGCTGCCGCTGCTCGGCCTGATGGTCGGGCTGCTGCTGGCCATGATCGTGCTGGTCCGCCGCACCAAGCGGGCCACCTTCATCCGCTACGCCGGTCAGGCCGGCTCGGCCGAGGTGGCGCTGTCCATGCTGCCCAAGAAGTGGATCTCCACCCCCGTGGTGACCGCCAACCGGCACTCCGACGTGGTGCACCGCACCCTCGGCCCCGCCGGCATCGTGCTGATCGGCGAGGGCGAGCCCGGCCGGCTCCGCCAGCTGCTGGCCAGCGAGCAGCGCAAGCACGAGAACGTCGCCTTCGGCGTCCCGGTGACCACCGTGGTGATGGGCGATCGACCCAACCAGGTCCCGCTGGACCAGCTGACCAAGCACATCCAGAAGCTGCCCAAGGCCATCGACGCCCACCAGATCACCGAGGTGCGCAACCGGCTGCGCGCCCTCGACGCCGTCCGGCCGAAGGTGCCGGTGCCCAAGGGCCCGCTGCCGACGTCCATGCGCGGAGCCCGCCAGGGCCTGCGCGGCCGCTGAGCCCACCCCGGCTGAGCCCGTACCCCACCAGGAGAGCCATGACAGAGAAGTCCCCTGCCCAGGAGCCGGCCGCCCCCACCGCCAACATCGGCGTCGTCGGTCTGGCGGTGATGGGATCCAACCTGGCCCGCAACCTCGCCAGCCGCGAGGGCAACGTGGTGGCGGTGACCAACCGCACCGACGCCAAGGTCGACCGCCTGATCGAGGACCACCCCGAGGCCGGCTTCGTGCCCTCGTACTCGATCGCGGACTTCGCCGCCTCCCTCACCACCCCCCGCACCGCGATCATCATGGTCAAGGCCGGGCGCGCCACCGACGCGGTGATCGACGAGCTGTGCGAGGTGTTCGAGCCCGGCGACATCATCGTCGACGGCGGCAACGCGCTGTTCACCGACACGATCCGCCGTGAGGCGGCCGTGCGGGCCAAGGGCATCAACTTCGTCGGCTGCGGCATCTCCGGCGGTGAGGAGGGGGCGCTCCGCGGCCCCTCGCTGATGCCCGGCGGCAGCGCCGAGGCCTGGCAGACCCTGGGCCCGATCCTGGAGAGCATCGCCGCGGTGGCCCAGGGTGAGCCCTGCGTCACCCACGTGGGCACCGACGGCGCCGGCCACTTCGTCAAGATGGTGCACAACGGCATCGAGTACGCCGACATGCAGCTGATCGCCGAGTCCTACGACCTGCTCCGCCGGGTGCTCGGCCAGACCCCCGAGCAGGCCGCGGAGACCTTCGCGGAGTGGAACCGCGGCGACCTCGAGTCCTACCTGATCGAGATCACCGCCGAGGTGCTGCGCCACGTGGACGCCGACACCGGGCAGCCGCTGGTCGACGTCGTCCTCGACGCCGCCGGGGCCAAGGGCACCGGCTCCTGGACGGTGCAGACCGCCCTCGACCTCGGGGTCCCGGTCTCCGGCATCGCCGAGGCGGTCTTCGCCCGCAGCCTCTCCTCCCAGGCCGACGTCCGCGCCGCCTCCCGCGACCTCCCCGGGCCCGCCTCCGCGCCCGCGGTCGACGACCCGGCCGGCTTCGTCGAGGACGTCCGCCTGGCGCTGTACGCCTCCAAGGTGCTCGCCTACGCCCAGGGCTTCGACGAGATCACCGCCGGCGCGAAGACCTACGGCTGGCAGATCGACCGCGGCGAGGTGGCCCGGATCTGGCGGGCCGGCTGCATCATCCGCGCCCGGTTCCTGGACCGCATCACCGAGGCCTACCGCGACCAGCCCGAGCTGGTCACGCTGCTGACCGCCCCGGTCTTCGTCGAGGTGCTCGAGGCCGCCCAGCAGGCGTGGCGCCGCGTGGTCTCGGTGGCCGTGGCCGCCGGGGTGCCGGTCCCCGGTTTCTCCGCGGCCCTGGCCCACTACGACGCGCTGCGCTCCGAGCGGCTCCCCGCGGCCCTGATCCAGGCCCAGCGGGACTTCTTCGGGGCCCACACCTACCGCCGGACCGACCGTGAGGGCACCTTCCACACCCTCTGGTCCGGCGACCGCTCCGAGATCGCCGCCGAGGCGTGAGGGCCCCGCACAGCGGGAGGGACTCCCGCTGAACCTCCTCAACGCCTCGGCGATCAGCAAGGGCTACGGCACCCGCACCCTGCTCGACCGCGTCAGCCTCGGCCTGGCCGCCGGGGACGTCATCGGCGTGGTCGGGCGCAACGGCGACGGCAAGTCGACCCTGCTCGACGTGCTGACCGGTCGCACCGAACCGGACTCCGGTCAGGTGACCCGCACCGGGACCGTCTCCATCGGGCACCTGCACCAGGCCGACGACTTCGCGCCGGAGGCCTCGGTGCGCGACGTCATCGTCGGCGGCCGCCCCGACCACGTCTGGGCCGCCGAGGCCTCCACCCGGGCCATCGTGCAGCAGCTGCTGGTCGGGGTGGAGCTCGACGCCCCGGTGTCGCGGCTCAGCGGTGGCGAGCGGCGCCGGACCGCGCTGGTGCAGCTGATGCTGGCCGGTCACGACCTGGTCGTGCTCGACGAGCCCACCAACCACCTCGACGTGGAGGCCGTGGCCTGGCTGTCGGAGCACCTGCGCGGGCTGGCGGCGGCCGGCACCGCGATGCTCGTCGTGTCCCACGACCGCTGGTTCCTCGACGCCATCTGCACCCGCATCTGGGAGGTGCACGACGGCACCGTCGACGCCTACGACGGCGGGTACGCCGCGTACGTGCTGGCCCGGGCCGAGCGCGCGCGGCAGGCCGCCAGCCGCGAGGAGCGCCGGCAGAACCTGCTGCGCAAGGAACTCGCCTGGCTGCGGCGCGGACCGCCCGCCCGCACCAGCAAGCCGAAGTTCCGCATCGACGCGGCCAACGAGCTGATCGCCGACGAGCCGCCGCCGCGCGACAAGCTGGAGCTGGAGCGGTTCGCGCTGAGCCGGCTCGGCAAGGACGTCATCGACCTGAAGTCGGTGCACCTGGAGCTGCCGCCCCGTCCGGGCGAGGACGGGCGCCGCGTGCTGCTCGACGACCTGACGTGGTCCATCGGCCCCGGTCAGCGGATCGGTCTGGTCGGGGTGAACGGCGCGGGCAAGTCGACCCTGCTGCGGCTGATGGCCGGTGAGCAGCAGCCCGACGCCGGCACGGTCAAGCGGGGCCGGACGGTGCAGCTCGCGCACCTGACCCAGGACGTCACCCCCACCGACCCCGAGGACCGGGTGCTGGACGCGGTGAACCGGATCCGCCGGCGGACGGTGACCGCCTCCGGGCGGGAGGTGTCGACCACGTCGCTGCTGGAGGACTTCGGGTTCACCGGCGACAAGCTGACCACGCGGCTCGGCGACCTCTCCGGGGGCGAGCGCCGGCGGCTGCAGCTGCTCAGCCTGCTGCTGGCCGAGCCGAACGTGCTGCTGCTGGACGAGCCCACCAACGACCTGGACATCGACACCTTGAACGTGGTGGAGGACCAGCTGGACTCCTGGCCCGGGACGCTGGTGGTCGTCTCCCACGACCGCTACTTCCTGGAGCGGGTGTGCGACGTCACCTACGCGCTGATGGGCGACGGGCGCTGCGTCATGCTGCCCGGCGGCGTGGAGCAGTACCTGGAGCACCGGCGTGCCACCGCCGCCGCGGGCGAGCGGCCCGCCGCCGCCACGGCCACCTCCTCGTCGGGGCCGTCGGCCGCGCAGCGGCGGCAGGCGTCGAAGGACCTGGCCCGGATCGAGAGCCAGCTCGCCCGCGCCCAGGCGGAGGTGGAGCGGCTGCACGCCCGGATGGGCGAGGCCGCCAGCGACTACCAGCGCCTGGCCGCCCTGACCGCCGAGCTGCAGCAGGTCGAGGCCCGCGTCGCCGAGCTCGAGGAGGCCTGGCTCGAGGCCGCGGAGGCGGTGGGCTGACACCGTCCCCGGGCGTCCCTACGCTCAGGACATGGTCAGCTTCGCCGACAAGCCGGTCCTCGACGTCACCGTCGAGGAGTGGGACCAGTACCTGGCCGGCGCCCCCGACCCGGGCGGCGTCCGCCTCAAGCTGCGCAAGAAGTCCTCCTCCGCCCCCGGCATCACCTGGCAGGAGGCCCTCGACGTGGCGCTGTGCCACGGCTGGATCGACGGCCAGATGGCCCGCCTCGACGACGACTACACGCTGCAGGCCTTCACCCCGCGCCGTCGCACCAGCCCGTGGTCGCAGGTGAACCGGGAGCACGTCGCGCGGCTGCTCGCCGAGGGCCGGATGCGTCCGGCCGGGATCGCCGAGGTGGAGCGGGCCAAGGCCGACGGGCGCTGGGACGCCGCCTACCGGGTCAAGGGCGCCACCGCTCCTCCCGACCTGCAGGCCGCCCTGGACGCCGACCCCGCGGCCGCGGCGTTCTTCGCCACCATGACGGCCTCGGAACGCTTCCGGGTCTACTCCCGGCTGGCCGCGATCAAGACGCCGGCCGTGCGCGCCGCCCGCGTCGCCGAGGTGGTCGAGAAGGCCGCCCGCGGCGAGCACCACTACCGCTGACCGCCGCCCCCGGCGGCTCAGCGGCGGTTGACCACCAGGGTGCCGAGCATCAGGTCGTGCAGTCCGCGGCGGTCGCCGTCGACGACCATCGCGGGAATGGCCAGGCACACCAGGGCCGCCCGCGGCACGGCGCGGAGGAACCCGAGCGGGCGCCGGTCGAGGCGGGCGATGCCGATCCGGCAGACCAGCTGGCCGAAGGAGCCGCCGGCCAGCGCCGAGAGCACGGCCGACTCCAGGAAGAACAGCGTCAGCGGCATGAACTTCTGCCAGGTGTCGCCGGTGAGCACGACGGGGCCGAAGAGGCCGACGCTGATCAGCATGCAGGCCGCCCAGTCCAGCAGGATGGCCGCGATCCGGGCCCGCCAGCTGGCCATCGAGCCGCGACCCTCCGCAGGCACCCCGAGGCGGGCCCCGGGATGGGCCGGGAAGGGGTCCGGACCCCGGTCGGTCGTCGCGCTCGCCACCGCCCCAGCCTACCCGTGGACGCGGCGGGCGGGCCCGCGCCGACCTGGCAGGGTAGGGACCTGCCCGAGCGAGGTCGCCGTAACGCAGCCGAAACATCCACGCAACCGGCCCGGAACGGCGTCTTCCTAGGGTGAGCCCGAAGTCATCCACACCACGACTCGTACGTGAGCGAAGGGGAAGCTATGTTCTCAGGAGCCGACGACCTGTTGGCCTACATCAAGGAGGAGGGTGTCGAGGTCGTCGACATCCGCTTCTGCGACCTGCCCGGCATCATGCAGCACTTCACGGTCCCGGCCTCCTCCTTCGGGCCCGAGGTGTTCGAGGAGGGACTGGCCTTCGACGGCTCCTCGATCCGTGGCTTCCAGAAGATCCACGAGTCCGACATGGCGCTCCTGCCCGACCCGGCCACCGCCTACCTGGACCCGTTCCGCAAGGCCAAGACGCTGTGCGTGAACTTCTTCGTGCACGACCCGCTGACCAAGGAGCCCTACAGCCGCGACCCGCGCAACATCGCGCGCAAGGCCGAGGCGTACCTGGCCAGCACCGGCATCGGTGACACCGCCTTCTTCGCCCCCGAGGCCGAGTTCTACGTCTTCGACGACGTGCGCTTCGAGACGAAGCAGAACACCGGCTACTACGCCATCGACTCCGTGGCGGGTGCCTGGAACACCGGCCGCGTCGAGGACGGCGGCAACCGCGGCTACAAGGTCCGCTACAAGGGCGGCTACTTCCCCGTCCCGCCGGTCGACCACTTCGCCGACCTGCGTGACGACATGGTCCGCAACCTCGAGAACTCCGGCCTGAGCGTCGAGCGCGCCCACCACGAGGTCGGCACCGCCGGTCAGGCCGAGATCAACTACCGCTTCAACACGCTGCTGCAGGCCGGCGACGACGTGCAGAAGTTCAAGTACGTCATCAAGAACACCGCCTGGGAGGCCGGCAAGACGGCCACCTTCATGCCGAAGCCGATCTTCGGCGACAACGGCTCCGGCATGCACGTGCACTCCTCCATCTGGAACGAGGGCCAGCCGCTGTTCTACGACGAGGCCGGCTACGGCGGTCTGTCCGACACCGCCCGCTGGTACATCGGCGGCATCCTCAAGCACGCCCCCTCGCTGCTCGCCTTCACCAACCCGAGCGTGAACTCCTACCACCGCCTGGTGCCCGGGTTCGAGGCGCCGGTGAACCTGGTCTACAGCTCGCGCAACCGCTCGGCCTGCATCCGGATCCCGATCACCGGCACCAACCCGAAGGCCAAGCGGGTCGAGTTCCGCTGCCCCGACCCGTCGTCGAACCCCTACCTGGCGTTCTCGGCGATCCTGCTCGCCGGTCTGGACGGCATCCAGAACAAGATCGAGCCGCCGGCCCCGGTCGACAAGGACCTCTACGAGCTGCCCCCGGAGGAGCACGCCAACGTGCCGACCGTCCCGGCCGACCTGAGCGCGGTGCTGGACAGCCTGGAGGCCGACCACGAGTTCCTGCTGGCCGGCGGTGTGTTCACCGACGACCTGATCTCGACCTGGATCGAGATGAAGCGGGCCGAGATCGACGCCGTCCGGCTGCGTCCGACCCCGCACGAGTTCGAGCTGTACTTCGACTGCTGAGCCGAGCGCAAGCAGCCTCACGGGCCGCCGTCACCCCCGGTGACGGCGGCCCGTGCGCGTCCGGGGTGGAGGCGCGGCTGCAGCCGGGCTCCGACCGCCCGACCCGGGGGGACGGTCGCTGGCGCGCGGGTTACCATGGAGCCACAACTGCTCGGGGGAGCCTGACCCGCGCACCGCTGGTGCGCACCGACACGACTCGAGGAGCACCCCCATGAGCACTCGTCGCATCGCCCGCGCGCTGGCCGCCGTCGCGCTCGCCATGACCGTCGGCCTGGTCGCCCCCACCACCGGCGCCGAGGCCGTCACCGCCCAGGAGTACGCGGTGGACGTCCGCAACCAGACCAACAAGGAGCGCACCTCCCGCGGTCTGTCGTCGCTGAGCTACTACTCCTGCCTGAAGACCTACTCCGAGCGCCAGGCCAAGGCGATGGCCAAGGCGAAGAGGATCTACCACCAGCAGCTCGGCCCGATCCTGACCGCCTGCAAGCTCTCGCGCGTCGGTGAGAACGTGGCCATGGGCTACCCCTCCGGCTACCGGACGGTCAAGGGCTGGATGGGCTCCCCCGGCCACCGCGCCAACATCCTGAACTCCCAGTTCAAGGTGATGGCGGTCTCCGCCGCCAAGGGCTCCGACGGACGCTGGTACGTCGCGCAGGTGCTCGGCACCCGCCGCTGAGCCTCAGGCCCCGCCCCAGAACACGCGGTCGACCACGCTGCGGGCGCGCCGGGTGACGCGCCCGTAGTGCTCCAGCAGGTGCGAGCCGCCGTGGTGGCCGAGCAGCTCGGCCACCGCGGCCAGGTCGACCGGGTCGGTGGGGAAGGAGTCCGAGGCCTTGCCGCGGACCAGCATCACCGTGTTGCGGACCCGGCTGGCCAGCAGCCACGCCTCCTCCAGCGCCTCGGCGTCCTCCTCGGCCAGCAGCCCCTCGGCCCGCGCCGCCCGGAGCGCGGTCAGCGTCTGGGTGGTGCGCAACCCCGGCACCTGGTGGGCGTGGTCGAGCTGGAGCAGCTGCACGGTCCACTCGATGTCGCTCAGCCCGCCCGGGCCCAGCTTGGTGTGCCTGGCCGGGTCGGCCCCGCGCGGCAGCCGCTCGGACTCCATCCGCGCCTTCAGCCGCCGGATCTCGCGGCGCTGCTGCTCGCTCAGCCCACCCTCGGGCCACCGCAGCGGCTCCACCGTGTCCAGCAGGGCCCGGGCCAGCGCGACGTCGCCGGCGCCCACGGTCGCCCGCACCAGCGCCTGGGCCTCCCAGGTGGAGGACCAGCGCTGGTAGTAGGTGCGGTAGGAGGCGAGGCTGCGCACCATCGGGCCGTCCTTGCCCTCCGGCCGCAGCCCGGCGTCGATGGGCAGCGCCGGGTCCGGGCCCGGGCGGGCCATCAGCGCCCGCAGCCGGGTGATGGCCGAGCTGGCCGCCGACCGCTGCTGCTCCTCGAGGTCGTCGCCCACCACGAACATGGCGTCGGCGTCGGAGGCGTAGGACATCTCCTGCCCGCCCCAGCGCCCCATCGAGATCAGCGCCAGGGGGACGTCCGAGGTGCCGGTGTCGCGCCGCACCACGTCCAGGGCGGCCTCGATGGTCGCGGTGCTGATGTCGGTCAGCGCCTGCCCCACCTGCTCGACGTCCAGCAGCCCGAGGACGTCGGCGGCGGCCACCCGGAACAGCTCGCGGCGGCGCACCGAGCGGATCGCCGCCACCGCCTTCTCGGGGTCGCCGTGGCGCCGGCCCGAGGCCCGGGTCGCCTCGCACAGCTGGCCGTGGGTGCGCGGCACCAGGTCCTCGGTCTTGGCCAGCAGCTGCACCGACTCCGGTGAGCGGCGCAGCAGGTCGACCGCGTAGCGCGAGGTGGCCAGGATGCGGGCCAGCCGCTGCGCCATCGCCCCCTCGTCGCGCAGCGCCCGCAGGTACCACGAGGTCGAGCCCAGCGCCGTGGACACCTGGTTGAAGGCCAGCAGCCCGTGGTCGGGGTTGGGCGCCTCGGCGAACCAGCCGAGCATGGCCGGCAGCAGCTGGCGCTGGATCCCGGCCGCCCGGGTCATCCCCTGGGTCAGCACCTCGATGTTGTGCAGGGCCTGGTCCGGGTCCAGGAAGCCGAGGGCGCGCAGCCAGTCCCGGGCGGCGGCGGTGGTGAGCCGCAGCCGGTCGGAGGGGATCCGCGCCACCGCCTCCAGCAGCGGGGAGTAGAACAGCCGCCGGTGCAGGGTCCGCACCTGCCGGGAGGTGGTGAGCCAGGCCTCCTCCACGGCCTCCCGGCTGCGCAGCCCCACCGAGCGGGCCAGCCGCCGCAGCTGCTCCGGCTCCGTGGGCAGCAGGTGGGTGCGGCGCAGCCGGAACAGCTGCACCCGGTGCTCGAGCAGGCGCTCGAACCGGTAGGCCTCGGCCAGCTCCGCACCGTCCGAGCGGCCCACGTAGCCGCCCTCGACCAGCGCCTGCAGCGCGTCCAGGGTGGCCGGTGCGCGCAGGCTCTCGTCGGTGCGGCCGTGCACCAGCTGCAGCAGCTGGACCGAGAACTCGACGTCGCGGAGCCCGCCCTCCCCCAGCTTCAGCTCCCGGCCGGCCTCCCGGGCGGGGATCAGGTCGATCACCCGCCGGCGCATGGCCTGGGTGTCGGCCACGAAACCGGGGGTGTCCCCCACGCTCCACACCCCGGGGGCGACCAGCTCGACGAGCTCCCGGCCCAGCTCGAGGTCGCCGGCGGCCGGGCGGGCCTTGAGCAGGGCCTGGAACTCCCACGGCTTGGCCCACCGCTCGTAGTAGCCGCGCATGCTGGCCAGCGTCCGCACCAGCGGACCGGCCTTGCCCTCCGGACGCAGCGCGGCGTCCACCTCCCAGATGGTGCCGGCCGCGGTGTGCGCCGAGCAGGCGCGGGTCATGGCCGCGGCCAGCCGGGTGCCCACGGCCAGCGCCCGGTCCGTGCCCGTCACCGGTTCGCCGTGCTCGTCCAGAGCCGGCTCGCAGACGAAGACGACGTCGACGTCGCTGACGTAGTTCAGCTCCCGCGCCCCGCACTTGCCCATCGCCACCACCGCCAGCCGGACGTCGTCGGCGCCGGGGACCGTCCGACGGGCCAGCTGCAGGGCCGCGGCCAGGGTGGCGTCGGCCAGGTCGGTCAGCGTCCGCGCCACCTGCGGCAGCAGCGCCCCGGGGTCCTCGGCGGTGACGTCCACGGTCGCCACCTGCAGCAGCAGCCGGCGGTAGGCCACCCGCAGCGCGTCGGTCGCGGCCGCCTCCGTCCCGGTGGCCACCGCCGAGGCCAGGGCCTGCAGCATCTCCTCGCGGGCGGGCAGCCGGGCCGGCTGCGCCAGCTCCTCCACCAGCTCGGGGTGGCGGTCCAGGTGCTGCGCCAGCGCCTCGCTGCAGGCCAGCACCGCCAGCAGCTGGCGGCGCAGCACCGGCTCGTCGAGCAGCCGCTGCAGCAGCCCGGGCACGTGCTGGCGCAGGTGGCGCACCCCGGCCAGGGCCAGGTCCGGGTCGGCGGTGGCGGCCACGGCGTCCAGCACCGGGGCCGCCTCCTCGGGCCAGTCCGCCAGCGCCGCCCGGGCCCCCTCGAGGTCGGTCAGCCCCCGTCGCAGCAGGGCCGTCACGCCGGTATCCAGCCACGTCATGGGTCCGATCGTAGGGGCGGGCGTCCTCTAGGGTCGGAGCGTGCCACCCAGCCGCCGACCCCAGCGCGTCCCGACCGACCTCAACCTGCTCGCCGACCTGCTGCAGGACTGGGCGGACTGGCTGCCCGGCGCCGACCACCGCGCGGAGGTGCTGCCCGGCTGGGACGTCGCCACCCTCGCCGCGCACCTGGTGGTGGTCGGCGAGGGGGTGGTGGACGGCCTGGGCCGCCCCGGACGCCCGCCCGCGCTGCCCGCCCTGACCTACGTCTCCGGCTACGCCGCCGCGGCCGCCGAGATCGACGAGCTGGCCCGGCGCCGGGCGGCCGAGATCGGCACGGAGCTGGCCGGTGCCCTGACGGCCGCCGCCGAGCGGGTCCGACAGGCCGCCGACGGGCCCCACCCGGCCGTGGTGGCCGGACCCCGCGGCCCGCTCGCCGTCGCCGACTGGGTGGCCACCCGGCTGCTCGACGCCGTCGTCCACACCGACGACCTGCACCGGGCGGTGCCGTCGGCCGAGCCGCCGCCGGTCCCCCGCCCGGCCCTGGCGCAGGCGGTGCGCTCGCTGCTGGGCTGGCTGGCCGCCGAGCACCCCGGCCAGACCCTGGAGGTGCGGGTCCCGCCGCACGGGGCGGTGCAGTGCGGGGTGGAGGGCAGCACCCTGGCCCACACCCGCGGCACCCCGCCGAACGTGGTCGAGACCGACCCGGTGACCTTCCTGCGGCTGTGCACCGGACGGCTCGGCTGGCAGGACGCCCGCGCCGCCGGGCGGGTCAGCGCCAGCGGCCACCGCGCCGACCTGTCGGGCTGGCTGCCGCTGCTCAGCTGAGGTCGCCGCCGGCGTCGCGGCCGGGCAGCAGCCGTCCCCACCAGCCGGAGCGGTGCCGGCGGAACGGCCGGGCCTGGGTGGAGGCCGTCCACCAGCGGTCGAACTCGCGGGCACCCACCGGGGAGGGGCCCAGGCCGAGGTCGGCGTCGGCGCGCAGCGGGTGCGGCCAGTTCGGCGCCGGGGTGCGGTGGCCGTTCGGCTCGAACTCCAGGGTCCGGGTCACCACCCCGTCGGAGCGCTCGGCCAGCACGGGGTCGCCGTCGGCGGTCTCGCCCTGCACCACCGACAGCCGGCCCGGGTGCCAGCCCTCGTCCACCCGGGCGGCGAACAGCAGCGTGTGCGCGGCGACCACCAGCCGCAGCCGGGCGCCGTCGGCCTGGTGGCAGCGGTAGTCGTCGGAGAAGTCGTCGAGCGCCCCGAGCGTGAGCTCGAGCACCGTCCGGTTCGGCACCGACCAGACCAGCCCGTCGGCCTGCCCGCGGGTGAAGCTCAGCGGCCAGAGCAGCGGGTCGGCCACCGGGACCTCAGAGCACGGGCAGCATGGTGGAGAGCTCCCACGGGGTCACCTGCGCCCGGTAGGCCTCGAACTCCTGGCGCTTGTTGCGCAGGAAGTAGTCGAAGACGTGCTCGCCCAGCGTCTCGGCCACCAGCTCCGAGCCCTCCATGGCCCGGATGGCCTCGTCGAGGTTGCGCGGCAGCGGGGCGATCCCCAGCGCGCGGCGCTCGCGCTCGGTCAGCGACCAGACGTCGTCGGCGGACTCCTCGGGCAGCTCCATCCCCTTGGCGATGCCGTCCAGGCCGGCGCTCAGGATGACGGCGTAGGCCAGGTAGGGGTTGGCGGCGGAGTCGATCGAGCGGATCTCCACCCGCGCCGAGGAGCTCTTGCTCGGCTTGTACATCGGCACCCGGACGAGCGCGGAGCGGTTGTTGCGGCCCCAGCAGACGTAGCTGGGCGCCTCGCCGCCGCCGGCGAGGCGCTTGTAGGAGTTGACCCACTGGTTGGTCACCGCGGAGATCTCGGGGCCGTGGTGCAGCACGCCGGCGATGAACTGCCGGGCGGTGGCCGAGAGGTGGTACTCGTCGGAGGCGTCGTAGAAGGCGTTGGTGTCGCCCTCGAACAGCGACACGTGGGTGTGCATCCCCGAGCCGGCCTGGCCGGTCAGCGGCTTGGGCATGAAGGAGGCCCGCATCCCCTCCGACATGGCGACCTCCTTCACCACCACCCGGAAGGTCATGATGTTGTCGGCCATGGTGAGCGCGTCGGCGTAGCGCAGGTCGATCTCCTGCTGGCCGGGGGCGTGCTCGTGGTGGGAGAACTCCACCGAGATGCCCATCTGCTCCAGCATCGTGATGGCCTTGCGGCGGAAGTCGCTGCTGGCGCCGTGGGGGGTGTGGTCGAAGTAGCCCGAGGAGTCGATCGGGGTGGGCGGCTGGCCGGGCACGAGGGAGTCCTGGAAGAGGAAGAACTCGACCTCGGGGTGGGTGTAGAACGTGAAGCCCTGGTCGGCCGCGCGGTCGAGGGCCCGCTTGAGCACGAAGCGGGGGTCGGCGTAGCTGGGCGAGCCGTCGGGCAGGCGGATGTCGCAGAACATCCGCCCGGTCCCCTGCACCTGGTCGCGCCAGGGCAGCAGCTGGAAGGTGGAGGGGTCGGGGTGGGCGACCATGTCGGACTCCTGGATCCGCGCGAACCCCTCGATGGCGGAGCCGTCGAAGCCGATCCCCTCCGAGAACGCCCCCTCGAGCTCGGCCGGCGCGATCGCCACCGACTTCAGGAACCCGAGCACGTCGGTGAACCACAAGCGGACGAAACGTACGTCGCGTTCCTCGATGGTGCGCAACACGAACTCCATCTGCTTGTCCATGGCCGACAGTGTGCCTGACTAGTCTGAGCGCGTGCCACATCTCCGCATCGCCCTGGTCCAGATGAACAGCACCGTCGGAGCCATCGAGGCGAACGCCTCGGCAGCCCTCGACTGGTGCCGCCGAGCAGCCGACGCCGGGGCGGAGCTGGTGCTGCTGCCGGAGATGGCGCTGACCGGCTACCCGGTCGAGGACCTGGCGCTGCGTCGCAGCTTCGTGGCCGCCAGCGTGGACGCCGTCTCCCGGCTGGCGGAGCGGCTGGAGCAGGAGGGTCTGGGCGAGCTGTTGGTGGTGGTCGGCCACGTCGACCGGGCCGCGGACCACCGTCCGGAGAACTCCGCCTCGGTGCTGCACGGCGGCCGGGTGGTGACCCGCTACTCCAAGCACCACCTGCCCAACTACGGCGTCTTCGACGAGTACCGCTACTTCCGTCCGGGTACCGAGCTGCAGGTCGTCCGGGTCCGCGGCGTGGACGTGGCGGTGGCCATCTGCGAGGACCTGTGGCAGGACGGCGGCCCGGTGCAGGCCGCCGCCGAGGCGGGCGTCGGCCTGCTGGCGGTGATCAACGCCTCCCCCTACGAGGCCGCCAAGGACGACGTCCGGCTCGAGCTGGTCCGCCGGCGCGCCGCCGAGGCCGGCTGCCCGCTGGCCTACGTCAACCTGGTCGGCGGCCAGGACGAGCTGGTCTTCGACGGCGACACCATGGTGGTGGACGGGGCCGGCGAGGTGGTGGCCCGCGGTCCGCAGTTCGTCGAGAGCCTGGTCGTGGCCGACCTGGAGCTGGCGGCGGGGACCGCGACCGAGACCCGCGCCGAGACCGGCGTGAGCGGCATGAGCATCAGCCGCACCCTCGACCTGGGGCCGGTGTCGGCCGTCCGCGAGGAGCCGCTGCCGCCGGTGGAGACGCCCGTCCACGACCGGCTGGACCACCTGGCCGAGATCCACGCCGCGCTCGTCCTGGGGCTGCGGGACTACTGCAGCAAGAACGGCATCAAGAAGGTGTTCCTGGGCCTCTCCGGCGGGATCGACTCGACCCTGGTGGCGAGCCTGGCCTGCGACGCGCTCGGGCCCGAGAACGTGCACGGCATCTCCAACCCCAGCGTGTGGTCCAGCGAGCACTCCCGCACCGACGCCGCCGAGCTGGCCCGGCGGACGGGGCTGAACTTCTCCACCGTCGAGATCGCCCCGATGGTGGAGGCCTTCGAGTCGCGGCTGGAGCTCGACGGGATCGCCGCGGAGAACCTGCAGGCCCGCATCCGGGCCGTGATCTGGATGGCGCAGTCCAACCAGCACGGTCCCTCCATCGTGCTGGCCTGCGGCAACAAGACCGAGCTGGCCGTCGGCTACTCCACGATCTACGGCGACGCGGTCGGCGGGTTCGCCCCCATCAAGGACGTCCCCAAGACGCAGGTGTGGGAGCTGGCGCGGTGGCGCAACGCCGAGGCCGAGCGCCGCGGCGAGGTGCCCCCGATCCCGGAGGGCACCATCACCAAGGAGCCCAGCGCCGAGCTGCGGCCCGGGCAGCGCGACACCGACTCGCTGCCGCCCTACGAGGTGCTGGACCGGGTGCTGGAGGCCTACGTGGGCACCGACACCGGCATGGAGGAGATGGTGCGCGCCGGGTTCGACGCCGACCTTGTGCAGCGGGTGGTGCAGCTGGTCGACCGGGCCGAGTACAAGCGGCGGCAGTACCCGCCGGGCACCAAGATCAGCTTCAAGGCCTTCGGCCGTGACCGCCGGCTGCCGATCACCAACGGCTGGCGCGAGACCGAGCCCGGACGGGGCGCCTCCTCGGTCAGCGACGTCACCGAGGCATGAGCTCCGCCGGCTGGTACCCCGACCCGTCCGGCCGGCCCGGCTACCGGTGGTGGGACGGCCGCAGCTGGACCGCGCAGACCACCAGCGCCCCCGGCGGGCCCCCGGCGGGCGGCGGAGGCCCTGCCGGCGGCCGCCGCGGCGGTCGCGGCTGGCTGCTGGCCGCGGTGGCCGTCCTGGTGGTGCTGGGGCTGGTCGGTGCGTTCGCGCTCCGGCTGGCGGGGTCGGGCCGTGACCGGGCGGACCCGGGGCCGCGGCCCACCGCGTCCTCCACCGCCTCCTACTGGGACGAGACCAGCAGCCCGACCCCCACACCGACGCCGACCCCCACGCCCCGCAGCCCCACGCCCTCGGCCAGCGGCGGCACGCCCAGCGAGGGTGGGCTGGTCAGCTGCCCGTTCGGCGACCCCTACGTCCGCCAGGACCACCCCGCCGACGGCCGGGTGCACGGCGGCGGTCTCTCCTACCAGCCCGTCCCCGGCTGGGACGACTACGCCGGCAGCGGCTACACCTGGGCCTACGACGTGACCGGGCAGTACGACTCCGTCACCCCCGGCTGGATCGCCTCCACGGTGGTGGGCGCGCTCAGCGTCGCCGACGGCTTCGAGGAGCCGGAGCAGTCGGCGCTGGACATGATGGAGTGCCTGGCCAGCTCGGACTACTACGCCACCTTCACCGGCCGCGAGGACGTCCGCAGCGAGCCGATCACCATCGACGGCCACCGCGGCTGGTGGCTGCGCGCGGAGATCACCGTGGACGAGCGCGAGGTCGAGGGCGACGTGGCCGACGTGGTGGTGGTCGACAACGGCGACGGGGAGTCGCTGTCCTTCTTCTCCTCCTGCGCCCCGATCGGCGACGCCGGGCGGATCGCGCTGATCGACGCCGCCCGGGAGTCGCTGCGGGTCGGCTGACCGCCGCCACCCCTTCGCCGGCCGCCCGGGGCGAGCAGGCACCAGCACGACGGCGTCACGGCGCGGGCGACGTCCCCGGCCGGACGTCGCGGCGGCTGGGACGGTTCAGCGCTCGTCGTTCCAGCGCGGGTCGCTGTCCCACTGCTCGTTGCGCTGGGCCACCTTCTCCAGCGCGTGGCTGGCCTCCTCGCGGCTGGGGTACGGGCCGAGCCGGTTGATCCCCTTGCAGCCCTCGCGCTCCTCGACCGTCTTGTGGTCCAGGCACCAGTAGTACTCCGCGGCCATCTCAGCTCCTCCTCGTGCTCCGCCGACGCGGCGCCGGCGACGTCCTGCGCACCGGGGCGCCCGAGGGGGCGGAACTATCATCGGATCCGTGCCAGCCATCGTGCCCTACCCGGTGTCCCCCGTGCGCAGCGTCCCCCGCAGCATCCCCCGCCCCGACTACGTCGGGCGGCCGGAGCCACGGCCCTACACCGGCAGCCACGTGCAGAGCGCGGAGACCATCGAGAAGATGCGGGTGGCCGGCCGGCTCGCGGCGCGGGCCATGCGCGCCGCCGCGGAGGCCATCGCCCCCGGCGTCACCACCGACGAGATCGACCGCGTCGGGCACGAGTACCTGCTCGACCACGGCGCCTACCCCTCCACCCTCGGCTACCGCGGCTTCCCCAAGTCGCTGTGCACCTCGGTCAACGAGGTCATCTGCCACGGCATCCCCGACTCGCGCCCGCTCGAGGACGGCGACCTGGTCAAGATCGACCTGACGGCCTACGTCGACGGCGTGCACGGCGACAACTGCGCCACCTACTTCTGCGGCGAGGTCGACGAGGAGTCCCGGCTGCTCACCGAGCGCACCGAGGAGGCGATGAACCGGGCGATCAGGGCCGTCCGGCCGGGGCGGCAGGTCAACGTCATCGGGCGGGTGATCGAGTCCTACGCCAAGCGGTTCGGCTACGGCGTGGTGCGCGACTACACCGGCCACGGGGTGCACACCGCCTTCCACTCCGGGCTGGTGATCCCGCACTACGACGAGCCCCGCTACGACACGGTGATCCAGCCCGGGATGACCTTCACCATCGAACCGATGATCACCCTGGGCACCCACGAGTGGACCATGTGGGACGACGACTGGACGGTGCTGACCACCGACGGCAGCCGGTGCGCCCAGTTCGAGCACACCGTCGTGGTGACCGAGACCGGCGCCGAGGTGCTGACCACCCCCTGAGCCCGGGCTCAGGCCCGCCGCAGCCGGGACGCGGGCACCCACTCCACCCGCAGCGACTGGGTGTCCTCCACCCAGGACACCAGCGCGGACCAGCCGGTCTCGTCGCGGCGCCACTGCACCACCACCCCCGGCCACTCAGCCCCCACGTGCTGCACCCAGCAGTGCCGCACCCGAGGGGCCGGTCCGGCGGGCGCGGGAGGGCGGGGCGGGGCCGGGTGCGGCGGAGGTGACGCCGGCCCGGCCGGCGCCTCGCCGCCGACCCGCCGGCGGTCCTGCAGGGCGATCCCCGCACCCCGTCCGTACCCGCCGCGAGCCATGGCAGCAGCGTGCCAGCCCGGTGTGACAACGCCGCCTCCCCTGCGCCCCACCCTCGGGTCGGGTCCGCAGCCGCCCCCTCCGGCTCACTTCACAGCCGTCCCGTCGGCCTCACAGCCGCTGCACCGGCTGTGGAGCGCACCGACCGGCTGTGAGGCGCCGTCCGTGCGGCCGTGGGGAGCGGGGTGCAGACGGGGCCCGGAGGGGTGGGCCCGGCGCGGATGGAAGGGACGAGCCGACCTGTAAGCCGGATTCTGTGACCCCGGAGGGCCGGTGATCATCCATCTGCGACCGCTGTTGCCAGCGGCCTGGTGCGGCCTACCCGGGAGCTCGGGCGAGCAACCCTCGAACACTCCCGCGACCGTGGGTGCACGGTCTTCTTGGCCTTGCTCCAGGTGGGGTTTACCGAGCCACCCCAGTCACCTGGGGTGCTGGTGGTCTCTTACACCACCGTTTCACCCTGACCTCTCACGAGGAGAGGCGGTCTGCTTTCTGTGGCACTGTCCCGCGGGTCGCCCCGGGTGGGTGTTACCCACCACCTCGCTCTGCGGAGTCCGGACTTTCCTCGACGTCGTGGCGGCTCGGGGCCGTCACGACGCCGCGATCACCCGGTCGGCTCGTCCGGGGCCATGGTAGCGGCTGCGTCTCAGGACGCCCACTGCAGCACCTGCTGCACCGCGCCGGTGGCCACCAGGAAACGCAGGAACCGACCGCCCAGCCCCGTGGCCAGGAACAGCACCCGACCCACCGCCAGCCGCCCGGCCACGATCGACATCACCAGGAAGGGCGGGATCCCCACGCTGGCCGAGCTGATCAGCACCAGCACCGACCACCGCCGGTGCGTGGCCACCCACAGCGCCCAGCGGTCGAGCCGGGTGCTGATCGAGGGCCGTTCGAGCCGTCGCTGCAGCCAGGCCCAGCGGGTGGTGGAGCGGCCGGCCTCGTACCAGGCGTACTTGCCGGCGACCTGCCCCACGGACGCGACGAGGGCGAGCACCAGCGGCTCGAGCTGGCCCGAGGCCGCCACCAGCACCACGTAGGCCTCGATGTTGAGCACGGGCACGAAGGCGGACACGAAGGCCACCGCGAGCACCGTCAGCGCTGCCCACACCCCGCACACGTCCTCCCTGCCGTGGACCTCTCAGGCCACGACGAACCGGATCCGGCCCTCCACCGGGTCCGCCAGCTCCAGCCGGGCGGTGACCTCGGCGCCGAGCTGCAGCGCGCTGCCGCTCACCTCCCCCTCCACCGCCGGCTCGGGCACCACCAGCCGGCCACGGGTGGCCGCGGCGTCCGCCTCGGGGTCGTCCACGTCGACCACCACACCGCGGAAGTCCTCCCCCATCCGTGGGGCGAGGACCAGCGCCTCGACCAGGTCGACCACCCGGCGCTCGTACTGCCCGGCGCGCCGGCCCGAGGCGGCCATCGTCGCCGGCAGCCCCGCCAGGGCCTGCCGCACCCACCCGGGCACCGGACGGTCGGCGCAGACGGCCAGGCAGATCTCGAGCACGTAGCGGTCCACCAGACGGCGCAGCGGCGCGGTGGTGTGGGCGTAGCGGCAGGCCAGCGCCGCGTGCTCGACCACCTCCGGCACGCTGCCGTCGAAGGCGGCGTAGCCGGCGCCGCGGAACAGCGTCGTGCAGGCGCGCAGCATGGCGGCGTGGGCGGGGACGCCGGGGTCGAGGGTGCGGACGAACTGCGGGTAGTCCAGCCCTGGCGGCCAGTCGATGCCGAGGGCGCGGCTGGTCTCGCGCAGCCGGCGCAGCGAGCGCTCGTCGGCCGGCGGCAGCGTCCGCAGCACCCCGACCTCGGCCGAGATCATCAGCTCGGCGGCGGCCATCCCGGTCAGCAGCGACACCTGCGCGTTCCAGCCCTCCACCGGCAGCGGCGAGCGGTAGGCGAGCTCCCAGCGGCCGTCCCCGGCGACGTGCACCTCCTGCTCCGGGATCGGCAGGCTCACCCCGCCGCGGCTGCGCTCGGCCTGCTCGCGCAGCAGACCGACGGTGCGCAGACCCTGCAGGCTCGGCGAGGCGGTGCCGTCGTCCAGCCGCGCCTGCGCCTGCTCGTAGGACAGCTGCTCCCGGCTGCGGACCCGGCCGCGACGGCAGCTGGTGGCGGTCAGCCGGCCGTCGGCGTCGAGGTCGAGCTGCCACACCACGGCGGGACGGAGCTGTCCGGGCAGCAGGCTGGCCGCGCCCTCGCTCAGTGCGGGCGGGTGCAGCCCGATGCGGCGGTGCGGGGCGTACAGCGTCTGACCGCGCCGGTGCGCCTCGGCGTCCACCGCCCCGCCCGGCTGGACGAAGGAGGCCACGTCGGCGATCGCGTAGTGCACCCGCCAGCCCGCGCGTCGGGTCTCGACCAGCAGGGCCTGGTCCAGGTCGCGGGAGCCGGGCGGGTCGATGGTGACCAGCTCGAGGTGGGTCAGGTCCAGCTCGGGCAGCACCACCTGGGCGGCGGAGCGCTCGGCCTCGGCCAGCACGTCGGGGGCGAACTCGTCGACGATCTGCAGCTCGGCCTCGCAGGCCGCGATCCCCTGCGCCAGCGGGGCCGGCACGGCCGGGGTCTGCAGCCGGACCGGGCGGGCGGGCACGGCCGCCTCAGAGTCCGGAGCGGGCGGTCCGCACCAGGATCCGGCCGCACTCCCCGCAGCGCAGCACCTCGTCGGCGGGGGCCGCGGCGAAGCGGCGCAGGTCGGCGGCGTCGACGTCGATCCGGCAGCCCGAGCAGCGGCCCTGCTCCAGCGCCGCGGCACCGCTGCCCTGGCTGGTCCGCACCCGGTCGTAGAGCGTCAGCAGGTCCTTGCCGATGCCGGGCGCCAGCCGCTTGCGCTCGGCCACCAGCTCGCGTCCCTCGGCGTCGATGTCGGCGATCTTGGCGTCCCGGGCGGCCCGGTAGGTGGCGAGCTTCGCCTCCAGCGCCTCCGCCTGCCGGCCGAGCTCGGCGCGACGCTCCTGGGCCTCCTCCAGCTGCTCCATCACCTCGAGCTCGGCGTCCTCCAGGACGGCGATCCGGGTGCCGAGGTGCTCGACCTCCTCGACCATCGCGGCCAGCGCCTTGGGGTCGGGGACCTGGCCGGCGTCGATGCGCTGCTGGTTGCGGGCGCGGCGCTCGCGGACCGGCTCCAAGTCTGCCTCGGCCCGCCGCTGGGCGGTGGTCAGGTCCGACACGCGGGTGTCGGCGGCGACGATCTCGTCGGCCAGCTGCTCCTGCTCGCGCTCCAGCGCGGCGATGTCGGCCAGCTCGGGCAGGGTGCGCTTGCGGTGCAGCAGCTGGGCGATGTGGGTGTCGACGGCCTGCAGGTCGAGCAGGCGGAGCTGTTCGTTCGGTGCGGCTTTGATGGTGCCTCCTCCAAGCCCTGCGGACGGCGTGACCGGGCTGCTCCGGTCGCGTCACTCTACCGTCATCGCGACCACCCCGGCCGCCGGCAGCCGGCTTCGCCCCACGGTCCTCGCGCCGTCCGGGCTGCGGTCACCGGGTGCCGCGGCACTAGGGTGGCCGACGATGAACACACCCGCCAGCACCGACCGCATCCGCTGGGGCCTGGTGCTGCTGCTGGGCTCGATGACCGCCCTCGGGCCGCTCACCATCGACACCTACCTGCCGGCGCTGCCCGCGATGTCGGCCGACCTGCGCGCCACCGACGCCCAGATCCAGCTGACGCTGACCACCATGCTGCTCGGGCTCGGGCTGGGCCAGCTGGTCAACGGCCCGCTGTCGGACACCGTCGGGCGTCGGCTGCCGATCATCATCGGCTTCAGCGGCCACATCGTCGCCTCGGTGCTGATCGCGCTCTCCACCAGCGTGGAGGCCGTGGTCGCGCTGCGGCTGCTGCAGGGCTTCTTCGGCTCGGCGGTCATGGTGGTGGCGATGGCGGTGGTCCGCGACCTGTTCGAGGGCATGCGGGTGGTGCAGATGCTGAGCCGGCTGTCGCTGGTGATGGGGCTCGCCCCGATCCTGGCCCCCAGCCTCGGCGGGGCGCTGCTCGCCGTGACCAGCTGGCAGGGCATCTTCGTCTTCCTGGCCGTGGCCGCCGTGCTGGCCCTGGCCGCCGCGGTCGTCCGGCTGCCCGAGACCCTGCCGCCGGAGCGGCGGCTGTCCGCCGGGCTGGGGTCCACCCTCGGCGCCTACCGCAGCGTGCTCTCCGACGGCGCCTACCGCGTCATGGTGGTGGTGGCCGCCGCGAGCTCGATCACCATGTTCAGCTACATCTCCGGCTCCTCCTTCATCTTCCAGGAGGGCTTCGGGCTGACACCCCAGCAGTACGCCCTGGTGTTCGGCCTGAACGGGCTGCTGCTCATCACCGGCACCCAGGTCACCCCGTTCCTGGTCCGCCGGATGGGTGCGGAGCGGGTGCTGCTGGGTGCCCTGGTGGTCAGCACGGTGGCCGCCGCGGCGACGGCGGCGCTGGCCCGCACCGACGCCGGGCTGCTCGGGGCGATGGTGCCGCTGGCCGTGGTGATGGCCATGCTCGGGCTCTGCATGCCCACCACGACGACGCTGGCGCTGGAGAACCACGGCCGCACGGCGGGGACGGCCACGGCGATGCTCGGCGCCGGCCGGTTCGCCGTCGCCGGGATCGCCGCCCCGCTCGTCGGACTGCTGTCCGACGGCACCGCGGCGGGTCTGGGCGTGGTGATGCTGGGGGCCAACCTGGTCGCGGTGGGCCTGATGGTGCCGGTGGTGCGGGCACGGCCCCGCCCGGCCACCGCCTGAGCGACGTCCCCGCCCGGCCGACGCCTGGGCGACGTCCCCCGCGGTCAGCCCGACCTTGCGGCCGGCCGGGCTGTCAGCGCCGCCAGCCGGTGAGCACCAGCCGCCAGCTGAAGTCGCGTCGCGGCGGCGCCGGCTGCTCGACCGAGCCGACGGCCGGGGCCAGCAGCCGGCGTCCGTCCTCCTCACCGGTGCGCAGCCCGAGCAGCGGCAGGTCGGAGCGCTCCTCGGTGGTCCAGTGCAGGCCGAGGGCGTCGTCGCCGTCGAGCACCCAGGCGTGCGCCCACCCCGAGCCCGCCACCAGCCGGCCGTCCTCGCCGTGGACCGTCTCGGCCGAGCCCGAGGTCACCAGCCCCAGCTGCACCTCGTGGCGCCACGGCTCCAGCGCCGAGACCCGGTAGCCCACCCGGACGGCTCCGGAGAGCGGGTGCACGGTGCGGGTCAGGGTGCCGTCGTCGGTCACCACCCGCCAGCCGGCCGAGCCCGTCGGCTGCCCGAGCCGGTCCATCCGCTCCGCGGCCGGCTGCCAGCCGCGCTCGGAGGCCTGGCCGTGCCCCTCTCCCGCCCCGGCGAACACCTCCCGCCCGGGACGCCCGGCGTCCACCCAGGTGCGGGAGCCGGCCCGCAGGCCGGTCCACAGCCCGCGGGCGTCGGGGTCCACGGTGAGCTCGAGGTCGGTCCGCTGCCAGCTGCCGCCGACCGGGGGCCCGCTGACCGGACCGGAGGAGGAGGACGTCATGGGCACCACCGTAGCCAGCGCCCGCGCCCCCACCGCACCCGGCGGATCAGGCCGGGCGGGGCGGGGTCGGACCCGAGCGGCGGCGGCGGGTGGGCGTCCGGGTGCTGCGGGCCTGCTCGACCGTGGCGGCCAGCTCCGCCCGGGACTCCTCCACCGACTGCGCCAGCACGTCCAGGTCGCTGGCCCGGTCTCGGTCCCCGTTGAGGCCGACGAACACCTCGCCGTCGTAGGAGGTCACCCCGATGGTCAGGATGTGGCCGGCGGTCAGCGGCAGCACCGGGTAGCTGGCCACCAGGGTGGCGTCGTCGACGTAGCGGGGCTGCTGCGGGCCCGGCACGTTGGTGATCAGCAGGTCGTGCTGGCGGCGCATCACCTGCCCGGCCACCCGCACGCCGAGGTTGTGCAGCGTGGTGGGCGCGAAGCCGGCGATGTCGACGATGCTGCGGGCACCGACGGCCCTGCCGGTGTCCTTGTGGGCCTTGGTGCCGTGGGTCACCTGGTGCAGCCGCATCAGCGCGTTCGGCTCCCCCACCGGCAGCGGCATCAGGTGGGGCGCCACCCGGCTGCCCAACGACGACGGCGTGCCGTCCTCGTCGATGACGCTCATCGGCACGCACGCGGTGAGCGTGCTCGGCACCCGGCCGTCCCCGCGGGCCTGCAGCCACGAGCGCAGCGCACCGGTCAGGATGGCCAGCACCACGTCGTTGATCGTGCACTGGTGGGCCACCCGCAGCGCCTTGAGCTCGCTCAGCGGCACCACCGCGGAGGCGAAGCGGCGCTGCTCGGAGACCACCCCGGTCAGCGGCGAGTTCGACGGCGGGCGGGAGCCGGTCATCAGGTCCGCCGCCACGGCGCCCACCGCACCGCCGATCCCGCCGACCGCCTCGCCCACGGTGACGGCCGTGCCGAGGGCCGCGGTCACCCCGCGCCGCACGGTGGCGAGCACCGACAGCGGGTCGCGCACCGTCTCGAGAGCGGTCTGCACCAGCAGGTCGGTCGAGCTCGGCTCCGGCCGGGGCTCCCAGCCGGGCTCGCGCAGCTCACCCGCACCGGGGACCTCGTCGAGCAGCACCTGGCCGATGTCGACGTGGTCCTGCCCGTCGACGAGGAGCTGGTGGGTCTTGGTGATGATGGCGAAGCGGTCGTCCTCCAGCCCCTCGACCAGGTACATCTCCCACAGCGGCCGGGAGTGGTCGAGGCGGCGGGCCATCACCCGCCCGACGAACTCGCGCAGCTGCTCCATCGACCCCGGCCGGGGCACCGCCGAGCGGCGCACGTGGAAGCTGAGGTCGAAGTGGTCGTCCTCCACCCACACCGGCGCCGCCAGTCCGAAGGGGACGTGGCGGACCCGCATCCGGTACCGGGGCACGTAGTCGAGCCGGTCGCGGACCAGCCGCAGCAGCCGGTCGTGGTCGAGACCGCCCGGACCAGGACGGAAGACGTCCACGGTGCCGACGTGGTTCGGGTGGTGGGTGGTGTCGAGGGCCAGCAGCGCGTCCTCGGTCGTGCTCAGGCGGTCGGCCATGCGTCCTCCCCTCCGGGTCGTCCACAGATTACCCAGCACCACCCCCGCGGCCGGTCCCGGTGAGCCAGCCTGGGTACGAGGAGGTGGCCGATGGGCGTCCCCACGCTGAGGGCCCGGCCGGTGCCGGTCCAGCACCCGCCGGAGCTGGTGCTCCCCCAGCCCGCGACCGGACGGGCCGGGCAGCCGATGCTGTTCGCCGACCCGCAGCCGGTGACCGGCGCGGCCGTGGCGGGGGACGTGTCGCCCGCGCTGCCCGACGCGGCGGCCACGGCGGCCGCCCTGGTCCGGCTGGTGCTGGAGTCCCTGGCCGGGCGCCGGCCGGCCGCCCAGCTGAGCCGCTGGTTCAGCGAGGAGGTGCTGGCCGAGCTGGCCGTGCAGCGGGGGCTCCGCCGGCGCTCACGCCGCCACCCCGACGTGGTGGTGCACTCCGTGCGGGTGCAGCACCCGCTGCCCGCGGTCGCGGAGGCGAGCATCCACCTCCGCGGCCCCGACCGCTCGCTGGCCTGGGCCATGCGGCTGGAGGCCACCTCACGCCGGTGGCTGTGCACCGGGCTGGAGCTGGGCCCCCGCCGGACGCCGGGCTGAGGAGCCGGTCAGGCCTTGCGGCCGTGGCACTGCTTGAACTTGCGCCCCGACCCGCACGGGCAGGCCTCGTTGCGACCGACGCCGGCGTACTCGTCGCGCTCCTCGGTCGTGGTGGCGGTGGCGCTGCCGTCCTCGCCCGGGGCGCTGTAGGACAGCCGCGTCCGGCGGGAGCCGGCCAGCCCCTTGGCCGAGATGGTGGGCCGGGCCGGGCGGGCGCCGGCCCCGTCCGAGTCGCCCCCGTCCGGGCTGCCGCCGTCCGAGGCGTCCGCCGGCGCGGTGGCGCGGCCGCCGTCCGAGCCGTCGCGGGTGCCGTCGCCGTCCCGGGGTGCGTCCTCGACCAGCGGCCGGACCTCCACGCCGTCGCTGTCCGGGTCCGGACCCGACTGCACCAGCTTCTCCAGGTCCGCGCTGGTGACCGCTCGGCCGCCGCCGGCCGCCGTGGCCCCGACCTGCGGCTGCTGCACCTTGACGTCGAGGTTGAACAGGTAGCCGACGACCTCCTCGGTGAAGGCGGCCATCATCGCGTTGAACATGGTCCCGCCCTCGCGCTGGTACTCCACCAGCGGGTCGCGCTGGGCCATCGCCCGCAGCCCGATGCCCTCGCGCAGGTAGTCCATCTCGTAGAGGTGCTCACGCCACTTGCGGTCCAGCACGGTCAGCAGCACCTGCCGCTCCAGCTCGCGCATGGTCTCGCTGCCGAGCTGCTCCTCCCGGGCGTCGTAGGCGCGGGAGGCGTCCTCGACGAAGTCGCGCACCAGGTCGTCGACGGTGAGGTCGGCGTCCTCGTACTCGGCGCGGTCCAGCCCCACCGGGTAGAGCGTGGACATCTGGGTCCACAGCTGCTCCAGGTCCCAGTCCTCGACGAAGCCCTGCGTGTTGTCGCGGACGTAGCTCTCCACCACGGTGGCGGTGGCCGAGCGGAGCTGCTGCTCGACGTCGGCGCCCTCCAGCACCTTGCGGCGGTCGCCGTAGATGGCGTGCCGTTGGCGGTTCATCACGTCGTCGTACTTGAGGATGTTCTTGCGGGTCTCGAAGTTCTGCGCCTCGACCTGGGCCTGGGCGCTGGCGATCGCGTTCGACACCCGCTTGTTCTCGATCGGCTGGTCGTCGGGGATCTTGAGCGCCTGCAGCACCCACTCCACGACGTCGGACTTGAACAGCCGCATCAGGTCGTCACCCAGCGACAGGTAGAACCGGCTCTCGCCGGGGTCGCCCTGACGCCCGGAACGACCGCGCAGCTGGTTGTCGATGCGGCGGGACTCGTGGCGCTCGGAGCCGACCACGTAGAGACCGCCGAGGGCGACGACCTCCTCGTGCTCGGCCGCCACCTCCGCCTCGATGGCGGCCAGCGTCTCCGCCCAGGCCGCCTCGTACTCCTCGGCGTGCTCGACCGGGTCCAGCCCCCGCGCCCGCAGCTGCTGGTCGGCCAGGAACTCGGCGTTGCCACCGAGGATGATGTCGGTGCCTCGTCCGGCCATGTTGGTGGCCACGGTGACGGCGCCCTTGCGGCCGGCCTCGGCGACGATGGCCGCCTCACGCGCGTGGTTCTTGGCGTTCAGCACCTCGTGCTTGACCCCGGCCTTCTTGAGCGCGGCCGACAGCACCTCGGACTTGGCCACCGACGCGGTGCCGATCAGCACCGGCTGACCCTTCTCGTGCCGCTCCGCCACGTCGGCCACGATCGCGGCGATCTTGGCCTCCTCGGTGCGGTAGATGAGGTCCTTGTGGTCGACCCGGACCATCTCCTTGTTGGTGGGGATCGGCACCACACCGAGGCCGTAGATCTTCTGGAACTCCGCCGCCTCGGTCAGCGCCGTGCCCGTCATGCCGGCGAGCTTGTCGTACATGCGGAAGAAGTTCTGCAGCGTGATGGTGGCCAGCGTCTGGTACTCGTCCTTGATCTGCACCTTCTCCTTGGCCTCGATGGCCTGGTGCAGCCCCTCGTTGTAGCGACGCCCGACCAGTGTGCGGCCGGTGTGCTCGTCGACGATGAGCACCTCGCCGTTCATCAGCACGTAGTCGCGGTCGCGCTTGAACAGCTCCTTGGCCTTGATGGCCTGGTTCAGGTAGGAGATGAGCGGCGTGTTGGCCGACTCGTAGAGGTTGTCGATGCCCAGGCGGTCCTCGACGAAGTCGATGCCGGCCTCGACGATGGCCACGGTGCGCTTCTTCTCGTCCACCTCGTAGTGCACGTCGCGCTGCATGCGGGCCGCGATCTTGGCGAACTCGGGGTACCACTCGTGGCTGTCCTGGGCGGGGCCGGAGATGATCAGCGGCGTACGGGCCTCGTCGACCAGGATGGAGTCGACCTCGTCCACGATGGCGAAGTGGTGGCCGCGCTGGACGCAGTCCTCCAGCCGCAGCGCCATGTTGTCGCGCAGGTAGTCAAAGCCGAACTCGTTGTTGGTGCCGTAGGTGATGTCGGCGGCGTAGGCCTTGCGGCGCTCGGCGGGCGTCTGCCCGGCCAGGATGACGCCGACGTCCAGGCCGAGGAAGTGGTGCACGCGGCCCATCTGCTCGGACTGGAACTTGGCCAGGTAGTCGTTGACCGTGATGACGTGGACGCCCTTGCCGGTCAGCGCGTTCAGGTAGGACGGCAGCGTCGCCACCAGGGTCTTGCCCTCACCGGTGCGCATCTCGGCGATGTTGCCCAGGTGCAGGGCGGCACCACCCATCACCTGGACGTCGAAGTGGCGCTTGCCCAGCACGCGGCGGCTGGCCTCGCGCACCGTGGCGAAGGCCTCGGGCAGCAGGTCGTCCAGGCTGGCGCCCTGCTCGAGGCGCTGCTTGAACTCACCCGTCTGCGCGCGGAGCTCCTCGTCGTCCATCGAGGTGAAGTCCTCCTCGATGGAGGCGACCTGGTCGGCGATGCCCTTGAGGCGGCGGAGCATCTTGCCCTCGCCCACACGGAGCAGCTTGTCCATCAGAGCCACGGTTGAGTCTCTTCCCGTCGGGTCCGGCAGCGGAGCTGCCTCGGTCCGGTCGTGCACGACCTCGACCATCCTAGACGCCGACCCCGGCCACGACAGGCCCCGCGAGCCCGCGGCCGGGGCGTCGCAGCGGCGTCACACCGAGCGCGTCTCCCCCGCGCGGTCCTGGTAGGCGCCACGGAGGTCGCCGTCCAGAGCCAGCCCGACGCGGCGGGCCAGGTCGTGCACGGCAGCGGCGTCGTAGCCCAGCAGCTGCGGATCCGTCGACTCCAGGACCAGACCCGTCTGGCGGCTGAGCTCCTCGCGCTGCTCGTCGTCGCGGGCGTTCGCCGCGCAGTCGCGCAGCATCCGCAGCAGCGCGGTCAGCACCAGGGGTTCCGCGCTCCCGAAGCGCCGGACGGGTGCGCAGACGAGGTCCAGGTAGTAGCGGTGGTCCCGGTCGAGGGTCATCACCCTCGGCACGCCGTCCTCGTCGTCGTGCTGCTGCGGGCCGAGCCGGCAGCCCTGCAGCCGCACCAGCAGGTCGGTGCAGTAGCCCACCGCGTGCGCGGCGGTGATCGGGTCGTTGATGCTCGGGGAGATCGCCTTGACCGCGATGTCGGTCAGCTGACGCAGCCCGAGCGCGGCGTCCTGCTCCAGGGTCCGCTCGTAGCCGAGCTCCACCGCGGTCGCGAGGACCCGGTCGAGCCCCTCGTGCCGGGGCGGCCCCACCCCCTGGTCGGACCACACCTCGGCGATCGGCGAGCCGACACCGACGTGGTCGCCGGGACGCACCATGACGGCGACGAAGAGCCCGTGGTCGTGGGCCGAGCGCACCAGCAGCCGGGGGTGGACGGTCTTGACGAGGCCGCTCCGCGTCGAGGTCACCAGCTCCCCACCGGTGCGCGCCGCGAGCTCGGGCGAGGGGTCCTTGGAGCGGTCGCCGTAGCGGGGGTAGGTCTCCCTCAGCGCGGCTGCCGCCTGCTGGTGGACCGACACCATCATGGTGTCCACCCGCAGCGAGCGGACGATGTGCCCGACGAACACCAGCAGCGCCCCCGCCGACGCGATGGCCAGCAGCAGCACCACCGGCGGCACCAGCACCGGCAGCGGGCCGTCCGGGTCCATCCCGCGCAGCCCGGTCACCGCCACCACGAACGTCGAGACCAGCACGGCCAGCACCGCCTGGGTCACCCGGTCGCGGGCGAACTCGCGCAGCAGCCGCGGCGAGAACTGCTGGGACGCCAGCTGCAGCGCCACCACCGTGAGGGAGAAGATCAGCGTCGTCGCGGTCATGATCGAGCTGGCCACGGCCTGCAGCAGGCCGGACGCGGCGTCCGTGCCGCTGGGCCACGCCCACCGGACCCAGGTGGCCTCCGGTGACGGCCGCACCAGCAGCAGCCCCAGCGTGGCGAGGAAGGAGGAGGCCGCCGCGACCGACGGCCAGAACCACAGCCGGGCCCGGAGCGTGGTGCTGGAGCCGGCGCGCTGCGCCGGTCGCGACCGGTGAGCGGGTCGGGCGGGCGTCCGGTCGTCCATCCCCGAAGGCTAGGGCACCCCGCCCCACCCGGGTCCCGGCCCTCCACCGGGGGCTCGACGACGGCGGCCCGACGTGAGATGCGCGACCCTCTTGGAACACGTGTTCGATTCGGCTAGCGTGCCGGTATGAGCGCAGGAGTGCACGACCGGACCCGTGCCCGGGTGGCCGCACCCGAGCAGCTGCAGGGGTCGCTGTTCGGCAGCGGCGAGCCCACGCTCGGCCCGCTCGGGGCCATCACCCGCACCCGGCTGTCCCGCGGGGCGTGGATCGACCTGCTGCCGGGGTGGCTGAGCGGCGCCGAGGAGGTGCTGGACGTCCTCGTGGAGGAGGTGCCCTGGCACGCCGAGCGCCGTGAGATGTACGAGCGCGAGGTAGACGTCCCCCGGCTGCTGAAGTTCTACGAGGCGGGCGAGCCGCTCCCCCACCCCGTGCTCGAACAGGCCCGCGACGCCCTGAACGCCCACTACGGCGCCGAGCTGGGCGAGCCCTTCACGACGGCCGGGCTGTGCCTGTACCGCGACGGCCGGGACTCCGTGGCCTGGCACGGCGACCGCATCGGGCGGGGCCGGATGGCCGACACGATGGTGGCCATCCTGTCGGTGGGCTCGTCGCGGCCGCTGGCCCTGCGGCCCCGCGGGGGCGGCGACTCCCGTCGGGTGCCGCTGGGCCACGGCGACCTCATCGTGATGGGCGGG
>NZ_WPCU01000010.1:420390-533635 GCF_009742705.1 Auraticoccus cholistanensis
CTCGGGGGTCCGCTGAGCCGCGGGCTCAGCCGGCGGCCCGGGCCAGGTCGGCGGCCAGGTCGCCCCGCGGGCGGACCCCGACACCCGAGAGCCCGAGCCACCCCGCCAGCAGCCGCAGCTCGGCGGTCAGCTCCGCGACCACCTCGGCACGGCGCCCGGCGGCGCTCTCCTCCAGCCAGGCCGACTGGACCCGCAGCACGCCCTCGGCCCGGTCGGCCTTGAGGTCGACGCGGGCCACCAGCTCCTCGCCCAGCAGGAACGGGTAGACGTAGTAGCCGTAGCGGCGCAGGTGCTCGGGGACGTAGATCTCGATCCGGTAGTGGAACCCGAACAGGTCCAGCAGCCGTCCCCGCTCGAAGACCATGGAGTCGAAGGGGCTCAGCAGCGCCCGTCCCTCCACCCGGCGGGGCACCCGGGCGGCGTGCCACAGCCAGTGCGGGCGCTCCAGCCCCCGGACGGCCACGGGGACGAGCTCGCCGGTCTCCACCAGGTCGGCCACCGCCGGGCGGACCACGGCCCGCTTGAGCCGGAAGTAGTCGGCCAGCGCCCGCTCGTCGGCCACCCCCAGCGCGGCGGCGGAGCGGCGGACCAGCTCGCGCACCGCCTCCTCGGGGGTCGGCGTGGGTGCGGCGAGCACCGTCGGCGGGAGCACGCGCGACGGCAGGTCGTAGACCCGCTCGAACTGGTCGTTGCGGCGGGCGGCGGTGATCTCGCCCGACCAGAAGAGCCACTCCAGGCAGACCTTGACCGAGGACCAGTTCCAGCCCCAGTGCTCGCGGGAGCGCTCCTCCTCGTGCTGGATCTGCCGGGCGGTGAGGGGCCCCCGCTCGGCCACCTCGGCCCGCACCCGGTCCAGCAGCTGCGGGTGCTCGGCCTCGACCCGGCGGACCCGGCCCCAGGCCTCCTCGGCGGCCGCCGCCATCCGCGGCCGCAGCGCCGGCTGCAGCCGGACGTCGACCAGCGACGCCTCGTGCGCCCAGTACTCGAAGAGCCGGCGCGGCCGCCGCGAGGACGCCCGGGTCAGCAGCTCGTCGTCGTAGGGCCCCAGCCGGGAGAAGGCGGGCAGCCGGTGCGCGCGGGCCACCACGTTGACCGAGTCGATCTGCAGCAGCGCGAGCCGGTCGACCAGCCGCTGCAGGTCCCGCGTGCCGGGCGCCCGGTCGGGCCGCCCGGTCAGCCCCTGCGCGGCCAGCGCCGCACGGCGGGCCTGACCGGCACCCAGCGTCACCCGCGGTCGGTCCGGAGCTGGCGTCACGACCAGCAGGGTAGCGAGCGGGTGCGGCAGACTGGCGTCGACAGGAGGAGGACCCCGTGACCGACGCCGACGCCACCCGGGTGGCCGTCTACATCGACTTCGACAACATCGTCATCTCGCGCTACGACCACGAGCACGGCCGCAACGCCTTCTCGCGCGACCGCTCCCGCCAGCGGGAGAGCGGCGCGCTGGAGCCCGGCCCGGAGATGGCCGAGCGGCTGGACCAGGCGGTCGTCGACGTGGGCGCCATCATCGACTTCGCCTCCTCCTACGGCACCATCGTGCTGACGCGGGCCTACGCCGACTGGTCGGCCCCGGTGAACGCCCGCTACCAGCGCCAGCTGGTGGGCCGGGCGGTCGACCTCGTGCAGCTCTTCCCTGCCGCCGCCTACGCCAAGAACGGCGCCGACATCCGGCTGGCCGTCGACGTGGTCGAGGACATGTTCCGGCTGCCGGACCTGACCCACGTGGTGATCGTGGCCGGCGACTCCGACTACGTGCCGCTGGCCCAGCGCTGCAAGCGGCTGGGCCGCTACGTCGTGGGGGTCGGCGTGGCCGGCTCCACCAGCAAGTCCCTCGGCGCCGCCTGCGACGAGCTGGTCACCTACGACGCCCTGCCGGGGATCAGCGCCCAGCCCGAGGAGCCGGAGCAGGAGCCGGCCGAGGACAGCCAGCCGTCCGAGGCCGGCTCGGACGCGGCGCTGGGCCGGCGGGCGGCCACCGCGCTGCTGGAGCGGGCGCTGCGGCTGGGTCACGAGAAGAACGACGAGGAGTGGCTGCACGCCTCGGAGGTCAAGACGCAGATGAAGCGGATGGACCCCTCCTTCAGCGAGAAGGCGCTGGGCTACCGCTCCTTCTCCGACTTCCTGCGCTCCCGCAACTCCGTCGCCGACCTGGAGGAGCGCGACCAGACCCGGCTGGTGCGGCTGCGGCCCGAGCGCGCCCGCTGAGCAGCCGCGACCTCACGTCGGCGCCCGCGCCGGCGTCCTCGGGGTGAGGAGGAGATGATGACCACCACCCACACCGTGCTCGACTCGCCCCTGGGACCGCTCACGCTGGTGGCCCGTGACGGGGCGCTCTGCGCTGTGCTGATGAGCGAGCACCGCCAGTCCCGGCTGCTGCCCGGGGAGCGCCGGGACGCCGACTTCGTGGCCGCGGTACGCCAGCTCGGGGAGTACTTCGCCGGCGAGCGGCGGGAGTTCGAGCTGCCGCTGGCCCCGGCGGGGCCGCCCTTCGACCAGCGGGTGTGGGCCCTGCTGCGCCGCATCCCCTACGGCGAGACCCGCAGCTACGGCGACCTCGCCCGTGAGCTGGGCGGGGCGGGGTTCTCCCAGGCGGTGGGCCGGGCCAACGGCCGCAACCCGCTCGCCGTCGTGGTGCCCTGCCACCGGGTGGTGGGCGCCGACGGGTCGCTGACCGGTTACGCCGGTGGCCTGGAGCGCAAGCGTGCGCTGCTGCACCTGGAGAACCCCGCCCGCTTCGGCGAGACCCTGTTCTGAGGCCCGGGCGCCTGCTCAGAGGTCAGGCGCCCGTTCCCGGCTCAGGCGGTCGCGGCGGCTCCCACCTGCTCGGTCTCGAGGTGGATGACGCCGTAGTCGTAGCCGTGGCGGCGGTAGACCACGCTGGGCAGGCCGCTGGCGGCGTCGACGAAGAGGTAGAAGTCGTGGCCGACCAGCTCCATCTGGTCCAGGGCCTGGTCGAGGGTCATCGGGGCGGCGGTGTGGGTCTTCTCCCGCACCACCAGCGGCCCGTCGCCCTGCACCTCCATGCCGGCCACGGTGCGCACGTCGCTCTCCTCCGCCGCCGGCGTCTCGCTCGGCATCTGGTGCAGCATGGCCACCTCGCGGAGCGGGCGGCGGCCGTTGCGGTGCTGCACGGCGCGGCGGTCGTGGGCCCTGCGGAGCTGGGCGGTGAGCTTGTCCAGGGCGCGCTCGAAGGCGGCCGTCTTGTCGTGCGCGCAGGCCTCGGCGCGCACCGCCGGGCCCTTGCTGATCAGGGTGATCTGCACGCAGGTGTCCTGCTCCGGCCTGTGCGCCTTGTCGGCGGAGACCTCGACCTCGACGCGGATGACACGCTCGCGAAGTCGTTCGATGCGGGTGATCCGCTCCTGGACGTGGGAGCGGAAGTCCTCCGTCAGGGAGCAGTGGCGACCTGACACGACAACATCCATGGTGACCTCCGGTGTGGGTGGGGGATGCTCCGGCGGCGGCCAGGACGCATCCCGCGCCCTGGGACCGACGGAGACGACGACGACGCCCCGCCCGGCCTGGCACGTCCCGGGACCGGGAGGTGCGTCGACAGCCGGAACAGGGGCGCCATGCAGCAACGTTAGTGCAGCCCCCAGGAGCCGGGAAGGGCGGGGCGGTCGGGTGACCACGTGCTGGTCGCGGGGCCCCGCGTCACCCAACGCTTACACCGGGCACCGCTTGGCAACACGGCCGTAACAGACGGGCGCTCCGTTCGAAACACGGCTGCCCAACGATGCTCGACATGGAAATTGATACCGGTGACACCGCCTGGGTCCTGGTCTCTGCCGCGCTGGTTCTGCTGATGACCCCCGGTCTCGCACTGTTCTACGGCGGCATGGTCCGGTCCAAGAGCGTTCTGAACATGATGCTGATGAGCTTCGCGAGCCTCGGCGTGATCGGGGTCCTGTGGGTCCTCTTCGGCTACAGCATGACCTTCGGCAGCTCGGTGGGGAACGCCCGGATCGTGGGCAACCCGCTGGAGTACCTGGGTCTGGAGGGGCTGATGAGCCCCGACGCGGTGGCCGGGACGGTCCCCGCCCTCGCCTTCGTCTCCTTCCAGGCGGTCTTCGCCATCATCGCCGTCGCGCTGATCTCGGGCGCGATCGCCGACCGGGCGAAGTTCGGCACCTGGATCGTCTTCACCGTGGTGTGGGCCACCCTGGTCTACTTCCCGGTGGCGCACTGGGTCTTCGCCTTCGACGCGACCGACGACGCCGGCGCCGTGACCACCTACGGCGGCTGGATCGCCAACTCGGTGCAGGCCCTCGACTTCGCCGGTGGCACCGCCATCCACATCAACGCCGGTGCGGCCGCCCTGGCCCTGGCGCTGGTGGTCGGCAAGCGGATCGGCTTCGCCAAGGAGCCTATGCGGCCGCACAACCTGCCCCTGGTCATGCTGGGCGCGGGCCTGCTGTGGTTCGGCTGGTTCGGCTTCAACGCCGGCTCCGCACTGGGTGCCAACACGCTGGCCTCGGTGGCCTTCGTCAACACCATCGTGGCGACCTCCGCCGCCATCCTGGGCTGGCTGCTGCTGGAGCGTCTCCGCGACGGCCACCCGACCAGCCTCGGCGCCGCCTCCGGCGTGGTGGCCGGTCTGGTCGCCATCACCCCGGCCGCCAACTCGGTCTCCCCCGTCGGCGCCCTGGTCATCGGGCTGGTCGCCGGCGTGGCCTGCGCCGCCGCGGTCGGGCTGAAGTACCGCTTCGGCTACGACGACAGCCTCGACGTGGTGGGCGTCCACCTGGTCGGTGGTCTGGTCGGCACCCTGCTGATCGGCTTCCTGGCCCACCCGCAGTCCCCGGCCGAGGTGGCCGGGCTGTTCTACGGCGGCGGGTTCGACCAGCTGGGCCGGCAGGCGATCGGCGCCTTCGCGGTCCTCGTCTACTCCTTCGTGGTCACGCTGCTGATCGCGCTGCTGCTCAAGGCCGTGATGGGCTGGCGGGTGCCGGCCGAGGCCGAGAGCGACGGCATCGACGGCGACCAGCACGCCGAGTCCGGGTACGACCTGCACCCGCTCCGCGGCGGCAGCGGGATGATCGCCACGGCGACCGCCGCGGGGAGCACCCGCGCCACCTCCGCCGAGGCCGCCCCGACCAAGAGTGAGGAACTGGCATGAAGCTGATCACCGCCATCATCAAGCCCCACCAGCTGGAGTCCGTCCGCGACGCCCTGGAGCGGTTCGGCATCTCCGGGATGACCGTCAGCGAGGCCAGCGGCTACGGCCGCCAGCGGGGGCACAGCGAGGTCTACCGCGGTGCGGAGTACACCGTCGACTTCATCCCCAAGATCCGCCTGGAGGTGCTGGTGGACGAGCCGGACGCCGCCAACGTCATCAACCTGATCGTCCAGCAGGCGCGGACGGGCCGGATCGGCGACGGCAAGGTCTGGGCCGTGCCGGTCGACGAGGTCGTCCGGGTCCGCACCGGCGACCGCGGTCCCGAAGCCCTCTGAGGCTGGTCGATGGGTCTGCGCGACCTCCGACTGCACCTGGCCAGCGCCCTGGGTCTGTCGACCCCGGGCGCTGGCTCTGTGCTGAGGACCACCACCGCCGACCGCACCCTCAGCTGGCTGCAGGAGCTGTGGACGTCGGCCACCGAGGGCCACGAGCAGCCGATCTCCGTCGGCTCCGGGGTCGCCCTGGCCTGCACCGGCAGCCTGGCCCGCGGGGACGGCGGCCCGCTCAGCGACCTCGACCTCGTGCTGCTGCACGACGGCCGGGCGATGAGCCCGACCGACCTGGCCGAGGTCGCCGACCGGCTCTGGTACCCGCTGTGGGACTCCGGCGTCGGGCTGGACCACTCGGTCCGCTCCGCGGCGCAGTGCCGCCAGGTGGCCTCCGGCGACCTGGCCGTGGCGGCCGCCATGCTCGACCTGCGACCGGTGGCCGGTGACGAGAAGCTGGTCACCAGCGTGAGCAGGCAGCTGGCCGAGGACTGGCGGGCCCAGTCGCGCAAGCGGCTGCCCGAGCTGGTCGAGGCCGTGGCCGAGCGCCACCGCGGCGCCGGCGACCTCTCGCAGTCCCTGCAGCCGGACCTGAAGGAGGCCCGCGGCGGCCTGCGCGACATGGTGGTGCTGCAGGCGCTCACCCGCTCCTGGCTGGCCGACCGCCCCCACGGGGCCCCGGACCGGGCCTACGCCCAGCTGCTGGACGTCCGCGACGCCCTGCACGTGGTCACCGGGCGCAGCCGCACCATCCTGGCCAGGGAGGACCAGCAGCCGGTGGCCGAGCTGCTGGGTCTGGAGGACGCCGACGAGCTGCTGACCGTCGTCTCCAGCGCGGCCCGGGTGGTGCACCAGGCGCTGTACACCACGATGCGCAGCGCCCGGCAGTCCCAGCAGGCCCGCGCCCGCCGGATCGGGCCGCGACGCCCCCAGCTCGAGCCGCTGGGCCACGGCCTCTACCTGCACGAGGGCGAGGTCGTGCTGGGCCGGGGCAGCGACCTGGACGACCCGCTGCTGGTGCTGCGGGCGGCGGTGGCCGCCGCCTCCCGGGGGCTGCCCCTCGGCCCGGCCACGGTGACCAACCTCGCCACCCAGGGCGCCCAGCTGAGCCACCCGTGGCCGCCTGCGGCGCGTGAGCTGCTCGTGGCCCTGCTCGACACCGGCGACGGCCTGCTCGAGGTCTGGGAGGCCCTGGACCAGGCCGGCGTGGTGCAGCGCTGGCTGCCCGCCTGGACGGCCGTCCGCAGCCGCCCGCAGCGCAACGGCGTCCACCGCCACACCGTCGACCGGCACCTGCTGGAGACGGTGCTGCAGGCCTCCCGCGGACCCTCGCCGAGGTCGCGGCGCGACCTGCTGCTGGTGGCCGCGCTGCTGCACGACATCGGCAAGGTCCGGGGCGCGCAGGACCACAGCCGCAGCGGCGAGCCGCTCGCCCGAGCCGCCGCCCTCGACCTCGGCTTCTGCGCCGCCGACGCCGACCTGGTGGCCCGGCTGGTGCGCGAGCACCTGACGCTGATCGGGCTGGCCACCAGCCGCGACCCCACCGACCCCCAGACGCTGACCGAGGCCGCGGCGGCGGTGGACGGACGGGTCGAGGTGGTGGACCTGCTGGCGGCGCTGACCGAGGCCGACGCCCGGGCCGTGGGCGGCACGGTGTGGACGCCCTGGCGGGCGACCCTGCTGCACTCACTGACCGCCCACCTGCGCGCGTCCCTGGCTCGCGGCGACGACGGCGGCCCCGGCCCGCACGGCGCCGGCCAGGGCTGACGCCCGCGCCGCCTCGGCCAGGCTGGCTCCGGTGCTGACCACGTCGTCGACCAGCAGCCAGGCCTCCCCCGCCAGCGCGGCGCGCCGGGTGGTCAGCGCCCCGGCCAGGTTCGCCCGCCGCTCGACGGCGCCGAGCCCGGCCTGGTCGGCGACCCGGCGACGGTGCACCAGCCGGCGCCCGGTGCGGACGTCGAGGCCCTGCCGCCGCAGCCAGCGGGCCGCCTCCACGCCCAGCCGGGCGGTGGTGTCTAGCCCCCGGGCGCGGACCGCGGCCGGGGTCGAGGGCACCGGGACGAGCAGCACCGGTCCGGCCCACCCCGAGGCGTCCAGCGCCGCCGCCACCGCCAGCCCGAGCCGGCGACCCAGCGCCGGGGCCAGCCACCAGGCCTGGCGCTCCTTGTAGGCGGTCACCAGCTCCCGGGTGGTGCCCTGGTAGACCCCGGCGGCGTGCACGGCCAGCGGCGAGAGCCCGTGGAGGGGGCGCCACCGGTGCAGCCGCCCGGCCGCCAGCTCGGCCTCGCAGCCCGGGCAGCACCCGAGCCCCGGACGGCCGCAGCCGGGGCAGCGCGCGCCGACCAGCAGGTCGGCGGCCGCGTCCACCCACTCCCCCACCCCGACAGCCTCCCCCGGCCCAGCCGCCGCCGGCAGGGGTCGCGGCGGGATCTGTGGACGGCGGCGCTCAGCCGGGGTAGGCGGCCGCGGTCACCTCCGAGAGCACCTCGGGCCAGCGGTAGTCCCCCTGGTGCAGCCACAGCTGCCCGTCGGGGCCGACCGCGGCCGCCCGCGGGTTGGTGGGGCTGGGCGAGACCTGCAGCGAGTCCGGGCTCCACCCGCCGGAGCCCACCTGCTGCATCTCGGCGCCGTCCTGGTCGACCAGCCACGGCAGCGACTGGCGGTCGGCGTCGCTGCGGGCCAGCAGCATGAAGGTGGTGGCGTCGGCCCACTCGACGTCCTGCACCACGGTGAGCTCGCGGCCGGTGGCCGAGACCAGCGGGATGCTGCGGTAGGAGTCCACGCCGACCTCCTCCCCCCGGCGGACCAGGGCCAGCCCCAGCTCGGTGCCGCCGTCGACCCGGCGGACCACGGCCATCCGGGTGCCGTCGGGCGAGATGCGGAAGGCCACCACCTCCGAGTCCTCCAGCTCCGGGGCGCGCACCGGGCGCAGCTCCCCGTCGACGACCACGTGCAGCTGCGAGCTGCCCCGGCGCCGCTCCACCAGCCACAGGTCGTGGTCGCGGCTGAACTGCGGGGTGAGCAGCCCCTCCGCCCCGGACAGCACGGTGGTCAGCGGCGCACCGGGCAGGGTCTCGGCGACGTCGACGCGGGTCCGGTCCTCGCTCACCACGGCGACCTCGCCCCCGGGGGTGGGGGCGACGGCCATCGAGGCCACGCCCCGTCCCAGCGTCCCCAGCGGACCCTCGACCGGCACCGGCTGCAGCGAGCCCTGCACCTCCACCAGCCGGCTGACGCCCTCGGCCCGTGCCAGGTACAGCTGGCTGCTGAGCCCGGCCGGCACCGGCGCCAGGTGCTCGTAGGCGTCGACCGAGACCGTCCCGTCGGCGCGCTGGCCCGGCACCACGTAGGGGGCACCGTCGACCAGGAACCGCACGGCGGTGGTCTGCGGCAGCTGGCGCAGCGTCCACACCACCTGGGCGGCCATCCGGCTGCGCTGCTCGGCGGTGAGCTGGTTCACCGCGTCGTTGAGCGAGACCTCGGCGACCCCCTCGGCGGTGGTGGGGATGGACAGCCCGAGCTGGGTCTGGGCGGGCAGCGCCGACACGACCGCCGGCTCGAGCCACTCGGTGGGGCCGTCGAGCAGCGCCTCCACCAGGGTGGTGGCCGACTGCTGGCCCCGCGCGACGTAGATCGGGTCGGGCACCACGGTGGTGAAGGTGGGGTCGAAGAAGAAGACGTCGAAGCCGTTGTAGAACCGCTCGAACAGGTACTGCGACACCAGCAGCCCGGGCGGCGGGTTGCCGATCCGCCACTGCCCCTGCGCGTCCTGCTCCATCTCGAAGTCGATGCGGTAGCGGCTGTCGGAGTGGGTGTAGGCGCCGTCGGGGCCCACCACGCCGACCAGCGGGGCGTCCAGCACCACGCTGGTGCCGTTGCCGACCGGCGAGGCCTCGCCGTAGACCAGCACCGCCTGCTCGGGCCGCCACTGGTCGCGGACGTCCTCGCTGAGGTACTCCCGGGCCACCGAGTACTCGGTGCGGTAGTCGGCCATCGCGTGCAGGAACCCCTCGACGACCAGCTGCGGGGAGGCGCCGGCGGCCGGCGGCTCCGGCTCGATCTCGACCGGACCGCTCGGCGCCGAGCTCGGCGGCTGACCGGCCTCGACCGGCCCGTCGGTGGGCACGCTGAGGCAGGAGCTCAGCAGGGCCGCGAGCACCGGGAGGGCGACCAGCCACCACCGGCCGCGGGACGCGCCGCTCACCGGGCCCCCTGCTGCTGCACCTCGGAGGCGGGCCGGGCCGGCTCCAGCGCGGGCAGCGGCAGGTCCACCGGGGCCAGCGGCAGCGGCGAGCGGTGCAGCGCCTGGCCCCGGCTGCGGGGCACGGTGAGCCGGAACTGCGCCCCGCGGCCCGGACGTCCCCAGGCGTGCAGCCAGCCGTCGTGCAGCCGGGCGTCCTCCAGCGAGATGGCCAGGCCGAGCCCGGTGCCGCCCACGGTGCGCGCCCGCGAGGGGTCGGCGCGCCAGAACCGGTGGAAGACCTGCTCGGCCTGCTCGGCGGCGAAGCCGACGCCGTGGTCGCGGACGGCCACCGCCACCGCGTGCTCGTCGGCGGCCACCGAGATGTCGATCGGGCGGCGCTCGCCGTGCTCGATGGCGTTGGTGATGAGGTTGCGCAGGATCCGCGCGATGCGCCGCGGGTCGACCTCGGCGGTGCAGGGACCGGCCGGGCGGAGCAGCCGCAGCGGCGTCCGGGCCCGGGCGGCGAAGGACTGCTGGGCGGCCATCTCCCGCTCCACCAGGTCGACCAGGTCGTGCTCCTCCAGCGCCAGCACGGCGGCGCCCGCGTCGAAGCGGGAGATCTCCAGCAGGTCGCCCAGCAGCTGCTCGAAGCGGTCCACCTCGTGGTACAGCAGCTCGGCCGAGCGCGCCTCCACCGGGGCGAAGTCCTCCCGCGCCTCGTGCAGCACCTCCGCCGCCATCCGCACCGTGGTCAGCGGGGTGCGGAGCTCGTGGCTGACGTCGGAGACGAACTGCTGCTGCACCCGCGAGAGCTCCTCCAGCCGCACGATCTGCTGCTGCAGCTCCGAGGCCATGTGGTTCATCGAGACCGCCAGGCTGGCCAGGTCGTCGGTGCCCCGCACTTCGAGCCGGTCGTCGAGGTGGCCGGCGGCCAGCCGCTCGGCGGTCAGCCGGGCCTCGCGCACCGGGTCGACCACCTGCCGGGCGACCAGGGCCGCGACCACGGTGAGGGCGAGCACCAGCAACGTCCCGGTGGTGGCCACCGCGCGCTGGACGACCTCCAGGGTGGCCAGCTCGTCGGTCAGCGGGAACAGGAAGTAGATGGCGTAGCGGCCGGCCCCGGGGGCCAGCAGGGACCCGCCGACGGCGACGCCGGGGACCGCCTCCGAGCCGTCGGTCCAGGTGATGCGGGTGGGGGTGACCCAGGTGCCCTCCTCCTCGGCCACCTGCAGCCGCAGCGTCTCGGGGACGCTGGCCGCCGAGACCCGCGGGGAGCGGATGTCGGACACCGGGCCCTGCACGACCACCTCGTACTGGCCGCTGGTGGCTCCCCGGTTGGCCACCTCGACGGTGAGCCGGGTCAGCACCTCGTTGACGTTGGAGGTGGCGAGGTCGGCGGCCTGCAGCGAGCGCTGGGCGGTGTCCATGGCCACCGCCGCCTCGGCCAGCGCCGACTCCTGCTTGCTGCTGAGGATCCCCTCGGTGGCCTGCTGCATCAGCAGGAAGCCGCCGAGCAGCATCACCACCGTCGAGGCGGCCAGCGTGGAGGCGATCACCCGCAGCGGCAGCGAGCTCCACCACAGCCGCACCGGCGCGCCCTGCAGCCGCGCCCACCGGGAGGGGGTCGCCGGCTCGGCCCGGGGTGGCTCGACCCGGGACGGCTCAGCCCCGGCTGGTGCCGTCACCGGCCTTGTACCCGATGCCGCGCACGGTCACCACGATCTCGGGCCGCTCGGGGTCGCGCTCGATCTTGGAGCGCAGCCGCTGCACGTGGACGTTGACCAGCCGGGTGTCGGCGGCGTGCCGGTAGCCCCACACCTGCTCGAGCAGGACCTCCCGGCTGAAGACGCGGCGGGGGTTCTTGGCCAGCGCGAGCAGCAGGTCGAACTCCAGCGGGGTGAGCGAGATCTCGCGCCCGGCCCGGCGCACCGAGTGCCCCTCGACGCTGATGGTCAGGTCGCCGACGCGCAGCTCGTCGTCGCCCGGGGCCGACGGCAGCCGCCGCAGCCGGGTGCGGATCCGGGCCACCAGCTCCTTGGCCTTGAACGGCTTGGCCACGTAGTCGTCGGCGCCGGCCTCCAGCCCGGCGACCACGTCGATGGTGTCGGAGCGGGCGGTCAGCATCACCACCGGCACCCCGGACTCGGCCCGCAGGTCGCGGCAGACGTCGACCCCGTCCCGGCCGGGGAGCATCAGGTCGAGCAGCACGAGGTCGGGCTGGTGGGTGCGGAAGGCGTCCAGGGCCTCGTCGCCGTGGCACACCCAGACCGGGTCGAAGCCCTCCTGGCGCAGCACGATCTGCAGCATCTCGGCCAGGGCGGCGTCGTCGTCGACGACCAGGATGCGGCTGCGCTGGCTCGGGGACCTGGTCTCCGACACGTGCCCTCCGTTTCGCTCGGCCGCCTCACCGGACGCGGTGCGGCGGCGCTCCCGCTCGGCATCCTACGCGCGCCCGGACGGGGCAGGCGTGCGCGCGAGGCCCGCCGCGCTGGCCCCCGCCGTGGGAGACTGCGCCCGTGACCGCCCTGCCACCCCCGCCGGGAGCGTCGCGGGCGCGCCCGGAGGTGGCCCGGGCGGCGGAGCAGGCGCTGCTGCCGCTGCGGCCGCTGACCCTGGGCGAGATCCTCGACGCCGGCTTCTGGGTGGTGGTGCGCAACGCCCGCGCCATGGTGGGGCTGCCGCTCGGGGTGGCGGTGCTGCAGGGGCTGTTCGTGCTCACCCTGCTCTGGCTGTGGCGTCTGCTCGGCCAGCACACCTCGCAGCTGGTCGCCGGGGTCGTCGTCGTGCTGGTGGCCCTGCTGGGGCTGCTGGCCGGAGGCGTGCTGCTGGTCTGGCTGACCGCCGTGCTCTCCCGGTTCAGCCTGCGGACGGTGCTGGGTCCCGGCTTCGCCCCCACCACCACCTCGATCGGCTGGCGGCAGAACCTCCGGCTGCTGGGGCCGATGACGGGGTTCGCCGTGCTGGCCACGGTGCTGCTGGCGGTGGTGTCGTGGCTCAGCTCCTTCGTCAGCGTGCTGGCGCTCCCGCTCACCGTCACCGGTGACCCGGTGCTCGCGGCCGCCGGGTCGCTGCTCGCGCTCGTGCTGATGGCCGGCGTGGCCTGCTGGGGCTACAGCTACCTGCTGCTGGCCGTCCCGGTCTACGCCCTCGAGTCGGCGTCGGCGCCCAGCTGGATCGGCCGGCCGCGCCGCGAGACGTGGATGCCGGTGGCCTTCGTCCGGGCTCTCGTGCTGGTCGGCGGACGGCAGGTGCTGCGGGCGCTGGTGCTGACCGGCGCGGTGATCGGCATGGTCTCGGCCGCGTTCTGGGCGGTGGTGCTGGCGGCGCTGGTGGCCGTGGCGGTCTACGGCCCGGTGCTGCCGGTGTCGGCGGCGGACGTCGGGGCGCTGGCCGACCGTCCCGGGACGTGGTTCGTGGCCGGCAGCCTGCTCACCGTGCTGCTGGGCTGCGTGCTGCCCTTCGCCGCCTCCACCCAGACGGTGTTCTACCTGGACCTGCGGATGCGCCGCGAGGGGCTGGACGTGGCGATGCGCTTCGACTGCGTGCAGGTCCCCCAGCCGACCGCGGCTCCCGGCATGGTGCGGCCGTGATCCCCCTCGACGTCCCGGTCGAGACGGCCCGCGAGGAGGCCCGCCGGCTGGTGGCCGAGGAGCTGGCGCGGGCCCGCTACGACATCGAGCGGCCCGCCTGGCTGGACCGGCTGCTGCAGCGGGCGGTCGAGCTGCTGGAGTCGCTGCTGCGCCGGGTCGGGGACCTGGTCGAGTGGCTGGTGGAGCTGTTCCCCGACGGCGGCGGGCGGAGCGGCGGCGGCGACTCCGGCGGCTGGCTGGTGGCCGGCGTGGTCGTGCTGGTGCTGGCGCTGGCCCTGCTGCTGTGGCGGGTCGGGCTGCCGCAGCTCAACCGCAGCAGCCGCGACGCCCGGGTCGGCACCCACGTCGAGGTCTCCCCGCAGGACTACCGGACGCTGGCCGAGCAGGCCGCCGCCGCCGGCGACTGGACCCGTGCCGTCGTGGAGGAGTTCCGCGCCCTGGTGCGCGAGCTCGAGCAGCTGACGGTGATCGACCCGCGGCCGAGCCGCACCGCCACCGAGGTGGCGTGGCGGGCGTCGGTCGTGGTGCCGGAGGCGGAGGCGGACCTGCGCCGGGCGGCGGCGGCGTTCAACGACGCCGTCTACGGCGGCCGGCCCGCCGGGGCCGGGCAGTGGGAGGAGCTGCGCGCCACCTCGGCCCGGGTCCTCGCCGCCGCCCGGCAGGTCGACCTCGGCGAGGTGCCGGCGTGAGGCGGCACCGTGCGTGGCTGCGGCCGGTGGCCCTGCTGCTGGCGGCGGCGCTGGTGCTGGTGGTGGTGGCCGGGCTGCTGGGGCGCGGCGAGCGCCGCAGCGGCGACCCCCGCTCCACCCGTCCCGACGGCACCGCGGTGCTGGTCGCGGTGCTGGCCGGGCAGGGCGTGGACGTCCGGGTGGCCGGCTCCGTGGCCTCCGCCGCCCGCGGCGCCCGGTCGCCGTGGACGCTCGTGGTCAGCCACCCCGACGACCTGCGGGCCGACGAGTGGCAGCGGCTGCTGGCCGCGGGCCCCAGCGAGCTCGTGCTGCTCTCCCCCGGCGCGGACAGCGTCGCGCGGCTCGACCTGCCGGTACGGGTGACGCCGCTGCTCGCGCCCCAGGTGGCGGACCCCGGCTGCGACGACCCGGCCGCCGCCCGCGCCGGCAGCACCCGCTCCGCGGCCGCCGACCTGGCCTACGCCGCCGCCGACCGGACCGCCGGCTGCTACGGCTACGGCCGCAGCGGCTGGGGCTCGCTGCGGCTGCCCGTCGGCGCCACCGGCGTCCACCTGCTGGGGACGGGCTGGGCCAACGCCGAGCTGCTGGACGAGGGCAACGCCTCCTACGCGCTGCAGTCGCTGGGCCGGCACGCGGAGCTGGTCTGGCTGCCCGCCCCCGAGCCCCGTCCGGAGCCGGAGGCGGAGCCGGCGGCGTCCCCCTCGCTGCTGCCGCCGTGGTGGCAGCTGGCGGTGCTGCAGCTGCTGGCCGCCTTCGTCGCGCTGCTGCTGTGGCGGGGCCGCCGGCTCGGACCGGTCGTCACCGAGGGGCTGCCCGTGGTGGTGCCGGCCGGTGAGGCGGTCGAGGGCCACGGCCGGCTGTACCACCGGATCGGGGCCCGTGAGCACGCCGCCGAGGTGCTGCGCCGCGCCACCCGCGCCCGGCTGACCCGCCGCCTGGGCCCCAGCGACCCGCTGGCCCTGGTCGAGGTGGTGAGCACCACCACCGGCGCCGACCGCGACCGGGTGCGTCGCGTGCTGGCCGGACCGCCGCCCGCCGACGACGACGAGCTGGCCCGCCTCGCCCGGGAGCTGCGCGAGCTCGAGGAGGCGACCCGCGCCCCGTGACCGCACCAGCCGACGACCGACCCCCCACCTCCCCTCCGACACGCCGTCTCCCCCCATGCCCGCCACGCCGCAGCCAGGAAGGGCCGCCATGACCCAGACCGACCACCAGCCGTCCACCGCACGACGGGCGCTCGGCGAGATCCGCACCGAGGTCGCCAAGGCCGTCGTCGGCCAGGAGACGGCGGTGACCTCGCTGCTGATCTGCCTGCTCTGCCGGGGCCACATCCTCTTCGAGGGCGTGCCGGGGACGGCCAAGACGCTGCTGGTGCGCAGCTTCGCCGCCGCTCTGCAGGTGGACACCAAGCGGGTGCAGTTCACCCCCGACCTGATGCCCGGGGACATCACCGGCTCCCTGGTCTACGACAGCCGGACCGCCGAGTTCGCCTTCCGCGAGGGGCCGCTGTTCACCTCGCTGCTGCTGGCCGACGAGGTGAACCGCACCCCGCCGAAGACCCAGGCCGCCCTGCTGGAGGCGATGGAGGAGCGCCAGGTCACCCTGGACGGGCGGCCGCGCCGGCTGCCGGAGCCGTTCATGGTGGCCGCCACCCAGAACCCGGTGGAGTACGAGGGCACCTACCCGCTGCCGGAGGCCCAGCTGGACCGGTTCCTGATGAAGGTGACCATCGACCTGCCGCCGCGCGAGGCCGAGCTGGAGGTGCTGACCCGCCACTCCCGCGGCTTCGACCCCTCCGACCTGGCGGCGGCCGGGGTGCGCGCGGTGGCCGGGCCCGAGGACCTGCTGCGGGCCCGCGAGGAGGTGCGGCGGGTGGTGGTCCACCCCGCGGTGCTGGCCTACGTGGTCGACGTGGTCCGCGCCACCCGCCAGTCGCCGTCGCTGCGGATGGGTGTCTCCCCCCGCGGCGCCACGGCGCTGCTGAACGCGGCCCGGGCCTGGGCGTGGCTGTCGGGGCGGGAGTACGTCGCCCCCGACGACGTCAAGGCGCTGGCCTTCCCCACGCTGCGTCACCGGATCAGCCTCCGCCCCGAGGCCGAGCTCGACGGGCTCACCGCCGACGCCGTGGTGGAGTCGGTGCTGGCCACGGTCCCGGTGCCGCGGTGACCGCCACCCCACGCCCCGCCGGAGCCCGGCCGTGGTGCTGACCTGGCGGCCGCTGGCGCTGCTGCTGCTCACCCTGCCGCTGGTGGTGTGGCTCCGCACCGGCTGGGCCCCGCTGGTGACCGTCGGTGCGACCGCGGCCGTGGTGGTCGCGGACCTGCTGCTGGCCCCGTCGGCCCGCCGGCTGCAGGTGCGCCGCAGCGGCGACACCTCGGTCCGCCTCGGCGAGCAGGCGCAGGTCCACGTCACCGTCGCCCACCCCGGCCGGCGGACGGCCCGGTGCCGGGTCCGCGACGCCTGGGTGCCCTCGGCCGCGGCCCGGGGCGGGGTGGGGACGATGGTGCTGCCTCCCGGTCAGCGGCGCCGGCACACCACCACGCTGCACCCCACCCGCCGGGGCGACCGGCGCAGCGGACCGGTCACCGTCCGGGTGCTCGGCCCGCTCGGCTTCGCGGGACGCCAGGCCGACCACCCCGCTCCCTGGACGGTGCGGGTGCTGCCGCCGTTCACCAGCCGCAAGCACCTGCCCAGCCGGCTCAACCGGCTCCGCGAGCTCGAGGGACGCACCCTGCTGCTGCAGCGCGGGGAGGGGACGGAGTTCGACAGCCTGCGCGAATACGTCCCCGGCGACGACGTCCGCTCCATCGACTGGCGCGGCACCGCCCGCTCGACCACCGTGGTGGTCCGCACCTGGCGCCCCGAGCGGGACCGCCACGTGCTGGTCGTCGTCGACAGCGGCCGCGCCTCCGCCGGCCGGGTGGGCGACCAGCCACGGCTGGACCTGGCCATGGACGCCGCCCTGCTGCTCGCCGCGCTGGCCAGCCGGGCCGGTGACCGGGTGGACCTGCTGGTCGCCGACCGCCAGGTCCGGGCCAGCGTGCAGCGGGTGGGTGCCCCGGAGCTGCTCTCGGCCATGGTGCAGGCGATGGCCCCGGTCGAGCCGTTCCTGGTCGAGACCCACCACCGCAGCCTGGTGGGCGAGATCACCTCCCGGGTCGGGCAGCGCTCGCTGGTCGTCGTGCTGACCGCGCTGGACGAGGCCGCGGTCACCGAGGGCCTGCTGCCCGCGCTGGCCCCGCTGCTGCGACGCCACCGGCTGGTGGTCGGCGCCGTCGCCGACCCGCGGGTCGAGGAGCTGCTGACCCGCCGGGACTCCCCCGCCGACGCCTACGCCGCCGCGGCCGCCGAGGTGGACGGCGAGCGCCGGGCCCGTACCGCGCGGGCGCTGCAGCAGGCCGGGCTCACCGTGGTGCAGGCGCCGCCGGAGCGGTTCGCCCCGGACCTGGCCGACCACTACCTCGCCCTGCGGCAGGCCGGCCGGGTCTAGCGCCCGACCGCCGGCGGGGACCGCGGCTCAGTCGTTGCCCTCGTCGCCGACCTCGACGGTGTCGGTGCGCTCCTGGTTGGAGCGGTCGACGCTCTCGGGGGTGTGACCGGTCTGCGGCAGCTGCTGCGGCTGCTGGGTCTGCTGCTCGGGGTCGGGCGCCGGCGGGGTGATCGGCGCCGGCGGCGCGGTGGGGGCCCCGGGCCGCATGTCCTGCATCGACTCGCTGCTGGCCACCGGCCAGCTGGGGGTGCTCAGCACCTTCGCCTCCGGCACGGTGGTCTCCATCGCCGTGCGGGCGTCCCCCGCGGGGTCGCTCCACACGCCGTCCCCGCTGTGGTAGCTCTTCAGCGTCTCCAGGTATCCCTCGAGGTAGTAGCGGGTGTTGTAGACGCGGTTGCCGAAGGTGGTGCCCGAGTCGTCGCCGGGGAGCGCGTCGACGGCGTCGGTGAGCCCCTCCACGTCGTTGAGGATGGCGGTGTAGACCCCGCCCAGCACGGCCGCGGCCTGCTCGACCCCGTAGGCGGCGGTGGCGACGTGCCCCTTCAGGTCGGCCATGGCCTGCACCTGGTCGGGGAGCTTCTTGCCGTAGGCCTCGGCCCCCGGTCCGGTCCAGTGCATCCGGGCCTGGCTGGTGGCGATGGTGTTCTCGTGGTCGCCGAGCTTGGCGGTCACGTCGTCCTTCCAGACCACGGCGGCGTCGTAGACCAGCTTGGCCTTGCTGACGTGCCCGGCGAACTCGTCGGTCCAGTAGCCGTGCAGCTCGTCCCAGGCGGTGTTCATCTCCGCGACCAGCTCGTCGAAGCGGGCCCAGACGGCGTCCTCCTCGTCGCCGGAGGTGGTGAACCAGCCGTTGTACTCCTCGTCGAGCTTGTCCATCACCGCGTCCATCTCGTCGCGGTCGCGCTGCTCGGCGGTGGCCGTCATCTCCTTGAGGGCCTGCCAGGCCTCGGTCAGCTTGCCCGGCATGGCCGACCAGCTGGAGAAGTCAGGGGTGCTCATCGTGTGCTCCTCGGGGCTCAGACGGCGTACGGGGTGCGGCTGCGGGGCCGGGTCTGCGGCGTCGGGTCGGCGGCCGGCGGCGGGGCGTCGTCCCCGGTGCTGGCGCCGGCGTCCTGCTCGTTGCTGCGCTCGGTCTCGTCGTACTTGTCGGCGGCCTTGGTCAGCGCGTTGGCCATGCCCTCGAACTCGGCGGCGCCCTTCTCCAGGTAGCGCAGCACGTCCGAGCGCAGGTTGGTGTAGCTGGTCGACAGGGTGTGGACGAAGGCGAAGTCGGTGTAGGTGACCTCGGTGCCGGACTCGTGCTGGCTCTTGGCCTCCTTGTAGGCCTGGCTGGCCTCGTGCCAGGTCTTGGCCTCGGCCCGCAGGTCGTCCACGGCCACCTGGCGGTCCACCGCGCCGAGGCCACCGCCGCCGGCACCACCGCCACCGCCACCACCGGGCATGCCGCCTCCGCCGGGCAGGCCGCCGCCTCCGCCGGGGGCGCCGCCTCCGGGGCCGCCGAGGTCCGGCATGGCCGGGCCGGACCCCGGCCGGTCGCCGAGGGAGTCGGGGTCCAGACCGCCCGGGTCGACCGCACCGGGGCCGGGCCGGGTGCCCGGGGTGTAGGGGCTGAAGTCCTGCTCGGGCACGGAGGTGTCCGGGGTGGGCGGCGTGGTGGAGCCGCCGGGCGTCCAGGGCTGGCCGTCGGGGCGGCCGGGCGTCCACGGCTGGTAGCCCGAGGGTCCGGAGCCGGCGCCGTAGTCGGAGCCGGTGCCGTGGTCGGCGTCGATGTCGTCGGGGATGCCGTCGCCGTCGGCGTCGCCGCCGCCGAAGGAGGTGTCGGTGCCGCCCCCGGCGCCGCCGACGCCGGCTGCGCTGGTGCCGGCGCCGGCGCTCAGCGCCGAGCCGCCCGCACCACCGCCGGGGACGCCGCCGATGCCACCCGCGCCGGAGGGGATGCCACCGCCGCCGCCCGGTAGACCGCCCACGCCGGGGCCGCCGCCCGGCACCCCGCCACCGGGGACGCCGAGACCGGCGCCGGCCGATCCGGGTCCACCCGGGCCGGCCACCGGGGAGCCCGCCACGGCGGCTCCGCCGAGGCCGGCCGCCTGGGCGTTCTGTGCGCCCGCCGGACCGCCGCCCCGGGTGCCGCCCATGGCACCCATCGGCGGCATCATCATCGGGCTGGCCCCGCCGCCGGAGCGGGACCCGGCGCCGTCCTGCTCGTGGGGGTTGATCAGACCCTCGTAGAGGTCGACGTCCTCGAGCTCGTCGTCACCGCCGATGCCGGCGAAACCGGATCGGGTGACCCGCTGGGGCTCGTGCTCGCTCATGCTTCCTCCGCAGGTGTGGGGACGGTTCAGGGCAGGCGGCCGCTGAGCAGCGACAGCAGCTCCCGGCGGTGCTCCAGGCGGCGCTCCACCAGCCGGTCGAGCTCGCCCGGCTCGTACCGCGGCGGCTGCCAGGCGTCGTAGGCGGCGGTCATGGCCTGCTCGAGGGCGGCGGTCAGCTCGCTCACCCGGGCGTGCTCGTGTGCCCACTGCCGGTCGACCTCGACGCGCTGCACCGGGCCGGCGGCGGCGAGCACCACCCGGACGCGGCCGTTGGCGCTGCGGCCCTCGGCGAGCGGGCTGCTCAGGGTCGCCCGCTCCACCTCCTCCGGCGGCCGGGCGCGGAGCCGGGCGCTCTCCTCCGACAGCGCCAGCGTGGTGTCCAGCAGGGTGTTGAAGGCGGCCCAGTCGATCGACCGGTCCCCGGGTGCGCGGCGGGGCCCGGACGGCAGCTCCAGGGCGGCGAACCCCGCTGCCACCGGGCCGCGGGGCGGGCCGAGCTGGCCGCGCCGGCAGGCGACCACGACCGCCGCCCCGAGCTCGACACCGGCCCGCTTCAGCCGCTCGCGCCAGCGGGTGGAGACACGCAGCTCGAGCACCCGGAACCGGTCCTCGTCCAGGCGGACGGAGACCGCGCCGCTGGGGTCCGAGATCAGGCCGTCCTCGCCGTCCGCCGGGTCCGGCAGGACGTCGACCGGGGCCGCGGCGGGCCCGACGGGGCCGGGACCGGGCGCGGCGGCGGACGGGAGGTCGCGGGTGGGGTCCAGCGGGTCGTCCTCGAGGGACTGGTCGGTCCAGATGCTCATCGCAGAACTCCCTGGGGTGCGGCGGACGTCGTCCAGTCTGGCAGCCGGGGAGGTCAACCCGGCCCCGGTGCAGCGCCCCCGCGCGGGGCTCAGTTCAGCTCGGGGGTGTCGGTCCAGGTGCTCAACCAGGCCAGCCGTCCGGGCTGGCGACGCAGCACCCGCCGCCACATCGGCACCGGGTCGGGGCCGAAGACGTCGTCGTAGCGCGAGGGCACCACGTGCCAGTACCCCTCGGCCAGCTCGCCCTCCAGCTGGCCGGGCTCCCAGCCGGCGTACCCGGCGAAGATGCGCAGGTCGTCGTAGGCCCCGGCGACGATCTCCAGCGGGGTGTCCAGGTGCAGCAGCCCGACGTTGTCGTAGAGCCGGCGCCAGCCCGGCGGCTCCTCCCCCACGTGCGCGACCGCGGCCACGCAGATGGCGCCGTTGGGCGAGACCGGACCGCCGTGGAAGAGCACCCGCGGGTGGCTGACCCGGTCCACCCAGTCCGGCAGCACCGAGGCCAGCGACAGCTCGGAGAGCTTGTTCACCATCACGCCCAGGGCGCCGTCCTCGTCGGCGTCGAGCACGAGCACGACGCTGTGGTCGAACTCGCCGCCGCTGAGGCCGGGGCTGGCGACCAGCAGGTCTCCGGGCTTGGGTCGGGTCGGCGTCACGGGCGGTCCTCAGAGGAGGGGGTCGGTCGCCACCTCGGGCAGCTCGGCCGAACCGCCGGCCGCCTCCCGGACGGCGGCGGCCACGCGGTCGTGCACCTCGGGGTGGAAGACGCTGGGCATGATGTAGCTGGCGTTGAGCTGCTCGTCGCCCACCACCGAGGCCAGCGCCCGGGCGGCCGCGATCAGCAGCCCCATCGAGATGTCGTGGCTGCGGGCGTCCAGCAGCCCCCGGAACACCCCCGGGAAGGCCAGCACGTTGTTGATCTGGTTCGGGAAGTCCGACCGGCCGGTGGCCACCACCTCCGCGTGCAGGGCCGCCTCGGCCGGGTCGATCTCCGGCGTGGGGTTGGCCAGCGCGAACACCACCGACCGCTCGGCCATGGTGGCGACGTCGGCGGCGTCGATCACCCCGGGGGCGGAGACCCCGATGAAGACGTCGGAGCCGGCCAGCGCCTCGCGCAGGGTGCCGGTGAACCCCTCGGGGTTGGTGTGCTCGGCGATCCAGCGCAGGTTGTCGTTCATGCCGGCACGGTCGCGGTGGACGACCCCCTCGATGTCGGCCACGACCACGTGGCGGGCGCCGGCGCTGATCAGCACCTTGAGGATGGCCGTGCCGGCCGCACCGGCCCCCGACATCACGATCCGGGCGGTCGGCAGCTCCTTCTCCACCACCCGCAGGGCGTTGTAGAGGGCAGCGAGCACCACGATGGCGGTGCCGTGCTGGTCGTCGTGGAAGACGGGGATGTCGAGCAGCTGGCGCAGCCGGGCCTCGATCTCGAAGCAGCGGGGGGCGGAGATGTCCTCCAGGTTGATGCCGGCGAACCCGGGCGCCACGGCGCGCACCACGCGGACGATCTCGTCCACGTCGGTGGTGTCCAGGCAGAGCGGCCAGGCGTCGATGTCGGCGAACCGCTTGAACAGCACGGCCTTGCCCTCCATCACCGGCATCGCCGCCAGCGGGCCGATGTCGCCGAGCCCCAGCACCGCGGTGCCGTCGGTGACCACCGCGACGGAGTTCCGCTTGATGCTCAGCCGGCGGGCGTCCTCGGGGTTCTCCGCGATGGCCATCGAGACCCGCGCGACACCGGGGGTGTAGATCATCGACAGGTCGTCACGGGTGCGGATCTGGTGCCGGGGGGCGGTCTCCAGCTTGCCGCCGAGGTGCATCAGGAAGGTCCGGTCCGAGACCCGGCCGACCTTGACCCCGGGGATCTGCCCCAGCGCCTCCACCACCTCGGCGGAGTGCTCGGTCGAGCTGGCGCCGATGGTGACGTCGATCTGGACCTGGTTCTGCCCCGAGTCGGAGACGTCGAGGGCCGTGATCGCACCGCCGGCGGCCTCGACGGTGCGGGTCAGCTGGCTGACCGCCGCGCCGCCCGCCGGCGCGAGGATGCGGACGGTGATCGAGTAGGCCACCGACGGGGTCTTCGCACGCGCAGGAGTGGTCACCCGCGTACTCTTGCACGTCCCGTCCCCCTCACCTAAGGGGACACCACGGGAGCAGGACCGGCCCGGATCAGCCCGGCTCGCGGCCGGCGCTCCCGGCACCGCCGGCGGCTCCCACGGCGAGGCGGCTGAGCGCGATGACGCCGGCACCTGCCGCCATGACCACCACCGCGATGGCCAGCGCGTACGCGGCCACGGTGAGGTAGCCCCGGTCGGGGTCGAGGAAGGGGTACGGGACCCAGCCGTCGCCGGCACCGCGGAGGAGCACCACCACCAGCCACACCACGGGGTAGACCGCCAGGTAGCCCCACACCCGCCACGGCAGCCGGCCACGGTCGGCGACGAGCACCCAGTCCAGCAGGGCGTGCACGGGGGTGACGAGGTGCAGCACCGCGTTGGCCCAGGCCAGCTCCACCCCACCGGCGAGTCCGGCCAGCAGGGTGTTGTAGACCACGCCGACGACCACGATGTACGTGGTCGCCGCCGCACGCGCGACCACCAGCCACCGTGGCACCGGCCGGTCGCGCAGAGCCAGCAGGGCGGTGGCCAGGTAGACCGCCGCCAGCAGGAGGTTGCTCTGCACGGTGAAGTAGCCGAAGAAGTTGAAGGGGTTGACCGGCCCGCGGGCTGCCGAGACGACCAGCGTCGCCGCGACCGCCGCGGCCACGGCCGCCACGACGGCCAGCCGCACGACGGCGACCGCGATCCTCATGCGCGGAGGCTAGCGCAGCCGGGACGGCCGCACCGGACGGCGCGTGGCCTCAGCCGGCGTTGTGGACCATCCGGACGGGTTCGCGCAGCCCCATCACGGCCTCGGTCATGCGGACCGCGTCCACCGTGGCCGCGACGTCGTGGGCGCGCACCACCCGTCCTCCCGCGAGCACGCAGGCCACCGTGGCGGCCAGCGTCCCGGCCAGCCGCCCGCTCTTCTCGCGGTCGAGCACCTCCCCCACGAAGTCCTTGTTGGACACCGCGACCAGGGTCGGCAGACCGGCCCGGGTGAACCGGTCGAAGCCGGCCACCAGCTGCAGGGTGTGCCGGGTGTTCTTGTTCAGGTCGGGCCCGGGGTCGAGCAGCAGCTGACCGTCCGGCACCCCCGCCGCCCGGGCCCGGTCGGCCACCGTGGTGAGGTGGTCGGCCACCTCCGCCACCACGTCGACGTAGGTCGGCGGCGCGGCGAGGTGGCGTCCCGGGGCGGCCAGGGAGTGGGTCACCACCAGCTGCGCGCCGGTCGCGGCGGCCACCTCGGCGGTCCGTGGGTCGTGCAGCCCGGAGGTGTCGTTGATGATGCCCGCCCCGGCGCCCACCACCGCCTCGGCCACCGCCGCCCGGGTGGTGTCGACCGAGAGCACCACGTCGCTGTGGCGGACGACCTCGGTCACCAGCGGCAGCACGCGGTCCAGCTCCTCGGCCGCGCTGACCGGCTCCGCGTCGGGCGAGAAGGGCACCCCGCCGACGTCGACCATGTCGGCCCCCGCCTCGGCCGCGGCCAGGCAGGCCTCCACCGCCGCCTGCAGGGGGAAGGTCCGGCCGCGGTCGAAGAAGGAGTCCCGGGTGCGGTTGACGATGGCCATCACCGCCACCCGGGCGTTGAAGTCGAAGGTGCGCCGTCCGATCCTGCGGACCGGCGCCACGCTGACGGGCTCGACCAGGTGGATGGGCACGGCGCCATCCCACCACAGCCGGCCGGCACCCGCCGGTCCTTGCCGCGGGGCGCGCGGGGTGGCACCGTGCAGAGGTGCGCGACTCCGACCAGCCACTGCCCCCGGCCCCCGCGGCGGCCGCTCCCCGGACCGCCCTGCGGCGGCTGACGCCGCGGGACGTGCCGCTGGGCGGGCCGCGGGCGATGTCGGTGCGGCGCACCCTGCCGCAGCGGGAGCAGTCGCTGATCGGCGCCTGGTGCTTCGCCGACCACTACGGTCCCGACGACGTGGCCACCACCGGCGGCATGGCGGTGCCTGCGCACCCGCACACGGGTCTGCAGACCGTGTCGTGGCTGTTCAGCGGCAGCATCGAGCACCGCGACACCCTGGGCACGCACGCCCTGGTGCACCCCGGCGAGATGAACCTGATGACGGCCGGGCGGGGCATCGCCCACTCCGAGCACTCCACGCCGGAGACCTCCGTGCTGCACGGCGTGCAGCTCTGGCTGGCGCTGCCCGCGGCGCACCGGCGCACCGCGCCCGCCTTCGAGCACCACGTCCCCGAGCCCTTCACCGTCCCCGCCGACGGCTCGGGCGACGTGCGGATCAGCGTGTTCCTCGGCGAGCTGCTGGGCCGGCGCTCGCCGGTGCGCACCTTCACCCGGCTGGTGGGTGCGGAGCTGACGCTCCCCGCCGGCGCGGTCCTGACGCTCCCGCTGGCGGTCGACTTCGAGCACGGGCTGCTCGTCGACACCGGCGCGCTGAGCGTGGACGAGCTGGCCGCCGAGCCGGGCGAGATGGTGCACGTCCCGCTCGGCGCCGAGCAGGTGCGCCTCGGCGCCGGGGACGCCCCCGTCCGGCTGCTGCTGCTCGGCGGGGAGCCGCTGGGCGAGCAGGTGGTGATGTGGTGGAACTTCGTCGGCGTCGACCACGACGAGGTCGCCCGGGCCCGCGAGGACTGGCAGGCCGAGCGGGAGGTCGCCGGCGGCGAGCGGTTCGGCAGCTTCCCCCCGGCGTGGCCGGGCAGCCTGCCGGCCCCGGTGCTGCCGCCGCTGCGGCTGCGTCCCCGCGGCTGAGCCGGGCCCCTGCCCGGGCCGCTCAGCCCCGCAGCGCCAGCCGCACCGCGCCCGGGACGGGCAGCTCCACCCACCGCTCCTCGCCGCGGGCCGGGTCCACCGACCGCAGCCCGTCGCCGTCCAGGGCCAGCAGCCGCGAGCTGTCCGGGGTCCAGGCCAGCGTGGAGGTCAGGTCCACCGACGCGTCCGCCCCGCTCTGCACCACCGCCTCCCCCGTGACCAGGTCCACCACCACCAGCCGCGTCTCGGGCAGCACCGACCAGTACGCCCACCACCGGCCGTCGGGGGAGGTGGTGCCCAGCGCGCCGGGGCCGGCGTCGCGGCGGGCGGGCGCCAGCCGTCGCTGCTGCCCGGTGGCCCGGTCGCGGACGTGGTCGCTGCAGACCAGGGTGTCGTCGCAGTCGAGCAGCACCTGGACGCGAGGGCCGACCGCCACCACCTCGCCGCGGCTGATGCGTCGCGGACCCTCGGGGGTGACCTCCCAGGTCCCGCCCGCCGCCGGCACCAGCACACCGTCGGAGCCGTCGCTCACCGCACCGCTCCAGCCGCCGCCGCCCGGTGCGTCCAGCCGCCGCACGGGGTCCCCGTCCCACCCCGTCACGCCGACCGAGGCGAGCTCGTAGGCGGCCGGCTGGTAGTCGTGCCGCACCACCCAGACCCTCCCGGGCGGACCGGGGAGCACCCGCGTCCACAGCCCGCGCTCCCCCGGCCCGGTCAGCGGGACCACCCGGGCCGGGCCGTCGTCGGGCACCCAGCTGGCGTGCGCGGAGTCACCCGGGTACGTGAGGACGCCGCCGGGGGCGGGGACGAAGGCGCCGCCGGTGGCGAACTGCGGTGCGACCTCGATGCGGGTGCGGGTGCGCTCCCCGCTGGCCAGGTTGATGCGGTGCACGTAGGTCGCGTCCTGCACGAACAGCTCCCAGGTGGGGGCGGCGTCCGGCATCGGCGCGGTGGCGAGCCGGTCGTGCACCCGCTCGGGCCGCGGGCGGTCCGGGCTGGGGGAAGGGCTCGGGGACCGGCTGGGACGCACGTCCTGCGTGGCGGTGGGCTCGGGTGCGGGCGCCGGCCGGGCCCGCTCGCCCGTGCGGGCGACCACGACCACCGTCATCAGCGCGGCCAGCAGCACGACGGCGGTGAGCAGCAGCAACCGGGTCCCCGACCCGCTCGCCGGGGGCCCGTCGTCGAGGACGTCGACCCCGTCGTCGTCGTCGGGGTCCGCGCCGTAGGCGGCCACCTCCGCAGTCTGACACCATGGGCGCCCCCTGTCCGGGGGCGGGCTCCGCAGGGCCGGTCGGCGCGACACGCCGGAGGGTGTCCGCGACACGCCGGGAGAGGCCAGCAACGACGCGGCCGGGACAGATTCGTCGCCCTCGGGGATGGCGGAATCACAGCCGTGTCATTACAGTATGTGGTGGTGACACGGACGTGGCACCACTAGATACAGGCTCCCGGGTGTAAACTAGGCCTACGCCGGCGAGACCTCGGCCACCACTCCTCAGGAGGACACGACATGACCGTCACGGTGTACACCAAGGACCGCTGCGTGCAGTGCAACGCGACCTACCGCGCCCTCGACGCCAAGGGCATCGAGTTCGAGGCGCTGAACCTCGAGACCGACGACGAGGCGCTGCAGATGGTGCGTTCGCTGGGCTACCTGCAGGCCCCCGTCGTGGTGGCCGGTGACGAGCACTGGTCGGGCTTCCGCCCGGACAAGATCGACGAGCTCGCCGCCCGACTGGTCGGCTGACGCCGTGACCTCGCGCAGCGCGGTCCTCGCGAGGTCGGACACCACGACCGCGAGGTCCGTCGACGGGCAGCCGGACACCGGCACCGCCGACCTGGTCTACTTCTCCAGCGTCTCGGGCAACACCCACCGCTTCGTGCAGAAGCTGGGCCGTCCGGCGCTCCGCATCCCGATCCACCCCGACCGGGAGCCCCCGCTGCGGGTCACCCGGCCCTACGTCCTGGTCGTCCCGAGCTACGGCGGGGGCGACGGGAGGGGGTCGGTGCCCCCGCAGGTCGTCCGCTTCCTGAACGACCCGCACAACCGGTCTCTGATCCGCGGGGTGATCGGGGCCGGGAACACGAACTTCGGTGAGGCCTACTGCCGCGCGGGCGACGTCGTCGCCCGCAAGTGCGGGGTCCCCCACCTGTACCGCTTCGAAGTCTTCGGAACAGCCGACGACGTCCGCGTCGTCGCAGAGGGATTGGACCAGTTTTGGACGCAGCAGTGATGGAGGTCCCCACCCAGGGGACCAGCCAGGTCAACGGCGCGATGGACTACCACGCGCTGAACGCGATGCTCAACCTGTACGACCGCGACGGCCGCATCCAGTTCGAGAAGGACCGGGAGGCGGCGCGGGAGTACTTCCTGCAGCACGTCAACCAGAACACCGTGTTCTTCCACTCCCTCAAGGAGCGCCTCGACTACCTGGTCGAGAAGGGCTACTACGAGGCCGCGGTGCTGCAGCGCTACGACTTCGACTTCATCCAGCGCCTCAACGACCTGGCCTACTCCAAGAAGTTCCGCTTCGCCTCCTTCCTGGGCGCCTTCAAGTACTACACCTCGTACACGCTGAAGACCTTCGACGGGAAGCGCTACCTGGAGCGGTTCGAGGACCGGGTGGTGATGACGGCGCTGACCCTGGCCGACGGCGACGAGCAGCTGGCCACCGAGCTGGTGGAGGAGATCATCGCCGGCCGGTTCCAGCCCGCGACGCCGACCTTCCTCAACGCCGGCAAGGCCCAGCGCGGCGAGCTCGTGTCCTGCTTCCTGCTGCGGATGGAGGACAACATGGAGTCCATCGCCCGCGGCATCAACTCCGCGCTGCAGCTGTCCAAGCGCGGCGGCGGCGTGGCGCTGCTGCTGAGCAACATCCGCGAGGCCGGCGCCCCGATCAAGCACATCGAGAACCAGTCCAGCGGCATCATCCCGGTGATGAAGCTGCTCGAGGACAGCTTCAGCTACGCCAACCAGCTGGGTGCCCGTCAGGGCGCGGGCGCGGTCTACCTCAGCGCCCACCACCCCGACATCATGAAGTTCCTCGACACCAAGCGCGAGAACGCCGACGAGAAGATCCGCATCAAGACGCTCTCCCTCGGCGTGGTGATCCCCGACATCACCTTCCAGCTGGCGAAGAACAACGACGACATGTACCTGTTCTCCCCCTACGACGTGGAGCGGGTTTACGGGGTCCCCTTCGGCGACATCTCCATCACCGAGAAGTACGCCGAGATGGTCGACGACCCCCGGATCAAGAAGACCAAGCTGAACGCCCGCCACTTCTTCCAGACGCTGGCCGAGATCCAGTTCGAGTCCGGCTACCCCTACATCGTGTTCGAGGACACGGTGAACAAGGCGAACCCGATCAAGGGCCGGATCAACATGTCCAACCTGTGCTCGGAGATCCTGCAGGTCAACACCCCCACGACCTACCACGAGGACCTGTCCTACGACCAGATCGGCAAGGACATCTCCTGCAACCTGGGGTCGATGAACATCGCCCTGGCCATGGACGGCCCCGACCTGGGCAAGACGGTGGAGACGGCGATCCGCGGGCTGACCGCGGTCTCGGAGGCCAGCCACATCCGCTCGGTGCGCTCGGTGGAGGACGGCAACGACAAGTCCCACGCCATCGGGCTCGGGCAGATGAACCTGCACGGCTACCTGGCCCGTGAGCGGGTGCACTACGGCTCGCCCGAGGCCATCGACTTCACCAGCGTCTACTTCGCCACCGTGCTGTTCCACTGCCTGCGGGCCTCGAACAAGCTGGCGATCGAGCGGGGACGCACCTTCGTGGGCTTCGAGGACTCCAAGTACGCCAGCGGCGAGTTCTTCGACACCTACACCGAGCGCGAGTGGACCTGCCAGACCGAGCGGGCCCAGGAGCTGTTCGACAAGGCCGGCGTCCAGGTCCCCACCCGGGCCGACTGGGCCGCTCTGAAGGCGTCGGTGATGGAGCACGGCATCTACAACCAGAACCTGCAGGCGGTGCCGCCGACCGGGTCGATCTCCTACATCAACCACTCGACCTCCTCGATCCACCCGATCGCCTCGAAGATCGAGATCCGCAAGGAGGGCAAGCTCGGCCGCGTCTACTACCCGGCGCCGTTCATGACGAACGACAACCTGGAGTACTACGCCGACGCCTACGAGATCGGCTACGAGAAGATCATCGACACCTACGCCGCGGCCACCCAGCACGTGGACCAGGGGCTGTCGCTGACCCTGTTCTTCAAGGACACCGCGACCACCCGCGACATAAACCGGGCCCAGATCTACGCCTGGCGCAAGGGGATCAAGACGATCTACTACATCCGCCTGCGCCAGCTGGCCCTCGAGGGCACCGAGGTGGAGGGCTGCGTCAGCTGCATGCTGTGACGCCGCCGGCGCCGCACCCCACCCACGTCCTGCGCCACCCGCAGGGCACACCTGACACCGCGCAGGGCTCCCCACCCGACACCACCGAGGACGACGAACACCGTGGTTGAATCACTCAAGCTGCTCGACCGGGTCCAGGCCATCAACTGGAACCGGATCGCCGACGACAAGGACGTCGAGGTCTGGAACCGTCTCGTCAACAACTTCTGGCTGCCCGAGAAGGTGCCGCTGTCCAACGACGTCCAGTCCTGGAGCACGCTGACCCCCCACGAGCAGCAGCTCACCATGCGGGTGTTCACCGGGCTGACCCTGCTGGACACCATCCAGGGCACGGTGGGGGCGGTGTCGCTGATCCCCGACGCGCTGACCCCGCACGAGGAGGCGGTGTACACCAACATCGCCTTCATGGAGTCGGTGCACGCCAAGAGCTACTCCTCGATCTTCTCCACGCTGTGCTCCACGCGCGAGATCGACGAGGCCTTCCGCTGGTCGGTCGAGAACCCGAACCTGCAGAAGAAGGCCGCCATCGTCATGGAGTACTACCAGGGCGACTCCCCGCTCAAGCGCAAGGTGGCCTCCACCCTGCTGGAGTCGTTCCTGTTCTACTCCGGCTTCTACCTGCCGATGTACTGGTCCAGCCGGGCCAAGCTGACCAACACCGCCGACCTGGTGCGCCTCATCATCCGCGACGAGGCAGTCCACGGCTACTACATCGGCTACAAGTTCCAGCGGGGCATGGAGCTGATCAGCCAGGCCGAGCGCGACGACATCAAGGACTACACGTTCTCGCTGCTGTACGAGCTCTACGACAACGAGGTGCAGTACACCCGCGACCTCTACGACTCGGTCGGGCTGACCGAGGACGTCAAGAAGTTCCTGCACTACAACGCCAACAAGGCGCTGATGAACCTGGGCTTCGAGGCGATGTTCCCCAAGCAGGTGACCGACGTGAACCCGGCCATCCTGTCCGCGCTGAGCCCCAACGCCGACGAGAACCACGACTTCTTCTCCGGCTCCGGCTCCTCCTACGTGATCGGCAAGGCCGTCAGCACCGAGGACGAGGACTGGGACTTCTGAGCCCGGCGCACGACGAGGCCCCCGCACCCTCTCGGTGCGGGGGCCTCGTGCTTGTCGGTGGTTCCCGTCGGGTCGATCAGCCCGGCGGCGTGTTCTCGGTGGCGGGGTCGCCCCCGGCACCCAGGCGGTCCCGGACCGCGTCCTGACCCTTGTCGACCTGCTCGGCGTGCTGACCGCCGGTGCGCTGGTCCACCGCGTCACCGGCCTTGTCCACGCCCCGGTCCACCTGGTCCTGGTGCCCGGAGACGGCGTCCTTGGCCTTGTCGAAGATCCCCATGCGGTACTCCTCTCGACGTTGGTCCTCCACCCGTACCCCTCCTGGGGGCGTCCAACCTCAGCCGGCGAGGCCGAGGGTGAAGACGTGGATCCCGCTGTGGCTGGGCAGCACCACGAACTGCACCTCCTTGGCCGGGTCGAGCTCGACCGAGTGGGCGAACACCCCGTAGGTGTAGTCGGCGTTGGCGTAGCCGGCCGGGGTGTTGCGGCCGCGCACGGACGCGACCAGGGTGGCGCCGTGGGCGTCCTGGGCCTGGCAGCACCAGTTCGGGAAGCCGACGGTGCCGCTGCTGGAGGTGCCGTCGGTGTAGATCACCCGCAGCGTGCCGGTGGCCGAGGTGCCGATACCGGTCCCCACCACGACGAGCCGCTCGCCGCTGCCGCTCAGGCTGACCGCCTGACCGCCGGCGGAGACGTTGTCGGGGGTGCCGAGCTCCCCGGTGGGCCAGGTCAGCTGGGCACCCAGCGCGGACACGGTGGCCCCGGGGGTGATGCCCACCTCGGCCAGCCGCTCGCCGGACAGGCTGTTGCCCCCGCCGTCGAGGTTCCCGGCCGCGCGGGTGGCCAGGCTGGTCACCCCGACGTTGTCGTAGAGCTCGGCCAGGCTGCCGGCGGCCTCGCCCAGGGTCTGGCTCACCGTGGCCGAGGCCGTGCCAGCGCCGTCCCCGCCGGTGTAGCGGACGGTGGCGGTGAAGCTGCGGACCACGAACCCGGGCTGGGCCTGCGGCACCAGCACGGTGAAGGTGGCCGTGCCGCTCTCCCCCGGCCGGACCCGGCCGCGCAGCGTCACCGAGGACGGCGCCAGGTTCCACCCGCGCGGCCCGCTCAGGGCGACCGTGACGTCGCGCAGCGGGCGGTCGCTGCCGTTGGCGACGGTCACCACGACCTGCTCGATGCTGGGACCGTCGGACAGGTCGACGTCGCCGATGGACACCGTGACCGCGGACTCGGCCACCGCCGCGCGGGCCGGCGCCGGAGCCGCTGCGAGCAGACCGGTGAGGAGGGTGAGGACGGCGGCCAGCACGGCGGTGCTGCGGGCCGCCGTGCGACGGGTGGGGCTCATGCCGGCATCTCCGTCTCGCGCGAGTCCAGCCCGAGCCGCGGGGTCTCCCAGTCGCCACGGGTGAAGTCCGGCACCTCCACCGGTGCGCCGCCGGCCTCGAGGGAGGCCACGCTCAGCGGCACCGGCGAGCACCAGGCCGCGGAGTCGTAGACGTCGATGTCGGGCACCAGCCCGGCGCGGATGCTCTGCACGACCCGCCACTGCAGGATGTAGTCCATCCCGCCGTGGCCGCCGTTGGCCGCCTCATCGCCCAGCTTCTTCCACAGCCAGTGGTCGAAGTCGGGACGCAGCTCGGAGAAGCCCCGCCAGCTGTGCCCGCCGTGCTCGGGCTCGACGTAGATGCGGGCGCCGGTGGAGTCGGTGCCGGCGTAGTCCTCCATGATCCCCCGCGACCCGGCGAGGGAGTTGATGCGGCTGTAGGGCCGCGGCGAGCTGACGTCGTGCTCGGCCCGGATGACGCGGCCCTTGGCGGTGCCGATCAGGCAGGTGACCAGGTCGCCGTTGACGTAGGTCTCGTCCCAGGACCGGTGGTCGCGGGGGACGTGGCGCTCCCGGTAGTCGTAGAGACCCTTGGGCTCGGTGTCGGTGGCCTGCAGGGTGGTCATCCGGTCGCCGCGGTTGATGTCCATGGCGGCGGCGATCGGCGCCAGGCCGTGCATCGGGTAGAAGCTGGCGCGGCTGCGGGTGTGCCAGAGCCGGCGCCAGTCGTCGGTGTAGTAGCCGTCGGCGAACAGCAGCTCGCGCAGGTCGTGCAGGTACCCGCCGTGACCGTTGGTGATGTCGCCGAAGAGCCCGTAGTGGGCCATCTTCAGCATGGCGAGCTCGTTGCGCCCGTAGCTGCAGTTCTCCATCAGGAACAGGTGCCGGCGGGTCCGCTCGGAGGTGTCGACCAGGTCCCACAGCTCGTCGAGCTCGGTGGCGATGGGCAGCTCGACGCCGACGTGGGCGCCGGTGCGCAGGGCGGCCTTGCCCTGCTCGTAGTGGAACTCCCAGGGGGTGGCGATGTAGACGAGGTCGAGCTCCTCGCGGGCCAGCATCTGCCGGTAGGTGGACTCGCCGCGCCCGCCGTACTCGCGCGGGCGGGGCAGGCCCTGGGCCTCGACGCGGTCGGCGGCGGTGGTGGCCCGCTCGGCGCGGATGTCGCAGACGGCCACCACGGAGGCGCCGGGCACGGCGACCCAGGAGTCGAGCATGCCCATGCCGCGGTTGCCGAGGCCGATCAGCCCGATGCGCACGACGTCGCGGGCCTCGAAGGGGACGTCGATCATGGTCTTCTGCCCGCGTGCGCGACGCGGAGCCCGGCTCGCCCGCGGTGTCGCGGCGGCCTGGCCGGGAGCGGCGACGGCGGCGGCGGTGACGGCACCGGCGGCCACGGCACCGCCGATCACGAGTCGTCGGGACGGGTGGAAGGAATCGGACACGGCCGATCACGCTCCTGAGGGTGGGGGTGGGTCAGGGTTACCGAGCACCCTCTGCCCGCGGCTCCGCGGCTGTCAAGGGTCCGCGCATGGCCGACCTCGCTCCGGGTAGGGGTCGGAGGACGGCGGCAGTCGCCGTCCACAGGACCCGGAGAGGAGCCACCGCGATGGCATCAGAGAGCCACACCACCACCGACCACGACGAGATCCGCAGCTGGGTCGAGGAGCACGACGGCAAGCCGGCGCTGGTCCGGGGCACCGAGGACTCGGGCAGCGGAGCGGGCGTGCTGCGCATCGACTTCCCCGGCGGCGCCGGCGAGGACGCCCTGGAGCACGTCGAGTGGGACGAGTGGTTCGCCGCCTTCGAGGAGTCGGAGCTGGCCTTCCTCTACCAGGCGAAGAAGGCCGACGGCAGCGACAGCACCTTCTTCAAGCTGGTCAGCCGCTGATGACGGCCAAGGCCGGGGACAAGGCGCAGAAGACCGGCGACTTCTACTGCGCCAGCTGCGACGAGAAGGTGCACGCCACCCAGGGCCAGGAGATACCGAGGTGCCCCAACGGCCACACCCAGTTCGCCACCCGCCGCAACGAGCCCGGGAACAAGAGCTCGGGCTGAGCGCAGCCGGCTGGCGGACGTACGAGCGGGGCACGGACCCACGGGGCCGACGACAGCAGCAGCGCCCAGGCTCTGCCTGGGCGCTGCTGCGCCGTGCGGGTGGAGGTGGCGGGAATCGAACCCGCGTCCTCGGAAAGTGGACCAGGGCTTCTCCGGGCGCAGCTGGTGATGTCGCATTTCTCGGCCCCCACGCTCGCACCAGCACGTCGTGGACAGGCCCAGCCCTAGTGAAGTCCCCGTCGCGCCCTAAGGCGTAGCGTGACGAGCAAGTCTCCTAGATGACGCCAGTACCCGGGTCGGAGACGGCACCCGGACTGACGCTTCGGTCACTGCTCAGGCAGCGAGAGCGAAGTCAGTGCGCTTAGAATCGGCACTTGTTGGTTTCCAAGGAACGTTTACGAGATGACCTTGGATTCTCGGCCCGCTTCCCCTGGAACTACTGTTCCAAGTCGAAACCGATCACCCCCTGTGAAGTTGTACCGCAGCTCCCACCGGGGCGGGTCCTGCGACAGCCCACTATACGCCCTGCGCGACTGGCGGCGCAGGTCGGTTCCAGTGGTGCCACCGGGTGCAACCCCGCCGCAGTGCCGGGCATTCCCCGTGCCCCTCTTCCGCTGCCGGGTGCGGCTGTGCCAGGGTCGGCAGAACCACACCCACCGCCCCGATCGAGGTGCCCGCCGTGCCGAACCGGATCCCGACCCGCCCGCTGGCCGCAGCCGCCGTCACCGGCGCCCTGCTGCTCGCCGGCCTCACCAGCCCGGCGCAGGCCGAGGGCGACGCCTTCCGCGTCAACCCGTACCTGCAGAACCCGACCAGCACCTCGATGACGGTCACCTGGTTCTCCCGCGAGGACGCCCCTGGCGAGCTGGTGCTCTCCGGCCCCGGGCACGACGGCACCCGGCTCGCCTCCGACCCCGAGCCGCAGCCCGTGCTGGACTACACCGAGCTGGAGCGGCAGCAGCAGATCCCCGGTCTGGAGCAGGGCTCGTGGCTGCAGCCCGGAGGCAACGTCAAGCACGTGGTCCAGGTGGACGGGCTGGAGCCGGGCCAGACCTACCGCTACCAGGTCAACCAGGGCGGCAGCAGCCGCAGCGCGCAGTTCACCACCGCGCCGAACCGCAAGGACTGGGACCACATCCGCTTCATGGCCATGTCCGACTCCGAGACCGAGCCGCTGGGACGCGTCCAGCGCCGCGAGTGGGCACCCGGGCTGGGCGCGGAGGACCGCCCCTCCGCGGCGGCCGGCAGCGAGTGGGACCAGACCTTCGGCACCACCACCCTCTCCGGCACCCGGGTGCTGCGCTACCCGCTGACCGAGGACGAGGGCTACCGGCGCAACCTGGCCACGCTGCACAGCCAGCAGCCGGACTTCGTGATGTACCCCGGCGACCTGGTGCAGGGCGGGGGCTACCAGCCCGGCTGGGACGAGTTCTTCCGGCACAACGCCGGCGAGACCGGCAGCGGCCTGTCGAGCACCCCGGTGCTGCCCGCGCTGGGGAACTGGGAGAGCTTCGGCGCCCTCAACGGCGGGTACGGCACCCCCGAGGACCGCTCCGCCGTGGTCCGCTCACGGGCCAAGTACCACGCCTACTTCGACTCCCCCGCCAACGGCACCCCGGCCCACACCGACAACTACTACCGCCTCGACTACGGCCCGGTCACCGTCATCACCCTCGACCCCAACAACGGCGAGCCCGACGCCGTCCCCGCCGACACCCCGGCGGCGGAGAAGGCCACCGGACGGGAGTACCGCGGCCCCGGCACCGACACCCAGAGCAACTTCACCCGGGCCGAGTACGAGGCGGCCGGCGGCACGGACCTGTCGGACTTCAACCCCGGCTCCACCCAGTACGCCTGGGCCGAGCGCCAGCTGGCCAGCGCCCGCCGGCAGGGCCAGGTCGTCGTGGTGCAGTTCCACCACAGCGCCTACAGCTCCGGCGAGCACGGCCTGCCGATGTACCACGCCGACACCTCCGGCCAGGGCGGCACCCCGATGCGCCAGTACCACCCGCTGTTCGAGGAGTACGGGGTCAGCGCCGTCCTCTCCGGCCACAGCGAGATGTTCGAGCGCAGCTTCGTCGACAGCGACGGCGACGGGGTGGGGGTGCACTACTACGACGTGGGCGTCGCCGGCGACGGCCTGCGCGGCGAGCGCCGCGACGGCCCCACGCTGGCCGACCCGCTGCTGCGCTACAACGAGTTCCGGCGGTGGACCGCCGACCAGGACGAGCGCGAGGTCTGGCGCGACGTCGACGGGGTCCGCCAGCTCGTCTCGGGCGGCAAGCACTACGGCCACCTGCAGGTCGACCTGACCCGCCAGGGCCGGGGCCGCACCAAGGCGACCATGACGCTCACCCCGGTGCACGTCTTCCCGGTGCTCGACGCCGACCGCCAGCTCGTCCGCACCGAGCGGCGCGTCTACGGCGACGTGGTCACGATCGAGCTGGACGCCCGCGGGCGGGTGCTGCGCTGACGCCCGGCCCGGGCCTCACCTCTCGCGCAGGATCTGCAGCTTCGCGGCCTTGGTCAGCGGGTTCTGCCAGTCGTCGCCCTGGGCGGCGCGGGCGCCGCCCACGATGGTGCCCACCAGCCAGCCCACGAAGATGACCGGGAACAGGATGCCGTCCAGGAAGTCGGGCAGCAGCCCGGAGGCGATGCCGGTGACGATCAGCGTGAGCATGCTGAGCACCTGGAAGTTGAAGGCCTTGGCGGCCTCCTTGCGGGCGTAGCCGCCCTCCGGGGAGAGCAGGAAGAACAGCCCCGGGCCGAAGAAGCTGGTGAACAGGCCCGAGAAGTGGGCCACCGCGCCGGCGCCCTTGCCGATCTGCTGCCCGGTGCGGGCCAGCGTGGCGTTGGTCGGCTGGTAGGCCGGGTGGGTCCCGAGGGCCTGCGAGCCGCGGGTCACGTCCACCAGGCCGTAGAAGGCCAGGTTGAGGTCGCGACGGGTGACGGCGGAGATGACCTGCCCGATCCGGCGGTCGAACTCGTCCTCGCTGATCCGGCCCTCGGCGTAGGCGCCCTGCAGCCATGCCTCGGCACGGTCGCGCTGCTCCTCGGTGACCGGCTGGTTCAGGCTCGGGTGCTCGTACGTGTTGTTCATGCTCCTACTGTGCGTCGGGCCGCCGCACCGCACCATCCGGTCTTCCCCCGAACCGACCCTGTCCGCGTCGGCCGTCGGAGCCGGTCGGTAGTGTCGGGACCATGACTGCTGAGAAGCCAGAGATCGACTTCCCCGAGGGCCCGCCGCCCACCGAGCTGCAGATCACCGACCTGGTGGTCGGCGACGGCCCCGAGGCCACTCCCGGACGCACGGTCAGCGTGCACTACGTCGGCGTCGCCTACAGCTCCGGCGAGGAGTTCGACGCCAGCTACAACCGGGGTGCGCCGCTGGACTTCCCGCTCGGCTCCGGCATGGTCATCAAGGGCTGGGACGACGGCGTGGCCGGCATGAAGGTCGGCGGCCGCCGCCAGCTGGTGATCCCGCCGCACCTGGGCTACGGCGACCGCGGGGCCGGCGGCGTCATCAAGCCCGGCGAGACGCTGATCTTCGTCTGCGACCTCGTCGGCGTCCGCTGACCGATCACCGCACCGCACGGGTGGCTGACTCTGGGCGAGGGGCTGAGGGCTAGATGTACTCGGCCAGGACGTTGGTGACACTCCGTCGGGGTCGTTGACGGGAGGAAGACCTCCGGGTGCGGTGGGTGATGTCTAAGTCGCCTACCGTCCGGAGGTCTTCGTGTCCCACAGTAATGCTCGGCTGACGGTCCATGGCCGGCGGTTGCTGGTCGCTCGGGTCAGGTCCGGCATGCCCGTCGCTCATGTCGCCAAGGCGATGGGGATCTCGCGGCAGTGCGCCCACCGCTGGGTGACCCGATTCGCCGCAGAGGGCGAAGCAGGACTGCACGACCGGTCCTCCCGCCCCCACAGCTGCCCGACCAAGACCGCGCCCGAGGTCGAGCAGGCGGTGCTGACGATGCGCCGACAACAGCGCCGGGGACAGGACTGGCTCGGCCCCGAGCTCGGTCTGCCGGCCCGCACCGTCAGCCGGATCCTGCGCCGCTACCAGGTGCCCTATCTGCGTGAGTGCGACCCGTTGACCGGGCAGCTGATCCGCTCTTCGAAGACGACCGCGGTCCGCTACGAACGCGACCGCCCGGGCGAACTGGTCCACATGGACGTCAAGAAAGTGGGCCGGATCCCCGACGGAGGCGGTTGGCGAGCCCACGGTCGCTCCGAGGAGGTGCGGGGCCGCGGGATCGGCTACGACTTCGTGCACTCCCTGGTCGACGACCACTCCAGACTGGCCTACTCCGAGATCCTGCCCGACGAGAAAGGCCCGACCTGCGCCGGCTTCCTCTCCCGCGCAGCCACCTACTTCGCCGACCACGGCATCACACACATCGAGCGAGTCATCACCGACAACCACGTCAGCACCGACGCTCCGTCGACGTCGCGGCAGCCGTCGCCGACCTCGGCGCGCAGCACAAGTTCATCAGGCCCCACTGCCCCTGGCAGAACGGCAAGGTCGAACGGTTCAACCGCACCCTGCAGACCGAGTGGGCCTACCGGCAGGTCTTCCTCAGCAACGCCGACCGCGCAGCCGCCCTTGCACCCTGGCTGGAGACCTACAACACTCGACGCCGCCACACCGCACTCGGCGGCCTTCCCCCGACCAGCCGACTGTCACCAACCTGACGGCCGAGTACAGCTAGACCTTCAGCCCCTTGCTGCGGGCGGTGATCTTGTTGCGGGAGGCCAGCGCACGCTCGGCCTCGCGCCGCGAGTCCCGCTCGGCGATCGACTGGCGCTTGTCGTACTCCTTCTTGCCGGTGGCCACGGCGATCTCCACCTTGGCGTAGCCGTCGGAGAAGTAGAGGCTGAGCGGCACGACGGTCGCCCCCGAGCGCTGCAGCGCCCGCTCGATCTTGTCGATCTCGCGACGGTGGAGCAGCAGCTTGCGGGTCCGGCGGGCGGTGTGGTTCGTCCAGGAGCCGTGGCTGTACTCCGGCACGTGGGCGTTGCGCAGCCAGGCCTCGCCGTCGTCGATGGTGACGAAGGCGTCGCCCAGGGACGCCCGACCGGCCCGCAGCGACTTGACCTCGGTGCCGGCCAGCACGACGCCGGCCTCGTAGGTGTCGCCGATGTGGTAGTCGTAGCGGGCCCGCTTGTTCTGGGCCACGGTTACGCGACCCTTCTCCTTCGGCATCTGCTCATCCTCTCCCGCACCGTCGGCGGCACGTCGTCGTCCTGCCGCGACGGCGTCCGCGCCCGAGTCCGGTGAGCCTACCCGTCCCGCGCGGGCACCGCGCCCGTGGACGCACCGCGGCCCGCACCCCTGGCGAGGTGCGGGCCGCGGCGCAGCAGGCTCAGAACCAGCTCATCGGGTTGATCATGCTCCCGTTCTTCCACACCATCAGGTGCAGGTGGCAGCCGGTGGAGTAGCCGGTGGTGCCGACGTAGCCGATCACCTGTCCCTTGCTGACCCGGTCCCCCACGCCCACGGAGTAGGAGGTGGCGTGGTTGTAGGAGGTCGTGATGTAGCTGCCGCGCACCTTGCCGTGGTCGATCAGCAGGCGGTTGCCGTACCCGGCGTTGTAGTAGCGCTCGGTCACCGTCCCGGAGTAGGGCGCCCGGATCGGCACCCCGCAGCCGGCGCCGAAGTCGGTGCCGTCGTGCAGCTTGTAGATCCCGGTGACCGGGTGCAGCCGCATGCCGTACTTGGAGGTGATGGGCGCGTTCACCGGCATCGAGAAGCTGGTGTCACGCGACGGGGAGGAGCCCGAGGAGCCGCCGGAGGAGCCCTTCGACGAAGAGCCCCCGCGCTTGGCCTTGGCGGCCTCCTCGCGCGCCTTGCGGGCCCGCTCCTCGGCGGCGGCCTTGGCCTTGGCCTCTGCGATCCGGTCCGCGATCCGCTGCTCCACGGCGCTGCGCTCGGCGGTCAGCTCCTGGTACCGCTTCTCGTCGGCCTCGACCTCCTTCTCGGCGGCGGCGCGGGCGGAGTCGGACTTCTGCACCAGGGCCTGCACCTGGGCGGTCTCGGCCTCGGCCTGGGCCTCCAGCTGCTCCTTGCGCTCCAGGTTCTCCGCGGCGGCCTGGCGGTCCTCGGCCACCTGGGCCTCGATCTTGGCCCGGCGGGCCTCGGCGGCCTCCAGCTTCTGCTGCAGCTCGCGGAGCCGGTCCATCGAGGCCTCGGCGGTGTCGAACATGGTGGTCGACCACTGCATCTTGGTCTGCAGGTCGGCCTGGCTGTGGGTCTGCAGCAGCACCGCCACGCCCATCAGGTTGGTCCGCTGCTGGTACTCGGTGCGGACGACCTCGCCCACCATCGCCAGCTGGTTGTCCAGCTCGAGCTGGTTGTCGGCCACCGCGACGCGGGCCGCCTCCAGCTCCTCCTGGGCCTTCGCCAGCTTCTTCTGCATCTTCTCGTCCAGCGCCTGCGCGGCGGCCAGCTGCTCCTGGGTGGCGGCCAGCCGGGTCTCGGCGTCACGCAGCTCGGCCTCGGCCGCCTGCAGCGCCACGACCGCGTCCTGCAGCCCCTTGGTGGACTCGCTCAGGTCGCGCTTGGTCTGCTGCGCGGCCCGCTCCAGCTGGTCGCGGCGGTCGGTCAGCTCGTCGGCGTGGGCGGTGCCCAGGCAGAGCGACAGACCGAGGGCGCCGACGGCCAGCACGCCGAGGAGGCGACGCAGCCGGGGGCGGCCGGTGGCAGCTCGGTCTCCGGGGACGCCCCGGGGGGCGTGGGGAAGTTCCCGTGTCACGATGAGCAGACCCCAATCGTATTTCGACGCTCCCGGAGCAGGCATTTTCACCTAAACCCGAAGATAACGTCTCGTGGCGATGAGCGTGGGCACTATAGACAGCACGATCCCGACGGCCGCAACCCCCGCCATGGCAATTCCCGCCTCCTGCCAGCCGATCCAGCCTCCAGCCTGGATCGAGAGTTGAGGGTTCTGGGTCAGCCAGGCGACCAGTCCGGCGATGGTCCCGCAGGCGAGCACGACGCCCAGCACGCCGGCGATCAGCGATTCCAGCAGGAACGGCGCCATGATGTAGGCGTAGCTGGCGCCGACCAGCCGCATGATGCCGATCTCGCGGCGCCGGGCGACCGCCGCCATCCGGATGGTGTTGCCGATCTGCAGGGCCGCGGCGAGCAGCAGCAGCCCGCTGGTGACCAGCGCGGCGACCTGGGCGGCCTGCAGCGCGTTGATCAGCGGCCGGAGGATCTCGCGCATGTCCTGCACGGCCTGCACGCCGGGCAGCCCGGCGACCGAGCTGACCACGCCCTCGAACTGCTGCGGGTCCACCAGCTTGACCCGGAAGGACTCCTGCATCTGCTCGACGGTCAGGGAGTCCTGGATCGGGCTGCCCTCGAAGGCCTCCTGGAACTCCCGGTAGGCCTCCTCCTTGGTCTCGAACTCGACCGAGGCGACCTCCGGGTTGGTGGTCAGGGTCTCCTCGATGAGGCTGCGCTCGGCGTCGGTGACGCCCGCGCCGGGGGTGCAGTTGTCACCCAGCGTGGCCTCGGTGCAGAGGAAGACCGAGATCTCGACCCGGTCGTACCAGTTGCCCTTGAGCGCGTCGGCGTACTGGTAGACCAGCAGCCCGGCGCCGAAGAGGGTGAGCGAGACGAAGGCGGTCACGACGACGGCCACCACCATGCTGATGTGGCGGCGGAGGCCGGACCAGGTCTCGGAGAAGATGTGGCGCATCGGTTCAGGCGTCCTCGGAGGTCGTGCGGCGGGGGGCGGGGGTCGGCGTATTCACTGCTGGCCGTACACCCCCCTGGCCTGGTCGCGGACGACCCGGCCGTCGACGAGCTGGACCACCCGCTTGCGCATCTGGTCGACGATGGTCGAGTCGTGGGTGGCCATCACCACGGTGGTCCCGGTGCGGTTGATCCGGTCCAGCAGCTTCATGATCCCGACGCTGGTGGCGGGGTCGAGGTTGCCGGTGGGCTCGTCGGCGATCAGGATCCGCGGCCGGTTGACGAAGGCGCGCGCCACCGCCACCCGCTGCTGCTCTCCCCCGGACAGCTCCTCGGGCAGCCGGTCGCCCTTGCCGTCGAGGCCGACGAGCTCCAGCGTCTCGGGGACCACCTGGCGGATCTCGCGGCGGGGCTTGCCGATCACCTGCAGGGCGAAGGCGACGTTCTCGTAGACGGTCTTGCCCGGCAGCAGCCGGAAGTCCTGGAACACGGTGCCGATCTGGCGGCGCAGGCCGGGGATCTTCCAGTTGTGCAGCCGGTTCAGCTCGCGGCCGGCCACGAAGACCCGTCCCCGGCTGGGCCGGTACTCGCGCAGCACCAGCCGCAGGAAGGTCGACTTCCCCGAGCCGGACTGGCCGACGAGGAAGACGAACTCGCCCTTGTCGATCTCGAGGTCGACGTTGCTCAGCGCGGCGCGGCGCTGGCCCTCGTAGGTCTTGCTGACATCATCAAATCGGATCACGGCGTGGTCGGACCGGTGGTAGACGCAGGGAAGTGGGAACGGGTGCGGGACCCGGCCCGGGTGATCGGTCCACGCCGGAGTCTAGGTCTGCCCACGGGCCCTCCCCCACATTGAGACCGGCTCGGCGGGTTGAGGATTCTCAGGTACCCGCCGGCCGTGTCTCAGCCGCGGCTCAGGCCTCGGCGAGCTCGGCGCTGCGGCGCCAGCGGATGCCGCTGTCGAGGAAGCCGTCGATCTCGCCGTCGAAGACGCCGTCGGGGTTGCTGACCTCGTGGTCGGTGCGCAGGTCCTTGACCATCTGGTACGGGTGCAGCACGTAGGAGCGCATCTGCGAGCCCCAGGAGTTGCCGCCGTCGCCCTTGAGCGCGTTGAGCTCGGCCTCGCGGTCCTGGCGGGCCTTCTCGAGCAGCCGCGACTGCAGCACCCGCAGCGCGGCGGCCTTGTTCTGCAGCTGGGACTTCTCGTTCTGGCAGGAGACGACGATGCCGGTGGGCAGGTGGGTGATCCGGACGGCGGAGTCGGTGGTGTTGACGCTCTGCCCGCCGGGTCCGGAGGAGCGGAAGACGTCGATGCGCAGGTCGCCCTCGGGGATGTCGATGTGGTCGGCCTCGGCCGTCACGGGCAGCACCTCCACCCCCGCGAAGGAGGTCTGGCGGCGTCCCTGGTTGTCGAACGGGGAGATCCGCACCAGCCGGTGGGTGCCCTGCTCCACCGACAGCGTGCCGTAGGCGAAGGGGACCTTGACGGCGAAGGTGGCGGACTTGATGCCCGCCTCCTCGGCGTAGGAGACGTCGTAGACCTCGGTGGGGTAGCCGTGCCGCTCGGCCCAGCGCAGGTACATCCGCAGCAGCATCGAGGCGAAGTCGGCGGCGTCCACGCCGCCGGCCTCGGCCCGGATGGTGACCACGGCCTCGCGCTCGTCGTACTCCCCCGACAGCAGGGTGCGCACCTCGAGGGCGTCGATGGAGCGCCGCAGCGAGGCGAGCTCGGCCTCGGCCTCGGCCAGCGAGGCGGCGTCACCCTCCTCCTGGGCCAGCTCCACCAGCACGCCCAGGTCGTCCAGCCGCGAGCGGAGCGACGTCAGCCGCTCCTGCTCGGCCTGCAGGGCCGAGAGCCGGGAGGTCACCCGCTGGGCGTTGGCCTGGTCGTCCCACAGGTCGGGTGCGGAGACCTGCTCCTGCAGCTCGGCGATCTCCGCCTTCTTGCGTTCGGGGTCGAGCACGGCCTCGATCGAGGACAGGGCGCGGTCGAGCTCGGCGATGGCGGTGGGGAAATCGGCTGGCACGACCGATAAGTCTACGCGCCCCCGCGGGCCCTAGGATCTGGGCGACCCGGTGAGAGGAGAACCGTGAGCGGCACACCAACCGACCCGACGCCCCCGGTGGCGGCCGGCGACGACGCCGCGGTGCTGGCCGTCGACGTCGGCGGGACCAAGGTGGCCGCTGCGGTGGTCGCCCCCGACGGCACGGTGCTGGCCGAGGACGTCGTCCCCACCGGGCGCGACGCCGACCCCGAGGCGATCTGGGCCCCGGTCGGGGCGATGGTGGACCGGCTGCTGCGGGGCACCGACGCCCCGCTCGGCGACGAGGTGCGGGTCGGGATCGGCTCCGCCGGCCCGGTGCACGGCCCGGAGGGGCAGGTCAGCCCGGTGAACGTGGCGGCCTGGCGCCGCTACCCGCTGCGCGACCGGGTGCTCGCCGCCGCGGTGGCCGCCACCGGCCGCCCGGCCGTCGGCGTGCTGGTGGGCGACGGGCACTGCATCGCCGTCGGGGAGCGCTGGCTGGGGGCGGGCCGCGACGTCACCACGATGGTCGGCATGGTCATCTCCACCGGCATCGGCGGGGGCGCGGTGATCGACGACCGGCTCTTCGCCGGGCGCAGCGGCAACGCCCTGCACATCGGCCACACCAGCGTGAACTTCCTGGGCGAGCGCTGCCCGTGCGGCGCGCACGGCTGCGTCGAGATGTACGCCCGCGGGCCGGCCATGGTCGCGGCCGCGCAGTCCCAGGGCTGGGTCGGTGAGGACGCCGAGCAGCTGACCGCCGACGCCCGGGCCGGGCACCCGGTGGCGGTGCAGGCGATCGAGACCGGGATGCGGGCGCTGGCGGCCGGCGTGGCCGAGCTGGCCGCCAACCTCGATGTCACGACGTTCGTGGTGGGCGGCGGGGTCTCCAAGGCCGGCGAGGTGGTCTTCGAGCCGCTGCGCCGGCACCTGCGCGACTTCGCGGTGATGCACTACGTGTCCGACGTCGAGATCCGGCCCGCCGAGCTCGAGAACGCCGGTCTGCTGGGCGCCGCGGCGGTGGCGCTGGCCCTGTCCGGACACGGTCCGCTGCGTCAGGCCCCGGCCTGGGACCGGCTGGAGCCGCGCTACGATCGGGCCGCCGACCGAGCGGTCGCGGGCGCATAGCTCAGCTGGTCAGAGCAACTGCCTTACAAGCAGTAGGTCGGGGGTTCAAGTCCCTCTGCGCCCACCTCCGTGGTGCAGGCGGCTCCGTGGTGCAGGCGGCGCTCCGACGGGTCCGCCCGGCGGGCACGGCCGCGGGACCACGCGGCAGACCCCCGGCGGGTGCGCGCACCGGCCGGGGATCTGCCTGCGGAGCGTCCGCTCCCCCGCTCAGCACTCCTGCAGCGGGGTCGCCTCGGCGATCCGGTACTCCGAGCGCTCGTCGAGCAGCAGCGGGATGAGCCCGCGGGTGGGCTGCGCGAGCGGCACCAGCCGGCCGTCCTCGTGGCGGCGGGTGGTGATGCCGTGCAGGTTCAGCGTGCTGCGCAGCTCGGTGAACTGCTCGCCGGTCAGCTGGTAGCCGCACATCGGCTCCGGCTCCACCTCGTCGGAGTCGGTCGGCAGCATGTCGTCCTGCCCGGCGAAGTAGATGACCCCGGACTGCTCGGCACCGGCCTCGGTGTGCCGCTCGGCCGCGGCCGCGGTCTGCTCGGCCAGCAGGTCGCGGTTCTCCATCACCATCTGCAGGGTGCCCACGGCGCTGTCGTGGTTCACCTCGACGCGGCGCCGGTTGAGCAGCGACTCGTCCTCCTCCTCCGCCTCGTCCAGCGGGGCGTTGGCGGTCTCGCTGAGCATGCCCACCACGTTGACCAGACCCGCGTAGTTGCGCAGGATACGGGCCTGCTCGTCGCCGGCCACCTGCAGGAAGGGCTCGCCGTCCTTGACCAGCTGCCCGTAGATGCCGGCGGTGCGCCCGGTCGAGGTGACCTGGGCGGCGGAGTAGTCGTTGCTCATCTCCTGGGCGAGCTGGTGGATCTGGTCGTCCACGTTGCGGTTGCGCGGCCACAGGTGCAGCAGGTCGGTGTCGTAGTACTCCCGCGGCCCGTACTCGTGCAGGTCGTTGAGGACGTCGGGGTTCCAGTCCCGGATCACCTTGGTGACGGCCCGCGCCTCCGGCGTCTCCAGGGCCATGTAGTCCCGGTTGACGTCGACGTCGTCGGCGTTCTCGCGGGTGTCTGCCACCCAGCCGTCGGGGTTGGCGTTGATGAACAGCACGGTCGTCCGCTCCAGGAACCGGGTGAGCGCGGCGTCGGTGGTGAAGGCGAGCTCGCGGGCCAGCGTCATGCACGCCTCGCGGCCCGACGGCTCGTCGCCGTGGACGGAGCAGACGAACATCGCCACCGACCCCTCCGCGGCCGCGGGCCGGCTGTCCGGCGTCGGGGCGCCCACCGCCACCAGCTGCAGCGGCCGGTCCTGCACGGTGCGGCCGACGTTGGTGACCCGGACGCGGTCACTGGCGGCGTCGAGCTGGCGGTAGTAGCGCAGCGACTCGGGGTGGGTGGTCCACTCGGCCCCGTCGGACTGCTCGAAGGGGGTCTGGAGGTCCTCGGGGGCGGCGGCCAGCGCCGCCCGGAGCTGGGAATCCGCCGTCGGCTCGGCCTCGGCGGGACTGCCCGACAGCAGCGAGCAGCTGAGCGCCACCGCCGCGGCGGCGGCGAGCGCGGAACGACCACGTCTCATCGTGTTCTCCCTGGGGGGTGGGTGGGGGCCGGGCAGACGCGTCGATCGGCCTGCGACGGCCGGGAGGGGTGTTCGGTTGTCCGTCCAGGGAAGTTGCTGCCACCCGGGGTGTCAAGAGCCAGCGGCTGGTCAGAACGCCGGCCCGGAGGGGCTGGAGCACCCGCTGCGGTAGCCGGCGGTTAGCGTGAGCGGGTGCAGCGCCGAGGACCGGCTCCCGATGTCGACAGCGCCCCTGACGAGCAGCAGCGGTGGCGGGCGCTGGTGGTGTGCCTGGTGGCGGGGGCGATGACGCTGCTCGACGTCAGCATCGTCAACGTGGCCCTGCCGGCCATCCGGGAGGGTCTGGGCGCCGGCCCGAGCGCCATCAGCTGGGTGGTGGCCGGCTACGCCCTCGCCTTCGGCGTGCTGCTGGTCCCGGCGGGACGTCTGGGCGACGCCCGCAGCCGCCGTGGCGTGTTCGTCGCCGGCGTGGTGCTGTTCACCGTCTCCAGCGCGCTCTGCGGAGCGGCGCAGGACCCGGTCTGGCTGGCGGTGGCCCGGGTGCTGCAGGGCCTGGGCGGCGGGCTGATCTCGCCCCAGGTCTCGGGATTCATCCAGACCATGTTCCGCGGCGCCGAGCGGGGTCGGGCCTTCGGGCTGTTCGGCGCGACGGTCGGCGTGTCCACCGCGATCGGGCCGCTGCTGGGCGGCGTCCTGGTCAACGCCGGGGGCCCCGACCTCGGCTGGCGGCTGGTGTTCTACGTCAACGTGCCGGTCGGCGTCGTGCTGGTGCTGCTGGCGCTGCGCTTCCTCCCCCGCGGCTCGAGCGGGCAGCGGCAGTCGCTGGACCCGGTCGGCGTGGTGCTGTTCACCACGTCGATGCTGCTGCTGCTGTGGCCGGTGGTGCAGGGCGAGCAGGGCACCCCGCTGAGCCGGCGGCCGTGGTGGCTGACGGGGGTGGCGCTCGGCCTGCTCGTGCTGTTCTGGTGGTGGGAGCGGCACTGGACCGCCCGCGGCCGGGAGACGCTGGTCGACCTCAGCCTGCTGCGCGTCCGCTCCTTCATGAACGGGCTCGGTCTGGGCACCTTCTACTTCGCCGGGTTCACCGCGCTGTTCATCGTCCTCACGCTCTACCTGCAGGAGGGGCTGGGCTACACCGCGCTGGAGGCCGGGCTGACCCAGCTGCCCTTCGCCGTCGGATCGGCGGTCTCGGCGTTCGGCGCCGGCCGGCTGGTCAGCCGCTACGGGCGCCGGCTGGTCGTGATCGGGCTGGTCGCGGTGCTGGCCGGCCTGCTGGCGGTGGACCTGATGACCCCGCGGCTGGAGGGGATGGAGGGGCTCAAGCTGGCCCCGGCCCTGCTGCTGGCCGGGCTCGGCGGCGGGCTGGTCATCTCCCCCAACGTCACCCTCTCCCTGGAGGAGGTGGACGTGGCCCGGGCCGGCGCCGGCGGCGGGCTGCTGCAGACCGCGCAGCGGGTCGGCTCGGCGATCGGGGTGGCGGTGGTGCTGGCGATCTTCTTCGACGCCGCCACCGCCAGCGGCGGGGACCTGGCCGAGGCGCTGTCGGTCAGCCTGCGCACCACGATCGGGCTGGTGCTGGTGGCGCTGCTGCTGGCGCTGCTGGATCTTCGGCGCCGGGTCGGCAGCGACTGACCCGCCGGGTCGGGCGCGACCCGGTCGCCGGTGAGAGGATGGACGGGTGAGCGATTCCCTGAAGTCCCGCATCCGCGCCGACATGACCGCGGCCATGAAGGCCCGCCAGACCACCCGCACCCGCACCCTGCGGTCGGTGCTGGCCGGCATCTCCCAGGCCGAGACCGCCGGCGAGGAGGCCGTGGAGCTCAGCGACGAGCAGGTGCTGGACGTGATCGTCCACGAGGCCAAGAAGCGGGCGGAGTCGATCGAGGCCTACGAGGCGTCGGGGCGCGAGGAGCTCGCCGCCCAGGAGCGCGAGGAGGCCGAGGTGCTCGCCGGGTACCTCCCCGCAGCGCTGAGCGAGCAGGAGATCACCGAGCTCGTGCGTGCGGCCATCGCCCAGACGGGGGCCGCCGAGCAGGGCATGCGCGCCATGGGCAAGGTGATGGGCGTGCTGACACCGCAGACCAAGGGGCGCGCCGACGGAGCGCAGGTGGCGGCCGAGGTGAAGCGGCAGCTGCAGGGTTAGTACGGTGTGGGCCGCCCGCACCAGTCGAGGAGGACCGATGGCCACCGGCCTGTTCCGCACGAAGTCGATCGAGCAGAGCATCCGCGACACCGAGGAGCCGGAGCACCAGCTCCGCAAGAACCTCGGTGCCCTGGACCTCGTCGTCTTCGGCATCGGCGTCTGCATCGGCGCCGGGATCTTCGTGCTCACCGGCCAGGCGGCGGCGAGCAACGCCGGTCCGGCCATCGCGCTGTCGTTCCTGATCGCCGGGCTGGGCTGCGCCCTCGCCGCACTCTGCTACGCCGAGCTGGCCTCCACCGTGCCGGTGGCCGGGAGCGCCTACACCTTCACCTTCGCCACTATGGGCGAGTTCCTGGCCTGGATGATCGGCTGGGACCTCATCCTGGAGTTCACGGTGGGCGCCGCCGCCCTGGCCACCTCCTTCAGCCAGTACCTGCAGGTCCTGCTGGCCGGCACGCCGTTCGCGGTGCCGCACGCGCTGGCCTCGGCCGAGGACGGCGTGCTCAACCTGCCGGCGGGCCTGCTGGTGGTCGGCCTGACGGTCGTGCTGGTGACGGGGGTGCGGCTGTCGAGCCGGATCAACCAGGTGGTCACCGCCATCAAGCTGCTGGTGGTGCTGGCGGTGGTCGTGGTGGGTGCGTTCCTGGTCAAGGTGTCGAACTGGAGCCCGTTCATCCCGCCGGCCGAGACCCCCGCCCCCACCGAGGGCGGCGCCCTGCACCTGCCGCTGGTGCAGTTCCTCTTCGGCCTGGAGCCCAGCGTCTTCGGCATCGGCGGGGTCTTCGCCGCCGCGGCCATGGTGTTCTTCGCCTTCATCGGCTTCGACGTGGTGGCCACCACCGCCGAGGAGGCCCGCAACCCGCAGCGCGACCTGCCGATCGGCATCCTGGGCTCGCTGGCCATCGTCACCCTGCTCTACATGGCGGTGTCGCTGGTGATCACCGGCATGCAGAGCTTCCGCGACATCGACCCCGACGACGGGGCCCCGTTGGCCAACGCCTTCGTCGCCGCCGGCTGGCCGATCATGGCCGACCTGATCGCGATCGGCGCCTGCATCGGGCTGATCGTGGTGTGCATGATCCTCTTCCTCGGCCAGACCCGGGTGGGCTTCTCGATGGCCCGCGACGGCCTGCTGCCGGGCTGGCTGGCCCGCACCCACCCGCGGTTCGGGACCCCCTACCGCTTCACCCTGGTGGCGGGCCTGGTGATCGCCGTGGTGGCCGCCCTGGTGCCGCTGTCCACGCTGGCCGAGCTGGTCAACATCGGCACGCTGGCCGCCTTCATCCTCGTCTCGATCGGGGTGGTCGTGCTGCGCCGCACCCGGCCGGACCTGCCGCGCTCGTTCCGGGTGCCGTGGGTGCCGGTGGTGCCGGTGCTGGCCGCGGTCATCTGCTTCTACCTGATGCTCAACCTCAACCTCGACACCTGGATCCGCTTCGTGGTGTGGCTGCTGATCGGCGTGGTCGTGTACTTCGGCTGGTCCCGCCGTCACAGCCGGCTCAACAAGGCTTGATGGGCGCAAGAACTCGCGTATGAGGCGGACGGCTCGCCGTGTCACCCCCGGGACCACGGGCCAGACCCTGATGGCAACCGAGGAGGGTTCGTGATGGCGATGCCGAAGTGGCACGAGTTCATGGCACCGATCTTGAAGGTGATGTCTGATGGGCAGGTGCGAGATCGCAGCCAGATCACCGAGCTGGCGGCCGACCTCGCGGGAGTGACGCCAGAAGAACGACGAGTCACCCTGACCACAGGGCAGCCGATGCACGCCAACCGTGTCGGCTGGGCCATATCCCACCTGACGAAGGCCGGTGCGCTTGCTCGCCCCGAGCGCGGCACCTACGTGATCAGCGATGTGGGACGGCAGCTGTTGGCAACCCATCCCGGCGTCTCCCGCGCAGATGTTGCGATGGTGACCGGCTACCGGCGGGTGCGCACACTCACGACCGGTACCGACAGCGACGTCGGCGAGACAGTGGTGGAAGCACTCGACCCCCGGGAACTCATCGACCAGGGAATCAAGCAGATCAACGCCGAGGTGGCGTCAGAATTGCTGGCTCGTCTGCACGCGAAGAGCCCGGCCTTCTTCGAGGACGCAGTAGTTCGGCTCCTCGTTGCCATGGGGTACGGAGGTGCGGATGGACAGGCGACCGTCACACAGCAGTCCAACGACGGGGGCATCGACGGGATCATCGACCAGGACACACTCGGTCTCAACCGCGTGTACGTGCAGGCCAAACGATATGCCGTCGACAGCTCTGTGGGTCGCCCGGAACTGCAGGCCTTCGTCGGTGCTCTGAGTGGGAAGGCCGACGGTGGAGTATTCATCACCACGGGCAGGTTCAGTGCAGGGGCTCGCGAGTACGCGTCCAGTGTTCCGACTCGGATCGTTCTGATCGACGGGCAGCGACTGGCCGCCCTGATGATCCGCTACGCAGTGGGTGTGCAGGCCAAGCAGACCGTGCACATCGTGGAGATCGACGAGGACTTCTTCGAGTAGTGATTGCCAGGGCCGCCATCCGTTGGCGGGAATGCGGTGAACCCTGGTCCTGGATCAGCCGCCGGACAGCCGGTCCAGCGCGGCGAGCGGCGCCTGGGGGTCGCGGGCCGTGCCGGGGTCCGTCCGGTCGCGCCAGACCGGGCGGCCGGCGGCGTCCAGCAGCACGCTGACCCGGTGCGCGCAGCCCTGCTCGGCGTCGAAGGCGTCGTGGGCGCGCGCCAGCTCGCCGTGCGGCCAGTGGTCGGAGACGAGCTCGAGCCGCAGCCCGAGCTGGTCGGCCCAGGCGCGCTGGGTGTAGGTGGAGTCGCAGGAGACCGCCAGCACCCGGCAGCCCCGGGCGGCGAAGGCGTCCGCGCGCTCGGACAGGGCGCTCAGCTCGTGGCCGCAGACGGGTGTGCCGGCCCAGGGGAAGAAGACCAGCAGGGTCCAGTCCGCGGTCAGCGGGTCGAGCTCGACCGGCTCGCCGTGCTGGTTGGTCAGCACACCTGCGTGGGGAACGCGCTCCGACGAACCAGAGTCGGCGACCCGTCCCGCGACCCGTGGCTCAACGACGGGTGCCCTTGGGGCGCACCAGCTTGCTGGCGGCCCAGTCCTCCGACAGCGTCGCGGTGCTGGTCAGGCTGAGCCCCGCCGTCAGCGCCCCCTCGGCGATGTCGGCCGGGTCGACGTAGCCCTCGCGGCCGACCTTCGGGGTCATCAGCCAGATGAAACCGTTGGAGCCGAGGTCGGTGAGCGCCTCGACCAGACCGTCGACGACGTCACCGTCGCTGTCGCGCCACCACAGCAGCACGACGTCCACGGCCTCGACGGCCTCCTCCACGAGCTCGCCGTCGACCGCGTCCTCGAGCGCGATCCGCAGGTCGTCGTCCACGTCGTCGTCCCAGCCGAGCTCCTGGACGACCATCCCCCTCGTGACGTGCAGCCTCTCCGCCACCGGGAGGGTCTTCCTCCCGGAGGGTCCTGCGTTGGTGCTCACCCGGCCTCCCCCTGCGTCTCCTGCCTGTGCCCACAGCGTGCCAGAGGTGGACCGTGGTTGGGAACACCCCCTCCCCCGCGCGGGCGCGCCGCGCGCACAGGGGCACCCTCGGGTGACGGACAGGATTACGGAACGTTGGCGGGAAGTGACAGACTGGCGGGTGGACGCGTGCCATGACCTGGGACGCCTCGTCCTCCCTAGGGGACACGATCGACACAGCGATAGGAGCCTCATGGCACGCCCTGGCGAGCGCCCCGGCATCACCGCCGAAGGAATTCCCAGCCAGCTCCCGGACATCGACCCGGAAGAGACCCAGGAGTGGCTCGACTCCCTGGACGGCATGCTGGACGAGAAGGGCAAGCAGCGCGCCCGGTACATCATGCTGAAGCTCCTCGAGCACGCCCGCGAGCGCCAGGTGGGCCTGCCGGCCCTGCGCAGCAGCGACTACATCAACACGATCCCGCCCGAGGACGAGCCGTGGTTCCCCGGTGACGAGCACATCGAGCGCCGGATCCGGGCCTTCATCCGCTGGAACGCCGCGGTGATGGTCTCCAAGGCCAACCGCAAGGGCCTCGAGGTCGGCGGCCACATCGCCTCCTACCAGAGCGCGGCCAGCCTGTACGAGGTCGGCTTCAACCACTTCTTCCGCGGCAAGGACCACCCCGGCGGCGGCGACCACGTCCTGATCCAGGGCCACGCCTCCCCCGGCATCTACTCCCGCGCCTTCCTCGAGGGCCGGCTCACCAGCGACCACCTCGACTCCTTCCGCCAGGAGGTCTCGCGCGGCCGCGGCAACGGGTTGTCGTCCTACCCGCACCCGCGCTCGATGCCGGAGTTCTGGGAGTTCCCGACGGTCTCGATGGGCATCGGCCCGATGAACGCGATCTACCAGGCGCGCTTCAACCGCTACATGCACCACCGCGGCATCAAGGACACCTCCGACCAGCACGTGTGGGCCTTCCTCGGCGACGGCGAGATGGGCGAGCCGGAGTCCCTGGGTGCGATCGGCGTGGCCGCGCGCGAGGGGCTGGACAACCTCACCTTCGTCATCAACTGCAACCTGCAGCAGCTCGACGGCCCGGTCCGCGGCAACGGCAAGATCGTGCAGGAGCTGGAGGCCCAGTTCCGCGGCGCCGGCTGGCACGTCATCAAGGTGCTGTGGGGCCGTGACTGGGACCCGCTGCTGGCCGCCGACTCCGACGGCGTGCTCGTCAACAAGATGAACACCACGCCGGACGGGCAGTTCCAGACCTACTCGGTCGAGGACGGCGCCTACGCCCGTCAGCACTTCTTCGACGACCCGCGGCTGCAGAAGATGGTGCAGCACATGTCCGACGACGAGATCAAGAAGCTCTCGCGTGGCGGGCACGACTACCGCAAGGTCTACGCCGCCTTCAAGGCCGCCAGCGAGCACGTCGGGCAGCCCACGGTGATCCTGGCCCAGACGGTCAAGGGCTGGACGATCGACGCCCTCGAGGCCAAGAACGCCACCCACCAGATGAAGAAGCTGACCACCAAGGACCTCAAGACGTTCCGCGACCGGCTCTACCTGCCGATCCCGGACTCCGCCCTGGAGGACGCCTACAACCCGCCGTACTTCCACCCGGGCGCGGACTCCGACGAGATCCAGTACATGCTCGAGCGGCGCCGCAAGCTCGGCGGCTTCCTGCCCGAGCGCCGGGTGCGGCCGCGCACCGTGCAGCTGCCCGGCGACAAGGTGTACGCGCCGCTGATGGAGCCGGTCAACGCCAAGGTGGCCACCACCCAGGCCTTCGTCCGGCTGCTCCGCGACCTGATGCGCGACCCCGAGATCGGCCGTCGCATCGTGCCCATCGCCCCCGACGAGTTCCGCACCTTCGGCATGGACTCGATGTTCCCGACGGCGAAGATCTACAACCCGCACGGGCAGAACTACGAGTCGGTGGACCGCAAGCTGCTGCTGTCGTGGAAGGAGTCCTCGGAGGGCCAGCTGCTGCACGAGGGCATCTCCGAGGCCGGTGCGCTGTGCTCGACGACCGCCGCGGGCTCGGCCTACGCCACCCACGGCGAGCCGATGGTGCCGGTGTTCATCTTCTACTCGATGTTCGGCTTCCAGCGGGTGGGCGACTTCATCTGGGCGATGGCCGACCAGCTCGGCCGCGGCTTCCTGATCGGCGCCACCGCCGGCCGCACCACGCTGACCGGCGAGGGGCTGCAGCACGCCGACGGGCACTCCCCGCTGCTGGCCAGCACCAACCCGGCCGTCGTGCACTACGACCCGGCGTTCGCCTTCGAGATCGCCCACATCGTCCGTGACGGCCTGCGCCGCATGTACGACTACGAGTCGAGCGAGCACCCCGGTGGCGAGGACGTCATCTACTACCTCACGGTGTACAACGAGCCGGTCCCCCAGCCGGGCCCGGAGGAGGACGTCGACGTGGAGGGCATCCTCCGCGGCATGCACCTCTACCGGGGCTCCGAGGCGAGCGGCGACCGGGCCCGTGCCCAGCTGCTGGCCTCCGGTGTGGCGGTGCCGGCGGCGCTGGACGCCCAGCGGATCCTCGCCGAGGAGTACGCCGTGGACGCCGACGTGTGGTCGGTGACGTCGTGGAACGAGCTGCGCCGTGAGGCGCTGGCGGTCGAGTCCTGGAACTTCGACCACCCGGGCGAGGAGCCGCGGACCCCGTGGGTGACGGCCAAGCTGGCCGGTGCCGAGGGCCCGCTGGTGGCGGTCAGCGACTACATGCGGGCCGTGCCGGACCAGATCCAGCAGTTCGTGGACGCCCCCTGGCACTCGCTGGGCACCGACGGGTTCGGCTTCGCCGACACCCGCGCGGCCGCCCGCCGGTTCTTCCAGGTCGACGCCCAGTCCATCGTGGTGGCCACGCTGGCCGCGCTGGAGAAGCAGGGCGCCTACCGTGCGGGTGCGGCGGCGGAGGCCTACGAGCGGTTCGCCCTCGGCGACCCCACCGCCACCTACGGCGTCACCCAGGAGGGTGCGGGCGCCTGAGCGGCGACCTCCCCGCGGTCGGTGAACGGGTCTCGCTGCGGTACCGGATCACCGGTCCGGGGCCGGGTCTGACCGACGCGGTCGGCGACGTGCTCGCCGTGGACGGGTCCGGGCTGCTGGTCCGGACCCGTCGCGGCGAGGTGCGCGTCGAGCGGTCGGCGGTGGTGGCCTGGCGCCGCGTGCCGCCACCTCCGGGCGTCCCCGCCCTGCACCGCCGTGCCGACGCCGAGGAGCTGTCCCGGCTGGCCGCCCGCGGCTGGCCGGCGGTCGAGGAGGAGGCGCTCGGCGACTGGCGGCTGCGCTGGGCCGACGGCTGGACCCGGCGGGCCAACTCGGTGCTGGCCACCGGCGGGCCGGGCCGCTCGCTGGCCGGCGCCCTGCACCAGGTCCGCCGCTGGTACCGCGACCGCGGCCGACCCGCCCTGCTGCAGCTCTCCGACGGCGCCCTGGCCCCGGTGCTGGAGCCGGAGCTGGTGGCCCAGGGGTTCACGCCGGCGGAGGAGACGTGCTTCCTCACCGCGACCGCGGCCGACGTGGCGCGCGACGCCCCCGGCCTCACCCGGTGGTCGGACCACCTGGAGCCGGAGTGGCTGGCTGCCTTCGCGCGCCAGCGTCCGGTCGACACCCCCGCGGCCGCCACGGTGCTGGCCGGCAGCGGCGCCCGCTTCGCCCGGATCGAGCAGGACGGGCGCATCGTGGCGGTGGGACGGCTGACGACCGAGCCGCCCTGGGCGGGGCTGACCGGGTTGTGGGTGGAGCCGGCCTCCCGCGGCCGCGGTCTCGGTACGGCCCTCACCGCCGACCTGGCGGTCCGCGCGGTCGAGCTCGGCTGCGCCGCCCTGCACCTGCAGGTGCTGCCCGACAACACCCCCGCACTGGCCCTCTACCGCCGGCTCGGCTTCGAGGAGCACCACCGCTACCGCTACTGGTCCCTGGACGAGACGGCGCCGACGGGTGGCCCTCGCGGCTGAGAGGCTTCGGCCCGAGCCCTCCTCGACGAAAGGTCCCGATGCGACGCGCCCTGGTGCTGCTGGCCGGAGTACTCGCGTGCTGGTGGTCCGCCCTCCCCGCGGGCGCCTACCCCCCGCCGGACACGGTGGCCGAGCTGGTGGAGCGGCTCCGGCAGGACCCGGTGCAGGTGAACACCATGATGGGCGCGGGTCGCACCGCCGAGGTGGACGCCCTGATCACCGAGGCCGCCGCCCGCGCCCCGCTGCCGGTCTACGTCGTGCTGGACCTGGCCCCCGACGAGCTCGAGGGCCGCGAGCAGCCGGCCGAGGACCTGGTCCCGCTGCTCTCGGCCGAGCTCGGTGAGGGGCTGTACCTGGTGGAGCTGGGCTCCACCGCCGAGTCGATCATCGGCTCGCAGGAGCTGGCGGTGGTCGGCCAGGACGAGACCGAGGTCCTCAGCAACGCCTACCAGGGCAGGTCGCTGGCCCGTGAGCTGGCCGATCCCGGGTACCCCACGACGGCGATGCAGACCTACCTTGCGGTGCTCTCGGTGGCCGACGGCGGGGTGGACGAGGTGGACACCGACGCCGTGCGCAGCTCGGGCTGGCTGGTCGAGACCGACCTCGGCGAGCACCTCGAGGCCGTCGACGAACGGCTCATCTTCACCGGCGTGGTCGCCCTGGGCACGCTCAGCGCGGCCGCCGGCTCACGGCTGCGCACCTCGCGGGCGCGGCGCCGGGCCGGGGTGAGCCAGCCGCTGCCGCGCCGGCTGCTGGCCACGGCCGCGGCCCTGGCGCTGACCACGGGGACGGCGACCGCCACCTGGGTGCTGATGAGCCAGCGCATCCCTCCGCCGCCCGTCGCCGGCGACCAGTCGCTGGCGGCGGCCGAGGCCTTCGAGGCGGGGGCGCGGGTGTGGGTGAGCCCCGACCTGCAGGGGTGGATGACGCCGGAGCGCCAGGCCCGCCTGGAGGCGCTCGCCGAGGACGCGGTGGTGCCGACCCGGGTGGCGGTCTGGTACCCCACGCAGGACGGGGACGGCCTGCTGGAGGTGGCGTGGACGACCGGCCAGCCGGGGCTGTGGGTCTCGGCCAGCCCCGACGAGGTGGACGCCTTCGACTTCCGGCTGTCCGGGGACACCTACCACTGGGCCGACTCGCTGGACGCCGAGGCGGGCTCGGACCGCATCACCTTCATGGTGTCCGAGCTCATCCGCGACAGCGACGAGGAGGGGCCGCGGGAGGTCCGCCCGTTCCCCCGCAGCGACTACTACGGCGGTTCGCTCGGTGCGGTGCTGGCGGTGGTGCCGGTGACCGGGCTGCTCGTCGTCCCGGTCGGGCTGGTGCTGGGGCTGGTGCTGGCCTCGCCGACCGTGCGCCGGCTGAAGCGCAAGGGGCCGCAGGTCGAGCCGTCCCAGTGGCTGCCGGAGCCGGCGCCGGTGTCCCGCCGCCCGACCGGCCGGCCGGGCGACCGGCCCGAGGCCCGCAGGCGGCCCGTTCCGGAGCGCCCGGTCCCCGGGCGTCCGGCCGACCGCGGGCGGCCCGTCCCCGAGCGCCCGGTCCGCGAGCAGCAGACCGACCGGGAGCAGCCGGTCGCCGCTGAGCCACTGGCTCCTCCGGCGGCCGCCGCGGCGGCGGGTGCGGCGGCGGGTGCAGCGGCGGCGGCAGCAGCGGCAGCAGCGACGGCGGCGGCGGGCGCACCCGCCGCGGGGGCAGGGGGGCTGCGCCCGCGGCCGCTGGCCGAGGTGAGCTCCTGGGAGGTGTCCGGCTGGCGACGCTCGGCGGAGTTCGAGGTGGGGAACCTGGAACGCACCCTGCGCTTCCTCAACCCGACGGCCGCCGCCACCGAGGCCGCCACGGCCGCCCGGCGCCACGCCGAGGCGGCGCAGACCCTGGTCGGCTCCGACAACCCCGCCGACCACCTGGGCGCCCTGGTGCTGGCTCGACGGGGTGCCGCCGCGGCCGCCGCCGCGACCGCGGGACGGGCGTGGGAGGCCGCGCCCGGGTGCTGGTCCTCGCCGCTGCACCCGGCCGCGACCGAGGAGCGGACGATCGCCGGACGCGCGGTGCCCTGCTGCCGGGCCTGCGCCGCCTCGGTGGACGCCGGCCAGGAGCCCGAGGTGCTGGCGCTGCCCGGCCCGGACGGCCCGGTGCGCTACCACGACTCGGGCGCCGAGCCGTGGGCGTCGACGGCCTACGGCGCGCTGGAGCCCGACCTGCCCGGACGGCTGGCCCGCAGCTAGTCCTGGGCGGGGGCCAGGCTCAGCTGCAGCAGCCGCTCCCCCTCGGCCTGCCCCAGGTCCGCCGGCCGGGACCGGCCGGTGAGGGCGTCCACCACCAGCAGCCGGCCACCGTGCACGGCCAGCAGCGAGCTGCCGTCCGCGCTGAACGCGAAGGTGCTGGCCGGCTCGACCGCGAGCGCGCTCTGCTCGTCCCAGACCGCCACCGGCCAGGAGCGGTCGGTGGCCACCAGCTGCAGCTGCGCCCGGTCCCGGCCGCGGACCACCACCGCCACCCGGCGCCCGTCGGGCGAGATGCGCCCGGGGTCGGCGGCGTCGCGGGGCCAGCCCGGCACCGCCCGCCGCTCACCGGTGCGCTGGTCGAGGAGCACCTGCACGCAGTAGTGCCACGGGCCGCACTCGCTGATGAGCAGGTGGTTCGGTCCGACGGCCAGCAGCCGTCCCGTGCTGAGCTGCGTCCGGCCGTCCTCGCCGAGCCGCCAGAGCCCGCGACGGTCCTCCTGCAGCAGCCCGCCACGACCGTCCGAGGTCACCCGTCCCCCCTCGGCGGGGACCGTCCCGGGCAGGTCGGCACCGTTGAACAGCACCCGGAAGAAGCGGGTCCGGTCCTCGCCCGGCTGGTCGGCCAGGTACAGCGAGGACCCGGGCCCGGGCAGCACCGTGCGGGAGCGTCCGAAGCGCCAGGCGGGCCCGGCGGGGAGCTCGCCCCACACCAGCGCGGCCGCCCCCGCCCGGCGCGGGTCGGCGTCGAGCACCAGCACGCCGTCGGGGCCGGCGATCAGCGCCGACGACCCGCCCGGCACCGGCAGCCGCACCGGGGTGCGCAGCACCCGTCCGGTGCCGAGGTCGACCGCCAGCACGGCGCGGGCGGTGCGTAGCCAGGCCACCTCACCGCGGCCGCCCGGCAGCACCGGGCCCGCCCCGGCGAGCTCGACGGGCCGGGGGTCGGCCTCGGCCGGCGGCGGGGCGCTGGGCATCGGCACGGGCGGAGCGGGAGGCGTCGAGACGCGGGGAGCCGGTGGTGGTGGGGGCGCGGGATCGCCGGTGCGGCCCAGACCCAGCACCACGGCGACGACCGCCACCACCACGGTCAGCAGCCGTGCCCCCCACGGCGAACGTCCGGCCTCGAGGACGTCGCGGTCGTCGTCGATGACGTCCACTCCCCCAGTATGCGCGCGGGCCCCCGACCCGGCGCCCGGACGGCCCGCCGGCCCCCGCCGTCAGCGGGTGGTCCAGGCCAGCAGCTCCTCGACCGGCCAGGTGTTGACGATCCGTTCCGGCGGGATCCCGGCCGCCTCGGCCCGGGCCGCCCCGTAGGCCTGGAAGTCGAGCTGGCCGGGGGCGTGGGCGTCGGTGTTGATGCTGAACAGGCAGCCGGTGTCCACGGCCAGCGCCAGCAGCTCGTCGGGCGGGTCGCAGCGCTCGGGCCGGGAGTTGATCTCGACCGCCACGTCGAACTGCCGGCAGGCCTCGAAGACCACCTCGGCGTCGAACTGCGAGGGCGGGCGGGTGCCCCGCTCCCCCTCGACCAGCCGCCCGGTGCAGTGACCCAGCACGTCGGTGCGCCGGTTCGCGATCGCGGTCACCATCCGCATCGTCATGGTCTCGGAGTCCGAGCGCAGCTTGGAGTGCACGCTGGCCACCACCACGTCGAGCTCGTCGAGCAGGTCCGCCTCCTGGTCCAGGGTGCCGTCCTCGTTGATGTCGACCTCGATGCCGCGCAGCACCCGGAACGGCGCGAGCTCCTCGTTCAGCTCGGCCACCGCCGCCAGCTGCTGACGGAGCCGGGCCGGGGTGAGCCCGCGGGCCACGGTGAGCCGTGGCGAGTGGTCGGTGATGGCGCAGTACTGGTGGCCGAGGGAGCGGGCGGTGGTCATCATCTCCGTCAGCGGGCTGCCGCCGTCGGACCAGTCGGAGTGGCAGTGCAGGTCGCCGCGCAGCGCGGCCCGGACCCGGTCACCTCCCTCGACCAGGGGCGCCTTCTGCTCGCGCAGCCCGGCCAGGTAGTCCGGCACCCGGCCGTCGAGGGCCTGGCTGATCACCGCCACCGTCTTGGGGCCCAGGCCGGGGACCTCCGCCCAGCTGCGGCGACGCTGCCGGTCCTCGCGTTCGGCGGCCGTCATGGCGGCCACCGTGGCGGCGGCCCGGCGGTAGGCCTTGACCCGGTGGGTGTCGGCCCGGCTCCGCTCGAGCAGGAAGCCGATCTCGTGCAGGGCCTCGACGGGATCCATGTCAGCTCCTCCTGGTTCGGGGTCGGGGGCGTCCGGTGAGGGCCTCGGCGGCCGGGACGGTCTGCGGCGGCCAGCGCAGGGCACGCAGCCGTCCCACACCCCACCACCCGTAGCCCACGGCGAGGAAGCCCACGCTCAGGTAGAGCACGTAGTCGGCGAAGCCCGGTGAGGCGGGGTCGAGGAAGGGGTAGAGCGCCTCGCCGCCGGCGACGTAGGTGACCAGGTACAGGACCGGGACGGCGAGCCAGGCCAGCGGCCACCACCAGGCCAGCAGCTGGTTGCGTCCCACCAGCAGCCAGTCGAGCGCGGCCAGGCAGGGCACCACGACGTGGGTGAGGAGGCTGACCGGTTGGCTGTAGTCGCCGCCGAGCAGCAGGGCGTAGACCACCAGGGTGACGGTGGCGTAGGTCGTGGCGGCCCCGCGGGCGACGCCCCAGCGGGTCTCCAGCGCCCCGCCCAGCACCAGCGGGGCGAGCAGCGAGCCGGTGGCCGTCAGCGCCACGGCCAGCGTGGACACCTGGGTGAAGTAGGCCAGGTTCGCCCACTGCACCCGGCCGTCGTCCAGCAGACCCATCCCCACCCCGAGCCAGCCGCAGCCGGCCAGCAGCATCCGCCACAGGGTGACCGCCGCCAGGCTGGGGCCCTCGACCCGCGTGGGGACCCGCACGGTCGTGGTCGGCATCCGGCTCCTCGCTCGTCCGGCGCTCCCTGCGGCGCCGGTGACCATCCTCCCACCCCGCCCGGGCCGATAGGGTCGCCAGCATGGCCGGGGGCAGGAGCAGCGAGCGGGGCGCGGGTCCGTCGCCGCGCACCCGCGCCGCCATCGCCCGGCGGCTGGCCGCCGCCTCGGGCCGGATGACCACCGCCGCGGTGGCCGAGATGGACGCCCGCCACCCCTGGTTCTCCGCCCTCGACGCCGAGAAGCGGTCCTGGATCACGCTGGTGGCCCAGGCCGGCATCGACGGGTTCGTGCGCTGGTTCAGCGACCCCGACGCCTCCGCCACCACCGGAGCCGACGTCTTCGGCACCGCGCCGCGGGCGCTGGCCCGGGCGATCTCGCTGCAGCAGACGGTGGAGCTGGTGCGGACCACCATCGACGCGGTGGAGACCCAGCTGCACGAGGTGATGCCCCGCAACGACCGGGCGCACCTGCAGGTGGCGATCACCCGCTACAGCCGCGAGGTCGCCTTCGCCGCCGCCGAGGTGTACGCCCGGGCGGCGGAGATGCGCGGCGCCTGGGACGCCCGGCTGGAGGCGCTGGTCGTCGACTCGGTGCTGCGCGGGGAGACCGACGAGACCGTGCTGTCGCGGGCGTCCACGCTGGGCTGGCGCTCCACCCAGTCCGTGGTGGTGGTGATCGGCGCCGACCCCGACCGCGACAACGCCCTCGACGACGTCCGCCGCCTGGCCCGGCAGCGCCACCTCGACGTGCTGGCGGCCGTGCAGGGCGACCGGCTGGTGGTGGTGCTGGGCGGTGAGGCGCTGGCCGACGGCGACGCCGCGGTGACCGAGGCCACCCACCTGGTCGCCGCCTTCGGCCCCGGACCCATCGTGGTGGGTCCCGTGGTGGAGCACCTCGTCGACGCCGCCCGGTCGGCCCGGGCGGCCGTGTCCGGACTCCGTGCCGCGGTGGCCTGGCCCACCGCACCCCGCCCGGTGGGCACCGACGACCTGCTGCCGGAGCGGGCGCTCTCCGGCGACGGGCACGCGCGCCGGGCGCTGGCCACCGACGTCTACGGCCCGCTGGCGGCCGTCAACGGCGACCTGCTGGACACGCTGACCACCTTCCTGGACTGCGGCTCCTCCATGGAGGCCACCGCCCGCGCGCTGTTCGTGCACCCCAACACGGTCCGCTACCGGCTGAGGCGGATCCACCAGGTGACCGGCTTCAGCCCCACCGACCCCCGCGAGTCCTACGTGCTGCGGGTCGCGCTGACCCTGGGACGCCTGCAGCGCTGAGGACACGAGCGCTGAGGCGGGGCACGGGGGGCTGAGGCGGGGCGCGAGGGCTGAGGCGGGGCGCGAGGGCTGAGGCGGGGCACGAGGGGCTGAGGCGGGGCACGAGGGGCTGAGGCGGGGCGCGTAGCGTGGCGGCGTGCAGACCTTCCTGCCCTACGCCGACTTCGCGGCCAGCGCCCGGGTGCTGGACCAGCGCCGGCTGGGCAAGCAGCGGGTGGAGACGCTGCAGGTGATGCGGGCGCTCACCGTCGCCGGCTACGGCTGGCGGCACCACCCGGTGGCCAAGATGTGGCGCGGGCACCGCGGCTCGCTGATGGACTACCAGGTGGCGGTGTGCGCGGAGTGGGTCTCGCGCGGGTTCGGCGACACCTGCCTGGAGTCGACGCTGGCCGAGCTGGCGCTGCCGTCGCTGGTCGACCCCGAGACCGACGAGCTGGCGCAGTGGCGCCGCGGCGAGCACCGGCCGCCGTGGTGGCTGGGCCAGGAGGCCGTGCACCGCTCGCACCGGTCCAAGCTGCTGCAGAAGGACCCGGCCCACTACGGCCCGCTGTTCCCCGGCACCCCCGACGACCTCGACTACGTCTGGCCGGGCCCGGACGTCCGTCCGCTGTGACGAGGCGTTTGTAGGGTCTCCACAAGATCCCCCGGCCATCTTGGTGATGTCCCTCCGCGCGGGCGGGGGGCCGAACGGGGAGAGTGGACCTGTGCTCGCCATCGTCGCGCCCGGACAGGGCGCCCAGACCCCCGGATTCCTCAAGCCCTGGCTGACGGAGTCCTCCTTCGCCGACCGGCTGACGTGGCTGTCGGCGGTGGCCGGGCTGGACCTCGTGCACTACGGCACCGAGGCCGACGCCGAGACCATCCGCGACACCGCCGTGGCGCAGCCGCTGCTGGTGGCCGCCGGGCTGCTCGCGTCCCTCGAGCTGTTCCCCCACCCCGCCGACGCGTTCGGCTTCACCGGCGTGGCCGCCGGGCACTCGGTGGGTGAGCTGACCGCCGCGGCCGGGGTCGGCGTCATCCGCGCCGAGCAGGCGATGGTGCTGGTGCGCGAGCGCGGCCGGGCGATGGCCGAGGCCAGCGCCGCCCGTCCCACCTCGATGACCGCCGTGCTGCGGGGCGAGCCGGAGGAGGTGCTCGCGACCCTCGAGCGGCACGGGCTGACCGCGGCGAACCACAACGGCACCGGGCAGGTGGTGGCCGCCGGGACGACCGAGCAGCTCGCCGCCCTGGCCGCCGACCCGCCCAAGGGCGCCCGGCTGGTGCCGCTGAGCGTGGCCGGGGCCTTCCACACCGTGCACATGGCGCCGGCGGTGGCCCACCTGGAGAAGCTGTCCAAGGCCATCACCACCTACGACCCGCGCATCCGGCTGCTCTCCAACGCCGACGGCCAGGTCGTCCAGCACGGCCGCGAGGTGCTCGACCGCATCGTCCGCCAGGTCGCCAACCCGGTCCGCTGGGACCTCTGCCTGCAGACCATGGCCGACCTGGGCGTCACCGGGCTGCTCGAGGTGCCGCCGGCCGGCACGCTGACCGGCATCGCCAAGCGCAACCTCAAGGGGGTCGAGGTGTTCGCCCTCAACACCCCCGACCAGATCCCCGACGCCCTGGACTTCGTCCGCAAGCACGGCGCCGACCAGGTCTCCAACGGCCAGCACGCCAACCCCACCTGGCGCCTGGTGGTGGCTCCCGGCAAGGGTGAGTTCGTCCGCACCGAGGGCGTGGACGTCGACGAGGTGCTGCCGCCGGCCGCCACCGTGGGCACCGTGGCCAACCTCCGCGAGGAGATCCCGGTCAGCGCCCCGCACGGCGGCGTGGTGGTCGAGTGGCTGGTCGAGGACGGCGACCCGGTCTCCCCCGGTCAGCCGCTGCTGCGGCTGCACCCGGTCGTGGAGACCGTGTCGGCGGCCGAGGTCAACCGGTGACGGGGACCCTCCAGGCGTCCAGCGGCGCGCCCTACGCGCGCATCCTCGGGGTCGGCGGGTACCGCCCGCGCAGGGTGGTCGACAACGCCGAGATCTGCACCATGATCGACTCCACCGACGAGTGGATCCGCACCCGCTCGGGCATCGTCGAGCGCCGCTGGGCCGCCCCCGACGAGACGGTGGCGATGATGGCCGGCGAGGCCGCGCGCAAGGCCATCCAGCGCTCGGGGGTCGAGGCCGGCCAGATCGACTGCGTGATCGTCTCCACCGTCAGCCACCTGCACCAGACCCCGGCGGTCGCCCCGCTGATCGCCTACGACGTCGGCGCCGCCAGCGCAGCCGCCTTCGACATCTCGGCCGCCTGCGCCGGGTTCTGCTACGCCACGGCGATGGCCGACGCGATGATCCGCAGCGGCGCGGCGACCTACGTGCTCGCCATCGGCGTCGAACGGCTGAGCGACCTCACCGACCGATCCGACCGCGGCACGGCGTTCATCTTCGCCGACGGCGCCGGGGCCGCCGTGATCGGCCCCAGCGACGTGCCCGCGATCGGGCCGGTGGTGTGGGGCTCCGACGGCGAGAAGGCGCCCACCATCTACCAGACCCAGGGCTGGGACGAGGTCGTCGGCCCGCACGGCGAGGCCCGCGAGGGCGAACCCCGCTTCCCCACCCTGCGGATGGCCGGGCGGGACGTGTTCAAGTGGGCCTCCTACACCGTGGCCGAGAAGGCCCGCGAGGCGCTGCAGCGCTCCGGCATCGCCCCCGAGGAGCTGGACGCCTTCATCCCGCACCAGGCCAACGACCGCATCACCACCGCCATGACCCGTACCCTGGGCCTGCCCGACGACGTGGTCGTGGGGCGCGACATCGTCCACCAGGGCAACACCTCGGCGGCCTCCATCCCGCTGGCCATCGAGGCCCTCTACGAGGAGGGGGCGGTCCGCTCCGGCCAGACGGCGCTGATCATCGGCTTCGGCGCCGGGCTGGTCTACGCCGGCCAGGTCGTGGTGCTGCCGTGAGCCCCACCCCCACCCAGATCCACCGTCGAGCTTGCGACGGCGTGTCACCCGACACACCCCCGAGGGTCGGCCGTCACCGCGGCTGACCACGGAACCACCGAGCGCCCGTCCCGGGTGCGCACCCACAGCGCCCGTCCGCGGGCGACTACGAAGGAGAGCTGATGGCCACCACCGAAGAGATCCGCGCCAAGCTGGCCGAGATCGTCAACCAGGTCGCCGGCGTGTCCGCCGACGACGTGCAGCTGGACAAGTCCTTCACCGACGACCTGGACGTCGACTCGCTGTCGATGGTCGAGATCATCGTGGCCGTCGAGGACGAGTTCGACGTCGAGGTGCCCGACGAGGAGGCCAAGAACCTCCGCACCGTCGGCGACGCCGTGGCCTACATCGAGCGCGCCCGCGCCTGAGCCCCTCGCCGGCCGCCCGGTCACCGGGCGGCCGGCTGCCGGCCGCACCACCTCCCCGCACCACCCGCCGTCCCTCCCACCACCGCAGGAGCACAGCCATGAGCAGCCGTTCCGTCTCCGGTCGCACCGTCGTCGTCACCGGTCTCGGCGCCACCACACCGCTGGGCGGCGACGTCCCCAGCACCTGGGCCGGTCTGCTCGCCGGCCGCTCCGGCGTGCACCTGCTGACCCAGGAGTGGGCCCAGCCGCTGCCCGTCCGGATCGCCGCCGAGGTCGCCGTCGAGCCCGAGACCGTGCTCGAGCGGGTCGAGGCCCGGCGGATGGACCGCAACACCCAGCTGGCCACCGTGGCCGCCCTCGAGGCGTGGGCCGACGCCGGCCTGGAGGTCAAGGACGAGCGCGTCGACCCCGACCGCTTCGGCGTCTCCATCGCCACCGGCATCGGCGGCCTGCACACCCTGCTCAACACCTGGGACGTGCAGAAGGAGAAGGGCCACCGACGGGTCAGCCCCTTCGCCATCCCCATGCTGATGGCCAACGCCTCCGCCGGCAGCGTCGGTCTGCGTCTCGGCGCCCGCGCCGGCGTGCACACCCCGGTGGCCGCCTGCGCCTCCAGCAACGAGTCGATCGCCCAGGGGCTGGACATGATCCGCCTCGGCCGCGCCGACATCGCCCTCGTCGGCGGGACCGAGGGCGTCGTGCACCCGCTGCCGCTGGCGACCTTCGCCCAGATGCAGGCCCTCAGCAAGCGCAACGACGAGCCCGAGCGGGCCTCCCGGCCCTGGGACGTCGACCGCGACGGCTTCGTCCTCGGCGAGGGCGCGGTGATGCTGGTGCTGGAGACCCTCGAGCACGCCCGCGCCCGCGGGGCCCACATCTACGCCACCCTGGCCGGGGCCGGCTACTCCAACGACGCCCACGACATGGTGCAGCCCGACCCCCGCGGCGTCGGGCAGAGCGCGGCGCTGACGCACGCCCTCGCCGACGCCGGGCTGACCGCCCGCGACGTCGTGCACGTCAACGCCCACGCCACCTCCACCCCGCAGGGCGACGTCACCGAGGCGCTCTCGATCCGCAAGGCCCTCGGCGAGGCCACCGACCAGGTGGTGGTGACCGGCACCAAGTCGATGACCGGTCACCTGCTGGGCGGCGCGGGGGCGCTGGAGTCGCTGGCCACGCTGCTGGCCCTGCAGCACCGCACGGTGCCCGCCACCATCAACGTCGACACCATCGAACCCGACCTGGGCATCGACGTCGCCACCACCGTCCGGGAGCTGCCCGCCGGCGACCTGGCCGCGATCAACAACTCCTTCGGCTTCGGCGGGGCCAACGTGTCGGTCCTGTTCACCAACGAGCACGCCGACGCCCCGCGTCCGACCCAGGCAGGAGACCAGGCATGAGCACCACCGCCGCACCCGCACCGGCCGCCAAGGCGAAGCTCCCCCGCGAGGAGGACCCCCGCAACCCCAACTTCCGGCTGGCGAACCTGCTGGACGAGGGCTCGGTGGAGCTCATCACCCCCGACGACGACTCGGGCATGCTGGCCGCCACCGGCACCATCAACGGCTGCCGGGTGGTCGCCTTCTGCTCCGACCCCACCGTGATGGGCGGGGCCATGGGCATGGACGGCTGCGACGTGGTCGTGCGCGCCTACGAGCGCGCGATGGCGGACCGCGTCCCGGTCATCGGCATCTGGCACTCCGGCGGCGCCCGGCTGGCCGAGGGCGTCCTCAGCCTGCACGCGGTGGGCCGGATCTTCCACGCCATGACCACCGCCTCGGGCAAGATCCCGCAGATCTCGATCGTGCTCGGCTTCGCCGCCGGCGGCGCCGCCTACGGCCCGGCGCTGACCGACGTGGTGATCCTGGCTCCCGAGGGCCGCATCTTCGTCACCGGTCCCGACGTGGTCCGCTCGGTCACCGGCGAGGACGTCGACATGCTCCGCCTCGGCGGTCCCGACGCGCACGGCCGCCGCTCCGGGGTGGTGCACGTGGTGGCCGACGACGAGGCCGACGCCATGGCCCGCGGCCGGCTGCTGACCACGCTGTTCGCCAGCCAGGGCACGGTCGGCGAGGTGGCCGACGTCGACCTGGCCGAGTTCATGCCCGACTCCGCCCGCCGCGCCTACGACGTGCACCCGCTGGTGGACGGGCTGCTGGACGAGGGCTCCTCGATCGAGCTGCACGCCCGGTGGGCGCCCAACGTGTCGGTGGTGCTGGGCCGCTTCGGCGGACGCACCGTCGGGGTGGTGGCGAACAACCCGCTGCGGCTGGGCGGCTGCCTGGACTCCCTCAGCGCGGAGAAGGCGGCCCGCTTCGTGCGGATGTGCGACACCTTCGGGGTGCCGCTGCTGGTGCTCGTCGACGTGCCGGGCTACCTGCCCGGGGTCGGCCAGGAGTGGGACGGCGTGGTCCGCCGTGGCGCCAAGCTGCTGCACGCCTTCTCCGAGTCGGTGGTGCCCCGGATCACCCTGGTCACCCGCAAGGCCTACGGCGGCGCCTACATCGCCATGAACGCCCGCTCCCTCGGCGCCACCAAGGTGCTCGCCTGGCCGGGTGCGGAGATCGCGGTGATGGGTCCGGTGGCCGCCATCCGGGTGCTGCACCGGCGCAAGCTGGCCCAGGTGCCCGAGGACGTCCGCCCGCAGGTCGAGGCGGAGCTGGCCGCCGAGCACGAGCGCATCGCCGGCGGGGTGGAGAAGGCCGTCGAGATCGGCGTGGTGGACGAGATCGTCACCCCCGACCGCACCCGCACGGCGCTGGCCGCCGCCCTCCGCGAGGCCGACCACGGCCAGCGCGGCGAGCACACCAACATCCCGCTGTAGCCGGCGGCGGGGCGGCCGACGTGGGCGTGATGGAGGTGGCGGAGGTACCCGTGCCGCAGGTGGTGCGGGAGCTGGCCGCCGGACGTCCGCTGCGCGGCGTCTGGCGCAACGACCTCGGCGGGCTGACCTTCCTCGTCGAGGGCGCCGGGGAGTACGTCAAGTGGTCGCCCGAGCACTGGGAGATCGACCTGGGCCGGGAGGCGGAGAAGTCGGCGTGGGTCTCGCGGTGGCTGCCCGCACCGCGTGTGTTGGCCGTGGGCGCCGGGCACGACCCCGTGCTCGGGCCGGGCAGCTGGCTGCACACCCGGGCGCTGCCCGGCACCATGGCCATCGCCCCGGAGTGGCAGTGCGAGGCCACCCTGGTCGAGCTCGGCCGGGTGCTGCGCCGGCTGCACGACACCCTGCCGGTGCGCGAGTGCGCCTGGTCCTGGCGGGCGGAGGACCGGCTGGCCACCATCGCCGAGCACTCCCCCGGCGCCGACCTGGCCGGGGTCCGCGACGTGCCCGAGGACGACCTCGAGGTGGTCTGCCACGGCGACGCCTGCAACCCCAACTTCTTGATGGTGGCCGGGCCGGACGGACGTCCGCGCGGCAGCGGCTACGTCGACCTGTCCAACCTGGGCCTGGCCGACCGCTGGGCCGACCTGGCCCCCGCGGTGCTCAGCGCGGGCTGGAACTTCGCCGAGGTGGCCGACGCCGACCGGCGCCGCTCGCTGCTGCTCGAGGGCTACGGCATCGACCTCGACGCCGACCGCCTCGACTACTACACCCGCCTCTGGCAGGCCGGCGACCCCACCTCCCCCTGACCCCCTGAGGTCGCCTCCGGTCGGAAGTGGTCGGGAACGACGGCTTCGACGGCCTTGCGGGCCCTGTCCGGTGTCGTCTCCGACCACTTCTTCTCCGGGGGCCTCCGGGGGGCGGCGCGGGCAGCCAGTCAGTCGCGGTTCTGCCAGGTGCAGAGGCAGGCGTGGTTGCCCTGGGGGTCGGCCAGCACCCAGAAGGCGGGGGCGGAGCCGTCGTCGACCAAGGTCCCGCCGGCGGCCAGCGCGGCCTGCAGCCGGGCCTGCACCTGGTCGTGGGGCACGTGCACGTCGTAGTGGAACCGCTGGCGCGGCGGCTCGTGGGGCTCCGTGCCCTGGAACCACAGGTTCGGCACCGAGTCACCGAGGTCGACCAGGTCGTCAGCCACCTCGCCGTCCCAGGTGGTGTCGGCGATCCCGAGGACGGCCTGCCAGAACGGCCGCACCTGCGCGGCGTCGGCGGTGTCGAGACCGATCTCGACGAAGGTGAGGTCCTGCGGCGCCGCCCGCACACCGGCGTCCGCGGCCAGCTCGGAGATCCTGCGCGCCAGCCGGACGTCCCGCCCGGTCAGGCCCTGCACGTCGTGGCTGAGCAGCCGGACGTCCACGTGGCCGTAGCGCAGGTCCACGTCGGGGTGGTGGCCGAGCTCCTCGGCGGCGGCGCCGATCGCGTCCACCAGGGCCAGCCCGGTGGCGAAGTCGCCGGTCTCGAACCGGGCGTGCAGCCGGGTCCAGAGCTGGCGCCAGTCGTCCAGGCCCGCGTCGGCGACCTGCTGTCCGGTCAGCTTCTCGCTCATGCCCCGATCCTGCTCCCTGCCGGTGTCGTCGTCGAGACCCCTGAGGACGTGTACGCCGTCGGCGCGCTACACCGCGACACGCCGCGGCGCGCCGGGCGAGACCGGAACGACATACACGCGGGCAGGGGCGGGCGGGTGGGCGGGCGGGATGGGGAGGGGAAGGGGTGGGGTCAGACCACCTGGTGGAGCCAGCGGACGGGGGCGCCGTCGCCGGCGTGGCGGAACACCTCGAGCTCGTCGTCCCAGGGACGGCCGAGCAGCTCGTCCAGCGACTGCAGCAGCGGCTTGCCGCCCAGGGCCTCGGTGACGACGGCGTGCTTGATGCGGTCCTCGGGCACCAGGATGTCGCCGTGCAGCCCGGTGAGGGCGTGGAAGACCCCCAGCGTGGGCGTGTAGGAGTAGCGCTCGGCCTCGGTGTTGCCGGTGGCCTCCTCGGTCACCTCGAAACGCAGCCGCTGCCAGCCGCGCAGCGCGCTGGTGAGCTGGGCGGCGGTGCCCGGGGCGCCGGTCCAGGACAGCTCGGAGCGGTAGCTGCCGCGCTCGGCCGGCTGGGCCGACCACGTCAGGGACGTGGGCAGGCCGAGGACGCCGCCGACGGCCCACTCGACGTGCGGGCACAGCGCCGACGGCGCGGAGTGGATGTACAGGACACCCCTGGTCGTGCTCATCGTTCCTCCAGGCCTCGAGGTTTGCCTTCCCCAGCAGCCTCGTCCCGGCGGAACGCCGCCCATTGTGCCCCAGATCCGGCTCGGTGCAACAGGGGCCCCGTCTGCGGAAGCCCCGGGCTGTCGGAGCGACCCGGTAGACAGGGCCCATGAGCTGGATGTCCGAGCTGCCGGTGCGGCGGGTGCAGGCCTTCGAGGGTGCCCCGACGACCGGCTGGCCCTACGACCTGCCCCCGGTGGCCCAGGTGCTGCGCGAGGGCCTCGACCTTGGCCCGCTGACCGTGCTGGTGGGTGAGAACGGGACCGGCAAGTCCACCCTGGTGGAGGCGGTCGCGATGGCCTACGGGCTCTCCCCCGAGGGCGGTTCCACCGGCTCCCGCCACAGCACCACCCCCACGGAGTCCCCGCTGCACGAGCACCTGCACCTGCTCCGCGGCGCCGGCGCCTCCCGCTGGGGCTACTTCGTGCGGGCCGAGACGCTGCACGGCCTCAACAGCTACCTGCAGCAGCACCCGGGCGGCCAGGACGCCGGCTTCCACGACCGCAGCCACGGCGAGGGCTTCCTCGACCTGCTGGGCACCCGCCGTTTCGAGACCCCGGGCTTCTTCGTGATGGACGAACCCGAGTCCGGGCTCTCCTTCACCGCCCAGCTGACGCTGATCGCCTCCCTCGGCGAGATCCTCGCCGCGGGCAGCAGCCAGGTGCTGCTGGCCACCCACTCCCCCGTGCTGGCCGCCCTGCCCGGCGCCACCCTGCTCGAGCTGACCGCCGACGGGCTGGAGCCCCGGACGTGGGAGGAGCTGGCGGTGGTGGAGCACTACCGCCGCTTCCTGGCCGGCCCGCAGGCCTACCTGCGCCACCTCCGCTGAGCCCGGGGGTCCGTCAGGACGTGCTCGGCCCCTCCGGCCAGTAGTGCGCGTAGTCGTTCTGCGGCGGCCGCTCGCCGAAGATGGCCGTGCCGACCCGCACGCAGGTCGAGCCGCAGGCGATGGCCAGCTCGTAGTCCCCCGACATGCCCATCGACAGCCGGTCGTAGCTGCCGGCGGCGCGGTCGTCGTCGCGGAGCACCTGCTGCACCGCCCGGACCCGCTCGAAGCAGGCCCGCACCACGGCCTCCTCCGGGCTCGGGGCGGCCAGCGTCATCAGCCCCACCACCCGCAGCGAGGAGAAGGCGGCCAGCTCGCGGGCCAGCGCGGGCACCTCCTCGGGCGGCAGCCCGAACTTGGACTCCTCGCCGGAGGAGTTCACCTGCAGGTACACGTCGAGCCCGCGTCCCTCGGCCTGCAGCCGCCGCTCCAGGGCCGCGGCCACCTTCACCGAGTCCAGCGCCTGGAACTCCGCCGCCACGCGGGCGACGTCACGGGCCTTGTTGGTCTGCAGGTGCCCGATCACCGACCACCGCAGGTCGGGCAGGTCGGCGGTCTGCTGGTGCTTGGCCACCGCCTCCTGCACCTTGTTCTCGCCGAAGGTCCGCACCCCGGCGGCGTGCAGCTCGCGCACCAGCTCCACCGGCTTGGTCTTGCTCACCGGCAGCAGCTCCACCTCCGAGGGGTCGCGGCCGGCCTGCCGGCAGGCGGCGTCCACCCGCTCCCGCACGGCCCGGTAGCGGGCCACCACCCCGCTGCTCACGGCCACCGGGCCGCCAGCGAGACGAGGCCGAGGGAGGCCAGCACGGCGAACACCAGCCCGGCGCCGGCGTAGCGGGAGGTGGTCTCCATCGGCACCTCCTCGGTGCCGACCGAGCTCTGGATGTCCTCGTAGACCTCGTTGAGCTGCTGGGCCGACTGGGCCTCGTAGGCCTCGCCGCCGGAGATGTCGGCCACGTTCTGCAGCTCCAGCTTGTCCACCGGCACGGGCTCGCGCTGGCCGTTGATCTCGACGTAGCCGTTCTCGGTGCCGTAGGCGATGGTGTAGATCGGCACCTCCTGGGCGGCGGCCTGCTCCGCGGCCAGCGCGGCGGGACGCCCGATCGTGGTCTTGCCGTCGCTGAGCAGCACGATCCGCGCCGGCGGCGGCTCGTCGGGGTTCTCCGGGTCCGGGGGCACCTGCAGCAGCGCGTTGAGCGAGGTGTAGATGCCCTCGCCGATCGCCGTCGACGGCGCCAGCTGCAGGTTCTGGATGGCCGCCACCGCGGCGCCGTGGTCGGTGGTGGGCGGCACCAGGATCGCCGCCGTCTGCGCGAACGACACCACCGAGACGTTGTAGCGGGGCGGGATCCCCTCGACGAACTCGCTGGCCGCCTGCTTGGCGGCCTCGAGCCGGTTGGGCTCGACGTCGGTGGCCTCCATCGACAGCGAGACGTCGATGGTCACCACGATCGTGCCCCGCTCGCTGGGCACCTCGACGTCCTGGGTGGGCTTGGCCCAGGCCAGGGTGAGGGTGACCAGCGAGAGCAGCGCCAGCGCGACGGCCAGGTGCCGCAGCCAGGTGCGGTCCCGGGGCACGACCAGCTGCAGCGAGCTGCGCCCGCCGCGGCGGCGGGCGACCCGCCGGGCCATCACCAGGTAGAGCACGACCAGCACCGGGATGGCGGCCAGCGCCCACAGCCGGGCCGGGAAGGCGAACTCGATCACGGCCACTTCACCCCCAGCGAGATCGCCCCGAGCGCGGCCAGCACCGCGAACACCAGCCCGAACCCCGCGTACTGGGCGGTGACCTGCTGCAGCACCTTGCGGGTCCCGGACTCCACCGCCACGTCAGCGTAGACCTCGCGCAGGTCGCCGGCGGAGTCCGCCTCGTAGAAGGAGCCGCCGGTGGCCTCGGCGATCTGGCGCATCGTGACCGGGTCCGGCGGGACGGGCTCGCGCACCCCGTCCAGGTCGACGTAGCCGTTCTCGGTGCCGTAGGCGATCGTGAACGTGCGCACCTCGGCCCGGGCCACCTCGGCGGCGGCCTGCATCGGCGCCCGGCCGCTGGTGTTCTCCCCGTCCGACAGCATCACGATCGAGCCCGGCGCGATGCCGTCGGGGTCGTCGGGGTCCTGGGGGGCCTGCTCCAGCGCACGCAGCGCCGTCACCAGGCTCTCCCCGATGGCCGTCGACTCCTGCGGCTGCAGCGTGGACACCGCGCGGGCGGCGGCGGCGTGGTCGGTGGTCGGCGGGATCACCACGGCCGGCGAGCCCGACATGCTGACCACGGAGACGTTGTACTCGGCCGGGATGGTGCCGATGAACTCGCTCGCCGCCACCTTGGCCGCCTCGAGCCTCGACGGCTCGATGTCGGTGGCCTCCATCGACAGCGACACGTCGATCACCACCACGATGGTCGAGCGTGGCAGCGGCTCGTCGGCCTGGGCGACCGGGCGGGCGAAGGCCATGGTCAGCGTGATCAGGCTGAGCAGCGACAGCGCCACCGCCAGGTGCCGGCGCCACTGCGACTGCTTGCCGATCACCGACTCCAGCATGGAGGTGTTGGTGTAGCGCATGCCGCGCCGGTTCTTCATCCGGCTGGCCAGCACGTAGAGCACCACCAGCACCGGGATGACGAGCAGCAGGAGCAGCCGGGACGGCACCTCGAACCCGTCGGGCGGGAAGATCACCGGCTCACCCCCTGCGGCGGCGCGTGCAGCATGCTGGCCACCCGACGGTAGGCCAGCACGAAGCGGGCGATGTCCTGCACCCAGTCGCGGTCGGTGCGCAGCTGGATGTGACCCACACCTGCTCGACGAAGGGCGATCCGGATCCGTTCCCGCTGCGCGGCCGCGGCGGCGTCCATCCGCTGCCGGGTGGCCTCGTCGGCGGTGTTCACGTAGCGCTCGAAGTCGGTCTCGGGGTCGCGGATCAGCATGTCGCCGACGTCGGGGAACTCGATCTCGCGCCGGTCCACGACCTCGACCGCAAGCACCTGGTTGCGCACCGACAGCCGGCGCATGGCCCGCTCCCACTCGGGCTCGACGTTGGGGTCGAGCTCGTGGTCGCCGGGGGTGAGGAAGTCCGAGACCACCACCCGCAGCCCGCGGCGGCGCTGGGTGCGGGCCAGCTCCTCGATGCCGGCGGCCAGCGACAGGCTGCCCGTCTCGTGGTCGGGCACGATCGGCTCGGTCAGCATCCGGCGCAGCAGCCCGTAGAGCGCGCTGCGGCCCGAGCGCGCCGGCAGCCGGCGCATCTCGTCGGGGCGCATCACCAGCCCGCCGAACCGGTCACCCATCTTCTGGCTGAGGAAGCCGATGGTGGCCACGGCGGCGATGCCGAGGTCGCGCTTGGTGACGCCCTCGGTGCCCCAGTTCATCGACGGGGTGACGTCGAGCAGCGCCCACACCTCCAGCTCGCGGTCGGCGACGGTGTCGCGGACGTGCGCCTCGGTGGTGCGGGCGGTCACCGCCCAGTCGATGCGACGGACGTCGTCCTCGCCGGCACGGTAGGGTCGGGCGTCGTTGGACTCGCTGCCCGGCCCGGGGAGCAGACCCAGGTGGTCGCCCTGCAGGAACCCCTCCAGCCGCCGCACGATGGCCAGCTCGAGACGGCGCAGGGCCGCCTCGGGGGCCAGCTTGTTGAGCGGGATGGTCGGGACCGTGGGCTCGCCCACCACCGAGGACAGCGCCGCCGGGGCGGACGCGGCGGGCGGGGGGAAGGCCTGCGGGGGCGTGCCCGCGGGCGGGGGGAACCCGGCCGGCGGTCCGGCGGGCGGGGGCAAGCTGGGGACGGACACGGCGCCGGTCAGGAGAAGTCGGGCTGCGGCGCGCGACCCTGCTCGGGGTGGCGCTGGCCGTTCCACACCGGGGTGGGCGGCGGGACCATCGCCACCACCCGCTCCACCACCTGGGAGGGGTCGATGTTGTCGGCGACGGCGTCGAAGCCGAGCACCAGCCGGTGGGCCATCACGTCGCGGGCCACGGCCTGCACGTCGGTGGGCAGCACGTAGTCGCGGCCGTGGATCAGCGCCAGCGCGCGGGAGGCGGCGACCAGGCCGAGGGTGGCGCGGGGGCTGCAGCCGATCTGGATCACCGAGGTCAGGTCCGGCATCCCGAACTCGGCCGGGGTGCGGGTGGCCAGCACCAGCCGGACGATGTACTCGGCCACCAGGTTGTGCACGAAGACGTTCGAGGCGCGCTCCTGCAGCGCCAGCACCAGCTGGGGGTTGAGCACCGGGCGGGCCTCCGGCGGGGTGACGCTCATCCGCCGCAGGATCTCGAACTCCTCGTTGCCCCGCGGGTAGGGGACGTCCACCTTGAGCAGGAAGCGGTCGCGCTGGGCCTCCGGCAGCGGGTAGACGCCCTCGGACTCGACGGGGTTCTGCGTCGCGATGACGATGAACGGCTTCGGCGCCGGGTAGGTGCGGCCACCGATGGAGACCTGCTTCTCCGCCATCAGCTCCAGCATCGCCGACTGCACCTTGGCCGGCGCCCGGTTGATCTCGTCGGCCAGCACGAAGTTGACGAAGACCGGGCCGAGCTCGACGTCGAAGCCCTCCTGGCTGGCCTTGTAGATGCGGGTGCCGACGATGTCGGAGGGCACCAGGTCGGGGGTGAACTGCACCCGGGAGAACTCCCCGCCGACCACGGTGGCGAAGCTGCGCACCGCCAGGGTCTTGGCCACCCCGGGGACGCCCTCGAGCAGGATGTGGCCCTTGGCCAGCAGCCCGACCATGAGCTGCTCCACCATGTGCTCCTGGCCGACGATGACCCGCTGCACCTGGGCGATCGCGTCGCCGAGCAGTCGGGAGGCCTGCTGGTTGGTCAGCTGGTCGGTGCTCGTCGGGTTGCTCACTCACGTCTCCTGGTGCGGCTGTCGAGGCTCGAGGCTCCTCCGGAGCGACGGCTCGGCCCATTCTGGCAGACCGGTCAACGTGGGCGGGCTCGGCCCGGTTGGGCACAATGGGCCCCGATCACGGCGGGCAGCGCTCGGCTCGTCCGGTGCCAGCCGACACCTGTGATGAGATGAGGACCGATGTCGACGCCGCAGCCCCCGGGACCTCCCGACGGTCCTCCTCCGTCCGAGGGCACCGCCGAGGACGTGCTCGCCTACCCGCTGACCGAGGCCGACCCGCCGCGGGTCGACGAGTTCTGGCTGGACGCCCGGCTGCTGGCCCAGCCCAGCGGCGTCACCTACCTCGCCCACGACGGCCGGGACCGCCCGGTGCTGCTGGTGCTGCTGTCGGAGGGCGCCGCGGACGACCTGGCCGCCCGGGAGCGGTTCGCCGGGCGCATCAACGCCCTCCACATCGACGACGTGGTCGCCCGCGGCGGCAAGGGCCAGGACGAGGGCCGGCTGGCCCGCCGGTTCCGCCCCGAGGGCGACGTCCCCCCGGTCCCCGGCCAGGCCGCCACCGCGCCGTGGGCCGCGCTCGCCCACGACGGGCCGGAGTCGGTGCGGCGCACCGGGGAAATCCTCGACGACGTGCAGCTGGCCATGGTGCCGCCGCAGGGCACCCCCTCGGGCCCGGACTACCGCCACTACTGGATCGACCGGGTCCGCCCCGGGCTGACGCGGCTGTGGCCGCTGCCCTGGCCGGGCCGCCACACGCGGGCGGGCTGGGTCAGCATCCTGGTCTCCTGGCTGCTGATGATGCTGCTGGCGGCGCTGGCGGTGCTGATCGCGATCTGGATCTTCCACGACGACCCGCCGCAGGCGCCGCCGCCGCCGAGCGGGCAGACCAGCTCGCCGCAGTCGGGCTCCCCGCCGCCGGACTCCGGCTCCCCCTCCCCGGACTCGGCGTCCCCGTCGCCGGAGTCGGCGTCGCCCTCCTCGGCGTCCCCCTCCTCGGGCTCCCCGTCGCCGGACTCGGCCTCGCCCAGCCCGACCGAGGGCTCGCCCAGCCAGACCCCGTCGATGTCGGGCTCGCCCTCGCCCAGCGGCACCGAGTCCGGGGGCGGCGAGCCGTCGGACTCCGGCCCGCCCGGGTCCCCCTCGCCGAGGTCGCGGCTGTGAGCGGCTGGCGTCCCCGGCTCGTGGTCTCCGACCTCGACGGCACCTTCCTCTCCCCCGACGGCACGGTCAGCGACGTGAACGCCGCCGCGGTGGCCGACGCGCTCGCGGCCGGGATCGAGGTGCTGTTCGCCACCGGTCGTCCGCCCGGCTGGCTGGGGGTGATCGCCGACCTGGGGCTGTCCAGCACGGTCGTCATCGCCAGCAACGGCGCGCTGGTCTACGACGTGGCCAGCGAGCGCGTGCTGAGGCGCCGCAGCATCCCGCAGCGCTCGCTCGAGACCGTGGTGGCCGACCTGGTCGAGGCGCTGCCGGGGCTGCGGTTCGGGGTGGAGGACGGCTTCACCTTCCGCTGCACCCCCGACTACGTCTTCCGGGCCGGGAACGCCGACCGGGTGCGCCGGGTCGGGCGCGAGGAGCTGGTGGGCCAGCAGGAGGCGGTCAAGCTGCTGGCCCAGCACGAGGAGCTGGCGCCCGACGAGCTGGCGGCCGTGGTGGCGCCGGTGGTGGGCGACCGGCTGACCGTGACCCACTCGGCCATCGACGGCTGGGGGCTGCTGGAGATGAGCGGCCCCGGGGTGACCAAGGCCTCGACCCTGGCCGCCTGGTGCGACGAGCGCGGCATCGCCGCCGACGAGGTGGCCGCCTTCGGCGACATGCCGAACGACCGCGCGATGCTGGAGTGGGTCGGACGTCCGCACGTGATGGCCCACGCCCACCCCTCGCTGGCCGACCTGCGGGCGACCGTCGTCGGCTCCAACCTGGAGTCCGCGGTCGGGCGGACCATCCGCAGCTGGCTGTGAGCCGTGCACGCCGCTGCGGGCGCCGCTGCGTACGCTGCACGTCGTGGTGGACCTCCGTGACGAGCTGACGACCCCCGGCCCCGCGGCCGACCCCGGCCTGCGGGTCGCCGGCTGGGTGCGCGCCTGCTGGTTGTTCGCGCTCCCGATGCTGTGCGGGCTGTGGGTCGGTGCCACCACCTTCGGCGGCGGCTCCTTCCAGCCGTGGGACCCGGTGATGGTCGACCTCGACGTCTACCTGCGGGCGGCCCGGCAGCTGCTGGCCGGCACCCCCATCTACGACGAGGGCTCCACGCTGCCCTTCCTCTACCCGCCGGTGGCCGCGCTGCTGGCGGTCCCGATGACGCTGGTGCCGCTGACGCTGGTGCAGGTCGGCTGGGTCGGGCTCAACGTGGCCCTGCTGATGGCCACGATGCACCGCCTCGGCGTCCACGGCTGGCGGCTCAGCCTGGGCGCGGGGGCGGTGGTGCTGCTGGTGGAGCCGGTCGCGCAGACCTTCGCCTTCGGCCAGCTGGGGATCATCCTGGTCGCGCTGGTGGTGCTGGACCTCGTCCCCGGGCCCCGGCTGCTGGACCGGGTGGGGCTCACCCGCCGGCTCCCCACCGGATGGGCCAGCGGCTTCGGCGCGGCGCTCAAGCTCACCCCGGGGATCACCATCCCCTACCTCTTCCTGGCCGGGCACCGGCGGGCCGCGGCGACCGCGCTGGGCACCTTCGTCGGGCTGGGTGTGCTGGCGGCGCTGGTGCTGCCCGGCACCTCGCTGACCTACTGGGGCCGGCTGGCCGCCGGCGACTCCGGCCTGGGCGGCAGCGTCATCTACTTCACCAACCAGTCGGTGCTGGGCACCTGGCTGCGACTCACCCGGCTGGCGCCCGGCAGCGAGCTGGTGGCGCTGGCGCTGTCGGCCCTGGTGGCCGCGCTCGGGATCTGGGCCGCGGTGCTGTGGCACCGCCGCGGCAAGGTCGCGCTGGCGGTGAGCCTGCTCGGGGTGGCCAGCCTGCTCGCCTCGCCGGTGTCGTGGAGCCACCACTTTGTCTGGGTGGTGCCGCTGGCGCTGGTGATGCTGGACGAGGAGCTGCCGGTGCCGCTGCGGGTGCTCGGCTTCGTCTTCGCCGGCTACAGCGCCGCCACCCCCTTCGACCGGCTGCAGGGCGGGGACGACGTGGAGCTGACCTACGACTGGAGCCAGCTGCTGCTGGACTCCTGGACGCCGCTGCTCGGCGTGGCGCTGCTGCTGGTCGCCGTGGTGCTGGCCCGCGTGCCGGCCCGGCCCCGCGGCAGCGTGGGCTGAGGCTCAGCGCAGCGGGACGAACCGCCAGCTGCCGCCGGTGTCGCGGCGGGTGACCTGGTCGCCGTGGCGCTCCAGCTCCAGCAGCTGGTCCCCCACCGGGCAGATCAGCCGTCCGCCGTCGGCGAGCTGGGCGGCCAGCACGTCGGCGGTTGCGACGGTGCCCTCCGCCGAGACCAGCACCCGGTCCCAGGGGCCACGGTCGGGGGCACCGAGGACGCCGGGCCGGGCGACCACGACCTGCGACCACGGGTCGGTCAGCCGCGGCCGGGCGGTCTCGACCAGCTCGGGCTCGAGCTCGACGCCGAGCACCTCACCGGCGGGGCCGACGAGGTGGGCCAGCAGAGCGGTGGTCCAGCCCGAGCCGCTGCCCACGTCCAGCACCCGCTGGCCCGGGTGCACGTCCAGCAGCACCAGCATGTGCCGCACGGTGGTCGGCTGGGAGCAGGTGGCGCCGTGCCCGATCGGCAGCGGACGGTCCTCGGCGGCTGCCTCGCGGACGGCCTCGGGCAGGAACCGGGAGCGGGGCACCGCCGCCAGCGCCTCGTCCACCCGCTGCTGCGCCGTGGCCATGGTCAGCCCGCAGCCGCCCGGGTGACCTCGAACATCTGGGTGCGGGCCACGCAGCGGTCGCGGACCGCCGTCATCGACACCCGCTCCGGGTCGACCAGGAAGCCCTCCAGCGCGTCGGTGTCGGGGAGGTCGATCACCTGCACCTCCAGCGGCTGGTCGGGGTCGGCCTCGCGCCGGCGGACGCGCTCGCGGACCCGTCCGCCGTAGCGGGGCAGCAGGGCCAGCACGGCGTCCTCGTAGCGGGCCAGCTCGTCCTCACGGCCGGGGACCGCCCACAGCAGCACGGTCAGGGTGAGCCCCGGGGTCTCCTCCGCCATGGGGCAACGGTAGCCCCGTGGCCGGGTCGGCGGGGAGTGCCTGCGGCCCCAGCTCGGCCGCCCGCCAGCCCCGCAACGAGCTGACCAGCGCCAGGGCCTCGGCGCGGTGCAGCTCGGCCACCGGCACCGGCCGCTCGACCAGCACGCCCTCGGCCACCAGCCGGCCCCGCCGCACCCCGGGCAGCAGGCCGTCGGCCGGTGGCGGGGTGACCCAGCCTCCGTCCAGCCGGACGGCCAGGTTGGCCACGGTCGACTCGGTGACGTGCCCGTGCTCGTTGACCAGCAGCACGTCGTCGGCCTCGGGGTGCCGGGCGGCCCGGACCTCGTAGACGGCCCGCCGGCTGGTCTTGTGCCGCAGCAGCGGGTCGTCGCTGCGGACCGGCTCGAGGTCGAGGGCCAGCCGCACCGGCCGGTCCGGGTCCGGCGGCAGCGGCGCCGTGGTGACCTGCACCGTGCCGTCGCGGGAGAGCGCGACCCGCACCCGCGCCGGCTCGTCGGGCAGCGCGGCCAGCCGCCGTCGCAGCGCCGCCGGGTCGAGCGCGAAGCCGAGCTGCTCGGCGGAGGCGGCCAGCCGGGCCAGGTGCCGGTCGAGGTCGAGGAGCACCAGGTCGCCGTCCACCGGGCGCAGGCCGAGGGTCTCCAGCAGCTGCAGCGGCGCGCTGGCGGCAGCCGCCGCGGCCGGCCGACGGGACCGGGACGGGCCGGTGGCCAGCACCCGGGTCTTGGCCACCAGCTCGGCGTACTCCGCCGCCGGCTCCGACGACCAGGTGATGCCGCTGCCGACCCCGTAGCGGGCGGTGCCGCCGCCCCGCTCCACCACCACGGTGCGGATGGCCACGCTGAGGTCCGCCCGCACCGGGGCGTCCGGCGGGGCCAGCACGCCGATCGCGCCGGTGTAGACACCTCGCGGGCCGTCCTCCAGGTCGCGGACGAGGGCCATGGTGGAGCGCCGCGGCGCCCCGGTGATGGAGGCGCAGGGGAACAGCGCGGCCAGCACGTCGGTCAGCCCGGTCCCCGCCGGGAGCCGGCCGGTGACGTCGGAGGTGAGCTGCCACACCGACTCGTAGCGCTCGGGCCGGAACAGCGCCGGGACCGCCACGGTGCCGGGCTCCGCCACCCGGGAGAGGTCGTTGCGGACCATGTCGACGATCATCAGGTTCTCGGCCCGGTCCTTGGTGCTGGCCAGCAGGGCCAGCCGGGCGGCCTCGTCCCGTCCGGGGTCGGGGTGCCGGGCGGCGGTGCCCTTCATCGGGCTGCTCAGCAGCGTGCTCCCCTGCCAGCGCAGGAACCGCTCGGGACTGGCGCTGGCCACCACGCACCCGCCCAGGTCGAGGTAGGCGTGGTGGGCGCCCCGCTGGCGGCGGGCCAGGTCGGCGTAGAAGGCCAGCAGGTCGCCCTCGACCCGGCTGCGGGCGCTGGTGGTGAGGTTGACCTGGTAGGTGTCGCCGGCGGCGATCGCCCGGCGGACCGCCGCCACCCGGGAGGCGTGCTCGTCCGGGCCCCAGTCCAGCCGCCACTCCTCCGCCTGCCAGCGGCCGGGCGGCACGGAGGCCAGCGCCGGCTCGCGCAGCGGTGCCTCGGTGAGGGCGAACCAGGCCAGCGGCAGCTCCGGGTCGGCGGGGCCCGGGTGGACGGCCAGCTGCGGGTCCAGCCCGGCTGCCGCCTCGTAGCCCAGGTAGCCGACGGCCCAGTGCCCGGACCCGGTGGCCCGCTCGAGCTCGGCCAGCAGCGGCAGCACCTGGTCGGCGCGGTCGGCCCGCAGCAGCCGGGAGGCCCGCGGGAAGACGAGGGCGGTGCCGGCGACGAGGTCGTCGAAGCGGGCGAGCACGGGGGTCGTCCTGCCGGGTCCGGGTCGGCTCAGCCGGCGACGCGGCGCTGCTCGTGCAGGGCCGTGTGCCGTCGGTGGTGGTCGATCCGGGAGGAGGTCGAGAAGCCGTCCTGGCGGTGGGGCTCGGGCACGGCGGCTCCTGACCTCGGTGGGGCGAGCGGGGCTCGAACCCGCGACCCAGGGATTATGAGTCCCCTGCTCTGACCGGCTGAGCTATCGCCCCGGCGTCGGATCGCCGACACTGTACCGGCCCGCGGGGGCTCCGTCGGGGACCAGTCTAGGCGGGGCGTCCCTCCAGCAGGTCGGCCACCGCGGAGCACCAGCCGGCGACCCCGGGAGGACCGTCGACCACCACGTCGGCCAGCTGCACCAGCGCGTCCTCCTCGGCCGAGGCGGAGACCACCAGCAGCGAGGTGAGGCCCTCCTCGCGCAGCGCCCGCGCGGTGTGGAAGGCGGGCAGGTCGCCCAGGTCGTCGCCTCCGAAGACGACGCTGCGGCTGCCGCGCTCCTCGACCAGGGCGCGCAGGGCGTCGCCCTTGTCGACCCCCGGCGGGCGGATCTCGAGCACGTTGCGGCCGGGCTCGACGCCCAGGCCGTGCTGCTCGGCGAGCTGGCGCACCGGCTCGGCCAGCGTGCGGAAGGCCCCCGCCGGGTCGGCGCACCGGCGGGTGTGGAGCCCGATCGCGCGCTGCTTGTGCTCCAGCTGGACGCCGGTCAGCCCCAGCTCGGCCAGCAGCGCGGGCAGCGCCGCCTCGACGTCGTCGATCTCGGCCGGCGGCGGCGGGATGCGGAACTCGCCGGTCTCGGCGTCCCAGCGCTCGATGCCGTACTGGCCGAGCACCACCATGCCCTCCAGCCCGGCGACCCGGTCCAGACCGCCGAGCTCGACCGCCGTCCGCGCGGGGCGTCCGGTGATGACGGCCACCGTGCCGACGAGGTGGCCCAGCCGTCCCAGCGCCGCGACCGCCTCGGGGTCGGCCACCGCGCTGGCCGGGTCGGCCACGATCGGGGACAGCGTGCCGTCGAAGTCGAAGGCCACGAGGGCGGTCGCCGGGTCGGCCAGCAGGGCCTCCAGGCAGGCCCGGCCCTCGTCGGTGCGGGCCAGCTCGGCCGCGCTCGTCTCGGTCATGGGCTCAGCCTGTCAGGGCGGGACCGGGCCCGCCAACCGCGGTCCGGGCCGGTAAGGTCGGGGCATCATGGCTGCACCGAAGAAGGCCCAGACCACGTCCACCTCCGACGCCGCGGCCGGCTCGGGCACCGCGCCCGCCGACGTCAGCGCCTCCTTCGTCGTGGTCGCCAACCGGCTGCCGGTCGACCGCGTGCAGCACCCCGACGGCACCGTGGACTGGCGGACCTCCCCCGGCGGCCTGGTGACCGCGCTGGAGCCGGTGATGCGCAAGAACGAGGGCGCCTGGGTCGGCTGGCACGGCGCCCCGGACGAGGTCCTCGACCCCTTCGAGGAGGACGGCATCACCATCGTCCCGGTGCCGCTGTCCAGCCAGGAGGTCGCGGAGTACTACGAGGGCTTCTCCAACGCGACGCTGTGGCCGCTCTACCACGACGTGGTGGCGCCGCCGGAGTTCCACCGCGAGTGGTGGGACGCCTACGTCCGGGTCAACCGCCGCTTCGCCGAGCGCGCCGCCGCGGTCTCCGACGAGGGCGCCACCGTCTGGGTGCAGGACTACCAGCTGCAGCTGGTGCCGCAGATGCTGCGCACCATGCGGCCGGACCTGCGGATCGGCTTCTTCCTCCACATCCCGTTCCCGCCGGTCGAGCTGTTCCAGCAGCTGCCCTGGCGCCGCGAGATCACCGAGGGCCTGCTGGGCTCGGACCTCATCGGCTTCCAGCTGCCCGGGGCGGTGCAGAACTTCACCCGGCTGGTCCGCCAGCGGGTCTCGGCCGAGGTCCGCCGCGACCTGGTGACCCTGCCCGACGGCCACGTCGCCCGGGCCAAGGCCTACCCCATCTCCATCGACTCCCGCGGCTTCCGCGAGCTGGCCCGCAGCGCCCCGGTCCGCGAGCGGGCCCGCGAGATCCGCCGCGACCTGGGCGACCCGGAGGTGATGTTCCTCGGCGTGGACCGGCTCGACTACACCAAGGGGATCAAGCAGCGGCTGCGGGCCTACGGCGAGCTGGTGGCCGAGGGCCGGCTGGACCCCGACAAGGTCGTCTTCGTCCAGGTGGCCACCCCGTCGCGGGAGCGGGTCGACCAGTACCGCCACCTGCGCGACGAGATCGACATGCTGGTCGGGCGGATCAACGGCGAGGTCGGCCGGATCGGACGCCCGCCGGTGGTCTACCTGCACAGCTCCTTCCCGCGCGAGGAGATGGCCGCGCTGTACTCGACCGCGGACGTCATGGTGGTGACCCCGCTGCGCGACGGGATGAACCTGGTGGCGAAGGAGTACGTGGCCTGCCACGAGGGCGACGAGGGGGCGCTGGTGCTCAGCGAGTTCGCCGGCGCCGCCTACGAGCTCAAGCAGGCCTACAAGATCAACCCCTACGACATCAACGACATCAAGGCGACCCTCGAGCTGGCCTGCCGCGACGCCCCCACCAACAAGGCCCGCCGGCTCCGGGCGCTGCGCAAGCAGGTCTTCGACAACGACATCACCCGCTGGGCCGACACCTTCCTCAGCGACCTCGACCAGAAGGTGACCGGCTGATGCCCGGCCGGCCGGCCGCCTCGCGGTGAGCGGGCTGCGGCTGCCCTGGCGGCGCCCGGCGCTGCCGGCCGAGCTGGCCGCGGAGCTGGCCGAGCTGCTGCCGGGCCGGCCCCGGGTGCTGGCCTGGGCCGAGGGCGACACCGGCGTGGTCGCCGCCCTCCCCGCCACGCTCGCCGTCCGCCGCGTCGACGGCTGGTGGCTGGTCGGCTGGCACGAGGTCGAGAGCGGCGGCTGGAGCGCACCGGACTCCGAGCTCTCCTGGGTGCTGGTGGACGGGCGCCGCGGCCGGATGCGGCTGCGGGAGCCCGGCCGGCTGCCCGAGGTGTTCCGCGAGCGGGTGGAGGCCACCATCGTCGTCCGCCGCGAGGTCACCGACGACGCCACCGGCGCCCAGTTCACCCTCAGCGCCCGCCGCCGCCTCGACGACCCTGGCGCGGGGCTGGCCTGGCACACCACCCTGGTCCGGGGCACCACCTGGCGGACGCCCGGGGTGCGCGAGGCCGTCGAGCGCGCGATGCGGGCCCTGCGGGCCGAGTACGACTTTCCCGCGTGAGGCTGCTAGGGTTGGCAACCGCGCGAGCGATCCCCTGTAGCTCAATTGGCAGAGCATTCGACTGTTAATCGAAGGGTTACTGGTTCGAGTCCAGTCGGGGGAGCCAGCAGGCCGCTGAGCAGGAGGCGACTCCACCTCAGCGGCCTTCGTCGTCCTCACGCGGCCGGCCGCAGCGCCGCCGGGCACACCTCCCGCAGCCGCTCCAGGGCCTCGCGCTCCAGCCGCTGAACCTGCCGCACGGTCAGCCCCACCAGCGCGGCCACCGCCACCCAGCTCATCGGCTCGCCCAGGAAGCCGTACCGGGCCCTGACCACCGTGGCGGCGGGCTCGGGCAGCCGGCGCAGCTCGTCCGCGGCCGGCCACCGCTGCTCCAGCACCTCGGCCAACGAGCGCTCCGCCGTCGGGTCCACCAGCTGCAGCTCCCGACCGGAGGGGTCGTCCAGCGAGGCCGACCTGCCGGCGCGCAGCGCCTCGGCCACCCAGCGGGGGCTGCGCTCCAGCCGCTGGGCCAGCTCGACCCGGGTGGGCTCGCGGCGCAGCTGCTGGGTCAGCCGCAGGTGCTCCTGGCGCACCAGCCGGACCTGGCCGACGCGGCCCGGGCTCTCCAGCTCCCCGATCCGGGCCGCGCCCGCCGCCCGCACCCGGTTGCGCACCCAGGGCAGCGCGTAGGCCACGAACCGGGTCCCCCGGGCGTGGTCCCACCGCAGCAGGCACTCGGCCAGCGCCAGCACGCCCTCCTGGAAGAGGTCGTCCTCGCCCAGCGACGTCCGGGCCGCCGCCTGCCGGACCTCGGAGGCCACCAGCCGGACGTTGGCCAGCAGGAACCGCCGGCGGGCCCGCTCCCCCTCCTCGCGCAGCCGCACCAGGTCGGCACGGCAGGCCTCGGGCACCGGCTCCCCGCCGGGGCCGCGGGTGGTGCGCAACGCCTCGGCGGCCAGCACCCCGGCCTCCATCGCGCGGGCCAGCGCCACCTCCTCGGCGGCGTCGAGCAGCGGTTCGTCGGTCCTGGGTCGCGTCGTCGGTGCCATGTCCCCACCCTCGTCACGCCCGGGCCCGCGGAGCGGCCGTCCACAGGCAGCGACCGCGACCGGCACGGACAACACCGGTTCTGGGGGACGGCTCATGGTCTCCCTCGGACGACCCATGGTCCACGTCACACCCCTGCCCGCAGGCCTTGCCGCTCGTTATCCCTGCGTTAACCCGGCTGCCGCCAGGGTTGCTGACATGTCCTCCAGCTCCTCGGTGACCCGGCTCCCCCGGCCCCCCGCCCGACGCCGGGTCGCGCTCTACTCCCACGACGCGGTCGGCCTCGGCCACACCCGCCGCAACCTGGCCCTGGCCGGGGCGCTGGGTGGCAGCGGCACCGACGTGCTGCTGGTGACCGGCTGCCCGAGCGCCCCGCTGCTGGGACGCCCCGAGGGCTGCGACGTCGTCGTGCTGCCCGCGATGACCAAGACCTCCGACGGCTACGGCGCCCGGTTCTGGTCGATGCCCCCGCAGGACGTGGCCCGGGTGCGCGGCGAGGCCCTGCACGGCCTGCTGACCGCCTTCCGCCCCGACCTGCTCGTGGTGGACAAGCACCCGACCGGTCTCAACGGCGAGCTCGTCCGCACCCTGACGGCGCTGCGCGCCACCGGCACCCGCACGGTGCTCGGGCTGCGCGACGTGCTCGACGAGCCGTCCCGCGCCCGCGCCGAGTGGCAGGCCGCCGGCCACGACGAGGCCCTCGACCGCTGGTACGACCAGGTCTGGGTCTACGGGGACGAGCGGGTCCACGACCTGACCCGGGTGCTGCACGGCACACGCGTGCCCCGGCTGCCCTGGCACCAGACGGGCTACCTGGTCCCCCCGCTGCCGGCGCCGGCCGCCGGGACGCCCTACCTGCTGGCCGCCGTCGGCGCGGGCGGTGACGGCGGCGCCCTGCTGGGCGCGCTCGTCCGCGCCCAGGCCCCGGCCGGCCACCGGCTGGTGCTGGTGGGCGGCCCGGACCTGCCCGCGGACGTCCTGACCGGCCTCCGCGCCGCCGCCGCCCCCGGCGTCGAGGTCCACGGCCTGCGGACCGACACCCGCGCCCTGGTGGCCGGGGCCGCCGCCACCATCACCATGGGTGGCTACAACTCCGTCTGCGAGGTGCTCGCCACCGCCCGTCCGGCGCTGGTCGTGCCGCGGGTCGAGCCGCGGCTGGAGCAGCTGGTCAGGGCCGAGGCCTTCAGCCGCCACGGCGCACTGGACCTGCTCCACCCCGCCGAGGCCACCCCCGCCGCCCTCACCCGCTGGATGGCGGACGCCGTGACCCGCCCGGCCACCTCCGCCCCCGGTCTCGCCACCGACGGCCTGGCCCGGGTCGGCGAGCTCGCCGACGACCTGCTCCGCACCGCGACCGGGAGGACCGTCCGTGCTGTCTGACACCACCACCGCGCCAGAGGCGCTGCTGCCGGCCACCTCCGTGGCCCCGACGCCGGCGGTCCCCCGCACCGGCTACGTGCTGAAGATGTACCCGCGCTTCTCCGAGACCTTCGTGCTGCACGAGATGCTGGCCCGCGAGGCCGACGGCGAGCAGCTGGAGGTGTTCTCCCTCCGGCTCCCCGTCGACGGGCACTTCCACGCCGAGCTGTCCCGGCTGCGCGCCCCCGTCACCTACCTGCCGGTCGGCCGCAGCGCCGGCGAGGTGTGGGAGGCCGTCCGCGGCGCCCTGGCCGACGGGCTGATGGGCCCCCACCACCCCGGTGTCCAGGCGCTGCTCGGCGAGGAGGCCGGCGTCGCCACCCAGGCGCTGGCCCTGGCGCGGGAGGTCCGGCGCCGCGGCATCACCTCGCTGCACGCCCACTTCGCCTCGGTGTCGACCTCGGTGGCCCGGCTGGCGTCCCTGCTCACCGGGGTGCCGTTCACCTTCACCGCGCACGCCAAGGACATCTTCCACGAGGAGGTGGCCGACGACGACCTGGCGCGCAAGCTGGCCGACGCCGCCGCCGTGGTCACCATCTCCGACCACAACCACCACCACCTCCGCGACCGCTTCCCCGAGGCCGCGACCCGGCTGCACCGGGTGCACAACGGGATCGACCTGGAGTCCTTCGGCTACAGCGACCCGGCCGGACGGCCGGCCGGCGTGGTCGCCGTCGGTCGGCTGGTGGAGAAGAAGGGCTTCGACACCCTGCTGGACGCCGTCGCCCTGCTGCGCGCCGAGGGGGTGCAGGCGCCGCTGACCCTGGTCGGCGCCGGTCCGCTGGCGCCGGCGCTGGCCGAGCAGCGGCAGCGGCTCGGACTGGTCGGGGTGCAGCTGCTCGGGCCGATGCCCCAGCACGAGGTCAGGCGGCTGGTGGCCGGCGCGGCCGTCTTCGCCGCGCCCTGCCGGGTCGGCTCGGACGGCAACCGCGACGGCCTGCCCACGGTGCTGCTGGAGGCGATGGCCCTCGGCACCCCCTGCGTGGCCACCCCCGTCACCGGGATCCCGGAGGCGGTGCAGGACGAGGTCACCGGTCTGCTGGTCGAGCCGGACGACGCCGTGGCGCTGGCCGCCGCGCTGCGCCGGCTGCTGGAGCAGCCGCTGCTGCGCCGGAGCCTGGCCGTCCGGGCCCGGCAGCGGGTCGAGGAGGGCTTCGACGTCCGCCGCCAGGCCGCGGAGGTGGCCCGGCTCACCGTCCCGGCGCCGGTCGGAGGTGCCCGGTGAGGATCGCCTACGTCTGCCCCGACCCCGGTGTCCCGGTCTTCGGCACCAAAGGCTCGTCGGTGCACGTCCGCGAGCTGGTGCGCACCATGCGCCGGCACGGCCACGAAGTGGTGCTGTACTGCCTGCGCCGTGGCGGCGAGGCACCGCCCGACCTGGCCGACGTGGCCGTCACCGAGCTGCCGCTGCCCCGCACCGCCGCCGGGCTGGAGCGGGAGCTCGCGATCCGCGACCGGGTCCGCCAGCTGCAGCAGCGGGTGGTGGCCGACGGCCCCTGGGACCTCGTGCACGAGCGGTACGCGCTGTGGTCGGCCGGGGCGGCGGACCGCGGCCCCGACGGACCCCCCTCCGTGCTGGAGGTCAACGCGCCGCTGCCCGAGGAGGCGGCCCGGCACCGCGGCCTGGTCCAGCGCGAGCAGGCCGAGGCCGTCACCCGGGCGGCGCTGGCCGGCGCGGACGTGGTGAGCGCGGTCTCGGACCCGGTGGCCGACTGGTGCCGGCGCAGCGGCGCGGCTCCGCAGGCCGTGCTCACCGTGCCCAACGGCGTGGACGTCCACCGGATCCGTCCGGTGGTGCGCCGTGCGGGTCCGGGGTGGACCCTCGGCTTCACCGGCACCTTCCGGCCCTGGCACGGCACCGGCACGCTGGTGGAGGCCTTCGCCGTGCTGGCCCGCCGCGACGCAGGCGTCCGGCTGCTGATGGTGGGCGACGGACCGCAGCTGCCGGCCGTCCGCCAGCGCGTGGCCGAGCTCGGGCTGGAGCCGCGGGTCGAGCTCACCGGTGCCCTGCCGCACGAGGAGGTGGTGGCCAGCCTGGGACGGATGGACGTGGCGGTGGCGCCCTACGACGACCCCGGCCAGGACTACTTCTCCCCGCTCAAGGTCTTCGAGTACCTGGCCGCCGGGCTGCCGGTGGTCGCCTCCGACGTGGGCCAGCTGCGCGAGCTGCTGACCCCCGGCGGACGCCCGGCCGGCTGCCTCACGGCACCCGGCGACGTCGACGCCCTGGTCCGCGGCTGCGAGCTGGCCCGGCGGCAGGCGGCGGCGTGGGGTGTCCGCGGACGCCAGCTCGCCGTCGAGCGGCACAGCTGGGACGGCGTCTGGTCCCGGCTGCAGCAGGCGCTGCCGCTCGGAGCAGCCCGGTGAGCGCGTCCGGAGCTCCCGCCGCCGCGCCCGGTGGCGGCCAGGTCCGCCGCACCGCCCGCTTCCTGCGGCCCTACCTGCGGCCCTACCGGGGCCGGCTGGTGCTGGCGACGCTGGCGCTGCTCGCCGACGTCGGCTTCCGGCTGGTCGAGCCGTGGCCGCTGGCCTGGGTCATCAACGCCGTCGCCGCCCGCGACCGCAGCACCGAGGAGCTGGTCGAGCTGGTGCTGTGGTGCGGGCTGGCGGTGCTCGTCTTCGCCGCCGGCCGCGCGCTGTTCGCCTACCTGGCCGCGGTCGCCCTCACCAGCGTGGGCACCCGCGCGATGACCGCCGTCCGCTCCGACGTCTTCAGCCACGTGCTCGGGCTCGGCATGGGCTTCCACCACTCCTCCCGCACCGGCGACCTGGTGAACCGGCTGGTCGGCGACGTCGGCAAGGTCCGCGACGTCGCGACCACGGCCGCGCTGCCGCTGCTGGCCAACACCGTGACGCTGGTCGGGATGGCTGTGGTCATGATGGTGCTGGACCCGCTGCTGGGTCTGGTGCTGCTGGCCACCCTGCCGGTCTTCCTGGTCACCAGCCGTCGCTCCTCGCAGCGGATCACCGGCGCCGCCCGGCTGCAGCGCCGGCGCGAGGGCGACCTGGCCGGAACCGCCGGGGAGACCCTCGGCGCGATCCACGTCGTGAAGGTGTTCGGGCTGGAGCGCCTGCTCGGGCAGCGGTTCGCCGCGGCCGGCGAGGGCGACCTGCGCGACGGCGTGCGGGCCAGCCGGATGGCCGCCGCCCTCGAGCGGCGCACCGACGTGCTGATCGGCCTGGCCACCGCCGTGGTGCTGGTGGCCGGCGGCTCCCGGCTGATCGCCGGCGCGATGGAGCCCGGCGACCTGGTGGTGGTGCTGTCCTACCTCAAGAGCGCCTTCAAGCCGCTGCGGGACACCGCCAAGTACACCGGCCGGATCGCCAAGGCGGCCGCCTCCGGGGAGCGGATCGTCGAGCTCACCGAGACCCGGCCCGACGTGGTCAGCCGCACGGGGGCACGGCGGCTGGACGGGGTCCGGGGCGAGATCCGGATGGAGGGGGTGTCGGTGTCCTGGGACGGCCGGCGCACCGTGCTCCGCGACGTGGACCTGCACCTGCCCGCCGGCAGCCGGGTGGGTCTGGTGGGACGGTCCGGAGCGGGCAAGTCCACCCTGGTCAGCCTGCTGAGCCGGCTGCAGGACCCGGCCGGCGGCCGGGTGCTGCTCGACGGCCACGACCTGCGCGAGCTCGACCTGGCCTGGCTGCGGACCCAGGTGAGCGTCGTCCCGCAGGACACGGTGCTGTTCCGGATGTCGCTGCTGGAGAACATCCGGGCCGGGCGTCCCGACGCGAGCGACGCCGAGGTCCTCCGGGCCGCCCGGGAGGCCGGCGTGGAGGAGGTGGCCCAGCAGCTGCCGCAGGGCTACGCCACCGAGCTCGGCGAGCGGGGCGCCACCCTCTCCGGCGGGCAGCGGCAGCGGGTGGCCATCGCCCGCGCCCTGCTGCGCGACAGCCCCGTGGTCGTGCTGGACGAGGCCACCACGGGCCTGGACGCCAGCACGGAGGCCGGGGTCCGCGCCGCCCTCGACCGGCTCACCGTCGGCCGGACGGTGGTGGTGATCTCGCACGACGCCCACGCCGTCGCCGAGGTGGACACCACCGTGGTGGTCGCCGACGGCACGGTGGTGCAGCACGAGGGGCCGCTGCCGGCCGCCGTCGGCACCGCGGCGGGGAGGAGCCGGGCCGGTGTGCGCTGACCGCCTGCTCGAGACCAGCGCCGCAGCCGGGACGACCCGCGCCGCCGACCGGCGGCTGGCGGGGTCGGACCCGCAGCTGCCGGCGCTGGCCGTGGTGCTGGACCCCGACCGGCTCGGCGAGACGCTGCTGCCGGCGCTCGCGGCGGCCGGGGTCCCCGCCCGGGCCGTGACCGTGGACTACCTGCGCTACAAGCCGGGCACGAGCCTGATGGCCTCGGCCCAGCTGCTCACCCCCGACGGCGCCGAGCCGGCGCTGCTGCGGGCCTGGTCGTCGCGGCGGGGCCCGTCCCGGCTGCGCCGCCACGACCGCTGGCCGGCGGTCGAGCTGCCCGGGCTGCAGCTGGTGCTGGCCCCGGCCGAGGCCGAGCGCCGGCTGCAGGTGCAGCGGGCCCGGACGCGGGGCTGGCGGCTGCACCCCGAGGGCGAGCCGGGGTGGCCGACGGTGCCGCTGCGGTACCGGCCGGGGCGGCGCTGGGTGGGCCGTCTCGACGACGCCACGGGCACCCCCCGCGCCGCGGTGAAGGCGCTGACGGCCGACGCCGTCGGCCCGGTGACCGCGGCGCTTCGACGGGCCCACGCCGCCGGGGTCCCGGTGAGCCCGCTGGCAGGCACGGACGTCCGCCACGGTCTGGTGGCCACCCGGTGGGTGGAGGGCCGGCCCTGCTCGTGGACGGTCTCGGCCTACGCCGCCGACGTGGAGCAGCTGGGACGCGCGCTGGCTCCGCTGCACACGGCGCCCGTCGACGCCGACGCGGTGCTCGACCGGCGCGAGGCGCCGCTGCGCCGGGCCGACCAGGCGCTGCGCGCGCTGACCCGGCTGCTGCCCGACGACGGGGCGCTGCTGGACCGGGTGCGGCGGGCGGTGGGCGCCGCGGCCGGGTCGCTGACCCGCCCCACCACCCGGCCGGTGCGGGTGCACGGCGACCTGCACGCCGACCAGGTGCTCTTCACCTCGGGCGGGGCGGTGCTGCTCGACCTGGACCGCAGCCGGCCCGACGACCCGCTCACCGACCTGGCCAGCTGGACCGCCGCCGACGGCGGCGACCTGGACCGGGCCGAGCCGCTGGCGGCCGGTCTGGAGGCCGGTGGCGCCCCGGTGGGCGACCTGTCCGCGCTGGGTCTGCTGACCGCGGTCGCCGTGCTGCAGCGGGCGGTGGAACCGTTCCGCCACCGACACCCGCACTGGCCCCAGGAGACCCGGCGGCGGCTCCGGCGCGCCCTCGAGCTGGCGGCACGGTGAGCACCGCGCCTCCCGGCGCGGCCGCCCGGCTGGCGCCGCCGGACGTGCTGACCTCCGCAGCGGCGCGGTGGCGGGTGGAGCGGGCCTGGCCCCGCCCGGACCGGACCGTGCTGGTGGAGGTGGTGGACGAGGAGCACGGGCAGCTGACCGGCGGCCGCTGGGTGCCGCACGGGGTCGACGTGCCGGCGTCCCCGGCAGGGCTGACGGTGCCGGCCGACGGAGGCACCGCGGTGCTGCACCCCGGCGGCGACGACCCCCGGCTCCCCCGGCTGGCCGACGACCTCGTCGCCGGCGGGCGGCTGCTCGGGCACCGCGTCGGCCGGCGTGCGGTGGTGGCCCGGCCCGACGGCAGCTACGCCAAGCACGTGCGGGCGCGGTCGGTGCCGGCGGTGGTCGGCGGGCTGGAGGCGGCGGCCGCGGCGCTGGCGGGCCTCGCCGCCCCGACGCGGCTGCGCACCGTCGAGGTGGCGCGGGTGCGCACGGTCGAGGCGGGATCCGTGGTGGTGCTGGAGCCGCTGGCGGGGATGAGCCTGCTGGAGCTCGGGCGCCGCGCCGACGACGCCGTCGTGCTGGCGGCCTGGCGGGCGACGGCGGAGCTGCTGGCCGCGTTGCAGGCGGGCGACCCCGGGTCGGCGACGTGGAGCTCGCAGCAGGAGGAGTCGGCGACGCGCCGGCTGGTGGAGCCGGCGGTGGCCGCCGGGCTGCTGGACGCGGGTGCGGTGGAGCTGGTCGAGCAGGTGGCCGGTCGTCTGCACCGCCTCGGCGCACCGGACCGGGTGGTCCCGCTGCACCGCGACCTGCACGACCAGCAGGTGCTGGTCGACGCCGAGGCGGGCCGGGCGCCCAGGCTCGGGCTGCTGGACTGCGACACGGCCGTCGCCGGCGACCCGGCCCTGGACCCGGGCAACCTGCTGGCCCACCTGCGGCTGCGCGTGCTGCAGGGTCTGCTGCGCCCGGACCGGGCGGCGACGGCGGCCGCGGCCCTGGGAGCCGTCACCGGCGGCAGCGGCGAGGAGTCGCTGCGGCTGCACCAGCGGCTGACCCTGCTCCGGCTGGCCGGGCTGTACGTGTGGCGCCCACGCTGGCGCCACCTGGGCCCGGCGCTGCTGGCCGCGGCGCGGGAGGAGGCGCCGACGCCGGCGTGACCCGGCTCGCGTGCCCGGGCGACGGTCGCCCGGGCTCAGCCGTCGTCGTCGCCGCTGTCGTCGTCGTCGACCTCGACCGCGGTCGTCGCCACGGGGCGGCCGTCGGCGGAGCAGCTGGCCTCGATCGTCGCCGTCCGGGCGCCGGCGACGAACTCCACGCTCAGCTCGTCGTCGTCGCGCTCGACCTGCCCCACCTGGTAGCCGCCGGCCGGCGCGTGGGTGCGCAACGAGGGCACGCCTCGGGAGCACTCCACCGTGATGGACCCACCCGCGGATCGGAAGGTGCGCGACGTCCCGGCCGGCTCGCTCGGGCTGGGGCGCCGGGACGCGTCGCCAGCCGGCTCGCGCCCCTCCTCCGACGAGGGCGCGGCGGAGGGCGTCGGCGAGGACGGAGCGGGCTCCGGGGTCGGGGACGGCGGAGGTGGCGCGGACGATGACGGGGACGGCGAGGGCGACGCCGAGGACGAGGCGGACGGCGACCCGGCGGGTGCCGGCGGCGGACCGGCGGGCAGCCCGCTGTCGGGCAGCAGCTCCGCAGAGGACCGGACCGCCGAGTCGCCGGCCAGCTGCACCGCGCCCACGCCCACCACGGCGGCCACGGCGGTGAAGGCGATCCAGGACAGGCCCAGGGCGAGCTGGCGCCCGCCGAGGCGGCGACGGGGGGTCGGGGAGGTCATGCCCCCAGTGAACTCCAGGCCGCGGCCGGGCAGCCATAACGGAGCCCTAAGGGCCCGATAGGACTCGCACCGCCGGCGGTGAGAGGCCCTCTCGGAGCCCGCCGGGGCACGGTCGCGACAGTAGTGTTCGAGCCATGCCGCACGTGCTGCTGATCGAGGACGACCCCGGGATCCGCACCAACCTGGTGCGCGCCCTGGGTGAGCGCGGCTACGCCGTATCGACCGCCTCCGCCGGCATCCCGGGGCTGCAGCAGTGCATCGACGAGCGGCCCGACATGGTGGTGCTCGACCTGGGGCTGCCCGACGTAGACGGGCTGGAGGTGCTGCGGATGCTCCGCGCGGTCAGCCAGACCCCGGTCGTCGTGATCACCGCCCGCGACGGCGAGGGGCCGCTGGTGCAGGCCCTGGACGCCGGCGCCGACGACTACGTCAGCAAGCCGTTCAGCAGCACCCAGCTCGACGCCCGGATCCGCGCCGTGCTGCGCCGGGTGGCCACCGGGACCCGGGAGGCCCCGATCACCGTCGGCGGGCTGGTGGTCGACCGCCGCCGGCGCGAGGCCACCCTGGACGGCCGGGTCGTGGAGCTCACCCCCAAGCTGTTCGACCTGCTCAGCCTGCTGGCCAGCCGGGCGGGCGAGGTGGTCACCAAGCGCGAGATGGCGACCGAGGTGTGGAACCAGCCCTACGGGGGCACCGACAAGACGGTCGACGTCCACCTCTCCTGGCTGCGCCGACGGCTGGGCGAGAGCGCCGGCGAGCCCCGGTACCTGCTCACCGCCCGGGGCGTCGGGGTCCGTCTGGTGGACCCCACCAGCAGCGACTGACGTGCGTCGCAGCCTCGTCCTGCTGTCCGCGGCGACCACCACCAGCGTGGTGGTGGCCCTGCTGCTCGCCCTCGGGGTGGGGCTGCGGGAGCGCGGCGAGGAGCAGGTGATGGTGCGGGTCAGCGTGGAGGCGCAGAACCTGGTCACCGTGCTGGGCGACGACACCGACCCGGCCGGGCGCAGCCGCAGCCTCAGCGCCAGCGAGGAGTCCGTCGGCGGGGTGCAGGCCCTCGTCGTCGCCCCCGACGACGCCGTGGTGCTGGGCTCGGCGGCCCTGGCCAGCGGGAGCACCCCGTCCTCGTCGGCCGTCCAGGCGGCCCGCGAGCGCGGGCAGACGGTGGTGCTGGAGGCCGACGGCGGCCGGCTGCTGGCGGCCCCCTTCTACACGGGCGCGGGCACCGAGGTGCTGCAGGTGACCGTGCCCGACGAGCGGCTGCACCGCGGCCTGCTGCGCGCCTACCTGGTGCTCGGCCTCCTGGGGGTGACGCTCGTCGGGCTGGCCACGCTCGCCTTCGCGCGGCTGGGTGGCTGGTTCCTGGCCCCGGTCCGCGAGCTGGCCGTCGTCTCACGGGCGCTCGCCGGCGGCGACCTCGACCGCCGTGCCGTCCCGGGCGGACCCCGGGAGCTGGTGGACGTGGCCGAGGGCCTCAACGCGCTGGCCGAGCGGATCCGGGAGCTGCTGGCCGCGGAGCGGGAGCGCGCCGCCGAGGTGGCGCACCGGCTGCGGACCCCGCTGACCGCGGTGCAGCTCGGGGTCGAGGGCGTCGGCGACGAGCAGGAGCGTCAGCGGCTGTCCACCCTGCTGGCCAACCTGGCCCACGAGGTCGACGCGGTGATCACCACCTCCCGCGACCCGGGCAGCGGGTCGAGCCGGGTGGTGGACGCCCGCGAGGTGGTCGCCGAGCGGGTGGAGTTCTGGACCGCGCTGGCCCACGAGGAGGGCCGCCAGGTCCAGCTGACGCTGCCCCACACCTCTGTCTGGGTGCCGCTGGCCGAGCGGGACCTGGCCGACGTGCTGGACGTGCTGCTCGACAACGTCCTCTCCCACACCCCCGAGGGCACCGGGCTGCACGTCGCCCTCTCGCGCGCGGTGGCCGAGGACGACCTGGTCCGGCTGACCGTCGCCGACGAGGGGCCGGGCATCCCCTCTCCCGAGGTGGCGCTGGAGCGAGGGGTGTCGGGTGGCGGGTCCACCGGTCTGGGTCTGTCCATCGTGCACCGGGTGGTCGTCGGGGCCGGTGGCGAGGTGGAGGTCGGCAGCCGGCCCGGCGGCGGGGCGATGATCCGGCTGCGGCTGCCGCCCGCCCGGCCCGAGGTCTGAGGCCCGGGCGTCCCACTACGTCTCGAGAAGCTGTCCACAGATTCGAACACCGTGGCGAAAACTGTCGGTCCCGCGCCGTAGATTCGGAGCATGTCGACCAGCAGGGACGCCGCCACCGTGCTGGCCGAGCTGCGCGCCGACCGTGCCGCCGAGGACGCCGCCGCCGCGGCCGTCCTGCGCCGTGCCGCGGAGTGGGCGGATCTGCACCCGCCGGTCGAGGACGTCGCTGAGGCCACCTGGCAGGGCCGTCCCACCGGGGTGCCGCTGGCTGGTCCCGGGACCCCGGCCGTGGACGGTGCCTGCGTGGCCGAGCTCGCCGCAGCGCTGCGCTGCTCCACCGACGCCGGCAGCGCGCTGGTCGGGCAGGCGCTCGAGCTGCGGCACCGGCTCCCCCGTCTCTGGTCGCTCGTCCACCGCGGTGGGGTGGCGGCGTGGCAGGCCCGCCGGGTCGCCGCCCGGACCATGAGCCTCACCGTCGAGGCGGCCCGGTTCGTCGACGCCCAGGTCGCCGCCGTGGCCGGCCGGATCGGCCCCGCCCAGCTCGACCGGCTCATCACCGCCGCGACCCTGCGGTTCATGCCCGCCGAGGCCGAACAGCAGCGCCTGGCCGCCGCCGACGGCCGCCGGTTCGACATCCACCACGACCGCGACGGGTCGAGCTCCGGCCTCGCCGAGGTGAGCGGTTGGCTTGACCTGCCCGACGCCCTCGACCTCGACGCCGCCGTCACCGACGGCGCCCGCGCCCTCGCCGACGCTGGCTGCCAGGCCTCGTTGGACGTGCGCCGCTCGATGGCCGTCGGTGAGCTGGCCCGCCACCAACCCGCCCTCGACCTCGCCACGACGTCCGACAGCCAGACGGCTGAGGCTGCCCCGGCGCCCCGACCGCGGGTGCCCGTGACGCTCTACCTCCACCTGCCGGCGGAGTCCCTCGCGTCAGGCACCGCCCCGGGGTGGGTGGGCAACACCGGCACCCCGGTCACCGCCGGGCAGATCCGCGACTGGTGCGGACGCCCCGGGACCCGGATCACCGTCCGACCGGTCGTCGACCTCAACGAGACGGTCACCGTGGCGGGGTACGAGGTGCCCGAGCGGATCCGGGAGCACATCGCCCTGCGCGACCGGACCTGCGTCTTCCCCTGGTGCAGCCGACCCGCCCACCCCCACCCACGACGCACCCACCGGGCGGACGGGGAGCCGGCGTGGTCGACCGACGCGGACCACATCGTGCCCTTCGCCGCCGGCGGACCGACCGCCACCGACAACCTCGCCCCGCTGTGCCGACGCCACCACCGGCTCAAGACCTTGCACGGCTGGCGCTACCGACGCACCGCACCCGGGAAGTACCTGTGGGCCAGCCCCCACGGGCTGCACTTCACCCGCGGTCCCGACGGCACCAGCGACAGCGCGTCGCCACCGGGTGCACCTCCGCCTGAGCCCAGCCGACCTCCGGACAGAGCTCGTCCACCCACCGGGTGAGGTCCGTCCCGGCCGGCCGGCACAGCCGCGCGCGCCGATGCCGCTCGGGTGAACCGCGCCCCTGCATCGCCGACTCCCACGCCACGGACTGGGCGATGCTGCCCCCCGCTGGTGGTGAGTTCGCGGCGCCCGCCCGACGGGATCAGTCCCGGGCGCCGATGCTGCGGACCTGGAGCTCCTTGCGGCTGGCCTCCAGGCCGAGCAGCGTCGTGAACATCTGGTTGTAGCGGGTGGTCTGCTCCACCGGGTTGGTGCGCTGCAGCCGCGACTTGAGGTCGGTGATCTGCCGGGTGACCGCCAGCAGCTGGATCCGGGCCACGTGGACGTCGGCGTAGGACTGGTCGGGGTCGGGGCGGCGCAGCGGCTCCACCGCCAGCGCCACCGCCAGCTGCTGCACCACCGGGTCCTCGGTGGCGTCGCGCACGTCGGAGACCCAGTCGGCCGAGCCGTCGGCGGCCAGCGCGGTGTGCATGGCCCGCACCAGGCCGGCGTAGGCGGGGTGCGTGAAGTGCTCGGGCACGAGGCCGCCGAGGGTGGCGTCGAAGAGGTCGGGGCGCTGCACGATGAGCTGGCAGGTCTCGCGCTCCACGTCCAGCCGGGGGTCGTCCGCCAGCGGCACCGGGGTGCCCTGGGGGCGGGTCCGCGGCGCCTCCGCATCCGGCTCCGGCTCGCGCTCGGCCTGCTCACCCCGGGCCCGCCGGTCGCCACCGCGCACCTCACCACCGCGCGGGTCGCCGCGCCGCTGGGCCCGCGCCAGCTCGGCGCGCACCTCCTCCACGTCCATGCCGAGCATCCCGGCCAGCTCGCGGGCGTAGCCGGCCACCAGCGAGGTGTCGCGGATGCTGGACACCAGGGGGGCCGCCGCCCGCAGCGCCCGCAACCGGCCGTCGGCACGGTCCAGGTCGTACTGGGACAGCACGTTCCCCATCACGAACCGGTACAGCGGCACCCGCCGGGCCACCAGCTCGCGGACCGCGGCCTCGCCGTGCTGCAGCCGCAGGTCGCAGGGATCCAGCCCCGACGGCTCGACGGCCACGTAGGTCTGGGAGATGAAGTTCTGGTCGCCGCTGAACACCTTCAGCGCCGCGGCCTGGCCGGCGGCGTCGCCGTCGAAGGTGAACACGACCTCGCCGGAGAACGCGTCGGAGTGACCCATCAGCCGCTGCAGCGTCCGGGCGTGGTCGTCGCCGAAGGCGGTTCCGCAGGAGGCGACCGCGGTGTCCACCCCGGACAGGTGGGCGGCCATCACGTCGGTGTAGCCCTCGACCACCACCGCCTGACCCTTCTTGCCGATCTGAGTCCGGGCCAGGTCCAGCCCGTACAGCACCGAGGACTTCTTGTAGACCGGCGACTCGGGGGTGTTGAGGTACTTGGCCGGCATCCGGTCGTCGTCGTGCAGCCGCCGCGCCCCGAACCCCAGCACCTGCGACCCGGCGTCGCGGATCGGCCACAGCAGCCGTCCCTGGAAGAAGTCGAAGCCGCCGCGCTCGCGCACCAGCCCGGCGCGCACCAGCTCGGCCTCGGTGAACCCGCGCGCCTTGAGGTGCTGGCCGAGCGCGCGTCCGGCCCGGGGCGCGTAGCCGACCCCGAAGCGCTCGGCGGCGGCCCGGTCGAAGCCCCGCTCGGACAGGAACCGCCGCCCGACGACAGCCTCGGGACCCATCAGCTGCTCGGCGTAGAACTCCTCGGCGGCCTTGTTCGCCGCCAGCAGCCGCAGCCGCAGGCCGGGGGCGTGGCCGGGGCCGTCGCCGTCGGTCCAGCGCAGCTGCACCCCCACCCGGTCGGCGAGCTGCTGCACCGCCTCGGCGAAGGACAGGTTGTCCACCTTCTGCACGAAGGTGATCACGTCACCGCCCTCGCCGCAGCCGAAGCAGTAGTAGAACCCCCGCGCCGGCGTCACCTGGAAGCTGGGCGTCTTCTCGTCGTGGAAGGGGCACAGCCCCTTGAGCGAGCCGCTGCCGGCGTTGCGGAGGGCGACGTGGGAGCCGACGACCTCGTCGATCCGGGCCCTGCTGCGGACCTCCGCCACGTCCTCGTCGTTGATCCTCCCCGCCACGCAGCGGAGTCTACGACCCGCCCCGCACCCCCATAACCACGTCCGCCGGCCCCTCGTCCAGCGACACGCCGGGAGATCTTGCCGCTCGACCGGCCCGCAATCTAGCCTGCCCTCCGGCGACCGTCGTAGACGGGTTTCAGGGGACGCCGCGAGCTGAAGGACCACCGTGTCGCTGCGTCGTCCCCTCGTGCTGCTGGTGTGCACCCTGCTCACCGCGAGCCTCGCTCTGGTCCTCTCCCCCGTCGCGCCCGCACCGGCGGCGGTCCGCAACCCGTTCAGCGCGGTGTACCAGAGCAATGAGAACGGCACGATCACCATCGTGGGCAACGCCCAGATGAGCTGCCCCACCGGTGGCATCGAGTGCGCCGCCGCCCGCAACGGCACCGCCTCCACCGCCGCGCTGAACACCAACAACGGCCACACCATGGCCTTCCTCGACACCGACAACGTCGCCGCCACCACCAACTCCACCTCCAGCGAGCTGGCCCTGCCCGCCGGTTCCACGGTCCTGCACGCCCGCCTGGTCTGGAGCGGCCGCCAGCAGGCCGGCACCGGCGGGGTCGCCGCCAACGGCAACATCGCCCAGGTCGGCTTCCGCACCCCCGGCCAGGCCGCCTACACGACCCTCACCGCACCGGCGGACCAGGTGTACGCACCCACCGGCCTGACCACCACCGACGCCGGCGTCTACCAGGCCGCGGTCGACGTCACCTCCCAGGTGCAGGCCGCCGGCTCGGGCACCTACTGGGTGGGCAACATCCGCGCCGCCACCGGCCAGGACCGCTACGCCGGCTGGTCGCTGGTGGTCGCCTACCGCAACCCCTCGCTGCCGCTGCGCAACCTCACGATCTTCCAGGGCTTCGCCGACGTCACCACCTCCAGCACCGCCAACTCCACCGTGGACATCCCCGTCTCGGGGTTCCGCACCCCGGCCAGCGGCACGGTCAACGCCTCGGTCGGCTTCGTGGCCTGGGAGGGCGACCAGGGCAGCACCGGGGACGCCCTGCGCTTCAACGGCGCCACCCTCTCCGACGCCGCCCGCCCGGCGAACAACTACTTCACCTCCCGCATCACGAACCTGGGCTCCACGGTGACCACCCGCAACCCCAGCCACCTCAACAACCTCGGCGTCGACATGGGCACGAGCAGCGCCAGCGGGTTGCTCGCGAACAACCAGACCTCGACGACCCTGCAGGCCACCACCACCGGAGACTTCTACTACCCCGGTGTCATCACCACCGCGATCGACCTCTACTCCCCGCGCTTCCCCGAGGTGACCAAGTCGGTGGTCAACCTCAGCGGCAGCAGCACCGCCCAGGCCGGTGACACCCTGGAGTACACCGTCAGCTTCTCCAACACCGGAGGCGACGCCGCCGCCAGCTCGGTGGTGCGCGACGCGCTCCCCGCCGGCGCCACGTACGTGCCGGGCAGCCTCGTCGTCACCGCGGGCACGGGCACCGGCCCCAAGACCGACGCCGCCGGGGACGACCAGGCCGAGTACGACGCCGCGGCCCGCACCGTCCGGGTGCGGGTGGGCACCGGCGCCACGGCCACGGCCGGCGGCACCATCGCCCCCGGGACCACCAGCACGTTCCGCTTCCGGGTGACCGTGGACCGCGCCGCCGCCGGCACCACGCTGGCCAACACCGCGCTGCTGGACTACCGCGCCGTCACGCTGGGCCAGGACCACACCTTCACCGGCAACACCGTGAGCACCCCCGTGGGCCAGATCGCCGACGTCGGCATCACCAGCACCTCCACCCCGCCCACCCAGGACGCCGGCGGCCGGGTCAGCTACAACCTCACCGTCACCAACAACGGCCCGAACGCCGCCGCGAGCACCGTGGTCACCGACACCCTTCCGGCCGGCACCACCTTCGTCTCGGCCGACCCCTCCACCGGCACCTGCGGCCAGAGCGGCGGCACCGTCACCTGCCAGCTCGGCACCCTGGCCCCCGGCGCCACCGTCACCATCCCGGTGGTGGTCGAGGTCGCCCCCGGCGCGGCCGTCGGCACCCTGGTCAACCGCGCCTCCGTGACGACCACCACCGGCGACGACGTGCCCGCGAACAACAGCACCACCGTGTCTACCACGGTCACGCGGTCAGCCGACGTGGCCGCCACCGTCAGCGGCCCGACCAACGCGTCCGCCGGTGAGGAGGTGACCTGGACCGCCACCCTGACCAACAACGGGCCCTCGTCCGCCCTCGGCGCCTCCCTCACCGACCTGCTGCCCGACGGCGCCACCTTCGTCCGCGCCACCGCCTCCGACGGGGGCACCTGCACCAACGCCAACAACCAGGTCACCTGCACCTTCGGCGACCTCGCCCCCGGCGCCACCCGCACCGTCACCGTGGTGGGACGCCTCGACGCCGGAGCGCCCACCGGCTCGGTGCTGAACACCGCCACCGCCTCCTCGAGCACGAGCGACCCGGTCCCCGCCAACAACACCGCCACGGCCACCACGTCGGTCACCCAGCGGGCCGAGCTGAGCCTGACCAAGACGCCGTCGGCGGCCTCCGTCGCCGCCGGTTCGCGGGCCCGCTTCACCGTGGTCGTCACCAACTCCGGGCCCAGCGACGCCAACGGCGTGGTCCTCACCGACCCGGCCGTGGCGGGCTACACCGTCACCGGGGCCAACGCCAGCCAGGGCACCTGCACCCTCACCGACGGCAACCTCCGCTGCGAGCTGGGCCGGATCGGTCCGGGAGCCAGCGCCACGGTCCAGCTGGTGGGCGACGTCTCCCCCGCCCGCGCGGCCGGCCCGCTGGCCAACACCGCCTCGGTGACCACGTCCACCCCGCAGGGCAACACCGGCAACGACTCGGCCACCGGCACCGCGCAGGTGACCGTCAGCGCCGACGTCTTCCTGACCAAGACCGCCACCCCGAACCCGGTCGTGGCCGGGGAGGCGCTCACCTACACCCTCACCGTCGGCAACAACGGCCCGTCGCGGGCCACCGGCGTCACCATCAGCGACGTCCTGCCCGCCGGCACCACCTTCCGCAGCAGCGCGGACTGCACCGCGTCCGGGCAGGAGGTGACCTGCCCGGTCGGCAGCCTGGACGTGGGCCAGACCGTCACCCGCACCGTGGTCGTCGACACCGACCCGTCCCTCCCCGTCGGTGGCATCAGCAACGACGCCACCGTCAGCGCCACCAGCCCCGACCCGAGCGCCGCCAACAACGAGGCCTCCTTCACCTCCACCACCGGTGCCAGCGCCGACCTGTCCCTGACCAAGACCACCTCCCCCACCCCGCTGGTGGCCGGGCGTCCGGTCACCTACACGCTGCGCGTCACCAACACCGGCCCCTCGACCGCGCAGGGCGTGGTCGTCACCGACACCGCCCCGACCGGGGTCACCTTCACCGGCGCGACCGCCAGCGACGGCAGCCCCTGCACCGTCACGGCCGGCCGCGTCAGCTGCGCGCTGCCCTCGGTCGACGACGACGAGGTCGTCACCGTCGAGATCACCGGCGCGGTGGCCAGCACCGCCCTGGGCGCCAGCTCCAACACCGCCTCGGTGACCGCGGAGACCCCGGGCGACCCCACGGCGTCCAACAACAGCTCCACCTCGAGCACCACGGTGCTCACCCAGGCCGACCTGGGCGTGGTGCTGTCCCCGCCCGCCGGTCCGGTCGCCGCCGGTGAGGTGGCGACCTACCAGCTGCGGATCACCAACGCCGGGCCCTCGGTGGCCCGCAACACCATCGTCACCGGGCAGGTGCCGCCGGGGCTCGTCCCCGTCCCCGGCTCCAGCGGCGGCGCCTGCGAGGTGATCGGGGAGACGGTGCGCTGCGCGCTCGGCACCCTGGCCGCCGGTGCGGACACCACCGTGCCGCTCCAGGCCCGGGTGCCCAGCGGCACCCCCGAAGGCAGCATCCCCGGCAGCGCCTTCATCGGCTCCAGCGCCACCGACCCCAACCCCGCGAACGACGAGTCCACCTCCGAGCTGGAGGTGGTGACCCGGGCCGACGTCGGCCTGGCCAAGGACGTCACCCCCGACACGCTGGTGGCCGGGGCGCCGGCGATGTACGAGCTGACCCTGGACAACGACGGCCCGTCGGACGCCGTCGGCCTGGTCCTCACCGACGACCTCCCCGCCGGGCTGCTCCTGCAGTCGGTCTCCTCCACCCTGGGGACCTGCGCGGTGGACGGCCAGAGCGTCACCTGCGACGTGGACCGGCTCGCCGCCGGCGCGCAGGCGTCGGTGATGGTCCAGGTCCTGGTGGACCCGGCCGCCACCGGCAGCCTCACCAACACCGCCTCCCTGACCTCCGGCACCACCGACCCCGAACCCGGCGACACCTCGGCCTCGGTGAGCGCCCCGGTCGTCCAGTCCGCCGACCTGCGGATGATCAAGGCCGTCGGCTCCGACAGCGTCGTCGCCGGCACCTCCACCCCCTACACCCTCACCGTGGTCAACGCCGGCCCCTCCGACGCCGTCGACCTGGAGATCACCGACCCGCTGCCCGCGGGCCTCACCGTGCTGCCCGGTCTGGACGGCGGGGCCGCTGACTGCTCGGCCTCCACCTCCACCAGCATCAGCTGCTCGCTGGCCGACCTCCCGGCCGGCGCCTCCACCACGGTCAGCTTCAGCGCCCTGGTCGCCAGCTCGCTCACCGACGGCACCGAGCTCGCCAACCGCGCCGAGGTCACCTCGCCCACCCCGGACCAGACCCCGGACGACCGCACCGACGAGGCCAGCACCACCGTCGCCACCAGCGCCGACGTCAGCCTGGTCAAGGCGGCCAGCCTGACCGAGCCGACCGCGGGTGAGGGCCAGCGCTACCAGCTGACCGTGACCAACAACGGCCCCTCCGACGCGAGGCGCGTGGTGGTCACCGACCAGCTGCCCGAGGGCACCAGCCTCCGCACCGCCGACGGCGCCGGGGACTGCTCCGCCGACGGCCGGACCGTCACCTGCGAGCTGGGCACCATGGCCCCCGGCGAGATCCTCACCGTGCTGCTCGAGGTGGACCTGGGCGCCGACCTGGCCGGACGCACCCTGACCAACAGCGCCTCGGTGAGCACGGCCACGCCCGACCCCGACGCCGACGACGACACCGACGAGCAGACCAGCGTGGTGGGCGGGCGCAGCGACCTCGGGGTCAGCAAGACCGTCACCTCCGGGGCGGTGGTCGCCGGCGGCCAGGTCACCTACGCCCTGTCGGTGACCAACGCCGGCCCCTCCTCCACCCGCGACGTGCGCCTGGTCGACACGCTCCCCGCCGGGGTCACCTACGTCTCAGCCACCGCCGCCGGCGGCGGCGACTGCTCCCCCGTCCGCGGCACCGTGGTCTGCACCTGGTCGGCCCTCGCCGTGGGAGCCGACCCCCTGACGGCCACCGTCACCGTGGCCGTGCCCTCGGCCACCGCGCCGGGGACCGCGCTGACCAACACCGCAGCCGCAACCTCGGCCAACCCCGACCCGACCCCCGCCCCGGCCACCGTCACCTCCACCGTCGGCGCCTCCGCGGACCTGTCGGCCGACAAGAGCCTGCTCGAGGCGCCCGTGGCCGGTGAGGACGTCCGCTGGCAGGTCACGGTGGCCAACGCCGGACCCTCCGACGCCACCGGCGTCACCCTGGTCGACACCGCCCCCGCCGGCGTGACGTTCACCGAGGCCCAGACCCCCCGCGGCGCGTGCACGGTTACGGCCGGGGAGATCAGCTGCTCCCTCGGCACCGTCGCCTCCCAGGACAGCCTCGCCGTCACCCTGGTCGGGGCGCTCGACCCCGGCTTCACCGGTGCGGAGCTGAGCAACACCGCCACCGTGGACTCCGAGGTGGACGACGCCGACCCGGCCGACAACTCCGACACCGCCACCTCCCCGGTCACCGCCGCCGCCGACCTCGGCGTCACCAAGACCGCCGACCCGGCCACCGCCACCGCGGGCAGCCCGCTCACCTACACCGTGGTCACCACCAACGCCGGGCCCTCCACCGCCCGGGGCGTCACCATCACCGACACCCTGCCCGCCGGCTTCACCGCCGCCACGGCGACCCTGACCGACCCGGGGCTGGGCGGGTGCGAGCTGGACGGCTCGGAGGTGACCTGCACCGTCGCCTCGCTCGCCGACGGCGCCACCGCCACCGTGACCGTCACCGGCACGGTGACCGCGGACCTCACCGCCGCCGACCTGACCAACCGCGCCTCGGTCCAGTCCGACACCGAGGACCCCGACCGCTCCGACGACACCACCACTGTCTCCACCGCCGTGACCACCTCGGCCGACCTGGTCGTCGTCCAGCAGGCCCCCGCCACCGTGGTGGCCGGTGCCCCGATCAGCTGGGACCTCCAGGTCACCAACAACGGCCCCTCCGACGCCCGCGGCATCCTGGTCACCGAGGTGACCTCCGACGCCGTCGGCTCACTGCGCGCCACCCTCGACGGCCAGGACTGCGTGGTGCAGGGCACCACCGTGAGCTGCCCGCTCGGCACCCTGCCCGCCGGCGAGAGGGTCACCGTCACCGTGACCGGCGTGGTCGAGGCCGACACCACCGCCGCGCAGGTCTCGGCCACCGCTGCCGTCCGCGGCAGCACCACCGACCCGGTCACGGCCAACAACACCAGCACCACCACCACCGCGGTCACCAGCGCGGCCGACCTCCGGATCACCAACACCGCCGCCACCCCCACCTTCACCGCCGGTGAGCGGGTGTCCTGGCTGGTCGAGGTCCGCAACGTCGGACCGTCCACCGCCCGTGCGGTGTCCCTCACCGACGTCCTCGGCGCCGGCCTCACCGGCGTCACCGCCACCGTCGACGGGGTGCCCTGCCTGGTGCTCTCCGACACCGACGTCCTCTGCGAGCTCGGTGACCTCGGGGCCGGGTCCTCCGCCGTGGTGACCGTCTCGGCGCTGCTCGGTGCGGACTACACCGGAGACGTCGCGACCACCCTGGCCACCGTCCGCAGCACCACCACCGACCCGGTGCCGGACGACAACAACGCGCCCAGCACCACCGACGTGGTGACCAGCGCCGACCTACGGGTCGCCAAGCGCCTGGTCGGCGACGCCGTGGCCGGCGAGGCCATCACCTTCGAGGTGGTCGCCACCAACGACGGCCCCTCGCAGGCCACCGGGGTCGTGCTCACCGACACCCTCCCCGACGAGATCACCCCGACCGGAGCCACCCTGCCCGGCGGCACCTGCACCGTCGAGGGCCAGGTCGCCACCTGCACCCTGGACGGTCCGCTGGCCGACGGCGCGACCGCCGTGGCCACCGTCACCGGCGCCCTGGACGCCGGCTCGACCGGCGACCTGACCAACCTCGGGGCCGTCGGCGCAGACACCTCCGACCCCCAGGCGGGCAGCGACACCACCTCGGTCACCGTCCACCCGGATGCCGACGCGGAGCTCTCGGTGGTCAACGACGGCCCGGACGTCGTGGTCGCCGGTGAGGAGGTCGAGTGGGTGGTCACCGTCACCAACGACGGCCCCTCCGACGCCACCGCCGTCCAGCTGACGCACCTGCTCCCCGCCGGCCTGACCGGCGTCACCGCCACCGCCGGGGACCAGGAGTGCGACGTCGACGACAGCACCGTCACCTGCCAGCTGGGCGACCTGCCCAGCGGCACCTCGGTGCAGGTCCGGGTCCGGGCCACCCTCCCGGCCTCCTCCACCGCGACCACGATCAGCACGACCGCGACGGTGACCTCCGGCACCCCCGACGCCGACTCCACCGACGACACCTCCGTGGCGGAGTCCGCCGTCGCGACCTCCGCCGACGTCGCCGTCACGGTCTCCGCCGACCCCACGACGTTCACCGCCGGACGCAGCGGCAGCTACCTGGTCACCGTCCGCAACGACGGCCCCTCCGACGCCCGGCTGGTGACCCTGCGCGACGTGCTCCCGGCAGGGCTGGTCCTGACCGGTGACCCGGACGCCGACCAGGGCAGCTGCACCGTGGCCGGGGACGAGGTCGACTGCGCCCTGGGCACGATCGCGGCCGGGGACTCGGTCCAGGTGCGGCTCCCGGTGACCCTGGTCAGCAGCTTCACCGGCACCCGTCTCTCCACCACCGCCACCGTCGCCACCGCCACCCCCGACCCGGCCGCCGGCAACGACACCACCACCCTCAGCTCGCCGGTGGCCCGCCAGGCGGACCTGACCGTCACCAAGACCGGACCCGAGAGCGTCACCGCCGGCGAGGCGCTCGGCTGGCAGGTGACCGTCCGCAACGACGGCCCGTCCTCGGCCGAGGGCGTCGTCGTCACCGACGAGCTCCCCTCCGGCCTCGGCGAGGTCAGCGTGCTCAGCACCCTGGGCACCTGCGTCCGCGACGGTGACACCGTCCGCTGCGAGCTCGGCGCCCTGGCCCCGGGCACCGAGGCCACCATCGACCTCGCGGTCGTGGGCGGTCTGCCGGCGGGCTACGCCACCGGCACTCTCACCAACACCGCCACCGCCACCTCCCCCACCGACGACTCCGCCTCCGACGACGGCAGCCCCGACGGCCGCACCGACTCCGTCGACACCGAGGTCGTCGCCCGCGCGGACCTCAACGTCTCCAAGCAGGCCACCACCGGCTCCTTCACCGCCGGGGGCGAGGTGTCCTGGACCATCACCGTGTCCAACGCCGGACCCTCGACCGCCCGCGACGTCGAGCTCACCGACGTGGCCCCCGGCGGTGTCACCGGTCTCACCCTCACCGGTCCGGGCGGCGTCGAGTGCGACGGGCTCGTCTGCTCCCTCGACGACCTGCGCCCCGGCCGGGAGGCCGCCGTGGTCATCACCGCGACCGGCCAGCTGCCGGCCGACGTGACTGCCGACTCGCTGGCGAACCAGGCCCTGGTCACCACCACGACCACCGACCCCAACCCCGGCGACGACGAGGTGACCTCCTCCACGACCGTGCTCACCGCGGCGGGGGTGTCGGTCACGAAGGAGACGGAGGACACCACGGTCGTGGCCGGGGAGCAGATCAGCTGGACGCTGACCGTGGGCAACGCCGGCCCCTCGGTGGCCCGTGACGTGGTCCTCCTCGACCCGCTGGCCGACGGCCTCACCGACGTCGCCGTGGACGCCCCCGACGCGGTGGACTGCAGCACCGACGACGGCGTGTCCTGCACCGTGGGCACCCTCGACCCCGGTGCCTCGACCGAGATCACGGTCACCGCGACCGTGGACCGCGGCTTCACCGGCACCGAGCTGACCAACACCGCCTCGGTCACCTCGACCACCCCCGACGCCGACCAGGACGACAACGCCGACAGCTTCACCAGCGTGGTGACGACGAAGGCCGACCTCGCCGTCACCAAGACCGGACCCGACCGCGGCACCCCGGGGGAGACCATCCGCTGGACCCTCGAGGTCGGCAACGACGGACCCTCCACCGCCCGCGCGGTCCAGCTCACCGACGCCGTCCCCGCCTCGGTCACCGGCGTCCAGGTCGAGGACGAGGGCAGCGGCTGCACCGTCACCGGGAACCTGGTCAGCTGCACCGTCGGCGACCTCGCCCCCGGGGCGTCGCCGTTCACGGTCACCCTCGTCGGCACCGTCGCCCCCGACGCCACCGGCACGGTGAGCAACACCGCCGTGGTCACCTCCGCCACCGCCGAGGTCGACACCGCGGACAACAGCGACACCCAGGTGACCACCCTGACCGGTTCCGCCGACGTGTCGGTCACCAAGACCGTCGACCCGGTGGTCCCGGTGGCGGGCCAGCCGACCACCTTCACCCTGACCGTGGCCAACGACGGACCCTCCACCGCCCGTCAGGTCACCCTCACCGACGCCGTCGACCCGGCCCTGGTCGTCACCGGGGTGTCCGGCCCCGCCGACGCCTGCACCACCGTCGACGGTCTCATCAGCTGCGCGCTGGGCGACCTGCCCGCCGACGGCACCCCGGTCGTGGTCGAGGTGGGCGTGGACGTCCCGGCCGACTACGCGGCGGCGACCTTCAGCAACACCGCCACCGTCGACTCTGGGACCACCGACCCGGACGAGGTCGACAACTCCTCCACCGTCGCCGGGCCGGTCGCCACCTCGGCCGACCTGTCGCTGGTCAAGACCGTCGACCCCGGCACCCTGTCCCCCGGCGAGCCGGCCACCTTCACCCTCACCGTGGACAACGCCGGTCCCTCGGTGGCCCGCGACGTCACCGTCACCGATCCGGTCGACCCCGCCCTGGACGTCACCTCGGTGACCGGTGCGGAGTGCACGACCAGCGACGCCGGCGTGGTCACCTGCGACCTCGGCGACGTGGCCCCGGACGCTCCGCCGGTGGTCATCACGGTCGTGGTCGACGTCCCCGCCGACTACTCGACCGACACCTTCTCCAACTCCGCGACGGTCACCTCGGTCACCACGGACCCGGAGCCCGGCGACAACACGGGCACCGTCTCCGGCCCGGCGGCCCCGCTCGCCGACCTCTCGGTGACCAACACGCCCGTCTCCGGCGCGGCCGTCCCCGGCACCCGGGCCACCTGGGAGGTGGTGGTCAGCAACGACGGGCCGGCGCTGGCCCGCGGCGTGACCCTGCAGCAGCTGCTGCCCGCCGGGGTCAGCCTGGTCTCGGCCACCGGTGACGGCGTCGAGTGCGACACCGCCACCGGCCTGTGCACCCTCGGCGACCTCGAGCCGGGCGGCACCCGCACCCTCACCGTGGTGGCGGAGGTCGACGAGGGCTACCAGGCCCCGACGGTGACCAGCACCGTCTCGGTCACCTCGACCACCCCCGACCCGGTCCCCGCCGACGACGTCGCCTCCAGCACCCTCGGCTCGGCCGCCTCGGCCGACCTGTCGCTGGTCAAGACCGTCGACCCCGAGGTGCTGTCCCCCGGCGAGCCGGCCACCTTCACCCTCACCGTCGACAACGCCGGCCCCTCGCTCGCCCGCGACGTCCGCGTCGTCGACCCCGTCGACCCCGACCTCGAGGTCACCGGCACCGAGGTGAGCGGGGCCGACGCGGAGTGCACGGTGAGCGACGCCGGCGTCGTCAGCTGCGACCTCGGTGACCTGGCCCCCGACGCCGAGCCGGTCGTCGTCACCATCGACGTCGACGTCCCGGCCGACCACGCGACCGACACCTTCTCCAACAGCGCGGTGGTCTCCGCCGCCACGGCCGACCCCGACGCTGGCGACAACACCGGCACCGTGTCCGGCGACGCCGCCCCGCGGGCCGACCTGACCGTCACCAACACCCCGGTCTCCGGGGCGGCGGTGCCCGGCAGCCAGGTCACCTGGACGGTCGTGGTCAGCAACACCGGACCGGCGCTGGCCCGCGGCGTCACCCTGACCGACGTCGTCCCCGCCGGCGTCACGCTGGTCTCCCTCGACGGCACCGGCGCCACCTGCGACGCCACCACCGGCAGCTGCGCCCTTGGTGACCTCGCCCCCGGCGACAGCCGCACCATCACGGTGGTGGCCGCGGTCGAGGCCGACTACGACGAGCCGACGGTGACCAGCACCGCCAGCGTCGCCGCCACCACGCTCGACCCCGACGACACCGACAACGTGGCCCCGAGCACCGTCGCGGTGGTCGGCTCGGCCGACCTGTCGCTGGTCAAGACCGTCGACCCCGGGACCCTGTCCCCGGGTGAGCCGGCCACCTTCACCCTCACCGTCGACAACGCCGGCCCCTCGGTGGCCCGCGACGTCACCGTCACCGACCCGGTCGACCCGGCCCTCGAGGTCACCGCCGTCGAGGGCGCCGACTGCACCGTCACCGACGGCACCGTGGCCTGCGCCCTCGGCGACCTCGCCCCCGACGCCGACCCGGTGGTCATCACCGTCGACGTCGACGTCCCGGCCGACTACGCGCCGACCACGTTCACCAACGCCGCCACGGTCGCCGCCTCCACCGACGACCCGGACCCGACCGACGACACCGGCACCGTGACCGGCGACGCCGCCGCGCAGGCCGACCTGTCGGTGGCCACCACCCCGCTGTCCGAGGTCGCCGTGCCCGGCACCGAGGTGCGCTGGGAGCTCACGGTCCGCAACGACGGGCCGGCCCTGGCCCGCGGCACCACCCTCTCGGAGGTGCTGCCCCCCGGCGTCACCCTGGTCTCGATCACCGGCACCGGCGCCACC
>NZ_WPCU01000010.1:533686-534130 GCF_009742705.1 Auraticoccus cholistanensis
TCGGTCAGCGCGCTGCCGGTCAGCCCGCAGGCCGACCTCGCGGTGGAGGTCACCCCCTCCGCCCCCGAGGTGGTGCCCGGCACCGACGCGAGCTGGACCGTCGTCGTGCGCAACGACGGCCCGTCCGTGGCGCGCGGCGTCACCGTGCGCGAGGTCGTCCCCGCCGGAGCCACCCTGGTCTCCCTCACCGGCGACGGCGTCACCTGCGACACCGCCACCGGGCTGTGCACGGTGGGTGACGTGGCCCCCGGTGAGAGCCGGACCATCGCCGTGGTCGCCGCGGCCGACCCCGGCTACGACGCCCCGACGCTGACCAGCACGGCCACCGTCGACGCCGGCACCGCCGACCCCGACGCCGCCGACGACGTGGACACCAGCANCCGTCCCGGCCGGCTACACCCAGCCGACGGTGACCAGCACGGCCACCCTCGACGCCGCCACCGC
>NZ_WPCU01000010.1:534301-536968 GCF_009742705.1 Auraticoccus cholistanensis
GGTCCGACCGCTGTCGGACCTGTCGCTGGTCAAGACCGTCGACCCCGAGGTCCTCTCCCCCGGCGAGCCGGCCACCTTCACCCTCACGGTGGACAACGCCGGACCGTCGGTGGCCCGCGACGTCAGCGTCACCGACCCGGTCGACCCCGCCCTCGAGATCACGGCCGTCGACGGCGCCGACTGCGAGGTCGGCGACACCGGCACCGTCAGCTGCGACCTGGGTGACCTCGCCCCCGGTGCCGAGCCGGTGGTCATCACCGTCGACGTGGACGTGCCCGCCGGCTACGCCTCGGACACCTTCGCCAACAGCGCCGTGGTCTCCTCGGCCACCGAGGACCCCGACGCCGGGAACAACACGGGGACCGTCTCCGGGCCGGCGGCCCCGCTGGCCGACCTGTCGGTCACCAACACGGCGGTCTCCGACAGGGCCACCCCGGGCACCGAGGTCACCTGGCGGGTCGTGGTCCGCAACGACGGCCCGGCCACCGCCCGCGCGGTGACCCTCACCGAGGCCCTGCCCGCCGGCGTCACCCTCGTCTCGGTCACCGGCGGCGACGCGAGCTGCGACCTGGCCACCGGCACCTGCAGCCTGGGCGACCTCGCCCCGGGCCAGGTCGTCACCCTGACCGTGGTGGCCGCCGTCGCCGACGACTACGACCAGCCCACCGTGACGTCGACCGCCAGCGTGACCGCTGCCACGAACGACCCCGACACCACCGACGACGTGGCCAGCAGCACGCTGGGTGCCGCCGGCTCGGCGGACCTGTCGCTGGTCAAGACCGTCGACCCGGGGACCCTCTCCCCCGGCGAGCCGGCCACCTTCACCCTCACCGTGGACAACGCCGGCCCCTCCGTGGCCCGAGACGTCCGGGTGCTCGACCCGGTCGACCCCGCGCTCGAGGTCACCGACGTCACCGGCGCGGACTGCGAGGTCGGCGGCACCGGCACCGTGGCCTGCGAGCTCGGCGACCTGGCCCCCGACGCCGACCCGGTGGTCATCACCGTCGAGGTCGACGTCCCCGCCGACCACGTGGCCGACACGTTCGCCAACAGCGCCGTGGTCAGCTCCGCGACCCCCGACCCGGTGGCCGAGGACAACACCGGCACCGTGTCCGGTCCGGCGGCGGCCCGCGCCGACCTGTCGGTCGTCACCACGCCGGTCTCCGACGTCGCCGTCCCCGGCGGCCAGGCCTCCTGGACCGTCGTGGTCACCAACGAGGGCCCGGCCCTGGCCCGTGGCGTCACCCTGTCCGAGGCGCTGCCCGCCGGGGTCACCCTGGTCTCCCTGACCGGCGAGGGCGTCGTGTGCGACACGGCCACCGGGCTGTGCACCGTGGGCGACCTGGCCCCCGGTGAGAGCCGGACGATCACCGTCGTGGCCGAGGTCGACCCCGGCTACGACCAGCCGACGGTGACCAGCACCGCCGGCGTCGCGAGCCCGACCGTCGACCCCGACGAGACCGACAACGTGTCCTCCAGCACCCTGCCGGTGGTCCCCGGCGCCGACCTGTCGCTGGTCAAGACCGTCGACCCCGAGGTGCTGTCCCCCGGCGAGCCGGCCACCTTCACCCTGACCGTGGTGAACGACGGCCCGTCGGTGGCCCGCCAGGTCACCGTCACCGACCCGGTCGACCCCGCGCTGACCGTCACCGCCGTCGACGGGGCCGACTGCCAGGTCGACCAGGACGGTGTGGTCACCTGCGACCTGGGTGACCTCGCTCCCGACGCCGACCCGGTGGTCATCACCATCGACGCCGACGTCCCCGCCGACTACGCGCCCGCCACCTTCACCAACAGCGCCACCGTGGTGTCGGCGGTCACCCCCGACCCCGACGAGGCCGACAACACCGGCACCGTCTCCGGCGACGCGGCCGCCTGGGCCGACCTGGCGCTGACCAAGACCACCCTCGCTCCGCTGACCGCGGGCACGCAGGGCAGCTGGGAGCTGACCGTGGTCAACGAGGGCCCGGCGCTGGCCCGGGAGGTCAGCGTGACCGACCAGCTGCCCGCAGGCGCCACCCCGGTGGGCACCGACGGCTGCACACCGGTCGGCAGCACGGTGACCTGCTCGGTGCCCGAGCTCGCCCCCGGCGCCTCGGCGACCTTCACGGTCACCGCGGACCTGGCCAGCGACCTGGACGGCACGCTGACCAACACGGCGACGGTCGGCTCGACCACGCCCGAGATCGACCCCGGTGACAACACCGCCACCACCACCGACCCGGTGGGTCGCGTCTCCGACCTCCGCGTGAGCAAGACGGTGGACGCCACGGAGGCCCGGCAGGGCGACGTGGTGACCTGGACCGTCGTGGTGACCAACGACGGACCGTCGGACGCCGACGCCGTCGAGGTGCAGGACGACTGGCCCGAGGGCGCACAGCTCCTCGGCCACGACGCCGACCAGGGCGAGCTCGACCCGTCCACCGGTCTGTGGTCGGTCGGCACCCTGGCGGTCGGGGCGAGCGCCACGCTCACCCTGGAGGCCAGGCTCACCGGGACCGGTGAGGTCGAGAACACCGCCTCGGCGACCTCGGACTCCGTCGACCCCGACCCCTCCGGCGACGTCGCCTCCGCCGCGGTCGAGGTAGCGCCGGCCGAGCCGCCGGTCGATCCCACCGAGCCGCCGGTCGACCCGACCCAGCCGCCCGTCGACCCGACCCAGCCGCC
>NZ_WPCU01000010.1:536985-538503 GCF_009742705.1 Auraticoccus cholistanensis
GGTCGACCCCGGCACCCCGCCCGCGGCACCGGGCCGGCCGGTCGACCCGACCCAGCCCCCGCTGGCCACCACGGGTGGCCCGCCGGCCCTGCTGGGCCTGCTGGGTCTGGTCGCGGTGCTCGCCGGGGCCGGGTCGGTGCTCAACGGGCTCCGCCGGCGACGGTGAGGCGGGGACGACGGTGAGGGGGGCGGGTCGACCGGCCTAGACTCCACGGGTGAGTCGCCCCGCCCCCAGCCCCGCCCACACCGCACCAGCGCTGACCCCGGCCACCGCCAGCTCCCGGCTCAAGCTGGCCACCGCACCGCTGATGCTGCTGATCGGCGGCTTCGTCTCCCTGCAGAGCCTGGTCAACGGTGAGCTGGCCAGCCGGCTCGGCACGGGGCTGCGGGCCAGCGTCGCGGCGGCGGTGAGCAGCTTCGGCTCCGGTCTGGTGCTGCTGACGCTGTTCGTGCTGCTGCACCCGGCCAGCCGTCGTCAGGTCGCCACCCTCGGGCGCGGGCTGCGGGAGGGCACGCTGCCGCCGTGGATGGTCGTCGGCGGTCTGGCCGGCGGGGTGTTCGTCGCCTCCCAGGGCATCACCACCCCCACCCTCGGCGTGGCCCTGTTCATCGTCTGCGTGGTGGCCGGGCAGTCGGTGATGGCGCTGGTGGTCGACCACCGCGGCTGGGGGCCCGGCGGCCACACCCCTGTCTCGGTGCCCCGCCTCTTCGGTGCCGTGCTGGCCGTCGTGGCCGCCCTCCTCGTCGGCCTGCAGGCCGGGCTGGACCCCGCCGGCGCGGGGCTCGGGCTGCTGCTGGCCCTGCTCCCGCTGGTCGCCGGGGCCGGCACCAGCGTCCAGCAGGGCCTCAACGGGCGGGTCGCCGCGCAGGTCGGTCCCTGGGCGACCACCTGGAACAACTTCCTGGTCGGCACCACCGGGCTGCTGCTGTTCTGGCTGGTCACGCTCGCCCTGCCAGGGCACCTGGTCGCCCCGCCGCGGGAGTGGTGGCTCTACACCGGCGGCCTGTTCGGCATCGCCTTCATCGCCCTCTCCACCGTGATGGTGCGGATCCACGGCGTGCTCGTCCTCGGGCTGTGGGCCGTCGCCGGGCAGGTGATCGCCGCGGTGGTGATCGACCTCCTGGTGGCTCCCGAGGAGCTGGGCGTGCTCAGCTTCGTGGCCGCCGGGCTCACCCTGGTCGGCGTGGTCGGCGCCATGACGCTCCGAGCCCGCGGCGTGCGCTGAGCGTCCGGCGGTCCGCCCCGGGCGTCAGCGGCGGCGCGCTGGGCTCACTGCGCCGGCTCGACGCCCTTCGGCAGCCGGTCGGGGTCCCAGTCCAGCAGCCGGACCGCGGTGTCGAAGGCGTAGCGGTCGGTCATCCCGCCCACCCAGGTCACGGCGGCGCGGACGGCCTCCGGGCTCCCCGGGGTCAGCCCCTCCACCTCGGGCAGCCGCTCGGGCCGCTCCACCAGGTGCTCGACCAGGGCCTGCAGCACGTCGACCACGGCCCGGGCCTGGGCGACGGACTCCGGCCGGG
>NZ_WPCU01000010.1:538521-633326 GCF_009742705.1 Auraticoccus cholistanensis
GCGTGGTGACGGAGGCGATGACGGCTCGGATGAAGGTGCCCAGCTGCTCGCGCTGGGTCGCCCCGCACAGCTCGACGACCTCGGCCGGGATGTCGCGACGGGACAGGATGCCGGCGTGGATCGCGTCCTCCAGGTCGTGGGCGCAGTAGGCGATGCGGTCCGCCCACGAGACGATCTCGCCCTCGACCGTGCTCGGGGCCGGCCGGGACCAGGAGTGGTTGCGGATGCCGTCGAGGGTCTGCGCGCAGAGGTTGAGCGGGGTCAGCACGACGTCGGCGCCCCACGGGCCGTGGTCGTAGCCCTCGGGCAGGAAGAGGTCGAAGGCGTCCTCGCTGGCGTGCCCGCCGGGACCGTGCCCGCAGTCGTGACCCAGCGCGATCGCCTCGGTCAGCGCCACGTTGGCCCCCACCCCGCGGGCGATCGAGCTCGCGACCTGCATCACCTCCAGCGCGTGGGTCAGCCGGGTCCGCTGGTGGTCGCTCGGCCACACCACCACCTGCGTCTTGCCGGCCAGCCGGCGGAAGGCGGTGGAGTGCAGGATCCGGTCCCGGTCGCGCTCGAAGCAGGTGCGCTCGGGGTCGGGCTGCTCGGGGCGGGCGCGCTCCCCTGCGCCCGAGGCGCGGGTTGCACCCGGGGCCAGCGTCGCCGCCTCGGCCTCCTCGCGGGCCACCCGGTCGCGCACGGGCACCGGCCCCAGCCGGGCGCCGGAGTCGCGGTGGGCGCTGACCACGTCCTCCCCGGCGTGCCCGGCCATGGTCTCGGCCCAGGCGACGGCCCGCGGCATCAGGGCATGGGTCTGCTCAGCACACATCGGTGGTCAGCGTAGTCGCCGGGTCAGCCCCCGGAGACGTCGTCCTCGGCGCCGGCCAGGTCGAGGTCGGTGCCGCAGGTGTCGTCCAGCCACCCCTCCGGCAGCACCACCCGGTGGCGCGGGTTGCCGCGCCGTCCGCGGGGGGCGCCGAGCTCGGCCACGGGGAACGGGGCCTGCGGGTCGAGCTGGGCCAGGCAGGCGTCCAGGTCGGCGAGCGAGGAGACGGTGCCCAGGCCGCGGCGGACGTCCCCGCCCACCGGGAAGCCCTTGAAGTACCAGGCCATGTGCTTGCGCAGGTCGGTGAGGCCGCGCTCCTCCCCCATCATCTCCGCCAGCAGCTCGGCGTGACGGCGGACGGTGGCCGCCACCTCGCCCAACGTGGGCAGCGCCGTCGCGGGGCGGCCCAGGAAGGCGCGGCTCAGGTCGGAGAACAGCCACGGCCGGCCCAGGCAGCCGCGGCCGACCACGACCCCGGCCGCGCCGGTGTGCTCGAGCATCCGCAGCGCGTCGTCGGCCTCCCAGATGTCGCCGTTGCCCAGCACCGGGATGTCGACGGCCTCGACCAGCCGGGCGATCGAGTCCCAGTCGGCGGTGCCGGAGTAGGACTGGGCCACCGTCCGCCCGTGCAGGGCGATCGCGGCGACGCCGCTGTCCTGGGCGATCCGCCCGGCGTCGAGGTAGGTCAGGTGGTCGGCGTCGATGCCCATCCGGGTCTTGGCGGTGACGGGCACGCCGTGCTTGCCGGCGGCCTTCACCGTGGCCCGCAGGATGGCGGCCAGCAGGTCCCGCTTCCAGGGCAGCGCACCCCCGCCGCCCTTGCGGGTGACCTTGGGCACCGGGCAGCCGAAGTTCAGGTCGACGTGGGTGACCCCGAACTCGCCGCAGAGGATGTCGGCGGCCTCACCCATGTACCGCGGGTCGACCCCGTACAGCTGCACCGAGCGGACCGACTCCCCCGCGTCGAAGCCCAGCATCGACAGCGTCTTCGGGTCGCGCTCCACCAGCCCGCGGCTGGTGATCATCTCGCAGACGAACAGCCCGGCCGGACGAGGCGCACCGTCACCGGCCACCTCGTCGGCGCCGCGTTCGGCCTGCTCCCGGCACAGCGTGCGGTAGGCCACGTTCGTGACACCGGCCATCGGTGCCAGCACCACCGGCACCGGCACCTCGAGGGGGCCCAGGCGCAGCGGAGGGGTCAGGGTGGTGGTCTCGGTCATGGCCCGCCCATGGTAGTCGGCGCCCGCGCACGCCGTGGCTGAGCCCGCGGCGGCCTACCGTCGGCTCCGTGATCGTCCACCGCAGCAGCACCCCCGACGCCGAGTTCGCCCGGCTCGACCGCGCCGCGGCCGACCGGTTCCGCTCCCTCGTCGTCGACGAGCTGGCCCGCCGCGGGCGCCCGGGCCGGATCGAGAACGGGGTCGCCCGCACCGGCGAGCGCGCCTACGGGCTGGAGAACCTGGTCCGCCTCGTCGCGCCCCGCCCGCAGGAGGAGTGGCCCGCGCTGGTCGCGCACCACCTCGACGTCGTGGACGCCGCGTCCGAGCGCGAGCACCCCCGGTCGACCTGGCCGCGCTGCTGCCGCGGCTGCGCCGGGTGGAGGACGCCGTCCCAGGCACCCTGCAGCGGCGGCTGACCGACGACCTCGTCAGCCTGCTGGTGCTCGACGAGCCCGACCGGGTGACCGCCCCGACGGCCGAGGCCCTGCTCGCCACGGGCGTCGCCGCGGACGACCTCGGCCGCCAGGCGCTGGCCAACCTGGCCGACCACCTCGGCGCCGAGCCGCTGGACCGCTTCGAGGCCCAGACCGACGGCCGGCCGGTGCACTGCCTGGCCGGCGACAGCTTCTTCGTCGCCTCGGCCGCGCTGCTGCCCGCCAGCCAGGGCTGGCTCGGTCCCGACCCGTACGGGCACGGCCACCTGGTGGCCGTCCCCAGCCGGCACCTGCTGATGGCCACGCCGGTGGGCGGCCCGCCGGACTGGGTGGTCACCACGAACACCCTCGTCCAGCTGGCGGTCGCGCGCCACGACGCCGAACCCGGGCCCATCAGCCCCGACGTCTACTGGGTGCGCGCCGACCGCTGGACGCGGATCAGCCAGCGCACGCCGAGCGGCCTGAGCGTCACCCCCGGCCCGGAGCTGGAGGCGCTGCTGCGCTGAGCGGGTCGGCTCAGCAGCCGATCAGCCGGGCGGCCAGGTAGCCCTCGACCTGGGACAGGGCGACCCGCTCCTGGGTCATCGCGTCACGCTCGCGGATCGTCACCGCGTCGTCCTCGAGGGTGTCGAAGTCGACCGTGATGCAGAACGGGGTGCCGATCTCGTCCTGGCGGCGGTAGCGGCGCCCGATCGCCTGGGAGTCGTCGAACTCGACGTTCCAGTGCTGGCGCAGCTGGGCGGCCAGGTCGCGGGCCTTGGGCGAGAGGGCCTCGTTGCGCGACAGCGGCAGCACCGCGGCCTTCACCGGGGCGAGCCGCGGGTCCAGCTTGAGCACCGTGCGCTTGTCGACGCCACCCTTGGTGTTGGGGGCCTCGTCCTCGGTGTAGGCGTCGACCAGGAAGGTCATCAGCGAGCGCGACAGCCCGGCCGCGGGCTCGATGACGTAGGGCGTCCAGCGCTCGCCGCTGGCCTGGTCGAAGTACTCCAGCTTGTGCCCCGAGTGCTGGGAGTGGGTCGTGAGGTCGAAGTCGGTGCGGTTGGCGATGCCCTCCAGCTCACCCCACTCGCTGCCGGCGAACTCGAAGCGGTACTCGATGTCGACCGTCCGCTTGGAGTAGTGGGACAGCTTCTCCTTCGGGTGCTCGTAGTGGCGCAGGTTGGCCGGGTCGATGCCCAGGTCGACGTACCACTGGGTGCGGGTGTCGATCCAGTACTGGTGCCACTTCTCGTCCTCGCCCGGGGCGACGAAGAACTCCATCTCCATCTGCTCGAACTCGCGGGTGCGGAAGATGAAGTTGCCGGGGGTGATCTCGTTGCGGAAGCTCTTGCCGGTCTGGGCGATGCCGAACGGCGGCTTCTTGCGCGAGGTGTTGAGCACGTTCATGAAGTTGATGAAGATGCCCTGCGCGGTCTCCGGGCGCAGGTAGTGCAGCCCGGACTCGTCCTCGATCACCCCGAGGTAGGTCTTGAGCATCATGTTGAACTCGCGCGGCTCGGTCCACTGCCCGCGGGTGCCGCAGTGCGGGCAGGCGATCTCGGACAGCGGGACCGAGTCGGGGTCGTCGATGCCCTTCTTCGCCGCCAGCGCCTCCTGCATGTGGTCCACCCGGAACCGCTTGTGGCAGGACTGGCACTCGGTCAGCGGGTCGGTGAACTCGCCGACGTGGCCCGAGGCCACCCAGGTCTGACGCGGCAGGATCACCGAGGAGTCCAGCCCGACCACGTCCTCGCGGCTGGTGACCATCGACCTCCACCACTGCCGCTTGATGTTCTCCTTCAGCTCCACGCCGAGCGGGCCGTAGTCCCAGGCGGAGCGGGTGCCGCCGTAGATCTCGCCGCAGGGGAAGACGAAGCCACGACGCTTCGCGAGGGAGATGACGTTGTCCACACGGGAGGGGGAAGCCACGAGCTGCGCTCCTAGGTCGGTGCACGCGAGGTGCGTGCGTCGGGCGCCCGGCTGGCGTCCGACCTGCGATCGGGAAGTCTAGCGGGGCGGGGAGCCCGCCCCGCCCGACTTCAGCGGACCTCGACGGCCTCGTCGACGGCGTGCCGGGCCGGCTCGCCCGACCCGTCGGGGGCGGTCTCCCCCGCGGCCGCGTGGGCCGGGACCGGCGGGACCTCGGCGGTCTCGGTCTCGACGGCGACCGCCGGGGCGAGGGTGTCCCGCAGCGGCAGCGCCGGGATGAACACGGTGGCCACGATGGCCAGCGCCGCCAGCGGCAGCGCGGTCAGGAAGACCACGTGCATGGCCTCGCCCAGACCCATCCGGATGGCCTCGGCGACCGCCGGCGGCAACCCGGCCAGCACGGTCGGGTCCAGCACCGACCCGGCGTCGACCTGACCGGCGGCCGCGCCGGCTCCCGGGGGCAGGTGACGGCCGATGGCCGGGGCGAGCTGGGTGGTCATGACGGTGCCCAGCACGGCGACGCCGACGGTCGCACCGGCGCTGCGGAAGAACTGGGTCGCCGCGGTGGCCACACCCATGTCGCGGGCCTCCACCGCGTTCTGCACCACCAGCGTGTAGGTCTGCATGCAGGCCCCCAGCCCCAGGCCGATCACGACCATGGCGGCGGTGAGCTGCAGGTTGGACGAGCCGTAGTGCACCCGGGTCAGCAGCCAGAAGCCCACCAGCACCACCACGGTGCCGGCCAGCATCAGGCCCTTGTACCGGCCGGTGCGGGTGATCAGCAGACCGATGACCATCGAGGTGCCGATCATGGCCACGCTCATCGGCATCACGATCAGGCCGGAGTTGGTGGCGTTCACCCCGAGCACGCCCTGGGCGTAGACGGGGATGTAGAAGATGGCGCCGAACATGGCCATGGCCACGGCCAGGCTGGCCACCGCCGAGAAGGTGAAGACGCGGCTGCGGAACATCCGCAGCGGCAGGATCGGCTCCTCGGTGCGCAGCTCCAGCGGGATGAACACCGCCAGGGCGAGGGCGCCCACGGCGTACAGGCCGATCACCTGCCACGAGCCCCAGGGGTAGCTGGTGCCGCCCCAGGAGGTGGCCAGCAGGATCGCCACCAGGGCCACCGACAGCAGCACGGCGCCCTTGACGTCGACCTTGGCCCGCCGCTGCACGTGGTCGAGGTGCAGGAACTTCACGATGAAGAAGAGCGCGGCCACACCGACCGGGATCGTGATGAAGAACAGCCAGCGCCAGCCGAAGTGGTCGGTGATGGCGCCGCCGGCCAGCGGTCCGGCGATCGAGGAGAAGCCGAACACCGCACCCATCAGCCCCTGGTACTTGCCGCGCTGCCGCGGCGGGATGACGTCGCCGATGATGGTCTGCGACAGCGGCATCAGGACGCCCATGCCGGCGCCCTGCAGCGCGCGGGCGGCCACCAGCCAGCCGAAGTTCTGGGCCAGCCCGGACAGCACCGAGCCCACCATGAACACCACCAGCCCGGCGATGTAGAACCCGCGCCGGCCGTAGAGGTCGGACAGCTTGCCCACGATCGGGGTGGTCACCGCGGCGACCAGCATGGCGGCGGTGGCGAGCCAGCTGTAGTGCTCGATGCCGCCGAGCTCGGCGACGATGATCGGCATCGCCGGGGAGACGATGGTCTGGCTGATCGAGGCGACCAGCATGCCGCACATCAGGCCGACGAAGATGGTGCGGACCCTGGGGTGCAGCCCCGTCGCGGGCGCCGCGGTGGCGGGTGGTGTGGTCATCGGTTCAGGACATCCTTCTCTGGGGCGGGCGCGCTCGGTGGGTCGAGCTCTTCGGACAGCAACCCGGTGAGCTCGCCGTTGAGCTGGGTCAGCAGTGAGGTCAGCCGCCGACGGTCGTCGAGGGGCCAACGGGCGAGCATCCGCCGGACGAGGTCGCGGCGGGCGTCGCGGTCGCGGGACCAGGTGGCGGCCCCGGTCGCGGTGAGGATGATGCGGCGCGCGCGGCCGTCGTCGGGGTCGGGGACGCGGGTCAGCAGACCGCACCGCTCCAGGGCGGTGACGTGCCGGCTGACCGTGGAGGCGTCCAGACCGAGGGCGGTGGCGAGCTCCTGGATGCGCAGCGGTCCGTGCTCCCGCACGGCCGACAGCATCGTGTAGGTGTGCTGGTCGAGCTCGAGGCCGACCTCGGCGCTGCGGTGCTGCCAGCGCCGCAGCAGCCGGAACAGGGACCGGAGCTCCTCCTCCAGCGCCGGGACGTCCTCCGCCGTCCGGGTCGCCAGGGATGCTTGCATGCTGCACACAGTAGGTCAGAACGTGCAGTGACTGCAAAAATATTCCGGGGGTCGAACTCCTATGCTCGGCGCCATGGGCGAGGCGAACCCGCGCGGGCTCCGCGACGAGAAGAAGCGCGTCACCCGGCACAACCTGCGGCTGGCCGCGCTGCGGCTGGTGGACGAGCGCGGCCTCGAGGGCACCACCACCGAGGAGATCGCCCAGGCCGCGGGTGTCTCGCCGCGCACCTTCTTCAACTACTTCCCCACCAAGGAGTCGGCGCTGGTCGGCGTGGACGCCGAGCTGGCCGAGGCCATGCTCGCCGCCATCCGGGAGCGCCCGGCCGGCGAGCCGCCGCTGACGGTGATGCGGGAGGTCTACCTGCAGTTCGCCGAGGTCACCGCCGCCGACCGCGACCTGTGGACGCTGCGGATCCAGGTGGCCCGGGCGAACCCCTCGCTGCTCTCGCAGGTGTTCGGCAACAGCACCAAGTGGGACCGCCGGGTGGCCGAGGCCATCGCCCAGCGGACCGGCCGCGACCACCACACCGACCCCTACCCGGCGCTGGTGGCCTCGGTGGCCAACGCGGCCCGCCGCTCGGCGGTGCACCGGTGGGCCATCTCCGACTCCGAGGCCCCGCTGTCGGAGGCCATCGCCGCCGCCTTCGACCTGCTCGCCGCCGGGCTGCCCGAGCCGCCGGACTCCCCGGGGACCGCGACGGAGCGCGCCGGGGCGTGACAGGCTGTGGCGGGTGAGCACCCCGACGCGACGCACCCTCCCGCCCGGCAGCTGGCCGTCCCCGGTCGCACCGGTCGACCTGGCCCGCTCCGCCCGCCTGGACGACCTGACCTCCGTCGGCCGCAGCCTGCTGTTCACCCGCAGCGACCCCGCCAGCGGCGAGCAGCGGCTGCACGGCTGGGACGCCGAGACCGGGCTGGTCGAGCTGGGCCCGCACGACGTCCGCAGCCGGGTGCACGAGTACGGCGGCGGCGCCGTGGTCACCGACACGGCCGGCGGTGGTGACGGCTCCGTGCTGGTGGTCGACTTCGCCGACCAGCGGCTGCACCGCGTCGACGCCGCCGGGCGCAGCGAGCCGGTGACGCCCGAGACCGGCGCCCGGGTGCGCTGGGCGGCGGGGGTGACCCTCCCCGACCGCCGCGTGGTGGCGGTCCGCGAGAGCCACGACGGTGACACCGCCACCGAGGTGCGCAACGAGCTCGTCCTGCTCGACCCCCGCGACGGCAGCCAGCAGGTGCTGGTGGGCGATGCCGACTTCGTCACCGCACCGCGGGTCGGTCCGGACGGCTGGCTGGCCTGGCTGGCCTGGGACCACCCGGACATGCCCTGGGACGGGGCGGCGCTGTGGGCGGGCCGGCTCGAGGGCGACAGCCTGGTGGACGTGCGCCGGGTGGCCGGCGGGGACGACGTGGCGGTCTGCGAGCTCGACTGGTGGCGCTCCGACCTGGTCTTCACCGAGGACTCCACCGGGTGGTGGGAGCTGTACCACCACGACCTGGGCAGCGGTGCCAGCACCCGGCTGACCGAGGCCGAGGCCGAGCTGGGTGGCCCGCGGTGGGTGCACGGCGGCGACCGCATGGCCGTGGTCGGCGACGCGGTGGTGCTGGTGCGGACCCGCGAGGCCGCCGCCGACCTGGTCCGGGTGGACCTGTCCCGGCGGCCGGACGGCAGCGTGGTCGGGCAGCTGGTCGAGTGGCCCACCGCCACCGGGCAGGTGCAGCAGCTGGTCCGTCACGCCGGCGCGGTCGCCACCCGCGAGGTCGACCCCGACGGCCGCCGCGCCGTCCGGCTGCGCGGCCTGGACGGCTCGGTCGTCGACGTGGACGACCTGCCCGGACCGACCACCCGCGCCGGCGACCTGGGCGAGATCCGCCCGGTGACGGTCGGCGAGGGGGCGGAGACCACCCACGCCTTCCTCCACCTGCCCGCCAACGCCGACGTGACGGCGCCCGAGGGCTCGCGGCCGCCGCTGGTGGTGTTCCTGCACGGCGGCCCGACCAGCCACACCCCGCCGGTGCGGACGGCCGCGATCGCCTTCTGGACCACCCGCGGGTTCGCGGTCGCCGACGTCAACTACCGCGGCTCCACCGGCTTCGGCCGCGCCTACCGCGACGCCATGCGCGGGCGCTGGGGCGAGATCGAGGTGGCCGACGTGATCGCGGTCGCCACCGAGCTGGGCCGTCGCGGGCTGGTGGACGCCGACCGGATGGCGGTCCGCGGCGGCAGCGCCGGCGGGTTCACCACGCTCGCCGTGCTCACCGCGCCCGAGCACCCGTTCGCCTGCGGCACCTCGTTCTTCGGCGTGGCCGACCTCGCCGCCCTCGCCGAGTTCACCCACAAGTTCGAGTCCCGCTACCTGGACCGGATGGTGGGGCCGCTGCCGGAGACCGCCGACGTCTACCGCGAGCGCTCCCCGCTCACCCACGTGGACCGGTTGTCGGTGCCGCTGCTGGTGCTGCAGGGGCTCGACGACAAGGTCGTCCCGCCCGAGCAGTCCCAGGTCGTCGTCGACGCCGCCCGCGAGAAGGGGCTGCTGCACGACTACCTGACCTTCGCCGGCGAGGGTCACGGCTTCCGGCGTCCCGAGAACGTGGCGGCCTGGCACACCGCCGAGCTCGGGTTCTACCGCAGCGTGATGGGCATCCCCGACGAGGAGGGCGAGCAGGGAACCTCCGAGGCCGACGGGGCGGGCCGGCAGCACGATGGCCGCTGAGCCGCTGCCCGCGCGCCGGCACGCCGGCGAGACCGAGGACCAGCGGCTGGACCGGAACTGGAACGAGCTGCTGCAGGAGCTGCGGGTGGCCCAGACGGGGGTGCAGATCCTGCTGGGCTTCCTGCTCACCGTGCCCTTCGGCCCCCGCTTCGACGACGTGACCGACGCCCAGCGGACGGTCTACCTGGTGGTGCTCTGCGGCTCCGTGCTGGCCACCTCGCTGCTGGTCGCCCCGGCGGCGTTCCACCGGGTGCTGTTCCGCCGGGGGCTGCGGCCCTGGCTGGTGGACCGGGCCCACCGCACCGCCACCGCGGGCCTGGCCGTGCTGGCCCTCACGCTGACCGGCGTGGTCTGGCTGATGTTCGACGTGGTCCTCGGCCACACCCCGGCCCACGTCGCCGCCGCGGCCACGCTGGTGCTGTTCACCAGCCTGTGGGTGCTCTGGCCGGGGCTGCTCTACCGCCACGGCGAGGCCGCGGACTGACTCCTGCGGATCAGTCCCCGCCGCGGGGGCGGTTGCGTCCCACCAGCTCCCAGTCGTCGTAGGCCGTCGGCTCGTCGATGGCCCGGCTCAGCAGCGGCACCACCACCATCTTCGACTCCAGCCCGCCCAGCGCCCGGCGGTAGGAGCCCACGTCGACCCAGCGGGTGGTGATGGTCCACAGCTCGGGCTCGTCCAGGTTGCGCCCCAGGTCGACGCCGAGGAACCCCGGACGCACCGAGAGGACCGCGATCGCCCGCTCGGCCCCCGCCAGGAACTCCGGGACGTCGGGCTCGACCACCCGGAACCGGGTCAGCACGATCACCGCAGCAGCTCCTGCACGCAGGCCAGCGCACCGCGCTCGGCCAGCCGGCGCCGCGCCGCCACGTACATCGCGCGCACCTCCTCGTCCTGGCCGAGGGCGCCGAACACCGGGCGGCAGTCGAGGAACGCGCCGGGCTGCTCGGCCTCGCGGGCGAGGTGGCTGCGCAGCTCGGCCAGCCGCAGGTCGGAGGGCTCGATGGGCGTACCGTCCTCGGCCCGGCCCTCGAGGAAGCGGCTCCAGGCGGCGAGCACCAGGACCATCCGGCGCACGTCGGCGCCGGCGGCCCGGCGCTCGCGCAGCACCGGCAGCAGGAACTTGGGGATCCGGTCGGAGGAGTCGGTGGCCAGCCGGGCCAGCGTGTCGCAGACGGCCTCGTTGCCGAAGCGGGCCAGCAGCTCCTCGCAGTAGGCGTCGAGGTCGACCCCGGGGACCTCCGGGAGCGTCGGTCGCGCGTCGAGGTCCATGTAGTCGCGCAGGAACCGGCTGAAGGCCCGGTCCCGGCCCACCTCGTGCACCCAGCGCCGCCCGGCCAGCACGCCCAGGTGGCTCATCGCCTGGTGGGAGGCGTTGAGCAGCCGCAGCTTCATCAGCTCGTACGGCTCGACGTCCTGCACCAGCTGCACCCCCACCCGCTCGAGCGCGGGCCGGCCGGCGGGGAAGCGGTCCTCCAGCACCCACTGGGCGAAGTCCTCCGCGACCACCGGCCAGCCGTCCTCGACGCCGTAGCGGGTGGCGAGCTGCGAGCGCAGCGCGTCGGTGGTGGCCGGGGTGATGCGGTCCACCATCGAGCTGGGGAAGGCGACGTGCTCCTCGATCCACGCCGACAGCCCCGGGTCGGTCCGCGCGGTGAACGACAGCAGCGCCCGCCGGCAGACCGTGCCGTTGCCCGGCATGTTGTCGCAGGAGACGACGGCGAACGGCACCGTGCCGGCGTCCCGGCGGCGGCGCAGGGCCCCGGCGAGCAGGCCGAGCGCGCTGCCCGGCGGACGGGCGGGGTCGGCCAGGTCGGCCAGCGTCTGCTCGTCGCGGGGGTCGAACTCGCCGGTGGCGTCGTCGACGGAGTAGCCACCCTCGGTGATGGTCAGCGAGACGATCCGGGTCGCCGGGTCCGCCATCCGGGCCAGCGCGGCCTCCGGGTCGTCGGGCACGTGGTGGTGGGCGACCACGGACCCCACCACGCGCGCCCGCTCGGTGCCGTCGGGCGCCCGGGTGAGCAGGGTGTAGAGGTGGTCCTGGTCGCGCAGCACGTCGCGGACGGCCGCGTCCCGGGGCATCACGCCGACCCCGCACACCCCCCAGCCGGGGTCGCCGCCCAGCTCGAGCAGCCGGTCGAGGTACATCGCCTGGTGCGCACGGTGGAAGGCCCCCACCCCGATGTGGACGATGCCGGGCCGCACCCGGGACCGGTCGTAGCCGGGCACCGAGACGCGGGCGTCCAGCCGGGGAAGGGACGCGGCGTCGAGGTGGACCATCACTGCTCCCCTGGTCGGTGGACGTCTGCCTGCTCCGCACCCTAGCGGTCGGGACGGACGTCGCGGCGCCGCCGATTTGACGGCACCGGCCCACACAACGAGAATCATTCTCATGTCATTGAGTCGTCGTCTGTCCCTGTGCGCGCTCGCGCTCCCCGTCCTCCTCACGGCCACCGCCTGCGGGGGCGGGGCCGCCCCGGCCGGGGACGGCGACGGCCTCAAGGTGGTGACGGCCTTCTACCCCTTCCAGTTCGTGGCCGAGCGGGTGGCCGGCGACCAGGCGACGGTGACCAGCCTGACGGCCCCCGGCGCCGAGCCCCACGACCTCGAGCTGTCCCCCCGTCAGCTGATCGAGCTGGCCGAGGCCGACCTGGTGGTGTACCAGTCCGGCTTCCAGCCCGCCGTGGACGAGGCCATCGCGCAGAACCCGCCCGCCGACGTGGTCGACGTGGCCGAGCTGGTCACCCTGCGCACCATCGGCGAGGAGGAGGCCACCGCCGAGGAGCACGGCCACGAGCACGGCGCGGAGGAGGAGCACGCGCACGAGCACGCTGAGGAGGGGCACGCGGAGGAGGGGCACGCGGAGGAGGAGCACGCGGAGGAGGAGCACGGCGCCGAGGAGGGTCACGAGGGGCACGACCACTCCGCCGAGGCCGGCAGCACCGACCCGCACTCCTGGCTCGACCCCACCACCATGGTGGCCGTGACCGACGTCGTGGCGGACCGGCTGGCCACCGCGCAGCCGGAGTCGGCCGGCGAGGTGGAGGCCGCGGCGGCCCAGCTGGTGGCCGAGCTGGAGGACCTCGACCAGGACTTCCAGACGGGTCTGCAGAGCTGCGAGCGGCAGGAGTTCATCACCACCCACGCCGCCTTCGGCTACCTGGCCGACCGCTACGGCCTGACCCAGATCGCGATCAGCGGCATCAGCCCGGACGCCGAGCCGTCCCCGGCGCGGATCGCCGAGATCCACGCCGAGGCCAAGGCGCACCAGGTGACCACCATCTTCACCGAGACCCTCACCTCCCCCGCCGTCGCCGAGGCCGTGGCCGGGGACCTCGGGCTGCGCACCGACGTGCTCGACCCCCTGGAGGGGCTGACCGAGCAGTCCCGCGGCAGCGACTACATTGCGGTCCAGCGGGCCAACCTGGAGGCCCTGCGGACCGCCAACGGCTGCAGCTGAGGAAGGGGCGTTCGTTGCCTCAGAACCCGACGGCGCCCGAGGGCGCCGTCGTCCTGGCCCGGGACGTCCACGTCAGCCTGGGCGGCCAGCCGGTGCTGCACGGCGTCAGCCTGACCCAGCCGCCCGGCACCGTGCTGGCCCTGATGGGCGCCAACGGCTCGGGGAAGACCACCCTGGTGCGGGCCCTGCTGGGCCTCGTGCCGCTGCAGCGCGGCTCGGTGGAGCTCTTCGGCACCCCGGTGGCCCGCTTCCGCCGCTGGTCGGCGATCGGCTACGTGCCCCAGCGCTCCTCGCTGACGCTGCGCAACGCCACGGTCGGCGAGGTGGTGGCCTCGGGCCGTCTCGGCCACCGACGCCCGTTCCTGCCCCGCAGCCGCCGCGACAAGGAGCAGGCCGACGCCGCCCTGGAGCGGGTGGGGCTGTCCGGGCGCCAGCGCGACGAGATGGTCCACCTGTCCGGCGGGCAGCAGCAGCGGGTGCTGATCGCCCGGGCGCTGGCCGCAGAGCCGCAGCTGCTGGTGATGGACGAACCGCTGGCCGGGGTCGACGCGGAGAACCAGCAGGCCATCGCCGAGGTGGTGGCCGGGCTGGTGTCGGACGGGCTCAGCGCCACCGTGGTGCTGCACGAGATGGGGCCGCTGGCCCCCCTGCTGAGCCGGGCGGTGGTGCTCGCCGACGGCCGGGTCAGCCACGACGGACCCGTCAGCGGCGTCCCGGCCACGCCGGGGCACGAGACCGACGAGCTCAGCCCGCCGGACGGCGGCCGTGCCTTCCTGACCCAGCCGGTGAGCCCCGACCACCACCACGACGACCGAGGACCGCACTGATGGACCTGCTGTCCTACGACTTCATGCAGCGGGCGCTGCTGGTCGCCCTGCTCACCGGGCTGATGGCCCCGGCCATCGGCACCTACGTGGTGCAGCGCCGGCTCGCGCTGCTCGGCGACGGCCTGGGCCACATCGCGATCGCCGGCGTCGGGCTGGCCCTGCTCACCCAGAGCCAGCCGCTGCCGACCGCGGTGGTGGTGGCCGTCCTCGGCGGCGTGCTCGTCGAGCTGCTGCGCCAGCGCGGACGCGCCTCCGGGGACGTCGGCCTGGCCATCCTCTTCTACGGCGGGCTGGCCGCCGGCGTGCTGATGGCCGGGATCACCGGTGCCGGCGCCGGCGCGCTCTCGCAGTACCTCTTCGGCTCGCTGACCTCGCTGACCCCGGCCGACGTGGTGGTGGTGGCGGTGCTGACCGCCGTCGTGCTGGTGCCGGCGCTCGGGCTCAGCCCGCAGCTGTTCGCCGTCTGCGCCGACGAGGACCACGCCCGGGTGCTGGGGCTGCCGGTGCGCACGCTCAACTTCCTCGTCGTGGTGCTCGCGGCGGTCGCGGTCACGGTGTCGATGCGGACGGTCGGGCTGCTGCTGGTCAGCGCCCTCATGGTGGTGCCGGTGGCCGCCTCGCAGGGCGTGGTGCGCGGCTTCCGGGCCGGGCTGCTCGCGGCCATGGGCATCGGCGCCCTGGTGGCGGTGGGTGGTGCGGTCGGCAGCTTCTACGCCGACGTCGCCCCCGGGGCCCTCATCGTGCTGATCGCCATCGCCGTCTTCGTGGCCACCTGGCCGCTGGCCGCCGTGCTGGAGCGTCGCCGCCGCACGTCGGGCGGCGCGTAGGCTCGACGCGCCCCCGAGCCCCGCGACCGCCCACCAGGAGGACCAGATGGACACCGGCACGCCGCAGCGACGGACCCGGCAGCAGGCTGCCGTGGCCGACGCCCTGGCGCGGCTCGACGACTTCCGCAGCGCCCAGCAGATCCACGCCGTGCTGCGCGAGGGGACGTCCCCGGTGGGTCTGGCCACGGTGTACCGGACCCTGCAGTCGATGGCCGACGCCGGCAGCGTCGACACGCTGCGGACCGACGAGGGCGAGCTGCTCTACCGCCAGTGCTCCACCGGCCACCACCACCACCTGGTCTGCCGCAGCTGCGGGCGCACCGTCGAGGTCTCGGCGCCGGAGGTGGAGCGCTGGGCGGCCCGCGCCGCCGAGGCCCACGGCTTCCGCGACATCCGCCACGACCTCGAGGTCTACGGCACCTGCGCCGACTGCTGAGGCTCCCCGCTCCCCTCCCGAGGGGCCCCGCGGCTTCCGCCCGGAGACGTCCCTTGCCGCTCCTCGGAGCCGCGTGCCACAGTGATCTCCACTCGACGGAGAGGCGACACGATGAGCGTGACGGTGGTAGGACCTGCTGAGACCCTGCCCATCCCGGCCGGCGCGGACGAGGAGACCGCCGCGATCGTGCGCAGTCTCTACACCGACGGGATCACCGCCTGCCGGGGCGCGTTCTCGGTCGAGTGGGCCGACCAGATGGCCGAGGACATCAGCACGGCCTTCGAGGAGGCCCGCAGCCGCGAGGGCGGCGCGGTGGGGCGCGGTCCGAACCGCTACTACGTCGAGATCCACCCCGAGCAGCTGCGCGGCTTCGTCGACCTGGTGGACCACCCGTGGGTGCGCAAGGTGAGCGAGGCCGTCCTGGGGCCGGACTACGAGATCGTCGAGCTGGGTTTCGACATCCCCTTCCCCGGCGCGGTGAACCAGCCGTGGCACCGCGACTTCCCGATGCCGGAGGAGACCCGCACCGGCGGCCGGCTGACCTCGCTGGCGTTCAACCTGACTGCGGTGGACACCGTCGACGAGATGGGCCCCTTCGAGATCGCGCCGGGCACCCAGTGGGACTGGTCGGAGGACTTCGACCACCTGATGTTCCCGCCCAAGGAGCTGTACCCCCGCTACGCCGAGCGGGCGGTGCGCAAGTACCCCAGGCGCGGCGACATCTCGGCGCGGTCGGCGCTGACCATCCACCGCGGCACCGCCAACGTCTCGCAGAGCTGGCGGCCGGTGCTCGTGCTGGGCATGGACGCCCCCGGCGCGGGGAACGCCGAGCACCACGACATGGCGGTCACCCGCGACTACCACGCCGCGCTGCCCGAGCGGGTCCGCCAGCACCTGCACTGCCCGGTGGTCGACGAGCTGCGCCCCATCACCCAGAAGCACACCATCGAGGGGCTGGTGATGGGCGAGGCCTGACCGGCCCGGCCGTCACGCTCAGGCGCCGAAGCCGTTCTCCGGGGTGCGCTCGGGGGCGGTGGTGCCGCGGAACCAGGCCTGGTACCAGGGGTCGAGGTCCACGTCGGTGGTGGCGCGGGCCCGGTCGAGGAAGTCCTCCACGCTGCGGGCGCCCCGCTGCTGGGCCCAGTCGCGCATCAGCGTGGTGAAGGCCTCCTCCCCGATCAGGTTCCGCAGCGCCTGCAGCGCCATCGGGCCGCGTTCGTAGACGGTGGCGAAGATCCGCTGCGGGCCGGGGTCGTCCAGCGGGACGGCCCAGAAACCGGGGTCGTCGGCCAGCTGCTCGTAGGTGGCGACCATCTGCTGGTTGGTGGTGGGCCCGCCGCGGCGCTCGGTCACCACCCACTGCAGGTAGGAGGCCCAGCCCTCGTTGTTGAAGATGTCGTCCCAGCGGCTGAGGGTGACCGCGTCGCCGAACCACATGTGGGCCAGCTCGTGCACCATCAGGGTGTCGGCGTGGCCGTCGGCGGCCAGCGCCCGTCCCAGGTAGATCGGCCGGGTCTGGGTCTCCAGCCCGCCGAACCAGAACGAGAACGGGGGTACCACGCCGCCCATCTCGCTGAAGGGGTAGGGACCCAGGTCGGTCTCCAGCTCCGCGATCCACTGCGGGGTCTCGGCCAGCTCCCCCAGCAGGTCGGTCTGCTGCTCGGGGCTGAACCGCTCGCTCACGGCGTAGACGTAGGGCCGTCCCGACACGGTGCCCTGCTCCAGGCGGTACTGGCCCACCATCAAGAAGTTGAGGTAGGTGGCCATCGGCTCCCGTGCCCGCCAGTGCCAGGTGTCCCAGTCCTCCTCGTCCCCGGCGTCGCGGTCCACCAGCTCGCCCACGCTGATCACCTCCACGCCGCGCGGCACCCGGACGCGCACCTCCATCAGCGCCGGGTCGCTGGGGTGGTCGTCGGCGGGGAACCACCAGGCCGAGCTGGCGGGCTCCCCGGCGATGCCCAGCTCCTCGCCCTGGCGGTGAAGCGGGGACTGGTCCTCGGCCACACCCGGCACCGAGACCTCACCCGGGTCGCCGGCGTAGTCGACCCGGACCACGAACTCCTGGCCCGCCTCGATGCCGTCGGCGGGCTCCACCCGCAGGTCGGTGCCGTCGACCGTCTCGACCAGCGCGGGCTCGCCGTCGACGGTGGCCGCCGTGACGGGGAGGCCCAGGTCCAGGTGGACGACGTCCAGGTCCTGGGTGGCGCGGGCGGTGACCGTCGTGCTGCCGGCCAGCACCGGCCCCTCCACCGTCAGGTCGATCAGGTAGGACAGGGCGTCGTAGCCACCGGCACCGGCCTGGGGGAAGTAGGGGTCGCCGGCGCCGGACAGCGGGCTGCGCTGCGGCCGGATGCCCACCCCCAGCACGGCGACGAGCACCACCACCAGCAGCAGCGGCAGCCCGACCGCGGGCACCAGCCACCACGGACCGTCCCCGGGGGCGTGCGAGGAGGCCGGCCGCGGCGCCGGCGGACGGGTCAGCAGCGGCGGGCCCCCACCGCCGTCGAGGGGCCCGGGCCCCGGGCTCACTGCCGCTCCAGGTGCGGCAGCGAGCGGAGCCCGCGCTCCAGGTGCCAGGCCACGAAGGCGGCGGTCAGCCCGCTGGCCTCCCGCTGCCGGGCGGGCTCGACGTCGCGGGTGGCGGGCCAGTCACCGGCCAGCAGCGCGGCCATCAGGGCCAGCGTCGCGGGCGCCGGGACGGCCGACCCCGGCGGGCGGCAGCGGACGCAGACCACGCCGCCGACGGCGGGTGAGAAGGACTGGTGCGGGCCGGCCACCCCGCAGCGGGCGCAGTCGCCGAAGGAGGGCGCGTAGCCGGCCACGGCCAGCGAGCGCAGCAGGTAGGAGTCCAGCACCATGGTGGGCGGACGCTCGCCGTCGCTGGTGCCGGCGCTCAGCACCCGCAGCGCCCCGGCCAGCAGCAGGAACTGCTGCAGGGCCGGCTCCCGCTCCTCGGTGACCAGCCGGTCGGCGGTCTCCAGCATCACCTGCCCGGCGGTCCAGCGGGAGTAGTCCCGCGACAGCGGGTCGCCCCAGGCGTGGCGCAGCTCGACCTGGGTGACCACGTCCAGCGAGCGGCCCTGGGCCAGCTGCAGGTCGATGTGACCGAAGGGCTCCAGCCGCGAGCCGAACTTGGAGGTGGTGCGGCGCACCTGCCGGGCCACCGCGCGGATCTTGCCCCGCTGGCGCGACAGCATCGTGATGATGCGGTCCGCCTCACCCAGCTTGTGGGTGCGCAGGACGATCGCCTCGTCACGGTAGGTCGGCACCCGCCCATTGTCCCCCGCAGCCCCAGCCGCGGGGCGGCCCCTCCCGGGTCAGCTCCGGAGGCGCTTCTGCCAGGCGCCCTCGGTGGCCACGCGGCGGAACCCGAGGGCCACGTTGATGGCCAGCATCCACTGGTTCTCCCCGGCGTTCCAGGTGTGGATGCGGCGGGTGCCGGGACGCTGCCGGGCGAGCTGGTCGAGGTTGGCCACCTTGACCAGCAGGCCGAGCCGGTGCCCGCGGTGCTCGCCGTGGACGAGGGTGTCGCCCTGCCAGGCCACCGCCTCGTCCTCCTGCGGGCAGAACAGCAGGGTGTAGGCCACCAGCTCCCCGCTCGCCACGTGCTGGGCGACGGCGGTGAGGACCGTCCGCCCCATCCGCACGGCCCGCTCGTCGGAGCGGACGACGCGCTCGACGTCCCAGACCTCCTCCCCGATCTCCAGGTCGGCCGTGGGGACGTCCACGCTCATCCGCTGGTGGAGCCGGGCCATGCCGGCCCGGTGCTCGGGAGGGGTCGGCCCGGTCCAGGTCAGCACGCGGTAGCCGCCGGCGGCGTCCTCGGCGCGCCGGCGCAGCGGGTCCAGCACCTCCGCGGGCACCGGCACGTCCAGCTGCGAGTGCCGCTCGGTCTGCTCCAGCCGGTAGCCGTGGCCGAGCGCGAAGGCGGCCGACGGGTCGCTGCTGCGCAGGCTGCCCACGCCGGTGGGTGCGGTGAGCGCGTCCGGGTCGGCCGGGTCGGCCTCCTCGGAGTGGGTGGTCCAGCTCAGCAGCGTGTGCCGGCCGGCCTCCCGGGCCTGCGCCTCCAGCGCCCGCACCAGGGCGGTGCCCACGCCGACCCGGCGGGCCGCGGGGTCGACCTCCACGAACAGCTCGGCGGTGTGCAGGTTGTCCCGCAGCGGCAGCGAGGCCTGGCCCCAGCCCAGCACCGTGCCGGCCGGCTGGGCCAGCTCGGGCACCCCGGGGGCGTCCTCCTCCCCCGCACCGCCGGCGGGCCCGGCCACGGCCACCAGCAGCCGCCGGTCGGTGTCGTCGCGGTCCAGGTGGGCGACGTGCAGAGCCTCCGGGGAGTCCACCAGGTCGGTGTGCCCGTACAGCTGCTGGGCGTTGCGCTCGCTGATCCGGGCGACCTCGCCGAAGAGGGCGCGGACGCCCGCCGCGTCGGAGACGGCGACCGACGCGAGGTGGAACTGACGGTCCGGGACCACGGTGCTCACAGCGGCATCCTCGGTCAGGGCAGGGGCCCCTCACCACCGGGTTTCGGCGGGCGTACTGTGCCGACGACGGTTACCCGAGAAGGTGGGAGGAACGGTGTCGACGACGCAGTCGGAGGAAAGACCGGTCAGGAGCCTCATCCCGGCCCGGATGCACGACATGCCCTGGAGCAAGTTCCACTGGATGGTGATCTTCGGGCTGGGGACCGCCTGGATCCTGGACGGTCTGGAGGTCCAGATCGTCGCGGCCGGCGGCTTCGAGGAGTCCCTCGGCATGAGCACCACCCAGGTGGGGCTCGCCGGCACGGTCTACCTGCTGGGCGAGGTGGTGGGTGCGCTGCTCTTCGGCCGGCTCACCGACACCCTGGGGCGCAAGAAGCTGTTCGTGATGACCCTGGCGGTGTACCTGATCGCCTCCGGTCTGGCCGCCTTCTCCCCCAACGTCTGGGTCTTCCTGGTGCTGCGCTTCGTGGCCGGCATGGGCATCGGCGGTGAGTACTCGGCGGTCAACTCCGCGGTGGACGAGCTGATCCCCGGCCGGTTCCGGGGACGGGTCGACCTGGCCATCAACGGCACCTACTGGCTCGGTGCGGGCATCGGCGCGTTCGCCAGCCTGTTCCTGCTGGACCCCGACATCGTCGGCAGCAACATCGGCTGGCGGATCGCCTTCCTGATCGGCCCGGTGCTCGGTCTGGGCATCATCTACCTGCGCCGCCACATCCCCGAGAGCCCGCGCTGGATGGTCACCCACGGCCGCGGCGAGGAGGCCGAGCAGGTCGTCCGCGGCATCGAGGACGAGGTCCGCGCCAGCGGCAAGCAGCTGCCCGACCTCGACGAGGAGCGCGACGGCATGTGGGTCAAGGCCCGCGAGGGCCTGCGGCTGCGGCAGCTGGCCTACGTGTTCTTCACGCTGTACCCGAGGCGGACGGTGCTGGGCGCCACCCTGATGATCACCCAGAGCTTCTTGTACAACGCGATCTTCTTCACCTACTCGCTGGTGCTGCAGAACTTCTACGGCCAGACCCCCTCGAGCGCGGCGCTCTACTTCTTCCCGTTCGCGGTCGGCAACCTGCTCGGTCCACTGCTGCTCGGCCCGCTGTTCGACACCGTGGGGCGGCGCAAGATGATCGGGGGCTGCTACGCCTTCGCCGCGGTGGTGCTGACGGTCTCGGCGTTCCTGTTCAACGCCGAGGTGCTCTCGGCCGGGGCGCACACCGCCTTCTGGTGCCTGGCCTTCTTCTTCGCCTCGGCCGGGGCCTCGGCCGGCTACCTGACCGTGTCGGAGATCTTCCCGCTGGAGGTGCGCGGTCAGGCGATCTCGTACTTCTTCGCCCTGGCCCAGGTCTTCGGCGCCATCGGCCCGGTGTTCTACGGCTGGCTGATCGGTGAGGGCACCGACCGGACCGGGCTGTTCTGGGGGTACCTGATCGCCTCGGCCATCATGCTGGTGGGGGCCCTGGTGGCCGCCGTCTTCGGTGTCGACGCGGAGAACAAGTCGCTGGAGGAGATCGCCCCGCCGCTGAGCTCCTACGACGAGCACGGCAACGAGACGATCCACCTCCCGGTGTGAGGAGGCACGGATGAGCGTTCAGGACGAGAGCGGGGCCGGCGCGCCGGACCGGCCCTACACCGTGGTGGTGGGGGTGAGCGCCACCTCGGGCTCCCCCACCGCGCTGGTCTGGGGGGCGGCGCAGGCCCGGCAGAACGGCGGGCGGCTGGTGGCCGTCCGGGCCTGGCGGATGCCCTCGCCGCCGCCCACCACCTCGGGCGGCATCGGCAGCCGGGTGCAGCGCGAGTCGGCGGTGGAGCAGAACGCGCTGGAGATCCTGCGCCGCGACGTCGCCGCCGTGCTCGGCGAGGACCACCAGGCCGAGGTCCGGCTGGTGCGGGGCAGCAGCCAGTCGGTGCTGCTGGCCGCCGCCCAGGACGCCGACCTGCTGGTGATCGACGCCCCCCGGGCAATGACCGGGGCGCCGCTGTTCGCCCAGCGGATCGTCTACGCCGCCTCCTGCCCGGTGGTGGTGATGCCGCCGGCCATCTCGGGGCAGCGTCCCAGCGCGGTGCAGCGGGCCGGACGGGCGGTGGGGCGGGCGGCACTGCGGTCGGTGGCGATGGCGGGACGCCCGGGCTACCGCCCGCCGATGCCCCCGCCCTCCGCCCAGCCCTGAGCCGGGCGACCGCCCGGGTGGGGGCCGTCAGGGGACGGCGGGGACGAGCGCGGCCGCGGCGGGTTCGTCGCGCAGCGCCCGCCGGAGCACGACGACCATGACGGCGCCCACGGCCACCGCGAGGCCGCCGAGGGCGACGTAGGAGCCCGCCGCCCCCCACCAGCCGGCGGCCAGCCCGCCGAGGGTGAGGGCCAGCACGGACGCGGTCCGGGTGCAGCCGGTCAACGTGGCCAGCACCCGGCCGCGGGAGGCGTCGGGGGCGCGCAGCACCAGCAGCGCACCCACGGAGGTGTTGTAGGCCCCGGAGCCCGCCGCCACGAGCAGGCCGAGGGCGGCGGCGGCCCAGGCGTCGGCCAGCAGGCCCGTCAGCAGCAGACCGCTGCCCATGGCCAGGGTGCCGGTGGCGCAGCTGAGCACCCGGGTCCGCTCGGAGCCGATCCGCCCGGCCAGCTGCGCGCCGACCACCTGGCCGGCGAAGGCCGCGGAGGTGCCGAGGGCGTACAGCCACGCCGGGGCCCCCAGGTCGACGGTGACCAGCACCGGTCGCAGCACGTTGGTGGCCTCCACGGCCAGCACCACCGCCACCGAGGACAGCAGCACGGTGAGCAGCACCCGGTCGGCCCGGACGACCTGCCAGCCGCCCCGGGCCCGCTCTCCCCGCGGTGCGGCCGGCTGCGGCCGGCGGACCGTGCGGACGCGGGCCGCGGCCAGCGTCTCCAGCGCGAAGGCGCCGGCCTGCACGAGCACGGTGGCGGCGAACCCCAGCTGCTCCAGCAGCAGCGCCGCGACCCCGGCCCCGGCCGCCCCGGCCAGCGCGGAGAGCGAGAGCTGGTGACCGCTGACGCGCGCCACCGCCTGCTCCCCCACCACGTGGGGCACCAGCGCCGCCCAGCACGGCAGCGTCACCGCGAGCGACGCCTGCAGCACCATCTGGGCGACCAGAAGCGGCAGCAGCCCGCCCAGGATCCCCTCCCCCGGCGTGTGCGGGAGGACCGCGAGGGTCGCGGCCAGCAGCACCTGGACCACCCCCAGCACGAGCAGCAGCCGGCGGGAGTCGACCCGGTCGACCAGCCGTCCGGCCAGCGGCGCCATGGCGATGGCCGGCACGGCGTTGGACAGGTAGAGCGCGGTCAGCAGCAGCGGCTGGCCGGCGGCGGCCACCTGCAGGGTCAGCGCCAGGAAGGCGGCGGCCGAGCCGAAGGTCGCGGCGGAGCGCCCGGCGAGCAGCCAGCGGAGGTCGGCGGCCTGCGCCGGAGAGATACGAAGCGTTGACTTCATGATCGTGAAGCGTAGGCTTCATAAATCCTGAAGTCAACGCTTCACAGCTACGCTGGGGACATGGACGCCGGCCCGCTGCAGGACACCCTCGACGTCTCCGACCCGGCGCTGCTCCGCGCGCTCGGTCACCCGGTGCGGATGCGGGTGCTGATGGAGATCGGCAGCACCCGGACGCTGACGGCCACCGAGGTGGCCCGGCTGACCGGCCTGACGCCCTCGGCGGCCAGCCACCACCTCCGCTTCCTCGAGCGGCACGGGCTGATCGAGCGCGCCCCCGGCGAGGGCGACCAGCGGACCCGGCCGTGGCGCCGCAGCCACCGCAGCCTCAACCTCGGCCGCCCCGACGACCCCGCGCAGCGCTCGGCGCTGGAGCTGACGGTGCGGGCGCAGCTGGGCATCCTGGCCGACGACCTGACCGCGGGCCTGCCCGGTGAGCAGGACCGCTCGCTGCTCTCCACCGGCACCCACCGGCTGCGCCCGGAGGAGGTGGAGGAGCTCCGCACCGAGCTGCTGGCGCTGGCCGAGCGCTGGAGCCGGCGGTCGGAGGCCAACGGCCCCGAGGTGCCCCGGGTGCGGCTGGCGCTGGCGGTCGCCCCGCTGGACGACCCCGCGGACTAGAGTTCCCGCCGTGGCACGCAGACGACCCCCCTCGCCGCGGCCGGCCCGGCGCGCACCGGACCCGCACCCGAGCGGGGCCCGTCCTCCCCGGCTGCCGGCGGGCTCGCTGCCGCGCCACGTCGCGATCGTGATGGACGGCAACGGCCGCTGGGCCAAGGCCCGGGGGCTCCCCCGCACCGACGGGCACGCCCGTGGCGAGGACGCCCTCTTCGACGTCATCGCCGGGGCGATCGAGGTCGGCATCCCCTACCTGTCGGCCTACGCCTTCTCCACCGAGAACTGGCGCCGCTCCCCCGACGAGGTCCGCTGGCTGATGGGCTTCAACCGCGACGTGATCCACCGCCGCCGGGACCAGCTCGACGCGATGGGGGTCCGGATCCGGTGGGCCGGGCGGCGTCCGCGGCTGTGGAAGAGCGTGATCGAGGAGCTGGAGACGGCCGAGCAGCAGAGCGCGGACAACGACGTGCTGACCCTGCAGTTCTGCGTCAACTACGGCGGCCGGGCCGAGATCGTCGACGCCGCCCGCCGGATCGCCGAGCTGGCCCGCGAGGGGCGGCTGGACCCGTCCCGGCTGACCGAGGACCGGTTCCGGCAGTTCCTCGACGAGCCCGACATCCCCGACGTGGACCTGTTCCTGCGCAGCTCGGGCGAGCAGCGCACGTCCAACTTCCTGCTCTGGCAGTCCGCCTACGCCGAGATGGTCTTCCTGGACCGGCTCTGGCCCGACTTCGACCGCCGCGACCTCTGGCACGCCCTCGAGGTCTACGCCGCCCGGGACCGCCGCTACGGCGGGGCCGTGCCCAACCAGGTCGGCGAGGCGGCCAGCGAGACCACGGATGCGACCAGCCGCTCGGCCGAGCCGGGGGCGAACGGGGCCGGCATCCCGTAGTAGCGGTGGGCGTCGGCCACCTCGTAGCCGCCGTGCTGGTACTCCTCGCGGGTCGGCAGGTAGCCGGGGCAGTCGTCGGCGTAGCCCAGCACCACCACGTCACCCGGCAGCGCCGCGGTGAGCTCTTCCGCGGTCCGCCAGAACGGCTCGCCCGGCAGCAGCGCCAGCGACAGGTCGCCGAGTCCGAGCAGGGCGACCGGCACCGTGTACCGGTCCGCCGGCACCCGGTGCTCGGCCCAGTCGATCCAGCTGGCCAGCAGCGCCCGCTCCCCGGCCGGCGCCTGCCGGGCGCGCCGGCGCCACCGCTCGACGTCGGCGCTCACGGCGGCGTCTTCGAGCTGCTGCAGCTCCAGCTCCACCTCGCCGCGGCGGACGGTCACGACCGGCGAGCTCAGCGGCCGGGTCGGGGCCGCGACCGCGAGCCGGCCGAGCCGGCGGCCGATCTCCTCCGCGGCGGCGAAGCCGCGCGCCGGGTCCGGCTCGGTGGTGTAGGAGGCCTCGGCCGGGTGGCCGTCGTTGAGGTCGCCGGCGCAGCCGGTGGCGAAGACCGCGACGGCGCCGGGGAGGGCCTCCTCGACCTCGGTCCGCAGCCCGTGCACGAAGTCCGCCGACAGCTGGCGGTTGCTGGCGTCCAGCACCACCGGGTGGCAGGCGTAGCCGACCAGCACCGCACGCACCCGTCCGTCGGCGTCGGTGCACCGCAGCACGTCCACCGGCGGATCGACCTCGCGGTCGGGGTGGCGGCGGTTCCGCGCGACCCCGGCGCCCCGGGCCGAGCCGCGGTGCAGGGTGCAGGGGACGCGGGCGGCCGCCGCCCGCCGGCAGGCCGTGACGGCGGCCTCCACCAGGGCCTGCTCGACCTCGGGCCGGCACCCGCCGAGCCGGCCCGGGGTGCACTCCGGGCCGGCGTGGGTGTGGGTGGTCAGCAGGTGCACCGCGCCGGGATCGTCCGGCCGCACCTGCTCGGCCACCCGCCGGCAGGTGGCGGCGGTGAGCCCGCAGACGTCGAGCACCACCAGCACGGCGTCGGTGAGGTCCAGGGCGCGCGCGGTCAGCGGGTCGTGGGTGCCCGTGCTGGGCTCGGTGCGGGCGGCGTAGCCCACCATCCGCACCGGGTCCGGCAGCTCGAGCTCGGCGACGCCGACGCCGACGGCGAGCTCGTGCGGACCCACCTCGCTCAGCCGACCCGGTTCACCGCGGCGGTGACCGCCTTGAGCGAGGCGCGGGTGATGTTGGCGTCGATGCCGACCCCCCACACCACGCGGGCCTGCTCGCCGGTGCCCACCTCGCACTCGAGGTAGGCCGCGGCCAGGGCGTCGCCGCCGGCGGAGAGGGCGTGCTCGGTGTAGTCCAGCACCCGGACCGGGTAGCCGATGCTGGACAGCGCGTCCACGTAGGCCGACACCGGGCCGTTGCCCTCGCCGCTGACGGTGCGCTCGGTGCCGCGGTCGACCACCCGGGCCTCGATCTGGTCGTCGACCTCGACCCCGGAGCGGGTGTGCACCTCGGCCAGCACCAGCGGGCCCGCGGGCTCCAGGTACTCGCCGCGGAAGATGTCCCACAGCAGGTCGGCCGACATCTCGCCGCCCTCGGTGTCGCTGCGCTGCTGCACCACCCGGGAGAACTCGATCTGCAGCCGCCGGGGCAGGTCGAGGCGGTGCTCGGACTTCATGATGTAGGCCATCCCGCCCTTGCCGGACTGGGAGTTGACCCGGATCACGGCCTCGTAGGAGCGGCCGACGTCGTGGGGGTCGATGGGCAGGTAGGGCGCCTCCCAGGCGACCTCGTGGACGTCCACGCCCTGCTCGGCGGCCTTGCGCTCGAGGTCCTCCAGACCCTTCTTGATGGCGTCCTGGTGGGAGCCGGAGAAGGCGGTGTAGACCAGGTCGCCCGCGTAGGGGTGGCGCGGGTGGACCGGCAGGTTGGTGCAGTACTCCACCGTGCGACGGATCTCGTCGATGTCGGAGAAGTCGATCTTGGGGTCGATGCCCTGGCTGAACAGGTTCATCCCCAGGGTCACCAGGTCGACGTTGCCGGTGCGCTCGCCGTGGCCGAACAGGCAGCCCTCGACGCGGTCGGCACCGGCCATCAGCGCCAGCTCGGTGGCGGCCACCGCGGTCCCCCGGTCGTTGTGGGGGTGCAGCGAGATGACGGCGTGCTCGCGGTGGTCGATGGAGCGGGAGAAGTACTCGATCTGGTCGGCGTAGGTGTTGGGCGTCGACATCTCGACCGTGGCCGGCAGGTTGAGGATGATCTCGCGGCCCGGGCCCGGCTGCCAGACCGACATCACCGCGTTGCAGACCTCCACCGCGTAGTCGGTGGGGGTCTGGGTGAAGATCTCCGGGGAGTACTGGTAGCCGAACTCGACGCCGGCCAGCTTCTCCTCGGCGTACTTCATCACCAGCTCGGTGCCGCGGGTGGCCAGCGCGATGCACTCGGCCTCGTCCATCTTGAACACCACCCGGCGGAACAGCTCGGCGGTGGCGTTGTACAGGTGGACGGTGGCCCGGTGCGCCCCGACCAGCGACTCCACGGTCCGCTCGATCAGGTCCTCCCGCGCCTGGGTCAGCACCGAGATGGTGACGTCGTCGGGGAGCAGGTCCTGCTCGATCAGCTGGCGGACGAAGTCGAAGTCGGTCTGGCTGGCGGAGGGGAAGCCGACCTCGATCTCCTTGTAGCCCATCCGCACCAGCATCTCGAACATGCGGTGCTTGCGGGCGGGGGTCATCGGGTCGATCAGCGCCTGGTTGCCGTCACGCAGGTCGGTGGAGAGCCACCGCGGCGCCTGGGTGATCTTCTTCGTCGGCCAGGTCCGGTCGGGGACGTCGACGGGCTGGAAGGCGGTGTAGCGGCCGAACGGCATCGGGCTGGGCTGCTGCACCGGGCGCGGCTGCGGGCGGGTGGAACGGCTGGTGGTGGGGATGGTCATCGGGTGTCCTCTGCTCCTGGGTCCGTGGGAACGGCACGACGAACTCCGCAGCGAGGAGGCCGGTCAGGTGTACTGAGCCCCGCTGCGGCAGGTGAGGAGGAGGAACCGTGCCACACCCGCACCATAGCCCAGGCGGCCCGGCCCGCCAATCCCGCGGGGTCGGATGGTGGACGCGCGGCACGGGCGGGGCGGGGGCGCCGGGCCGGCCGGGCGGGCACGGGCCGCATGGACCCGCGCTGCCGGGGTAGCCGGAGGAGGTCAGTGCCCGAGCGAAGGAGGAGCAGCCGTGGTGACGTCGATCGCCCGTCAGACCGAGCGCCAGCTGGGCGGGCCGCGCAGCGTGCTCGTCCGCCAGCAGCGCGACCACCAGGAGCTCGACCGGCTGGTGCACGCCATCGACGCCGCCGAGGGCGACGAGCGCCTGGACCTGCTCACCGACCTGGCCCGGCTGGTGTTCCCGCACGCCTTCGCCGAGGAGTCGGTGCTGTGGCCCGCGATCCGCCGGGTGCTGCCGGAGGGCGAGCAGCTCACCCTGCAGATCGAGCAGGAGCACCAGGAGATCAACGAGCTGTGGAGCGAGCTGGAGCAGACCACGCCCGGCGACGGCCGCCACGAGGAGCTGTGGCCGAGGATCGTCGAGCTGCTGCGCGAGGACGTCCGCGACGAGGAGGACGAGCTGCTCCCCCGGCTGCAGGAGAAGCTGGGGCGCCGCGGGCTCGTCCAGCTCGGGCTGTCGTGGGAGGTGGTGCGTCGGATCGCGCCGACGCGCCCGCACCCGGTGGTGGCCCGCCGCCCGCCGGGCAACGTGGCGGCCGCGCTGCCGATGACCGTGCTCGACCGCTCCCGCGACCTGCTGGACCGCACCGCCCGCACCCGGGACGGCCGGGTGGCCCAGCTCGCCGGCGGGCTCAGCCGGGCCGCCGCCGGCGTCGCCGGCCGCCTCGAGCACGTGCCGCCGCTCACCGAGGGCGAGGACCCCAGCACCCACTCCGGCCGCTCCGACCGCACCTGACCCGCCGCACTTCCCCGCTCCCGGCTTCCGCACCTCCCGACCGCCGCCGCCCTGCCCGCGTGTATGTCGTCGCGGTCACGGTCGGCGTGTCGCGGCGTGTCGGGCTGTCACGGCCCGACGGCGTACACGTTCCCAGGGTGATCGCCCTCATCCCCGTCCGGGCGCGTGTCCGGGCCCGGCTGCGGGCCGCCTGAGCCGGGCTCGCGGCCGCGGCCCTGAAGACGTGTACGCCGTGGCGCCCGGACACGGCGACACGCCGCGCCACGCCGACCGTGACCCCGACGACATACAGCCGGGCAGGGTGCGGGGCGCTGGGACGGGGGCGGGGCGGCGCGTGACGGAGGGTCAGAAGCCGAGGCGGTTGAGGGACTTGGCGTCGCGCTGCCAGTCCTTCATGACCTTGACCTTGAGGTCCAGGTGGACCGGGGTGCCGAGCAGGGTCTGGATCTGCATGCGGGCGGCGGTGCCGACGTCGCGCAGCCGCGAGCCCCGGTGGCCGATGACGATGCCCTTCTGGGAGTCGCGCTCGACCACCATGGTGGCGAAGACGTCGAGCAGCGGCTTGTCCTCGGGGCGGCCCTCGCGCAGCCCCATCTCGTCCACCACCACGGTGATCGAGTGCGGCAGCTCGTCGCGGACGCCCTCCAGCGCGGCCTCGCGGATCAGCTCGGCCACCAGCACCTCGTCGGGCTCGTCGGTCACCTCGCCGTCCGGGTAGTAGGCCGGGCCGGGCGGCAGCAGCCCGATGATCTCGTCGGTGACCACGTCGACCTGGTCGTCGGTCAGCGCCGACACCGGGATGATGTGCTCCCAGCGCAGCCCCAGCTCGGCCTCCAGCGCGCCGATGGACATCAGGTGCTCGCGCAGCCGGGGCCCGGAGACGAGGTCGGTCTTGGTGGCCAGCGCCACCAGCTTGGGACGGCGGCTGAGCGCGGCGACCTGCTGCACCAGGTAGGTGTCGCCGGGCCCGATCCGCTGGTCCGAGGGCAGGCAGACGCCGATCACGTCGACCTCGGACCAGGTGGCGCGCACGACGTCGTTGAGCCGCTCGCCCAGCAGGGTCCGGGGCTTGTGCAGCCCGGGGGTGTCGATCAGCACCAGCTGCGCGTCGGGGCGGGTGACGATGCCCTTGACCGCGTGCCGGGTGGTCTGCGGCTTGGAGGAGGCGATGGCCACCTTGCTGCCCACGACGGCGTTGGTCAGCGTGGACTTGCCGGCGTTGGGCCGGCCGACGAAGCAGGCGAACCCCGAGCGGAACTCAGGCGGTGTGGTGGTCATCGGCTCCTGCTCTGGTGGTGTCCGGCGTGTGCTGGACGGGTCGTGGGTCGGGCTCGGGCTGCTCGGCGCCGTCGGTGTCGTCCGGCTCGGCGGCCGGCCCGCCCTCCTCGGGCGCGCGCTGCACCAGCACGGTACCGATGCCCTTGCGCCGCCCGCCGGCGCGCTCGGCCACCAGCTCCAGGCCCTCGACGACCACCGAGGAGCCGGCGATCGGGACCCGTCCCAGGTGCTTGGCCAGCAGCCCGCCGATGGTGTCGACGTCCTCGTCCTCGAGCCGGATCCCGAACAGCTCTCCGACCTCGTCGACGGCCAGCCGCGAGGTGACCCGGTAGCGGCCCGGCCCGAGCTCGGTGACGGGATCGACCTCGCGGTCGTACTCGTCGACGATCTCGCCGACGATCTCCTCCAGGATGTCCTCGATGGTGGCCAGCCCGGCGGTGCCGCCGAACTCGTCGACCACCATGACCAGGTGGCTGCGGGTCAGCTGCATCTCGCGCAGCAGGGCGTCCACCGGCTTGGAGTCGGGCACCCAGGTCACCGGCCGCATCACCTTCGACACCCGCTCCGACGTCTCGGCGCGCGGGTTGTCGAACTGGCGGCGCATCAGGTCCTTGAGGTAGACCACGCCGACGACGTCGTCCAGCCCGTCGCGGGTGACCGGGATCCGGCTGTAGCCCGAGCGCAGCGCCAGCGAGACCGCCTGCCGCAGCGACTTGTGCTCCTCGATCGAGACGATCTCGGTGCGCGGCACCATCACCTCCTTGACGATGGTGTCGCCGAGCTCGAAGACGGAATGGATCATCCGGCGCTCGCGCGCCTCGATCAGCTCGCTGGCCTCGGCCATGTCCACCAGCTCACGCAGCTCGGCCTCGCTGGAGAACGGCCCGTCGCTGAACCCGCGGCCCGGGGTGAGCGCGTTGCCGATGAGGATGAGCAGCTGCGGCACCGGGCCGAGCACCGAGGTCAGCGCCCCCAGCGGCCCGGCGGCGGCGCAGGCCACCCGGTCGGCGTGCTGGCGGCCCAGCGTGCGCGGGGCGACGCCCCACAGCAGGAACGAGACGACGATCATCGACCCGGCGGCCACCAGGTACTGCAGCCAGGTCGGCTCGAGGTGGGCGAAGACCACGTCGGCGACCAGCACGATCGCGGTGATCTCGCAGATGGTGCGCAGGAAGAGCGCGGTGTTGAGGTACGGCGCCGGGTCCTGCACCACCACCAGCAGCCGGGCCGCACCCGGACGCCCGTCGTCGACGAGCTCCTGGGCGCGGGCCTTGGAGAAGGAGGCGAGCGCGGACTCGGCCGCCGCCAGCAGGGCGGCCACCACGGCCAGCACGCCGGCGGAGACCAGCAGCACGACGTCGGCCTGGGTCACCGCGCCGCCCTCCGGGCCGCCGGCGGGGGTTGGTCGTCGTCCACCTCAGCGCCCCCGGGCGAGCGGGCGCTCGTCGGCCCAGGCGGCCAGCAGCGCGTCCTTGAGGTCGAACATGACCTTCTTCTCCTCGGGCTCGGCGTGGTCGTGACCGAGCAGGTGCAGCAGGCCGTGCACCAGCAGGTACTCCGCCTCCTGCTCGGCGGTCCGGCCGTGCTCGGCGGCCTGCCGGCTGGTGACGCTCGGGCACAGCACGATGTCGCCCAGCAGCCCCTCCGGCGGGTCCTCGTCGTCCAGCGGGGCGCGCAGCTCGTCCATCGGGAAGGAGAGCACGTCGGTGGGACCGGGCTCGCCCATGAACCGCTCGTGGTAGGCCGACATGGTCTCCTCGTCGACCAGCACGATGCTCAGCTCGGCCAGCGGGTGGATCCGCAGCCGGTCCAGCACGAACGTCGCCAGGGCCACCAGGCCAGCGGTGTCGACCTGCTGGCCCGACTCGTTGTTGAGCTCGACCGTCACCGCGGGCCCGTCACCGGTTCGAGCGGCGGCGTGCGCCGTTCTGCTCGGCCTGCACCGACTCGAACTGGTCGTAGGCGGCGACGATCCGCCCGACCAGCTTGTGCCGCACCACGTCGTGGTTGGTGAGCTGGCAGAAGGCGATGTCCTCCACGCCCTCGAGCACGCCCTGCACCGCGCGCAGACCGCTGCGGGTGCCCCCGGGCAGGTCGACCTGGGTGATGTCGCCGGTGACCACCATCTTGGCCCCGAACCCGAGCCGGGTCAGGAACATCTTCATCTGCTCCATCGAGGTGTTCTGGGCCTCGTCGAGGATGATGAAGGCGTCGTTGAGGGTGCGCCCGCGCATGTAGGCCAGCGGGGCCACCTCGATGGTGCCGGAGGTCAGCAGCCGCGGGATCGAGTCGGGGTCGACCATGTCGTGCAGCGCGTCGTAGAGCGGACGCAGGTAGGGGTCGATCTTCTCGTTCAGCGTGCCGGGCAGGAAGCCCAGGCTCTCCCCCGCCTCGACCGCCGGCCGGGTCAGGATGATGCGGTTGACGTCCTTGCGCTGCAGCGCCTGCACCGCCTTCGCCATGGCCAGGTAGGTCTTGCCGGTACCGGCGGGGCCGATGCCGAACACGACGGTGTGGCGGTCGATGGCGTCGACGTAGCGCTTCTGGTTCAGCGTCTTGGGCCGGATCGTCCTGCCGCGGTTGGACAGGATGTTCTGGGTCAGCACCTCGGCCGGGGTGGTGTCGGCGCTCTGGCCCATCATCGAGACCAGCCGCTCGACGGTGTCGGCGGCCAGACCCTGGCCGGTGCGCAGCACGGTGATCATCTCGGTCAGCACGTCGGCGCCCTGGGCGATGGCCTCGGGGGCGCCGGTGAGGGTGACCTCGTTGCCCCGCACGTGGATGTCGGCGTCCAGCTCGCGCTCGAGGATCCGCAGGAACTCGTCGCGGGGGCCGAGGACGTTGACCATGTCGATGGAGGTGGGGACGGTGATGCGGCGGGTGCCGCCGACCTCCGCGGTGGTGGCGAGCGCCGGCCCCTCACCGGTGGTGGGGTGGATGCTCGCGCCCTGTGGTGTCGTCAGGATGGTCCTCCGTGGTTCCGCCGGGACGTCAGTGGCCTCCGGCGATCGTGTCTGTGCCGCCATCCTACGTCGCCGACGCCCGGCGCCCCAGGGAGTTGCCGGAAGCGGCCAGGTGGCGCGCGGAGGCCGGCTCCGCACGCCACCCGGGGTGGTCAGACCCGCAGGTCCGGGTCGTCGGGCAGCGTGACGGTGTCGTCGTCCACCACGTGCACGGCGGCCTCCTCGGCCCCGGCACCGGCGTTGTCGATGCCGACGTCGGTGGCCACCAGGTCCTTCTCGACGTCGGGCACGCCCATCCCCTCCCCGCCGGAGGAGGAGGTCAGCCGGCCGGCCCGCTCGTCGCCCACCTGGGCGTCGTCGAGGAACTCCGCGTCCTCGGCCACGACGTCCTCCGCGGTGGTGTCGGAGTCCAGGGTCTGCGGGGCGGGCAGGTCGTCGTCCACGCCGATGTCGGGCTCCTCCTGGGCGATCCGCTGGTCGAGGGTCTCGCCCTCGCGCTGCTCGGCGACGGTGTTGCCGAAGCCCTCGGCCGCCGACCAGCCGTCGGGGGCCGTGAAGCCCTGGTCGAGCGGGTCGTCGCCGGGCTTCTCGTCCTCCAGGGTGCGGTGGAACTCGCCCTGGTCCAGCTGCTCGGCCTCGTCGGGGACGATGTCGTCTGAGTAGTCGCTCATGGTGCTCCTCGCTGTGTCGGGTCGGTGGTCCTGGGCGGGACCGCTCAGGTGAGCGGGGTCCCGGCGCCCTCGCGGATCGGCGGCGGCGGGGTCACGTTGGCCTCGCGGTTCTCCGCGCCGACCATCCAGGCCAGCTGCTCCAGCCGCTCCAGGATGCCGTGCAGGATGTCGGCGCTGGTCGGGTCCTCGGCGTCGACGGCGTCGTGCACCTCCCGCATCCGGGCGCAGGCGGCGTACATGGCCGCCACCACCAGGTCGACGGTCGTGGTCGTGTCCACCTCGCCCTCGGGGAAGGGCGGCAGCGAGGTCTTCTCGGCCACCGTGGTCGCCCGGCCGTCGGGGGTGATGTAGAGCGCGCGCATGCGCTCGGCCACGTCGTCGGAGAACTGGCGGGCGGCGTCGACGATCTCGTCGAGCTGCAGGTGCAGGTCGCGGAAGTTGCGGCCGACCACGTTCCAGTGGGCCTGCTTGCCCTGCAGGTGCAGCTCGATCAGGTCCACGTGCACCGCCTGAAGGTGGTCGGCCAGCTCCTGGGACGCCTTGAAGGCCGGTCTCACCATGCTGTTCTCCTCTCCTCGCTCGCGGCCGGTCGGTCACCGGCCGGCTCGTCACGCACACGGCCCCGCATGACGGGGCCGTCGCGACGTTACCCGGCCCCGGCCGAGCCACACCGCCGGCCGCCCGGACGCAGGACCGCCCTTGACGGCGTCCGGGCCGGTGCTTAGCGTCGGCGCCACGCTCCGCCTCCGGGCGGATCGGCAGAGTGACCCACCCCCCTGTCGCTCGGCCCCCGAAGCGACGCCACAGGAAGGCTCAGCCGTGACCCACCCCCGTCCCGCACGCCCCCGCGTGCTCACCCTGGCCGTCGCCGCCCTCACCGCCTGCGCGGTGGTCGGCGGCGTCGGACCGGCCCCCGCCTCGGCCGAGGCCCGCTCCGGCATGGAGCAGGCGCTCGCCCGCAGCGAGGGCACCACCGTGGCCCAGGCCCGCCAGCAGATCGCCACCGAGAACGCCCTCAGCGCCAAGGCCGCCCGCCTCGACGCCTCCCTCGCCGACAGCGAGCACGCCGGCAGCTGGATCGCCGGCGACGAGCTCGTGGTGGCGGTCACCACCGACGAGGCGGCGGCCGAGGTCCGTGCCGCGGGCGCCAGGCCCGAGACCGTCCGGCGCAGCCAGGCCGACCTTGACGCCGTCCAGGCCCGGCTCGACCGCCTGGCCCGCACCGGCGGGGCCGGCGGCGTGCTCAGCTGGGGCGCCGACCCCCGCTCCAACGCCGTGACCGTCGAGGTGGCCGCCGGCGCCGACGACGCCGCCACCGAGGCCTTCGTGGCCGAGGCCGAGGAGCTGGGCGCGGAGGTCGTGCGCAGCGGGGCCGAGATCCGTCCGCTGGCCTCGGTGCTGGGCGGCCAGGAGTACGTCATCGACAACGCCTACGTGTGCTCCACCGGCTTCGGCGCCCGCGACTCCGCCGGCCGCCCGGTGGTGGTGACCGCGGGGCACTGCACCGAGGGCGCCAGCCGCTTCACCTTCCGGGGCACCACACTCGGCACGCACCGCAGCACCCGCTTCCCCGGCGACGACTGGGGCACCATCGCCGCCGCCAGCACGCACACCCTGGTGGCCGCGGTCGACACCTACGACGGCTCCTCCGTCCGGGTCGCCGGGTCCACGGCGGCCGCGGTGGGCGCCAACCTGTGCAAGAGCGGACGGACCACCGACTGGACCTGCGGACGGGTCACCGGGCTCAACCGCACGGTCAACTACGGCGGCGGTGACATCGTCAGCGGGCTGACCGAGCACACCGCCTGCGTCGAGCAGGGCGACTCCGGCGGCGCCAACGTCTCCGGCACGCAGGCCCAGGGGGTCAGCAGCGGCGGCGCCCTCTACAGCTCCGGCGGCAGCCTCGTCTGCGGCGAGAAGGTGGGCCAGCGCAACGCCGCCTACTTCCAGCCGCTGAACGAGGTGCTGCAGCGCGAGGGGCTGCGGCTGCTGACCAGCTGAGGGGCACCACCCGCGCGCCGGCCGGTGGGCCCCCGGCTCACCGGCCGGCCAGCGCCAGCAGCTGCGCGACGGCCACCACCCCGGCGGTGGAGGTGCGCAGCACGGTGTCGGTGAGCAGCACCGGGCGCCCGCCGGCCCCGGCCAGGGCGGACAGCTCCTCATCGGTGATGCCGCCCTCGGGCCCGACCACCAGCGCCAGCGAACCGCCGACCGGCGGCGGGTCGGCGGCCAGCGTCCGGGCGGCGGACTCGTGCAGCACCAGCACGTGGTCGACCCCGGCCAGCCGCGGCACCAGCTGGCGGGTGCTGTGCACCGGCTCGACCACCGGGACGCTCAGCCGGCGCGACTGCTTGGCCGCCTCGCGGGCACTGGCCTGCCACCTCGCCCGGGACCGCTCGCCGCGCTCGCCCTGCCAGCGCACGACCGAGCGCGCCGACTGCCAGGGCACCACCACGTCCACCCCGACCTCGGTCAGCACCTCCACCGCCAGCTCGGCCCGGTCGCCCTTGGGCAGGGCCTGCACCACCGTCAGGTGCCAGGGGCGCGGGGTCTCGGTCAGCAGCTCCCGGACCAGCACCCGGACCTCGGAGCGCTCGGCCGAGACCACCTCGCCGCGGACGCCGCGGCCCCCGCCGTCGGCGAGCACCACCGACTCCCCCGGGGCCAGCCGCTTGACCGTGGCGGCGTGACGGCCCTCCGGCCCGTCCAGCAGCACGGTGTCCCCCACCGCCGGCGACGGCTGCAGGGGGTGCAGGAAGCAGGGGTCAGTCATGCCCGCCGAAGGCCTCGCGGAGGCGGGAGAACACGCCCTTGCCGGTCTTCTGCACCGTGGGCTGCACGGTGGCCTCGTCGCGCAGCTCGGCCAGGCGGCGCAGCAGCTCGCGCTGCTCCTCGTCCAGCCGGGTCGGGGTCTGCACCAGGAAGGTGACGCCCAGGTCGCCCCGGCCGCCGCCGCGCAGCCGCGGCACGCCCTGGCCGGGGACGGCCACCCGCGCCCCGGACTGGGTGCCGGCGGGCACCTCCAGCTCGACCTCGGGCTCGCCGAGGTCGTCGTCGGGACGGTCGGCGGCCAGCGTCTGCACGGTCACCGTGGTGCCCAGCGCGGCGGCGGTCATCGGGATCCGCACCACCATCTCCAGGTCGTCGCCCTCGCGGCGGAAGACGTCGTGGTTGCGCACGGCCAGCTCGACGAAGAGGTCCCCGGCGGGACCGCCGCCGGGGCCGACCTCGCCGTGGTTGGCCAGGTGGATCCGGTTGCCGGTGGCCACCCCGGCCGGGATCTTGACGTTGATGGTGCGCTGGGCGCGGACGCGGCCCTCCCCGGCGCACTCGTGGCAGGGGTTGGGGATGATCGTCCCGTAGCCGCGGCAGCCGGGGCAGGGCTGGGTGGTGCGGATGTCGCCCAGGAAGGAGCGCTGCACCGCGGTGACCTCGCCCTGGCCGTGGCAGGTGGGGCACCGGGTGGGCTCGCCGCCGTCGGCCGCGCCCTTGCCGCTGCAGACCGGGCACAGCACGGCCGTGTCGACCCGGACCGGCTTGGTGATGCCGAACGCCGCCTCGGCCAGGTCCAGCTGCAGCCGGACGAGCGCGTCCTGGCCGCGGCGCACCCGCGAGCGGGGGCCGCGGGTGGCCTGGCCGCCGAACATGGCGTCGACGAGGTTGGTGAAGTCGAAGCCGGCGCTGCCGCCGAACCCGCCGGGGAAGCCCTGGCCGCCGAAGCCGCCCATCGAGCTCGGGTCGCCGCCGCGGTCGTAGATGTCGCGCTTGCGGGGGTCCTTGAGGGTCTCGTAGGCCTCGTTGATCTGCTTGAACTTCTCGTTGGCGTCCTCGGTCTGGGCGACGTCGGGGTGCACCTTCATGGCCAGCTTGCGGTAGGCCTTCTTGATCTGGTCCTCGGTCGCGTCGCGCGGGACGCCCAGGACCTCGTAGTAGTCGGTGCTCATCGTCGTGTCGTCGTCCTTCTTCCCGGGTGCGCGGGTGGGAGGGGCCAGCGGCGTGGCCCGTGGTCGGGTGGGCGGGCGGGTCAGCTCTCGGCGAGGAAGCGGCCGACGTAGCGGGCCACGGCTCGCACCGAGGCCATGGTGGAGGGGTAGTCCATGCGGGTGGGCCCCACCACGCCCAGGCTGGCCCAGATGTCGCCGTCGCTGCCGTAGGCGCTGGCCACCAGGGAGGTGGTCTGCAGCTCACGGTACGGGTTCTCCTGCCCGATCCGCACCGTGACGTCGCCCGGGGTGGCCGCCTCGCCCAGCAGCTTGAGCAGCACCACCTGCTCCTCGAGGGCCTCCAGCACCGGCTTGACCGTCGTCTCGAACTCGTCGCCGAACCGGGTCAGGTTCGGCACCCCGCCCACCACCACGCGGGTGGCCGTGCTGGTGCCGAGGACCTCGAGCAGGGTGCTGCTGACCTGGGCGGCCATCGCGCCGAGGTGCGGGGGGACGTGGTCGGCCATCGTGCCCAGGCTGCTGGCGGCGTCGGTCAGGCTGGCACCGGCGGTGGCCGCGTTGACCAGGGTGCGCAGCTCGGCCAGGTCGGCCTCGCCGTGCCCGGGCAGGTCCACCGAGCGCTGGTGCACCTTGCCGGTGCTGGTGATGACGATGGCCAGCACCCGGTCGGCGCTGAGCGAGACGAGCTCGATGTGGCGCAGCGACTCGCTGCTGAGCACCGGGTACTGCACGATCGCGACCTGGCGGGTGACCTGGGCCAGCAGCCGGACGGTGCGGCCCACCACGTCGTCGAGGTCGAGGGCGCCGGAGAGGAAGGTGCTGATGGCGCGGCGCTCCGCCGGCGACAGCGGCTTGACCCCGGCGAGGCGGTCGATGAAGAGCCGGTAGCCCTTGTCGGTGGGGATGCGCCCGGCGCTGGTGTGGGGCTGGGTGATGTACCCCTCCTCCTCCAGCGCGGCCATGTCGTTGCGGACGGTGGCCGGCGAGACGCCGAGGTTGTGGCGCTCGACCAGGGCCTTGGAACCGACCGGCTCCTGGCTGGAGACGTAGTCGGACACGATGGCCCGCAGCACCTGCAGCTTCCTGTCCTCCAGCACGTCCTCCTCCTCCCCGCACGGGGCGACTGGCACTCCTCCCGGCAGAGTGCCAGTCTAGCCGTTGTGCAACCAGGAGCGGGTAGGTCCGGGTCGTGGCAGCTGGTGGCCGACCGGGTGTGGAGGGCCGTGGCCGAGCCGGACTCGGTCACCGTGGCGGTGGTGGCCGGCGAGGAGGCGGCGCTGGTGGTCGACCCCGGTTCCACGCCGGAGCAGGGCCGGGCGCTGCGGGCCGAGGCCGAGGAGCTGACCGGGCTGCCGGTGCGCGGCGCGGTGGCCACCCACGCCCACTCCGACCACGCCTTCGGGCTCGCCGCCTTCGACGACCTGACCACCTGGGGCCACGAGGGCCTGGCCGAGGCGCTGAGGGCGGAGCCGGCCCGCACGGCGGCCCGCCGGCTCGGGCTGGACCCGGCCGCGCTGGCGGCCCCCAACCGTCCCTTCGCGCTGGCGGCCGGTGTGGACCTCGGCGGTCGCTGGGTCGAGCTGGCCCACCTGGGCGAGGGCCACACCACCTCCGACGTCGTGGTGGTGGTGGCCGACGCCGGCGTCGTGCTGGTCGGCGACCTGCTGGAGTCCGCGGGTCCGCCGTGGTGGGGCGAGGACTCGGCCCCGGACGCCTGGCCGGCCACCCTGGACGCCGTGCTCGGTCTGCTGGCCGGCGGCCGCGTCCGGGCGCTGCCGGGGCACGGTCCCGCCCTCTCCTTCTCCGACGCGCTGCTGCAGCGCGGTCAGGTGGCGGCCGTGGCCGGGGAGATCGAGCGGCTGCTGGTGGCCGGCACCCCGGTGGAGCAGGCCGCCGCGCAGGGCAGCTGGCCCTTCCCGGTCGAGCACGTCGCCGCCGGCGTCCCCACCGGCTACCGGCGGCTCACCGAGCGGGGCGTGCGGCCGTCCCGCGACCTGCCGATCACCCCCGTCCGCCGCCCGGACTGACCCCGGGCGCCTCTCACCCCGCGAGGGCGTCGACCACCGTGTCGGTGACGCGGGGACTCGCGCCCACCACCAGCGGAGCGCCCCCGGAGGTGGCCCGGTAGTGCTCGCCGGTGGTCAGCCGGGCCTCACCGCCCAGCTCGCGCAGCATCAGCGTGCCCGGCACGTGGTCCCACGGCCGGGGCGCGGAGTACACCACGAAGTCGGTCTCGCCGGTGAGCAGCCGCGGGTAGTCCACCCCGCAGCACCAGGCCGAGGTGCCGATCGGTCCCAGCGGCGGGAAGGAGGCGTCGCGCCAGCGGGCCCGGGAGCTGACCCCGCGCCAGCTGCCCGGGTCGTCGCCGACCGGCTCGCGGTGCACCCGGTGGCCGTCGCGCCACACGCCGGCGCCGAGCTCGGCCACCCAGGAGGTGCGGTGCTGGGGCTGGTGGATCCAGGCCCGCACCGCCCGCCCGGAGCGGAGCTCGGCCACCATCACGGCGTGGTCCTCCGAGCCGCGGACGAAGTTGGCGGTGCCGTCGATGGGGTCGATCACCCAGGCGTGCTCGGCCCGACCCAGCCCGTCCAGCAGCGACGGGTCGGCGGCCACCGCCTCCTCGCCCACCACCAGGGCGTCGGGGTGGGCGGCGCTGAGCGCGGCGGTCAGCGCGGCCTCGGCCTCGGTGTCGGCCACCGTGACGAGGTCGCCGGGGTTCTTCTCCCGCACCTGGCCCTCGCCGAGGCGGCGGAAGCGGGGGGTGACCACGTCCTCGGCCACCGTGACGATCAGCTGCAGCACGTCGGAGGTGTCCATGGTGGACAGCCAACCACGGCCGGGACCGCGCCCGCCCGCCCGGGTGCCCCACCTCCCGCGCGGGCCGCCTCGTCGGGTGGCGCGCCGTCCCAGGTGCCACAATGCCCACCAGCCGCGACGCCCGCCCGGGCGCAGGCGCCCCGACGCGAGGAGACCCATGGGCCGGATCACGATCCGCACCGTCGCCGAGGCGTGCGGGGTGTCGCCCTCGACGGTCTCCAACGCCTACAACCGCCCCGGGCAGCTGTCGGCGGCGCTGCGGGAGCGGATCCTGGCCACCGCCGAGGAGCTCGGCTACCCCGGGCCGAGCGCGGCCGGGCGGTCGCTGCGCTCGGGCCGGGCCGGCGCGATCGGCGTGCTGCTGTCCAACCAGCTCTCCTACGCCTTCTCCGACCCCTACGCCATCGGCTTCCTGGTCGGGGTGACCCAGGCCTGCGAGCGGGCCGGGGTGAGCGTGCTGCTGCTCAGCGCCGAGCACCCCGAGGGCGGGCCGGACCTGAGCGCGATCCAGCGGGCCAACATCGACGGCATCATCACCCTCACCTTCGACACCCACCCCAGCGTGCTGGAGCACGCCCGCCGCCGCGGTCTGCCGGTGGTCACCACCTACCCCGGCGCGGGCGACCACTCGGTGGCCGTGGACGACGTCCGGGCCGGCGAGCTGGTGGGTGCCCACCTGCACGGTCTGGGCCACCGGCGGGTGGCCTGCGTGGTGGGCACCAGCTCCTCGACCGGGACGCCGGTCACCGCCGTCGAGGCGCTGGCCGACCTGGACTACGTCGACCGGGTCACCGGCCTGCGCTCGGCGCTGCCCGACGCGGAGGTGACGATCTTCTCCGCCCGCCACAACTCCTTCGACACCGGCCGGGCGGCCGCGGACGCGGTGCTGGCCGTGGACCCGTGGCCGACGGCGGTGGTCTGCTCCAGCGACGTGCTCGCCCTCGGTCTGCAGCACGAGCTGCGCGAGCGCGGGGTGCAGGTGCCGGGCCAGATCTCGGTGGCCGGCTTCGACGACATCGACGAGGCCGCCATCGGCGACCTCACCACGGTGGCGCAGCCGATCGTCGACAAGGGACGGCTGGCCGCCGGCATGCTGCTGGGCGACGACGCGGGCCCGGCCCACGTGCTGCTCGAGGTCTCCCTGGTGGCCCGGGGCTCCACCGCCCCGCCGCGGGGCTGAGCGGGGCGTCTCAGCCGGACCCGCGGGAGCCGACCTCGGCGAGCCGCCGTGCGATGTCGGCCCGGGCCTCGTCGGGGACCTTGCGGCCGAGCAGCTCCTCCACCGTCCGGCCGGGGACCCAGCGGGTGTGGGCACGGACGTCCTCGGCCAGCGCCGGGTCGACCGCCGCGAGCCCCTCGAAGAAGGCCGCGTAGCCCGTCGGGTCGTCGACCAGCCGGGTCAGCGGCGAGTCCAGGCCGAGGGGGGTGGAGGGCTGCGCCGGCGCCCGCGCCGGGCACGTCCAGGCGTGGTCCCCCGAGCCGACCGTCAGCTCCCGCCCGTCGGGCAGCCGGACCCGCGCGGTGGTGTTCGGCGGGACGGTGGCCTGCACCACCAGCTCGTCGCCGTCGCGCCGCCAGCCGGCCCGGGCGGGCCCGTAGGGGGTGCGGTGCTCGGCGGCGGCGTGGTCGAGGCCGGCGAGCGGGACGGGGGCGATGCGCAGCACCCGGTAGCCCGGCTCCGCCGGGGCCAGCCCGGCCAGGCAGCGGTGCAGCCAGTCGGCCACCGCGCCGAAGGCGTAGTGGTTGAACGAGGTCATCTGGCCGGGGTTGATGGTGCCGTCGGGCAGCATCGAGTCCCACCGCTCCCAGATGGTGGTCGCCCCCATGGTGACCGGGTAGAGCCACGACGGGTTCTCGGTCTGGGTCAGCAGGCGGCCCGCGGTGGCGGCGTGGCCGGTGCGGGTCAGCGCGTCGCAGATGATCGGCGTGCCCACGAACCCGGTGCCGATCCGGTAGCCCTGCTCGCGGACCAGCCCGGCCAGCCGGTCGCCCAGGGCCTGCTGCTGCTCGGGCGGGGCGAGGTCGAAGGCGATGGCCAGCGCGTAGGCGGTCTGCGCGTCCGACATCATCCGCCCCGCCGGGGTGACGTACTCGGCCAGGAAGGCCGTCCGCACGCGTTCGGCGACCTCCCGGTAGCACCGCTCGACCTCGTCGTGGCCCAGCACGGCGGCGGCCCGGGCCGTCAGCTGCGCGGAGCGGAAGACGTAGGCCGTGGCCACCAGGTCCGGCGAGGTGGCGGCCGCGGCCGGGCGGTCCGGGGGCGCCACCGGGTCCAGCCAGTCGCCGAACTGGAAGCAGCCCTCCCACAGCGACCTCTCCCCCGCCAGCGCCACCACCACGTCGGTCCAGGCACGGGCGCTGTCCAGCTGGTCCGCCAGCACCTGCCGGTCGGCGAAGCGCTCGAAGAGCACCCACGGCACCACGCAGGCGGCGTCCCCCCAGGCCGCCGCCGGCCGCGGCGGGGTGCGGGGCGGCGGGTTCGGCACCACGAAGGGGACCACCCCGCCGGCGTGACGCTGCTCCAGCGCCAGGTCGCGCAGCCAGGAGGCCAGGAAGCCGCGGGTGTCGTAGAGGAAGGCGGCCGTGGGTGCGAACACCTGGATGTCGCCGGTCCAGCCCAGCCGCTCGTCGCGCTGCGGACAGTCGGTGGGCAGGGAGAGGAAGTTGCCGCGCAGGCTCCACACCACGTTCTCGTGCAGCCGGTCCAGCAGCGGGTGCGAGCAGCTGAACCAGCCGGTGCGCTCCATGTCGCTGTGCACGACGACGGCCGTGACGTCGGACGGGTCGACCTCCACCCCGCTCAGCTCGGCGTAGCGGAAGCCGTGGAAGGTGAACTCGGGCTCCCACACCTCCTCGCCGGTGCCGGCGAGGGTGCAGCTGTCGGTGGCCGCCGCCCGCCGCAGCGGCCGGGTGCCGAGCTCGCCGTGCTCGAGCACCTCGGCGTGGCGCAGGGTGAGCACCTCGCCGGCGCCGCCGCGCACCCGGACCCGCAGCCGTCCCACCAGGTTCTGCCCGAAGTCGAGCACCGTCCCGCCCGACGGCGTGGTGATCACGTCGACCACGCCGCGCTCCTCGGTGCGTCGCACCGCGGGCGAGCGCCGCGGCTCGGGCACCACCGGGCTCGGCCGGACCTCGGCCGGGGCCCAGCCGGAGTCGTCGAACCCCGGGCTGTCCCAGCCCGGCTGCCGCCGCCGGAGGTCGACGTGCTCGCCCTGGTAGATGCCGCTGGCCACCACCGGGCCGGGGCTCACCCGCCACCCGGGACCGGTGAGCACCTCCTCGAGGCGCCCGTCGGCGTACTCCACCACGAGCTGGGCGGCCACCTGCGGCTGCTCGGCGTAGAAGCCCCGCTGCCGCCCCGGGGGTCCGTAGCGCTCGGTGGCCCAGGCCCCGGCGAAGCGGATGCCCAGGGCGTTGGTGCCCGGCACCAGCAGCGCGGTGACGTCGGTGGTCTCGTGCACCATGCGGTACTGGTAGGCCGTCCAGCCCGGCTTGAGCACCTGGTCGTCGACGTCGGTGCCGTTGAGGACCGCCTGGTAGGCCCCGAGCGCGGTGGCGTACAGCGTGGCGGAGCGGACCTCGCCGGCCACCTCGAACTCGGTGCGCGCCAGCCCGGGCTGGGCGACCGCCGTCGGCCCGGGCAGCCCGACCGCCTCCGCCCGCCACGCGCCCTCGGCGAGGAACCCGCCGCGGACGGTGACCGGTTCGCTCCACTCCCCCGGCCCGCCGTCGCGGCCGCGCACCCGCACCCGCACGTCCGCCGCCTCCCGCGGGGCGAGCGGGGCGAACGGCCAGGGGACCAGCACCGAGTCGGGGCCCTCGAGCACGACCGGCTCCCCGTCGTCGCGCCGGAGCTCGGCACCGGTCTGCACCCAGTCGGGGGTGTCGGTGACGGTGGTCCAGCTCAGCGCCGGGGTGGGGGTGGGCACGAAGTCGTCACCGCTGGGACGCTCGACGGTGAGGGTCGGGACGGTGGTCACGGCTGGCTCCTGTCGCGGGGTGGGGTGGCCACGACAGAGGGACGCCGTCGTCGCACCGCCATCATGAAAACGTTTCATCAGACGTGTCAACCACCCGACCGACGGATGGCACGACACCCCGACGGCGCTCGACCGGGACCAGAACCAGCCCGCCCGTGTGATCCTTGACACACCTGCCGCGCCGACCTACCGTGGCGAGCAGGTGTTGAACCGTTTCAACGCGCGTCACCCATCTGACAAGGAGGTCAAGATGAACGCACGGAACCGACGAGCCGCGATCGCCGTGGGAGCGACGGTGCTGGCCACGTCCCTGGCGGCCTGCGGCGGAGGCGGCGGCGCCGCCGACGGCGGCACGGTCGAGATCGAGTTCCTGACCCAGGACGGTGGGACGAGCGTTCCGCTGGCCGAGGCCATGATCGAGGCCTTCCAGACGGCGAACCCCGACGTCGTGGTCAAGCTGCAGACCCAGCCCGGGGGCACCGAGGGCGACAACCTCACCAAGACCAAGCTCTCCACCCAGGAGATGTCTGACGTCTTCACCTACAACTCCGGCTCGCTGCTGCAGGCCCTCAACCCCGACCAGACGCTGGTGCCGCTGTCGGACCAGCCGTGGGTGGGTGACCTCAGCGAGGACTTCGCGCAGGTGGTGAGCACCCCCAACGGCCTGTACGGCGCCCCGGTGGGCACCTCGCGGGTGGGCGCGGTGATGTACAACCGGGCCCTCTACGAGGAGCTCGGGCTGGAGGTGCCCACCTCGTGGTCGGAGTTCATGGCCAACAACGAGACGATCGCCGCCGAGGCACCCGACGTGGCGCCGATCATCCAGACCTACGGCGACACCTGGACCAGCCAGCTGTTCGTGCTGGGCGACTTCGCCAACGTGCAGTCCGCGGACCCGCAGTGGGCCGCCGAGTACACCGCCGGCAACCGCTCCTACGCCGAGGAGCCCGGGCTGGCCGGCTTCCGCCACCAGCAGGAGGCCTTCGAGGCCGACCTGTTCAACGAGGACTTCCCCTCGGCGACCTTCGAGAACGGGCTGCGGATGCTCGCCGAGGGCGAGGGCGCCCACTACCCGATGCTCACCGACTCGATCTCCACGATCCAGCAGAACAACCCCGACGCGGTCGACGACATCGGGGTGTTCGCGCTGCCGGCCGACGACGCGGCCAACACCGCGATCACGGTGTGGCAGCCCAACGCCATCTACATCCCCAGCACCACCGAGGACGAGAAGCTCGAGGCGGCCAAGCGCTTCGTGACCTTCTTCAACTCACCCGAGGGGTGTGCCGTGCAGTCGGAGGTCCTCGTGCCCGGCGGGCCGTTCGTGACCAGCGCCTGCCCCGCACCCGAGGACGCCCCGCCGATCATCGCCGACATCCAGGAGTACTTCGACTCCGGCGCCACCACGCCCGCGCTGGAGTTCCTCTCCCCCATCAAGGGCCCCAACCTGGAGAACATCACCGTGGCGGTCGGCTCGGGGATCACCAGCGCCGCCGACGGTGCCGCCCAGTACGACGAGGACGTGCGCAAGCAGGCCCAGCAGCTCGGCCTCGAGGGCTGGTGACGCCATGGCGTCGACCACCACGTCCGCGGCCCGGGTGGCGGCGCTGCCCCGCGCGACGAGGCTCGAGGAGCCACCCGGGCACGGGCGCGGCGGCATCCGCACGATGTACCCGTCGTGGTTCTACCTGCCCGCAGGTGCGCTCTACGTCGTGTTCTTCGCGGTGCCGACCTTCGCCTCGTTCTACTTCGCGCTGACCCGCTGGACGCTGTTCGACGTCGAGTTCATCGGCCTCGACAACTTCGTGCAGTTCTTCCAGGAGCCGCAGCTGGTGCAGGGCTTCGTCAACACCTTCTTCTACGGCTTCGTCACCTCGGCCCTGAAGGTGGTGCTCGGTCTGGCGCTGGGGCTGCTGCTCACCTCCCAGATCATCGCCCGGGGCTACCTGCGCTCGGTGGTGTTCTTCCCGGTGCTGGTCTCCACCATCGGCATCGGCATCACCTTCAAGGTGCTGCTCGACCCCTTCGGCGGGCTGGTCAACGAGTCGCTGGCCGCTCTCGGCATCACCGGTCCCGGCTGGCTCACCGACCCGGCCTGGGCGCTGTTCTCGGTGGCGCTGATCGACGTGTGGAAGGGCGTCGGCATCGCCACCCTGATCTACATCGCCGGGCTGGTGGCCATCCCGCAGGAGTACTACGAGGCCGCCCGGGTCGACGGCGCCACCAGCTGGCAGCTGTTCCGGCGGATCACGCTGCCGCTGGTCCGCCCGGCGACGGCCACGGTGGTGGTGCTCTCGCTGATCGGCGGGCTGAGGTCGTTCGAGCTCATCTGGGCCACCACCCGCGGCGGGCCGGGCTTCACCAGCGACGTGATCGCCTCGGTGATCTACAAGCAGTACCAGGCCGGCTTCTACGGCCTGTCGACCGCCGGCAACGTCGTGCTGTTCGTGGTGGTCACCGCGATCATGATCCCCGTCTCGATCCTGCTCAACCGCAAGGAGGTCGACCGGTGAGGGCGCGACGGGTCCGCGGAGTCGTCGTCGGCGCGGTCGCGGTGCTGGTCTCGGTCGTGGTCTTCCTGGTCCCGTTCGCCTTCATCCTGGTGACGGCGGCCAAGACCGCCGAGGAGGCCTCGCTGCTGTCGTTCAGCCTGCCGAGCGAGTGGGCGCTGTGGGACAACCTGGTGGCGGTGCTGACCACCCGTGACGGCGTCGTGGTGCGGGCCTTCGTCAACTCCACGATCCTGACGGTGGCCAGCGTCGCGCTGATGGTCGTCGTCGCGGCCATGGTCGGCTACGTGCTGCAGCGCAGGTCGAGCCGCTGGAACCCGGTGGTCAACTTCTTCGTGCTGGCCGGGCTGATCGTCCCGCCGGCCGTGGTGCCCACCATCTGGGTGCTGCAGACCATCGGGCTGTTCAAGACCATCCCCGGCATGGTGCTCATCAACGCCACCTTCGGGCTGTCGTTCTGCGTGCTGCTGTTCCGGGCGTTCGTCTCGACCGTGCCCCGCGAGCTGGACGAGGCGGCGATCATCGACGGCGCGGGGCCGATGCGGCTGTTCTTCACCGTGGTGCTGCCGCTGCTCAAGCCGGTGGTGATCACGGTCGTCGTGGTGCAGGCGGTCGCGGTGTTCAACGACTTCACCGGTCCGCTCTACTTCCTGCCCGGCGACGAGAACGCCACCGTGCAGCTGACGCTGTACAACTTCCAGAGCCAGGTGCTGAGCCAGTGGAACCTGCTCTTCATGGACATCCTGCTGATCACCCTGCCGCCGCTGGTGATGTACATCTTCTTCAACCGCCAGATCGTGGCCGGGATGACCAGCGGGGCGGTGAAGGGCTGAGCCTCACCGGGCGGGGCGGCGCAGCAGCCGTCCCGCCCGCTCGCCGGTGACGGCCTGGTCGCTCCAGGCCAGCCGGCCGGCGACCCACACCTTCTCCACACCCGTGGCCAGCTGCCAGGGCTCGGTGAAGGTCGAGCGGTCCGCCACCCGGTCCGGGTCCAGCAGCACCAGGTCCGCGACGGCCCCCGGACGCAGCACGCCCCGGTCGGCCAGCCGGATCCGGCGGGCCGGCAGGCCGGTCATCTTGTGCACCGCCTCGGGCAGGGTCAGCACGCCCAGCTCGCGGACGTAGCGGGCCAGCACCCGGGCGAAGGTGCCGAAGCTGCGCGGGTGGGGCCGTCCCTCGCCCTCGGGTCGCAGCACCCAGCCGTCGCTGGCCACCGACACCCGGGGGTGGCGCAGCACCTGCACCACGTCGTCCTCGGCCAGGGCGTGGTTCACCATCGCCACCCCGGCGCCGTGGGCGGTGAGCACGTCCAGCATCACCTCGGTGCTGCCGACCCCGCGCTCGGCGGCGAGCTCGGCCAGGCTGCGCCCGACCGCCCAGGCCCAGGGGCCGGGGCTGACCGAGGAGAGCACCACGCCAGCCGGGTCGAAGGCCCGTCCGCTGCGCTCCTCGACCGCGGCCGCCACCCGGGCGCGGGTGGCGGGGTCGGCCAGCCGGGCCTGCATGGCCTCGGGGCCGCCGTCGAGGGCCCAGCCGGGCAGCCGGGACATCAGCGAGGTGGAGGTGGCCGTGTAGGGGTAGACGTCGGCCTGCACGTCGACGCCGTCCGCGACCGCCTCGTCCACCAGGTCCAGCACCGTGCCCACCGTGCCGTGGTAGGCGGGGCCGATCGCCTTGAGGTGGCTGAGCTCCAGACCGACCCCGGTGGCCCGCGAGTGGTCCAGGGCCTCCCGGACGGCGTCGACCAGACCGGCGGACTCGTCGCGGATGTGGGTGGAGTGCACCAGACCGGCCGAGGCGGCCACCGCCAGCAGGGCGCGCACCTCGGCCTCGTCGGCGAAGGTGCCGGGGGCGTAGATCAGCCCGGTGCTGAGTCCGACGGCGCCGGCCCGTGCGGCGGCGCGCACGGCCGCGGCCATCCGCTCCATCTCCGCCGGCGTGGCGGCCCGCTCGTCGGGTCCCACCACGGCGGCCCGGACCGTGCAGTGCCCCACCTGGGTGGCCACGTTGACCGCGGGCCGGACCCGCTCCACCGCGCGGGCGAAGCCGTCGGCGTCGTCCCAGTCCCAGGCCAGCTCCTCCTCGGCCAGGAAGCGGGTGGCGCGCCGCACCCAGCCCGCCTCGTCCACCGGGAACGGGCTGAACCCGCAGTTGCCGACGAGCAGGGTGGTGACGCCCTGCGCCAGCTGGGTGTCGGCGGCCGGCCAGGCGCCCACGGTGAAGTCGGCGTGGGAGTGCAGGTCGACGAAGCCCGGGCAGAGCACCAGCCCGTCCGCCGCCACGACCTCCGCGCCCCGGGTGTCGCGGAGCCGGGGACCCAGCGCCACCACCCGGTCACCCGCGACGGCCACGTCGGTCCGCACCGGGTCCGCGCCGGTGCCGTCGACCACCAGCGCGCCGGTCACCACCAGCTCGGGCTGCCGCGCGGTGACGGCGCTCACGTGGTGAACCACAGGATCAGCGCGTACATCGCGCAGGCGGGGACGAGCACGGCCCAGCCCGTGATCAGCATGTTGCGCAGGTTGGTGGAGCGGGCCAGACCCATCGCGCCGACCATGTTGCCGTTGGGGAAGGGCCCGTAGGTGTCGGCCTTGGAGGCGAACAGCATGGTGACCACCCAGGCGCCCGCGGAGACGCCGAGGGTGGACTGCAGCGGGCCGAACACCTCGTCCAGCAGCACCACCTGGGCGGCGGTGGCCCCGGGGACGCCGACCCACCCGAGGGCGGCGACGACCAGGGTGAAGGCGAAGGCCGAGCCCTGGGCCAGGTCGTCCCCGACCGCGGCCAGCACCACGTCGAAGGGGGCCAGCAGGTCGATGATGGCGAACAGCGCCGCCAGCAGCCAGAACAGGATGAGGATGCTGATCAGCGAGGCGCCGCCGCGGTACATGGCCGAGAGGATGCGGCCGGGCTCGAGCCCGCCGGCCAGGCCGGTCAGCACGCCGAGCACCGGCAGGGCCAGCAGCGGGAAGGAGGTGCCGGCCTCGGTCACGGTGGCGTAGACGACGCTGACCAGCAGCGCGACGGTGAACACCGCGGTGGCGCGGCCGGCGCGGGCGGGCACCTCGGTGGTCTCGGCGCCGATGGAGGCCGGGTCGTAGTCGTCCCCGGTGCCCTCGGTGCGCCGCTGCATCCAGCGGACGACCACCACGCCCCAGACGATCGACAGCACGGCCAGCGGCGCGGCGCCGTAGCCGAGGTAGGTGAGGTAGCCGACCTCCGCGGCGGTCATCACCGCGACGTTGGAGCCGGCGAAGGGGGCCACGGCCAGACCGGCGCAGCCGCCGATGAACAGCGCCGCCGCGGTGGCCGAGCGCGTGAACCCGAGCCGGGCGGCGATCGGCAGCAGGATCGGGGCGGCGATGGCCAGGGCGCCGGCGAGCGTGCCGAGGGCCGCCACCAGCACCAGGCAGGCCAGCATCATGCCCACCAGGACCGCGGTGCGGGAGCTCTCCCCCACCATCCGCATCACCCAGGACACGATCGTCTGCGCCACCCCGGTGACCTTGAGCACCTCGCCGGTGGCCGCGCCGAGCACGATGATCAGACCGATCATGGTGATCGAGTCGCCCAGCCCCTCGCCCAGCAGGTTGCCGGTCTCCAGCGGGCTCAGCTGGGCCACCAGCAGGCCGCTGACCAGCGCCACCACGGTGGCCACCACGATGTCCATCCCGAGCAGGCAGAGCACCGCGTAGAGCACGATGGGCAGCAGCCCCCACAGCGTGGGAGCCGGCCCCAGGAAGCCGGCGACCACCGCCAGCGCCAGACCGATCCCGCTCACCACCCCCAGCACGGCGCGTCGTCGCCGTGAGAGGACGACCTCGTAGGCGTTGCCGGACTCCTCACGGGTGTCCGTCGTGGGGCTGCTCATCTCGTCCTCTTCCTCGTCGTACGTGCTGTGCTGTGCAGTGCAGTGCAGTAAGTGCAGTGCAGGGCGCGCGCTCAGGCGCGCAGGGTGAGCTGGTCGAGGCGGTGCTCGGCCAGCGTGTCCGGGTCCACCTCGAAGCCCACCCCGGGCCGGGTGGGTACGGCGACGACGCCGCGGTCGGCGCGGACGCCGTCCACCACGACGTCGCGGGCGTAGTACTTGTCCCACGAGGAGACGTCGCTGGGCAGCGTGAAGCCGGGCAGCGAGGAGAGCGCGACGTTGGCGGCGCGACCGATGCCGAACTCGTGCATGCCCCCGCACCAGACGTCGACGCCGTGCTCGCGCGCCAGGTCGTGGGCGGCCACGGCGGCGGTCAGCCCGCCCATCCGCGACACCTTGATGTTGAGCACCGAGCCGGCGCGCAGGGCCAGCATGGTGCGCAGGTCGTCCAGCTCCTCCACCGACTCGTCGAGGCAGACCGGGGTGTCGACCTCGGCGGCGAACCGGGCCGAGGTCAGCCAGTTCCGGGGGGCGAAGGGCTGCTCGATCATGGTCAGCCCGAAGTCGTCGAGGCGGCGCAGCACGGCGAGGTGCTCCTCGCTGCCGGAGTAGGCGCCGTTGGCGTCGACGTGCAGGGCGAGGTCGCCGAAGGCCTCGCGGACCACCCGGACCGGCTCGACGTCCCAGCCCGGGGCGATCTTGAGCTTGACCCGCGGGTAGCCGAGGTCGACGTGGTGCTGCACCTGCGCCAGCAGCTCGTCGAGGGTGTCCTCGATGCCGAGCGAGACTCCGGCCACCACCTCGGTGCGGGTGCCGCCCAGCAGCTCCGCCAGCGGGCGACCGGTGCGCGCGGAGTGCAGCGTCCAGACCGCGGCGTCGACACCGGCCTTGGCGAACTGGTGGCCGCGCACCCGCGACCAGGTGGCCGAGGCGTCGCGGGGGCCGCTCAGCTCGGTGCCCAGCAGCGTGGGCAGCAGGTGCTGCTCGGCGACCAGCCAGCTGGTGCCCACGGTGTCGGGGCAGTAGTAGGGGGCGCTGGGTGAGGCGATCTCGCCCCAGCCGACCGTGCCGTCGGAGGCGTGCAGCTCCACCAGCACGTGCTCGAGGTGGCTCTTGGCGTGGCTGCTGGTGCGGAAGGTGTGCACCAGCGGCAGCCGGACCCGGTGCAGCACCGCGGTCACCACGGTCAGGGGTGCGTCGCTCGACGGGGTGGTGGTCTGCTCGGTCACGGGGTCTCCCGGGTGTAGAGGGCGAGCTGGTCGCTGAGGGCCTCCCGCTCCGCCAGCCGGCGACGGGCGCCCTTCGCGCTGGCGGTGGAGAGGGTGGTCAGCAGGTGGGCCACCGACACCACGGCGGTCGCGGAGTCGACGTGGCTGGCGCTGGTGGTGGGGACGGTGATCACGGTGGCGGCCACCTGCGCGACGGGCGAGTCGGCGGCGTCGGTGAGGGCCACCACGGTGCCGCCCCGCTCGGCGAAGAGCCGGGCCAGCGAGGCGGTCTCGGGACGGTAGCGGCGCAGCGACACCGCCACCAGGACGTCGGTGGTGCGGACGTCGGTGAGCACGTCCAGACCGCGGCCGGAGGCGGCGTCGACGAGCTGCACCTGGGAGAGCCCGACCCCGAGGTCGGTGCTGAGCAGGTGGGCCAGCGCGTAGGACTTGCCGGCGCCGGCGACGACCCGGCGCCGCGCGGCCACCACCTGCTGGGCCGCCCGCAGGACCGAGCCGTCGGCGACCAGGTCGCCGAGGCCGCGCTGCAGGGTGGCCAGCTCGCGCTCCACCACCCGCTGCTGCAGGGCCTCGGCCGTGGTCGGGCGTCCCAGCCGGGCGCCGTAGCGCTGCGAGGGGCTGCTGAGCCGGGTGTCCTCGGGCGGCGGGACGTCGGCGCGGCCGGTCACCGCTCCTCCGGGTGGGCCAGCAGGTAGACCGAGCGGTCGTCGTCCAGACGCCGGCAGCCGGCGGCCACGAAGCCCTCGGCGGCCTGCTGCTGCAGGGTGTGCACCACCCGGGTCGAGAGCCCCGGGTCACGGCGGGGGCGGGCCGGCACGACCAGCAGCCGCAGCCCCGCCGCGGCGGCCACCCCACCCGGGCCGAGGTCTGGGCCCACGAGGTCGTCCAGCCCGGGGACGTCCAGCGGCGTCCGGGGGTGACGCAGGTCCCACTGCACCACCAGCCGGTGCTCGCCGGGGCCGAAGAGGTCGGGGACGACCTCGTGGCCGACCGCGCCGAGGACGTCGAGGTTGAAGTGGGCGTTGACGGCCAGCAGCGGGTCGAAGGACCAGCGCATCTGCTGCAGCCCCAGGGCCAGGGCGCGCTCGCGCTGGGCGTGCTTGATCCGCCGGCCCAGGCCGCGGGACTGCCACTCCGGGGAGATCACCACCGCCTGGCTGTAGTGGAAGGGCCGTCCCGCCTCGAGCCCGGTCCAGCCGTAGGCGAAGGCGACCAGCCGGCCGTCGCCGTCGCGGGCGCCGAGCGCGATCCCGCCGTGGCGCAGCATCGACAGCAGCAGCCGCGGGTTCAGCGCGGTGCCGGGGTCGAGGTAGCCGAAGACGCGCCGGTAGAGCGCCGAGGCCTCGGCCAGCTCCTCGGCGCCGGTCACCTCGACCAGCGTGGGATCTCCCACCGTGCCCTCCTCGGATGTCATCGATACGGAACGTATGCGCGTCGTGACGGTCGCCGCGACCTCGCTGCCCGAGCGTCCCACGCTGTGGGACGGCCGTCCAAATCGGGGAACACGTGCCCGACGGCGAGGAGGTGTCGCCGTCGGCACCACGCCGATAAGGTACGGATGCATGACGGACAACCTGCTGGACCGGGTGGCGGCGCTGGTGGCGGTCGAGAGCCCGACCGGTGACCTGGAGGCCCTCGCCGCCGCCGCGGAGGCGGTCCGCGCGCTGCTGGCGCCGCTGGGCGGGCGGCTGCGCGAGCACCCCGGCGAGATGGGCACCCACCTGGTGCTGGAGCTGGACGGCCACGGCTCGGACTCGGCGCCCGTGCTCCTGGTGGGGCACTACGACACGGTCTGGCCCGTCGGCACGCTGCAGCGGATGCCCTGGACGGTCGCCGACGGCGTGGCCCGCGGGCCCGGCGGCTACGACATGAAGAGCGGGCTCGTGGTCGCCGCGGCGGCGCTCTCCGACGTGCTGGCCTCCGGCCGCCCGCACCCGCCGGTGCGGCTGGTGGTGGTCGCCGACGAGGAGGTGGGCTCGCCGACCTCGACGCCGCTGCTGCGCTCGCTGGCCGAGGGCGCCCGCGCCGCGCTCGGCTTCGAGTCGCCCCACCCCGGCGGGCCGCTCAAGCGGGGGCGCCACGGCAGCACCCGGCTGCGGCTGCGGGTGGGCGGGCGCAGCGCCCACGCCGCGCTGGACCCGGGCTCGGGGATCTCCGCGGTGGACGAGCTGGTCGACCAGCTGGTGCGGCTGCGGGCGCTGGTGGACCGCCCCGGGGTGCTGTGCAACGTCGGCTCGCTGACCGCCCCGGGACGCACCAACGTGGTCACCGACGCCGCCGAGGCCGAGATCGGGCTGCGCTTCGCCGACCCTGCGGTGGAGCAGGAGGTGATGGCCGCGGTGCGGGCGATGGCACCGGTGCGGGCCGGGGCACGGCTGGAGGTCGAGGTGCTCAGCTCCCGGCCGGCGTGGGTGCCGGCCGGGTCCGACGAGCTGCTCACCACCGCGCTGCGGGTGGCCGCCGTGCTGGGCGTGGAGCTGGACCCGGCGCCCGCGGCCGGCGGCGCCGACACCAACACCACGGGCTCGCTGGGGGTGCCGACCCTGGACGGTCTGGGCCCCTGGGGTGCCGGGGCGCACGCCGAGCACGAGCAGTTCGAGGTGGCGGCCCTGGAGCAGCGGCGCCGGCTGGTGGCCGAGCTGCTGCTGGCGCTGGCCTGAGCCCGGCGGCCCCGGCCCGGCACCGGGCGCCGGAGCGGGCTACTCCGTCTCGAGGTGGTCGGCGGTCACGAAGTCGATCAGCTTCTCGACCTCGGTGTTGAGCCGCGGGTCCAGGTCGTTCCAGCTGCGGACCCGGCCCAGCACGTGCTGCCAGGCGCGGGCGATGTCGGCCTGGTCCCGGTGCGGCCAGCCCAGCCGGGCGCAGACCCCGCTCTTCCAGTCCTCGCCGCGCGGCACGGTGGGCCAGGCGTCGATGTCGAGCCGCTCGGGCCGGACCGCCTCCCAGATGTCGATGAAGCGGTGCCCGTTGACCATCACCCACGGCCCGAACCGGCCGGCCGAGACCTGCTCGGCGATCCGGGACTCCTTCGAGCCGGGGACCAGGTGGTCGACCAGCACGCCCAGCCGGCGGCCCTGCTCGGGGGCGAACTGCTCCACCACGGCCGGCAGGTCGTCGATCCCGCCCAGGAACTCCACCACCACGCCGACGTGGCGCAGGTCATCGCCCCAGATCTTCTCCACCAGCTCGGCGTCGTGGCGGCCCTCGACGTAGATCCGGCTGGGCAGCGCCACCCGGGCGGGGCGACGCGGCCCGACCCGCGAGCCGGAGGCGGTGTGGGTGGCGCCCCGGGCCGCCCCCGCCCCGGTCGAGCGCGACGGCGCCCGCAGCGCCACCGGCTGGCCCTCGAGCAGGAACCCCGCCCCGAGGGGGAAGCTGCGCACCTTGCCGCGACGGTCCTCCAGCACGACGATGCCGTTCTCCCAGCGCAGCACCGCCCCGCAGAAGCCCGAGGCGGCGTCCTCGACGACCATCCCCACGCTGAGCACCTGGTCGGTGGAGGTCTTGCGTCCCTGCTGCTGCCAGCCGGGACGCAGGACGTCGGAGCCGTAGCGGTTCGTCGGTCGAGGCACCCGAGGAGCCTAGGTCACGGACCTCCGCTCCCCGGCGAAGGAGCGTCGGCGCGCCCTGGCCCGGGGGTCAGTCGAGCAGGTCGCGGACCAGGCCGTCGGCCAGCAGCCGGCCCTGCAGGGTGGGCCGCAGCCGGTCGGTCCCGGTGAGCAGCCCGCGGGCCACCAGGTCGGGGACGCGGGCCCGCTCGCCGGCGGTCAGCACCGCGGCGTCCAGCCCCTCGGCGAGCCGCAGGCCGAGCATCACCTGCTCGACCCGGCGGTCGGCGGCGGTGAGCACCTCCCGGGCGGCGGCCGGGGTGGTGCCGGCGGTCAGCAGCTGGGCGTAGCGGGCCGGGTGCTTGACGTTCCACCAGCGGACGCCGCCGACGTGGCTGTGCGCGCCCGGGCCGATCCCCCACCAGCTGGTGCCCCGCCAGTAGGCCAGGTTGTGCCGGCTGGTGTGGTCGGGGGTGCGGGCCCAGTTGCTCACCTCGTAGGCGCTGAAGCCGGCACCGGTGAGCACCTCCTCGGCCAGCAGGTACTTGTCGGCGAGGTCGTCGTCGTCGGTCATGGCCACCTCGCCGCGGCGGATCCGCCGGGCCAGCCGGGTCCCCTCCTCCACGATCAGCGCGTAGGCGCTGACGTGGTCCGGCCCGCCCTCCAGGGCCGCCTCCAGGCTGGCCCGCCAGTCCTCGAGGCTCTCCCCGGGGGTGCCGTAGATGAGGTCGAGGGAGACCGAGCCGAAGCCGGCCTCGCGGGCCTCCCGGGCGGCCTGCTGGGGCCGGCCGGGCGAGTGCACCCGGTCCAGCACCCGCAGCACGTGGGGGCGCACCGACTGCATCCCGAACGAGATGCGGTTGAACCCGTGCCCGACCAGCCGGCGCAGCCCGTCGGCGTCCACCGACTCCGGGTTGGACTCGGTGGTCACCTCGGCGTCGGGCGTCAGACCGAAGCGGCTGCGGACGCCGTCCAGCAGCCGGCCCAGGTCGTCCGGCGGCAGCAGCGTGGGGGTGCCGCCGCCGACGAAGACCGTGCTGACCGGTGGCGCGTCGGGGCCGAGCACCCGGGCGGCGAGCTCGAGCTCGGCCAGCGCGGCGTCCACGTAGCCGGCCCGGGTGGCTCCCGAGGGCGCACCCGCCGCGCCCTCGCCGAGCTCCAGCGGGGTGTAGGTGTTGAAGTCGCAGTAGCCGCAACGGGTGGCGCAGAAGGGCACGTGCAGGTAGATCCCCAGCGGGGTCGCGGGCACCTCCGCCAGCGCCGAGGGGGGCAGGCTGCCGTCGGCGGGGACGGGGTCGCCGTCGGGCAGCTGGGAGGGCACCGGCCCAACCTACGTCCAGACGCCCAGCCGGGTGGAGTCGCCGCGGTCGCAGCGGGTACTCCCCCGGTGCACCCTTCGACGGGTCCGCGCGACGACGCGCCGGAGGCCTTGCAGACCCTGCACAGCGCCCGGGAGGACGAGCCATGATGCTGAACCGTCGACAGCTGATCGGTGGCGCCGCCGCCGGTGCCACCGCCTCCCTCGCCGGCTGCGCCGGCCTGACGGGGCGGACACCGTCGCAGGAGGCGCCCGAGCAGACCACGCTGACCTTCGTGAACTGGTCCGGCGACGCCGAGAAGGCGGCCTTCGACGCCCTGATCGCGGCCTTCACCGCCGCCAACCCCGACGTGGTGGTGCGGACCGACACCGTCCCCTACGCCAGCATCCAGACCAACATCGACTCCCGCTTCCAGGCCGGCACACCCCCCGACCTGTTCCGGGTCTCCTACATCGACATCGGGCAGTACACCAGCCAGGGGGTGCTGCTGGACGTCTCGGGGACGTTCACCGCCGAGCGGGCCGCCCAGTTCGTGCCCGGCCTGTACCAGGGCGTCGTGGCCGACGGGCGTCCCTACGGGGTCCCCCACCAGATCGACACCAGCGCCGTGCTGTACCGCACCGACGCCTTCGAGGCCGCCGGGATCCGCGACGTGCCGGCGTCGCTGGAGGAGGCCTGGAGCTGGGAGGAGTTCGCCGCCGTCGCCGAGCGGCTCGCCGGGGTGACCAAGGGCAAGCAGGTGCCCTTCATCTACAACTGGCAGGCGGCCGGGGCCTACCGCTGGCTGTCGTGGCTGTTCCAGGCCGACGGCCGGCTGCTGACCGAGGACCTGCTCGCCCCGGCGGTCGACAGCCCCCAGGGCCGCCGGACGCTGGAGTTCACCCGCAGCTTCTACACCGAGGGGTGGGTGGCGCGGAACAGCTCGACGAAGTCCACCACCTACGCCGGCGACGAGTTCGTCGCCGGCGCGGCCGCGATGGCCTTCGTGGGCGACTTCGTGCTGCCGGCCGTCGACGCGGGCGTGGACTTCGAGTACCGCGTGCTGCCGATGCCCCGCGACGTCCGCGCCGCCTCCGACCTGGGCGGCAACGCCATCGTGGCCGCCGCCGAGGGGGCGCACACCGAGGCGGCGCTGCGCTTCCTGGACTTCATCGCCCAGGAGGAGCCGATGCGCACCTACTGCGAGGCGACCGGGCAGCTGCCGACGCTGACCTCGCTGACCCAGACCGAGCTCGACTTCGAGGTCCGCCCGGACCTGATGGGGACCTTCGTCGAGCAGGCCACCACCATCACCCCCGAGCAGGTGGCGCAGGTGACGGTGCCGGCCTTCGCCCGGATCAACACCCTGCTCGGGAACGAGCTGGAGACGATGTTCCTGCAGGGCCGCGAGGCCGGGGCCACCGCGCAGGCCCTCGACGAGGCGCTCGCGCAGGCGCTGCGGTGAGCCGGGCCGCCCGGCCGAGCGCGGTGGGGCGGGACCGGGAGGGTCCCGCCTTCGCGGCCCCGGCCCTGCTGCTGGCGGGCACCTTCCTGGTGCTGCCGATGCTGCTCGCCGGCGTCTACTCCTTCACCGACATCGCCCCGCTCAGCGGCGCGGTCAGCTGGGTCGGGCTGCAGCACTACGCCACCATGCTCGCCGACCCCGTCTTCGCCCGCGCGGTGCTCAACACGGCCCTCTTCACCGCCGTCACCGTCCCGGGCAGCATGGCGCTCGGTCTGGCGCTGGCGCTGCTGATGAACTCGGTGCTGCCGGCCCGCGCGCTGTTCCGGACGGTGGTCTACCTGCCGCTGGTGATCTCGGGGGTGGCGGTGGGGCTGATCGGCACGCTGCTGTTCAACGAGACGACCGGCGTGCTGCAGACGCTGGCCGCGGCGCTCGGGCTGCCCCCGGTGTCGTGGCAGTCGTCCGGGCCGGCGGCGTTCGCCTCGGTCGTGCTCATCACGCTGTGGGTCCGGGTCGGGTTCACCATGATCATCTACCTGGCCGGGCTGCAGGCCGTCCCGGTGGAGCTGCACGAGGCCGGGCAGGTGGAGGGGGCCGGGCGCTGGCAGCGGTTCCGCTGGATCACCTGGCCGCTGCTCGGACCCGCCACCTTCTTCCTGCTCGTGATGAGCGTCATCTACTCCTTCCAGGTCTTCGACACCGTCTTCGTGCTGACCGGTGGCGGGCCGGGCTCGGCGACGGAGGTGCTGGGCACCTACGCCTACGACACCGCCTTCGGGCCGGCCCGCGACCAGGGCTACGGGGCCGCTCTGGGCCTCGTCGTCTTCGTCTTCACGCTGGTCTTCACCCTGCTGCAGTGGCGCGCCAGCCGGACCCGGGACGAGGCGGCGTGAGCGGGCCGCGGCGGCGCCGCGACCGGCTCGGGCGGGCGCTGCGGACCGTGGTCGCGGTGGTCGTCGCCGTGGTGATGGTGTTTCCGCTGTGGGTGATGGTGGTGACCGCCTTCGCCGACCGCGGCACCTTCCCCCGCTCCCTCAAGGTGTGGCCGGAGTCGGTCACGCTGGACAACTTCCGCCGCGTCTTCGCCGCCTGGCCGGTGGGCACCTGGTTCGTCAACTCCCTCACCGTCACCCTGATCACCACCGTGCTCGGCGTCACCGTCAGCGTGGTCGGCGGCTACGCCTTCGCCAAGCTCCGCTGGCGCGGGCGGACACCGCTGTTCTGGCTGCTGCTGGCCACCCTGATGATCCCGACCCAGGCGATCCTGGTGCCGCAGTTCCGGCTGGTCAACGGGCTCGGCCTGGTCGGCACCTTCTGGGCGGTGATCGTCCCGGGGGCGGCGGCCACCTTCGGCATCTTCCTGGCCCGCCAGTTCATGCTGGCCGTCCCCAGCGAGCTGCTGGAGGCCGCCCGCCTCGACGGCGCCGGCCCGGGAAGGGTCTTCGTCAGCGTGGTGCTGCCGCTGTGCCGCCCGCTGCTGGCGGTGCTGGTGCTGCTGAGCCTGATGTACCAGTGGAACGACTTCCTCTGGCCGCTGGTCGTGCTGAGGGACCCCGCGCTGTACACGCTGCCGATCGGGCTGCAGTTCCTGCAGGGCCAGTACTCCACCGACCACCCCGCGCTGATGGCGATGACGCTGCTGAGCGTCACGCCGCTGGTGCTGCTGTTCCTGCTGTTCCAGCGCTGGTTCGTCCAGGGCCTGGCCACCACCGGGCTGCGCTGACCCCGCCCGAGGAGCGGTAGAAATTTCAACTAGGGTGACTGGGGTGACCGTGCCGTCCCTCCCCCGCCCGAGCGCCGCCGTGCGCGCGGGCGGACGGCCCCGTCGCCGGCTGCGCGGGGACGCCCCGGCCGCGTGGGCGCTGCTGGCCCCCAGCCTGGCCGGCATCCTGGCCTTCCTGGTGCTGCCGATCCTGGTGGTGGTCTGGCTCAGCCTGAGCCGCTGGGACCTGCTCAGCCCGATCCGCTTCGTCGGCCTGGACAATTGGGTCGAGGTGCTCACCGACGGCCGGCTGGGTCACTCGCTGCTGGTCACGGTGCTGTTCGTGCTGATGGTGATCCCGCTGCAGACCGCGCTCGGGCTGGCGATGGCGCTGCTGCTCTCCCGCGGGCTGCCCGGCTCCTGGTTCTTCCGGGTGGTCTACGTGGTGCCCTGGATCTGCGCCCCGCTGGCCCTCGGGGTGGTGTGGCGGTGGATCTTCTCCCCCTACGGCGGGGCGCTGAACGCCCTGCTCGGCACCGACGTCGAGTGGCTCAGCGACCCCGACCTGGCGCTGCCCGTGGTGGCGGCGGTGAGCATCTGGTCCCAGGTCGGCTACACCACCTTGTTCTTCATGGCCGGGCTGGCCGGCATCCCCACCCAGGTGCTGGAGGCCGCCGCCCTGGACGGGGCAGGCGCCTGGTCGACGTTCTGGCGGATCAAGCTGCCGCTGCTCGGCCCGACGACGTTCTTCGTGCTGGTGACCGGGGTGATCGCCAGCTTCCAGGCCTTCGACCAGATCTACGCCCTCACCCCCAACGGCGGGCCGCAGGGCGCCACCGACGTGATCGCCACCCGCATCTACCTGGAGGCCTTCCAGGGCGGGTTCAACCTCGGCGGGGCGTCGGTGATGGCGCTGGTGCTGTTCGCCGTGCTGGTGGTGGTGACGCTGCTGCAGCAGCGCTTCTTCGCGGGGCGGGTGACCTATGACCTCTCCTGAGCAGCTCCCGACCCCCCGTGGGCGACGCCGGCCGGCGGGGATCGCCGAGCCGCTGCGGGCGGCCGGGCAGCGGCGTCGCCGGCTCGGTGACGCCGGCGCCTACCTGGTGCTGCTGGTGGGGGCCGTGCTGACCCTGGGCCCGTTCGTGCTGAGCTTCATGACCGCCTTCAAGACCCCCCAGCAGTTCGCCTCGGAGTCCTCGCTGGCCCCGCCCGACCCCGTCACCGGGGAGAACTTCGCCCGGCTGTTCGCCGAGGGCGGCTTCGTCTCCCCCGTGGTGGTGACGGCCCAGGTGGTGCTGGTGGTGGTGGTCGGGCAGCTGGTGTTCTCGATCATGGCGGCCTTCGCCTTCGCCCGGCTGCGCTTCCGCGGCCGCGACGCGCTGTTCTGGCTGTTCCTGGCCACGCTGATGGTGCCCCAGGTCGTCACGGTGATCCCGCTGTACACGATGTTCACCGCGGTGGACGCCCGCAACACCTTCTGGGCGCTGGTGCTGCCCTTCGTCTTCGGCTCGCCCTACGCGATCTTCCTGCTGCGGGAGTACTTCCGCGGCATCCCGGCCGACCTCATCGACGCCGCCCGCATCGACGGCGCGGGCACCTGGCGGATCCTGTGGCTGATCGTGGTGCCGCTGTCGCGGCCGATCATCGCCACGCTGGTGATCATCACCGTGGTCACCCACTGGAACAACTTCATGTGGCCGCTGATCATCACCACCGGGCCCACCTGGCAGACCATCACGGTGGCCACCGCCGCCCTGCAGAGCCAGTACAACGCCAACTGGACGCTCGTGATGGCGGCCACCACCGTGGCGATGGCCCCGCTGCTGGTCGTCTTCGCCCTCTTCCAGCGCCACATCGTCAGCTCCATCTCCCTCACCGGCTTCCGCTGACCGACCCACTCCAGGAGGAACCATGTCCGCTCGCAGCGCCGCACCCGCGATCTCCCGCCGCACCGTCCTCGGCTCCGCCGTGGGGCTGGGCGCGGCGGCCACCGTCGCCGGGTGCTCCCCCGCGGCCCAGCAGGAGGCGCCGACGGGGGGCGCCAGCGGCACCACCCGCACCGTCACCGTGCGGCTGTGGGACGAGCAGGTCGAGAAGGCCTACCGGGCCAGCTTCGACGCCTTCACCGCGAAGAACCCCGACATCCGGGTGGAGACCACGCTGGTGGCCTACGCCGACTACTTCACCAAGCTGCGCACCGACGTGGCCGGGGGAAACGCCGAGGACCTGTTCTGGGTCAACGGCTCCTACATCCAGCCCTACATCGACAACGGCAACCTGATGGAGATCGGCGCCGACTTCGACGCCCAGCGCGGGGAGTGGATCCAGCCCGCGGTGGAGCAGTACACCCGCGACGGGGTGCTGTGGGGCGTCCCGCAGCTGACCGACGGCGGCATCGCGATCTACTACAACGCCGAGCTGGTGGAGGCCGCCGGGCTGACGCCGCAGGACCTCACCGACCTGACCTGGGTCCCCGGCGGCGGGTCCGGCGACACCTTCCTGCCCGTGCTGCAGCAGCTGACCGAGGACGCCTCGGGACGCCGCGGCGACGAGAGCGGCTTCGACGGCACGAAGCCCGGCACCTGGGGCTACTCCGCCGCCCAGGACCTGCAGGGCATCTACTACAACTTCGTCGGCTCGGCCGGAGGTGCCTTCCAGCAGCCCGACGGCACCTTCGTCTTCGACTCCCCCGAGGGCCGCGACGCCTTCGGCTACGTCGTCGACCTGATCAACACCCACCGGGTGGCGCCGGCGGCGTCGAACACCAACGACAACGGCGACTTCACCCGCGACCAGTTCCTGCAGGGCAAGATCGCCCTGTTCCAGTCCGGGATCTACAACCTCAAGAACGTCGCCGACGGCGCCGACTTCGAGTGGGGCATCGTGCCCATCCCGGCCGGTCCGGCCGGGCGGGTGTCGGTCGTCAACAACATCGTGGTGGCCGGCAACGCCGCCACGGCGGACCGCGAGGCCACCACCCGGGTGCTGCAGTGGCTGGGGTCGGCCGAGGGCGCCTCCTACATCGGCGCCGAGGGCGCCGCGCTGCCGGCGGTGACCGGTGCCCAGCAGGCCTTCAGCGACTACTGGGCCGAGCAGGACGTCGACCCCGGCCAGTTCGCCGAGCAGGGCCAGCTGCCGTCGATCTCGGCGCCGACCGGGCAGAACTACGGAGCGGCGCTGACGGCCTGGAAGCCCTTCTTCGACGAGATGTTCCTCGGCCGCACCCCGGTGGACGAGGCGCTGGCCGAGGCCCAGGCCGCCGCGAACGAGGCGATCAACGGCTGAGCCGGCCCTCCGGGGGCTGCGGGGCGGCGATCTCGCCGCCGCCCTGCAGCGACTCCATCCCCTGCACGGCCTCGGTGCCGGCGTCCACCGGCTCGTGCGCCTGCGCCATCCGGGCGTCGGCGGCGTCGACCAGCCGGCGCCCGGTGGCGAAGACGACCAGGGCGAGCAGCACCGCGCCGGCACCGACCCAGAAGGCCACGTCGTCGCCGTGGGCCTCGGCCAGCAGACCGGCGGCGAAGGGCGCCAGCCCGCCGCCGAGGAAGCGGACGAAGCCGTAGGTGGCCGAGGCCACCGGACGCTCCACGGGCGCGACCATCATCACCGCCTGCGTCACCAGCGTGTTGTTGATGCCGATGAAGGCACCTGCCACCACGACGGCGACGACCACGACCGCCGGGGAGTCGACGCCGAAGCCGATCACCGCGAGGTCGAGGGCCAGCAGCGCGAAGTTGACCAGGAGGGTGCGTGAGGTGCCGAAGGCCCGCTGCAGCCGCGGGGCCACGAACACCGAGAACAGCGCCACCAGCAGACCCCAGCCGAAGAACACCAGGCCCAGCCGGACGGCGTCGAGGTGCATCAGGAACGGCGAGTGGGCCAGCAGGGTGAAGAAGCCCCAGTTGTAGAGCAGCCCGGTGACGCCCATGGTGGCCAGCCCGCGGTGCCGCAGCGCGGCCAGCGGCGCGCCGAGCGAGCTGGGGTGCTCGGGACGGGGGGTGGGCGGCAGCAGCACCAGGGTGGCCACCAGCGCGACGGTCATCAGCACCGAGACCCCGATGAAGGGCCCGCGCCAGCTGAGGTCGCCCAGCAGGCCGCCGACCAGCGGGCCGGCGGCGATGCCCACCCCGAGGGCGGTCTCGTAGAGGACGATCGCGCCGGCGAAGCCGCCCGAGGAGGAGGCCACGATGACGGCCAGCGAGGTGGCGATGAACAAGGCGTTGCCCAGCCCCCAGCCGGCGCGGAACCCGACGATCTGCCCGATGGTGGAGGAGGAGCCGGCGGCCAGGGCGAAGACGACGACGAGGGCCAGCCCGAGCACCAGCGTCCGCTTGGCGCCCAGCCGGCTGGAGACCCAGCCGGTGACCAGCATGGCGACCGCGGTCACCACCAGGTAGCTGGTGAACAGCAGCGACACCTGGGCCTTGGTGGCCTCGAGCTGCTCGGCCAGCGCCGGCAGGATCGGGTCGACCAGGCCGATCCCCATGAAGGAGACGACGCAGGCGAAGGCGACCGCCCAGACGGCCCGCGGCTGCCGGAAGGGGCTGGCCGGAGCGGGGTGGGCGGGTGCGGGGTGCGGCACGGGGTGGTCCTTCCGGGCTCGGGTGGTCAGGAGACGTCCTGGGTGAGGTGGTGCAGCGCGGGCAGGGCGGCGACCAGCGCCTGCTGGTCGGCGGGGCTGAGCCGCTGCAGGTGCTCGGCCAGGGTGCGGGCGCGCTGGCTCCGGCGCTCGGCGATCAGCGCGCGGCCGGCGTCGGTGAGCAGGATGCGGGAGACCCGCCGGTCGTCCGGGTCGGGCTCGCGCGCGGTGAGGCCGAGACCCTCCAGCCGGTTCACCAGGCCGGTCATCGCCGGCTGGCTGATCCCCTCCTGGGTGGCCAGCTCACCCAGCGGGGTGGGTCCCTGCTCGTCGAGCCGGCTGAGGGTGGTGCGGGCGGTCATGCTGAGCGGGCTGGGCGCGCTGTGGCGCCGGATCCAGGAGGTGAGCCGGTCCAGCGTGGTGGCGAGCTCCAGCAGCGGGTCGTCGGGCGCGGTCACCCCTCCGGTGTATCACATACCTATATAAGTTTCCAATGGATCTGGTCCGGTCGGGAGGTGCAGCCGGCCCGGCCCCCAGGTCTGGTCGACGTCGACGGAGAGGAAGGCGGCGCTGAGCCGGTGCTCCACGCCGGCCAGCGGTCCGTGCTCGAGGAACGTGGCGCGGGGCACCGCGACCGCCACCGCGGCGGGCGGCGGCAGGTCCGGCGCGGCCTCGACCACCACCACGCCGGCGGGGTCGGGGAGGAAGGTGCGCGGCAGCGGCCCGAAGCGGCGCGCGGTGCGGGGACCGGCGAACACCGAGCGCTCCGGCAGCGCGTCGGTGCCGGGTCGGGCGGTGCCGTCGAGGTCGGCGACGACCTCCAGGTCCGCGCTGCCGTCGCCGGAGCCGACGGAGATCCGCAGCCGCCGAGGGGTTCGCTCGACGCGGGCGTCGACGCGTCGGCGCCCGCCCCGGCTGGTCAGGTTGGCCCCCAGCACGGCCAGCGGGTCGTCGGACTGGCCGGCCAGGGCGAGCATCCCCCGGACGGTGCGACCGCGCCGGACGGCGAGGGTGGCGAAGAGCCGGTAGTCGACCGTGACGTGGCGGGGACGCCCGGCGCTCCTCGGCGTCCCGCGCGGGCGCAGCGCCTCGACCTCGGCCACGGTGGCGGCCAGCAGCGCCCACTCCCGCCCGTCGGTGCCGCGGTGGGTGTCCAGCCCCAGCCCGGCCGGGAGCAGGGCGCGCGCCGGCCCCGGTGGCACCGCCCAGGTCAGCTGGAGCGCGTGCACCAGGCGGGCCTCCACGGCGACCGGCCGGCGCTGCAGCCGGGTCAGCGCGGCCCCGGTCAGCCGGACGGCCGTGCGCACCGGCCAGGTGGGGCCCGGAAGTGGTCGCACCGCGGTCTCCGTCCGCTCGTCCTACCCCGATGATGGCACCGGGAACGGGTTCAGCCGCCCCAGCGGGTGGTGACGCTCCCCCAGATCATGGCGGCGTCCTCGGCGGCCAACCCCTCGTCGCCGGGCGCCGGCTCGGCCAGCGAGCGCAGCACGACCGCCCCGCCGGGCCGCACCGCACGGCGGACCGCGACCCGCAGCCGCGCGCCGTACTCCGGCGGGGCGCCGTCGAGCACGTTGGACAGCGCGACGGCGTCGTAGTGCCCCGCCGGCACGGACTCCAGGTGGGTGGCGACGTCCACGGCCAGCCAGGTGATGGCGTCGGGGTCCACGGCGGCAGGGCTCCAGCCGGGCAGGTCCTCCCCCGACAGCAGCCGCCAGGCGAAGCGGTTGTCGCGCATCCCGTGCCGGGCCAGCCCGCGGGCGATCCGGGCCCGCAGGATGTCGTCGAAGCGGCGCGGGATGAACCGGGCGAATTCCTTGGTCAGCAGCCGGACGGTGAAGGACCCGGGCCGCAGCACCCCGGCGAGCTGCCAGCGCACCACCCGGGTGTCGAGGTGGCGGGCCCAGTAGGCGGCGGCCTCCTCGGGGCCGGCGGTCTGCAGCACCGGCCACAGCCGGCGCATCCGCCAGCCGGGCGAGAGCGGGCGCAGCAGCGACCGGGCGGCGGTCATCAGGCTCTCCGCCGAGCCCCGGACCGACTCCCCGCCGGCCAGCCGGTCGCGGGCGTAGGCGAGCTGGCGGGCGTTGACGTCGACGGCGGTGACGGTGTGCCCGGCCGCGGCCGCGGCGGCGGCGATCTCGCCGGAGGCGGCGATCACGCACACCCGGCCGGGGGGCCCGAACGCCGCCAGCTCGATCCGCTCGTCCTCGTAGCTGCGGCCGAACAGCACCTGCGGCGGGCCGAAGCGGACCAGCCGGCCGCCCTGCCAGGGCGTCACCTCGGCCTGCGGACGCACGCTCACCGGGGCCCCTGCGGTGGTCGCGTCATGGCGCGAGGCTACTTCTTCTCCGCCTTGGCCGGCTCGGTGGTCGACAGCGCGGCGACGAACGCCTCCTGGGGGACCTCGACGCGGCCGACCATCTTCATCCGCTTCTTGCCCTCCTTCTGCTTCTCCAGCAGCTTGCGCTTGCGGGTGATGTCACCGCCGTAGCACTTGGCCAGCACGTCCTTGCGGATCGCGCGGATGGTCTCGCGGGCGATGACCCGGGCGCCGATGGCGGCCTGGATCGGCACCTCGAACTGCTGGCGGGGGATCAGCTCCTTGAGCTTGCCGGCCATCATCACCCCGTAGGCGTAGGCCTTGTCGCGGTGGACGATGGCGGAGAAGGCGTCCACCGGCTCGCCGTGCAGCAGGATGTCGACCTTGACCAGGTCGGCGGCCTCCTCGCCGGAGGCGTCGTAGTCGAGGCTGGCGTAGCCCTTGGTGCGCGACTTGAGGGCGTCGAAGAAGTCGAAGACGATCTCGGCCAGCGGCAGGGTGTAGCGGATCTCGACCCGGTCCTCGGAGAGGTAGTCCAGCCCCGTCTGCACGCCGCGGCGGGCCTGGCAGAGCTCGAGGATGGTGCCGATGTACTCGGCCGGGCTGAGGATGGTGGCCCTGACCACCGGCTCGTAGACCTCGGCGATCTTGCCGTCGGTGGGGTACTCGCTCGGGTTGGTGACCGTGAGCTCGCGGCCGTCCTCCATCCGCACCCGGTAGACCACGTTGGGGGCGGTGGAGATGAGGTCGAGGCCGAACTCCCGCTCCAGCCGCTCGCGGACGATCTCCATGTGCAGCAGCCCCAGGAACCCGACGCGGAACCCGAAGCCGAGCGCGCCGGAGGTCTCGGGCTCGTAGGTCAGCGCCGCGTCGTTGAGCAGCAGCTTGTCCAGCGCCTCGCGGAGCTCGGGGAAGTCGGCGCCGTCGATCGGGTAGAGCCCGGCGTAGACCATCGGGTTGGGGTGGCGGTAGCCGCCGAGGGCCTCGGTGGCCGGCCGCACGCTGGTGGTGACGGTGTCGCCCACCCGGGACTGGCGCACGTCCTTCACGCCGGTGATGAGGTAGCCGACCTCGCCGACGCCGAGGGAGCCGGTGCGCACCGGCTCGGGGCTGATGACCCCGACCTCGAGGGTCTCGTGGGCGGCCCTGGTCGACATCATCAGCACCTTCTCGCGGTGGCTGAGCTCGCCGTCGACCACCCGGACGTAGGTGACCACGCCGCGGTAGGTGTCGTAGACGGAGTCGAAGATCAGCGCCCGCGCCGGGGCGTCGGCGCGGCCCTGCGGCGCCGGGACCTGGAGCACGATCTCGTCCAGCAGCTCGCGCACCCCGACGCCGGTCTTGGCCGAGACCTTGAGCACGTCGGAGGGGTCGCAGCCGATGATGCCGGCCAGCTCGGCCGCGTACTTCTCCGGCTGGGCGCTGGGCAGGTCGATCTTGTTGAGCACCGGGATGATCTGCAGGTCGTTCTCCAGCGCCAGGTACAGGTTGGCCAGCGTCTGGGCCTCGATGCCCTGCGCGGCGTCGACCAGCAGCAGCGCGCCCTCGCAGGCCTGCAGCGACCGCGACACCTCGTAGGTGAAGTCGACGTGGCCGGGGGTGTCGATCATGTTGAGCACGTAGGCCTGCTCGCCCTCACCGAGGTCGGCGGTCCACGGCATGCGCACGGCCTGGGACTTGATCGTGATGCCGCGCTCGCGCTCGATGTCCATCCGGTCCAGGTACTGCGCCCGCGCGGCCCGCTCGTCGACGACACCGGTCAGCTGCAGCATCCGGTCCGCCAGCGTCGACTTGCCGTGGTCGATGTGGGCGATGATGCAGAAGTTGCGGATCTGCGCGGGGTCGGTGGCCCCGGGCGCGGGCCCGGCGTGGGCGGCCGGTGGGGTCGGGCTCAAGGCGTTCCAGCTCCTCGGGTGGCGTGACGGCCCATCTTCCCACTGCCGGCCGGTCCGCCCAACTCCCCCGCGGACCGGTCCGCCCAGCTCCCCCGCGTCCGGCCGCTCAGGCGCCGCCCCCGCCGGCCTTGCGCCGGTGCATCTGGGTGGGGATGTGGCCCTCGATCCCGTGCATCTTCTCGTTGCCGCTCGCGCCCGTGCCCGCCCGCGGTGCGCTCGGGTGGGACTGCTCGCGCTTGCGCTGCAGCGCCTGCCGCATCCGCTCCTTGACGTCGTCGGCGCCGTTCCCGCCGTCCTGCGGCTGCTTCGTCATCGTGGCTCCTGTCGTCGTGGGTGGGCGGGTCCACTGTGCCCCGGCCGGCCAGGGCGCGCCAGCCCTATTCACCGGCCCTCCGCGCAGCCCGGTCGGGCACACTGGGGGCATGACCCGCAGAGCGAGGGCGCTGGCGCTGGGCGTCGGCCTGGTGCTGCTGCTGGCCGGGTGCGCCTCGTCGCCGGCGCCGCGGGCCGAGCCCTCCCCGCTCCCCCCGCCGCCCGACCCCGGGACCGTGCTGTGGGGGCGCGGCACGCTGATCGAGACCGGGGACGGCGGCCCGCAGCTGTGCCTGGGCGCCGTGGCCGAGTCCTACCCCCCGCAGTGCAGCGGGCTGGCGGTCGCCGGCCTGGACTGGCAGCAGGTGCCGGACCTGCAGCAGGCCTCGGGGGTGCGGTGGACCGAGGGGTACGTGGTGGGGACCCTCGCCGGGGAGACGTTCACCCTTACCGGGCCGGTGGGCAGCGAGCCGCCACCGGGGGCGACCCCGCCGCCGGCGACGGAGCCCTCCTTCCCCCAGCTCTGCGAGGACCCCTTCCGCGGGGGCGACCCCGGCGCCGGTGCCGACCCGACGGACCAGGAGCGGCTGCACCGCGAGCTCGGCGAGCTGCCCGGCTACGTGTCGTCGTGGGTCTCCGACGGCGTCAGCCTGGTCAACGTCGTGGTGACCGGCGACGCCGAGGAGGCCCACCAGCGGCTGCGGCGGGTGTGGTCGGGCGGGTTGTGCGTCCAGCAGCGGGCGGGGGTGGCCACCGAGGAGGAGCTGCTGGCCGCCCAGCAGGCCCTGCACGAGACCGAGCCCGGCGTGCTGTCGAGCGCTCCCGCCGCCGACGGGGTGCTGGAGGTCGGCGTGGTGGTGGCCGACGCTGCCACGGTGGCCCGGGTGCGGACGGCCGTGGCACGCTGGCTGGACGCCGGGCAGGTCCGGGTGGGCGGGGCGCTCCAGCCGCTGCCCGGCTGAGCCCGGGCGCGGACGTGCGCGGTTTGGTCCAGCGGGCCCGCGTTGGTACAGTTCACTGTCGCTCCCGGCACGACGTGTCGTCCCGAGAGCCCACCCGACCGACCCGATCGAACACCAGAGGCTCAGCCAGTGGCGAACATCAAGTCCCAGATGAAGCGGATCAAGACCAACGAGAAGGCTCGGCTGCGCAACAAGGCGGTCAAGACCAACCTCAAGACGTCGATCCGTCGATTCCGCGAGGCCGTCGAGGCCGGCGACACCGTGAAGGCGCAGGAGGCCGCGCGCGTGGCCTGCCGCAAGCTGGACAAGGCCGCCTCCAAGGGCGTCATCCACAGCAACCAGGCGGCGAACCGCAAGTCGGCCATCGCCTCCAAGGCCGCCAGCCTCAGCTGACCCCGGCCGGCACGTCCGGCTGACCGAGCCCGATCACCTCCTGGTGGTCGGGCTCGTCGTCGTCTCCGGGTGCCGCGTCCGGCAGGTGCTCAGCGGGTGCGGCAGCGGGTGACGGCCAGCACGGCGCTCTCCAGCGCGTAGTCCGGGTCGTCGGCGGCGCCCTTCACGTCCGCGTCGGCCCGCGCGACGACGGCGATGGCCCGGGCCAACCCCGCCTGGTCCCAGCCGCGCAGCTGCTGGCGCATCGACTTGATCTTCCACGGCGGCACCCCGACCTCGCGGCCGATGTCGGCCTCGCGCATGCCGGTACTCGGCAGGCTGTGGAGCCGCCCCAGGCCGCGTAGCCCGGAGGCCAGCGCGCTGCTGACCAGCACGTGCGCCACCCCGGTGCTCAGCGCCCAGCGCAGCTGCTCCATGGCCTGGTCGGCCCGGCCGGCCAGCGCCGCGTCGGCCACCGCGAAGCTGGTCACCTCGGCGCGGCCGCCGAAGTAGCGGCGCACCAGGGCCTCGGTGACCTCGGGACCGTCGGCGTCAGCCACCAGCTGCTGCACCGCGGCGGCCAGCGAGCGCAGGTCGTGGCCGACCGCCTCGACCAGCAGGGTCGCGGCCGGCGGCTCGATCCGCGCCCGCAGCCGGCGGACCTCACCGGCGACGAACTGCGGCAGCTCCCACGCCTTCAGGGCCGGGCAGTCGACCACCTCGACGCCGGCCTTCTTCAGCTTGTCGAGCAGCCCCTTGCCCTTGGCGCCGCCGCCGTGCACCAGCACCACCGCCGACTCCGGCTCGGGGGCGGTCGCGAGCTGCAGCACCGGCTCCGCCAGCTCGGCGGGCAGGTTGGCCAGGTCGCGGACCACCACCACCGAGGCGCTGGCGAACAGCGAGCCGCCGGTGAGCTCGGCGAGCAGCCCGGCGTCGAGCTGGCTGGCCTGGACGTCGTGCTCCTCGGCCCCCGGCGCCTCGGCCCGGGCGGCGTTGAGCAGCTCGTTGACCGCCCGGTCGGCGAGCAGCGCCTCCGGTCCGCTGACCAGCACCACCCGACCGAGGACCGCTCGACTTCCCGCCACGGCCCCAGCATGCCAGTCCCCACCGACACCGGGGCGTGCGCCCCGTGCCCTCACCGCTGGCTCGTCACCCGGATCCGGTCGCCGTCGCGGGTCAGCGCCAGCGAGCCAGAGGTGTCGGTGCGCAGCACCCGCTGCCCGGCGGACTCCAGCAGCGCGACCGTCCGGGCGGCGGGGTGGCCGTAGGAGTTGTCGCGGCCGGCGCTGGCCAGCGCCACCACCGCCCCGGTGCCGCGCAGGAACTCCGGGTCCTGGTCGGCGGAGCCGTGGTGGGCCACCTTGAGGACGTCGACCCGCAGCGGCCCGTGCTCTCGGGTCAGCGCCTGCTGCGCGCCGGGACCGATGTCGCCGGTGAGCAGCACCCGGACCCCGGCGACCGTGGCCACCCCGACCAGGCTGGCGTCGTTCTCGGCCGGGGACTCCCCCTCGGCGGCCGTCGTGGCCACCGGCGGGCCGACCGGTCCCAGGGTGTGCCACTCGACCTCGCCGGCCCGCCAGCGTCCGCCCACCCCGGCCACGGTGGCCGGGAGGCCGGCGCCGGCGAGCTGGTCGAGCACGCGGCGGTGCTGCTCCAGCGGCGAGCCGCCCGGCGGCACCAGCACCGTGCCCACCGCGCGCCCGGCGAGCAGTCCGGGCAGCCCGTCCACGTGGTCGGCGTGGTAGTGGCTGAGCACGAGCAGCGGCACCGCCGCCACCCCGGTCGAGTCCAGGCAGCGGTCCACCGCGGCGGGCTCGGGGCCGGTGTCGACCACCACGGCCGACCGCTCGTCCGCCCGCAGCAGCAGGGCGTCGCCCTGGCCGACGTCGCAGGCGACGAGGAACCAGTCCGGCGGCGGCCACCCGGGCTGCACCGGCGCCCGGAGCAGCGAGACCACCAGCAGCACCGCCGCTCCCAGGCCCGCCCACCAGCGCGACAGCAGGTGCGGCACGGCACGGGCCACCAGCAGGCAGCCCACGGCGAGCACCAGCAGCGAGACCGGGCTCACCGGCCAGGACCACAGCGCGCCCGGCAGCGCGGCGCCGCCTGAGGAGACGAGCAGGATCCCCTGCGCGCTCAGCGCCGCTCCCAGCGCGGCGAACTCCGCCAGCGGCGACCAGAGCAGGGAGGCCCCGGCGGCGGCGAAGCCCAGCACGGTGGCGGGGCCCACGAAGGGCGCCGCGGCCGTGTTGGCCAGCAGGCCGGCGAGGCTCACCTGTCCCGAGATCGCCGTCGAGACCGGCTGGGTGGCCAGCTGGGCCGCCAGCGGCACCGCCACCGACTCGGCCACCCAGCGCGGCAGCCACCCGGCTGCCACCTCGGCCCACCGGCCCGCCCACCACACGATGCCTGCCGAGGCCAGCACCGACAGCGCCATCCCCACCGAGCGCGACAGCCACGGGTCGAGCAGCAGCAGCACCGTCACCGCCACCGCGAGGTGGCGCAGCCCGCGCCGCTCCCCCCGCCCGCCGACACCCAGCGCGGCCAGCGCCACCAGGCCCATGGCCGCCGCCCGCAGCACGCTCGGCTCGGTGCGGCAGAGGGCGACAAAGACGACCACGGCCCCCAGCCCGACCCCGCGCAGCGCCCAGCCGCGGACCCCGAGCGCCCGGGCCGAACTGAGCAGGAAGGCCAGCAGCAGGGTCAGGTTGGCCCCGGACACGGCCGTCAGGTGCACCAGCCCGGTGGCGGCGAAGCGCCGGTCGAGCTCCTCGGTCATCTGCGAGGTGTCGCCGAGCACCAGCGCCGGCACCAGGGCCCGCTGCTCGTCGCTGCGCGGGGCGACCGCGGCCCGCAGCCCGGCACGCACCCGCTCCACCAGCCGCAGGCCGGCCGGAGGCGGGGCCACCAGCTCGGGGGCGCCGCGGACCCGGACCACCGCGGCCACCTCGGACCCGCGGTCCGGGGCGGCCAGCCGGGCCTCGGTGCGGACCCGGGAGCCGGACACCACCGGGCGCCACCGCTCGACCGCCGTGCCCGTCACCAGCACCACCACCGGCAGCCGGGTCTGGTGCCGCTGACCGCGGCCGTGCAGCAGCCGGAGCTCACCCCGCACCCACGCCAGCTGCTGGCCGGGCGTGGTCGAGCGCTGCACGTCGGAGGTGGTGACGACCTCGGCCGACACCGCCGCCTGCGCCGAGGCGAGCTCGGCGACCGGCCCGCCACGCACCCCGTGCAGCCGGACCAGCCCCACGACGGTGGCGCCGAGCAGCACGAGCGCCACCGCCTGCAGCAGCGCCGACCGGCGCCGGCGGGCGCACCAGACCAGCAGCAGCGCGGCCAGCACCACCGCCCCGGCGGCCGGCAGCCGTTCTGACGTGGCCAGCCAGGTCGCGGCCCAGGCGGCGGCTGCCACCGGCACCATCCGCAGGTCGTGCGGGTCCCCGTCCTCGCCAGCCACACCACCACGGTGGGCAGTGCCTGCGTCCGTGGTGCGGCGGTGGGCGGCGGCTGTGGACGGGCCCGCCGTCGGGCTGGCAGCTGTGGACGAGCCGCGGGTTCAGCCGGCGGCGGCCAGCCGGGCGACGGCGTCCTCACCCAGCGGGGTGCCGGCCAGCCGAGCCGCGTGCACCGCCGCGCCCAGCACCGGGCTCAGCAGCGGGGTGACCAGCACGGTGGCCGGGTGCTCGGCCAGCACGGCCCGGCGGAACCCCTCGCGGACCGGTGCGGCGCCGAAGACACCGCCGGACCAGGACACGGCCACGGTCTCCTGCTCGGCGAAGCCCAGCCGGCGCCGGGTGACCGCCGCCAGGGTGGCCAGCTCGGCCGCGGCCTCCTCCAGCACGGCGGCGGCCGCCTCGTCGCCGGCACCGGCGGCCTCCACCACCCGGGGGCACAGCGCGGCGACGGTGGCGCGGTCGCCGCCCCAGCGGTTGACCACCAGGTCGACCAGGTCGAGGTCGCCGGCCAGGCCCAGGTGGTCCCGGAGGACCTCCAGCAGCGGCCCCGGGGGCAGCCGGCCGTCGCTCATCCGGGTGAACAGCTGCAGCCCCCGCACCGCGATCCAGTAGGCCGAGCCCTCGTCGGAGAACAGCTCGCTCCACCCGCCGACCCGCACCGAACGGCCGTCCCGCTCGCCGTAGGCCACCGATCCGGTGCCGCTCACCACGTTGATGCCGTCCCGGCCGCCGAGGGACCCGGCCCAGCCGCACACCATGTCGTTCCCGCAGACGTAGCGGTCATGGCCGAGGGCGGCCGCCGGTGCGGCGTCCAGGGCAGGCAGGTCGGCGCTGGCCTCCCCGTAGCCGGGCAGGCCGACGAAGGCGGCGGTGACGTCGTCGGGCGTGACGCCGGCCCGCCGGCAGACCTCGGTCACGGCGGGGACGAGCACCGCGCCGACCAGCTCCAGACCGGCGTTGAAGTAGTAGACGCTGGGCGCCCGGTGCTCGGCCAGCAGCCGGCCGTGGTCGTCGACCAGGCAGAGGGCCGTCTTGGTGCCGCCGCCGTCGACCCCGAGGTAGAGCCGTCCGCCCATCGGAGCCGGCACCCTCAGTCGAGCGGGTGGATGGTCACGCCCTGCACCACCCGGTTCACCTCGCCGGTCGGGAAGGGGTTGTCCGGGACGAGCCCGAGGGCCAGCGAGGACGCCTGCCCGACGAGCTGGGCGACCAGCACGCCCGCCAGCCCCCACACCGGGTCCGGCAGCGTCGCGGTGCCCCGCAGCCCGACGACCCTGCCGCTCCCGGGCGCCGGGGCGGCGCCGTCGGCGGCGTCGACGGCGACCACCCGCTCCGGGCCGAGGTTGCCCACCAGCTCGGTGACGATGTCCAGGTCGTAGCGGCGGGTGTAGGGGTCGTTGGACAGGTAGACGACCGCCAGGGTGGCCGGGGTCAGCACGGCCTTGGGACCGTGCCGGAACCCCAGCGAGGACTCCGACCAGGCCACGACCCGGCCGGCGGTCAGCTCGAGCAGCTTGAGGGCGGACTCGCGGGCGAGGCCGTGCAGGGCGCCGCTGCCGAGGTACACCACCCGCCCGGGCGCGAGCGCGGCCAGCGCCTCGACCTCGGCCTCGCGGGCCAGCAGGTCCTCGGCGGCGGCCGCCAGCGGCTCGACGTGGTCGGGCTGGGCCACCCCGAAGGCCAGCAGGGTGGCCAGGGTCATGGAGGTGAAGCTGGAGGTCATCGCGAAGGACTGGTCGTTGCTGCCCTCCGGCATCAGCAGCACCAGGGAGCCGGGACGTCCGCCGTGGTCGGCGGCCAGCTGGCCGTCGGGGTTGCAGGTCAGCACCAGGTGACCCACCTCGGTGAGGACCTGGTCGGCCAGCTGGGTGGCGGCGAGGCTCTCGGGGCTCTGCCCCGAGCGGGCGAACGACACCAGCAGGGTCGGCACGTCGGGCAGCAGCTCGTGGCGGGGGTCGGCGACCAGGTCGGTGGTGGCGACCGCCTCCACCCGCCGCCCGGTCCGGGCCGACAGGTGGGCCGCGACGACCTCGCCGGCGTAGGCGCTGGTGCCGGCTCCGGTCAGCACGATGCGGGCGCCGGGCCGCTCCAGCCAGGGACGCAGGAACTCGTCGAGCTCCTGCCGCCGCCCCGCCACGTCGGCGGCCACCTGCCGCCACATCGCCGGCTGCTGGCGGATCTCACGGTCGGTGTGCAGCTCTGACCTGGCCCCTGCGGACACGCATCTCTCCTTCGTCGCCCAACGCTGCCCCCACCGTATCGGTACAGCGCCGCCCCACGGCCGCGGTCGAGCGGCGCCGGTCCGGCTCAGACCCGCACGTGCGGGGCGACCTCGGCGTAGGTCTTGGGGCCGATGCCGGGCACCTCCTGCAGCTCCTCGACCCGGGTGAAGCGCCCCTCCGCGCGCCGGTCCAGGATCTTCTGCGCCGTGACGGGGCCGACCCCGGGCAGCTCCTCCAGCTGGGCCAGGGTCGCCGTGTTGAGGTCGAGCTGGCTCGCCGGCCCGGCGGGCTCTCCGCCCGGCGCCGCCGGGCCACCGGCTGCGCCGTCCGCGCCGCGCACCGTGGAGGCCGCGTCGTCGTCGGAGACGAGCACCTGCTGGCCGTCGGTGAGCACCTGGGCCAGGTTGAGCTCGCCCGGCCTCGCCTGCTCGGTCAGCCCGCCGGCGGCCTCCAGCGCGTCGACCACCCGCGAGCCGGCCGGCAGCTCGACCACCCCCGGCTCGGCGACGGCTCCCAGCACGTGCACCAGCAGCACGGGCTCGGGGCTGCCCGTGGGCGTGGCGCTGCCCGGACCGGCCGGCGCCGCCGGCGTCGGGACCACCGCCGTGGCGGACGCGGCCAGCGCCACCGGCTGGGAGTCCGCCCGCGCCCGGAGCAGCAGGAAGGCGCTGAAGGCCACCGCCAGCGCCAGCACCGCGGCCAGCACCCCCAGGTGGCGTCGGCTCAGCTGCGGCACCCGCAGGGTCACCGCCCGATCCGGTGCCGCCGGCGCCGCGGCAGCGCCCACCAGCCCGCCCTCGTCGGGCTGCCTGCGGCGGGGTTCGTCGGGCTGCCTGCGGCGGGGTTCATCGGGCTCCCTGCGGCGGGGTTCGTCGGAGTGCCTGCGGCGGGGCTCGCCCAGCCCCTGCTCCAGCAGCGGCGCACCCGCCCGGCGGCGGGCGGCGAGCACGGTCGGCGACTGCTCGACCGCCTCGACGGGCGGTGGTGGGGTGCCGGCGCGGGCCAGGATGGCGTCCAGCCGGGCCTGGACGTACTCGCTGCGGGCCGACGGTGCTGGCGTGCTCCCCATGCCGGCACCGTGGCGGAGCACCGGCCCGCCCGCACGCCGGCGCCGCCGGGCTGTGGACGACGCCGGGCGCTGCTGGTCGGCTGTGGACGGGCCCTTGTCCGGATCGGCTTCACTGGTCGCGTGAGTCGACGACGGGGGCTGCCGACCGCTGTGCGGGTGATGGTGTGGCTGGTGTGCCTGCCGCTGCTGGCGGCGGGTGCCGGCGCGGCCGTGCTGTCGGCCTGGCCGGCGCTGCAGCGGACCGGACCGCTGGCCCTGGCCGCCTCGTTCGCCCCGCTGGGGGCGGTGTGCGCGGTCGCGGCCGCCGTCCTGCTGCTGGTGCTGGTGGTGCTCGGACGCCCGCGGCGGCTCGCCGGCGCGGGGCTGCTGCTGTCCCTGGCGCTGGTCGTGCCGCCGGTGGCGCCGGCGGTGCCGCCGCTGCTGGCCGGCCCGCAGCCCGTCGGGGAGCACCGTCTCACCGTGGTCTCGCTCAACATGCTGTCCGGTCAGGCCGACCCGGAGTCGATCGCCCGGGCGGCGGCGGGCGCCGACGTCCTGGTCCTGGTGGAGGTCCTCCCGGACGCGCTGGAGGCCGTCCTGGCCACCGACGTGGGGACGGACTTCCCGCACCGCGGGGGCGCGGCGCAGGACGGCTACTCCGGGACGCTGGTGCTCTCCCGGCACCCGGTGGAGACGGTGGAGGTGCTCGACCTCAGCTTCCAGCAGCGGCTCGTCCGCCTCGACGTGCCCGGCATCGGCCCGGTCCACCTGCTGGCCGCCCACCCGATCAACCCGCTGGCGGGCACCGGGATCTGGGAGCGGGAGCACCGCCAGCTGCTGGAGCTGGCCACCGGGGTGGGACGGGGACCGGTGGTCGTCGCCGGCGACCTCAACGCGGTCGACCAGCACGTGGTGATGCAGGCCTGGCGGCAGGCCGGTTTCACCGACGTGGCGCACTCCGCGGGTGCGGGGTGGGTGCGGACGTGGCCCGCGGACCGCCGGTTCCCGCCGGTGATCGGGATCGACCACGTGCTGACCGGGCCGGGGCTCACCGGCGTGGAGCTGTCGACCTTCTGGGTGCCGGGCACCGACCACCTGGGGCTGCGGGCCGTGCTGGCCCCCACCACCACCGACTAGCGGTAGCCGCCGGGCTCACACCATCCGGCGCAGCCCGGTGCGCAGCAGCACGTCCTGCCGCTGGCCGCCGACGTGCTCCACCTCCGGGCGCCCGTCGGGCCGGGTGCGCACCGTCACCTGGCTGGCGTGGTGGCGCAGGGCGGCGAGCACGACCGGCAGCTGCTCGGCCAGCTCGAGCCACTCGGCGTCGTCGGCCTGCTCGCCCGAGACCACCTCCAGCGCCGGCAGTCCGCAGCGCCGCGCGGCGGCCGCGGTGGCGTGGTGGCAGCGGACGTGGTCGGGGTGGCCGTAGCTGCCGTCGACGTCGTAGCCGATCAGCAGCGAGGGGCGCAGCACCTCGACCCAGGCGCACAGGTCGGCCACCACGTCGTCCAGGGCCGCGGCGGTCAGCGAGCGGTGGTCGGACTCCAGGGCGGCGCCGGCCCGGATGGGGGTCACCCACCGCATCCCGGAGTCGCGGTAGCGCCGCGGCGGCAGCCCCGGGACGCGGGCCGGCGGCGTCCCCAGGAACGCGGCGTGCTGCACCCCCAGCTCCGCCAGCGCCCCGGCGAGCTCGGCCTCGCGGGCGGCGTCGAGCTGGTCGGGTCCGATGTCGGCGGGCAGCGAGCCCGGCACCACCTCCCCCATCTCGCCGCGGGTGGCGGTCAGCACCGCGACCTCCGTGCCGCGCGCGGTCAGGTGGGCGATCAGTGCGCCGGTGGCGAGCGTCTCGTCGTCGGGGTGGGCGTGGACCAGCAGCACGGGCCCGGGGACGTCCAGCAGGCTCATCGCAGCAGCTCCTGGTAGCAGCGGAGCAGCCGCTCACCGGCCAGCTCCGGGGTGAACCGCTCGGCGTGCGCGCGGGCGGCGGCGCTCATCGTCTCGCGGGTGCCGGGTGCCGTCACCCGGGCCAGCGCGGCGGACCAGTCGGAAGGCTCCCGGCTGTCCACCAGCACCCCGGTGACCCCGTCCACCACGGCCTCGCGGAGGCCGCCGGCGTCGTAGGCCACCACCGGGGTGCCGCTGGCCGCGGCCTCCAGCGCCACCAGCCCGAAGGTCTCCGACCAGGAGGGCACCAGCAGGGCACCGGCGCCGCGGAGCAGCTGGGCCAGCTGCTGGCGGTCCTGCGGCCCGGAGAAGGTGACCCAGTCGGTCAGCCCCAGCTGCTCGACCAGCTGCTCGACCTCGCTGCGGTAGCGGGCGAAGTCGGGCGACACCCCGCCGACCATCACCAGGTGCGGCCGGATCTCCGCCGGCATGCCCGCCACCGCGGCGATCGCCAGGTCCGGGGCCTTGAGGGGCTGCAGCCGGGCGGCGAAGACCACGTAGCCGTGACCGCGCCCGCGGGGCGGCTCGACGTCGGCAGGACGACCCGCCGGCGGGCTGAACAGCTGCAGGTCGACCCCCGGCGGCACCACGACGACCCGCTCCGGGCGGGCGCCGCAGCGCTCCAGCACCGTGGTGCACTCGGCCCGGCTGATGGCCACCACCAGGTCGGACTCCTGGGCCAGCATCCGCTCGCCGGCCACCCGGCCCTCGGTCTCGGCCGGCTCCCCCTCGTGCAGCTCGCGCCCGACCGGGACGGCCAGGGAGTGGAAGCTCTGCACGTGCGGGACCCCGAGCCGGCGGGCCCAGCCGATCCCGGCCACCCCCGACATCCAGTGCTGGGAGTGCACCACGTCGACCGGCTCGGCCAGCCGCTCGAGCTGCTCGGCGAAGGCCTCGACGTGGTCGGAGACCGCGCTCTTGGCCACCACCCGGGCCGGCCCGGCCTCGACCTGGCGCAGCGTCACCCCCGGGCCCAGCTCGCCGACCTCGGGCAGCGCCGGGTCGGTGCGCCGGGTGAGGAAGAGCACCTCGTGACCCAGCGCCGCCAGGGCGTCGGCCTGCTGGCGCTCGACCACGTTCATGCCGCCGGCGTCCCCCTCGCCCGGCAGGTCGGCCGGTGAGGTGTGCAGGGAGATCATCGCGATGCGCATGCCCGTGCCTGTCGTCGGTGTGGGGTGGGTGGGCGGGGTGCTCAGGCCGGCACGATGCTGACCAGCTTGGGCGCCCGGACGATGACGGTACGCACCTCGGCGCCGGCCAGCGCCCGCTGCACCCCGGGGTCGGCGAGCGCCAGCTCGCGCAGCTCCTCCTCGGTGACGTCGGGGGCGACCTCCAGCCGGGCGCGGACCTTGCCCTTGATCTGCACCACGCAGGTGACCGACTCCGCCACCAGCAGCGACGGGTCCGCCACCGGCCAGCGGGCCTCGGCCACCGACGGCTCGTGCCCCAGCAGCTCCCACATCTCCTCGGTGACGTAGGGGGCGACCGGGCTCAGCATGACCGTGATCGCCTCGGCGGCCTCGCGCACCGCCGGGTCGGCCGCGCCGGCCCCGGTGTCGATGGCCTTGCGGGTGGCGTTGACCAGCTCCATGATCCGGGCCACCGCGACGTTGAACCGCTGGCTCTCCAGCAGCATCGTCACCTCGGCCACCGTCTTGTGGGTGGTCCGGCGCAGCGCCTGGTCACCGGCGGCCGGGTCGGCGCCGGGCTCGCTGGCCACGTCGTCGGCCAGCCGGAACGCCCGCTGCAGGAACTTCAGCGAACCGGCCGGGGACACGTCGGCCCAGTCGATGTCGTCCTCGGGCGGGCCGGCGAAGACCACGGTGGTGCGGATGGCGTCCACCCCGAACTCGTCGATCTGGGCGCCGAGGTCGACCCCGTTGCCCAGCGACTTGCTCATCGCCTTGCCCTGGTTGATGACCTGGCCCTGGTTCAGCAGCCGGCGCATCGGCTCCTCGAAGTCGACCAGCCCCATGTCGTGCAGCACCTTGGTGAAGAAGCGCATGTACAGCAGGTGCAGGATGGCGTGCTCGACGCCGCCGACGTACTGCGCGACCGGCATCCAGCGCCGCACGGCCTCGGGGTCGAAGGGACCGTCGGTGAACCCGGGCGAGCAGTAGCGGAAGAAGTACCACGACGAGTCCACGAAGGTGTCCATGGTGTCGGTGTCGCGGCTGGCGGGCCCGCCGCAGGAGGGGCAGTCGACCTGCACCCAGTCGGTGGCCGCGGCCAGCGGGCTGGTGCCCTTGGGGGCCAGGTCGGCACCGCGCAGGTCGGGCAGCCGCACCGGCAGCTGGTCGTCGGGCACCGGCACCTCACCGCAGTCCGGGCAGTGCACGACGGGGATCGGGCAGCCCCAGAACCGCTGGCGGCTCAGCAGCCAGTCCCGCAGCCGGTAGGTGATGGCGCCCTCGCCGCGCTGCTCGGCCTCCAGCCGCTCGACGATGGTCCGGATGCCGCTCGCCTTGTCGCTGAGCCCCTCCAGCGCCGGGGAGTTGACGTAGCGGCCGTCGCCGGCGGTCGCGACGCCCGTCTCGGCCGGGTCCTCCGCACCGGTGTCGACCACGACCCGCACCGGCAGGCCGAAGGTGCGCGCGAAGTCCAGGTCGCGCTGGTCGTGGGCGGGCACGGCCATCACCGCACCGGTGCCGTAGTCGGCCAGCACGTAGTCGGCCGCCCACACCGGCAGCCGCTCGCCGTTGACCGGGTTCACCGCGTGGACGCCCAGGAAGACCCCCGTCTTGGGCCGCTCGGTGGACTGCCGCTCGATCTCGCTGGCCTGGTTGGTCCGCTCGACGTAGGCAGCCAGCTCCTCGCGCTGCTCGTCGGTGACCAGCTCCGCGGCCAGCTCCGACTCCGGGGCCACCACGAAGAAGGTGGCGCCGTAGAGGGTGTCGGGACGGGTGGTGAAGACCCGCACCGGCTCGGCCCGGCGGCCGCCGTCGGGACCCTCGATCTCGAAGTCGACGTAGGCGCCCTCGGAGCGGCCGATCCAGTTGCGCTGCATGGTGAGCACGCGGTCGGGCCAGCCGCCCTCCAGGGAGGACATGTCGTCCAGCAGCCGGTCGGCGTAGTCGGTGATCTTGAAGTACCACTGGTTCAGCCGGCGCTTGGTGACGGTCGCCCCGCAGCGCTCGCACAGCCCGGCGACCACCTGCTCGTTGGCCAGCACCGTCTGGTCCTGGGGGCACCAGTTGACGAAGCTGTCCTTGCGGTAGGCCAGCCCCCGCTCGCGGAAGCGCAGGAACAGCCACTGCGTCCAGCGGTAGTACTCGGGGTCGGAGGTGTGCAGCCGGCGCGACCAGTCCAGGCTCAGCCCGTAGCGGCGGAAGGAGCGGGCCTGGGTCTCGATGTTGGCGTAGGTCCAGTCGGCCGGGTGGGAGTTGCGCTGGATGGCGGCGTTCTCGGCCGGCAGCCCGAAGGAGTCCCAGCCGATGGGGTGCATCACGTCGTAGCCCTGCAGCTTCAGCCGGCGCGCCACCACGTCGCCCATCACGAACGCCTCGGCGTGACCCATGTGCAGGTCGCCGGAGGGGTAGGGGAACATGTCGAGCACGTAGCGACGCTCGCGGCTGCCGTCGTCGAGCGGGGTGAAGGTGTCGTGCTCGGCCCAGTAGGCCTGCCACCGCTCCTGCGCGGCCCGCGCGTCGTAGCTGCGCCGAGTACGGGTCTCGGTCTGCTCACTCACGTCAGTTCTCCTCGTCTCGTGCTGCGCTGCCGGGATCGTTCCGGGCACAAAAAAGCCCCTCGCACGGTGCCGGTGGCACGAGGGGTGGCCGCCTGGGTCTCGGGGACCCGGCGGCTAGGGAAGCCGGAGCTGCTGGCTGCGCACGGGGCGAGTCTATCCCACCGTCCCCGCGCCCGCCCGCGTGATCAGGTGCGTCCGGGCGCCCGGCCCGCAGCGGGCCGGGCGCCGGGGAGCGCCCGCCTGGTCTGGCGTCACTCCGCGGGGTCGTCTCCCCGCGGCTTGGTCTGCATGCCCATGCCGGGGGTGGCCAGCCGGTCGGGCAGGTGGGTGGCCGCCTCCGACATCACCCGGTTGCGCAGACCGGGGACCACGTGCGGCTTGCCCGCCATCAGCGCCTCGAACCCGGCCTCGGCCACCTCCTGCGGGTCGTCCTTGGGACCCTGGGCGATCGCGGTGTCGGTCATGTCGGCCCGGTCGAAGAACTGGGTGTCGGTGGGACCGGGCATCAGCGAGGTGACGGTGACCCCGGTGTCCTTCAGCTCGTGGCGGATGGCCTCGGCGAAGGAGTGCGCGAACGCCTTCGAGGCGGCGTAGGTGGCGTGGTAGGGCCCGGGCGCGGTGGCGGCGATCGAGGAGGTGATGAGGATCCTGCCCGAGCCGGTGGCGACCATCTGGTCGACGACGAGCTTGGCCAGGTGCACCGTGGAGCGCACGTTGAGGTCGACGACCTCCAGGTGGCGCTCCAGCGGGGTGTCGGCGAACGTGCCGCCGACGGCCACCCCGGCGTTGAGCGCGGCGGCGGCGAGCGGACGTCCGCCCTCGGCGAGCCGGGCCCACAGCTCCTCCACCCCCTCGGGACGGGACAGGTCGGCGTGGACGGCGGTCACCTGGCGGCCCGACACCCGCAGCGCGTCGGCCGCGGCCTCGAGCGCCGGGTCCTCGGCCACCACGACCACGTCGAAGCCGTTCTGGACGAAGTGCCGCGCCAGTCCCAGCCCGATCCCGCTGGAGGCGCCGGTGACCAGGGCCAGCCCGTTCTCCGCCTGCTCGGCGGTCTTCACCGCCTGCACGTCGATACCGATCGAGTTCTCAGCCATGCTGCTCCCCTACCCAGCCGCCGGGGGGTCACGCTCCCCCGGGTGCGGCGGGTCAGCCGTGCTGCTGCAGCTGGCGGCGCACCTCGGCCAGCGTCGGCGGCTGCGCCCCCTGCCGGCCGCAGACCACGGCGGAGGCCGCCACCCCCTGCTCGAGGGCGGCCCGGAGACCGTCGTGGTCGGCCGGGTCGGGCGCGGCGGCGTGGGCGGCCAGGAAGCCGGCCATGAAGGTGTCGCCGGCTCCGACGGTGTCCTCCACCTGCACCTGCTGCCCCGGCACCCGGAGCACGGTGCCGTCGGGCAGCACGGCCGCCGCGCCCTCGGGTCCGAGCGTGAGCACGAACACCGCCAGCCCGAAGCGGCGGACCCAGCCCGCGGCGGCCTCGACCGGGTCCTGAGGGCCGTCCGGGTCGGCCCGGGCCAGGAAGGAGACGTCGTCGTCGCTGCCCTTGACCACACCCCGACGGGCACCGACCGCGGCCAGCCACGGCTCCACCGCCTGCCAGTAGCGCACGGGGTCGGCGATCACGGCCGGGCGGACGTTGACGTCGAAGGACAGCCGGGCCGGGCAGCGGCGCAGCCAGTCCAGCACCACGGAGGCGCCGGGCTCGACGACGGTGAGCAGGGAGCCGAAGTGGAACCACTGCTCCGCCGACAGCTCGGGCAGCTCCTCGGCCCGCCACTCGAAGTTGGCGGTGCCGGCGAAGTGGAAGGCGTAGCTGGCCTTGCCCTGCTCGTCCAGCGTCACCACGGCCACCGAGGTCGGCTCGTCGACCACCACCGCGCGGTCCAGCCCCACGCGGTTCTCGCCCAGGTGTCCGCGGAGCTGGTGGCCGAAGCGGTCGGAGGAGAGCCGGCCGAGGAACTGCACGTCCTCCTCGAGCCGGGCCAGCGCGACGGCGGTGTTCATCGGCCCACCGGCCGACAGCGCCTCCCAGCTGCTGCGGAAGGTCGAGTCGCCGGCGCCGTCGACGGGGGCCAGGTCGATCAGTGCTTCACCGCACACGACGAACTGCATGGCGGGGACGCTACCCGCGGCCGGTGGACCCCGGGGGTTCGTCCCACCAGGACGGCGGCAGCGCCAGCCGGTTGATCATGTCGAGGGTGCGGACCAGCCGGGCACCCGGGTCGACCTCGGCCAGCGCCTCCAGGCAGACCGACATCAGCGCCCCGTCACCGCTGAGCCAGCCCGCGGTGGCCAGCTGGCACAGCGGGGCGGTGCGGAAGGGGTCGACGGTGGCGCGGACCACCCGCGACCACAGCGCCACGGCCCCGGGGGCGTCGGCGCGGGTCTGGGCCAGCCACACCCCGTGCCGGACGTCGACGTCGAACATCGCCACCGCGAGCTCGGCGCACTCCTCCTCGCCGGGCACCGCCCCGCGCAGCCGCTGCACCTGCCGCAGCGTCGCGGCCAGCTGGCCGGGGGCGACGGGCAGCAGCCGCTCCGCCACCCGGTCCACCAGCGCCCGGCGCTCGTCCAGCCGGTCGGTGGGCGGCTCGGCCAGCCGGCGCAGGTCGTCGCGGGAGGGCCAGGCGGTGAGCCCCGCCCACACCGCCTCGGCGGCGGTCCGGCTGCCGGCGAGGTCGTAGGGGGTGCCCTCGGGCGGGCAGCAGCCGCTGCGGCACAGCAGGGAGAACCAGCGGTCCCCGTCCACGTGCAGCAGGTCGACGAGGCGGACCCCGTCGAGACGTGCGGGCAGCCCCTCGAGCAGCCGGGTGACGGGTGCGCGCTCGGCGGCGTAGGCGACCACGACCACGCTGTCGGCCCCGTGCAGGTCGGCGAGGTCCTCGACCATGGCGACCAGCGCGGCGGTGGAGGCGATGGAGGCCAGGTCGGTGCGGGCGGTCAGCACGACGGTGGTGCGGGACAGCAGCACCAGCACGACGTCCTCGGCCGGGTGGAACCCCAGCAGGTAGGGGACGACGCCGAGCACGTCGGCCGGGCGGCTGGCACGGATGCGGGGTGGTGAGTCGGGCAGCGGGCGGATGGTCATGCCCGCACCGTCGGCGGCCCGGCGGGCCGGCAGGCAGCCGCCGGCGGTGGCTGTGGACGCCGGCCGACGGGCTGTGGACGAGCTCAGTCGTGCTCGTCCTGGGGCAGCCCGGCCGCGTGCGTGGCCGCCCGGCGGTGACGGCGGACCAGCCGCCAGACGACGAACACCACGCCCAGCACCAGCAGCACGTAGACGACCTTGGAGATGACCCCGATGTAGCTCTCGACCACGCCCCACTGGGTTCCCAGCAGGTACCCGGCGCCGATCAGCAGGGTGTTCCACAGCGCGCTGCCCAGCAGCGTGTACACGGTGAAGGTCACCGGGTTCATCCGGTCGATGCCGGCCGGGATGGAGATCAGGCTGCGCACGCCGGGCACCAGCCGTCCCATGAAGATGGCCTTGCCGCCGTGGCGGTCGAACCAGGCGACGGCCCGGTGCACGTCACCGGCCTCGGTGAGCGGGACCCGCTCGGCGATCCGGGCCAGCCGCTCGGCGCCGAAGGCGGCGCCGAGGCCGTAGAGCAGCCACGCCCCCGTCACCGAGCCGGCGGTCGCCCAGACCAGCGCCTCCACCACCCCGAACCGGCCCAGCTGGGCGGTGTAGCCGGCCAGCGGCAGCACCAGCTCGCTCGGGATGGGCGGGAAGACGTTCTCCAGCAGGATCGCGACCCCGACCCCCGGAGCGCCGATCAGGTCCATCAGGTGCACGACCCACTCGACCACTCGCTCGAAGATGCTCATCGGTTCCTCAGGTCGGGCACCGGTCAGGCGGCGCGGCGGAGACGGACGATTCTGCCATGGGCCACCTCGTCGTAGATGTCCTCGAAGCGCTCCAGGGTGGCCTGCTGGCTGTGCCGCGACACCAGGACCTCGCTGGCCGCACCCATCCGCCGGCGCAGCTCGGGGTCGCGCAGCAGGGTCTCCAGGTGCCCGGCCAGCCCGCGGACGTCGCCGGGGGTGAAGAGGAACCCGTTGCGGCCCGGTTCGACCAGGTGCGGCAGGGCCATGGCGTCGGCGGCCACGACAGGGCGTCCGGTGGCCATGGCCTCGAGGGTGACGATGGACTGCAGCTCGGCGACGCCTGGCATGCAGAAGACGTCGGAGCGGCCGTAGGCCTCCTCCAGCTCGGCGTCGGTCACCACCCCGCGGAAGTCGACGCGCCAGCCCACGCCGAGCTCCTCGGCCATGGTGCGCAGCGAGTCGCTGCAGGAGCCGCGGCCCACGATCTCCAGCCGGGCCGGCAGGTCGCGGGGCAGCAGCGCGAAGGCGCGCAGCAGCTCGTCCACCCGCTTCTCGGGGTCGAGCCGGCCGACGAACAGCACCCGCGGCTCCCAGCCGGGCGCGGAGCGGACGTGCTCCCAGCGGCGGCTGCTGGCGCGGAAGCCGGTGGCGTCGATCCCGCACGAGACGGCGAGCGCCTGCAGGCCCGTGGCGGCCGTCAGCAGCTCGACGGCGCGCGGGGTGGGCGTCGTCACCACCGACGCCTGGCCGAACACCCGACCCAGGTCGCGCCAGACGAGCCGGGTGACCGGGCCGCGCGCGATGCGGGGCACCGGCAGGTGGTCGAAGACGTTCTCGATCATCAGGTGGTTGGTGGCCACCAGCGGGATGCCGCGGGCGGTGGCCGCCGCGGCGAAGCCCCGGCTGACGGTGAAGTGGGCCTGCAGGTGGACCACGTCGGGGCGCAGCTCGTCCAGCAGCGGCAGCGCGGCACCGCGCCACCACGAGCCCACCCGGAACCGCTCGTAGAGGGGGTAGCGGAAGGAGCGGATGTGGTGCACGGTCACCCCGCGGACGACCTGGCGGTCGGGGCGCCCGGTCGGGGACGGCGCGGCGACGTGCACCTGGTGGCCCCGGGCGGCGAGGCCCTCGGCCAGCCGCTCGGTGAAGCGGGCCGCCCCGTTGATCTGGGGGGCGTAGGTGTCGGCGGTGATCAGGATCCTCACGGGGCGCTCCGCTGGGGTGGGTGGACGGGGGTGTCGAGCGGGGGCCGGTGCTGGCCGGCCTCGGGGTGGTGGCTGGAGAGGGCGACCACGCCGCCCACCGCGAGCGCGGCGCAGCCGAGCATCGCCAGGACGGTGAGCGGGCCGAAGCCGCCCTCGCCGAGCAGGAAGAGGCCGATCAGCACCGCCACCACCGGGTCGGTGACGGTCAGCGCACCGACCACCACCTCCGGCGAGCCGGCCAGGTAGCCGTGCTGGACCATCCAGGCCCCCAGCACGTAGGCGAGCAGCATCACCGCGGCGGTGACCCACACGGCCGGGGCGGTCAGCGGGGTGCGGGCGCCGAGCAGCAGGAACAGCGCCTTGACGTAGGCCGAGGCCAGGCCGAAGGCGCAGGCGCCTGCGGTGGCCCACAGCAGGGTGGGCCAGCGCCGGGGGGCGGAGCGCGCGGCGAGCACCAGCACCACGCAGGCGACGGCCACCACGGCGCTGACGAGCAGGATGCCCTCGAGCGCCGGGACCTCGCTGCGGGCCTCACGGGCGGTGAGCAGCACGAACCCGAAGACGCCCAGCACGGTGGCCGCCACGCCGGACCAGACCAGCCGGGGCGGCCGGGTGCGGGTGCGGCGGGCGGTCAGCAGCACGCTGAGCGGCACGGCCACCACGCCGACCGGCTGCACGACCGCGACCGGGGCCAGCCTCAGCGCGTTGATGTGCAGCAGCGCGCCCAGCCCGCCCAGGCCCACCCCGAGCAGCCAGCGCGGGGTGCGCACCAGCGCCCAGAAGTGGCGCAGGTCCAGGTGGCGGGTCTGCTCGGTGCGCTCCACGTGGTGGCCGACGGCGCGGTGCTGGTGGGCGGCGGCGCCGGCGAAGCAGACGGCGGCGACCAGGCTGAGCGCGATCGCGGCGGCGATCCACATGGTGCTCCTCCCGGTCGTCTGGCTGAGATGTCTCGGAAGTTATCAGCCAGGTGGCGCCGGATCGGGGCTCTGCGACCCTGGCAGAACCATGGTCGCCGACCCCGGGGAGAATTCAGCCCGAGGTCGTAGAGACGTCACTGCACGGTCACCCCGAGGCCCTCGCGCGCGGCGGCGTAGCAGGCCATGGCCCGGTCGGCGAAGACGTCGGGGGCGAACTCGCGGCGGTCGGCCAGCGCGCCCCGGGAGGCGGCCACGACCCGCTCCGGCGAGCGGGCGAGCGCGACCATCGTCGCGGCCAGCGAGGCCTCGTCCGCGCCGGGGGCCAGCACACCGGCCGAGGTCAGCCCCTCCCGCAGCCGGGGGTCGCAGTAGAGGACGCCGCGCAGGCTGCTGACCGCCTCCACCACGGTCATCGGCTGGTTGTCCCAGCCGAGGGAGGTGAGGGCGCACAGGTGGGAGGAGGCCAGCAGCTGCAGCACCTCGGCGTGCGGACGGCGGCCCAGCAGGCGCACATCCGGGACGTCTCGGACCAGGGCCTGGGCGGCCCCCCGCTCCTCCCCGTCGCCGACGAGGAGCAGCTCCAGCCGTCCGGGGCCCAGCTCGGCGACCGCCCGCAGCCCGGCCCGCAGGAACTCCAGCGGGCGCTTCTCCGGCACCAGCCGGCCGATCCACACGATCCGCAGCGGGCCGTCCACCCGGCTCAGCGGCTCGGCCCCGGTGACGTCGGTGGACAGCGTGTTGGGCACCACGTCGACGGCGGGCAGGCCGGCCTCGCGCAGCGCCCGGGCCTGGTGCTCCGAGGGCGAGACGACCCGCTCGACGGTGCGGGCCTGGGTGAGGGTCATGTTGCGCAGCGCGGAGTTCCCCGGCCGCTCGTCCAGCCGCTCCCGGCTGGGAGGCAGACCGGTCAGCGCGTGGTGCGCGCCCGGGACGGCGGCGGCCAGCAGCCGCTGCACCGGCCAGGTGGTCTGCCAGAAGAAGGTGTGGACGGTCTGCACCACGGGGATCCCGAGCCGGTGGGCGGCCGCGGTGGCGGCGGCGGCGAGACCGAACTCGGAGTGCAGGTGCACCACCTCGGTGCCGGTGGCCTCGAACAGGTCGGCGAGACGGCGGCGCAGGGCGCGGGTGCTCGGCACCACCGGGAGCCCCAGACCGGGCAGCCGTCCCAGCCGCGGCACCCCGACCACCTCGACGCCGGCCGACCGCGCCAGCTCGGGCATCCGGGCGCTGCGGGGGGCCAGCACGGTGACCGGCAGCCGGGCGGCCAGCGCCCGGGCCTGCTCGAACATGGCCGTCTCGGCCCCGCCCAGGGTGTCGAAGGAGTAGTCGGAGACGACCGCGACCCGACCGCGCCACTCCCTCACCGGGGGCTCACGCGTACACGATCACCTTGTCGCCCACCGACACCTGGTCGAACAGGGCCTCGATGCCGGCGCGGTCGCGGACGTTCACGCAGCCGTGGGAGGCGCCGTTGTAGCCGTTGGCGGCGAAGTCGGCGGAGTAGTGGACCGCCTGCCCACCGCTGAAGAACATCGCGAACGGCATCGGCGTGTGGTAGATCGTCGAGACGTGGTCGCGTGACTTCCAGCCGACGCTGAAGGCGCCCTCGCGGGTCGGCGTGAGCTCGGAGCCGAACCGCACGGCGTAGGTGGACTGCACGTCCCCGTCCACCACCCAGGCCATCTGGCTGGTCTGCTTGGAGATGCACAGCGCCCGGCCGGTGAGGCAGCGCGGGTCGAGGTCGCCGGAGGCCTTCGGCTTGTCCTGCTTCGGCTTCTCGTTCGCCAGCTCGGCCTTGGTGGGCTCGCGGGTCATCTCGGCCAGCCGGTCCAGCGTGCGCTGGTCGACCTCGCCGGTGACGGGGATCTCGCGCTTCTCCTGGAAGCCGCGCACCGCCGCGGCGGTCTCGCTGCCGTAGTAGCCGGTGACCTTGCCGGAGAACCAGCCGATCTGGGCGAGCCGCGCCTGCAGCTCCTTCACCTCCTCGCCCTCGGCGCCCTCCTGGTACAGGGCGGGTCCGGGGGTGAGGCGGTTGTGCAGCTCGTCGTCGGTGGGCTCGCGGGTCATCGAGACCAGCGTCTCCCACGTCAACTCGTCGACCACCCCGGTGTCGTCGAGGTCGCGCTTGGCCTGGAAGCCGGCGACCGCCACCTCGGTGGCCTCGGCGTAGGTGTCGGTGATCTTGCCCGAGAACCAGTCGAGCTGGCTGAGCCGGGCCTGCAGCTCGCGCACCTGGTCACCGGTGTCCCCCGGGGACAGCACCGGCTTGCTGGACGGCGTGGGCGTCGGGCTCGGCGTGGCCTTCTTCGACGGGCTGGGGCTCGCCGACGGGGTCGCGGACGGGGACGGGCTGGCGGTGGTCGGGCTCGGGCTGGCCGGTGCGCTCGGCGCCGAGCTCGGGGCGATCTCGCCCGGTCGCGCGCTGGAGGTCTGGGGGGCGCAGCCCGCGAGGGCGCCCGCCAGCAGGGTCGCCGCAGCCGCCGCTGCTGCCGTCAGTGTTCGTCTTGCGCGCACGCGAGTGCCTTCCTGTCCGCCGGATCGGCGTTCACACCCTAAAGCACATCGGCTCCCCGCACGACGTGCCGCCCGTGTCGTCCGTGCCGCGGGGGCGGCGGAGGGGCTGCGACGGCGTGCGGGTCAGACCCTGGTCGCGTCTCCGGGCGCGCGCCTCGGCCCACGGTGCCGAGGCGGTTGGCGGCGACGGCCGGGCTGCCCAGACTGGCCCCATGAGCCTGCCTGCCACGCCGCCGCCGACGCCGCTCCCCCGCCCGGCCTGGGCCGCCCGGCCGGGCCCGCGCCGCAGCACCCCGCCGGGGCTGCGGGTCGGGGACGCCGAGCGCAGCCGGGTCTGCGAGGAGCTGAGCCAGCACTACAGCGTCGGCCGGCTGGACCCCGACGAGCTGGAGGAGCGGCTCAGCCGGGCGATGGCGGCCCGCACCCAGGGCGACCTGCACCGGCTCACCCGCGACCTGCCGCCGCTGGAGCGACCCGCCGCACCGCCGGCGCCGGTGCGCTCGGCGGCGTCGGCGGTGGTGGCGGGCCTGGTGCTGCTGGGCAGCTTCACCGTCTGCATGCTGATGATCCTCGGCTCGCTGCTGGTCGCCCCGGGCTGGGCCTTCGGCGCCGTGGTGGGCGGGGTCGTCGCGGTGTGCGGCGGGGTGGCCATCGGCCACCTGTGGCACTGGTCCCGCGGCTGACCTCAGCCGATCAGCCGGCTGATCAGGCCCTGGACGAAGTAGACGACGAAGGCCGCGCCGATGACGTACATCAGCACGTGCACCTGGCGGGCCTTGCCGCGGGCCAGCTTGAGGACCAGGTAGGCCAGCACGCCGGCGCCGATGCCCACCGTGATCGAGTAGGTGAACGGCATCAGCACCATGGTGAGGAAGGCCGGCAGCCCCTCCTCGGCGTCGCTCCAGTCGATGCCGACCACCTGGGCGATCATCAGGAAGCCGACGAAGACCAGCGCGGGCGTCGCGGCCTCGGAGGGCACCACGCTGATCAGCGGGGCGAAGAACATCGACAGCAGGAACGCGACGCCGGTCACCACCGAGGCCAGACCGGTCCGGGCGCCGTCGCCGACACCGGCCGCGGACTCGATGTAGGAGGTGTTGGACGACACCGAGCCCAGACCGCCGGCGGCGGCCGCGGCGGAGTCCACCATCAGGATCGGCGTCAGGTGGGGCGGGTTGCCCTTGCCGTCGAGCAGGTCGCCCTCGGCGCCGACGGCGACCACGGTGCCCATCGTGTCGAAGAAGTCGGCCAGCAGCAGGGCGAAGACCAGCAGGGCCAGACCGAAGAACAGGTTGGCCTTGAACCCGCCGGAGAAGGCGCCCGCGAAGGCGCCGAAGACGTCGACCTGGCCGATCAGGCCGAGGTCGGGCAGCGACAGCACGCCGTCCAGGCTCGGCACGTTGAGCGACCAGCCACCGGGGTTCTCCTCGCCGACCCGGGGCCCGACGGAGGCGAGCGCCTCGATCACCACGGCCACCACGGTGGCGGCCAGGATGGAGATCAGGATGGCGCCGCGGACCCGGCGCACGTGCAGCACCGCCACGAGCAGCAGCCCGAGCACGAACACCGCCACGGGCCAGCCCGACAGCGAGCCGCCGACGCCCAGCTGGACCGGGGTGCCCTCACCGGGGCGGACGACGCCGCCGTCCACCAGCCCGACGAAGGTGATGAACAGACCGATGCCGACCGAGATGCCGGTGCGCAGCGACCGGGGCACCGCGCGGAAGACGGCGGTGCGGAACCCGGTCAGCACCAGCACCGCGATGATGACGCCCTCGATCACCACCAGGCCCATGGCCTGCGGCCAGGTCATCTGCGGGGCGATCAGCACCGCCAGGAAGGCGTTGAGCCCGAGCCCGGTCGCCAGACCGATCGGGAAGCGCCCCACCACGCCCATCAGGATGGTCATCACCCCGGCCACCAGCGCGGTGGCCGCAGCGACCATCGCGATGGCGGTGTCGACGTTGGCCCCGATCACCTGCCCCGCCTGGTCGGTGTAGGGCAGCCCGCCGAGCAGGTTCCCCTCGGCGTCGGGCTTGGTGCCGATGATCAGCGGGTTGAGGGCCAGGATGTAGGCCATCGTGAAGAAGGTGACGAGGCCACCGCGGACCTCCCGGCCGACGGTGGAGCCGCGGGCGCTGATCTCGAAGTAGCGGTCGACGGCGCCGAGCCGCCCACCGTCGGGACGCGGGCGCGCAGCGGCCCGGGGAGACTTGGTGACCATGGCGGTCATCGTAGGGGTCGTCCGCCACCTCCCGGGCGTGCCGGGGAGGGGGTGGACGCGGCTGTCACCAGGTCGTCACACACGCCCGTCAGGCGAGCACGACGGTGGCCGCGACCCCCAGCGCCAGCGACAGCGCCACCCCGGCCACGGCGAGCCGCCGCCGCCAGCCGGGGACCGGCTGGTCGGGCCTGCCGCGGGGGCCCGCCCGCCAGGGCAGCCCGCCCCAGCGACGCGCCGCACCCGCCACGCCGACCGCGGTGGCGGCGACGGCGCCCACCCAGCACCACGACAGCACCCCGGGCAGCGGCACGGCGGCCCGGACCCAGAGCAGCACCAGCCACGCCTCCACCGCCGCTGCCACCAGCCGGTCGCGGTCGCGGGCGGCCGCGCGCCCCGTGGACCAGGCGGTCAGCACGAACCAGCCGACGACGGCCACGGCGACGAGCAGCAGCACCGACGACCACATCAGCGGCTCCCCTCCGTGCGCAGCAGCTCCTCGGCGCCCTCGTCGACGGGGTCGGCGGTGGCGCTGAGCACGACCACGGCCGTCCCCCGGTCGCGGTCCACCCCGAGCCAGGACGAGAACCCACCGGTGCCGCCGTCGTGCCAGACGTGGCGGGAGCCGTCGGCGGCCTCGCTGGTGATCCAGGCCCAGCCGATCTGGTGGCCGCGGAAGGCCTGGCGCGGCTCGAGCGCGTCGACCCCGGGGGCGGAGCCGTCGAGCAGGGCACCCGCCAGCCGCGCCATGTCGCCGACGTCGGCGCGGAGGCCGCCGGCCGGGGCCATGGCCTGCCCCAGCCAGGGCTGTACCACCCGGCCGCTGCCGCTCTCGCCGCGCAGGTCGAGCGCGCCGAGCTCGTCGGGGCTGGTCGGGTAGCCGGCGGCGTCCATCCCCAGCGGCTCGAGCACGCGCTCGCGGGCGAGCTCGGGGTAGCTGGTGCCGGCGGCCCGGGCCAGGGCGAGGCCCAGCACCTCGAAGCCGAGGTTGGAGTAGGTGCCGGGCGGCTGGGACAGCGGGGTGCCGCGGAGGGTGGCGAGCCGTTCGGCCTCGCTGGCCGGGTAGGGGTTGGCGCCGGAGGCGGTGGCCCACAGGTTGCGGCCCAGCTGGCCCGCGGTGACCGGCTGCACCGGCAGCCCGGAGGTGTGGGTGGCCAGCTGGCGGAGCTCGACCTCTCCCACGGGCGCCCCGGCCAGCTCGGGCACCAGCTCGGCGACCCTGGTGGTCTCGCGGACCTCGCCGCGCTCCAGCGCCTGGGCGAGCAGCAGACCGGTGACGCCCTTGCTGATCGAGCCGGTCTCGAACCGGGCCCCGGCCGGGGCGCCGATCACCGCGGTGCGGGTGCCGCCGGGTCCCACCACGGCGACCGCCAGCGCCCGGTGGTCCTCCCCCAGCACGGCCCGGGCCCGGGCGGCCAGCCCGGCGTCACCGCTCACCTGCTCGGGCAGCCGGGACGGCGCCGGGCGCAGCAGGACGCCGACCGCGAGACCCAGCACGACCGCGACCGCCAGCAGCAGCACGAGCGGTCCTCCCCGCCCGTTCACGGAGCCACCAGGGCGAGCGCGACCCAGGCGGGGACGACCCGTTCGGCAGGGACCTGCACCGCTCCGCGCCCAGCGCTGCGGAGCCAGCCGGCGGCGGTGAGCGCCCGGACGTGGTGGTACACCTGCCCGCTGGTGCCGACGTCGTCGAGGGCGGTCAGCTCGGCGGTCGTCGTCCGCCCCGACAGCACGGCCAGCAGCAGCCGCAGCCGGACGGGCGAGCCCA
>NZ_WPCU01000010.1:633336-803530 GCF_009742705.1 Auraticoccus cholistanensis
AGGCCGTACTGCCACTCCACCGGGCCGTCGGCGGTCTGGGTGGTGCCGGCGTAGACCACAGCTCCCGGCCCCTCGGCGCGGGCCCGCAGGCCCTCCAGCACCCAGAAGTCCCCCGTGGGCGGCGGCGGCGCCGGCGGCGTGCCGGCCTCCAGCCTCTCCTCGATGGCCCGGACGCGCTCGCTCAGCGCGGCCAGCTCGTCGTGGTCGGACATCGTCCCTCCCGTTCCGGCGAACTCACAGAGTTTCGCATCTACGTACTTACGTAGATTAACGGGCGGTCCGGTACCTGTCCATGGCGTCACGGTGTAGCGGTCAGGGCGTGGTGGTCAGGACGTGGTCGTCACGGCGCCTGCCAGTCCGCCGGCAGGTTCGGGAAGGGTTCCGGCGGCCAGGGGCCGGGAGGTGGGGAGGCGGGCTCCGGGGGCTTGCGCGCCCACCCGGAAGACGTCGGCTCATCCCCCGCCGTTACCAACGTATAGCGGACCCCCGGTCTTGCGGCAAGACCCCCGGTGGGCAGCACAATCGCACAGCGCGACCGCCCCAGCACCGCCCCAGCACCGCCCCAGCACCGCCNCCACCGTGGCCGCCGCGCTCCTGCCGCGCGCCGCCACGGCCCCTCACCGACCCCCGGAGCACCCGATGACCCCTGTGACGACCCCTGTCTTCGACCTCCCCGACCACCTCGCCGACAAGGCGGACCCGGCCCTGGTCGCCGCCGACGAGCAGCACCTGGCCGCCGTCGCCCGCGCGCTGGCGGAGCAGGTCGCCGACCTCTCCGACCGCCTCGACGTGCTGCGCCGCTCCCCCGGCGGCAAGGGCCGCGGGGCCCTCGACCGCGACCTGGAGATCCACCGGCTGAGCGGTCGGCTCCGGGTGCTGCGGCGCTTCGGCCTCGACGTGTGCCTGGGCCGGATGGTCCTCGCGGCGGGCTCCGAGCCGGTGTACGTCGGCCGGCTCGGCCTCAGCGACGGCTCGGGCCGCCGGCTGCTGGTCGACTGGCGCTCCCCCGCCGCCGAGCCGTTCTTCGCCGCCACCCACGCCTCGCCGATGGGCCTGCTCAGCCGGCGCCGCTACCGCTGGACGCGGGGCCGGGTGAGCGACTACTGGGACGAGGTCTTCACCGCCGACGGGCTGCAGGGCCACGCCGCGCTCGACGACCAGTCGGCCTTCATCGCCAGCCTGGGCAGCACCCGCTCGGCCCGGATGCGCGACGTGCTCAGCACCATCCAGGCGGACCAGGACGCCATCATCCGCGCCGGCTCCCGCGGCACCCTGGTCGTCGAGGGCGGTCCCGGCACCGGCAAGACGGTGGTCGCGCTGCACCGCGCCGCCTACCTGCTCTACTCCGACCCGCGGCTGGGTCCCGGGCGGGGCGGGGTGCTCTTCGTCGGCCCGCACCAGCCCTACCTGTCCTACGTCGCCGACGTGCTCCCCGGTCTGGGCGAGGAGGGCGTGCTGACCTGCACGGTGCGCGACCTCGTCCCGGAGGGGGCGGCCGCGCAGCCCGAGGCCGACCCCGAGGTGGCGCGGCTCAAGGCGTCGGCGGAGATGGTGCGCGCCGTCGAGCCGGCCGTCGCCCTCTACGAGGAGCCGCCCACCGAGGGGATGACGGTCGAGACGCCGTGGGCCGACCTGTGGGTCAGCCCCGCGGACTGGGCGGAGGCCTTCGGGTCGGTGGAGCCCGGGACCCCGCACAACGAGGCCCGCGACCAGGTCTGGGAGGCGCTGCTGGACCTGCTGGTCGACCAGCTCAACGACGAGGAGGTCCCGGCCGAGCTGCTGCGCCGCACGCTGGCCCGCGACGTCGGGCTCGCCCGCGCACTCGACCGGGCCTGGCCGGTGCTGGAGGCGCCCGAGCTGGTGGCCGACCTGTGGTCAGTGCCGGCCTACCTGCGCCGCTGCGCCCCGTGGCTGGACCCCGACGACGTGCGGAGGCTGCAGCGCGAGGAGACCTCGCCCTGGACGGTCTCCGACCTGCCGCTGCTGGACGCCGCCCGGCAGCGGCTGGGCGACCCGCAGGCGTCCCGGCGCCGGCGGCGCCGCGAGGCCGAGGTCGCGGCCCAGCGCGAGTACATGGACCGGGTCGTGGACGACCTGATCGCGGCCGACGACGACGGGGAGGGGCTGGTGACGGCGCTGCGGCAGCGGGACCTGCGCGACGCCCTGGTGGACGAGGGGGCGCTGCCGCCCGCGGACCCGGACCTGCTCGCCGGTCCCTTCAGCCACGTGGTGGTGGACGAGGCGCAGGAGCTGACCGACGCGGAGTGGCAGATGCTGGTGCGGCGGTGCCCGTCGCGCAGCTTCACCGTCGTCGGGGACCGGGCGCAGGCCCGCCACGGCTTCCCGGGCTCGTGGTCGGACCGGCTGGCGCGGGTGGGGCTGGACCGGGTCGAGCTGACCTCGCTCAGCATCAACTACCGCACGCCGCAGGAGGTCATGGCCGAGGCCGAGCCGGTGATCCGCAGCGTGCTCCCGCAGGCCGCCGTGCCCCGGTCGGTGCGCAGCAGCGGGCTGCCCGTGGTGCACGCCGGCACGGCCGACCTGGCGGGGATCGTCGACGGCTGGCTGGCCGCGCACCACGAGGGGACCGTCTGCGTCGTCGGCGACCCCAGCTTCCCGCCCCGCCCCCGGGTCCGCTCGCTGTCGCCCGAGCAGGTCAAGGGTCTGGAGTTCGACCTGGTCGTGCTGGTCGCCCCCGAGCGGTTCGGGACGGGTGTGGCGGGGACGGTCGACCGCTACGTCGCGATGACCCGGGCCACGAGGCAGCTGGTGGTGCTCAGCGCTGCCTGAGGGCCGGCCGGGCCGCGACCCAGTCGGCGACCGCCCGCTCCGCGGCCAGCCGGGTCCAGCGGGCGGCCTCGCCGATGGCCGAGGCCACGTCGGGGGCCAGGTCCGCGCAGGCGGCCGCGCCCACCACGCCGTGGCCGGCCAGCGCGGCCCGGTCGGCGGTCACCACACCGGCCACGGCGAGCACGTCGATACCGGAGCCGGCGGCGAGGTCGGCCACGCCGATCGGGCCCTTGCCGCGCAGCGACTGGGCGTCCAGGGAGCCCTCGCCGGTCAGCACCAGGTCGGCCCCGGCCACCGCCTCGGCCAGCCCCAGCAGGTCGGCCACCAGGTCGAAGCCGTTGCGGAGCCGGACGGGGGCGCCCAGCAGCGGGGCGCAGGCCAGGAAGGCGGCGGGCAGCCCGCCGGCCGCCCCGGCTCCCGGCACGTCGACGTCGACCCCGGTGGCCTCGCGCAGCACCTCGGCCCACCGCCGCAGCGCCGCGTCGAGGGCGGCGACGAGGGCCGGGTCGGCGCCCTTCTGCGGCGCGAACACCACCGCGGCGCCGTGCGGACCGGTCAGCGGGCTGTCCACGTCGCAGGCGAAGGAGATGCTGGCGTGGGCCAGCCGCGGCTCGAGCCCCGACAGGTCCACGGCGGCGGCGTCGCGCAGCGCCAGCCCACCCAGCGGCAGGTCGCGGCCGTCGGCGTCGAGCACCCGGGCGCCGAGGGCCCGCAGCGCACCGGAGCCGCCGTCGGTCATCGCCGAGCCGCCGATGCCCACCACCACCTCGTGCGCGCCGGCGTCCAGGGCGGCGCGCACCAGCTCGCCGGAGCCGAAGCAGTGCGCGGCGGCCGCCGTCTCCGGCGTCGGGGTGACCAGCGCCAGGCCGCTGGCCCGGGCGGTCTCCAGCACGGCGCGGCCGTCGTCGAACAGGGCCCAGTCCGCGGTGACGTGCTCGTCCAGCGGGCCGCGGACCACCGTGCTCTCCGGTCGGGCGCCGGCGGCCAGCGCGACCTCGCAGGTGCCCTCGCCGCCGTCGGCGATGGGGAGCACGGTGACCTCGGCCTCCGGCAGCACCGAGCGCACGCCGGCGGCCATCGCCTCACCGGCCTGCCGGGCGGTGAGCGAGCCCTTGAACTTGTCCGGCGCCACCAGTACGCGCATCGGTCCACCTCTCGTCCGTGCGCCCGCGGTGGCGCCCGCAGGCATTCTGGCGCACCCCGCCGGGGCGATCAGCCGGCGCTCGCGGCGAACGCGGCCTCCAGCACGTCGTGGTCGGCGTTGCCGCCGGTGAGCACCAGCCCGATCCGCCGCCCGGCGTTGGCCTCCCGCTCCGCCGTCGCGGCGGCGAGGCCGAGGGCGCCAGCCGGCTCGACCAGGTTGTGGGTGGCGCGGTACAGCTCGACCATCGCCTGCTTGGCCTGCTGGTCGCTGACCACGACGACGCGCACGCCGCCGGCGACCATGGTCGCCACCGCCGAGGGGTCCGGCACGCGGCAGGCCACCCCGTCGACGAACGTGTCAGCGCGCTCGGTCGCCACCGGGCGGCCGGCCGCCACCGACAGCGCGTAGGCCGGTGCCCCCTCGGCCACCACCCCGACCACCTCGGTCGACAGCCCCAGCAGGTCGCGGACGGCCAGGTGGGCGCTGATCCCCGACCCCATCCCCACCGGCACGTAGACCCGGTCCAGGCCCGGGGCGTCCTCGTGCATCTCCGCCGGGTAGGTGGCCACCCCCTCGACCAGCCACGGGTGGATGGCCGGCACCATGTGCAGACCCCTCTCCTCGGCCAGCGTGCGGGCGTGCTCGACCGACTCCTGGAAGTCGGAGCCGTGGACGACCACCTCGGCCCCGTAGGCGCGGGTGGCGGCGTCCTTGTCCGGGGAGTTGCCGACCGGCACCACGATGGTCACCGGCACCCCGAAGACCCCGCCGGCGTAGGCCAGCGACTGCGCGTGGTTGCCGCGGCTGGCCGAGATCACCCCGCGCCCGGGCTGCTCCTCGCGGAGCCGGGAGAGGTAGGTAAGCCCGCCGCGGACCTTGAAGGCGGCGGTCGGGTTGTGGTTCTCGTGCTTGAGCCAGGTCTCGGTGCCGGTGAGCCGCTCCAGCAGCGGCCAGCGACGGGTCGCGGTGCGCAGGACGTGCGGGGCGACGACCTGCCGGGCCCGGGTGAGGGCGTCGGCCGAGACGGTGAGCGTGGTCATGGTCCCAGTCTGGCGCCGGGTCAGCCGGTGCGGCGAGGGCTCGCCGCGGTGCGGGCGTCCGCCGGTGCCGGGTCCTCGACGCCGGCCGGCCCCGCGGACGGCGCGGGCGGGCTGGGAGGCGGACCGCCACCGAGCACGGCGCGGGCCAGCAGCCCGGCCAGCAGGGCCCAGAAGGCGGCGCTGACCCCGGCGACGGCGATCCCGGACGCGGCGGTGGCGAAGGTGATGACGACCGGGACGTGCCCACCGGGCTCGGCCAGCGCGGCCCGCAGCGAGGAGGCGAGCGTGCCCAGCAGGGCCAGTCCGGCCACCGCGGCGATCACCCCGGCCGGGGCGAGCAGCACCAGCGCCCCGAACGCGGCGGAGGCGGCGCCGAGCAGCAGCAGCACGGTGCCGCTGGTCACGCTGGCGATCCAGCGCCGGGAGCGGTCCTCCCCCGCCTCCGGCCCCGCCGCCAGCGCGGCGCTGATCGCGGCGAGGTTGATGGCGTGCCCTCCGGCCGGCGCTCCGAGCAGCGTGCCGACGCCGGTCACGACCATCGACCGGCGCCACGGCACCGGGTAGCCCAGACCCTTCATCACCGCGACCCCCGGCACGTTCTGGGAGGCCATCGTCACCAGGTAGAGCGGCAGCGTGATGCCGACCACCGCGGCGAGCGACAGCTCGGGGGCGGTCAGCTCGACCCGCGGCAGCAGCGTCGCCGGGTCGACCCTGGAGCCGGCGGCGCCGACGTGCACGGCGATCACCACCGCGGCGGCGAGGAAGGCCAGCGGCGAGGCCCAGCGGGGCGCGAGCCGCAGGGCCAGCAGCCACACGAGCACGACCGGCCCCACGGCCAGCGGGTTGGTCGCCAGCCCGGTGACCGGTCCCAGGCACAGCTGGAGCAGCACGCCGGCGAGCATCGCCTGGGCCACCGGGGCGGGGATGCGCCCGATCAGGGCCCCGAGCGGCGGCACCAGCCCGGTGAGGACGATCAGCACGCCGGTCAGCAGGAAGGCACCGACGGCCGCGGGCCAGCCGCCCTCGACCGGTGCGGTGGTGGCCAGCAGCGCCGCTCCGGGGGTGGACCAGGCGACCGTGATCGGCACCCGGGTGGACCAGGCCAGCACGATCGAGCCGAGCCCCATGGTGACGCTCACGGCCAGCAGCCCGCTGGCGGCCTGGGCCGGGTCGGCGCCGACGCCGGCGAGCCCGGCCAGCACGACGACGAAGGCGCTGGTGAAGCCGACCAGGCCCGAGACCACCCCTGCGGAGACGGGTCGGAGCAGGCTCGGCGCCGTCGTGGTCTGCGTGGTCATGCCGCGGCTCCCCTCCCGGGTGGTCGGTGGGCGAGCCGGGTCACCGGCGGCGCGGTCCGCGGCTCGGCGGTCACGCTACCGGCCGCCACCGGCACGCTGCCGGCGTCCCACCGCCCGACCGGGACGGGCCCGCCGTGCGGGTGGCGGTGCGCTGAGGGGGCCTGCTCATGGGGGGTACAGGCTCGCCCTCCCACACCGCCGGGCGGGACCTACCGTGGGAGACGTGAACGACGATCCCGGCCGCGCGGCCATCCGCGACTTCCTCACCACCCGACGGGCGAGGCTGACGCCCGCGCAGGTGGGGCTGCAGCCGGGCGGAGGACGCCGTCGGGTCGCCGGGCTGCGCCGGGAGGAGGTGGCGGTGCTCGCCGGCGTCAGCACCGACTGGTACACCCGGCTGGAGAAGGGTCACGTCAGCGGCGTCTCCGACGAGGTCTTGGACGCGGTGGCCCGGGCGCTGCAGCTCGACGAGGCCGAGCGGGTGTACCTGTTCGACCTGGCCCGGGCCGGCCGCCGGGCGAGCCGGGCCCCCCGACGGCGTCGATCGACCGTGCTGCCCGAGCGCATCCAGTGGATGCTCGACTCCATGTCGGGGTCGGCCGCCTTCGTGGCGAACGGCCGGATGGACGTGCTGGCCGCCAACGACCTCGCCCGCGCCCTCTACGCCCCGATGTTCGCGGGGACGGCGCCCGGCGAGGACCGGCCGGCCAACATCGCCCGCTTCCAGTTCCTGGACCCAGCCGCCCGCGAGCTCATCCCGGACTGGGAGGGGGCCACGGGCGTCACGGCGGCCCTGCTGCGCACCGAGGCCGGGCGCGACCCGGGCAACCGGGACCTGCGCCAGCTGGTCGGCGAGCTCTCGACGCTGAGCGAGGACTTCCGGACCCGGTGGGCCGCGCACGACGTCCGGCTGCACCACGCGGGCCACAAGCAGTTCGTCCACCCCGACGTCGGGCCGCTCGACCTCGTCTACCACTCCATGGACGTCTCGGCCGACGGCAGCCGCACGCTGGTGATGACCGTCTACACCGCCGAGCCCGGCACCGACTCCGCCGACCGGCTGCAGCTGCTGGCCAGCTGGGCCGCCTCGCGCGCCTCCCTCTGAGCCGGCCGGCGACCCCGCCACCCGTTCCCGCACCCCGCACCCCGCACCCGCACCCGCACCCGAGAAGGACCATGCAGATCACCCGCAGCACCCTCACCACCGTCAAGGGCCCCCGCGACTGGTTCACCGGCGACGTCTGGATCGACGCCGTGGCCGCCGCACCGCCGCCGTCACGGGTCAGCGCCAACCTGGTGCACTTCACGCCCGGCGCCCGCACCCACTGGCACCGCCATCCGCTGAGCCAGACCGTCTTCGTCACCGAGGGCGTCGGTCTCTGCCAGCGGCGCGGTGGTCCGGTCGAGGTCATCCGTCCCGGAGACCGCGTGCTCTTCGAGGCCGACGAGGAGCACTGGCACGGCGCCGCCCCCGACCGGCTGATGGTCCACCTGGCCATCAACGAGGGCGACGCCGACCACGACGTCGTGCACTGGCTCTCCCCCGTCACCGACGAGGAGTACGCGGCCGCCCCGGCCACCAGCTGACCCCCTCCGGCCACCTCGAACCACCCACCTCCTGGCCACCACGCCCGGACCACCCGACCGGGCCGGCCCCGCCCGGACGACCGTCGACCGGGCGCGCACCCGCGCGCCCGGGAACCCACCACGAAGGAGCTCCCCCATGCGCGTCCCCGCCTACGCCGCCCCCGCCGCCGGCCAGCCGCTGGCCCCCACCGTCGTCGAGCGTCGCCAGGTCGGCGCCCGCGACGTCCTGATCCAGATCCAGTACGCCGGCATCTGCCACTCCGACATCCACACCGTGAACGGCGACTGGGGTCCGCAGCCCTTCCCGGTGGTGCCGGGCCACGAGATCGTCGGCGTCGTGGCCGAGGTCGGAGCTGCCGTGACCCGCCACCGCGTCGGCGACCGGGTCGGGGTCGGCTGCATGGTGGCCTCCTGCCGCGAGTGCCGCAGCTGCCTCGACGGTGACGAGCAGTACTGCCTGCAGGGCATGGTCCCGACCTACGCGGGCACCGACCGCGACGGCACCACCACCCAGGGCGGCTACTCCAGCCACGTCGTCGTCGATGCCGACTACGTGCTGTCCGTCCCCGAGAGCCTCGACCCGGCCGCCGCGGCCCCGCTGCTGTGCGCCGGCATCACCACCTACGCGCCGCTGCGCCGCTGGGGGGTCGGGCCGGGCACCCGGGTGGCGGTCGTCGGGCTGGGCGGCCTGGGCCACCTGGCGGTCAAGATCGCCGCCGCGCTGGGCGCCGAGGTCACCGTGCTGTCGCAGTCGCTGAAGAAGCAGGAGGACGGGCTGCGGCTCGGCGCGCAGCACTACTTCGCGACGTCGGACCCGGCCACCTTCACCGAGCTCGCGGGCCGCTTCGACCTGGTCCTCAACACCGTCAGCGCCGCCATCGACGTCGACGCCTACCTGTCGCTGCTCGCCGTGGACGGCACGCTGGTCAACGTCGGCGCTCCGGCGGAGCCGCTGAGCCTCGACGTCTTCTCGCTGATCGGCGCCCGCCGCTCCTTCGCCGGCTCCATGATCGGCGGCATCGCGCTGACCCAGGAGATGCTCGACTTCTGCGCCGAGCACGGCATCGGGGCCGAGGTCGAGGTGATCCCCGCCGAGCGGGTGAACGAGGCCTACGAGCGGGTGCTCGCCTCCGACGTCCGCTACCGCTTCGTCATCGACACCGCAACGCTCTCCTGAGCGCCGTGCCCACCACCGCAGCCGCCCGGCGGACGCGCCTGCCGTTGGTCGCCTACGTGCTGACGGCAGGCACGTTCCTGATGGGCACGACCGAGTTCGTCGTCGCCGGGCTGCTGCCGCAGGTCGCCGCCGACTTCGGCACCACGGTCGCCCAGGCGGGGCTGAGCATCACGGTCTTCGCCGTCGGCATGATCGTCGGTGCCCCCTCGACGGCGCTGCTGACCCTGCGGCTGCCACGACGCCTCACCCTCACCCTCGCCCTGGCGGTGTACGCCGTCGGGCACGTGGTGGTCGGCTCCACCGCCAGCTTCGAGCTGCTGCTGGCAGCCCGGTTCCTGACCGCGGTGGCGACGGGGGCGTTCTGGGCGGTCGGCTCGGTGGTGGCCGCCCACGCCGCCGGGCCGGCCGCGAGCTCGCGCGCACTCGGCCTGGTGCTCGGGGGCGGGATGCTGGCCAACGTCCTCGGTGTCCCGGCGGGCTCGCTGAGCGGGCAGCTCGTCGGCTGGCGCGGCACCTTCTGGGCGCTGGCCGTGCTGGCGCTGGTGGCCGCGGTGGCGGTCGTCCGCCTCGTCCCCGCCGACGGTCCGGGCCGGGTGGTGCCGTCGGTGCGGGCCGAGCTACGGGTGCTGCGCAGCGGACGGCTGTGGCTCACGCTGGCGACCTGCGCGGGGATCACCGGTGGGGTGCTGTCCGTCTACAGCTACGTCGCCCCGCTGGTCACCGACCGGGCCGGGCTGTCGCCGGTGGTGATCCCGTTCGCGCTGATGGCCTTCGGCGTCGCGGCCCTCGTCGGCAGCGTGGTCGGCGGTCGTCTCGGCGACAACCACCCGTACGCGACCTGCCTGGTCACCGCGGCCGCGAGCGTGCTCGCCTCGGCCGGGATCTGGGCCTTCTCGGCGTCACCGCCGGCGCTGCTCGGGCTGTTCACCCTGCTGGGTCTGGTGGGACTGTCGGCCAACCCGGTGCTGGTCGCCCTCGCGGTCCGCTCGGGCGGCGACGCCCCCACCCTGGCGGCGGCGATGCCGACCTCGATCTTCAACCTGGGTACCGCGGTCGGCACCGGCATCACCAGCGCCGCCCTGGAGTCGGGCCTGGGCGCGACCGCCCCCGCCGTGGTGGGGACGGTCTCCGCCGTGCTGGTCTTCCTGCCGCTCACCACGCTCACGCTGCTCGCCCGCCGCCCGGCTCGCTGACCGGCGTCCGGCGCGACCCGGACCAGGGTGGTGGCGGACCCGCCCGACGGTGCTCAGGCGGCCAGCGCGGCGAGCACCGTCTCGCGGACCAGCCAGGGGGCGTCCTCGGCGGCCACCTCGCCGCGGTGCACGGCGGCCGAGGCGCCGTGCAGGACGGCCTGGACCACCCCCAGCTGCCACTCCAGGGGCATGTCGCCGCGGAACCTGCCCGCCTCCCGGCCGCGCTCGAGCAGGCCGCGGACCCGGACCGCGAGCCCCTCGTGGGCGCGACGCATCTGCTCCGGCGGCAGCGCCCGGGAGGCGGCGACCACGACCGCCCCGAACCGGTGGGTCAGCTGCCAGGTGGCCTCCAGCAGCCGGCCCAGCGCCTCACGCGGGTCGCCGTCGAGGTCCAGCTGGGCCAGCGCCTCGTCGGTCTGCGCGATGGCCCGGTCGACCACCTCGGCGACGAGGGCCGTCCGGGAGCCGAAGTGGCCGTAGAGGGTCACCCGCCCGACGCCCGCGGCGCGGGCGACCTCGTTCATGCTGGCGTCGGGGTCGACGGCGAGCAGCCGGGTGGCCGCCTCGACGAGGGCCTCGATGTTGCGGCGGGCGTCGGCGCGTCTGGGGCGCCCCGGGCCCGGCCCACCCACCGGGGTGGCCGCGCCGGTCTCCGTGGCTCCCACCGGGCACCTCCTCGCGAACGGGCGCGCTCATGCTAGCGGCGCCACGAGGAGGGCCGGGCAGAACGCGACGGACCCCCGGCCGCTGCTGCGACCGGGGGTCCAGATGGTTGTGGAGCTAAGGGGATTCGAACCCCTGACCTCTTCCATGCCATGGAAGCGCGCTACCAACTGCGCCATAGCCCCGTGCGAGAGCCCCCTCGCGGGGACCCGGAGACAATAGCGCGGCGCCGCGGCCGCGCACAAATCGGCGCCTCAGCCCACCAGCCCCGACAGGTTCTGCTGCCCGGCACCGACGTTGTAGCCGTCGACGCGCCAGCGGGCGCCGACCCGGGTGAGGGAGATCCAGTGGCAGTTGCGGATGCCGGTGAACATCCGGGCCGCGACCAGGTCCAGCCCCAGGAAGGCGGCGAACCCGACGCGGGCGGCGAGGCCGTGGGTGGCCACCAGCACGACGTCGTGGTCGTCGGCGTCCTCGGCCACCTCGGTGAGGGCCTCGCGGAAGCGGTCGGCGACCTCGCCCAGCGACTCCCCCGTGGCCGAGCGCCGGACGTCCTCACCGGCGTTCTCCCGCTCCAGGTAGGTCGGGTCCTCCGCCATCACCTCGGCCAGCGTCAGACCCTCCCAGGAGCCCACCGAGATCTCGCGGAACCGCTTGTCCAGGGTGGCGGTGAGCCCGGTGACGGCCTCCACCGCCGCCACGGTCTGGCGGGTGCGGAGCAGGTCGGAGCTGTGCAGCCGGGTGATGCCCTCGTGACGCAGCTGCAGGGCCGCCTGCTCGGCCTGGGCGGTGCCGACCTCGTCGAGCTCGATGTCGGCCTGCCCCTGGAACCGCCCCTCGGCGTTCCAGCTGGTCTGGCCGTGGCGGAGCAGCAGCAGCCGGCGAGCCGTCACCGGTCCTCCTGCACGCCCAGCTCGATGCGGGGGCAGTCGCCCCACAGCCGCTCCAGGGCGTACAGCGTCCGTTCCTCGGTGTGCTGGACGTGGACGACCAGGTCGAGGTAGTCCAGCAGCACCCAGCGCTGCTCGCGGTTGCCCTCGCGCCGGGTGGGCTTGGCGCCGAGCTCGCGCAGCTTCTCCTCGATCCCGTCCACCACGGCGCCGACCTGGCGCTCGTTGGCGGCGGTGACCAGCAGGAAGGTGTCGGTGATGGCGAGCTGCTCGGAGACGTCGTAGGCGACGATGTTGGTGCCGAGCTTGTCGGCCGCGGCGTGCGCGGCGGCGGTGGTGAGCTCGATGGCGCGGTCGGTGGCCGCCATGTGGTTCCCTTCGTGGACGTCTGGGTCAGGCTGGGTGCGGCGCGTCGTCGCCGAGCTGGTACAGGCCGCGCTTCTGGATGTACTGCACGATGCCGTCGGGGACGAGGTACCAGATCGGCTCGCCGGCAAGGGCGCGGGCCCGGCAGGCCGTGGAGGAGATGGCCAGCGCCGGCACCTCCAGCAGGGTGATCTTGTCCGGCGGCAGGTGCGCGACGGCGGGCGACTCGAGCTCCACCCCGGGCCGGGTCACCCCGACGAAGTGGGCCAGGTCGAAGAGCTGGTCGGCGCCGCGCCAGGTGAGGATCTGGGCCAGGGCGTCGGCGCCGGTGATGAAGAACAGGTCGACGTCGTCGCCGCGCTCGGCCCGCAGGTCCTTGAGGGTGTCGACGGTGTAGGTGTCGCCGCCGCGCTCGATGTCGACCCGGCTGACGGTGAAGCGCGGGTTGGAGGCGGTGGCGATGGTCGTCATCAGGTACCGGTCCTCGGCCGAGGAGACCCGCCGGGCCTTCTTCTGCCAGGGCCGCCCGGTGGGGACGAACACCACCTCGTCGAGGTAGAACTTGCTGGCCACCTCGCTGGCGGCCACCAGGTGGCCGTGGTGGATGGGGTCGAAGGTGCCACCCATGACCCCCAGCCGGTAGCGCTGCCCGTGCGGGGTGCCGGGCTTGCGGGCGAGGCCCGTCTCACTCACTCCGGGCGCCTCAGCTGTGGGGGCGGCGGGTCGAGTAGCCGTGCAGCACGAGGAGCGCGATGGCGAGCAGGGCGAAGGCCACCACACCGAACACCCAGGCAGGCATGGGCAGCTCGCGGTGCGCGGCCTCGAGGAGGACCAGGGCAGCAGTCATGCGGGCACCCTACCGCCTGGCGCCCGGCGGCCCCGCCACGCCTGGGCGGTGGTGCGGAACACCACGTGGGGCCGCAGCGGGCTGCCCACCTCCAGCGCCGGGTGCTCGAAACGGGTGTGCAGCTCCATCCCCAGCCGTCGCATCACGGCCTGGGAGGGCAGGTTGAGGACCGCGGTCATGGACCACACCTCGGCGAGCCCGACCGGGCCGAAGGCGTGGTCGAGCACCGCGGTCGCGGCCTCGGTGGCGTAGCCCTGGCCCCAGCCGGAGCGGGCCAGCCGCCAGCCCACCTCCACCCCACCGGCACCGGGCACGCCGTCGGGCATGGCCAGCAGCCCGACAAAGCCGATGCACACCCCGGTGGCCACCGGGGTGACGGCCCACAGCCCCCAGCCGCGCTCGGCGAAGCTCTGCTCGATCCGCTGCAGCAGCTGGTCGGTGCGGGCCCGGTCCTGGGTGGAGGGGAAGTAGCGCATCACCTCCGGGTCGGCGTTGAGCGCGGCCAGGGCCTCCCGCTCGGCCGGTCCCCAGCCGCCCAGCCGCAGCCGCCCGGTGACCAGCGGCGGGACGACGACCTCAGCCACGGACCTGGCCGTCGCCCACCACCACGTACTTCGTCGAGGTCATCTCGGCCAGCCCCATGGGGCCGCGGGCGTGCAGCTTCTGCGTGGAGATGCCGATCTCGGCACCGAAGCCGAACTCGCCGCCGTCGACGAAGCGGCTGGACGTGTTGACCAGCACCGCGGCGGCGTCCACCTCGGCGGTGAAGCGGTCCGCGGCCCGCACCGAGCCGGTGACGATGGTCTCGGAGTGCCCGCTGGAGTAGCGGCGGACGTGGGCCAGCGCCGCGTCGAGGTCGTCGACCACGGCCACCGACAGGTCCAGCGAGAGCGCCTCCTCGGTGAAGTCCTCCTCGGTGGCGGGCACCACCCGGTCGTCGAGGGCGACCACGTCGGCGTCCCCGTGCACGGTGACCTCGTGCTGGGCCAGCACCGCCAGCGCCCGGGGCAGGAACTCCGCGGCGATGTCGCGGTGCACCAGCATCGTCTCCAGGGAGTTGCACACCGACGGCCGGCGGACCTTGGCGTCGACCATGATGCCCAGCGCGACGTCCTGGTCGGCGGTGGCGTCGACCACCAGGTGGCAGTTGCCGGTGCCGGTCTCGATCACCGGCACCTGCGACCCGGTGACGACCGCGTTGATCAGCCCGGCGCCGCCGCGCGGGATCAGCACGTCGACCAGCCCCCGCGCGGCCATCATCTCCTTGGTCACCTCGCGTCCGCCGGCGACCAGCTGCACCACGTCGGGGTCGACGCCCACCGCCTGCAGCCCGCGGCGCAGCGCGGCGGTGACGGCGGTGTTGGACTGCAGCGCCGAGGACGAGCCGCGCAGCAGGGCGGCGTTGCCCGACTTCAGGCAGATCCCGGCCGCGTCGGCGGTGACGTTGGGGCGGGCTTCGTAGATGATCCCCACCACCCCGAGCGGGACCCGCAGCTGGCGGACCTGGACGCCGTTGGGGTTGGTCCAGCCGCGGACCACGTCACCCACCGGGTCGGGCAGCCCGGCGAGCTGGCGCAGGCCGTCCACCATGGCCGTCACCCGGGCCGGGGTCAGCCGCAGCCGGTCCACCAGCGCGGGCGCGGCCCCGGACTCCTCGGCGGCGGACACGTCACGGGCGTTGGCGGCGAGGACGTCCTCCTCCGCCGCCGCCAGGGCGTCGGCCATGGCGTGCAGGGCCGCGTCCTTGACCGCCCTGGACGCGGTGGCGAGGCTGCGGGAGGCGTCCTTGGCGGCACGGGCCTGGTCGCTGAACTGCATGGGGGAACTCTAGTTCGACCGGCGTGACGACCGCAGGTGCGATCCGGGCGCGCGCGGGCTCAGCGCCGCTCGGCGCCGGCCGGGTCGGGCTCGGCGAGCGGCACGGGCTGGACCTGGTGGGCCACGGCCTTCCAGCGGCGCTGGCTGGCCAGCGCGACCACGGCGGCCAGCGCGAGCGCGGCCGAGGCACCGGCGTAGGACCAGTCGACGCCGTGGTAGTCGATCAGCACCCCCGCGAGCGCGGTGCCGGCGGCCGCCCCGGTGGTGTTGGCCGCGGAGAGGAAGGACTGGGCCTCGTTCAGCCGGTCGACCGGGGCCAGCTCGTCCACCAGGTGCTGCTGCATGATCAGCGTGGGGGCGATGGTGATGCCGGTGACGAACAGCAGCGGCAGCACGGCAGCCAGCCCGGCGTCCGGCCAGCGCATCAGCAGGGCCATGCAGGCCAGCAGCGCCGAGAAGGCCGCCAGCAGCACCAGCACGGCGTGCCGCTCCTGGAACCGCCAGGTCCGGGCGCCGTAGGCCAGGCCGCCGATGGTGCTGCCGCCGGCGATGGCGGCGAAGAAGATGCCGACCTGGTCGGTGCTGCCCAGCAGCAGCCCGGCGGTGGCGGCCATCGAGGTGTCGAGCTGGCCGAAGCCGATGCTCAGCATCAGCATCACCGCCAGCACGCTCGACACCCCGCCGATCAGCACCACCGGCACCCGCCGGCGCGGGGCCAGCAGCTCCTGCTGACCGTGCTCGTCGTACCCGCGCGACGGCGCCTCGGGCTCGTCCCGGGTGCCGCCGCTGTGCCGGGCGGCGTCGGTGCGGCAGTAGGCCAGCGCCCCGCCGGCCAGCAGCGCGGCGGTGATGTAGAGCGGGACCCCGGAGGGGGTGAGCACCAGCAGCAGCGAGAGCAGCAGCGGCCCGCCGACGAAGATCAGCTCCACCGAGGTGCCGTCGAGGGCGAAGGCGACCCGGCGGGAGGCCCGGTCGGGGAAGATCACCCGCCACGCCGAGCGGATCGCCGGGCTCATCGGCGGGAAGCTGAGCCCAGCCACCAGAGCCAGCGCGAGCAGCACCGAGGAGGGGGCTCCGCCCACGGTGGCCACCCCCAGCGCCACCATCGTCAGCGCGCTGACGACCGCGGTGGGGGCGAGCACCCGCGGCTGGCCGAGGCGGTCCATCAGCCGACCCCACAGCGGCATCCCGACCGCCGAGCCGAGGGCGAAGGCCCCGGTGACGAAGCCGGCCAGGCTGTAGGCGCCGCGCTCACGCTCGATCAGCAGCAGCATCCCCAGCGGGGCCATGGCGATCGGCAGGCGGGCGACCAGCGCGGCGAAGAAGGGCTTGGCCGCGGGGCCGTGACCCAGCAACCGGGCGTAGGCCCGTACTCCCGTGCCCAGACCGTGCTCGCCGACCGACCCCACGCCACCCACCTGCTTGCTCCGTCACCCTCGTACCGGCCCGGACTGAATCGTTCGAGCCACCGGCTGACGCTATCCGAACCGGCCCGTCGGGCCAACCCGGTAGCCGGCGCTCAGTGCCCCCGGTCGATCCACTCCTGGCGGTGCGGCGCCTCGGCGCCGATGGTGGTGGAGTCGCCGTGCCCGGTGTGCACCACCGTCTCCGGCGGGAGGGTGAGCAGCCGACCGGTGATCGAGTCGATGATCGTCTCGAAGCTGGACCAGGAGCGGCCCGTGGCGCCCGGCCCGCCGGCGAAGAGGGTGTCGCCGGTGAACACCACGCCCTGCTCCGGCAGCAGGAAGCAGCAGCTGCCGGGGCTGTGGCCGGGGGTGTGCAGCACGGTCAGCGTGGTCCCCGCCACCGACAGCTGCTGGCCGTCGGCCAGGTCGGCGTCGGGGCCGGTGTCGGCGTGCACGGCGTCCCACAGCATCCGGTCGTCGGGGTGCAGGTGGACCGGGGCGTCGACGGCGTCGGCCAGCTCGCGGGCGGCGTCGACGTGGTCGTCGTGGGCGTGGGTGAGCAGCACCGCCAGCACCCGCCGGCCGCCGACGAGCTCGAGGATGGCGCGGGCGTCGTGGGGGGCGTCGACGACCACGCACTCGGTGTCGTCGCCGACGACCCAGACGTTGTTGTCGACGTCCCAGGTGCCGCCGTCGAGGGAGAAGGTGCCGGAGGTGATCGTCCGGTCGATCCGCACGCCGCCGCCGGGCGCGACGGCGCTCACGAGGCCTCCCCGATCATGACCACCGAGCGCAGCACGTCGCCGGCGTGCATCTTGGCGAAGGCCGCCTCCACGTCGCCGATCCCGATCCGCTCGGTGACGAACCGCGACAGGTCGATCCGGCCCTGGGTGTGCAGGTCGATGAGCATCGGGAAGTCGCGGCTGGGCAGGCAGTCGCCGTACCAGGAGGACTTGAGCGCCCCGCCGCGGCCGAACACGTCGATCATCGGCAGCGTGATCTCCATGGTCGGGTTGGGCACGCCGACCAGCACGACGGTGCCGGCGAGGTCGCGGGCGTAGAAGGCCTGCCGGTAGGTCTCCGGGCGGCCGACCGCCTCGATGGCGACGTCCACGCCGAAGCCCCCGGTCAGCTCGCGGATCGCCTCCACCGGGTCGGTCTCGCGCGAGTTGATGGTGTGGGTGGCGCCCATCTCGGTGGCCAGGGCGAGCTTGCGGTCGTCGATGTCGACGGCGATGATCCGGGCCGCGCCGGCCAGCCGCGAGCCGAGCACGGCCGCGTCGCCGACGCCGCCGCAGCCGAACACCGCCACGCTGTCGCCGCGGGTGACGCCGCCGGTGTTGATGGCGGCACCCACCCCGGCCATCACCCCGCAGCCGAGCAGCCCGGCGACCTCGGGCGGGGCGGCGGGGTCGACCTTGGTGCACTGCCCGGCCGCGACCAGCGTCTTCTCGGCGAAGGCGCCGATGCCCAGCGCGGCGGTGAGCTCGGTGCCGTCGAGCAGCGTCATCTTCTGGGTGGCGTTGTGGGTGGCGAAGCAGTACCAGGGACGTCCGCGTCGGCAGGCCCGGCAGTCGCCGCAGACGGCGCGCCAGTTCAGGACCACGTAGTCGCCCACCGCGACGTCGGTGACGCCCTCACCCACCTGGCTGACCACGCCGGCGGCCTCGTGGCCGAGCAGGAAGGGGAACTCGTCGTTGATGCCGCCGTCGCGGTAGTGCATGTCGGTGTGGCAGACGCCGCAGGCCTGCACGTCGACCACCACCTCCCCCGGGCCGGGGTCGGGGACCACGATCGTGGTCAGCTCCACCGGGGCGTCCTTGCTGCGGGCGATGACGCCCTGCACCTGTGTCGGCACTGGTCCTCCTCCTCCACGGCGGCGCGGTCGTCCGACGCCGCTCGGGGCGAGCCTAACGAGCCGGCACCGGCCCGGGACAGCCGCGGCTCAGGCGGCCAGCGTGAGGTCGTCCGGGCGCGGGCGGCCCAGCGCCGGCACCCCGGCCCGGCGCAGCAGGAACCAGATCAGGTTGAGCAGGCAGAACACCCCCATGGCGCTGGCCACCAGCAGGGTGGAGACCTCCTGGGCGAGCAGCGCCCAGCTCCCCCACAGCAGCTGCATGGCCACGGCGATCACCAGGTAGGGGGCCGAGATCCCCTCCAGCGCGGTGCCGGTGGCGATCTCGCGCAGCTGCGCTCCCACCCCGACCACGCCGGAGGCGAAGGCGACGACCGCGAAGGCCACCGGTCCGAGCACGAGGTCCGTGGTCAGCCCGACCGCGGCGATGCCGGCCGAGACCGCGAGCACCGGCAGCCGGCGCAGCCCGCGGTCGGCGCAGATCATCAGCACGATGGCCAGCGCCAGCGCGCCCAGCACCACGTTGGGGAAGGCCATGTTGGCGCTGCCGACGAGGACGCCGTGGCCGGTCCAGCTGACGGCGCCGCCGACGCTCAGCTGCCACAGCACGAGGGAGCAGCCGTCGCTGGAGCGGCTGCGGAGCAGACGGAGGAGCTGGGGGGTGGCGGAGAGCATGCCGATGGCGGCAGCCACCCACCCGAGCACGAGGACGAGCACGACGACTCCTTGGCCGGTCGCGGGAGGTAAGGGGACCTGCCGGTACGCCGTCGTCCGTGCAGCGGGCACAGCCTAGGGGGTACGACGCCTCCCGTGCAGTAACGATCCAGAACGGCCGCCGGGGCGTGTCCCCCGGCCGGTGCCGCGAGAGCGTCCGGGCACCTGACCGGGTCAGCTGCGCGGGTCCTCGCCGGCCGCCGTCCGCCGGCCCGCCAGCAGCAGACCGAGCGCGACCGTGACCGCGACGGCCGGCCAGAAGGTGTAGCGGAAGTGGTTGGCCGGCACGGTCGGCAGGTAGCCAGCGACGTAGCACAGCGCGGAGAGGGCGAGGGCCAGCACGGCCGGCCGGAAGGGCCCGGCGCGGCGGCTGAGGACCACGCAGACCACCCCCAGGACGGACCAGAACCAGGGCTTGAACAGCCACGGCAGCGACTCCGCGGCGAAGTCCTGCACGTAGTAGCGGGCGGTGACGTCGGCGATGCGGCTCTGCGGGCCCAGCCCCACGTCCTCGGCGTCCCCGCGCCAGTCGTAGGCCCACCACTCCAGCTCGGAGCTGAAGAAGTAGTAGCTGAAGACGGCCGCCCGGTAGCCGAGGTAGCGCAGCGGGTGGGTGACGACGTGGTCGGACCAGAGCCGGCGGATCTCCTCCTGGTGCTCCAGCGGGGAGAAGATCTCCCCACCCACCCCGCGGCCGTAGCAGTTGAAGTAGGAGTCCCAGATCTCGCCCATCTCGTAGCAGCGGGCCCGCGACTCCGCGATGCGCTGCTTGAGCGCCGCCGGGGCGTCGCTGGCCTGCAGCTCGGCGTCGGGGACGCTGAACATGACGTCGTCGAGCATGATCTGGGTGACCGAGCCGGTGCTCTGCACCTGCTTGGCCGAGCCGACGGCCCGGTCCAGGGCCACCGAGGCGACACCGAGCACGAGCAGGGCGGCCAACCCGGCCGCGGCGACCCCGCTCCAGCGCGGGCGACGCCGCGGACGCAGCGTGCGCAGCACCGTCCAGCCGATCAGCCCCGCGAGCGGCACCAGCGCGAGGACGGCGTTCTTGCGGACGTCGGTGGCGTAGACCAGCAGCACCAGCGCGGGCACGAGCAGCAGCAGGCTGACCGGGCGCCGGTGGTCCACCAGCAGCACCAGCGCCACGCCGGCGAGCAGGGCGACGGCCATCTGGGTGTCCTTGAACAGCACCGCGCTCTGCCCCAGCACCCACGGCGTCATCGGCAGCAGCAGCGCCCACCAGGTCCAGCGGCGCCGTCCGGTGCGCCGGTGCACGACCAGCGACAGCAGCCACACGGCCCCGAAGAGGACCCCGGTCTGCAGCACGAACAGCGACCCGACGTCCCCGGTCGTCTCGATCAGCAGCTCCCACAGCGCGCTCATCACCGGCGGGTGCCAGTCGGTGTAGGGGATCTCCCCCAGCGCCTGCCTGGCCTGGTAGGCGACGTCGACGTTGGCGCGACCGGGGTAGCTCAGCCTCAGCACGAACCACGCCTGGGGGACGAGCACCAGCAGCGAGAGCACCGCCCAGCCCACCCGGGTCCGGGCCAGCGCGTCGAGGCGGGCCAGCAGGGTGCTCACCGTGCGTCGCTCCCCGGCTGGGGCGCGACCGGCTCCGCGACCGGGCGGAACACCCAGCTGCGGTAGGCCCAGAAGCGGAAGGCGGTGGCCAGCGCGAACCCGACGACGTTGGTGGCGATGTTGTACGACAGCGGGTCCCGCAGGCCGAGCAGGTACCAGGTGACGCCGGTGGGCAGCAGCACGACCAGCATCGAGACGAGGTTGACCACCAGGTAGCGCGCGGCGCTGCCCACCGGCGAGCCGGTGCGGCGCTCGCCGTAGGTCCACAGCAGGTTGCCCAGCCAGGCCAGCGCCATGGCCACCAGGAAGGCGGTGGCGCGGGCCGGCAGCGGGGCCTCCGCCAGCGGCGCGGGCACCGGGCCGGCGCCGTACAGCAGCAGGTTGGACAGGCCCACGTCGACCAGGTAGGTGAGCCCTCCCACCACCGCGAAGCGGACGACCTCCCGACCCAGCGAGGACGCCCGGGTCATGCGGTCCGGGTCAGCGGCGCCCGGCCCGCGACCGGGTCGGGGTGGAGCTCGTCGGCGCTGCGGTGCTCCAGCGTCGGGGCCAGCCTGAGGTAGGTGAGCCGGGCCGACTCGCGGCGGGCGCGGAGCAGCCCGTCGAGGATCAGCCCGACGCTGCCCATCAGGAAGGCCAGCCCCATCAGCGCCGCGGCCAGCACGGCGGTGGGCAGCCGCGGCACCAGACCGGTCTCGGCGTACTCGGCCACCACGGGGACGCCGAGGAGGAGCGAGAGCGCGGCCAGCCCGAGCGACAGCACGCCGTAGAACAGGGTGGGACGCTCGTGGCGCACCAGCTGGGCCAGCAGGCCGAGGATGCGCAGCCCGTCGCCGACGGTGGACAGCTTGGACTCGCTGCCCTCGGGACGCTCGCGGAAGCCCACCGGGTGCTCCGCGCAGGGCAGCCGCAGCGACATCATGTGGACGGTGAGCTCGGTCTCGGTCTCGAAGCGCCTGCTGATGGCCGGGAACGACTTCACGAACCGGCGCGAGAACACCCGGTAGCCCGACAGCATGTCGCTGACCGGCGCACGGAACAGGGCGCTCGTCAGCCGGTTGAAGATCTTGTTCCCGGTCTCGTGGCCGGGCCGGTACGACGACGTCTGCCGGGTGTCGCGGCGCACGCCGAGCACGTGGTCGTAGGGGCCGTCCAGCAGCTTGTCGATCATGGCGGGCAGGTCGCCCGCCTCGTAGGTGTCGTCGCCGTCGATGGTGACGTAGACGTCGGCGTCGATGTCGGCGAAGGCCCGGCGGATCACGTTGCCCTTGCCGGGCAGGGACTCCCGGCGTACCACGGCACCGGCCTCCAGGGCCCGCTCGGCGGTGCGGTCGGTGCTGTTGTTGTCGTAGACGTAGACGACCATGCCGGGGACGGCGGCCCGGAGGTCGCGGACGACCTTGGCGACCGTGATCTCCTCGTCGTGGCACGGGACGATGGCGGCGATCCGCAGACCGAGCCGGTCCTGTGCAGGCATGGCGTCCTCCCGTCCTGGTCTCCGCCCACCGGGTGGGCGGTTCCCGACGCTAGACCAGCCGGACGGGCGTGGACGGCCCCCGGAGCCCCCTCCACCGAGATGTCAGCAGCCCTTCGGCGGACGTTCACCGCGCGGCCACCGCGGGTACCCGGGGACGTCCGGGCGCGGCTGGTCAGCCGGACCGGGCGGGGTCGGGGGCGGGTCTCAGGACTGCTCGGAGGGGATGCAGAGGCCGACGCTGAACACCGCCTTGATGGCGGCGGCCACGAACCGCTCGGCCGGGGTCATCTGGGAGGCGCTGGCGGTGATCTCGGCCACCAGCTGGGCGTCGCAGCCGCAGTCGAGGTAGCCCTGCGAGGCGTAGCAGCGGTCGTGGCGCATGCAGATGGCGTCGAGGGTGTCCACGGGCGTCCCGGAGCCGCCGTGGCCGGGACCGCACCAGCGTCCCCAGACCCGCAGGCCGAGGGCTCCGGCGGCCTCCGCCGGTCCGGGCCGGGCCCGCCCGTCCAGCCAGGCGTTGAACACCTCGCCGGCCCGCAGCACCTCCTCCGGCTCCCCCGCCGCCCGGGCGGCGTCGGGGTCGAAGCGGGCGGCCTCGGTGCCCGGGGCGCGGACGTGGCGCTCGACGCCGGCCGAGATCCCCAGCACCTCCTCGGCGGCGGGGTCGCGCGGCTCCTCGCCGGTCACCGGAGCACCACGAGCGCGTCGCGGTGCACCACCACCCGGGCGTACTCCGCGCCCAGCTCGGAGCCGAGCGTGCCGGTGCGCTGGCCGATCATGCCGGGGAGGTCGGCGGCGTCGTAGCTGACCAGACCGCGGGCGACGACCCGGCCGTCGACGTCGACCAGGTCCACCGGCTCGCCGGCGCTGAAGCTGCCCCGCACCCCGGTGATCCCGGCGGGCAGCAGGCTGGCCTTGCGCTCGGTGACCGCGCGGACCGCGCCGGCGTCGAGCACCAGGCTGCCCTGGGCGTCGGAGACGTGCGCCAGCCAGAGCAGCCGGGTGGGGCGGCGCTTGCCGGTGGCGGCGAAGGCCGTGCCGACGTCCCCGCCGGCCAGCGCCTGCGCCGCGCTGCCCGCGTCGGTGAGCAGCGTGGGGATGCCGGCCGAGGTGGCGATCCGGGCGGCCTCCAGCTTGGTGACCATGCCGCCGGTCCCCACCGCGGAGCCGCGGCGGGAGATGTCGACCCCGAGCAGCTCGTCCGCGTCGGCGACGTCGGCGATCCGGCGGGCCCCGGGGGTGTCGGGGTGGGCGGTGAACAGGGCGGGGACGTCGCTGAGCAGGACCAGCGCGTCGGCGTGCACCAGGTGCGCGACCAGGGCGGCCAGCCGGTCGTTGTCGCCGAAGCGGATCTCCTTGGTGGCCACCGTGTCGTTCTCGTTGACGATCGGCAGCACCCCGAGCTCGAGCAGCTTGGCCGCGGTGCGGTAGGCGTTGCGGTACTTGCTCTGCACGGTGACGTCCTCCACCGTGAGCAGCACCTGCCCGACGGTGATGCCGTGGCGGGCGAAGCGCTGCATGTACTGCTCGACGAGCAGCCCCTGGCCCACCGAGGCCGCCGCCTGCTGGGTGGCCAGGTCGCGGGGACGCCCGCGCAGCCCCAGCGGCGCCAGCCCGGCGGCGATCGCGCCGGAGGAGACCAGCACCACCTCCCGCCCGGCCAGCCGGACCGCGGCCAGGGCGTCCACCAGCGCCGCGACCCGCTGCGGGTCGAGCCCGCCCTGCGGGGTGGTCAGCGAGGAGGAGCCCACCTTCACCACCACCCGGCGGGCGGTGGCCACCTGCGCCCGGGTCGGGGACCCGCCGCTCCCCACCCCGGCGGAGGCCGCTTCACTCATCGTCGTCCTCTCCCCACTCGCCCTCGCCGTCGCGGCGGGCGTGGTAGGCCGCGTCCTTCTCCCGACGGCGCTGCGCCGCCGGGCGCTCGCTCTCCAGCCGCTGGTCCTCGCCGCGCCGGCTGAGGATCTCGGCGCCGACGTCGACCTGCGGGGCGAAGTCGAACACCACCGCGTCGTCGCCGCCGATGGCGACCGCGTCCCCGGCCCGCGCGCCGAGCTCCAGCAGCCGGTCCTCGATGCCGATCCGGTTGAGCCGGTCGGCCAGGTAGCCGACCGCCTCGGGGTTGCCGAAGTCGGTCTGGCGGACCCACCGCTCGGGCTTGTGGCCCCGCACCCGCCACAGCTCGCCGCCCTCGCCGTCGCCCTGGCGGACGACGGTGAACTCCGGACCGGTGCGCCGCGCCGGCTCGGGCCGGATGACGATGCGGGCGGGCTGGGCCGCGGGCTGGGCGGCGCGTCGGGCGCGGACGATCTCGGCCATCGCGAAGGTCAGCTCGGTCAGCCCCTGGCCGTCCTTGGTGGAGATGGTGAACACCGGCCAGCCGCGGGCGGCGACGTCGTCGCGGACCAGCTCGGCCAGCTCGGCGGCGTCCGGGACGTCGGCCTTGTTCAGCGCGACCAGCCGGGGCCGGTCCTCCAGCCCGCCGTGGCGCGCCAGCTCCTGCTCGATGACGTCGAGGTCGCTGACCGGGTCCCGGCCGGGCAGGTAGGTGGCGGTGTCCACGACGTGCACCAGGGCGGCGCAGCGCTCGATGTGGCGCAGGAAGTCGAAGCCGAGCCCGCGGCCCTCGCTGGCGCCCTCGATGAGCCCCGGGACGTCGGCCACGGTGAAGGTGGTGTCGCCGGCCACGACCACGCCGAGGTTCGGCACCAGGGTGGTGAACGGGTAGTCGGCGATCTTCGGCCGGGCCCGGGAGATGGCGGCCACCAGCGAGGACTTGCCCGCGCTGGGGAACCCGACCAGGCCGATGTCGGCCACCACCTTGAGCTCCAGGGTGATGGTGCGGGCCTCCCCCTCCTCGCCGAGCAGGGCGAAGCCGGGGGCCTTGCGCGAGGAGGAGGCCAGCGCGGCGTTGCCGAGCCCGCCGCGGCCGCCGCCGGCCACCACGACCTCGCTGCCGGCGCCGGTGAGGTCGGCCAGCACGGCCCCGGTGTCGGCGTCGCTGACCACGGTGCCGTCGGGGACGGCGAGCACGACGTCGTCGCCGCGGGCGCCGTTCTGGTGGTCGCCGCGGCCGGGCTGGCCGTTGGTGGCCCTGCGCACGGACTGGCGGTGGTACTCCACCAGGGTCGTCAGCCCGGGCTCCACCCGCAGCACCACGGACCCGCCGTCACCGCCGTTGCCGCCGTCGGGGCCGCCGAGCGGCTTGAACTTCTCGCGGTGCACCGAGGCGCACCCGTGGCCGCCGTTGCCGCCCTGCACGCGCAGGGTGACCCGGTCGACGAAGCTGGGGATGGCCATCAGGTTCTCCTGGTCTGGATCATGTGTGAAGTCTGTTCGTGTGCGGTCCGGTGGTGGGGCTCAGGGCGTCCGGTGCGGGTCAGGACGTCTCGTCCTCGTGGTGGTCGAGCACCCACTCCGCCATCCCGGTGCGGCCGAAGACGACCACCCCGCGTTCGGGCTTGAGCACGGTGCCCCGCTGGCGGAGCTCCTCGACGGCCCAGGAGATCTCGCTGCTGGAGGACCTACCCAGCGCCCGGGCGAGCTCACCCATCCGGGCCCGCCCGCCGGCGCGGGCCAGCGCCACCAGGGCGGAGCGGCCGAGCGGCGGGGCGGCGCTCCAGGCGCCCTCGTAGTAGGCCTCGATCTGCGGCCGGGCCGCCGCCGCGCCCTCGGCCACCACCTCGGTGTCGATCCGGTCGCCCCGGCGGAGCTCCCAGATGGCCTGGCCGTACTCCTGGATGAAGGCCGGGTAGCCGCCGGTCAGGGCGACCGCCCGGGCCAGCGCGTCGGCCTCCCACCGCCCGCCGGCGTGCTGGACGGGCAGCAGCAGGGCGTCGCGGGTGCTGGCCTCGTCGAGGTAGCCCAGCGTGATGGTGCGGTAGACCCGCTCGGCGTGGCTGGAGGAACGGGCCACCTTCTCGGCGGTGTCGGTGGGCAGCCCGGCGAAGCAGAGCAGCAGCGGCGGCTTGTCGCCGTCCCGCTCCCCGATCAGCGAGGCCAGCTCGGACAGGTTCACCAGGCTGGCGCGGTCGGCGTACTGGGTCTCGTCGACCAGCAGCGCGAGACCGGTGCCGCCGCGGCTGCGGACCTCCTCGGTGGCGTCCACCAGCCGTTGCATGAAGGCGGTGTCCGTCAGCGGGTCGCCGGGGCCGAGCTCGCGCTCGACCTCCAGCCCGCCGACGGGGGTGCTCACCGCGGCCCGCACCAGCCGGCCGTGCTCGGCCGAGAGGTCGCGGTGCTGCAGGGCGGCGTCGAGGGCGTGGCGGACCCGCTCCATCAGCGTCTCGCGTCCGGTGGTCTGGCAGCGGACCCGGACGGCCAGGCAGCCCTGCGTCAGGGCGTCCTCGGCCAGCTGCTTGAGCAGCGAGGTCTTGCCCACCCCGCGCACGCCCTGCACCACGAGGTGGCGGGCGCTCGTCTGGCCGAAGACGGCGAGGTCGGTGAGCATCCGCTCCCAGGTGCGCAGCTCCGCGTCACGGCCCTCGAGCCGGAACGGGCTGGTCCCCGCGCCGGGGAAGAAGGGGCCGCGCATGCGCCGACCCTACCTCAACCTCCCAAAACGGCCACGGTTTTAGGTCTTTGGGGTCGGCGGGACGCACAACAGCCCCGTCCCGGGCGGGACGGGGCTGTGGTGGACGTCGAGGTCAGCTCGCGGCGACCGACTCCGTCTGCAGGATGTTGACGACGCGGCGACCGCGGCGGGTGCCGAACTCCACGACGCCCTCGCGCAGCGCGAACAGGGTGTCGTCGCCACCACGGCCGACGTTGTCGCCGGGGTGGAAGTGGGTGCCACGCTGGCGGACGATGATCTCGCCGGCGTTGACCTGCTGGCCGCCGAACCGCTTCACGCCGAGGCGCTGGGAGTTCGAGTCACGACCGTTGCGGGTGGACGATGCGCCCTTCTTGTGTGCCATCTGGCTCTCCTCAGCTCTCGATCCCGGTGACCTTGACCTGGGTGTGGCGCTGGCGGTGGCCCTGGCGCTTGCGGTACCCGGTCTTGTTCTTGTACTTGAGGATCCGGATCTTCGGACCCTTGGTCTCGGCCAGCACCTCGGCCCGCACCGAGGCGCCGTCGAGCGCGGCCCGGTCGGAGGTGACGGACTCGCCGTCGACCAGGAGCAGCGGCTGCAGCGCCACCTCGGAGCCGACCTCGGCGGCCACCTTGTCGATCTCGAGGACGTCGCCGACGGCCACCTTGTGCTGCCGCCCGCCACTGCGCACGATCGCGTACACGCCTGACCTTCTCTCTTCGGTGTCTCTGTGTGGTGCGACCTCGGATCTCACCGCACCGCCCGTGCAGGACGGGGGAGGAGAGCGCACCGAGGAGCAACAGTACGTGCTGGCCCCAGGAGGGTCAAACCCGCGCGAGCCGCCTGCGCACGCGCCGGGCGCCCTGGTGCAGCCGGGGCCAGCGGCGCGCCACGGCCCGCCGCAGCGCCCGCACCCGGGGGTGCCCCGCACCGGCGGGCGCGCCGGGCAGGCCGAGGGACAGCAGCCGCCGCCGCTTGAAGTAGCGCATCTGCTCGGTGCCGACCGCCGCCGCCAGGTAGGCCTCGGCCTCGGCACGGCGTCCGGCGAGGTTCTGCGACTGCATGCAGTAGGCCACGGCAACCAGCAGCGGCTGCAGCTGCTGCGCCAGCGGCAGGTCCGCCGGCGCGTCGTCGGGTGCGGGCAGGCCCTGGCCGTAGCGGGCGTCGACCAGGGTCAGCGGCACCCGGTTGCTGTTCTGGTAGGGCGTCAGCCGGTCCAGCAGCAGCTCGGTCCCGACGGCGCGCACCTGCAGCCCGAAGACGGCGTCGGCGGTGGCCAGCCCGGTGGAGAAGGCGCTCACCACCAGCGCCGGCCGCAGCACCGGGAAGAGCAGCTCGGCCTGCACCGGTGAGTCCAGCACGAGGAGCCGCAGCCCCAGCTCCCGGGCGTGGGCGGCCAGCGCCTCGGCCTGCGCCGGTCCTGCGGCCGGGTGCGGCTTGAACAGGCAGTGGGTGACGCCCTGGCGGCCCGCCTCGGCCACCATCTCCCGGTGCAGAGCGGCCTCCTCCTCCAGGTCGAGCAGACCCAGCCGGGACAGGTACTGCCCCAGCAGCAGGGCCACCCGCGGCGCGGGGTGGCCTGCGACGAACCGCTGCACCGTCGCCACCTCGGCGGCGGTCTCGGCCGGGTCGCGCTCGGCCACCACGGCGGCGAGCCGGGCGGGGTCGAGCGGCAGCAGCCGGGGCGAGCACTCGGCCAGCATCAGCGGCCGCAGCCCCGGCACGAGGTCCAGGTGCAGCACCGTGTCCACGCGCTGCTGCAGCGCCAGCGGGAGCACGGTGCGGGTGGGCCCGTAGGCCATCAGGCCGTCGGCGTGGGCGTTGAGCACCGCGTCGAAGAAGATGCGCGCCAGCGCCGTCCCGGGGTTGACCTGGATCGCGTCCAGCCAGAGGGTGATGCGCTCCTCCCCCAGCCCCCAGTGGCTGCGCAGCAGCGCCTCCCAGGTGCTGAGCTCCTCCTGCCGGGGCGAGAACTGCACCGGCCGGCGCGGCAGCAGCAGCGCCCCGAGGTCGACCACCCGGTCGAAGCGCTCGACCAGCCGGTCGAAGCCGGCGACCTCGCCCAGCGGGGTGGTCAGCTCGGGCAGCTGGGACCCGTCGGCCAGCACGAGCACGGTCTCGCCGCCCTCGAACACGCCGGCGTCGGCCGCGGCGGCCAGGCACAGCAGCTGGTAGGAGGTCGAGGCGACGACGAGGTGCTTCATGCCGCCCGGCCCCTGCGACGCAGCACCGGGGTGAGCAGCCGCTCGCGCTGGTGGCCCAGCTGCACCACCGTCTCCTCCAGCAGGTCGCCGGGGACGGTCTCGAGCAGGGCCGCCGCCCGCTCCCGCAGCTCGCGGCGCAGCGGCCGGGCCATCTGCGCCGAGCGTCCGAGCTGGTGGGCGAGCACGGCCAGCAGCTGACGCACCAGCTTGGGCAGGAAGCGGTCCTGCTCGGGGTCCTCGGCCAGCAGCGCGAAGCAGGAGGCGTAGCTGGTCAGGAAGTCCAGCTGGCGGCGGTCGAGCACCTGGGTGAGCGAGGTGGTCACCCCCCGTCGGTACATCACCCCGGGGGTGTTCACCACCGCGTAGCTCTGGGTCCGCAGGTGCAGCCGCCACACCCAGGGGCGGTCCTCGGCGGTGTGCAGGCCGTCGTCGAAGGCGAGCAGCCCCTGCTCGTGCAGCCGGCGCCGGTACAGCCCGGCCCAGGCGTAGGGGTAGTCGACCATGGTGGAGTCGGTGGTGGGCAGGATCGACTCCCGCGGGTTGAGCGGCACGCCGCGGCGCGCCTGCGGGGCCCGCACCTGCTCGCGACGCCCCTCGGTGACGCGGACGTGGTCGAAGCGCACGAAGTCGACGTCGAGCGTCTCCAGCGCCGCCACCGCCCGGGCGAGGTGGCCGCGGGCCAGCCAGTCGTCGCCGTCGAGGAAGCCCAGCACGGAGCCGGTGGCCAGCTCCAGCCCCTGGTTGCGCGCGCTCGCCAGCCCCACGGGGGACTCGTTGCGGTGCAGCACCAGCCCCGGCAGCCGGTCGGCGAAACCGGCCACCACCTCGGAGGTCGCGTCGGTGGAGCCGTCGTCGACGACCACCACCTGCAGCTCGCCCTGAGGCAGCTGGCCCACCAGGCTGGTGAGCGTGTCCCCCACCCAGGCAGCCACGTCCTTGCCGGGGATGATGAGGCTCAGCACGCGCCGGAGGCTAGGGAGGCCACACGTCCGGACGGTGAACGCCAGGCGTGCACCAGGTGACGGCGCCCCTCTCCCACCGCGGCACGGTCCCTCACCGCGGCACGTCCGTCACCGCGGCGTGCGGGCCTCCTCGGCCTCGTCCTGCTCCTGCACGGGGGCTGACGGCTCCTCCGGCTGCGCCGGCGGGGCGGGCTCGACCGGCTGCTGCTGCAGCGGCGCGGTCTCCACCGCCTGGTCCTCCACCGGCGCGGACTCGACGCCCTGCTCGTCGGCGGGTGCCTGCTCGGCCGGCTCGGCCGCCTGCTCGTCGGCGGGTGCGGGCTCGGCCGGGACGGGCAGCTCGACCGGCTGCTGCTCGACCGGTGCCTGCTCGGCGGGTGCCTGCTCGACCGGCTGCTGCTCGGCGGACTGCTCGGCGGCGGCCGGCTGGTCGGCCGCCTCGCCCGGGCCCGCGTCGTCGCCCTTGGCCAGCATGGCCGCGATGACGTCCTGGGGACCGCCGTGCCGCTTGACCGGCTCCTCCGGCTCGCGGGCCGCCTCCTTGGCACCCTCCTTGCGGCCGGCGTTGCGACCGCCGCCGCCCTTGTTGCGGGCGCTGCGGCCGCGGCGGCCCTGGCGCTCGCCGCCGTCGGCCTGGCTCTGGGTGTCGACCGGCATGTCGTGCACGTGGTAGCCGAGGCCGTCGCAGTGCTCGCAGGTCTCGGTGAAGGCCTCCGCCAGCCCGGTGCCGATCTTCTTGCGCGTCATCTGCACCAGACCCAGGCTGGTCACCTCGGCGACCTGGTGGCGGGTGCGGTCGCGGCCCAGGCACTCCACCAGCCGGCGCAGCAGCAGCTCGCGGTTGCTGGGCAGCACCATGTCGATGAAGTCGATGACGATGATGCCGCCGATGTCGCGCAGCCGGAGCTGGCGGACGATCTCCTCCGCGGCCTCCAGGTTGTTGCTGGTGACCGTGGTCTCGAGGTTGCCGCCGGAGCCGGTGAACTTGCCGGTGTTGACGTCGATCACCGTCATGGCCTCGGTGCGGTCGATGATGAGCGAGCCGCCGGAGGGCAGGAAGACCTTGCGGTCCAGCGCCTTGGCGATCTGCTCGTCGAGGCGGTGGGCGGCGAAGACGTCGCCGTTGGCCTCGCGGTCCCAGCGCTCCAGCCGGTCGGCCAGGTGCGGGGCGACGTGGCTGACGTAGCTCTGCACCGTCTCGAAGGCGTCGCCGCCGAGGCCGTTGCCGTCCACCACCAGCCGCTGGAAGTCCTCGGTGAAGAGGTCGCGCACGATCCGCAGCGTCAGGTCGGGCTCGGCGTGCAGCAGCTGCGGGGCGGAGCCGGACTTGATCTTCTTCTCGATCGCCTCCCACTGCGCCTTGAGCCGGTTGACGTCGCGGACCAGCTCCTCCTCGCTGGCGCCCTCGGCGGCCGTCCGCACGATCACGCTCGCCTCGTCGGGGACGAGGTCGGAGAGGATGGTCTTGAGACGCTTGCGCTCGTTCTCGGGCAGCTTGCGCGAGATGCCGGACAGGTGGCCACCGGGCGAGTAGACGATGTAGCGGCCCGGGATGGAGACGTGGTTGGTGAGCCGCGCGCCCTTGGCCCCGACCGGGTCCTTGGTGACCTGCACCAGCACGGTCTGGCCGGACTTCAGCACCTTCTCGATCTGGCGGCCCTGCTTGTCGGCGCCGTGGGCGTCCCAGTCCACCTCGCCGGCGTAGAGCACGGCGTTGCGGCCCCGGCCGATGTCGACGAAGGCGGCCTCCATCGACGGCAGCACGTTCTGCACCCGGCCCAGGTAGACGTTGCCGATCAGGGAGGTGGCGGACTCGCGGTCGACGTAGTGCTCGACCAGGATGCCGTCCTCCAGCACCGCCAGCTGCGACAGGTCGTCGCGCTGGCGGATGATCATGGTCCGCTCGACGGCCTCGCGGCGGGCCAGGAACTCCGCCTCGCTGAGGATCGGGGTGCGGCGACGGCTGTTCTGGCGCCCCTCGCGCCGGCGCTGGCGCTTGGCCTCCAGCCGGGTGGAGCCGTCGATGCCGGTGATCTGGTCGCTGGCCTTCTCGCGGCTGCTGCGCCGGGGTTCGCGGACGCGGACCACGGTGTCGCTGGGGTCGTCCTCGGAGACCGAGGTCTCCTCGCCGCGACGACGGCGGCGGCGCCGGCGGCGGCGCGTGCCGGACTCGGAGCCGTTCTGCTCGTCCTCGGCGGAGGCGGCGTCCTCGTCCTCGCCGTCCTGGCCCTGCTCCGGCTCGCCCTCGGCGCCCGCGGCGTCCTCGGTCTCGGCGGTGCCGTCGGAGTCGTCCTCGCCGTTGTCGTCGGCACCGCCGCCGCGACGACGACGCCGGCCGCCGCGACGGCGGCGGCGCCGGCTGCTGCTGCGGCCGCCGTTGTCGCCGTCCTCGGAGTCCTCGTCCTGCTCGTCCTCGGAGTCCTCGGAGTCCTCGGTCTGCTCGGCCGCGGCCGGCTCCTCGGTGGCGTCGTCGGTGGTGTCGTCGTCGCCGGGGGCCACGTCGGACTCGTCCTCCGAGGCGCGCGGCTCGGCGGACTCCTCCTCGGTCGTGAGCTCGTCCTCGGGGTCCTGCTCGGCGTCCTCGGGGGCCGAGCGGGTGGTGGCGGCGGCCTGGTCGAAGACGGCGCGGACCGCGGCGCTGATGTCGTCCCCGGACTGCGCGCTGGGGGTCTCCTGGGGGACGTCGAAGGGCGCGGCCACGGTGCCGGTCGGGCGCGAGCGGCGGCCGCGACGACGGCTGCCCGCCGCCAGCTCCGGCTCGGCCGCGACGGCGTCGGTCGGGGCCTGCCCCGTCGCAACCTGCTCCGTCCCAGCCTGCTCGGTCGCAGCCTGCTCGGTCGGGGCCTGCTCGGCCGCGGCGGCCTCCGGGTTGCCGACGACCTGGGTGGTCTCGGGCGTCAGCGGGGCGGTCTCCTGCGGGGAGGGCTCGGGCTTCGCGGCGGCGCGCTTGCGGGTGCCGCGGCGCCGGGGCGGCACGACCTCCTCGACGACCAGCGGCGCGTCGGCGCCGAGCTGGGTCTCGGGGTCGGGGGTGGTGGGGGCGCTCTCGGGCGCGGGGGTCTCGGCGGCGGGGGTCTCGGCGGCGGGACGACCGGCGGGGCGGCTGGCGGCGCGGCGGCGACGGGCCGGCTTCGCCGGGGCCTCCGCGGCGGGCTCGGCGGCTGCCGGCGCTGCTTCGGCGGGTGCAGGTTCGGCCGGCGCTGCCTCGACGGGTGCCGGCTCGGCCGGCGCGGCCTCGGCGGGTGCCGGCTCGGCAGGCGCGGCCTCGGCCGCCTGGGCGGCGGCCCCCTCGGGCGGTCCCGCGGGGCGGCTGGCGCTGCGGCGGCGTCGTGCGGGCCTGGCCGGCGCGGCCGCCTGCTCCTCGGCGGGGGTGGATGTGGGCTCGTGATCGGACATCCGGACTCCTTGCTCGGACCACCGCGAGGCGGTCCGCGTACGCTGCACCGGGACCGCGGCCCTCGGCGCAGAAAAGCTGTTCGGCGTGTGGCGTCGCGCCGCCCGGTGACCCTCCCGCGGTCGTCCTCGCAAGTGGCGAGCTGGCGTCGCGGTGGGGGTCTGCGACCGCCACGAGCTGTCACCTCGCGGCGCGGCGGAGAACCACGGGGGCACCGGCGGTGCCCCGACCCGGTCGCCATCTTTGCACACCGTTCCAGCCGCGGACGCATCGACACAGGTCGCCGGGACGCCGGTCGGCAGCGCCTAGGCTGGCCTCCCGTGCCCGTCCCTGCACGCCCGCCGCTGTCCGAGCGGCCCTGGCTGATCCTGCTCGCGCTGGTGGTGCTGGCCCTGAACCTTCGGGCCACCGCGGTGTCGGTGGGACCCCTGCTGACCACCCTGCAGGACGCCCTGGGACTCGACGGCAGCCAGGCCGGGCTGCTGACCGCGCTGCCTGGGCTCTGCTTCGCGGTGTTCGGGCTGGTGGCCCCGTGGCTGGCTGCCCGGCTGGGGCTGCACCGCACCGTGGTGGGCGCACTGGTGGCCGTGGGGGCGGGTCAGCTCGTCCGCGTGACGGTGGACACCCCGACCCCCTTCCTGGCCGCCTCGGCCCTGTCGCTGGCGGGGATGGCGGTGTCGAACGTGCTGCTGCCGTCCCTGGTGAAGTGGCACTTCCCGCGCCGGATCGGGGTGGTGACGGCGGTGTACGCCACCGCCCTGGTGACCGGGCTGACGCTGGCCAGCATCGCGTCGGTGCCGGCGGCGCAGCTGCTCGGCGGCTGGCGTCCGGGGCTGGCCGTGTGGTCCCTGCTGGCGGTGCTGGCGCTGCCGCCGTGGCTGGCCCTGCTGGGTCACGACCGGCGCGGCCCGAGCGAGCCGGTCCTCGTGGACGTCCGGGCGGCACCGGTCGGGCTGGCGCAGGTGGCGCGGACCCGCAAGGGCTGGCTGATGGGCACCTTCTTCGGGGTGCAGTCCATGCTGTCGTACTCGCTGTTCGGCTGGCTGGCCGCCATCTACACCGGCGCCGGGTTCAGCGAGGTGACCAGCGGGCTGCTGCTGGGGATCTGCACCGGCGTGGCCATCCCCTTCTCCTTCCTGCTGCCCGCCTGGACCGCCCGCCACCCCAGCCCCTACTCGGCGATGCTGCTGGTGGTGGGCTGCGCCGTGGCCGGCCTGGTGGGGCTGCTGGTGGCTCCCGCCACCGTGCCGTGGCTGTGGGCGGTGCTGCTGGCCGTGGGCACCTCGGCCTTCCCGATCTTCCTGGCCCTGGTCGGGCTGCGCACCGAGACCCCCGCGGGCACGGCGTCGCTGTCGGCCTTCAGCCAGGGCGTCGGCTACCTGATCTCGGCCACCGGACCGCTGGCCATCGGCTTCCTCCACGAGCACAGCGCCGGCTGGACGCTGCCGGTGCTGGCCATGCTGGCCATGGTCGTCCCGCTGACGGTGCTCGGGCTGCTGGTCTGCCGTCCCGGGACGTTGGAGGCCGAGCTCCGCGCGCGTGACTGAGCCCGGGACGGGGCCGGTTCAGCCCTGCGGCAGCACCGGCGGGGTGGGCTCGGGCCGGGTCGCCGGCGCACCGGGTGCCGTCACCCGGCGCATGCGCGAGCGGGCGAAGAGCCGGTCGAGCACCAGCGAGACCGCCACCGCCACCACCAGCGGCAGCAGCACCAGCGGGGAGCCGGCCCCCACCGCGCGGTCGAAGACGCTGTCCATCTGCCCGGCCAGCACGGTGGCCACCAGGGAGATCAGGTTGTTGACCACGTGGAAGGTGATCGCCGCCTCCAGCCCCCCGGTGCGCCAGGTGAGCAGCGAGGCCACCAGCGCGAACCCGAAGTAGTAGACGTTGAGCCACGGGTCCTCGGCGGCGTGCAGCAGCATGAACACCACCGACGCGACCAGGGTGCCGACCGCCAGCGCGAGCCGGGGGTCGCGGAAGTAGGCGGCGGTGGCCCGGGTCAGCGTCCCCCGCAGCCCGTACTCCTCACCGGCGGCCTGGAACGGCGTGGTCAGCAGGATGACGGTGAGCCAGAGCGCCACCTGGCTGCCGGCGTACTGGAACCCGGTGAGGGCGAGCTCGATGCCGACGTAGATCAGCCAGACCGGGAGGATGATCGCGGTGCACAGCCACACCCAGCGCCAGCGCAGGCCACCCTCCACCGAGGACAGCCAGCGCGGACGCTGCCGGTAGACCAGCCACTGGCCCAGCATCGAGATCGGGATCAGCGCGGCCAGGGTGAGGTTGTTGGCCAGGAAGAAGGTCGGGGTGGAGGGGATGGCGCCCGAGACGAGCTCCTCGGCGGTGGCCTGGCCGAGCGCGAGGTCGACGACGCCGGCGACCGTCACCAGCACGACGGAGATGGCGATCCACGCGGCTCCGACCAGCGCCACCAGGGCGAGCGGCTTCCACCAGCGGTGGGCGGGCGTCCGGTAGAAGTGGTGGTAGGCCCGCAACTCCACCGGCAGCGGCTCCGGCTTGGGCTGGGGCGTCCACTGGGGCGGGTTCTGCTGCGGCCAGGGCGCGGGCGCTCCCGGCTGGGGCTGCTGGCCCCACTGGGGCTGCTGGCCCGGCTGGGTCTGCTGTCCCCACTGCTGCGGGCCCTGCTGCTGGGCCGGCTGCCCCCACGGCTGCTGTCCGGACGGTGGGACGGCGCCGGGCACCGGGGGCTGTGGCGTGCCGCCGTTCCCCTGGGCAGGCGGGCCGGGAGGAGGCGGCGTGCTCATCGGCTCAGGCCCCCAGCTCGGGGAACCAGAGGGCGATCTCGCGGGCCGCGGACTCGGCCGAGTCCGAGCCGTGCACCAGGTTCTCTCGGTTCGACAGCGACAGGTCGCCGCGGATGGTGCCCGGGGCCGCCTTGCGGCCGTCGGTCGCCCCGTTCATCAGCCGGACCGTCTCGACGACCTCGTCGCCGGCGAGCACCAGGGCCACCGAGGGTCCCGAGGTGATGAAGGTCCGCAGCGGCGGGTAGAAGTCGCGCTCGACGTGCTCGGCGTAGTGCTGGTCGGCCAGCTCCGGGGTGACCTGCACCTGCTTGAGGGCGACGATCCGCAGGCCCTTGCGCTCGAAGCGGCTGAGCACCTCACCGACCAGACCGCGCCGGACGGCGTCGGGCTTGATCAGGACGAAGGTGCGCGGCAGTTCAGTCATGTGCGGCACCCTATCGGGGTCCCGGCCGAGCTCCGGGACGCCCGGTCAGGCGCCCGCGCGGCCGTCGGCCTGCGCGTCGAGGCGCCGGCCCAGCACGAAGGTGGCCACCCACAGCAGGGCGAAGAGCCCGCCCATGATGAACATCGCCGGGGTGAGCAGCCCCATGGCGAGCCCGACCAGCTGGCACAGCCACCCCAGCCACTGGCCGAGCGGGCGCCGCATGGTGCCCGCGGAGACGACGGCCAGCAGTGCGGCCGCGGCGCAGACGGGGACCGCCACCTGCACGGGGACCGAGGAGACCTGCAGCATGACGAAGACGGCCAGCCCGAACACGACCACCTCGAAGGCGACGACCGCGACCAGCACCTTGGTCATCGGGTTGCCGGGCGCGAGCAGCAGCGGGGCGGGCGCGCTCACCAGCCGAACCCGTCGGGGCCGGGCTGCGGGTCGTCGTCGGGGTGCGGGCGCCGCTCCCCCACCTCCAGCACCGGCTCGGCGGGCGCCGGACGGTCGTCCTCGGGGCGCACGAGCAGGGTGCGCGCCTCGCCGACGGCGATCACCGACCCGGTGACCACCACCCCGGGCACGGCCGCCCCCTCGGACTCGGCCAGCGCGACGGCGCGCTCGATGGCGTCGTCCATCCGCGCCACGACGTGGACCCGCTCGCGTCCCAGCACCCCGGCGGCGACCTCGCCGAGCTCCTCGGCGGGCATCCCGCGGCTGGTCGAGGCGACCTGGGTGACGACCACCTGGTCCACCAGCTCGGCCCAGGCCTCGAGGATGCCGGCCACGTCCTTGTCCCCCATCACCGCCAGCACGGCCACCAGCGGGGAGAAGTCGAAGGCCTCCCGGACGGCGGCGGCGGTGGCGCGGGCGCCGTGCGGGTTGTGGGCGGCGTCGAGCACGATGGTCGGCGAGCGGCGCACCACCTCCATCCGGCCCGGCAGCCGGACGGCGTCGAAGCCCTCCTGGATGACGGCGGGGTCGAGCCCCTTCATGCCCTGGAAGGCCTCGACCGCGGCGACCGCCAGGGCGGCGTTCTGCGCCAGGTGGGCACCGAAGGCGGGCAGGTGCAGGTCGGGCACCGGCCCCTCGGCGGCGTTGATGCGCAGCACCTGGCCGCCGACGCCGGGGACCCGCTCCAGCAGCCCGAAGTCGACGCCCTCGCGCTGCACCAGGGCGCCGACCTCCACGGCCCGCTCCAGCAGCACGGTGGCGGCCTCGACGGGCTGCCCGGCCAGCACGGCGATGGCACCCGGCTTGATGATGCCGGCCTTCTCGGCGGCGATCTCGGCCACGGTGGAGCCCAGCAGGTGGGTGTGGTCCAGGTCGATGGGCGTGATCACCGCCACCGCCGCGTCGGCGACGTTCGTGGCGTCCCAGGTGCCGCCCAGGCCCACCTCGAGCACCACCACGTCGACGGGGGCGTCGGCGAAGGCGGCGAAGGCCATCGCGGTGATGATCTCGAAGAAGGTCATCGAGACCCCGTCGAGCTGGCGGTCGTCGACCATGGCCACGAAGGGCTCGATCTCGCGCCACACCTCGTCGAAGCGCTCGTCGCTGATCGGCTCGCCGTCGATGCTGATCCGCTCGTTGACGCGGCTCAGGTGGGGGCTGGAGAACCGGCCGGTGCGCAGCCCCTGGGCCCGCAGCAGCGACTCGACCACGATGGCGGTGCTGCCCTTGCCGTTGGTGCCCGTCAGCTGGATGACCGGGGCGGCCCGGTGCGGGTCGCCGAGCAGCCCCATCAGGGCCGAGATGCGCGACAGGGAGGGCGCGACCCGCTGCTCGGGCCAGCGCGACATCAGCCGGCTGACGATCTCGTCGTGGGTGGCGGACGCGGGCGTCGGGGACGCGGGAGGGTTCTCGGCCATGGCGCAGCCCACTCTAGTGAAGGAACTCCGCCCGGAAGCCCATCGTTGAAGGAGCAACTATGCTGCTGCCCGACCGACGGGCACCCCCCACCCGAGACCGCACGTTCCCGCGGTCCCGACCACGAGGAGACACGGGTATGACGAAGCGGACGCAGGTACCCAAGGCCGGAGGCCGGCGGGAGCAGCTGCGCCAGCAGGCGGCCGCCGCGGCGGCGAGGCGCCGTCGCAACCGGATCCTGGTGACCGCGGTCAGCATCGTCGTGGCCGCCGTGCTGGTGGTGGGGGTCGTCGTGCTGGTGCAGGGTCTGCGGGGACGCGCCAGCGAGGTCGCCGGCGTGGTGCCGCCCAACGCCAACGCCGAGCGCTCCGGGATCGTGGTGAACCCGGGTGTCGCGGCCGAGGGGGCCCCGGTCTTCGCGCTGTACCAGGACTACCAGTGCCCGGCCTGCAAGAGCTTCGAGGACAACTTCGGGCCCACGGTGGCCCAGATGGCCGAGGCCGGCGAGATCCAGCTCGAGTACCGCACCATGACCTTCCTCGACACCAACCTGCGCAACGACGCCTCCTTCCGCGCCGGGGTGGCCGCCGCCTGCGCCGACGTGGCCGGGCACTACTCGGCGTACCACGACGTGGTCTACGCCAACCAGCCCGCCCAGGAGGGCACCGGCTACAGCGACCACCAGCTGCTCACCGAGTTCCCCGAGCAGGCCGGCATCACCGGTGACGCGCTCAGCACCTTCAAGGCCTGCTACCGCGGCGAGGACACCGCCTCCTTCGTCCGCGGCACCGACGCCGCCGCTGGTGGGGCCGGGGTCACCGGCACGCCCACCATCACCGTCGACGGCCAGCGGCTCGAGCTGAGCCAGCTCAGCAGCCCCGAGCAGCTGCCGGCGCTGGTGCAGCAGCTCGCCGCCGCCAGCTGATCTGGGGACCGAAGCCCGCAGCGTCGCGTCGTTGGGTGCGGCGGGAGCCGTGGATAGGATCGGGCTCAGCAGTCCCCGTCCCCCGGAGCTCCAGCCATGTCCTCAGCCAGGACGCCCGTCGCCCGGCACCGTGCCCGCCGCGTCGGCGTGCTCTCGGCGCTCGCGCTGGTGCTGGGATGGGGTGCCGTGGGCAGCGCCAGCGGTGACGACCGGGTCCCGGTCACGGCCGAGGCCGTCGCCTACGTCGACGCGGCCACCGGGGCCGAGATCCAGCGGGCGCAGCTGGACCGTCCCTTCTTCGTGCGCTACGCCCTGGCCAACGAGAACCACTTCCCCGTCGTGGTCACCTCCGTGGCCGGCGACTTCGGCAACCCGGCGGCCTGCCCGGTGGCCCAGACGGGCCGCGAGGACCGGGGCCAGCTCCCGCTCGTCGTGCCCGGCGGCACCCGGGCCCAGCAGGGCGACGACGTGGTGACCTGGCGCCGCTCGGCCGACTGCCAGGGCACGCTGCAGTGGCGGGCCACCGGCGTCACGGCCGAGCGGGTGCCCAGCACCACCGACGTCACCGCCGCCGACCACCGTCTCGGCGAGCGGTCGCGGCTCTCGGCCACCGTCCGCAGCGCCTGGGACGAGTTCCCCGGCCAGGTCGAGTTCCGGGTGGACGGCCGCTTGGTCGGCACCGCCGGGGTCCGCGACGGCGGCGTGGCTGCTCTGGAGCTGGGGGCCGGTCGGATCGCAGCCGGCGGCCACACCGTGGAGGCCGAGTACGTTCCCGGCACCGGCGGGCCCGCCGGCTCCGCCTCGCAGCGCTCGACCTTCACGGTCACCGCGGTCGAGCAGCGCTCCACCACCCGGGCCAGCGCCAGCAGCCAGCGCTACGACCTGCCCGGGACCTTCCGGGCCGAGATCCGTCCCCGCGACGCCGAGGGCGAGGTGCAGTTCAGCGTCGACGGTGCCGAGTTCGGCGACCCCGTCACGCTCCGCGGCGGCCAGGCCGTGCTGGAGACCGCGCCGGGCCAGCTCCCCGTCGGCGAGCACCGGCTGCACGCCCGCTTCCGCTCCAGCCAGGAGTCGGTGGCGGGGTCGAGCTCGACCGACGCCGTCTTCGCCGTGGGCCAGGTGCCGGCGAGCATCGAGGCCGAGCTGGGTCCGGCGCAGGCCGCCCCGGGAGCCGGCGTCACGGTCAGCGGCCGGGTCAGCCTGGGCGGCGGCAGCTACCGGCTGCCGCAGGACAGCCGGGTCGACGTGCTGGATGCCCGCGGCACCCGCCTCGCGGTCGCCGACCCCCACGAGGATGGCGGGTTCCGCACCAGCGTGACGCTCCCCCGAGACGCCGAGGGCAGCTACCTGCTCTTCGTCAGCTACCCCGGCAGCAGCACGTTCAGCGGCGCCATCACGGACCGTTCGGTGGAGGTGGTCGTGCCGCCCAGCCCCTCCCCCAGCCTCCCGCCCTCGCCCCGCCCGCGTGAGCGCGAGGTGAACACCCAGCCCGCCCCGGCCACGCCCGCCGGCCCGGTGCGCACGGCCACCGGCGAGACGCTGCTGCCGGACGCACCCTCGTGGGGACCGCTGGCGCTGGGCCTGGGGCTGGTGCTGCTCGGTGCGGCGGTCGCGGTCAGGCAGGCTGTGCGGTGAGCCCGGTGACCGTGCGGTCGGCCGGCGGCTCGGACGTCGAGGCCATCACCGCGATCTACAACGACGCCGTCGAGCACTCCACCGCCAGCTGGGACCTGGAGCCGGTGACGCCCGCCTCGCGCGCCGCCTGGCTGGCCGAGAAGCAGGACGGGGGCTGGCCGGTGCTGGTCGCCGAGGTGGACGGGGAGGTCGTCGGCTGGAGCTCGATGGGCCCGTTCCGGCCGAAGGACGGGTACCGCCACACCGTCGAGCACAGCGTCTACGTGGCCGACGGCCAGCGCGGCCGCGGGGTCGGCCGCGCCCTGCTCGAGCCGCTGATCGAGGAGTGCCGCCGGCGAGGCGTGCACGCCATGGTGGGCGGTCTGGACGCCAGCAACGCGGGCAGCCTGGCCTTCCACCGCCGGCTCGGCTTCGTCGAGGTGGGGCGGCTGCCGCAGGTGGGCCGCAAGTTCGACCGCTGGCTGGACCTGGTGTTCACCGTCCTGCTGCTGGACGGCGACACCGAGACCGAGCCGACCGGCTGACCCGCAGGACGCCGCCGCGCGGCCGGGCCCCGTGCGGGGCCGGTCGGCTCAGGCGCTCTTCTCGCGCTTGGCCAGCTCGCTGCGGGTGACCAGCGTCGGCTCGGCGCCGTCGGTGACCGCGGCGGCGGTGATGACCACCTGGGCGACCTCGCTGTTGCTGGGCACCTCGTACATGACGTTGAGCAGCGTCTCCTCGAGGATGGCCCGCAGCCCGCGGGCGCCCGTGCCGCGCTCCAGCGCCAGCTCGGCCACCGCGTCGATGGCCTCGGGGGTGAACTCGAGGTCGACCCCGTCGAGCTCGAAGAGCTTGCGGAACTGCTTGATCAGCGCGTTGCGCGGCTCGGTGAGGATCCGGATCAGCGCCTCGCGGTCGAGCGGGCTCACCGAGGCGATCATCGGCAGCCGGCCGATGAACTCGGGGATCAGGCCGTACTTGTGCAGGTCCTCGGGGCGCACCGCGGAGTAGGGGTCGACGTCGCGGGGGGCGCGGGCGGCGTCGTCGTTGTTGAAGCCGAGCGGGCGCTTGCCGATCCGACCGTTGATGATCTGCTCCAGGCCGGCGAAGGCGCCGCCGACGATGAACAGCACGTTGGTGGTGTCGATCTGGATGAAGTCCTGGTGGGGGTGCTTGCGCCCGCCCTGCGGGGGCACCGAGGCGGTGGTGCCCTCCAGGATCTTCAGCAGCGCCTGCTGCACGCCCTCGCCCGAGACGTCACGGGTGATCGACGGGTTCTCGCTCTTGCGGGCCACCTTGTCGATCTCGTCGATGTAGATGATGCCCGTCTCGGCCTTCTTGACGTCGAAGTCGGCGGCCTGGATGAGCTTGAGCAGGATGTTCTCGACGTCCTCGCCGACGTAACCGGCCTCGGTCAGCGCGGTGGCGTCGGCCATCGCGAAGGGGACGTTGAGCATCTTGGCCAGGGTCTGGGCCAGGTAGGTCTTGCCGCAGCCGGTGGGACCGATCAGCAGGATGTTCGACTTGCTGAGCTCCACGCCCTCGTCGTTGCCGGCGGCGCGCCGCGGCGGGGTGGTCGACTGGGCCTGCACCCGCTTGTAGTGGTTGTACACCGCGACCGCGAGCGCCTTCTTGGCGCTGTCCTGGCCGATCACGTAGGCGTTGAGGAAGTCGCGGATCGCCTCGGGCTTGGGGAGCTCCTCGAGCAGGCCGGCGTCACCGCCCTCGGCGAACTCCTCCTCGATGATCTCGTTGCACAGGTCGATGCACTCGTCGCAGATGTAGACGCCGGGACCGGCGATCAGCTTCTTGACCTGCTTCTGGCTCTTCCCGCAGAAGGAGCACTTGAGCAGGTCCCCGCTCTCTCCGATGCGTGCCACGACGTCCCTCCCGTGCGATGGTCCCCCACCCTAACCCGGGGCCCGTCCGCAACCAGCGCGTTTCGGACCCCGGGTTCGGGAGGAGGGGTGGATCAGTTCTCGAGGTCCTTCATCGACGTCAGGATGTCGTCGATGATCCCGTACTCCTTGGCCTCTTCGGCGGTCAGGAACTTGTCGCGCTCGATGTCGCGGGTGATCTGCTCGATCGGCTGACCGGTGTCACGGGCCAGCATGCCCTCCATCTGCGAGCGGATGCGCAGGATCTCGCGGGCCTGGATCTCCAGGTCCGAGGACTGGCCGTAGCTGCCCTCGGTGGCCGGCTGGTGGATCAGGATCCGGCTGTTGGGCAGCGCCAGCCGCTGACCCTTGGCGCCGGCGGCGAGGAGCACGGCGGCGGCGGAGGCGGCCTGGCCGAGGCACACGGTCTGCACCGGCGGCTTGATGTACTGCATCGTGTCGTAGATGGCCGTCAGCGCGGTGAAGGAGCCACCCGGGGAGTTGATGTACATCTGGATCTGCCGGTCGGCGTCCATCGACTGCAGGCACAGCAGCTGGGCCATCACCGCGTTCGCGACGTCGTCCATGATCGGCGTGCCGAGGAAGATGATGCGGTCCTCGAACAGCTTCGTGTACGGGTCGACCCGGCGGATGCCGTAGGAGGTGCGCTCCTCCCACTGCGGGATGTAGTAGTTCATGCTCGGCGAGAGCGCCGGCGCGGCGGCGGTCGGGTTCACGGTCTCGTTCCTCATGACGTCGGGGGTCCTCACTGGTTCGGGCCCTCGGAGCGGACCTGGGCGGCGCGCTCGTAGACCTGGTCGATGAACCCGTACTCCAGGGCCTGCTCCGCGGTGAACCAGCGGTCGCGGTCGGAGTCGGCCTCGATCTGCTCCACCGTCTGACCGGTGTGCTCGGCGATGAGGCGAGCCATCACGTTCTTGATGTGCAGCGACTGCTCGGCCTGGATCCGGATGTCGGAGGCGGTGCCGCCCAGACCGCCGGACGGCTGGTGCATCATGATGCGGCTGTGCGGGAGCGCGAAGCGCTTGCCGCGGGTGCCGGCGCTGAGCAGGAACTGCCCCATCGAGGCCGCCAGGCCCATGGCCACGGTGGCGACGTCGTTGGAGATCCACTGCATGGTGTCGAAGATGGCCATGCCGGAGTCGACCGAGCCACCGGGGGAGTTGATGTAGAGCCAGATGTCCTTGTGCGGGTCCTCCGCGTTCAGCAGGAGCATCTGCGCGCAGATGGCGTTGGCGTTCTCGTCGCGGACCTCGGAGCCCAGGAAGATGATCCGGTTGGCCAGCAGCGACTGGTAGACGTTGTCGGTCATGCCGAAGTTGGCGCCACTCCCGCCAGCGGCACGGATGGTGTCGTGCAGTCTCTCGTTCACGGGTGCGACGCTACCGTCCGGGGCGGACAGACCGGAGCAGCCGGGACCGCTGTTCGCTCACGGCGCACCAGCCCCGCCTCCTGGGTGCGGACGCCGCCCCAGCAGCCGACGAGGGGTGGCCGGATCGCTCCGGCCACCCCTCGGGGAGTGCTGTCCTGCGCCGCTCAGCGGCTCTCGGTCTCCGCCGGCGAGGCGGGCGAGGCCGGGGAGTCGGGGCTGTCGGGCGAGTCCGGGGAGTCGGGCGAGTCCGGGGAGTCGGGCGAGTCCGGGGACTCCACCGACGCCGCCTCGGCCGACGGGTCGCGCAGCGAGCCGTCCTCGGCCAGGTTCACCAGGTCGACGGGGTCGCCGTTGCTGTCGGTGACCGTGGCCTGCTGCACGACCAGCGCCAGCGCCTTGCCGCGACGGATCTCGGTCATCCACTCCGGCAGGTGGTTGTGCTCCATCATGTGCTGCATCTCCTGCTCCGGAGACGAGCCGCTCTGCTGGGCACGGCGGAAGATGTGCTGGGTCAGGTCGTCCTGCTCGACGCCGATCTCGTGGTCGTCGGCGACCTTGTCCAGCAGCAGCTGGGCCTTGAGCGCCTGGGTGGCGCGCTGCTCGACCTCGGCCCAGAACTCCTCGGGGGTCTCGGCCTCCTCCGACTCCTCGGACTCGGCCAGGTACTGCTCGAGCGTCATGCCGGCCTGGTTGAGCTGGTTCTGGATCTGCTGCTTGCGGGCTTCGAGCTCACCGGTGCGCAGCCCCTCGGGCAGCGCGATGTCGATCTCGGCCACCAGCGCCTCGAGCACGGCGTCGCGGGCCTTGGCGGCCTGCTCCTGGCGGGCCATGTTGGCCAGCCGCCCGACCACGTCGGCGCGGAGCTCGTCGGCGGTGTCGAACTCCGACACCATCTGGGCGAAGTCGTCGTCCAGCTCGGGCAGCTCCTGCTCCTGGACCTTGACCACGGTGACGTGGACGTCGGCCTCGGTGCCGCGGGCGGGCCCGCCGACCAGCGTGGAGGTGAAGTCCTTCGACTCCCCCGCCGACATGCCGGTGAGGGCCTCGTCCAGACCGTCGAGCATGCCGCCGGCGCCGATCTTGTAGCTGACGCCCTCGGCCTGGGCGTCCTGCAGCGGCTCGCCGTCGCGGGTGGCGGTCAGGTCGATGCTCACCACGTCGCCCTCGGCAGCCGGGCGGTCGACGTCGGTCAGGGTGCCGAAGCGCTCCCGCAGGCTCTGCAGCTGCCGCTCGACCAGCTCCTCGGAGACCTCGACCGCGTCGACCTCGACCGCGACGGTGGAGAAGTCGGGCAGGTCGAACTGCGGGCGGACGTCCACCTCGGCGGTGAACTCGATGACGTCGCCGTCCTCGAGCTTGGTCACCTCGACCTCGGGCTGGCCGAGGGGGGTGATCTCGGTCTCCTGGACCGCCTTGCTGTACAGACCCGGCAGGGCGTCGTTGATGGCCTCCTGCAGCACCATGCCGCGGCCGAAGCGCTGGTCGATGACCATCGCCGGGACCTTGCCCTTGCGGAACCCGGGGATGGTGACCTGGTCGGCGATCGACTTGTAGGCCTTGTCCAGGCTCGGCTTCAGCTCGGCAAAGGGGACCTCGACGGTGAGCTTGACCCGGTTGGGGCTCAGCTCCTCAACAGTGCTGGGCACAGCAGAACTCCTCGTTATCGGTGTGCGGGCACGCCGGAGCGCACACCGCTGGTGCCCGGCCAGCGTACTGCCGGGTCCGGAGCGCGGCCAATCCGCGCGGAGCCCCGTGGGCTAGACTGCAGCCCGTTCCCTCGCGGAATCGGGGCGTGGCGTAGTGGCTAGCGCGCCTGCTTTGGGAGCAGGAGACCGCAGGTTCGAGTCCTGTCGCCCCGACCCACACGTCTCTGGGTCTGGCACGCTTCCTGGGTCTGGCACGGCTTCCCGGTCTGGCATGCCTCCCGGTCTTGGCACGCAGGCGCCCGCGTCGTCTAGAGTGACGTGCGCTGCTCCGGCAGCACGCGGGTGTAGCTCAATGGTAGAGCCCCAGTCTTCCAAACTGGCTACGCGGGTTCGATTCCCGTCACCCGCTCCAGAGCCTCACGTCCCAGTGCCTCACGTCGGCCGGCCCAGCGCCTCCGCGTGACGGTGCCGCAGGTAGTCCAGGGTAGCCCCCTTGAGGCTGGGCAGCGCCGCGTGACCCTGGAACCGGTAGACGTCGCGCCGGAGGAGGCGCCCCGAGCGACGCACGGCGCCCGGTGCCGTGACGAGCAGCCCCCGTCCGCTCCCGCTGAGGTCGAGGTCGGTGACGTCGCTCCAGCGCACCTCGGTCCAGCGACCCAGGGCGTCCCTCATCCGCAGCCCCTCGTCGTCGGCGACCAGACAGGGTGCCCGCTCCAGCAGCAGCTGGCCGAGGTAGACCACCGACGACGCGAGCATGCCGACTCCCAGGACCTGCTCGAGGACCCCGTCGGGGCGGCTGAGCCACAGAGCCGCCTGCAGCAGGAAGAGGACCGCCAGGGCGGCCACCAGCCAGCGCGGCGTCCGCCTGCCCTCCACCGACGCCGTCTCGCCGTGCTCGCCCGTGGTCAGGTGCACGTCGTGCGGTGGTTCCACGTCGACCCCCTCGTCCACCGCCAGTGTGGCAGGCCTGCGCCTCGTCGACGGCGAGAACGGGCCGACCAGGCGACGGAGGCGTCAGCCGAGGACCGCGAGGCCGTCGATCTCGACCAGCATCTCCTCCCGCGGCAGACCGACGACCACCGTGGTGCGGCAGGGCAGCACCCCCGACGGGCAGTGCTCGGCGAGGAAGGCGCCGTAGGCCTCGTTCATGGCGGCGAAGTCGTCGCGGCTGGCCAGGTAGACCCGCAGCGAGACCAGGTCCTCGACGTCCGCGCCGCCGGCCAGCAGCACCGCCCGCACGTTCTGCAACGTGCGGGTGGTCTGCGCCGCCACGTCGCCCGGGTGCAGGTACTCGCCGGTGGCCGGGTCCTGCGGTCCCTGCCCCGACACCTGCAGCAGGCCACCGCGGCGCACCCCCTGGGAGAAGGTGAACGCGGGCGCCGGGGCGTCCTCGGTGCGGACGGCGTGCTTGGTGGTCTCGGACACAGGGGCTCCTCGTGGTGACGTGTGCGGGTGACCGCGTCCGGGAGCAGGACCGGGACACGGAGCGGGGCCCAGTCTGCCGGAGGACGGCGCCGCCGTGCTCGACGAGCACGCGCCTCGACCCCGCTGGTCCCGGATCGGCCAGGATGGTCCCCGATGACCACCTCCGCGCACCCCGCCACGCCCCCACCCACCCTGCTGCGAGACGTGCTGCTCCCCGGAGCCGCGACCACCCGTGACCTGCTGCTCCGCGAGGGCCGGGTCGCGGCGGTGCTGGCCTCCGGCGAGGACCCCGGCCCGGTGGAGGTGGTCGACGGCGGCGGACGCTGGGCGCTGCCGGGCTTCGTCGACGCGCACGTGCACGGCGAGGCGGCGGTGCTCGACCCCGAGGTGCAGCTGGCCATGCTGCGCCAGGGGGTGACCACGGTGGTGCTCGGCCAGGACGGGGTGTCGCTGGCCCCCAGCCCGACCTACGCCCCGCACGACGCCACGGCCTGGGCGCAGCAGTACTTCGCCGCCATCAACGGCGCCCACCCGACCTTCACCGGCGGCGGCGTCGGTGAGCTGCTGGCCAGCTGGGACGGCCGCACCGCCCTCAACACCGCCTACCTCGCGCCGCACGGCACCATCCGGGTGGCGGTGATGGGGACCGAGCAGCGCGAGGCCGCGCCCGGCGAGGTGGCCGCGATGGCCGCCCTGCTCGAGCAGGCCCTGGCCGACGGCGCCTGCGGGCTCTCCACCGGGCTGGAGTACGCGCCGGCCTCCGCCGCCACCCGCGAGGAGCTGCTGGCGCTGTGCCGGGTGGTCGCGGCGGCCGGGCTGCCCCACGTCAGCCACATGCGCGGCTACGAGGCGCAGGCCACCGCCGGGCTGCAGGAGCTGGTCGAGCTGACGCTGGCCTCCGGGGTGACCACCCACGTCTCCCACCTGCACGGGCCCCGTCGCCAGGTCGAGGCGGCTCTGGCCCACGCGGCCGCGGCCGGGGTCGAGCTCAGCTTCGACTCCTACCCCTACCTCAGCGGCTGCTCCATCCTGTCCATGGTGGCGCTGCCGCGCTGGGTCCCCACCGCCGACCCGGACCACGCCCTGGCGGTGCTGGCGCCCGCCGCCGGGGGGACCGCCCGGCGGGACGAGCTGCTGGCCCACCTCGAGGCCTCGACCGAGCTGTGGCCCCGGGTCCGGCTGGCGGCCGTGCCCGGCGAGCTGTCCTGGACCGAGGGGCTGTCGCCGGTGGAGGTCGCCGACCGGCTGGGCTGCTCGACCGCCGAGGCCGTGCTGCGGCTGCTGGTGAGCAGCCGGCTGCGCGCCACCGTGGTCTTCCGGCAGCCGCCCACCAACACCCCCGAGGCCGTCCGTGCGCTGCTGGACAGCCCCCGCCACCTGGGCGGCTCCGACGCCATCTACCTCGGCAGCTCGCCGCACCCCCGCGGCTGGGGCGCCTTCGCCCGCATGGTGGCGCTCGGGCTGCACGAGCTGGGCGGCTGGGACGCCCGCGACGTGGTCGAGCACCTCTCCGCCCGCGCCGCGCGGCTCTTCCGGCTCGGTCCCCGTGGCCACCTCGAGCCGGGGGCGGTCGCCGACGTCGTGCTGCTCGACCCCGAGCGGGTCCGCGACCTGGCCACCTACCGGTCACCCCGCCAGCTCGCCGAGGGAGTGGACGACGTCTGGGTGGGCGGCGTCCCGGTGCTCCGCGACGGCCGGCTGACCGGCGCCACCCCCGGACGGGCCATCCGGCCCACCAGCCCGTCCGCCACCAGCCCGTCCCCCACCAGCCCGTCCGCCACCACCGGGCGACCAGCGCAGGAGGCAGCACGATGACCCCTACCCGGCTGCAGCACCCCGAGGCCGTGGTGGAGAGCACCACCAAGGGCTGGCGGGTCGACGCACCGCTGACCGCCGCCCAGGTGCGCGCCACCGCACCCCGGCTCGACGACCTGCCGGTGTCCTGGCCGCTGGCCTGCCTCGACGCCGACGCCCTGGACCACAACCTGGCCACCATGGCCACCGCCTGCGAGCAGGCCGGGGTGCTGCTGGCCCCGCACCTGAAGACCCACATGTCGCCGCCGCTGCTGCAGGCCCAGCTCGACGCCGGAGCCTGGGGCGCCACCGTCGCCACCCCGGCGCAGGCCCGGGTGGCGCTGGGCTGGGGCTCGCCCGGCGTGCTGCTGGCCAACGAGCTCGTCGACCCCGCCGACGCGGTGGACCTGCTGCGGCGCACCGCCGCCGGCTCCTCGACCCTGTGGTGCTACGTCGACTCGCCTGCCGGCGTCGCGGTGCTGGCCGAGGCGCTGGCCGCCGTCCCGGCGGCCCGGGAGCGGTTCGGCGTGCTGGTCGAGCTGGGGCACCTGCAGGGCCGCACCGGTGTGCGGCGGGTGGACGACGCGGTGGCGCTGGCCCGGGCCGCGGCCGAGCAGGGGCTGCCGCTGCGCGGCACGTCGGGCTACGAGGCCAGCCTGACCCGCACCACCACGGAGTCCGACCTCGCCGCGATCGCGGGCTTCGTCACCGGCCTGCGCGACCTCGCCGCCCGGCTGGTGGCCGAGGACCTGCTGCCCGCCGGGGTCGCACCGGTGGTCTCGGTCGGCGGCAGCTCCTACCTCGACGTGGTGCTGGCCGTGCTCGCCCAGCCGCTGGAGGTGGACGGCGTCGCCCACCCGGTGCAGGGCGTCGTCCGCTCGGGGGCCTACCTCACCCACGACCACGGCATGTACGCCCGCACCGACCCGTGGGCGCGGATGACGGGTGGGCCGTCGCTGCGGCCGGCGCTGGACGTCAGGGCGCAGGCGCTGTCGGTGCCCGAGCCGGGGCTGGCCCTGCTCGGGGCGGGCAAGCGGGACGTCCCCTTCGACCTGGACCTGCCCATCCCGCAGCGCGTCCTCGGTCCGCGCGGGGAGCGGCCGGCGAGCGGCACCTGCTTCGCCCTCAACGACCAGCACCTCTACCTCCGGGACGAGGCCGAGGTGGCCGTGGGCGAGCTGGTGGTGCTGGGCGTCTCCCACCCCTGCACCCTGTTCGACAAGTGGCGGGTGCTGCCGGTGCTGCGCGGCGACCGCGTGGTCGACCTGGTGGCCACCTGGTTCTGAGCGACTGGGCGGCCACCGGCTGGGTACACGACCTCACCCGGGCGCACCCGGGGTCCGGGCGCCGGTCGGACGAACCCGGCGAGGGAGGACGACGACCGTGTCCGATCCCGCTGCCGAGCCGCCCCGCTCCGCGGCGGAGGGCGACGTCGTCGAGGTGCACGAGGACCGCCACCTCGGCGGCCGCGACCTCACCCGCTGGGAGTCCCCGCTGGGACGGCGGCTGGTCGCGCTCGTGCACCGGATCAGCCTGGCGCTGGGCTCGCACCAGACCCTGCTGCTGGTGCTGGCGGTGGGGGCGGCGGTCGCCGCGACCACCACGTGGCTGGCCTCGGAGACCTACGAGGCGGTCGCCGCCGCCGACGGGGTGGCCGTGCTGGACCAGCCCCTGCTCGACCTGGCCCTCGGCCTGCGCTCGCCCTGGCTGGACGCCGCAGCCACCGCCTACACCGACGTCGGGGGCGTGGTCGGCATGCCGGTGCTGGCCACCACGACCATGGTGGCGCTCGCCGTCCGGCGCCGGTCGTGGACGCCGGTCATCCTGATCACCGCCGCCGCGGCCGGGTCCCTGCTGATGACGGTCGCGGGCAAGGACCTCGTGGGCCGGGCCCGGCCGCCGCTGGCCGACGCGGTACCCCCCTTCGAGCACTCCCCCTCGTTCCCCTCCGGGCACTCCCTCAACGCGCTGGTGGTCGCCGGCGTCGTCGCCTACCTGCTGGTGCTGCGCCAGCGCACCCGCCGCGCCCGCGTGCTCACCGTGACGGCGGCCGCGCTGTTCGCCCTGACCATCGGGCTCAGCCGGGTGTTCCTGGGCCACCACTGGTTCACCGACGTGCTGGCGGCCTGGATCCTCGGCGTGGGCTGGCTCGCCGTCGTCGTCACGGCCCACCGGCTCTACCTCACGACCCGGCGGCGCGCCGTGACCGCGGCCGAGGACCCGGAGACGGGCTGAGCGCACCTGCGGAGGCGGACCGAGTTGTCTCCGGTACCGGTAGGGGGTATACATGGGTGTACCCCCTACCGGTATTGACGAGAGGACGCCATGAGCACCGCCACCTACCAGGTCACCGGCATGAGCTGCGGCCACTGCGAGCAGGCCATCCGCCAGGAGGTCACCGCCCTCGACGGCCTCGAGGTCGTCTCGGTGGACTCCGGCAGCGGCGTGCTGGTGGTCTCCGCCGCCGCCGGTGACGTCGACGACGCCGCCGTGCTCGCCGCCGTGGACGAGGCCGGCTACCAGGCGGTCCGGGTCTGATGCGGGCGCCGCTGCGGCTCGGGCTCTACGCGCTGGTGCTGCTCGCCGTGTTCGGCGCCGCCCTCGGCGTGGCCCGGGTGGTCGCGCCGTCGCGCGCCGCCGAGCGGCCGCCGGCCGCGGAGCCCGGCCACGGCGGCACCGAGGACCACACCGAGACCGCCGGTGAGGACCACGCCGGGGACGACCACACCGGGGAGCAGGACGGCCACGGCGCCGGCGCCGGGCACGTCCCCGGCGTCACCGTCAGCCAGGACGGCTACCGGCTGACCGCCCTCGACGCGCCCGCCGAGGTCGGCGTCGACGGCCAGCTGAGCCTGCGGCTGGTCGACGGCCAGGGCCACCCGGTCACCGACTACGAGGTCTCCCACGAGAAGGAGCTGCACCTGGTGGTGGTCCGCTCCGACGGCGAGGGCTTCCGCCACGTCCACCCCCGCCACGACGGCGAGGGCACCTGGTCGCTGCCCTGGCGCTGGCAGCAGGCCGGCAGCCACCGGGTCTACGCCGACTTCGTCCCCGCCGGCGGAGAGCAGGTCACGCTGACCAGCACCGTGGAGGTCGCCGGCGAGCTGGAGCCGGTCACCGACCGCCCCCAGACGCGCAGCGTCGAGGTGGACGGCCTCACCGTCACCGTCGCCGGCGAGCTGCGGGCCGCCCGCAGCTCCGAGCTCACCTTCACCGTCGAGCGCGACGGCCGCCCGGTCACCACGCTGCAGCCGCACCTCGGGGCCTTCGGGCACCTGGTGGCGCTCCGCGAGGGCGACCTGGCCTACCTGCACGTCCACCCCCTCGGTGCCGGGCCGAGCTCGGCGGAGGCCACCTCCGGCCCCGAGGTCGTCTTCGCCGCGGAGGCGCCGACCCCGGGCCGCTACCTGCTCTACCTCGACCTCCGCGTCGACGACCGGGTGGTCACCGCCCCGCTGGTGGTGGAGGCCCGATGAGCACGACGACCACCCGGGTGGAGCTGGAGATCGGCGGGATGACCTGCGCCTCCTGCGCCTCCCGCATCGAGAAGCGGCTCAACCGCCTGGACGGCGTGACCGCCACCGTCAACTACGCCACCGAGCGCGCCACCGTCACCGCCGACAGCCCGCTGGACCCCCAGCTGCTGGTCGAGGAGGTGGCCCGCACCGGCTACACCGCCAGCCTCCCCCGGCCGCGCGAGGACGCCGCGCCGCCGGAGACCGCCGCCGACCGCGAGCTGGCGACGCTGCGGCAGCGCACCCTCGGCTCGCTCGTGCTCGCCGTCCCGGTGATCGCGCTGGCCATGGTCCCGGCCTGGCAGTTCACCTACTGGCAGTGGGCCTCGCTGGCCCTCGCCGCCCCGGTCGTGGTCTGGGGCGCCTGGCCGTTCCACCGCGCCGCCTGGCTCAACCTGCGTCACGGCAGCGCCACCATGGACACGCTGATCTCGATCGGCACCGGGGCGGCCCTGCTCTGGTCGCTCTACGCGCTGTTCCTCGGCGAGGCCGGGATGCCGGGGATGCGGCACGGCTTCGAGCTGACCATCAGCCGCACCGACGGCACCGCCAACCTCTACCTCGAGGTCGCGGCCGGGGTGACCGCCTTCGTGCTGCTGGGCCGCTACCTGGAGAAGCGCTCCCGCCGCCGCGCCGGGGACGCCCTGCGGGCCCTGCTCGACCTCGGGGCCAAGGACGTCGCCGTGCTGCGGGACGGGGTCGAGACCTCCGTGCCGGTGGAGCAGCTGGGCGTGGGCGAGGAGTTCGTGGTCCGTCCCGGCGAGAAGGTCGCCACCGACGGCGTCGTCGTCTCCGGACGCTCCGCGCTCGACGTGAGCCTGCTGACCGGGGAGTCCGTGCCCGTCGAGGTCGGCGAGGGCGACGCCGTGGTCGGCGCCTGCGTCAACGTCGGCGGCCGGCTCGTCGTGCGGGCCACCCGTGTCGGCGCGGACACCCAGCTGGCCCAGATGGCCCGGCTGGTGGAGGACGCCCAGTCCGGCAAGGCGCAGGTGCAGCGGCTGGCCGACCGGGTCTCGGCCGTCTTCGTGCCCGTGGTGGTGGCCGTCGCCGTGGCCACCCTCGGCGCCTGGATCGGCGCCGGGTACCCGCTGGAGGCGGCCTTCACCGCCGCCGTGGCGGTGCTGATCATCGCCTGCCCCTGCGCGCTCGGCCTCGCCACCCCCACCGCGCTGCTGGTGGGCACCGGCCGCGGGGCGCAGCTCGGCGTGCTGATCAAGGGCCCGGAGGTGCTCGAGTCCAGCCGCCGGGTGGACACCGTGGTGCTGGACAAGACCGGAACCGTGACCACCGGCCGGATGAGCCTGGTCGACGTCGTCCCGCTCGGCAGCACCACCGCCGAGGAGCTGCTGCGGCTCGCCGGCGCGGTGGAGGACGCCACCACGCACCCCATCGGGCGGGCCGTCGCCGCCGGGGCCCGCGACCGGCTGGGCGTCCTGCCCCCGGTGCAGGACGTCGACGAGGTGGGCGGGCTCGGGGTCCGCGGCCGCGTCGGGGGCCGCACCGTGCTGGTCGGGCGCAGCGGGCTGCTCGACCAGGCCGGCGTCCCGGCCGAGCCGGCGCTCGACGTCGCCCGGCGCGAGGCCGAGGAGGCCGGCCGGACCGCCGTCCTGGTCGCCTGGGACGGGGCCGTCCGCGGGCTGCTGACCGTGGCCGACACGGTGAAGCCCACCAGCGCCGAGGCCGTCCGCCAGCTCGTCGGCCTCGGGCTCACCCCGGTGCTGCTGACCGGCGACCACAGCGCCGTCGCCCGCCGGGTGGCGGCCGAGGTCGGCATCGCAGAGGTGGTCGCCGAGGTGATGCCCGCCGACAAGGTCGAGACCGTGCGCCGGCTGCAGGCCCAGGGCCGGGTGGTGGCCATGGTCGGCGACGGGGTCAACGACGCGCCCGCCCTGGCCCAGGCCGACCTGGGCCTGGCCATGGGCACCGGCACCGACGTCGCCATCGAGGCCGCCGACATCACCGTCGTCCGCGGCGACCTGCGCTCCGTGGCCGACGCCGTCCGGCTGTCGCGGCGGACCCTGGCCACCATCCGCAGCAACCTGTTCTGGGCCTTCGGCTACAACGTGGCCGCGATCCCGCTGGCCGCCCTCGGCCTGCTCAACCCCATGCTGGCCGGTGCCGCGATGGCCCTGTCCAGCGTGCTGGTGGTCACCAACAGCCTGCGGCTGCGCACCTTCCGCTCGCGGGCCCAGCAGTGACCACCACGCCCACGACCCCACCCGGCACCGACCAGGAGGAGACCATGACCGACACCGCCAGCCCCGCCAGCGGCGAGCCCGCCGTGCCCAGCACCGAGCACGCCGGGCACGACCACGGGACCCACCACGGCTACATCAGCGACAAGGCCCGCTACCTCGCCCGGCTCAAGCGGATCGAGGGCCAGGCCCGCGGCATCCACCGGATGGTGGACGAGGAGCAGTACTGCATCGACGTGCTGACCCAGATCTCGGCGATGACCCGGGCCCTGGAGGGCGTCGCCCTCGGGCTGCTGGAGGACCACCTGCGCCACTGCGTGGTCGACGCCGCCCGCGCCGGCGGCGAGGAGGCCGAGACCAAGATCACCGAGGCCTCCGACGCCATCGCGCGCCTGGTCCGCTCCTGAGGCGCCCGCGCCCGGTCAGGCCCGCGGGTCGTAGACCGGCGGGTCGGCCGGGCGCAGCGCCGGGTCGTCGTCGGCGAAGGTGCGGATCCGCCCGGGCGGGGTGTGCGGGCCCTCGAAGCGGACGGTGACCCGTCCGGTGCCGCTGCCCTGCACCCAGCCCGGCCCGTGGTCGTCGTGCTCGACGTCCTGGCCGGGCCGCCAGCCGGCGGAGGGCTCCGGCGCCTCCTCCTCAGGCTCCTCCTCCACCAGCTCGGCCACCTCCGGCTCGTCGGCGTCGGAGAGCAGGTCCGCCTGGGCGTACCCGGTCAGCCCCGACACCCCGACGCCGAGCAGCCGGATGCCGTCGGACACGTCGATGCCGGACAGCAGCTCGCGGGCGTGGCGGGCCACCTCGCGGGAGGTGGAGGTGGCGTGCTGCAGGGTGCGGGAGCGGTTGGCGGTCTGGAAGTCGTAGCGGCGGACCTTGATCGTCACCGTCCGCCCGGCCAGGCCCTGGGCCCGCAGCCGCGAGGTGACGCGCTCGGCCAGCCGCGCGGCCCGGTGCTCCAGGTCGCGCCGGTCGGTGAGGTCGACCCCGAAGGTCTCCTCCGCCGAGACCGACTTGGCCTCCCGCTCGCTCACCACCGGACGGGGGTCGATCCCCCGCGACAGCGCCCACAGCCCGCTGCCGTGCGCCCGACCCAGCAGCCGCACCAGCTCCGACTCCCCCGCCCGGGCCAGCTCGCCGATGGTGGTGAAGCCGTGGCGCCGCAGCCGCTCCGCGCTGACCGAGCCGACCCCGGGGATGCGCTGCACCGGCAGCGGGGCCAGCAGCTCGGCCTGCTCGGCGGGCGGCACCACCACCAGCGCGTCCGGCTTGCGCAGGTCGGAGGCGATCTTGGCCACCAGCTTGCTGCCGCCCGCGCCCACCGAGACGGTGAGCCCGGTGAGGGCCTTGACGTCGGCGCGGAACCGCTCGGCCACCTCGGTGACCGCGGCCACGTCCCACACCCGCCCGTCACCCCGCCCCGACAGGTCGACGTAGGCCTCGTCCAGGGACACCGGCTCCACCAGCGGGGACAGCTCGCGCGCCAGCCCCATCACCTGCGACGACACCCGCCGGTAGGCCTCGAACCGCCCGGCGAGGTAGGCGGCGTTCGGGCACAGCCGCCGGGCCTGCCCGGTCGGCATGGCCGAGCCGATCCCGAAGACCCGGGCCTCGTAGGAGGCGGTGGCCACCACCCCGCGTCCGCCGACGCCACCCACCACCACCGGCTTGCCCCGCAGCGACGGCTTGTCCCGCTGCTCGACCGCGGCGAAGAAGGCGTCCAGGTCCAGGTGCAGCACACCGGGGCGGGACGGATCGGGAGGCGGCACACCCCGATTCTCCCCTCCGGTGGCCGCGAGTACCTTCTGACGTCATCGAGCCGGTGCGGCACGGTGCCCACCGGAGGGAGGAGGACGAGGACGCCATGGTGACCGACCAGCGCCGCACCCACCGCAAGGCCCGCCCGCCGTGGCACAAGGCCTACTCCTTCGGCCTCGTGACGGCCGCCCTGTTCCTCTTCTCCTGGGTCGGGCAGTTCGTCTTCCAGATGCTGGTGGTGCGCAACGAGGCCGAGCAGCACGGCCGGCCCTTCTCCTGGTCGGAGTTCGCCGTGCAGTTCGGCGCCTCGACGATGGAGAACTGGCAGTCGGAGTTCCTGCAGCTGGTCTGGCAGGCCGCCGGGCTCGCGCTGTTCTACTTCTGGGGCTCGTCGCAGTCCCGCGAGGGCGACGACCGGCTCGAGGCCAAGGTGGACCGGCTGCTGATGGAGATCGACGTCGACCCGGCCGAGTTCGACTACCGCGAGAGCGACGACGCCGACCGCCGGGAGAGCCTGGGCCGCTCCTGAGGGCTCACCAGCGCAGCTGCTGGCAGCCCGAGTGGTCCACCGGGTCGATCTGCACGGTCGCGTGCTCGACGCCGAAGCGGTCACGCATCAGCTCGCCGGCGGCGTCCAGCACGGCGTGGGTGTCGGCGCCGGCGGCGGCCACCAGGTGCACGGTGGCGACGTCCATCCCCGAGGTCAGCGTCCACAGGTGCAGGTCGTGCACGTCGACCACGCCCGGCAGCGCGGCCAGCGCGGTGCGCACCTCCTCGGGGTCGAGGCCGGCGGGCGTGTGCTGGGCCAGCACCGACAGCACCTCCCGGGCCAGCAGCACCGCCCGCACGGCGACGAAGACCGCCAGGGCGAGCCCGATGCCGACGTCCCAGCGGGGGTCGCCGGTCAGCAGCACCAGCGCGCCGGCCACCACCACCCCGACGGAGCCGACGGCGTCCGCGGCCACCTCCAGGTAGGCGCCCTTGACGTTGAGGCTCTCCCGCGCGCCGGCGCGCAGCAGCAGCAGGGCGACCACGTTGACCGCCAGCACGAGCACGCCCACGGCCAGCACGGGCGACGCGGCGAGCGGGGGCGGGTGGCCGATCCGGCCCACCGCCTCCACCGCGATGGCGACCGCGACGCCGAGCATCACCAGCACGGCCAGGCCGGAGGCGAAGACCTCCACCCGGTAGGAGCCGAAGCTGCGCCGACCGCTGCGGTCGGTCCGCGTGGCGATGCGGGTGGCCACCAGCGCGACGGCCAGCACCAGCACGTCCCCGGCCATGTGACCGGCGTCGGAGAGCAGCGCGAGCGAGCCGGTCAGCACGCCGGTCACCGCCTCCACCACCCAGAACCCGGCCGCCAGCACGAGCGCGAGCGCCAGCCGACCCCGGTGCCGGCCGCCGGCGTGGCCGGGCGGGCCGTGCGTGTGCCCGGCGCCCATCAGCGACCACCCCGGCGGGGCCGACGCGGTCCGCGGGTCGTCGCGCTGGGAGCTGCTCGCATGCTCCGACCGTAGGAGGGTCCGACGCGCGCCACCAGGGCGGGGCGGTGCTGCCGGTGTGACTCACGTCGCACTACTGTGATCACGGACCCCCGCGGTCTCCGTGCTGATTCGGTCGACGACGATCTGGAGGCACCATGAGCGATCCCCTGCCCGGGACCGGCGAGCGCTACGCCGCGCTGGCCGCCCGCCCCGAGTTCACCGAGCTGCGACGGCGCTACCTGCGCTTCGTGGTCCCGGCCACCATCACCTTCATGGCCTGGTACGTGCTGTACGTGGCCTGCAACAACTGGGCCCGCGGGTTCATGAACCAGCAGGTGGTCGGCCACGTCAACGTGGCGGTGGTGTTCGGCCTGCTGCAGTTCGTCTCGACCTTCGGCATCGCGGTGCTCTACGCCCGCTACTCCACCCGCCGGCTCGACCCGCTGGCCGAGCAGCTCAACCAGGAGTTCGAGTCCGACGGCGGCACCGGCAGGGAGGTCCGGCGGTGAACAACCAGGTCCTGATCGTCGTCCTCTTCCTGGCGGTGGTGGCGCTGACGCTGGGCATCACCATCTGGGCCTCGCGGCAGAACCGCTCCGCCGCCGACTACTACGCCGGCGGACGCAGCTTCTCGGGGTTCCAGAACGGGCTGGCCATCGGCGGGGACTACATGTCGGCCGCCTCGTTCCTGGGGATCTCGGGCTCGATCGCGCTCTACGGCTACGACGGCTTCCTCTACTCCATCGGCTTCCTGGTCGCCTGGCTGGTCGCCCTGCTGCTGGTGGCCGAGCTGCTGCGCAACTCCGGGCGCTACACCATGGCCGACCAGCTCGCCTACCGGATGAAGCAGGTGCCGGTGCGCAGCGCCGCCGCGCTGTCGACCATCGTGGTGTCGATCTTCTACCTGCTGGCCCAGATGGTCGGCGCGGGCAGCCTGGTGTCGCTGCTGCTGGGCGTGGACTCGCCGGCCCTGAAGAACACCGTGATCGCCGTCGTCGGTCTGCTGATGATCATCTACGTCACCTTCGGCGGCATGAAGGGCACCACCTGGGTGCAGATCGTCAAGGCCGTGCTGCTGATGGTCGGCTCGCTGCTGATCAGCCTGCTGGTGCTGGCGAAGTTCGGCTTCAACCTGTCCGCGCTGCTGGGTGCGGCGGCGGAGCGCTCGGGCAAGGGCGAGGCCTTCCTGCAGCCCGGCCAGCTGTACGGCCGCGACCTCGTCGGCCAGTTCGACTTCCTCTCCCTCGGGCTGGCCCTCGTGCTCGGCACCGCCGGGCTGCCGCACATCCTGATCCGCTTCTACACCACCCCGACGGCGAAGGCGGCCCGCAAGTCGGTGCTGTGGGCCATCGGGCTGATCGGCAGCTTCTACCTGATGACCCTGGTGCTGGGCTTCGGCGCCGCGGCGCTGGTGGAGACCGGTCAGGGCTCGCCGGTGGCGACCTCGGCCGGCAACGTGGCCTCGCCGCTGCTCGCCGAGGCGGTCGGCGGCGGGGAGGGCAGCCTGGGCGGGTCGGTGCTGCTGGCGCTGATCTCCGCGGTGGCCTTCGCCACCATCCTCGCGGTGGTGGCCGGGCTGACGCTGACCTCGGCCACGTCGGTGGCCCACGACCTGTACGCCACCGTCTGGAAGAAGGGCCAGGTGACGGAGAAGCAGGAGGTCCGCACCGCCCGCGTGGCCGCGATCGTCATCGGGGTCGTGGCCATCGCGCTGGCCATCCCCGCGCAGAGCCTCAACATCGCCTTCCTGGTCGCCCTCGCCTTCGCCACGGCGGCCTCGGCGAACCTGCCGACGCTGATCTACAACCTGTTCTGGCGCCGCTTCAACACCCGGGGCGCCTGCTGGAGCATCTACGGCGGGCTGATCGCCTCGGTCGGGCTGGTGCTGTTCTCCCCCGTGGTCTCCGGTGGCCCGCGCTCGCTGATCCCCTCGGTCGACTTCGCCTGGTTCCCGCTGAACAACCCCGGTCTGGTCTCCATCCCGATCGGGTTCCTCTGCGGCTACCTCGGCACCCTGCTCGGTGGTCGCGAGGCGGGTGAGGACCGCTACACCGAGCTCCAGGTCCGCTCCCTCACCGGCGCCGGCGCGGAGAAGGCGGTCCAGCACTGACGTGATCGGCCGGCTCCCGCCGGCGTCCGCGCGGACGGTCGAGCCGTTCTCCACCACCGTGCCCTGACGGCCCCCTAGCCTGACCACGTGGAGGACGTCGTCGAGATCCGCACCCGCCCGACGCGGGGGTGGGTCGTCAGCCTGACGGCGACCTCTCTCTTCGCCCTCGCGCTCGTCGTGGCCTCCCTCTGGGGGGAGGTACGGCCGATGGGGCTGGTGTGGGCCATCACCCTGGGCGGCTACGGGGTCTGGACGGCGCTGGACGAACGAGCACGGAACCGGGGACGGGCCCTCGTGCTGCGCATCGACGGGCACGGGATCAGCACGGCCTCCGGACGACGGCTCCCCTGGGACGACGTGCACAGCCTCCGGCTCCGGCCGGGTCCACGGCTGTGGCCGGCGCCCCGGCCGCGGCTGGTCGTGGTCGACGGCGCCCAGGCCGGGTTCGCCCGACGCGCCGGGAGCAGGCCGGAGTCCCACCAGGTACCGCTGTGGAACCTGAGCCTCGAGCCCGACGAGATCGTTCATGCCCTCCGCCGCCACGCGCCCGAGCGGCTGCACGACGCACTGCCCCGGGGAGCCGGCCGCCGCTGAGGAGGGCAGTCCCGCTCAGTGCAGGCGCGTCAGCCAGTCGGCGGCCAGCGCGGTCCAGCTCCCGGCGCCCGGCTCGCCCCCGGCCAGGCCGAAGCCGTGGACGCCGTCGGGGAAGACGTGCAGCTCGTGCGGCACGCCGGCCGCGGCCAGTGCCCCGGCCAGCCGGTAGCTGTGCTCCACCGGGACGAGCTCGTCGGCGGCGGTGTGCCAGACGAACGTCGGCGGGGCGTCGGCGGTGACCAGCCGCTCCAGGCTGGTCGCCGCCCGCAGCTCCTCGTCGGCGTCGGCGCCGAGCAGCTCCTGCCGCGAGCCGGCGTGGGTGTCGGTGACCATCGAGACCACCGGGTAGCAGAGCAGCGCGAAGTCGGGACGCTCCCCGGCCGCTGCTCCCGGCGCGTAGGCCGCCATGCCGGCGGCGTGCCCGCCGGCGGAGAACCCCAGCACCCCCACCCGGGTCGCGCCCGCCCGACGGGCGTCGGCGACGGCCCGGCGGACCGCCTGCAACGGCCCGGGGTGCCGGGTCCTGACCGGGTAGCGCAGCACGCTGGCGGCCAGCCCGAGCGTGTGCAGCCACCCGGCGACGGGCTCGGCCTCGTGCGGGGCCAGGTGGGCGTAGCCGCCGCCGGGCAGCACCAGGACATGGGTCTCCACCGGATGAGGAGACCACGCGGAAGGTGCTGGTGTCGATGACGGGGCGGGTGACGGACGTCGCTGGCTCCTCGAGTGCCTGCCGCTGCGCGACGTGCATGACGACGACGCCGGGCAGCCTTGCGGCCAGGACGTGACCGGCGCGCGACGACGGCCGGTGCCGGGACGGGGACACTAGTCTGCTGCCATGGTCGAGGCCGTACCGTCGCGCTACGAGCTGCGGCGGGTGATCGCCGAGGGCGGGATGGGCACGGTGTGGCTGGCCCGCGACCACAAGCTCGGGGTGGACGTGGCCGCGAAGGTCCTGCGCGGGTCCGAGGCGTCGGCGGTGCTGCGGTTCGTCCGCGAGCAGGGCCTGCGGGTGCACCACCGCCACGTCGTCAGCCCGCAGGGATGGTCCGCCGACGACGACCACGTGGTGATGTCGATGCCGCTGGTCCGGGGTGGCTCGCTGCAGACGCTGTCCCGCGACCACGGGCCGCTGCCGGAGCCGTACGTGGCGGTGCTGGTGGACCAGCTGCTCGACGGCCTGGCCGAGATCCACCGGCACGGGGTGGTGCACCGCGACCTCAAGCCGGCCAACGTGCTGCTCGAGCCGACCGGCACCGGTTGGCCCTGCGTGCGGATCGGCGACTTCGGCATCGCCGCCGTGGTGGGAGAACCTCGGTGCACCGTCGTCGGGCAGTCGCTGGGCACCTTGGGGTTCATGGCACCCGAGCAGGCGCGCGGTGCCGAGCCCGACCCGCGGCAGGACCTGTTCGCCGTCGGCGTCCTGGGGCGCTGCCTGCTCACCGGGCTGCCGCCCGGCCAGCTGCCGGGCGACCAGCCCGGAGCGGCACCGGGTGCCGGTGGGCTCTGGCCCTTCCTGCAGTGGCTCAGCAGCGACGACCCGGCCCGGCGGCCGTCCTCGGCCGCGGACGCCCGGGAGGAGCTGCGGCGGCGACGTCTGCTGCCGGCCGGCCCGGTCTGGCAGCAGTGGCCCGATCCACCCGAGGTGTTCGACCAGGTCGCCGAGCTGGAGGAGCCCGACGACCCGGGCCCGACCCAGCACCCCGACGCGACGCAGCCGGGCGTGGTCGACCAGCGACCGGCCGGGCCGACCCCACCCGACCAGGGCCGACCGGCGGTCCGGCGGCAGCTGCTGCGCGGGGTGATGGTGGTGAGCTTCGTGCTGGCCGGGCTGTCCGCGGTGCTGCTGCTCCTCGCCCTGCTGCGCTGACCGCCCGGTGCGCCGGACGGCACGGTCAGCCGCGCCGGAGCAACCGCCAGGTCAGCACCCCGAGACCGCCGAAGAGCACGACTCCCGCAGCGGCGCCGCCGAGCAGCCAGCCACGCCCCGGTCCGTCCTGGTCCGGCTCGTCGGGCTGGTCCTGGTCGGCCGCCGTGGTGCTGCTCGGCGCCGGCTCGGACGGTGCGGGCGCCGACGGGGTGGACGGTGTGGCCGAGGCCGAGGGCGTGGGCGTCGGGTCGCTGGAGCGGTAGGTCGGCGCGCCGTCCCCGGCCTCGCCGAACACCCCCAGCTGCAGCTCGAGGGGTCGTTGCTCCCTGGTGGGCCGGTTGTCGTCGTCGGTGTAGGACACCGCCACCAGGTAGTCCCCCGCGAGCGCGGCGTTCTCGGTGAGGACGCTGCTGCGGTTGGCCCAGAGCACGGTCGGCGTGCCGGCCGACGCCTGAGCTGCTCCGCCGCCGCTCACCGCGCCGGTCTGGCCGTCCGGCGGGTCGGTGGGACCGCCCTCGTCGGCGTCCCCGGCCACCGGGCTGAGCACCTGGACGTGGAGGAAGCGGTGCCCAGGGGCGTAGTCGGTCGCCTCGGGCAGCACGGCCCGGGCCTGCAGGCGCTGGCCGAAGTCCAACGGCACCCGGAAGAACTGGATCTCCCCGGGGACGATGTCCGCGGTGACGGTGCCCTCGCCCACCTCGGGGGCGTCGTCCATCGAGCTGCCGCCCTGCACCTGCTGCCGCGGGCCCTCGCCGAGGTCCCGCCAGGCCGGCCGGTCGTCGGCCCGGGCGCCGGTCTGCTCCGCCGGCGGCTCCTCGACCACGACCAGCTGGTAGGGCTGGCCGGACACCGGGTCACCGAACCCGGAGTGGGCCACGCGCAGCAGCAGGTCCCCCTCGGCGCACTCCTCGTCGTCCTCGGACGCCAGGGCGTCGGCAAGCAGCCACCCCCGCTCGCCGCCGTACCTGGTGAGCACCTGGGCGGTGCCCGACCCGCAGCGCTCACCGGCGGTGGTCAGCAGGTCGACGTCGAGCTGGGTCGTCCCCGTCTCCGGGCGCATGAACACCCCCGCCCACAGCGTCGAACCGGGGATCCGCCGCTCGATCCGGTAGTGCCGCGGCTCCTCACCCTCGCCCGCCTCGTCCACCCAGCTGCCCGGCCCGATCGCCGGGGCGTCGGCCGCCTGCACCGTGCCCTGCACCGGCCGGCCGTTGACCTCCAGCTCGTCCACCGCCCGTTCCTGCACCTGGCGGAGGGTCTGGGTGAGCTCGTCGGTGTCCTCGGCGTCGTAGTAGGTGCCGCGGCCGCGGTCGGCGATGCAGGTCAGCTGTTCACGGGCCTTGCCGCCGACCCGCAGGCCGACCACGTCGATCCGCAGGTCGATCCCCGCGGCGGCGATCCGCTCGGCCACCGGGCAGGGGTCGGGGACGCAGGTCTCCTCGCCGTCGGAGACCAGCAGGATGGAGCGCTGACCGCTGTCGCCGACGTCCTCGGCCGCCCGCTCCAGGGCGTAGGCGATCGGCGTCTCGCCGTAGGGCTGGTAGCGCTCGACCTCCGCCCGCAGCTCCTCGCGGTTGTCGGTGCCGATCTCCACCGCCAGCCGGCTGTCCTCGCAGGCCCCGGGGTCGGAGCGGTCGAAGACCTCCGAGCCGTACACCCGCATCCCCACCTCGGCGTCGTCGGGGAGGGTGTCGATCACCTCGCCGAGGGCGGTCTTGGCGGCTTCGATCTTGGTGCGGCCGTCGCCGGCGGGCTCGGCCATGGAGCCCGAGGAGTCCATCACCAGCAGCAGCCGGCCGGGCTCGTCGGCGTGCGCGGGTGCCGCCGGGAGCAGCAGCACGGCGGTGGTGACGATCAGCGAGAGGGCGGCAGCAGCGGGACGTCGCACGGTGGTCATCCTCGGGTCGAATGGGCTACTGTCCGATAGGAAACAGCCATTGTTTCCGATTGTCAATACTGGTCGGGGACGGGGACAGCATGTCGGAGCAGGCGGCCAACCGCCGACGCCAGGAGGAGCTGTACGGCGAGCCGCTGGCCAGCCTGGTCGCCGGGATCTGCGACACGCTGGGGATCAACCAGACGGCGGTCGCCCGGGTGCTCGGTCTGTCCACCCCGATGCTGTCCCACCTGGTCGCCGGACGACGGGTCAAGATCGGCAGCCCGCTCGCCCACGCCCGCCTGGTCCAGCTGCGCCGGCTCGCCGCCGACGTCGCCGCGGGCCGGACGTCGCCCGCGCAGGCCGCGGAGGAGGTCGCGCGGATCGCCGCCTCGCAGGACTCCTGGGCGACCACCGCGCCGACGACCGAGCCCGCGGCCCTGCAGCAGCAGCTGCTCAGCGTGGCACCGGCCGAGGAGTGGGTGCAGATCGCCGCGGAGATCGCCGAGCGGCACCCGGGTGCGGCGGCGCTGCTGCACCAGCTGGCGGCGGGACGGGCGCAGGGCGGCGACGTGGACCGGGTCGGCTGACGCTGGTCGTCCCGCGTGCCGGGCTGGCGCCTGGCTCGGGTGAGGAGGTTCCGTCACACGGCGAAGAGCCTGCGACGTCTGTGCGGAGCCGGTGAGCTCGGAGCGGTGGTCGCGGTGGCTGGCGGCGTACCCGGGTGCGGAGGAGGGTGGTCTGTCGTCCCGCCCGGGGTGCCGGGTCCTGACCGGGTAGCGGAGCACGCCCGCGCCCAGACCGAGCCCGTGCAGCCAGGGCGGCCACGGGCTCGGTCTCGTGCGGGGCCAGGTGCGCCCAGCCGCCGCCGGGCAGCACCAGGACGTGGGTGTGCGCCGGTCTCAGGACACCGCGGGGAAGGTGCTGGTGTCGATCACGAACCGGTAGCGGACGTCGCTGGCCACGACCCGGTCGTAGGCCGCGGTGATCTCGTCGCCGCTGATCTTCTCGACCGTGGCGCCCAGGCCGTGCTCGGCGCAGAAGTCGAGCATCTCCTGGGTCTCGGCGATCCCGCCGATGTTGGATCCCGCGAGGCTGCGCCGGGCCCCGGCCAGCGCGCCGGCCCGGACGCTGAGCGGGTTCTCCGGCAGCCCGACGTTGACCAGGGTGCCGTCGACCTTGAGCAGTCCCAGGAAGGCGTTCATGTCGAGGTCGGCGGAGACGGTGCTGATGATGAGGTCGAAGGACCGGGCCAGGGCGCGGAACGTCTCGGGGTCGCTGGTGGCGTGGTAGTGGGTGGCCCCGAAGCGCTCGCCGTCCTCCTTCTTGGACAGCGTCTGGCTCAGCACGGTGACCTCGGCCCCCATGGCGGCGGCGAGCTTGACGCCCATGTGGCCCAGGCCGCCCATGCCGACGATCGCGACCTTCTTGCCCGGGCCGGCGCCCCAGTGCCGCAGCGGGGAGTACAGGGTGATCCCGGCGCACAGCAGCGGCGCGGCCTCGGCCAGGTCGATGCCCTCGGGGATCCGCAGGGCGTAGTCCTGCTCGACGGTGATGGCGGTGGAGTAGCCGCCGTCGTTCCAGCGACCGTCGCGGCCCTTCGCGTTGTAGGTGCCGACCATGCCGCCGCCGCTGCAGTACTGCTCGTTCCCGCTGCGGCACTCGGGGCACTCGCGGCAGGAGTCCACGAAGACGCCCACGCCGATGCGGTCTCCCACGGCGAACTTGGTCACCTCCGGGCCCACCTGGGCGACGGTGCCGGCGATCTCGTGCCCGGGCACCAGCGGGAAGTGCGCCTTCCCCCACTCCTCGCGCGCGGTGTGGATGTCGGAGTGGCAGATGCCGGCCCAGGCGATGTCGACCAGCACCTCGGTGGGACCGGGCTCGCGGCGGGTGATGGTGGTGGCGGCGAAGGGGGCGCCGGCGGACGGGGTGGCGTAGGCAGCTGCCTGGGGCATGGTCCTCCTCGGTGGACGTGGTTCGAGGACACTCTGGCACGCCGTCGCGCGCCGGCCACAACCCGCCCGCGCAGCTCCCCCTGGCCCCGCTGCTCCCCCGGCGGTGGCGCTGCTGCCCCCGGGCGGGACTCAGCCCCGTGCCACCTGCCGGCGCACCGACTCGACCGCCTCGGCGACCATCTCGGGCTGGTCGATCATCAGCAGGTGCTTGCCCTCGTCGGTGACCACCTGGCGGGCATGCAGCATCCGGGCCAGCCGGTGCTGCTTGGCCAGCCAGTCCCGCCCGCCGGTCGAGCTGGCGCTGAGCACCACGACGGGCACGTCGGGGAACGGGTGGGCGGAGCGGACGCCGAGCAGGTCCCAGCCCTGACCGCTCCAGCTGCAGTACTCGGCCACCACCGCCGCCAGCGCGTCCGCGTCGGTGTAGGGGTGGCGCAGGGCGGGGGTCCGCAGCACCTGCGCGGGGTCGCGGACCAGGGTCGAGGCCCCCACCTGGTGCAGCAGCCCGCCGAGCGCCCGCAGCGCCCGCCGCCGGGCGAGCCGGTGCACCGTCCTCGGCAGCGCCACCGGGAGCTCCCGCGGCGGCGAGGTGTAGAAGCTGACGCTGGAGTCGACCAGCACCAGCCCGGCGACCAGCTCGGGGTGCCGGCGGGCCAGGGCCTCGACGTGGTAGCCCGCCATCGACTGGGCGACCAGCACCGCCGGCGCTCCCAGGGTGCGGACGACCTCCGCCAGCAGCGTCACGCTCTCGGCCAGCGTGGGCAGCGTCCCCGGCCAGGGGGTGCCGCCCAGGCCCGGCCGGTCCAGCGCGGCCCAGTGCACGCCGGGCAGCAGCTCGGTGACGGCCGTCCAGTAGTCGGCGACGATCCCGGCACCGCCGGTGAACAGCACCAGCGGCCCCTCGCCGGGCGACTCGAGCAGGTGCACGGCGTGGCCCGCGAGGACGGGGGACGTGGAGGTGGGCGGCACCGCCCCAGCATCGCACCCCCGCGACGACGAGCGGCGGGTCACCGGTCCAGCACGGTGGTGCCCAGCCAGGCCAGCGCCTCCGTCGAGGGGTCGCCGGCCAGCAGCCGGCGCTCGGTGCGCTGCACCAGCTCCGACAGCGAGGACCCGCCCAGCAGCCGCCCATCCAGGGCGCGCGCCGCCTCGTCGGGCAGCCAGCGCAGCAGCGTGACCTCGCGGGCCGTCGTGCGCGGGTCGACCGCGAGCGGGCCGCCGGGCAGCCCCGCCCCGAGGCGGTCGACCAGCGCGGCGGCCGTCCGGGTCGACGCCGGCCCGAGCCGGCCACCCAGCAGCTCCAGCTCCAGCAGCAGCTCCGTGTCCGCCGACCCGGCCGTCCGGGCCAGCGCGGCCGCGGCCGGCGACGGGTCCGCGCCGGAGGTGGCCAGGGCGACCAGCACCGCCATCGCGGCCGTGGGTGCGCCCGCCCCTCGGGTGAGCTCCGGCAGCAGCTGCACCGCCCGGGCCAGGTGCTCCGCGGCGCCCGAGCGCTGGTGCTCCTCGACCGCCAGCAGCACCGACCACGGCGAGCCGGCGCCGGCCGGCTCGGCCAGCGCGCGGGCGACCGCCTCGTCCCGCTCGGCCCCCACCCCACCGCGGGCCAGCACCAGCACCGAGGCGGGATCGGTCAGCACCGGCACGCCCTGCCGCCGGGGCGCCTCGCGGACCAGCTCGGCCGCGCGGGCGGCCACCACCTCCTCCACGTCGGAGGCCCAGCACGGCTCGAGCACGGTCTCCCCCTCGGGGCCGTGCAGGCTCACCGGCCAGCAGCCGGGACGGCTGGCCACCAGCTGGGTCAGCGGTCCCGTCGAGGAGACCTCCAGCTCCTCGGGGTGCACGATGCCGGCGTCGGGGTGCTCCAGCTCCAGCGGGTCCTCGAGCCGGCGCTCCAGCACGGGCAGCCACGCCGGCAGGGCGCCGGCCACCTCCGCCCGGGTCTCCCACCGCGTCCGCAGGGTGACGGTGGTGCCGTCGGGGCCGGGCTGCAGCGGGCCGAGCTCGCCGCCGGTCCGCAGGGTGGCACGCAGCGGGCGGGTCACCAGCAGCTCCGGCTCCGGGCCGAGCACCGCCAGCAGCCCGTGCACCCCCGAGCCCCAGCACCAGGCCGCCCGGTCGGTCCCCAGCCGCCACACCAGCGACTCCACCGCCACCCCCGGCCGCTCGCCCTGCAGCAGCACCCGGGTGTGCCAGGCGTCGGAGAAGGCGTGCCGGACCCGCCAGCGCAGCCCCTGCCCGGCCCCGCCCAGCTCGACCTCGTCCGGCGCCGTGCTGACGTCCTGCACCGGCAGCAGCACGCCGTCCAGCTGCGGCCGCAGGGTGCAGCGCAGCAGCTCGCGGCCGCCGTCGAGCAGCACCACGGCGCCGTCGTCGACGACGACGGCGAACCGTCCCCAGGTCGTCGGGGCGCTCACGCTGCGGCCTCCCGTCAGGGCCGCCGGTTCAGGCCGACGGCGCGATCTTGCCGCTGGCCTCGTAGGCGTCGATCATCGCGATCCGGCGGGCGTGGCGCTCCTCGCCCGGGAAGGCGGTGTCGAGGAAGGTGCGCACGATCTCCCAGGTCTCCTCCGGCGTGTGCATCCGACCGCCGACCGAGACCACGTTGGCGTTGTTGTGCTGGCGGGCCAGCCGGGCCAGCTCGGGGTTCCAGGCCAGCGCGGCCCGCACCCCGGTCACCTTGTTGGCCGCGATCTGCTCGCCGTTCCCGGAGCCGCCCAGCACGATGCCCAGCGAGCCGGCGTCGGCCACCACGGCCTCGGCGCAGGGGATGATGAACTCCGGGTAGTCGTCGGCCGGGTCCAGCTCGGCGGCCCCGTGGTCGACGACCTCGTAGCCGGCTCCGGCGAGCCGGGCGAGCAGGTCCTGCTTGACGTCGAAGGCGGCGTGGTCGGTGGCGATGTGGACGCGCATGGCTGCAGTCTGGCAGGCCGCTGCGGTTCGGATCGACTCGGTAGCGTGGCGGACCGTGCCCACCCGGCGGACCCTGCTCACCACCACGGCGATCACCCTCGGCTCGCTGGCCGCCGGCCCGGTCGTGGCCGGGTGCGGGGTGGCTGCTCCGGGGACCACGTCGCGGGAGCGCCCCACCTGCGTGGCCCGCAGCCAGCTGTCACGCCGCGACGAGGTCGGCGGCGTCCCGCTGGCCTACGAGGAGAACGGGCGCCGGCAGGCGTTCTGGCTCGAGCCGGGCTTCGCCGCGCGGCTGGACACCTGGCTGGCGTGGTGGGTCGAGCACAGCGGGCTGCCCGCTCCCGACGAGCTCGTCACCTTCGGCACCTGGATCGACGGCTCCGGGGACTGCAGCTCCTGGCACCACGCCGGCCGCGCCTTCGACGTCACCGCGCTGCGCCGCGACGGCGCCGTCCAGGTGCACGCCCGGATGGACCGGATCGACCGGCTGCCGCCGGAGCAGCAGCCGCCCGCCCGGCGCCGCTACTGGCAGCTGGCGGCCGGGCTCAGCCTGCACTTCGCCGACGTGCTGACCGCGCTCTTCGACGACGCCCACCGCAACCACGTCCACGTCGACAACGGCCGCTCGGGGTCGGCGCAGGCCCGCTTCACCGGGCGCTCACCGGTGCAGACCCGCACGGTCCAGGCGGTGTGCGCCGAGGTGTGGGGTGTCCCGACCGCACTCAGCGGCCGGTGGGACGGCGCCACCCGCGCGAGCGTCGAGCAGGTGCTGGCCCTCGACGAGGTGGCGCCGACGCTGGCCCGGCTCGGCGGCGACGGCGACCTGGTCGGCGACGAGCCGACCTGGCAGGCGTTCGTCACCGCCTCGGTCGGGCGGGCCGGCTGACCCGCCCGTCCGTGCGTCCGGTCCGCTGCCCGGCCCGGGGATGTCAGTCGAAGATCGGCCCCACGTCGCGGGTCCGCTTGAGCTCGAAGAAGCCCGGGTAGGCCGTCACCTTCTCGACGCCGTCGAACAGCAGACCGGCCTCCTCGCCCTTGGGCGCCGGCGAGATCACCGGGCCGAACAGCGACCTGCCGTTGATCCGCACCACCGGGGTGCCCACCTCCGAGCCGACCGGGTCCATGCCCTCGTGGTGGGAGGCCCGCAGCTTGTCGTCGTTGGCGTCGGTGTCGCCCAGGTCGGCCAGCTCGACGGGCAGGTCGACGTCGCGCAGCGCCTGCTCGATGGTCTCGCGGTCGTTGGGGCGCCCGCCGGGGTGGATCAGCGTCCCGATGGCGGTGTAGAAGTCGCGCAGCTTCTCCGAGCCGTACTGCTCCTCCACCCCGATGCAGACCCGGACCGCGGCCCAGGCGCCGGCCAGCATCGTGCGGTAGCCCTCCGGGACGTCCTTGTCCTCGTTGAGCACGGCGAGGCTCATCACGTGGAAGACGGTGCGCACGTCGCGCACCTTCTCGACCTCGAGCATCCAGCGCGAGGTCATCCACGCCCAGGGGCACTGCGGGTCGAACCAGAGGTCGACCGTCTTCACGTCGGTGTCAGCCATGGCCGCAGCCTAGTGTCGGCCCCGGCCGGCTCCAGCCGGGCCCCGGGCGCCCACGGGCTTCGGCGGGGGCGGCGCGGTGACCTTCGTGTAACGTCACGCGGACGCGGCGGCCGGTACCGCCGCGCCCGTGAATCCGGCCGAAGGTGGACGCTGCGTGTTTCCCGACAACCTCACCCGCGACGAGGCGGCCCAGCGCTCGGCGCTGCTCAGCACCGACGCCTACCAGGTCCTGGTCGACCTGTCGGGGCGGGACCCCGCGGGCAACCCGCTCGCCGCACCCGAGCAGGGGTTCGTGACGACGTCCACGGTGCGGTTCACCTCCGGCGCGGGCAGCACCCACGTCGACGCCATCGCCGACCACCTGTACTCGGCCACGCTCGACGGCGCGAGACTGGACACCAGCACGTTCGCCGCCTCGCGGCTGCCCCTGGAGCTCACCGAGGGCGACCACGAGCTGACCGTGGTGGCCCTGCACCGCTACAGCCGCTCGGGGCTGGGCCTGCACCGCTTCGTCGACCCGGCCGACCAGGCGGTCTACCTCTACACCCAGTTCGAGGTGGCCGAGGCGCGGCGGATGTACGCCTGCTTCGAGCAGCCCGACCTCAAGGCCACCTTCGAGCTGTCGGTGATCGCCCCCGGCGACTGGACCGTGGTCTCCAACGCGCCGGCCGCGGAGCCCGAGCCGCTGCCCGACGGGCTCGCCCGCTGGGACTTCACGCCGACGCTGCGGATCTCGACCTACATCACCGCCCTGGTGGCCGGGCACTACCACCGCGTCACCGACCGCTACACCGGTCCGCACGGGGACGTCCCGCTGTCGCTGCTGTGCCGCCGCTCGGTGGTCCCCCACCTGGACACCGAGCGGATCCTGGAGATCACCCGGGCCGGGTTCGCGGTGTTCGAGGAGAACTTCGGCACCCCCTACCCCTTCGGCACCTACGACCAGGCCTTCGTCCCCGAGTACAACATGGGCGCGATGGAGAACGCGGGCTGCGTGACCCTGCGCGACGAGTACCTGTTCCGCTCCCGGGTCACCCAGGCCGCCCACGACTCCCGCGACAACACGATCCTGCACGAGCTGGCCCACATGTGGTTCGGCGACCTGGTGACCATGCGGTGGTGGGACGACCTGTGGCTCAACGAGTCCTTCGCCGAGTGGGCCAGCCACTTCGCGCTGGCCGAGATCCGCGACCCGGTGACGCCGTGGGCCACCTTCTGCAACAGCCGCAAGATCTGGGCCTACCGCCAGGACCAGCTGCCCTCCACCCACCCGGTCGCCGCCGACATGGTCGACCTCGAGGCGGTCGAGCTGAACTTCGACGGCATCACCTACGCCAAGGGTGCCTCCGCGCTGCGGCAGCTGGTGGCCTTCGTCGGCCTGGAGCAGTTCCTGACCGGGGTGCGGGCCTACTTCGCCGAGCACGCCTTCGGCAGCACCCAGTTGGGCGACCTGCTCTCGGAGCTGACCGAGGCCTCGGGGCGCGACCTCGGCGACTGGTCGCGGCAGTGGCTGGAGACCTCGGGGGTCAACACGCTGCGGGCGGAGTTCGACACCGACGAGGAGGGACGCTTCACCTCCTTCACCGTGGTGCAGGAGGCGACCGAGCAGTTCCCGACGCTGCGCGACCACCGGCTGGCGGTCGGCCTGTACCGGCTGCAGGGCGACGTGCTGACCCGCACCGACCGGGTGGAGGTCGACGTCAGCGGCCCCCGCACCGAGGTCGCCGAGCTGGTCGGGCGGGTGCGCCCCGACCTGGTGCTCCTCAACGACGACGACCTCACCTACGCCAAGGTGCGTCTGGACGAGCGGTCCCAGCAGACCCTGGTGGAGCACGTCCACCACCTCGACAGCCCGCTGGCCCGCGCCATCTGCTGGGGTGCGGCCTGGGACATGTGCCGCGACGCCGAGCTGCCGGCCGCCGACTACGTCGAGCTGGTGCTGCGCGGGGTCGGCGTGGAGTCGGACCTGTCCGCGGTGCAGCGCACCCTCGGCCAGGCACAGACCGCGGTGAACCTCTACACCGCGCCGGAGCACCGCGACACGCTGGCGCGCCGCTTCACCTCGGGTCTGGCCGCGCTGCTGGCCTCGGCCGAGCCGGCCTCGGACCACCAGCTGGCGCTGGCCCAGGCGCTGGCCCGCTCGGTCACCACCGACGCCGGCGCCGACCTGCTGCGGGGCTGGCTGGACGGCGAGGAGGTGCCTGCCGGACTGGCCGTGGACACCGAGCTGCGCTGGCTGCTGACCACCCACCTGGCCCGGCTGGGACGGGCGGACGAGGCGGAGATCAGCGCCGAGCTGCAGCGCGACAACACCATCGCCGGGGCCGAGCGGGCGGCGGGTGCCCGGGCGGCCCGTCCCTCGGCCGAGGCGAAGGCCGCCGCCTGGGCGCACGCCGTCGACGACCCCGAGGTGCCCAACGAGACCCAGTACCAGATCTGCATCCGCTTCTGGCAGTTCGGCCAGGAGGAGCTGACCGCCCCCTGGGTCGACCGCTACCTCGACGCCTGCGCCGACATCTCCGCCGCCCGCGGGGTGTGGGCGACCAAGGGGCTGTCGCTGCAGAACAACGTCGTCGAGCACCTCTTCCCCACCCCGCTGGCCGACGAGCAGCTGGTGCAGCGGATCACCGCCTGGATGTCGGAGCGCCAGCTGAGCGAGCCGGTGCGGCGCATCCTCAGCGAGCGCCTGGACGACGCCCGCCGGGCGCTGCGCTGCCAGCAGCGCGACCGGGAGCCGGCGGCGTGAGCTGCACGGTGGCCGACGTCGTGGCGGTGCTGGAGCGGCGCTACCCGCCGGCCACCGCGGAGTCCTGGGACGCGGTCGGGCTGGTGGTCGGCGACCGGTCCGCGCCGGTCCGCCGGGTGCTGCTCACCGTCGACGTGGTCGACGAGGTGCTGGCCGAGGCGCGGTCGCTGGGCGCGGAGCTGGTGGTGGCCCACCACCCGCTGCTGCTGCGGGGCCTGCAGTCGGTGGTCGTCGAGCACCCGAAGGGACGGCTGGTGGTCGAGGCGGTCCGGGCGCAGGTGGCGGTCTTCACCGCCCACACCAACGCCGACGTCGCGGTCGACGGCGTCTCCCAGGCCCTGGCCGACGCGCTGGGCCTGCTGGACTGCGAGCCACTGGTGCCCGCGCCGGGCTCCCCCACCACCGGGGTGGGACGGGTGGGACGGCTGCCGGTGGCCGTCCCCGCCGGGGAGTGGCTGGAGCAGGTGGCGGCCGCGCTGCCGCCCACCGTGGCCGGGGTGCGGCTGGCCGGGGACCCGCAGCGGGCGGTGCGGCGGGTGGCGCTCGTCGGCGGGGCGGGCGACTCCTACCTCGACGCCGCCCGGGCGGCCGGCGTGGACGCCTACCTCACCTCCGACCTGCGCCACCACCCCACGAGCGAGCTGCTGCAGCACGAGGGCGCGCCGGTGCTGGTCGACGTGGCGCACTCCGCGGCCGAGGCCACCTGGCTGCCGGTGCTCGCCGGGGTGCTGCGCGACGAGCTGGGCGCCGACGGCCCGGAGGTCGTCGTCTCACGGGTGCGGACGGACCCGTGGACGGCCGTGGCCGGGCGGGGCTGAGCGGTCCCGGCTGCCGGCCGGGACGCGGGCGCAGGCCGCCTCAGCGCTCCAGCGCCCGGGCGCCGCTGCGGCCGGTGACCAGCTGCTCGTACTGCTCGGGGGTCTCCAGGCCGTAGATGCTGAGCGGGTGCTGGATCTCCGGGCCGGTCTCGCCGCGCCCGCGGCGGATCAGCCGGCTCAGGTAGCCGAGCAGGTAGATGACCGCCACCACGACCAGCGGCAGGCCGAGGAAGAGCACCAGCTCCGACAGCAGCGACGGGTTCTCCACCGTCGGGAAGCCCGGCAGGGTCCGCAGGGGTACTAGCATGCTGGTCAGTCCGCTCACGGCGCTCAGACTAGTGCACCTCCGCGGCACGCCCCAGACACCGACCGACCACGACGAGCCAGGGAGCACAGTGCCGCGAACCCCAGACCCGGCGACGGGCCGGGTGGTGATCGACGCCGCCGAGATGAGCCGGACGCTGACCCGCATGGCCCACCAGGTGCTGGAGGCCAACCACGGCGCCCGCGACCTGGTGGTGCTGGGCATCCCGACCCGCGGCGTCCCGCTGGCCCGGCGGCTGGCGGGCCTGATGGCCGACGTCGAGGGGCACCCGGTGCCGGTCGGGCAGCTGGACGTGACGATGTACCGCGACGACCTGCGCACCCAGCCCACCCGGCCGGTCGGCCGCACGGTGCTGCCGGCCGAGATCGACGGCGCCGTGGTGGTGCTGGTCGACGACGTGCTGTACTCCGGGCGGACGGTGGTGGCCGCCCTGGACGCGCTGTCGGACCTGGGCCGCCCGGCCGCCGTCCGGCTGGCGGTGCTGGTCGACCGGGGGCACCGGCAGGTGCCGGTGCGGGCCGACCACGTGGGCAAGAACCTGCCGACGGCGAGCCACGAGAGGGTGCAGGTGCGACTGGAGGAGATCGACGGCGTGGACGACGTCACCATCTCGCGGGTCCTGGAGGGCTCGCGGGCGGAGGACTCGCAGGCGGAGGGCTCGCGGTGAAGCGGCACCTGCTGTCGGCCGCCGACCTCTCGGTGGACGAGGTCGCCAGCATCCTGGACCTGGCCGAGGAGATGTCGGCGGTGCAGAGCCGGCCGGTCAAGAAGCTGCCGGCGCTGCGCGGGCGGACGGTGGTCAACCTCTTCTTCGAGGACTCCACCCGCACCCGCTCCTCCTTCGAGCTGGCCGGCAAGTGGCTCTCGGCCGACGTCATCAACATCTCCGCCAAAGGCTCCTCGGTGTCCAAGGGCGAGTCGCTGCGCGACACGGTGCTGACCGTGGCCGCGATGGGCGTGGACGCCCTGGTCATCCGCCACATGGCCTCCGGTGCGCCGCTGCAGGCCTCCCAGTGGGTCGACGCCCACGTCGTCAACGCCGGCGACGGCACCCACGAGCACCCCACCCAGGCGCTGCTGGACGCCTACGCGATGCGCCGCCACTTCCGCGCCGCCGACCCCGGGTTCAGCTGGGCCGACAAGACCGTCGCCGTCGTCGGCGACCTCACCCACTCCCGGGTGGCGCGCAGCAACGTGCTGCTGCTGCGCACCCTGGGCGCCCGGGTGGTGCTGGTGGCGCCGCCGACGCTGCTGCCCTCGGGGGTGGACAGCTGGCCGGCCGAGGTCTGCACCGACCTGGACCCGGTGGTGGAGTCCGCCGACGTGCTGATGATGCTGCGGGTGCAGCGCGAGCGGATGTCGGGCGGCTACTTCCCCACCCCGCGCGAGTACACCGTCGGCTACGGCCTGACCCGCGACCGGCTGGCCCGGATGAAGCCGGGGGCTGCCATCGCCCACCCGGGGCCGATGAACCGGGGTCTGGAGATCTCCGCCGACGCCGCCGACAGCGCGGCCTCGCTGGTGCTGGACCAGGTGGCCTCCGGGGTGGCGGTGCGGATGAGCGTGCTGTACCACCTGCTCGGCGGCAGCGACGAGGACGCTGCCGCGGGCCCGTCGAAGGGAACGACCGCGTGACCCACCCGACCCTGCTGATCACCGGGGCCCGGCTGGCCGACGGTCGCCGCACGGACCTGCTGCTGGCCGGCGGACGGCTGGCCGACCCGGCCTCGGCGCCGGCCGGGGTGGAGACCCTGGACGCCGACGGGCTGCTGGCGCTGCCCGGTCTGGTCGACCTGCACACCCACCTGCGCGAGCCGGGCCGCGAGGACGCCGAGACCGTCCGCACCGGCACCCTGGCCGCGGCCCGCGGCGGCTACACCGCGGTGCTGGCGATGGCCAACACCAACCCGGTCACCGACACCGCGGAGGCCGCCGAGCACGTCGCCGCGCTGGGCCGACGCGACGGTGCCGCGCAGGTCGTCCCGGTGGGTGCGGTCACCAAGGGCCTGGCCGGGGAGCAGCTGGCCGAGCTGGGGCTGATGGCGCGCTCGTCGGCGGCCGTCCGGGTGTTCTCCGACGACGGCAGCTGCGTCCACGACTCGCGGCTGATGCGCCGGGCGCTGGAGTACGTCCGCGCCTTCGACGGCGTCGTCGCCCAGCACGCCCAGGACCCCCGGCTCGCCGGACCGGACGCCTGCTGCCACGAGGGCGAGGTGTCGGGTCGGCTGGGGCTCGGCGGCTGGCCGGCGGTGGCCGAGTCGACGGTCGTGGCCCGCGACGTCCAGCTGGCCCGGCTGACCCGGTCCCGGCTGCACGTCTGCCACGTCTCCACCGCCGAGACGGTGGAGGTGCTGCGGTGGGCCAAGGCCCAGGGCATCGCCGTCACCGCGGAGGTCACCCCGCACCACCTGCTGCTGACCACCGATGCCGTCCTCGGCTACGACCCGGTGTTCAAGGTGAACCCGCCGCTGCGTCCCGACGAGCACGTGCAGGCGCTGCGTCAGGGGCTGGCCGACGGCACGATCGACGCGGTGGGCACCGACCACGCCCCGCACGCCCGCCACGACAAGGAGCACGCCTTCGCCGACGCCGCCTTCGGCATGCTCGGGCTGGAGACGGCCCTCGGGGTGCTGGTGGAGACCATGGTGGAGCCGGGGCTGCTGTCCTGGTCGGACCTGGTGGAGCGGATGTCGGCCACGCCGGCGCGGATCGCGGGGCTGGCCGAGCAGGGACGTCCGCTGGCCGTGGGCGAGCCCGCGAACCTGGTGCTGGTCGACCCGACCCGGCGGACGATCGTCGACCCGGCGGACTCGTTCTCGCTGTCCCGCAACAACCCCTACGCCGGTCGCGAGCTCCCCGACCCGGTCGAGGCCACCTTCTGGCAGGGGCGGCCCACCTTCCGCCGCTGACGGCTCAGTGGGGCCCGCCCACCCAGCCGTCCCCGCAGGCCCCGCCGTCGGCGGCGGCGGCGATGCTGACCTCCTGGCCGTCGGCGGTGAGCAGCGGGTCGTAGAAGGCCGCGATCTCCTGGGAGGCCCGGGGGACGTAGTGGAAGATGAGCGAGCGGCGGAACCGGTCGGTGCTGGTGTTGGGGTGCGAGCCGTGGACCAGGCTGCCGTGGAAGAACAGCACGTCTCCGGCGCGCATCTCGGTCTGCAGGATCTCCACGTCCCCGGGGACGGGGACCTGGGCGCTGGTGAAGGACAGCGTCTCGTCTGCCGGCTCCAGGCACAGCAGCTGGATCCGGTGCGAACCCGGCACGACCCGCAGCGCACCGTTGCCGGCGTCGCAGTCGTCCACCGCGATCCAGGCCGCCAGGCAGGTCTCGGGGTGGGCCTGCAGGAAGGCGTTGTCCTGGTGCAGCGCCTGACCCCGGGCGGTCGGCGGCTTGAAGTAGAACATGGACTGCGCGGCCAGGGCCGGGCCGATCAGCGACTCGACCACGTCCCAGATGCGACGGTCGAGCATCAGCCGGCGCGAGATCCGGCCGATCTCGGTGCCGGTGAGCCGGTGGGGGTGGACGAAGCGCGGGTAGCGGCTGAGGACGTCGTCGGCAGCCACGTGGTCGTCGTGGGCGAGTGAGCGGTCGGCCTCGACCTGGCGCATGAAGGCGGTGCGGATGGCGGCGACCTCCTCGGCGGGGAGCAGGCCCCGCACGTGGACGACGCCGAGCTCCTCGTAGCGGTCGGGGGCCGTGGTTGCGCTGGTCTCGATGGTGCTGGCCTCGATGGTGGTGGCCTCGATGGTGGTGGTCTCGATGGTGGTGGTCTCGATGGGGGTGGTCATGTCTCCATGCTGGGCGGCGTCGACCCCGACCACCATGGACAGGAGCCCTCACCTCGTTCAAGATCCTGCTGTGCGTGCACCGTTGACCATGACCCCGCAGGTCCACCGGCTCACCGTGGGCAGCCTGACGGAGTCGACGGGCTACCGGGTGCTCCGCCCGCGGGGCACCTCCGACTGGCTGCTGCTGCACACCCGGGCCGGCCGCGGCCGGCTCCGGCTGCCCGGCGGGGTGGAGCTGTTCGCAGAGCCCGGCACGGCCACCCTGATCAGCCCCGGCACCCCGCACGACTACGGCGTGGAGGAGCAGCTGCAGCACTGGCAGATCGAGTTCTCCCACTTCCACCCGCGGCCGGAGTGGGCGGTGCTGCTGGACTGGCCGGAGGCGGCGCCCGGGGTGGGCCGGCTGGTGCTCGACGAGGAGGTCGAGCAGCGGATGCTGCCCAGCTGGTCGGCGGCCGCCTTCTGGTACCGCTCCTCCCAGCCGCGGGCCGACCTCTTCGCGATGAACGCCCTGGAGCTCGTGCTGCTGCTGTGCGACACCGCCAACAGCCGCTCCGCCCCCCTGGACCCGCGGATCCTGCGGGTGCTGGAGCACCTGGACCAGCACCTCGCCGAGCCGCTGTCGGTACCGGCCCTGGCCGAGGTCGCCCACCTCTCCCCCTCGCGCTTCGCGCACCTGTTCGCCGCCCAGGTGGGGACCTCACCGGCCCGCTACCTGGAGCAGCAGCGGATCGCCCGCGGCCGGATGCTGCTGGAGCACACCCGCCGACCGGTCGCCGAGATAGCCCGCGCGGTGGGCTTCAGCGAGCCGCCCTACTTCTCCACCCGCTTCCGCCAGCTGGTCGGGACGACCCCCGTCCGCTACCGCCAGGACCGGCTGGACCCGGCGCGCGGCGGCGCGGACGCCTAGCCCGGCAGCAGGATCCTCGACTTTTCCCACAGGATCTCCCCTCGCGCAGCCGACCCGGGCTGCGGCAGGTTGGGAGCACCGCCCACCCCCGGCGCGACGCTCTCCCCCCACGGGTCGGGAGCGTGCGACGCGTCCGCCCGTCGACGACGACGGGCAGGAAGGATCCGATGACGCCGGTTCCGCGCAGCCCGCTGACGACCCGTCCGCTGCCACGCCGCACGCTGCTCGCGCTCACCGGCGGGCTGGGACTGGCGGGCCTGGCAGGTGGCTGCGCGGTGGTGCCGTCGGGCCGCGACGCGGTGGAGCTGCGTCCGAACAAGGAGCCGGCCACCGGGCGCCGGACCGAGATCGAGATCTACAACAACTTCGGTGCCGACGTCGGGGCCGGCATCGTGCAGTGCGCGACGGCCTTCGAGGAGCAGCAGGACGAGATCGCCGTCCGGGTGACCTTCGCGCCCTCCTCGGGCGAGGGCACCGGCGTGCCCCAGAAGCTGCTGACGGCCCTCGCCGGGGGCCAGGCCCCCGACGTGGCCTTCTGCGACGCGTCGGTGGCGCCGGCCTGGACCCGGCTGGGGATGATGACCGACCTGACGCCGTACTTCGAGGCGGACGGGCTGTCGCTGGAGGACTTCTTCCCCGCGTGCGCGGCGAGCATGGTGTACCAGGACCGGGTGTGGTCGATGACCTGGGACGCGGACGCGAACTTCCCCTTCTTCTGGAACAAGACGCTGTTCGAGGAGTGCGGGCTCGATCCCGAGAGGCCGCCCCGCACCATCGAGGAGGTGGACGCCTGCGCCGGCGAGATCGACCGGATCGAGGGCGGGCGGGCCACCCGGGTCGGGATCCTGCCCTGGGAGCAGTACGGCGGGGCGAACTCCCTGCTCACCTGGGGCTACTCCTTCGGCGGCTCGTTCTGGCAGCCGGGCACGAACCAGGTCACCCCCGACGACGAGCACGTCGTGGCCGCGCTGTCCTGGATGACCCGCTCGGCGGAGCGGGTCGGCGGCCCGGACGCGGTCTCGGTCGCCCCGCCGTCGCTGTCTGCCCACCCCTTCTCCACCGGCAACATCGGGATGTCCTGCCTGGTGACGCCCAACCTGCTGGAGATCCTGCAGCTCAACCCGGACATGGAGGTCGGCGCGACGCTGCTGCCCTACCAGGGACCCGGTGCCTCCCAGCCCGGCGAGGGGGCGTGGCTGGGTGGCTGGTCCGGGTTCATCCCGCAGTCGGCCGCCCACCCCGAGGCGGCGTGGCAGTTCCTGCGGTGGCTGGCCGTCAGCGACGAGGGCACCAGGGCGCAGTGGGAGAACATCGGCTTCCCGGTGGGCTACGCCGCCGCCGCGGTCAACCAGACCATCGCCGACGACCCCGTCGCCGGCATCTACCACCAGAGCCTGACGTCGATGGTCCACACCCGGCCGCTGATCACGGTGAACAACTTCTACAACCAGCGGCTGGAGGAGAAGGTCGAGCTCGCCGTCTACGGCCGGGCCAGCCCGGAGGCGGCGATGAGGCAGGTGAAGGACCTCACGAACCGTGAGGCCGACCGGTTCGAGCGGGTGGGGTGAGACGACAGGTGAGCAGCGTGGAGAAGACCGCACCGAGCAGCCCTCCGGCCGCCGCGAGGCCCCGCCCGCGCCCCGGACGCAGCCGGCTGCAGCGCTCCAACCAGCGGTGGGGGCTGCTCTTCTGCTCCCCGGCCATCCTGGGCATCCTGCTGCTGACCGTCTACCCGGTCGCCCGCTCCTTCCAGCAGAGCCTGACGACGTCGACGATGATGACCGACGGGCGCTTCGTCGGGCTGCAGAACTACCGCGACCTCCTCACCGACGGGGCGTTCTGGCAGGCCCTCGGCAACACCGTGTTCATCCTCGGCTGGTCGCTGCCGCTGAGCATCGCCTTCGCCCTCGTGCTGGCCCTGCTGCTCAACATGCGGGTGCGCGGCCGCTCGGTCTACCGGGTGCTCTTCTTCCTGCCCTCCATCGTGCCCCTGGTGGCCAGCGCGGTGGTGTGGTCCTACGTCTTCAACCCCCAGCACGGGGTGCTCAACTCCCTGCTGGGGACCGTCGGCATCACCGGTCCCTCCTGGCTCTCCGACCCGGACTGGGCCAAGCCGGCGCTCGTCGTCGTGGCGGTGTGGGGGGTCGGCAGCCTGATGGTGATCCTGCTCGCGGGGGTGCAGGACGTCCCCGCCCAGCTGTACGAGCAGGCCCGGATCGACGGCGCCGACGCCTTCTCCCGCTTCCGCAACGTGACGCTGCCGTTCATGTCCCCGCACCTGCTCTTCGCGCTGGTCACGGGGGTCATCGCGGGGTTCCAGTACTTCACCGAGGTGTTCGTGCTGACCGACGGCACCGGTGGTCCCGCCGGCTCGACCATGGTGGCGGGCCTGTACCTGTACCAGAACATCTTCTACTTCTTCAAGACCGGCTACGCCAGCGCGATGGCGTGGGTGCTGTTCCTGGTGGCCGCGGCGGTGGCGCTGGTCCTCTTCCGCACCGTCGGCCGGCGCGTCTACTACGGAGGCAGCTGATGGCCGGCACCGAGACGGCGCTGGCGGGCGCCACCGTCGAGCCCCCGCGCGACGAGCGCACCCTCGCCACCGACCCGCCGGCGTCGGTGCGCCGGCCCCGGCCCTGGACCTGGCTGCTCACCGCGCTGGCCAAGCACGCCGTGCTGATCGGGCTCTCGGTCGTCTTCCTCATCCCGCTGGCGTGGATGGTCACCGGTGCGTTCAAGACCGCCGCGGACCTCAACGCGACGCCCACGGTGTGGTGGCCGGACCAGATCACCTTCGACAACTTCACCCAGGCGGCGCAGCTGTTCCCGCTGGCCCGCTACTTCCTCAACACCGCCGTCATCTGCCTGCTGTCCGTGGTCGGTGCGGTCGCCTCCTCGGCGATGGTGGGCTACGGCCTGGCCCGGATCGAGTGGCGGGGGCGGACGGTGCTGTTCGTCATCATCCTGGCCACCACCATGATCCCCTTCTACGTGACCATGCTGCCGGTCTTCGAGATCTACCGGACGCTCGGGCTCACCAACACCTGGGTGCCGCTGGTGCTGCCGCAGTTCCTCGGCGTGCCGATCTACATCTTCCTGCTCCGCCAGTTCCTGATGTCGCTGCCCAAGGAGCTGTCGGAGAGCGCGCGGATCGACGGCGCCAACGAGTGGCAGATCTTCGTCCGGGTCATCCTGCCGCTGGTGAAGCCGGCGCTGGTCGCCGTGGGCCTGTTCCAGTTCCTCGCCTCCTGGAACGACTTCCTGGGCCCGCTCATCTACCTCTCCGACTCCCGGCTCTACACCATCTCCCTCGGCCTCAACTTCTTCAAGGGCGAGTACAGCAGCGAGTTCGGGCCCCTGATGGCGGTCAGCACGCTGACCGTCGTCCCGGTCGTCGTGCTGTTCTTCTTCGCCCAGCGCACCTTCATCGAGGGCATCACCCTCACCGGGGTCAAGGGCTGAGCCGGGCCGCCCGCCGACCCGCAGACCCCCTGCCCCACCGCCCCAGGAGGAACAGCCATGCACCCCGGACCGACCCGCCCGCCCGAGACCGCCGCGCCGCCGCCGGTCGCCGAGGTCGGGTGGCAGGGCGACTGGATCAGCGACGGCACCGACGACCCCGCGGCCCCGCTGCTGCGCTGCGAGCTCACGTGCGACGAGCGGGTCCGCTCGGCGCGGCTGCACGTCGCCGGACTCGGCCTGCACCGCACCAGCCTCGACGGCCGTCCCGTCACCGACGCCCGGCTGGAGTCCGGGCTGACCGCCTACGACAGACGGGTCCTCTACTCCACCTACCAGCTGGAGCTGACGGCCGGGCGGCACGCCCTGGGCGTGGAGCTGGGCCGTGGCTTCTACGCCATGACCACGCCGAACGTGTGGCGCTGGGAGCAGGCGCCCTGGCGCGGGCCCCGCAAGCTGCTGCTGCAGCTGGAGCTGCTGGACTCCGCCGGTGAGCTGGTCGACGTGGTGTCCTCCGGACCGCAGTGGCGCTGGCGGGCCGGCCCGACGCTCTTCGACTCCTACTACGAGGGCGAGACCTTCGACGCGCGCGCCGTCCCGGCCGGTTGGGACGAACCGGGCTTCGACGACGCGGACTGGGCGGCCGTGCAGCTGGTGGCACCCCCGGCCGGACGGCTGGTGCCGCAGCGTCACGAACCGGTGCGGGTGGTCGCCAGCCACGACGTCGCGCGGTGGCACGGCGGGCGTGGCTCGGGACGTCCGCTGGTCGCGGAGTTCGACACCATGCTGGCCGGCTGGGCCGAGCTCGGCGTCGGCGCCGGGCTGCCCGCCGGGACGACCGTCTCGTTGCGCTTCGGGGAGAAGCTCGCCGGCGACGGCACGGTGGTGGCCGAGAGCGACCTGGTCCACTCCGAGCGGTTCAACGTCGACCAGCTGATCACCAGCGGCGAGCCGCTCAGCTGGGAGCCGCGGTTCTCCTACAAGGGGTTCCGCTACCTGCAGCTGGACGGGGTCGACGACCCCACCACGGTGTCGTTGCGCGCCCGCCACGCCCACAACGACGTCGCGGTGGCCAGCACCTTCTCCTGCAGCGACCCGGTGCTGAGCTGGATCGACTCCGCCATGCGGCTCACGGTCCGCAACAACCTGCACCACGTCCCCACCGACACCCCCGTCTACGAGAAGAACGGCTGGACCGGCGACGCCCACGTGGCCGCCAGGGCGATGATGAGCCAGTTCGACCTGTCACGGCTGCTCGCCAAGTGGCTGGACGACATGGCCGACAGCCAGCGCGCCGACGGCCTCATCCCCGTGGTCGTGCCCAGCCCCGGCTGGGGCTACCAGGAGCTGGCCCCGCACCGGAGTGGACGACCCTCTACCCGTACCTGCTCGAGCGCCTGGTCCACTGGTACGACCTGCCCGAGCTGGCCGGCCGGCACCTGCCGCACGTGCTGCGCTACCTCGACCACGAGCTCGGCCGGCTCTCCTCCGAGGGGCTGAGCAGCGGCGTCCTCGGCGACTACCTGGCCCCCGGCGAACGGGGCACACCGAGCCGCGACGACCTACGGATGGCCGCGAGCTGCTACCTGTACCGGGCCCTGACGCTGACCGCCGACCTGATCGAGCGCGTCGGCTGGAGCGACCCCGACGGGTCGGACCAGGTGACCCGGCTCCGGCGCGCCGCGGCGTCGCTGGCCCGTGCGGTCGACGAGGTCTTCCTGGACCGCGAGCGGGGCTGCTACACCAGCGAGCGGGAACCGGCCTACCGGCAGACCACCAACGTGCTGCCGGTGGCCATGGGGATCACCCCGACCGACCAGGTGCAGCGCGTGGTCGACCGGCTGGCCGCCGACCTGCGTGAGCGGGGCGCCCACCACGACGCCGGCTGCCTGGGGCTGTCGGAGCTGTTCGGCGTGCTGACCGCCCACGGCCACGCCGACCTGGCGCTGGAGGTGGCGACGCAGCGGACCGCACCGGGCTGGGGAGCCTGGATGCTCGCCGGCCACACCACCATGCTGGAGATGTGGGGCGACGAGTCGCGCTCGCTGGACCACTACTTCATGGGCGCCATGGCGGCCTGGCTCTACGACTCCGTCGCCGGGGTGCGGCTGCTCGCCCCCGGCTGGCGCGAGTTCGCGGTCGAGCCGGGTCAGGTGCCCGTGGACTCCGCCGCCTTCCACTACCAGGGCCCGCACGGCCGGCTCGGAGCGGCGTGGCGGCGCAGCGACGACGTGCTCACCGTGACGGTGACCGTCCCGCCCGGGTCGCGGGCCCGGCTCCACCTCCCCGGCCGGGAGCCGAGCTGGCTGCCGGAGGGCGAGTGGACCGAGACCGCGGCGCTGACCGCCAGCCCGGCACGCTGACCTCCCGGCCGTCTGGGCCCGCCCGGTCGGCGCGCGCACGCGGCCGACCGGGCACCTCCGGGGTGCTGCGGGGCGTCAGCCCAGCCGGGCCTCGAGCGAGATCGGCACGGCCTGCAGCGCCTGGGACACAGGGCAGTTGGCCTTGGCGTCCTCGGCCGCGGCGACGAACTGCTCCTCGCTCAGGCCGTCGACGGTGCCGACGACGGTGATCGCGATCTGGGTGATGCCGGTGCCGGGCTTGAAGGTGACCTCGGCGGTGGTGTTCAGCGTGGTGGGCGGGTTGCCGGCCTTGGCCAGCCCGTTGGACAGCGCCATCGAGAAGCAGGAGGAGTGGGCGGCGGCGATGAGCTCCTCGGGGCTGGTCTTGCCGCCGGGCTGCTCGGCCCGCGACGGCCAGCTCACGTCGAAGGTGCCGACCCCGGACGACTGCAGCTCGACGGTGCCCGAGCCCTCCATCAACGAGCCCTGCCAGACGGTCTGCGCGGTGCGTGTGGTTGCCATGCTGATCCTCGTTCCTCCGGTCGACCCTCGACCGGCCACTGCCCATCCAAGCACCCGGGCGCTGGTCGCTCCGGGGCACCTCCACTAGCGTGGTGGCGCCCCTAGACCCCTTCCCAGGACGGATCCCCCGTGAAGATCGCCATCATCGGTGCTGGTCAGTTCGCCGGCAGCTTCGCCGGCCTCTGGCAGCTCCACCCCGACGTCACCTCGGTCCACATCACCGACCTGCTGCCCGAGCGGGCGGAGGCCATGGCCGAGCGGTACGGGCTGGCCGGCACGCTGCCCGACGCCGACGCCGCGCTGGCCTCCGACGTCGACGCCATCGCCGTGTTCACCCAGCGCTGGCTGCACGCCCCGCTGGTGCTGCAGGCGCTGGCCGCCGGCAAGCACGTCTACTCCGCGGTGCCGATGGCCTACACCGCCGAAGAGGTCGCGGCGGTCGTCGCCCAGGTGGAGCGCAGCGGGCAGGTGTACATGCTCGGCGAGACGTCCTACTACAACCCGGCCGTGGTGCACGCCCGGCAGCGGCTGGCCGAGGGCGACTTCGGCCGGCTCTTCTACGCCGAGGGCGACTACGTGCACGACATGGACAACGGCTTCTACGCCGCCTACCAGTTCAGCGGCGGCGAGAACTGGAAGCCGACCGCCAGCTACCCGCCGATGCAGTACCCGACCCACTCCGTGGGCGGCGTGCTGGGCGCCTGGCCGACCCACGCCACCAGCGTCAGCTGCATCGGCGTGGTCGACGACCGCGGCGACGGCGTCTTCGACCGTGAGGTGTCGATGTTCGACAACGAGTGGTCCAACATGAGCGCACACATGCAGCTGGCCGACGGCGGCGTGATGCGCATCAACGAGTTCCGCCGGGTGGGCCACCCCTCCCACGTCCACGAGTCCCGCTTCCGCTTCTACGGCACCGACGGCGTGCTCGAGCAGCACTCGGCCTCGGCCACGTGGAGCAACCGCAAGGAGCTGCTCGACATCTCCGACCTGTTCCACACCCGCACCGAGCACGTCCCGGAGGAGCTGCGGGAGGGCATCGACCCCGACCTGCTGCACAGCTTCTCCTCCGGCACCGCCAAGGTGCAGGACCGCAGCCGGCTGCCGCGGGAGTTCGACGGCGCCCACAACGGCCACGAGGGCGCCCACCACTTCCTGGCCGACGACTTCGTCCGCGCCGTCACCCGCCGCACCCAGCCGCCGGTGAACGCCTGGCTGGCCGCCCGGTTCAACCTGCCGGGGATCGTGGCGATGGAGTCGGCGCGCCAGGGCGGCACCCGGCTCCCCGTCCCCGACCACGGCGACGGCCCCGAGATCGACTGGGCCGCCTTCGCCTGAGGGTGGCCCCGCAGGGAGAGTGGTCGGAGACGACGACGGGACGGCCTGCGCAGGCCTCCGCCGGAGTCGTCTCCGACCACGTGCGCTACCGGGTGCGGGGCACAATGGACGGCGATGAGTGACGAGACGAGCTACTACGAGGCCATCGGCGGGCACGAGGCGTTCGCGCAGCTGGCCCGGGTCTTCTACCAGCAGGTGGCCCAGGACGAGCTGATGCGCCCGATGTACCCCGAGGCCGACCTCGGCCCGGCCGAGGAGCGGCTGCGGATGTTCCTCGAGCAGTACTGGGGCGGGCCCACCACCTACCACGAGCAGCGCGGGCACCCGAGGCTGCGGATGCGGCACGCGCCCTTCGCCGTCACCCCCCGGATGCGCGACCACTGGGTGGCCCACATGCGGGTGGCGGTGGACTCGCTGCAGCTCTCCCCCGAGCTGGAGCAGCCGCTGTGGGAGTACCTGGAGCGGGCGGCGAGCTTCATGGTGAACACCTTCGACGAGGACGCCCCGCACCGCCCCAACCTGCTTTCTTGACCGATTCAGAAGCGGCGACGCAGACTGGTCTCCCGTGACGACCGACCAGCCGACCACCGCCACCTCCGACGCCCTCGTCGACGACCCCACGTGGTGGCGCAGCGCCGTGGTGTACCAGGTGTACCCCCGCTCCTTCGCCGACGCGAACTCCGACGGCACCGGTGACGTGGCCGGCATGATCGAGCGGCTGCCCTACCTGCAGCGGCTGGGCGTGGACGCGATCTGGGTCTCCCCCTGGTACCCCTCGCCGCTGGCCGACGGCGGCTACGACGTCGCCGACTACACCGACATCCACCCCGACTTCGGCACGCTGGCCGAGGCCGACGCCTTCCTCGCCGAGGCGCACCGCCGCGGCATGCGGGTGCTGATCGACCTGGTGCCCAACCACTGCTCCGACCAGCACCCGATGTTCCAGGCCGCGCTGGCCGCCGGTCCCGGCTCGCCGGAGCGCGACCTGTTCGTCTTCCGCGACGGCCGCGGCCCCGACGGCTCGGAGCCGCCGACCAACTGGGTGGCCATGTTCGGCGGCAGCGCCTGGGAGCGCGTGACCGAGCCGGACGGCACGCCCGGGCAGTGGTACCTGCACCTGTTCGCCCCCGAGCAGCCGGACTGGAACTGGGACAACCGGGCCGTGCTCGACTTCTTCGAGGGCGTCATCCGGTTCTGGTTCGACCGCGGGGTGGACGGCTTCCGCGTCGACGTGGCCGACTCCATGAAGGTCGACCAGTCCTTCCCCGACATGCCGATCGACCCGCGCACCGGCGAGGTGACCAGGCAGAAGTACGTCGGCTCGCCGATCTTCGACCGGCCCGACATCGGTGAGATCCACGCCGCCTGGCGGGCGGTCGCCGACGAGTACGCCGCCCGCGGGCAGGGCACCCGGATCTTCGTCTCCGAGGCCTACCTGACCCCGGCGACCCGGCTGGTGCAGTACGTGCGGCCGGGCAACCTGCAGACCACCTTCAACTTCGACGCGCTGCTGTGCGAGTGGAGCGCGGAGTCGCAGCGCAACGTCATCGACCTCACCATCGCCGCGCACGCCGAGGTGGGTGCCCCGCCCACCTGGGTGCTGGCCAACCACGACGTGCCCCGGGTGGCCACCCGCTACGGCAAGCCGCGCACCGGGATGCGCTTCACCCGCGACGGCGTCCACCCCGACGACGTGGGCATCACCTGGAACGACTACGTGGGCCTGCCCGTCGACCTGGAGCTCGGCCGTCGCCGCGCCCGGGCCGCCGCCCTGCTCGAGCTGGCGCTGCCCGGCGGTGCCTACGTCTACCAGGGCGACGAGCTGGGCCTGGAGGAGGTGGAGGACCTGCCCGAGGAGGCCCTGCAGGACCCCACCTGGCTGCGCTCCGGCCACACCGTCCGCGGCCGCGACGGCTGCCGGGTGCCGATGCCCTGGCGTGGCGACACCCCGCCCTACGGGTTCGGCACGGGTCGTCCGTGGCTGCCGCAGCCCGAGGGCTGGGGCCCGCTGACCGCCGAGGCCCAGGACGGCAGCGAGGGCAGCCACCTCGAGCTGTACCGCACCGCGCTGGCGGTCCGCCGCAGCCACCCGGCACTCGGCGACGGCGAGCTGCGCTGGCTGGACAGCGACGCCCAGGTGCTGCGGTTCAGCCGCGGCGAGGGCTTCGAGTGCTGGGTCAACTTCGGTCCTGCCCCGGTCGAGCTGCCCGCCGGTGCGCAGGTGCTGGTCGCCTCCGCCGACGTCAGCAGCGGTGCCCTGGCCGCCGACACCGCGGTCTGGCTGCAGGTCTGACGCCGCCGGCTCAGCCCAGCTCGGCGACGTAGCCGGCGACGGAGCGCTGGTAGCGCGGCAGGTGGGGCACCAGGGCCTCGAGGGCGACCCGCACGGCCTCGGCGCCGCGGTCGGCGCTCAGCAGCGCGAGGGCCAGGAACGCCTCCCGGGCCGGACCGACCGACGGGTGCGGCGCCATCTGCTGCAGCAGGGCGACCGCCTCCTCCGCGCGGCCGAGGTTGCGCAGCGTGGAGGCGTACTGGATGGTCAGCTGCGCGGTCCGCTCCTCGTCGAGCCCGAGGGCGAGCGCCCGCTCGTACTGCACGGCCGCCTCGGCCTCCTGACCCACCGAGTCGTGCATGCCGCCCAGCTCGAAGGGGCCCCGGGCGTCGTCGGCGTCGAGCTCGTCGACCAGGCTCCGCATCGCCGCCACGCTGCTCCCGGCGTCGGCGAGGTCGGCGGTGCGCCACAGCTCGTCCACCCGCTGCTGCCAGCTGCTCACCGTCCCGCCTCCTGCGGCTGGTGCACCCGCCAGGGCTCCAGGGCCGCCCGCAGGCTGTCGGGGACGGGCACCGGACGCCCCTGCGCGTCCGCGCACACCGCCACGGTGCGGGACTCGGCGAACACGGTGCCGTCCAGCGGGTCCTGCACCCGCGCGGCCAGCGTCATCGACGAGCGGCCGAGCTCGGCCACGGCGGTGCGCACCTCGTAGGGCTCGGTCCGGTAGCCGAGCTGGGCGCGGTAGTCGACGTCCTGGCGGACGACCAGCCAGGTCCGCCCGCGGACGGCCGCCTGCTCCCCCAGCCCGGACAGCAGCCGCAGCCGGCCCTCCTGCACGTAGTCGTAGAAGCGGACGTTGTTGACGTGGCCGTAGGAGTCGAGGTCGGACCAGCGCACCCGCAGCGGCACCGCCATCCCCTCCTCGTCGGCGAAGCGCACCCGGGGAAGGGCCCGCAGCGGCTCGGCGGGGACGCAGCGGGCGGCGAAGAAGGCCCGCTGCTCCGGGGTCAGCCGCAGCACCCGCCCGGCCCGCAGGTCGAAGGGGGCGAGGACGGTCCGGGCCCGCACCGCCGGCTCGTCGGGGTCCCCGACCAGGTAGCCGATGCTGAACCGGGCGCCGCCGACCTCGTGCACGTCGAGGCGCACCTGGAGCGGCTCCGCGCTCCAGGCCAGCGGTCGCAGGTACTCGACCTGGTGCCCGACCACCAGCACCCCGCGTCCGGCGGGGCCGGCCGGCCCGGCGCCGCCGAGCATCTCACCGACCTCGGAGCGGGTCAGGAAGTCGACCCGGGCCTCCTGCAGGTAGTCGACGTAGACGCCGTTGTTGAGGTGGGCCTGGGCGTCCATGTCGCCCCAGCGCAGGGGGCAGCGGAACAGGTGGGTCAAGACGTCTTCTCCGGTCGGCCGCAGGCGGCCGGCTCAGTCCTCGTCGTCGTACAGGCGGGCGACCAGGTCGTCGTACTTCTCGGCGATCGCGCGGCGGCGGATCTTCATGCTCGGCGTCACCTCGCCCTCGTCGATGCTCAGCTCCGAGGGCAGCACCGCGAACCGCTTGATGGTCTCGTGGCGCTCCAGCTGGGCGTTGGCCTGGTCGACGTGGGTCTGGATCATCGCGTGCACCTGCTCGGAGGTGACCAGCTGCGCGTAGTCGTCGGCGGGGACGCCGTTGCTCCTGGCCCAGCCGGTGATCGAGTCGGGGTCGAGGGCGATCAGCGCGGTGATGTACTTGCGGCCCTCGCCGCTGACCACGACCTGGCTGGCGTAGGGGCAGGCGGCGACGACGGCGCCCTCGACCTTCTGCGGGGCCACGTACTTGCCGCCGGAGGTCTTGATCAGGTCCTTCTTGCGGTCGGTGATCTTGAGGTAGCCGTCCGCGTCGAGCTCGCCGATGTCACCGGTGTGGAACCAGCCGTCGACGAAGGCCTCGCGGTTGCGCTCGGGGTCGTTGTGGTAGCCCTCGGCCACGCCTGGGCCCTGGATCAGCACCTCGCCGTCCTCGGCGATGCGGATGGTGGTGCCGGGCAGCGCCGGGCCGACCGTGCCCAGCCGCGGGGTGCGCGGGTCGTTGACCGCGGCGACCGCGCTGGTCTCGGTGAGGCCGTAGCCCTCGATCACCACCAGGCCGGCGGCGTAGAACCAGCGCTGCACCTGGGCGTTGAGCTTGTTGGAGCCCGACACCATGAAGCGCATCCGCCCGCCGAGGCGCTCCTTGAGCTTGCTGAACACCAGCCGGTCGGCCAGCGCGTACTGCACCTTGAGCGGTCCGCGCAGCGACTCGCCGCGCAGCCGCGGCTCGATGGAGCGCTCCCCCACCGCGAAGGCCCAGTCGGCGATCTTGGCCTTGAGCCCGTGCGAGGCCCCCAGCCGGACACGCGCGCGGACCTTCTCGAAGATGCGCGGGGCGCCGGCCATGAAGGTCGGCCTGACCTCACCCAGGCCCTCGACGATCCGCTCGATGACCCCGTCGACCGCGGTGGCGAAGCCGATCTCGAGCTGCAGCGCGATGAGGCACTTGCCGAAGACGTGGGACAGCGGCAGCCAGAGGAACTGCAGGTCGTCCTCGCGGAGCAGGTCGATCGCCACCACCCCGCGGCCGATGTAGGACCAGGACGAGTGGTTGAGCCGCACGCCCTTGGGCTGGCCGGTGGTGCCCGAGGTGTAGATCAGGGTGGCCAGCGAGTCCGGGCGGGTGGCCGCGACAGCCTGCTCGACGGCCTCGGGACGCTCGGCGAGCAGGGCGCGGCCCCGCTCACGCAGGGACTCCCAGGTGATGACGCCCTCGACGTCGCTCTCCCCCTCGATCAGCACGATCCGGACCGAGTCGTCGGCGTGCCCGGACACCTTGGCCAGCTGCTCGGCGTTCTCGACCACGACGATCCGCGAGCCGGAGTCGTTGATGATGTAGTCCACCACCGGCGCGGTGCCGGTCGGGTAGATGGTCGTGGTGGCGCCGCCGGCGCACATCACCGCCAGGTCGGCCAGGATCCACTCGATCCGGGTGTCGCTGGCGATGGCCACGCGGTCCTCGGGCTGCAGCCCGAGGGCGAGCAGACCGGCGGCCAGCTCGTCGACGACCACCTTGGTCTCGGCCCAGGTCATCGACTCCCAGCCGAGCTGGGCGTCGCGGAACCGGAAGGCCTCCCGCGGTCCGCTGCGGGCCACCTGGGCCAGGAACATCGCCCCCACCGAGGGCTTCGCGTTCTCCAGGTCGACCTTCTGGGGAGTGCTCATCGTCCGTCCTGTCCTCGGGCGCGGGCCGTGCGCGGCACGCCGGCTGCGTGGCGCCGGGACCCACGGCCCCGTCGCGGTGTGAGCAGATTCTACGCAGGCTGCGCCCGTCGGCGCTGGTGATGGCCGCGGACGCGCGGGTGGAGCCGCACGGACGCCCGCTCCCGGCGCGCTCAGAGCCGCTGCAGCAGGACGGCCATCCCCTGCCCGCCACCGACGCACATCGTCTCCAGCCCGATCTCGGCGTCGCGCTCGCGCAGCCCGTTGATCAGGGTGGTCATGATGCGGGCGCCGGTGGAGCCGAAGGGGTGGCCCAGCGCGATCGCCCCGCCGTGCACGTTGAGCCGGTCGGGGTCGATGCCCAGCTCGCGGGCCGAGGCCACCACCTGGGCGGCGAAGGCCTCGTTGATCTCGACCAGGTCGACGTCGTCGATCGTCATCCCCGCCCGCCGCAGCACCTGCCGGGTGGCCTCGACCGGCCCCATGCCCATCACCTCCGGGCTCAGGGCGCTCACCCCGGTGGCCAGGATGCGGGCCAGCGGGGTGAGCCCGAGCTCGCGGGCGCGGACGTCGCTCATGATCACGCAGGCCGCCGCCCCGTCGTTTAGCGGGCAGCAGTTGGCGGCCGTCACCGTCCCGTCCTCGCGGAAGACGGGACGCAGGGCGGCGACCCGCTTCAGCGTGACCCCGGCGCGCGGGCCGTCGTCGGTGCTGACCACGGTGCCGTCGGCGAGGGTGACCGGGGCGATCTCGCGGGCGAAGAAGCCGCTCGCGACCGCCGCCTCGGCGCGGTTCTGGGAGGCGACGGCGAAGGCGTCCTGGTCGGCGCGGCTGACCCCCCAGGTGGCGGCGACGTTCTCCGCCGTCTGCCCCATCGAGATGTAGACGTCGGGCAGCTCCCCGCGCAGCCGGGGGTCGGTCCAGGGACGGTTCTCGGCCGCGGCGGCCGCGGTGCGGCGCTGGGCGTCGGCGAAGCCGGGGTGCTGGCTCTCAGCGGGGTCCATCCCGGCCCCGTCGAAGTTCCGGTAGCGCGAGACGCTCTCGACACCGGCTGAGACGAAGGCGTGCCCCTCACCGGCCTTGATGGCGTGGAAGGCCATCCGCGCGGTCTGCACGCTGGAGGCGCAGAACCGGTTGACCGTGCTGGCCGGCACGCCGTCCAGCCCGAGCAGCACCGCCACCCGGCGGGCCATGTTGCCGCCCTGCTCGTCGCGCGGGTCGGCGCACCCCAGGTAGAGGTCGTCGAGGGTGGCGGGGTCGAGCGCCGGCACCTGGGCCAGCGCGTCCCGGACCACCCCGGCGGCCAGGTCGTCGGGCCGCACGGAGGCCAGCGAGCCCCGGAAGGCCCGGCCGATGGGGGTGCGGGCGGCGGCGACGACGACGGCTTCGGGCATGCCCCGACGCTACCCCGCCGGCCGCGGGCCGGCGGGGTGGCGTCGGACGGGCGGACTCAGGCCCGGACGGCCTGGATGGTCAGGGTGATGTCGACCTTGTCGCCGATGAGGAGCTTCTCGCCCTCCAGCGGGACGTTGAAGTCGATGCCGAACTCCTTGCGGGAGATGCTCGTGGTGGCCTCCGCACCGAGCCGGGTGGCGCCGTAGGCGTCGACGTCGACCCCGAGGAACTCCGCGTCCAGCACGACGCTCTTGGTCACCCCGTGGATCGTCAGGTCGCCGGCGATCTGGTAGCGGTCGCCGGAGCCGGTGATCGAGGTCGAGGTGAAGGTCATGGTGGCGTTGGTGTCGGCGTCGAACAGGTCGGCCGAGCGCAGGTGCCCGTCACGCTGGGCGTTGCGGGTGTTGACCGAGGCCATCTGCACCGTGGCGGTGACGCTGGCGGCGGTGGGGTCCTCGCCCTGGGTGGTGACGGTGCCGGAGAACTCGTCGAAGGTGCCGCGGACCTTGCTCATCAGGTGGCGGACCGTGAAGGCGACCTCGGAGTGCGCCGGGTCGATCTGCCAGGTGCCGGTGGCGAGGCTGGTGGTGTCAGGGGTGGTGGTCATGTCGAGCTCCTCGGAAGAGTGGTTGAAGTTTCAACAAACCCCACTGTACCCAATGAAGTTGAACTGTCAACTTCTCGGGGTAGGCTGATCAGCGTGTCCGAACGAGTCCAGGCCCGGTGGCTGACCACCGAGCAGCAGCAGATCTGGCGCACCTTCCTGCTCGGGGTCGCGCGGATCCAGGAGCACCTGGACGCGGACCTGCGCCGGCACGGGCTCGACCTGGCCGAGTACGAGATCCTCGTCTGCCTCGAGGAGAGCGAGGGCCGGCGGCTGCGGATGTCGGAGCTGGCCGAGGCGGTGCACCAGTCCCGCTCGCGGCTCACCCACACGGTGTCGCGGATGGAGCGCCGCGGCCTGGTGGCCCGGGTGTCCTGCCCCGAGGACCGGCGCGGGGTCTGGGCCCAGCTGACCGACGCCGGTTTCGAGCTGCTCCGCTCTGCCGCACCCAGCCACGTGGAGTCGGTGCGGGAGGTGTTCGTCGAGGCGGTCGACCCCGACGACTTCGCGGCCCTCGGCCGCGCTTTTGGCCGTGTCCTGTCCGTCGGCCGGGAGTCGGCAGACTGAGCCCATGACGAATTCGGCCCTGGTCAACCGGGAGCTGGGCGGTCTCGCCTGGCAGCTGGACCGGGAGGGCGTCACCGGCGTGGTCGACACCTCCACGCTGTCCCGCTCCCTCTACTCCAGCGACGCCTCGCTGTACCGCGTGGTGCCCCAGGGCGTGGCCTGGCCGCGCACCGTGGCCGAGCTGCGCTCGGTCCTGGACGCCGCCCGGGACAAGAAGGTCGCGGTCACCCTGCGCGGTGCCGGCACCTCGTGCGCCGGCAACGCGGTGGGTCCGGGTCTGGTCGTCGACGTGGCCCGCCACCTCAACCAGGTGCTGAGCATCGACCCCGAGCAGCGCACCGCCGTGGTGCAGCCCGGGGTGGTGCAGTCGGAGCTGCAGAAGGCCGCGGCCCCCCACGGGCTGCGCTTCGGACCCGACCCCTCCACCCACAACCGCTGCACCCTGGGCGGGATGATCGGCAACAACGCCTGCGGCCCCCGTGCGCTGGGCTACGGCAAGACCGCCGACAACGTGCTCGGGCTCGAGGTGGTCACCGGCGGCGGCGAGCGGCTGGTCCTCGGCGGCCCCGACGCGACCCCGGTGGAGCAGTCCCCCACCCTCACCGCGCTGCGCGACCTGGTGGCGCAGAACCTGGCCCTGATCCGCACCGAGTTCGGCCGCTTCGCCCGCCAGGTGTCCGGCTACAGCCTGGAGCACCTGCTGCCGGAGAACGGCTTCGACGTGGCCCGCTTCCTCACCGGCACCGAGGGCACGCTGGTCACCATCACCCAGGCCACGGTCCGCCTGGTCGCCGACCCGCCGTACCGCACCATGGTGGCCCTGGGCTACCCCTCGATGGCCGACGCCGCCGACGACGCCCCCACCGTCCTGCAGCACCGCCCGACCGCCTGCGAGGGGCTGGACGCCCGCATCGTCGACGTCGTCCGCCAACGGCTGGGCGACAGCGCCGTCCCGCCGATGCCGGCGGGCGAGGGCTGGATGCTGGTGGAGCTGTCCGACTCCGACCCCGAGGCCCTGGCCGTGCGCGCCGCGCTGCTGCTCGACGCCAGCCACTGCACCGACGGGCTCGTCGTCGACGACCCGGTGCGGGCCGGCGCGCTGTGGAAGATCCGTGAGGACGGCGCCGGGCTGGCCGGGGTGAGCCTCGGCCGTCCCGCCTACCCCGGCTGGGAGGACGCCGCCGTGCCGCCCGAGCACCTGGGCGACTACCTGCGCGCCTTCGACGCGCTGCTCACCCGCCACGGCCTGCGCGGCATGCCGTACGGCCACTTCGGCGACGGCTGCGTGCACGTCCGCATCGACTTCCCGCTGACCGACGAGGGCGGGGCCGAGCACTACCACGGCTTCGTCACCGAGGCGGCGGAGCTGGTGGCCTCCTTCGGCGGCTCGATGTCGGGCGAGCACGGCGACGGCCGGGCCCGCTCGGCGCTGCTGCCGAGCATGTACTCCGCCGAGGCGATCGCCCTGTTCGGGAAGGTCAAGGCGGTCTTCGACCCCGACGGCCTGCTCAACCCCGGCGTGCTGGTCGACCCCCGCCCGGTGGAGGCCGACGTCCGGGCAGCGCTGGTGCGGACCGCGCCGATGCGCGGGCGCGAGCTGCACCTGTCGGCGGAGGTGCACCGCTGCTCCGGCGTGGGCAAGTGCATCGCCGACACCACCGGGGCCGGCGGGGTGATGTGCCCCTCCTTCCAGGCCACGCGGCAGGAGAAGGACTCGACCCGCGGCCGTGCCCGGGTGCTGCAGGAGATGATCAACGGCAGCACCGTGAAGCGCGGCTTCCGCTCGCCCGAGGTCCACGAGGCCCTCGACCTGTGCCTGTCCTGCAAGGGCTGCCGGCGCGACTGCCCCACCGGCATCGACATGGCGGCCTACAAGGCGAGGGTGCTGGACGAGACCTACCGCGGCGGGCTGCGGCCGCGGATCCACTACGCGCTGGGCTGGCTGCCCCGCTGGGGACGGCTGATCACCACCGTGCCCGGGCTGGCCGTGCTCACCAACGCCGTGATGGCCACCCCCGGGCTGCGCTCGCTGCTGAAGTGGGGCGCGGGCGTCGACCAGCGGCGCCAGCTGCCCCGCTTCGCGCGCACCTCGGCCACCCGGGCCGGCCGGGCCCGGGTCGCCCGGACGGGCGGCAGCGCGCCCCACGGGCCGGTGGTGCTGTGGGTGGACTCCTTCTCCGACAAGTTCGCCGGCAGCGGCGCGGGTCCGATGGTGGAGCTGCTGGAGCAGGCCGGCTACGAGCCCCGCTTCCTGGAGCGCGACGCCTGCTGCGGGCTGACCTGGATCAGCACCGGCCAGCTCGACGGCGCCCGGCGCCAGCTGCGTGCCGCCCTCGACGTGCTGCACCCCGTGGTCAGCGCCGGCACCCCGGTCGTGGGCATCGAGCCGTCCTGCCTGGCGGTGTGGCGCAGCGACGCGGGCGAGCTGCTGCCCGACGACCCGCGGGTGCCCGAGGTGTCGGCCGGCGTGCTGACCCTGGCCGAGCTGCTGGCGCGCACCCCGGGCTGGACGCCGCCGGACCTGTCGGGCACCACGGTGGTGGCCCAGCCGCACTGCCACCACGCCTCGGTGCTGGGCTGGAAGGCCGACGCGGCCCTGCTGGCCTCCACCGGCGCCGACGTCACCACGGTCGGCGGCTGCTGCGGGCTGGCCGGGAACTTCGGCGTCGAGAAGGGCCACTACGAGGTGTCGGTGCAGGTGGCCGAGCACGACCTGCTGCCTGCCGTGCGCGAGGCCGGGGACGACGCGGTGGTGCTGGCCGACGGGTTCTCCTGCCGGACCCAGCTGGCCGAGCTGGCCGACCGCCAGGCCATCACGCTGCCCGAGCTGCTGCTGCGGGGCGGGCCGCGCTCGTCCTGAGGCGCGGCCCGGCCCGTCCCGGGCCGGGGCTCAGTCCTCGGGCTGCCAGGTGTGGACCTCGCGGCCGGCGACGAACACCCGCAGCGCCCGCTGCATGACGTCGAGCGGGTCCCCGCTCCACAGCACCACGTCGCCGAGCTTGCCCACCTCGAGCGAGCCGATCTGGTCCTCCAGGCCGAGGGCCCGGGCGGGGTTGATGGTGATCGAGCGCAGCGCCGTCTCGCGGTCGAGCCCCGCCTTGACGGCGAAGGTGGCCTGGTGGACCAGGAAGTGGATCGGGATCACCGGGTGGTCGGTGATGATCGAGATCTCGACCCCGGCGCGCGCCAGCCGGCCCGGGTTGGCGGTGGAGCGGTTGCGCAGCTCGACCTTGGACCGGCTGGTCAGCAGCGGGCCGATCAGCACGGGGATGCCCCGCTCGGCCAGCAGGTCGGCCACCAGGTGCGCCTCGGTGCCGTGGTCGAGCACCAGCTGGTAGCCGAACTCGTCGGCGATCCGCACCGCGGTGGCGATGTCGTCGGCCCGGTGGGAGTGCTGGCGCCAGGGGATCTCGCGGTCGAGCACCGACAGCAGCGCCTCCAGCTTGAGGTCGCGGCCGTCGAACGGCTTGCCCTCCGCGGCGGCCCGGTCCCGCCTCGCCCGGTAGTTCTCGGCCTCGACGAACGCGCTGCGCATCACCGCGGCGACCCCGAGCCGGGTCGACGGCGTCCGCTTCTGCTCCCCGTAGATCCGCTTGGGGTTCTCCCCCAGCGCCGCCTTGAGGCCGGCCGGCGAGCGCAGCACCATCTCCTCGACGGTGCGCCCGGAGGTGTGCAGCGCGACGCAGAGGCCGCCGACGACGTTGCCCGAGCCCGGGTTGACGCACACCGTGGTGACGCCGCCGCCGAGGGCGTCGGTGAAGCCGAGGTCGCCGGGGTAGATGGCGTCGAGGGCGCGGACGTGGGCCGTCACCGGGTCGGTCATCTCGTTGGTGTCGTCGCCCGACCAGCCCTCGCCCTCCTCGTGCACCCCCAGGTGGGTGTGGGCGTCGACGAAGCCGGGCAGCAGCCAGCCGCCGCCGGCGTCGACCACCTCCGCCCCCGCGGGCACCTCGACGTCGGGGCCGAGCGCGGTGATGGTGCCGTCCGTCACCAGCACGGTGCCCCGGAAGGGCTCGGCGGTGACGGGGACGACGTGGGCGTCGGTGATCGCGAGGGTGGACATGGTGGCCACTCTAGGCAGGCGGGCGCGACCCGGTCGCCTCCGCCCGGCGGGCGGTGTAGACGGGGAGGAGCAGCTCGCGCAGCGGTCCCCACAGGGCCGGCGGCGCCGCGAGGACGTCCCCGCTGGCGGGGAAGCGGCCCGGGCACGGACCGTCCAGGTCGCCCACCGTGCCGCCGGCCTCGTGCACCAGCAGCGCCCCGGCGGCGCAGTCCCACGGCGAGAGCCCGGGGGTCCACACCGCGTCCGCGCGGCCGGTGGCCAGCTGGGCCAGGGCCGCGGCCGCGCTGCCGCCACGACGCACGTCGCGGACCCGGGGCAGCAGCGCGGCGACCATCTGGGCCGCGTCGTCCTTCTGCCGACCGCGGCCCCAGTTGACCTCCACCAGGGTGTGCGCCAGGTCCGTCCGGTCGGGGACGTGGAGCCGCTCGCCGTCGGCCCAGGCGCCGCCGCCGAGGTGGGCCCAGCTGAGCCGTCCGACCGCCGGTTCGGCCACCGCGCCGGCCAGCAGGGCCTGGTCGTCGGCCCTCACGGCGGCGACGCTCACCGCCCAGTCGGGTCGGCCGTAGACGTAGTTGGTGGTGCCGTCGACGGGGTCGACGACCCACGTCACCTCGCCCGTCCCGGCCACGCTGCCGCCCTCCTCGCCGAGGATCCCGTCGTGGGGGCGGCGCCCGAGGATCACCGAGCGGATGGTCTCCTCGGTGTCGGTGTCGGCCTGGCTGACCAGGTCGGACGGACCCGCCTTGTGCCGCACCTGCAGCGAGCCGGCCCGGCGCCGCCAGTCCATGGCGACGGCCGCGCCCGCCCGGGCGGCGGCCACCGCCACCGCCGACAGCTCAGCGGGGTCCACGAGGTCCCGCGTCGGGGGCGTCGCCGGCCACGGGCGCCGGCGGGTGCACCAGCTCCCAGGCCGAGGAGCCGACGACCCAGCGCGCGAGCGCGCCCAGCGCGGCACCGACCGGGCGGGTGAGCGGCCGTGCCCAGGAGCCCATGGTGCTGAGCGAGTTCCGGGTGGCGGTGACGTAGGCGAGCATCACGACCAGCCACGGGAGCACGGCGACCACCGACGCGGCCGACGGCGTCGCCGATCCCAGCAGCACCACTCCGACCAGCAGGAGCAGGGCGCCGGCACCCGTGACGACCCGGCGTGCGCGCGGGGGCGCCACCACCACCGCGAGGGTGAGCAGGGCGCCGCCCACGGCCACGGCCGCGGCCGGCGGCCACGCGGCACCGGGCGGTGAGAACTCCCACCCGGTCAGGGCGGCCGCTCCGCCGGCCACGACGAAGGCCAGGTTCCACGGCGCCAGCGGCGAGGTCCGGCCGCGCAACGGCGCCCAGTCCGCACCCGGCGTGCCGTCGGCCACGTGCTCGGCGCGGGCGGGCAGCCAGCGGACGAGCGCCGTCAGGTGCTCGCGGGCGTGCTGGGCCTGCACCGTCCACACCGGCTCACCACCGCGCAGGACGCAGAAGGCGGTGGCCTCGACCGCCCAGCGGCTGGTGACGAAGCCGATCCCGTACGCCCACAGCGCGACGGTCGCGGCGACGGCCAGGACGGGGCGGTCCGCGAGGCCGAGGGCCAGACCCAGGCCGATCAGCCCGCGCACGGCGTACCCCGCTCCCACGGCCAGCCAGATCGCCACGACGGCGGGACGCAGCGGCGCGGGCACCTGCTCGCTGCGCCCGGTGCCCGCCGAGCGGAGCCACTCGTAGACCGCCGCCACGCCGAACACCGCCACGGCGGCGAGGGCCAGCAGCGGGCCCAGGTGCAGCTGCGGCAGCGCGAGGACCAGGCCTGCCACCAGCGCCAGCCGTGCGGCGGCGACGGCGCAGCTGGCCAGGATGTGCTCCCGGCCGCGCTCGAGGGGCCCCGGCAGCCGGCCGCGGTCCTTCGCCGAGGGGTGACGCTGGTCGGCTGCGAAGCCGCGCACGTCGTTCCACTGGTAGCGGGCCGGGTAGATCAGCAGCTCCACCGCGAGCAGCACGACGGCGGCGCGCAGCACCGTCCGGGGGTCGGTACCGCCGGCACCCAGCACCCCGAGCAGGAAGGCGCAGGGGATGAGCAGCGCCTTGAAGGCGTCCCCGGGCCGCGGCACCAGCAGGTAGCCGGCCATCGTCCGCCCACCCGCGGGCGGGGCGGCCCGGCCGGCGGCGGGGACGTCCCGGGCCGCCGGGGACGGCCGGTCGACGCCTCCGGGCGCGACCAGCGGCGCCGGGGTCCGGCCGGCACGCGCGGGGTCGCTCGTCAGGGTCACAGCGCCGACTTAGCCCGGACGGCGCCGCCCAAACCGGCGACCGGGGTCCGGTTGGCCCCTGCCGGACCGGGTAGGGACACAGCACCTCGAGGTCAAACAGCGGCTTCGACCCGGCCGTGCGCGCCGACCGGCGCCTCCCGCCGGGCCGGCCGCCTGACCTCCGAGGAGACCCTCGTGACCACCACGATCCCCACCTCCGGCGTCGCCGGCGGCGACGACCACCCGGGGCTGCCCGCCCGGACCGTGCCCGTCCCGACCGTGCCGGTCTGCGCGGACCGGCTGGCCGGCCTGGACGACGGCAGGGTGTCGGTGCCCTGCTACGACCGCGCCGCCCTGGTCCCCGCCGTGGTCCACATCGGGGTGGGCTGCTTCCACCGCGCCCACCAGGAGCTCTACTTCGACGACCTCGCCCGCCGCGGGGAGACCGCCTGGGGCGTGACCGGGGTCGGTCTGCACAGCCCCGAGATGGGTGAGGTGCTCACCCAGCAGGACAACCTCTACACCGTGCTGGTGCGCGACGAGACCGAGGACCGGGTGAGGGTCGTGGGCGCACTCACCCGCTACCTCTTCGCACCCGAGGACCCGGCGGAGGTGCTGCGGACCCTGGCCGACGAGCGCACCCGGCTGGTGACCCTCACCATCACCGGCTCCGCGTACCCCTCCCAGGAGGTCGATCCGGCCGACCCGGCGGTGCGGGCCGACGTGGAGACCCCGGACACGCCCGGGACCGCCTTCGGCTACCTGGTGCAGGCCCTGGACCTGCGCCGCCGGGCCGGGCTGCCGGCGTTCACGGTGCTCTCCTGCGACAACATCCAGGGCAACGGGGCGGTCACGCGGGCGGCGGTGGTGTCGACGGCGCGGCTGCGCGACCCCGAACTGGCGGACTGGATCGAACGGCACGCCGCCTTCCCCAGCAGCATGGTCGACCGGATCACCCCCGAGACGACCGCCACCACCCGCGAGCTGCTGGCCGAGGAGTACCACGTCGAGGACCGCTGGCCGGTGGTGACCGAGCCCTTCTCGCAGTGGATCATCGAGGACTCCTTCAGCGCCGGGCGGCCGCCGCTGGACGCGGTGGGCGCCCGCTTCGTCGACGACGTGCTGCCCTACGAGGTCATGAAGGCGCGGCTGCTCAACGGCGCCCACTCCGCGCTCGGCTGCCTGGGCGCGCTGGCCGGCTACACCACCAGCCACGAGGCGATGGCCGACCCGGTGGTGCGGCAGTTCGTCGCCGGCTACCTGCGGGAGGCGTCGGCGGTGCTGCCGATGACGGTGCCCGGCATCGACCTCGACGCCTACTGCCAGACCCTGCTGCGGCGCTTCGCCAACCCGCGGGTCGGCGACCAGCTGAGCAGGCTGTGCCGTCGTGGCTCCACCAAGCTGCCGTCCTACGTGTTCCCGACCCTGCAGCAGGCGCTGGAGCAGGACCGGCCCCGGGCCCACGTCGTGCTGGCCGTGGCCGCCTGGCTGCGCTACCTGCACGGCGTCGACCACAGCGGCTCCCGCTACGAGGTGTCCGACGTCCGGGCCGAGGAGCTGCGGGAGCTGGTGCTGGCCGGCGGCTGCGACCCCCGGCCGGTGCTGCAGGGCGCCCCGGACCTGTTCGCCGCCCTGGCCGACGACCCACGGCTCGCCGACGAGCTCAGCCTGGCGCTGACCGCCCTGCAGGCCGGACCCCACGCCGCGGCCGCCGCGCTGTCCGCGGCGGGGAAAACCCCGACCTCGGGCGGGGCGCCGCAGCCCGCCCGGCAGCAGCCTCCGACCCGGGCCCGGCGGCGTCCGGACCCGACGGTGCAGGCGCCGGCGTCCCGGCCCCGCGAGGTCGGCACCGCGCTCACCCGTCGCGGACGTCGGTGAGCCACCACGGTCGCGGCTCGGCGGTGCCGCCCGCCTCGTAGGGTGGTCCGGTGCGCAGCAGGGAGGCAGGCACCAGGGAGGCAGCAGACGGGGCCGGGCGCCGTGGCTGACCTCTTCGTGCCCCCCGGCCCCGGCCTCCCGGACGGCCTGGTGGTCCCGGAGGGTGAGCTGGTGGAGCGGTTCAGCCGCTCGTCTGGACCGGGCGGGCAGTCGGTGAACACCACCGACACCCGGGTCGAGCTGGTCTTCGACGCCCCGGCCAGCGCCGTGCTGCCCGCCCGTGCGGCCGCCCGGCTGGGCGTGGTGCGGATCGTCGCCTCCGAGCAGCGCAGCCAGCTGCGGAACCGGGCCGCGGCGCGGGAGCGGCTGGCCGAGCGCATCCGCGAGGCCTGCGCTCCCCCGCCGCCGCGACGGGTGCCGACCAAGCCGTCCAAGGCGTCGCGACGCCGCCGCGTCGAGGCGAAGGTGCATCGCGGTCGCACCAAGGCCCTGCGCGGGAGGGTGCGCCCGGACTAGGTCACACGTCGACGCGGTAGCCCAGTTCCAGCTCGTCGCCGGGCACGCCGCGGATGCCCCAGTTCTCCCGGGGCGTCTCGGTGATGGTGATCTCGACGTCCTCGGCGGCCAGCCCGAGCGCGGCGGTGCGCCGGTAGACCGCGGCCACGAAGGCCTTCTTGGCCTGCGTGGTGCGGCCGGTGAACATCGACACCTCGATGATCGTGTAGTCCTCGCCGCGCGGGTGCAGGAACAGCTCCCGGGGCAGCGGGACGAAGCGGTGGAACCGCTTCTCCGCCGGCAGTCCGAAGGCCTCCTGGGCCGCGGCGTGGATCGCCTCCGACAACGCCGGCACCCTGGGTTCCAGGGTGCCGGCGAGACCGGTGACGACCACCTGCGCCATGCTCAGCTGCGGGTCAGGCGCCGGTGCGTGGCCCGGTGCGGACGGGCCGCGTCGGGCCCGAGCCGCTCGACCTTGTTGGCCTCGTAGTCGGCGAAGTTGCCCTCGAACCAGAACCACTTGGCCTGGTTCTCCTCGTCGCCCTCCCAGGCCATGATGTGGGTGGCCACCCGGTCGAGGAACCAGCGGTCGTGGGAGATCACCACGGCGCAGCCGGGGAACTCCAGCAGCGCGTCCTCCAGGCCCTGCAGGGTCTCGACGTCCAGGTCGTTGGTCGGCTCGTCGAGCAGCAGCAGGTTCCCGCCCATCTTCAGGGTCAGGGCGAGGTTCAGCCGGTTGCGCTCACCGCCGGAGAGCACGCCGGTGGGCTTCTGCTGGTCGGGGCCCTTGAAGCCGAAGGAGGCCACGTAGGCCCGCGAGGGCATCTCGAAGGTGCCGACCTTGAGGTAGTCCAGGCCGTCGGAGACGACCTCCCAGACGTTCTTCTTCGGGTCCAGGCCGCCACGGCCCTGGTCGACGTAGGAGATCGAGACCGTCTTGCCGAGCTGGAGCGAGCCCGAGTCCGGCTGCTCCTGGCCGACGATCATCTTGAACAGCGTCGACTTGCCGACGCCGTTGGGCCCGATGATGCCGACGATGCCCGAGCGCGGCAGGTCGAAGGTCAGGCCGTCGATCAGCACCCGGTCGCCGAAGCCCTTGACCAGGTCGGTGACCTGCAGCACGTCGGTACCCAGCCGCGGGCCCGGCGGGATGTTGATCTCGGAGGTGTCGATCTTGCGGTCGCGCTCGGCGGCCGCGGCCATCTCCTCGTAGCGGGCGAGGCGGGCGCGGTTCTTGGCCTGGCGGGCCTTGGGGCTGGAGCGGACCCACTCCAGCTCCTTCTCCAGGATCTTGGCCCGCTTGGCGTCCTTCTTGCCCTCGACCTGCAGCCGCTCGCGCTTGGTGGTCAGGTACTTGGAGTAGTTGCCCTCGTAGCCGTGCAGCCGGCCGCGGTCGACCTCGCAGATCCACTCGGCCACGTTGTCGAGGAAGTACCGGTCGTGGGTGACGGCCAGCACGGCGCCCGGGTAGGTCTTCAGGTGGCCCTCGAGCCAGTTCACCGACTCGGCGTCGAGGTGGTTGGTGGGCTCGTCGAGGAGCAGCAGGTCGGGCTGCTGCAGCAGCAGCTTGCACAGCGCGACCCGGCGGCGCTCACCTCCGGAGAGGACGTCGACGACGGCGTCCGGCGGCGGGCAGCGCAGCGCGTCCATCGCCTGCTCGAGCTGGGCGTCGATGTCCCAGGCGTTGCGGCGGTCGAGCTCGGACTGGACGTCGCCCATCTCGGCCATCAGGGCGTCGAAGTCGGCGTCGGGCTCGCCCATGGCGACACCGAGCTCGTCCATCCGCCGCTGCAGGTCCTTGATGTCGGCGACCGCCTCCTCGACGTTCTCGAGCACGGTCCTGCCCTCGGTCAGCGGCGGCTCCTGCAGCAGGATCCCGACGCTGGCGTCCTTGGCCAGCATGCCGTCGCCGTTGTCGGGCTGCACCAGCCCGGCCATCAGCTTCAGCAGGGTCGACTTGCCGGCGCCGTTGGGGCCGACGACGCCGATCTTCGCCCCCGGCAGGAACGCCTGGGTGACGTTGTCGAGGACGACCTTCTCGCCCAGCTTCTTGCGGACGTTGTGCAGGGTGTAGATGAACTCAGCCATCGAGGTGCTTCAACCTTTGCGAGTGGATGTGCGCTCTCGGGTGGGCGCGGGCCGCGTACGAGTATGCCAGCGACCGCCGGCACGACACAGCCGCACGACGTCGTCCACAGCCCCGGGGGCCGCCGGTCCGCCGTCCACAGCCCGCCCCTGCCCGGGGTGCGCTCCTCCTCCCGCTCCACACGGTGGGGGCAACCACCGCGGCGGGGTGCCGCGGTCACGAGGGAGGACGCTGCCATGGAGGCACACCTGAACATGACCGGCTGGGTCGGCACCGAGGTCGAGACGCGCGTCACCAGGGCCGGGCAGACGACCGCCAGCTTCCGGCTGGCCTGCACCCCCAGGGCGCGGCGTGCCGGCGGCGAGTGGGGCGACCTGGAGACCAGCTGGCTCACCGTCACCTGCTACCGCTCGCTGGCCGACAACGTCCGCGCCTCGGTGGCCAAGGGCGATCCGGTGGTGGTCGTGGGCCGGCTGCGGACGCAGGCGTGGGTGGACGCCGACGGCCAGCGCCAGGACCGGCAGGTGCTGGAGGCGACCGCGGTCGGCCACGACCTGACCCGCGGTACCGCGGTCTTCTCCCGCACCGAGCGGACGGTGGCCGAGGAGGAGCCCGACGAGACCTTGCGGGACCTGATCCTGTCGGTCGAGGCCGACCAGGCGAGCGCTCCGGCGCCCGCCTGAACGGGCCCTGAGGCGTCGTGCCCGGAGTCAGCCGGCCGCCTGCTCCAGCGCCCGGCGGGCCCCGGCGTGACGGTCCAGCTCCTGGCCCAGCGGCTCCAGCACGTCCTGCTGGGCCACCTGCTCGACCGCCCGCTCCAGGGCGCGGCGGGCCCGCGCGGCGGCCCGTCCGGCGCCGAGCACCACCCCGACCCGGCTCGCCCCGGCCACCAGCAGCCCGGCCAGCACACCGCCGCCGAGCAGCACCGTCGGGGCCGGCAGCCGCCACCAGCGGACGTCCGGCAGCGGCGGCAGCTGCAGGTAGAGCAGCAGCAGGTCCAGCCCGAGCCAGAGCACGCCGGCCAGCGCGGCGGCGAGCAGCAGCCACTGCAGCACGCGGACGACCGACCACCACCGGCGCCGGCGCTCCATCTGCAGGTCGGTGGTGGACACGGCGCGGTCCAGGTGGTCGGGCAGGTCGGCACGACGTTCCAGGCTGGCGGCCCGCACCCGGTCCGACCAGCCCGGCGGCATCCCCGCCGAGGCCGCCTCGGCCACCTGTCGCAGGGCGCCGTCGACGCGGGCCCGTCCGGCGCCGGCGACGGGCGCCAGCGAGGTGCGGCCGACCCGGGCCGGCTCGACCTCGGCGGTGCCGCCCCGGCCCGCGGCGAGGGACCGGTCCAGGTGCAGCCGACGCAGCGGGTCCGGGCGGAAGCGGCCCAGCCAGGAGAGCACCGGCCACCCGGTGGCCAGGGCCCCGCGCTGCCGCCAGGCCCGGTCCACCGCCGAGGCGACCTCGGGCACGCCGGCGGCGGCCGACAGCGCCGTCACCAGCCGCTGCCGGTCGGCCGGGCCGACCCCGGAGCCGCCCGGACCGGTCTCGGCGAGCAGCGCCTGCGCGGCGGCGCGGACGTCCACCGCCAGCCGCTGCGCGGCGGTCGTCTTGTCCCTCACCCGCTCGGCCAGCAGCTTCTGCAGGTGCGGCAGGCCCAGCCCGGTGACGGCAGAGACGGCCAGCACCGGGACGTCGCCGAGCCCCTCGGAGGCCAGCAGCCGCTCGAGGTCGCGGACGCAGGCGTCGGCCTCCGCGCGGGGCAGCCGGTCGATCTGGTTGAGCACCACCACGGTGACCCCGGAGTGCTCGGCCATGGGCTGCAGGTACTGCTCGTGCAGCACCGCGTCGGCGTACTTCTGCGGGTCCACCACCCACACCAGCAGGTCGACCAGCTGCACCAGCCGGTCGACCTCCAGCCGGTGGGCCACCTCGGTGGAGTCGTGGTCGGGCAGGTCGAGCAGCACCAGGTTCTGCCGGCTGGGCTCGGCCGCCAGGGTGTAGCGGCGGCGGACCTGCAGGAAGTCCAGCAGGTCGTCGGGGGCGTCTCCCCAGCTGAGCGCCATCGCCTCGGAGGTGGTGGGGCGACGGACGCCCGGGGTGGCGAGCTCGCGGCCGGCCAGCGCGTTGAACAGGCTCGACTTGCCCGAACCGGTGGAGCCGGCCAGGGCCACCACGGTCCAGTCACCCGAGACGGCGAGCCGGCGCTCGGCCTTCTCGACCACCGACCGGGCCCGTCCCACCACCTCGGACCTGACGCGCCCCTCGCTGAGCTCGGCACCCTCGGCCAGCTGGCTGAGCCGGCCGGCCAGCCCCTTGGCGGTGCGGGCCCCGGTTCCGGCGCGCGCCATCACGACCGCCCCTCGGCGGCCTCGCCGGCCTCGCCCGCCGGCTGCGCCGGTGCGGCCTCCAGCGCCTCCCGGTCCCGCGGTGCGGGGGGCACGACGAGCGCGCTGCGCGGGGCGGACTCCAGGCCCCGCCGCTCCAGCACGTCGGGAGCCTGCGCGTGGACGGCCTCGACCGCGGCCCGGATCCGCTGGGCCTGCTCGGGCTCGACCTGCTGCTCGGCCAGCACCCGGTGGTAGCGGGACAGCTCGGCCGACATCACCACCTCGACCCGGTCGTCCAGCAGCGTCTTGGCCTGCCGGGAGAGCCGCCGGATGGCGTCGTCGCCGAAGACCCCCTCCAGCACCCGCTGCGCGAGCAGCGCCGTGCCGCCGGCCACCCCCAGCTCCGCACCCACCAGACCGCCGGTCTGGGAGAAGACCACGATCATCAGCGCCACCCCCACGCCGTTGACGCCGAAGGCCAGGAACCGGGCCCGGGACCGCTTGTGCATGCCCTCGTCGGCCACCAGCTCCAGCACGTCGCCCTGCCAGTCGCGGATGGCGCGCGCCACCGCGGCCGGGAAGTCCGGGGACGGGTGGCGCAGGTCGGCGCCGGAGCGCTCCAGCAGCACCCGGCCCACGCTGTGCGCCCGCCAGGACGCCTCGGCGCGCTCCGCGGCCGCCTCGCCCTCCTCCCGCAGCAGCGCCTCCAGCCCGGACTCGACGGCCACCTTGACGGTGTCGGCGGCCTGCGGGCGGCCGGTCAGCGCGGCGGTCACCTTGTCCCGCAACCAGCCGATCCGGCGGTCCATCGCCCGGAAGAACTCCCCGGTGCCCACGAAGTCCTGCCAGCGGGCCAGCACCTCCCCGCGCAGCAGCGTGCCGTCGGCGGACTGCACCGACACCGACCGCACCGCCTCCGACCAGGCGTGGTCGGCCTCGGCCCGCAGCTGCAGCACGGTGTCCACCTGCTCCTCGACCGCCCCGGCCACCGCCGGCGCCGAGGCCACCAGCTCCCCGATCGCCCCGGCCAGCGTCTGCCGCACCACCGCGGCCCGCCGCTGCCCGTCGGCGGCCAGCTCGGCCAGCCAGCGCCGCACCGGCGACACGGCGGAGTCCGGCAGCAGCCCGTCGGCGTCGGTGGTCGTCTCGGGCACGGCGAACAGCGGGGAGCCGCCCAGCCCGCGCTGGCTCATCAGCTGCCCGAGGTGGGCGGGGACGTGACGCATGGCGGCCGGCGGCACCCGTCCCAGCACCACGGCCACCGCGGCGCCACGCCGGGCGGCGGAGTGCAGGAAGTCCCACGGGACGGCGTCGGCGTAGCGGGCGGCGGAGGTCGCGAACAGCCACAGGTCCGCCGCGGCCAGCAGCTGGGCGGCCAGCAGCCGGTTCGCCTCCACCACGGAGTCGATGTCGGGGGCGTCCAGCAGCGCCAGCCCACGGGGCAGCGACGGCTCGGCGACCAGCCGCAGGCTGCTCGGACCGCTGCTGGTCCCGGTGGTGCGGGCCAGCCCGGGCAGGATCCGGTCGGAGGTGAACCAGCCGGCGTCCTCGGGGTGGTGCACCAGGACCGGCGCCCGGGTGGTGGGGCGGATGACGCCGGGGGCGCTGACCACCCGCCCGACGAGGGAGTTGACCAGGGTCGACTTGCCGGCGCCGGTGGATCCGCCGACCACCGCCAGCAGCGGCGCGTCCAGGGCGGCCAGCCGGGGCAGCACGTAGTCGTCCAGCTGCGTGGCCAGCTCGCGGGCGGTGCGGCGGTGCCCCTCCGCGCCGGGCAGCGGCAGCGGCAGCCGCACGGGGGCCAGGGCGTCCCGCAGCTGCACCAGCGCGGCCGGCAGGGTGCCCGTCATCACGTCTCCTCGCTCCCGCGCCGGCGTACCCCGGTGCGTGACGACGATCCTGCCAGGGGCGTCCCGCTCAGCTGCGGGGCGGGGCCCAGCTCGGGTCCACCTCCGAGTACTGGGTCGCGGTCTGCCCCAGCGGCTGCGAGCCGCGGCCGGCCGGCACCGCGGGCCAGCTGCCGCCCAGCCCGGCCGGGCCGGGGTAGGCCGGCGGTGCCCACTGCTCCACGGCACGGCGACGACGCAGGCTCGGGTAGGGGGCGCGTCCCTGCGGCAGCACGACGGCCAGCGGGCGCCGCTCGGCGACCGTGCGCAGCAGCTCGTTCTCGCGGCGGGTGCCCACCGCGTCGACCAGCCCGCGGGTCAGGCTGTCGCGCAGGTAGGCGAGCTCGGTGAGCGCCACCTGGTACACCATCGTGGACCACAGGGTGCGAGGCCCGCGCCACAGCGCGTGCCACAGGGCACGGGCCCGGGTCCGTAGCCGGCTCGCGGCCAGGGCGTCGTCGGGCTCCAGCCAGCCGGCGCGGACGTAGTCCTCCAGCCGGGCCCGGACGCTGCGGCCCTCGCGCAGCAGCTGGCGGATGATGAACCCGATCGCGGTGCCGACCAGCAGCAGCGCCACCCCCCACAGCAGCAGCAGCGGGGTGCCCTGGACCAGGGTGGAGGAGGCGTTGAACATCATGTGCAGCAGCGCGGCGGCCAGGAACCCGACCAGCGGCGCCAGCACGCGGAACAGCTTGGACTTGGCGCGCAGCGCCACCGCCAGGCCGACGCCGGCGCACATGGTGAACAGCGGGTGGGCGAAGGGGGTCATCACGCCCCGGAGCAGGAAGATCTGCTGCAGGACCTCGTCGGGGTCCGCCTGGCCGAAGGTCTGCGCGGCGTACCGGTAGGCGCGGCCGTAGTAGAGGATGTTCTCGGTGAAGGCGAAGCCGGCCCCCGACAGGCCGGCCAGCACGATGCCGGAGAGCCGGTTCACCCAGCCGTAGCGCATCAGGATCGCGATGAAGAACAGGATCGTGGCCTTCGTCGACTCCTCGACGAACGGCGCCACGAAGACCGCGGCCCGGGCCCCCGACGCGGGGTCGCCGTCGCCCTGGATGGCGAGGTGGCCGGCGGCCCAGGTGTTGACCTGGGCGGAGATGAACGTGCTGACGAACCCGCCCCAGCACAGCGCGGCCAGCCACAGCGCCACCCGGGTCCACAGGTGCACCGGACGCCACCGGTCGGCCCAGAAGTACAGCAGCGAGATCGGCACCAGGCTGTAGGCCGCGTAGAGCGACACCTTCGGGATGGCGTCGGTGCCCAGCCCGATCAGCGTGCCGCCCGGCACCTCCTGGTCCGGCACGACCTGGAACCACAGCGCCACGGCGCACAGCAGCGAGAGGATCAGCATGGCCACGGTCAGCCACACCATCGGGTTGGTGAGCACGCGCCTCGCCGGGTCGCCGGTGCGGACGACGGGGATCCCCGAGCGGCGACGCTCACGACGTTCCTGGGCCTCCACCGACATGTGCGCCAGCGTACAAGCAGCCGGAGGCGGGCCCGGGGGACGCCGGGGCGGCGGGAAGCAGGGGGCGCCCCACTCCCTCGGGGGATAGGAGTGGAGCGCCCGCGGCACAAGGTAGCGGTTGAGGAGAGGCGGGTCTAACCGGGTCGCGGGGAGGGTCCTGCCCCCCATCCCCCGATCGGGGGCAGGACCCACGCAGCGTCACCCCGAAGCGGCAACGGCCGACTCGACACGTTACATAACGATGACATAACGGTGAAGGGGGGCTCGCGGTTCTGCCGGAGATCCGGGCAGAACACGTCGGGATCCGGAACCGATGCGGCTGGCGCCCCCGGCAGGATTCGAACCTGCGACCAAGAGATTAGAAGGCTCCTGCTCTGATCCACTGAGCTACGAGGGCTCGGCCCGGGCGGTCGGCCGCCCGGCCCGGGGGTCAGGATACGGGAACGCCCTCCACCACCAGGTAGCTGCGCTCGAAGGCCTCGGCGGCCAGCTCGCGGGGACGGGCGTAGGCCGCGGAGTCGTAGTAGTCGCGGGCGGCCTGCACGGTGTCGAACTCGATGACCACCCAGGCCGCACCCTCCGGGTCGGGGTCGCCCTCCTTCACCTCCGCGACCGCGCCGCGGACGAGGAAGCGGCCTCCCGCCTCGGCCAGCGCGGCGGCGGACAGCTGGAGGTACTCCGCCGCCAGCTCGGGGTCGACCACCTTGCGGCGGACCAGCACGTATCCCTTGGGTTCCATGGCCCGCACTCTGGCACAGCTGGGCTCAGCCGACGCGGGCCGCCCGGCGCTGCGGACCGACCCCGGTCAGCTCGACCAGGTCCCCGGCCACCAGCTGGCGGCCGCGACGGGTCTCGATCTCGCCGTTGACCAGCACGAACCCCTCGGCGACCACGGCCTTGGCCTCGGAGCCGGAGTCGATGAGGTCGGCGAGCTTGAGGAACTGCCCGAGCCTGATGCCCTCCCCCGCGACCGGCACGACCGGCGGTTCAGCCGTCACGACGCACCCCCTGCAGCAGGTCCTGGTGGCCGGAGACCTCGGCCGCCTCGCGCGCGGTCGGGGTGCCCCGGTCGGGATCGGCCCCGCGCAGCAGCAGCACGGCCACCACCTCCTGCCGGCCCTGCAGCACCGCCGCGGCCAGCGGAGAGAGCCCGCGGTCGTCCAGGCGGTCCACGTCGGCACCGCGCTCGGCCAGGGCCACCACGGTGTCGGCGTGCCCGGCGGCGCCGGCGAGCAGCAGCAGGCTGCTGCCGTCGCCGTCGGTGAGGTCGACCGGCACACCGGCGTCGACGTAGGCGGCCAGCGTCGCGGTGTCGCCGCTCCGGGCCATGTCCAGGCAGCGGGAGGCCAGCCGGACCAGCTCCTCCATCTCCGCCTCGCTGCGGACGCCCTCGCCCTGCGGCCCGTCCGCCGTCGCACCGGCCGCCGCGTCCCCGTCCTCTGCGTTGGAGCTCATCGCCCCACCGTAGGGCGTCGTCCACCGCACCGCCCACCCCTAGACTCGCCGCCATGACCGACGTCCTGCCCCGACGCAGCCGCGAGGTCGTGGCGGCGCTGGCCGCCGCCGGGGTGGAGGCCCGGGTCCGCGTGCTCCCCGAGGCCACCCGGACGGCGGCCGAGGCCGCCCGGGTGCTGGGCTGCGAGGTCGGACAGATCGCGAACTCGCTGGTCTTCGTGGCCGGGTCCGAGCCGGTGCTGGTGATGACCAGCGGCCGCCACCGGGTGCAGACCGAGGTGCTGGACGGCCTGCTGGGGCTGGCGGAGCCGCTGCGGCGGGCCACCCCCGAGGAGGTCCGCCTCGCCACCGGTCAGGTCATCGGCGGGGTCGCCCCGGTCGGCCACCCCCGACCGCTGCCGACGGTCGTCGACCGGGCGCTGTTCGACTACGAGCTCGTGCACGCCGCCGCCGGCACCCCGCACTCCATCGTCGACCTGACGCCGCAGCAGCTGGCCCGGGTCACCGCCGGACGCGTCGCGGACGTGCGCCGGTGACCGGGACGTCGTGAGCCGCTGGCGTCCGTCGCCGCTCTTCCTGCTGAGCGCCTACGGCCCGACCGTGCTGGCCTCGATGGGCATCGGGGCGGTCACCCCGCTCGTCGCGCTGACCGCCCGCGACCTCGGGGCCAGCGTGGGGGTGGCGGCCCTGGTGGTCGCCCTGCTGGGGCTGGGACAGCTGTGCGGCGACCTGCCGGCCGGGTGGCTGGCCGAGCGGCTGGGCGAGAAGCGGGCCCTGGTGCTGGCCTGCGTGCTGGAGGCGGCCGGTCTGCTGACCGCCTGCGTCGCCCCCTCGGTGCTGCTGCTCGGCGTCGCGGTCTTCGTCTGCGGCATGGCCGGGTCGGTGCTGGCGCTGGCCCGGCAGTCCTACTTCACGGTGGCGGTCCCCAGCGCCTACCGCGCCCGCGCCCTGTCGACGCTGGGCGGCTGCTTCCGGATCGGCTTCTTCGTCGGGCCGCTGGTGGGTGCCGCGGTGATCTCGGCCTTCGACCTGCAGGCCGCCTACGTCTTCGCCGCCGCCTCCAGCCTGCTGGCCGCGGTGGTCACCCTGGCCCTGCCCGACCTGCCGCCGACCGGCACGGGCGCGCCGCCGCCCCGGGTGGGGCTGCGCACCGTGCTGTGGGAGCACCGCCGGGTGCTGACGACGGTGGGGGTGGGCGTGCTGCTCATCATGATGGCCCGCGCCACGAGGCAGTCGATCATCCCGCTGTGGGCGGAGTCCCAGGGCGTCTCGCCGGCCACGACCAGCGTCATCTTCGGGCTGTCCAGCGCCATGGACATGCTGATGTTCTTCCCCGGCGGCTGGGTGATGGACCGCTACGGCCGGTTCTGGGTCGCGGTCCCGGCGGTGGCTGTGCTGGGCGCCGGCATGGTCGTGCTGCCGCTGACCGACTCGGCGCTGACCATCGGCGCCGTGGCCCTGGTGATGGGGCTCGGCAACGGCGTCAGCTCGGGGGTGGTGATGACGCTGGGCTCCGACGCCTCCCCGGCGGTGGGACGGGCCCAGTTCCTGGCGGCGTGGCGGCTGCTGGCCGACACCGGCACCAGCGTGGGTCCGCTGCTGATCACCGCCGTCACCGGGCTCGCCTCGCTGGCGGCCGGCTCGGTGGTGGTGGGGGTGATCGCCCTGCTCGGTGTCGGCTGGCTGACCCGGTGGTTGCCCGGCAGCCCGCTGGCGGACCGTCGGGCCCGGGACGCCTGACCGGGGCCGGACCCGGCTGGGCAGGAGGCGGCCTAGGAGGCCAGCCGCTCCCCGGCGCCACCCGGCGGGGCCGGCTCGGCGGCGGTGCGGTTGACCTCGGACCAGAGGGCGTCCAGCGAGAGACCGAGGACCTCGGCGACCGCGGCCACGGTGGGGAACGCCGGGGTGGCCACGCGGCCGGACTCGATCTTGCGCAGGGTCTCGGGCGAGACGCCGGCGTCGAGGGCGGTGGTGAGCATCGACCGCTCACCCCGCGCCCGTCGCAGCAGGGCGCCGAGCCGCTGGCCGCGTTCGACCTCGGCGGGGGTGAGCGGCAGCCGGACCATGGCCTGATCGTAGTACGGGATAACATGGCCGGGATAGTTATTGGCAGACGAGGAAGCAGGCGCCGCATGATCGAGATCCAGAGCCCCACCGGACTGGCCCGGGCCCGGGAGACCGGCGCCCTCGTCGGCGACATCCTGCACGAGCTCAAGGGGCGCAGCACCCCGGGCACCAACCTGCTCGACATCGACCGCTGGACCCGTGAGCTCATCGACGCCGCCGGGGCGACGTCCTGCTACGTCGACTACGCCCCCTCCTTCGGCCGCGGCCCGTTCGGCCACCACATCTGCACCGGCGTGAACGACGCCGTGCTGCACGGCCGGCCGCACGACTACGCGCTCGCCGACGGCGACCTGCTCAGCCTCGACCTGGCCGTCGTGCTCGACGGGGTCGCGGCCGACGCGGCCATCAGCTTCGTGGTCGGCGGCTCGCAGCCTCCGGAGAGCCTCGCCCTGATCGGCGCCACCGAGCGGGCCCTGGAGGCCGGCATCGCCGCCGCCGGCCCCGGAGCCCGCCTCGGCGACATCTCCGCCGCCATCGGGGCGGTGCTGACCGGGGCGGGGTACCGGGTCAACACCGAGTTCGGCGGACACGGCATCGGGTCGACCATGCACCAGGACCCGCACGTCCCCAACGCCGGTCGTCCCGGCCGCGGGTTCCGGCTGCGTCCGGGGCTGCTGCTGGCCCTGGAGCCGTGGGTGATGGCCGACACCGACGAGCTGGTCGTCGACCCGGACGGGTGGACGCTGCGCAGCGCCACGGGCTGCCGGACGGCGCACAGCGAGCACACCATCGCCATCACCGACGACGGCGCGGAGATCCTGACCCTGCCGCGGCGGGCGCGGACCTGAGTGCCTGCGCCGGCCCACCGGGGCCGCTGCTCCCCGGGCACGCCCCCGGCTCCCGGGGAACGGCCGGGCGCCGTCGCCCCGGGACCTAGAGTGGGTCCGGTGAGCGGCAACCTGGTGTGGATCGACTGCGAGATGACCGGCCTCGACCTGGAGTCCGACGCCCTGGTGGAGGTGGCCGCGCTGGTCACCGACGGCGAGCTCAACGTGCTCGGCGAGGGCATCGACGTGGTGATCAGGCCCCCGGCCGCCGCCCTGGAGCAGATGGGCGACTTCGTCCGCGAGATGCACACCGGCTCCGGTCTGCTGGCCGAGCTCGAGCACGGCCTGGAGCTGGCCGAGGCCGAGCAGCTCGTGCTCGACCACGTCCGCCAGTTCGTCCCCGAGCCGCGCAAGGCCCCGCTGGCCGGCAACAGCATCGGCACCGACCGGGCCTTCCTGCTGCGGCAGATGCCCCGTCTCGAGGCCCACGTGCACTACCGCAACGTCGACGTCTCCTCGTTCAAGGAGCTGGCCCGCCGCTGGTTCCCCAAGATCTACTACCACGGCCCGGCCAAGGGCGGTAACCACCGGGCGCTGGCCGACATCCAGGAGTCGATCGAGGAGATGCGCTACTACCGCGAGACCCTGCTCGTCGCCCCGCCCGGGCCCGACACCGCCACCTGCAAGGAGGTCGCGGCCCGCCACGCCGGCTCGCTGACCGGCCTCGTGGTGGCCGCCCCGGTCGAGACCGCCGAGGACGCCGGCGACAGCTGATTTCGTCCCGGCGGCGGGATCTGGCTACACTGTTCCAGCCGTCGACCAGGGTGCATCCCGCCCGGGCGACCGTGGTGGGTGTAGCTCAGTTGGCAGAGCACCTGGTTGTGGTCCAGGGGGCCGCGGGTTCAAGTCCCGTCATCCACCCCGCAGAGCTGGCCCCGTCGGTCCGTCCGACGGGGCCAGTCCCGTTCCCACCCCTCGCTGTGGCAGCCGGGACGCACCGGACGCCAGCGGACCGCGGTCACGCCTCGGGCAGGGCCCCCTCCGCCCGGCCGGGCGGCACGGCCGCGACGTCCGGCCGCGGCCCCGTCGACGCCTGCCGCTCCTCCGGCGTAACAGTCCTGTTAACCGCCTGGGCAGACCCTTCCCGGGCCCCTCCGCCGGTTCGTATCTTGTATACAAGATATTCCGCGAGAGGCTGGCGACGTTGCCACCGCGCACACCGAGCCACGAAGGAACTCCCGATGAAGAGGACAGCTCGACGCCCCGGCGCCCTGCTCCTGGCGGCCGCGGTGCTGGTCGCCGCCAGCGCCTGCTCCAGCGAGCCCGAGGCCCCCACCGGCCCCGTCACCGTCACCCCGCCGGCCACCCTGGTGGAGGCGGGTGAGCTGACCTACGGGGTCGCCGCCACCTTCCCGCCCTTCGAGTACAAGGACGGCACCGAGCTGACCGGTTTCGACGTCGACATGGCCGAGAGCCTGGCCGGCTACATGGGCCTGCGGCCCTCACCCCTGGACATCGACTTCGACGGCCTGATCCCCGCCCTGGGTGGAGGACGCGTCGACATCATCAACTCCGCGATGTACATCAACGAGGAGCGTGCCGAGCAGGTGGACTTCGTCCCCTACCTGGTCGTCGGCGAGGCGCTGCTCGTCCCCAAGGGCAACCCGCTGGGCATCGCCACCATCCCCGACGACCTCTCCGGGCGCACCATCGCGGTGACCCGCGGCGCCATCGGCGAGACCTACATGGAGCAGTTCAACACCGAGCTCGAGGCCAAGGGGCTGGAGCCGATGACGATCATGGCGCTGCCCACCAACCAGGACGCCCTGCTGGCCGTGACCTCGGGGCGCGCGGACGGGTTCGACACCTCGACCCCCGGCGCGGCCTACACGCTCACCGAGCGCGGGGACGACTTCGACATCGCCGGCACCTTCGAGCTGGGCACCCAGATCGGCATCGCGGTCCGCAAGGGCGACACCGAGACCCGTGCCGCCGTCGAGGCGGGGCTGCAGGAGCTGGTCGCCGACGGCACCTACCGGGAGCTGATCGCCCGCTACAACCTGCCGCCGGAGTCCGCCCTCCTCGGCGAGCCGGCCGCCACGGAGTCGGGTGACTGAGGTGCAGCTGCTGGAGTACGTGGTCTCGACCGCGTTCCTGACGGCCACGCTGGTCACGATCGCGCTGACCGTGCTGTCGATGGCGCTCGGCGTCCTCGGCGGGCTGCTGCTGGCGCTCGGCGCCAGCTCCCGCTTCGCGGTCCTGCGTGGCGTGGTCGCGGTGTACGTGTGGCTGTTCCGGGGCACGCCGGTGCTGCTGCAGCTCATCTTCGTCTTCAACGTGCTGCCGCTGGTCGGGCTGCGGTTCGACTCCTTCACCTGCGCGATCATCGCCCTCAGCCTCAACGAGGCCGCCTACATGGCCGAGATCATCCGCGGCGGCCTGCTGGGCGTGGACCGGGGCCAGCGCACCGCCTCGCACATGCTCGGGCTGACCCGGGTCCAGACGATGCTGCACGTCGTGCTGCCCCAGATGGTGAGGCTCGTGCTGCCGCCCACCGGCAACCAGCTGATCGGCATGCTGAAGACGTCCGCGCTGGCGTCCGTGGTGGCGGTGCAGGACCTGCTGCTGGTCGCCCAGCGCACCGCCGCCGGCAACTTCGACTACGTCAACGCGCTGCTGGCGGCCGCGGTGCACTACCTGCTGCTCACCACGCTGTGCACCCTGCTCGTGCACGCCGTCGAGGTGCGGATGGACGTGTCGCGCAAGGCCCAGCGCCGCCAGCGGCAGGAGACGCGGGCGCTCGTCGCAGAAGGAGGACGTCGGTGAGCGAGATCCTGATCGAGACCCAGGGCATCACCAAGAGCTACGCCTCGACCACCGTGCTGTCGGACGTGAGCCTGCGAATCCACCGCGGCGAGTGCGTCGTGCTGCTCGGACCCTCGGGGGCCGGCAAGTCCACCGCGCTGCGGTGCCTGGCCGGGTTGGAGGAGCTGCAGGCCGGCTCGGTGGTGTTCCAGGGGGAGACCTTCGTGACCCCCGAGGGCACCCACCGCCACCTCCGCGGCGCCATCGGCATGGTGTTCCAGCAGTTCAACCTGTTCCCGCACCTGAGCGTGCTGGACAACGTCGCGCTGGCCCCGCGGCGGGTGAAGAAGGTGGCGCTGCCGCAGGCACGCCGCCAGGCCGAGGAGCTGCTCGACCTGGTCGGCCTCGGCAACCGCCGCGGCTACTTCCCGCACGAGCTGTCGGGGGGTCAGCAGCAGCGGGTGGCCATCGCCCGGGCGCTGGCCATGGAGCCCACGCTGATGCTCTTCGACGAGCCGACCAGCTCCCTCGACCCCGAGCACACCCGCGAGGTGCTGCGGGTGATGCGGCAGGTCATCGACCTCGGGATGACCGTGGCGGTGGTGACCCACGAGATGTCCTTCGCCCGGCAGAGCGCGGACCGCGTCCTGTTCATGGACGAGGGCCGGGTCGTGGAGGACGCCCCGGCCGCCCGGTTCTTCACCGCGCCGCAGAGCGCACGGGCCCGGGCCTTCCTGCGCGAGGAGGACGAGTGAGCGTCCCGGGTGCGCCCGGGGAGCCCCCGCACTCCCCCACCTGGCGCAAGCAGGACTGGGCCTACGCCCAGCTGCGGGAGTGGGTCGTCGAGGGCCACCTGCGCGAGGGGCAGAAGCTCGACGAGGCGCGGCTCGCCGACGAGCTGGGGGTGAGCCGCATCCCGCTGCGGCACGCGCTGTCCCGGCTCGCCTCGGAGGGTCTGGTGGTCGACCGGCCGCACCGCAGCCTGCTGGTGGCCCCGATGTCGCTCGCCGACGCCGAGGACGTCTACGCCGGCCGGACCGTGCTGGAGGTGCTGCTCGCCACCACCGCCACCGAGCGGGCCGAGCCGGGTGACGTCCAGCGGGTGCGGGCGGTGCTGGACGTGCAGGCCGAGCACACCAGCGGCGGCCACCACGAGCACTCGCGCCACGACGACCGCAACTTCCACTTCGCGATGTACGAGACCGCCCGGATGGCCGCCACCTTCGCCGCCCTGCAGCGGCTACGCCTGCTGAGCGAGCGCTACATCCACCTCTACCTCAAGCAGCCGAGCCGGCTGCAGGAGTCCCTGAGCCAGCACCGCGCCATCTTCGAGGCGTTCGCCGCCGGCGACCGCGACCGGGTCGCCGAGCTCACCGAGCGCCACGTCACCGAGGGCATCCAGGTCCTGCGCGGCCTGCTCTGACCTCCTCCGGGGCCGTCCTCCGGCGGCCCCCCACGACCACGTCCGACCCGCTGCGACCCGCGCGGGTGAACCCCAGCAAGGAGAACCGTGTCCCACCTGCCCACCGCCCTGGCCCGACTCGACATGCCCGAGCTGAGCGAGCACATCGGCCTGTCGCTGCGAGACGCCGAGCGCGAGCTGGAGAACGGTCCGGGCCCCGCCGACCTGCTCGACGCCACCTACGCCAACACGCACCGCTTCCCGCCGCCGGACTGGGCGGTGGAGACCTTCGTGGCCGCGGCGGGCGGTGCGGGGATGACCTACACCCCCTACCGCGGCGACACCGGCGTGCGGGAGGCCGTCTCCCGCAACGTCCGCGAGGTGCTGGGGCTGCCCAGCGGCGACGGCCTCGAGCCGATCCTGACCCCGGGCACCCAGGGCGCGCTCTTCGTGGCGCTGGCCTCGCTGCTGGAGCCGGGCGACCTGGTCCTGCTGCCCGACCCCGACTACCTGTCGACCGAGCGGATGGTCCGCTACTTCGGGGCGGAGGTGCTCCGGATCCCGATGACCTTCCCCGACGACGACGGCCGGCCGGTGCTCGACCCCGAGGCGCTGGCCGAGGCGGCGGCACGCGGACCCAGGCTGATGGTCTTCTCCCACCCCAACAACCCGACCGGCATGGTCTACCAGGACTCCACCCTGCTGCAGATCGCCGAGCTGGCCGTCGAGCACGACTTCTGGGTGCTGGCCGACCAGCTCTACTGCCGCCTCGTCTACGACGGCCTGACCTTCACCCACCTGGCCAACCTGCCGGGGATGGCCGAGCGCACCGTGACCCTGCTGGGACCGTCCAAGACCGAGTCGCTGTCGGGCTACCGGCTGGGTGTGGGGCTGGCGCCCTCCTCGGTGGTGGCCCGGATGGAGGACGTGCAGTCCTGCACGGCGCTGCGCGCACCCTCCTACGCCCAGCACCTGCTGACCCGCTGGCTGGCCGACGACCAGGACTACCTGCGGCTGCGGGTCCGGGAGTACCAGGCGCTGCGGGACATGACGGTGGAGCGCATCAACGCCTCCGGCGTGATGCGGGTGCGTCCCTCCTGCGGCAGCTCCTACCTCTTCCCCGAGCTGCTCGTCGACGTCGGCGACCGCGAGATCTCGCTGCGGCTGAAGCGGGACGCCGGCGTCGTGGTCAACCCCGGCTACCAGTTCGGGCTGGGCGGTCTGGGGCACATGCGCCTCTGCTTCGCCCAGGACGAGCAGGAGTGGTCGGCGGCCCTGGACCGGGTGCTGGACGTGGTCGCCGGGTACCCGCTCCGGTGAGCGCCGTGCCCGACGAGGCCGGCGCGCTGGTCCTGCAGGGCCTGCGGTGGTGGTCGGTCCGGCACCCGCTGCGTCGCCCGCTGGCGCACGCCTCGGTCACCACGTCCACCCTGCAGGCGCTGGTGGTCCGCGCCGACTTCGCGGGCGTCTCGGGGTGGGCGGAGGTGCGCACCGACGGCGGCTACGCCACCGGCGAGGACGCGGCCGTCGTGCTCACCGCCCTGACCGGCACCCCGCTGCTCGGCCGGACGGTGCAGCAGGGCACCGCCGGGCTGCTGCCCCGGTCCCGGCTGGCGGCGATGGCCCTCGACGTCGCCGCCCACGACGCGGCCGCCCGCCTGGCCGGGCGTCCCCTGCACCGGCTGCTCGGCGGCCCGCCCACCAGCCGGCTGGCGACCCACGCCCAGGTCCCCTTCGGCACGGTCGAGGAGGCCGGGGTCCGGGCCCGCGAGGCGGTCGGCGCCGGCTTCACCCGGATCAAGATCCGCGTCGGCGGACCGGACGTGGGCCACGACGTGGCCCGGGTGGCCGCCGTGCGGGCCACCGCGGGGGACGGCGTCGAGCTGCTGACCGACGCCAACGCCGGCTGGGACGTCCCCCGCGCGGTCGAGGCGGCCCGCCGGCTCGCCGCGCTCGGGGTCAGCTGGCTGGAGCAGCCGGTGTCCGGGGTGGCCGACCTGGCCCGGGTGAGCGCCGCCGGCGGCGTCCCGGTCCGGGCCGACGAGTCCGCCCGCGACGCCCGGGCCGTCGCGGACCTGGCCGCCGCGGGTGCCGTGCAGGGCGTCCACCTCAAGCTGGAGAAGTGCGGCACCGTCGCCGCGCTGCGCGCCGCCGTGTCCGCGGCCCGCTCGGCCGGGCTGTCGGTCGCGCTGGGCCAGATGGACCAGGGACGTCTGGGCTGCGCGGCCACCACGGCGCTCGCCGTCGGGCTCGGCGTCGAGGAGGCCGAGCTGTGGGGCTGCGCCGACATCGACGCCGCCGACGACGTCGCCGGCCCCCTCACCCTGCTCGACGGCGCGGTCCTGGTCCCCCAGGGGCCCGGGCTCGGCGTCGAGACCACCCTCACCGCACCACCGTCAGGAGCCCTGCCACGATGACCGACCAGACCGCCCGCGTCGCACCGCCCTCCGGCGCGCCCGCCCCCGACGTCCCCGCCCCCGACGTCCCCGCCCCCGACGTCCCCGCCCTCGACGTGGTCGCGCTCACCCGCGCGCTGGTCGCGGTGGACAGCACCAACCCCGGCGGCGACGAGCCCGCCGCCCTCGCCGTGCTCGCCGACCTCTTCAGCAGCCGCGGGCTGTCGCCGGAGGTCGACCGCTACCGCGACGGCCATGCCAACCTCGTGGTCCGGGTCCCCTTCGGCCCCGGGCCCACGCTGATGCTCAACTCCCACATCGACGTGGTCCCGGCCGGCGGCGGCTGGGCCCACGACCCCTTCACCCCAGTGGTGGCGGACGGGCGCCTGTACGGCCGGGGCAGCGCCGACGCCAAGGGCAGCCTGGCGGCGATGGCCGTCGCGCTGCTGGAGCTGGTCGACTCAGGCGCCGCGCTGTCCGGCACCGTGGTCTTCACCGCCGTCGGCGACGAGGAGGGCGGCAGCACCGGCGCCCGCCACCTCATCACCTCGCTGCGCCCCGACGCCTGCGTGGTGGGCGAGCCCACCGGTCTGCAGCTGCTGTCGGCGCACAAGGGGTCGGTGCGTCCGGTGATCGAGGTCCGGGGTGTCCCGGCGCACGCCGCCACCCCGCACCTGGGCGCGAACGCGGTCGAGGGCGCGGCCGAGCTGGTGCTGGAGCTCCGCCGGCTCGCCGTCGAGCTCCTCGACCGCGACCACGAGCTGACCGGCGGGCCCACCATGACCACCGTCTTCGTCAGCGGCGGCGAGGCGCCGAACGCCGTGCCGGAGCGCTGCCGGATCACCCTCGACCGCCGGCTGGTGCCCGGCGAGGACGACGCCGGCGCGCTCGCCGAGGTGCAGGCCGTGCTCGACCGGTTCAACGCCGGCCACCCCCGGCTGAGCGCCGCCGTCGTCGAGTGCGCACCCAGCACGGGCGGCCCCTCGGAGACCCCGCGCGACCACCCCTTCGTGGCCGCCGCGGTGGCCGGCATGGCGGCCGCCGGCGAGCGCACCGACCTGGGCGGCCTGGTCGTCAACTGCGACATGACGACCTTCCGCGCCGCGGGGGTGCCGACGGTGATCGTCGGCCCGGGCACCCTGGAGGTGATGCACGCCATCGACGAGCACGTGCCCGTCGAGCAGCTGCACCGGGCGGTGGCCGTGCACCGGGCCATCGTCGAGAGCTACCTGGCCGGTGCCCGGTGAGGCTCGCCCTGGCCCAGTGCGGGCCCGCTCCCGACGCCGACCCCGTCGCCGGCTCCGTCGCGGCCGTGGCCGCCGCGGTGACCCGTGCCGGCGAGCAGGGCGCGGAGCTGGTCGCCACCAGCGAGCTGGTGGTGGGCGGCTACCGCACCGACCTGATCCGGCAGGGCGACCTGCCGACGGTGCTGGCGGGGCCCGGCGACCCCCGGCTGGACCCGCTGCGGGAGGCGACCCGCCGCTCGGCCACCACCGCCCTGGTCGGGGCGGCGGTCGCCGGCCCCGCGGGCGCGCTCAACGCCCTGCTCCGCATCGCCCCGGACGGCGAGGTCGACGTCGTCTACGCCAAGGTCCACCTCTGGGAGGAGGAGCGGCGGGTGTTCGTGCCCGGGTGGGGGCCGGTCCTGCTGGAGCACGCCGGGGTCCGGATCGGGCTGGGCATCTGCTACGACGCCGCCTTCCCCGAGTACTGCCGGGCGCTGGCCCGCAGCGCCGACCTGCTGCTGTTCTCCTCCGCCTTCGCCGCCGGCGAGGAGGAGCGCCGCTACGACATCTACCACCCGTCCCGGGCGCTGGAGTCGGGCGTGCACGTCGCCGTGGTCAACGCCGTCGGCGAGCAGGGCGGTGCCACCTTCTTCGGCCGCAGCCAGCTCCTCGACCCCTGGGGGCGGCGCACCGCCGTGGCCGGGGACGCGCCCGAGGTCGTCGTGGTCGACGTCGACCCGGCGGCGTGCCGCACCGCCCGCCAGCAGCTGCCCTACCTCCAGGACCTCCAGACCCACTACGCCGTCACCACCGCCGGAAGGAACCCGTCATGACCCCCGTCTTCAGCCGCGAGGAGCAGAGCTCGCGCCTCCACCGCTTCCAGCGCCAGCTGCAGCAGCAGTCCCTGGACGTCGCCGTGGTGAACACCCCCGAGAACATCTGCTGGCTGACCGGCCACGAGACCTCCGGCTACTACACGTACCAGTGCCTGGTGGTGCCCGCCGAGGGCGAGCCGACGCTGCTGCTGCGCGAGACCGAGGTGGTCAACGGCGAGGCCACGACGTACCTGGACGACATCCGCGGCTTCGCCGACACCGAGGACCCGCTGCAACGCACGGCCGACCTGGTCCGCTCCCACGGCAGCTTCTCGCGGGTGGGCCTGGAGTCGCGCTCGTGGTTCTTCGTGCCGGAGAACCACTCCCGCCTGGTGGCTCTCCTGGGCGCGACGGAGGTGGTCGGCGTCGACCAGCTCGTCGCGCAGCTGCGGCTGGTCAAGTCGCCGGCCGAGATCGAGCGGCTGCGGGCCGCCGCGGCCATCACCGACGCCGGGGTCCGGGCGGCGGCGCTGGCGGCCGTCCCGGGCGCCCGCGAGCGGGACGTCGCGGCGGTGGCCTTCGCCACCATGATCCAGCAGGGGTCGGAGTACGTCGGCATGGAGCCGTTCGTGGCGTCGGGGCCGCGTGCCGGCAACATCCACGCGTCCTGGTCCGACCGGGTCATCCAGCCGGGCGAGGGCGTGCTGCTGGAGATGGCCGCGTCCAGCGGGCGCTACCACGCGCCCCTGATGCACACCGTCTGGACGGGTGAGCTGGACCCGGTGGCCGCCGCGATGGCCGAGGCCTGCCGGGCGGCCCGCGACGCCACCGTCGCCCTCGTGCGTCCCGGTCGCACGCCGGCCGAGGCGCACGCCCGCTGCCGCGCCACGGTGGACTCCTTCGGGCTGCTGGACACCTACCGCAAGCGCAGCGGCTACTCCGTCGGCATCGCCTTCGCCCCCGACTGGGGCGAGGGGCACATCCTGTCGCTGCAGGAGACCGAGCACCGCGAGTTCCAGCCGGGCATGGTGGTGCACGTGGTGCCCACGCTGCGCCGGGCCGGCGTGGGCGGCCAGGGCTTCTCGGCCACGGTGCTGGTCACCGAGGACGAGCCCGAGGTGCTGACCAGCTGCGACGTCACCGAGCCCGGGAGCCGACCGTGACCGCGGCGCCGCGGCCGGCCGGTGCGTACCGGGTGGCGCTGCGGCACGGCGACCAGGTGTTCGTGGCGGGGATGACCCCGCGCGAGGGCGACACCCTGCTGGTCACCGGCCAGGTGGGCAGCACCGTCGGCCTGGACGAGGGCGCCCGGCTGGCCGGGGTCGCCGCCCGGCGGGCCCTGGACGCGGCCACCACCTGCCTGACCGGGTCCGAGCGGCTGCTGCCGCTGTCGATGACGGTCTACGTCAGCACCCGCGAGGCCGACCTGCCGCTGTCCGCCGTCGCCGACGGGGCGTCGGAGGTGGTGGCGGAGGCGACCGGCTCGCTGCCGGTGCGGGCGGCCGTCGGCGTGTCCGGTCTCCCCGGCGGGGCCCCGGTCGAGGTGTCGCTGGTGCTGACCGCGGTGGGCGGGGGTGACGGTGGCTAGACCGCGGGTGACCGTGCTGGAGGGTGACGTGCCGGTGCAGGGGCTGGAGCCGCTGCAGGACCTCGTCGACCTCGTGGTGGTGGACGCGGCCGGTTTGCCGGCGGTGCTGCCGAGCACCGAGGCGCTGTTCCTGTGGGACTTCTTCTCCGACGCCGCGCCCGACCTGGTGGCCCGTGCTCCCCGGCTGCGCTGGGTGCACGTGGCCGCGGCCGGGGTGGACCACCTGGTCACCCCCGAGCTGGCCGCCTCCGAGGTGGTGGTCACCAACGCCCACGGCGTCTTCGACCGTCGCATCGCCGAGTACGTGCTGGCCTGCGTCAGCGCCCACCTCAAGGACCTGCCCGCCACCTGGGCCGACCAGCCGGCACGACGCTGGCGCACCCGGGAGACCACCGACCTGGCCGACCGGTCGGTGCTCGTGGTCGGCGCCGGGGGCGTCGGCCGGGCCTGCGCCCGCCTGCTGGGCGCGGTCGGGATGCGGTGCCGGCTGCTGGGCCGCACCGCGCGCACCGACCCGGAGCACGGTCAGGTCCTCGGGGCCGACGACCTCGCCGACGCGGTGGCCGAGGCGGACGTGGTGGTGATGGCGGCGCCGCTGACGGAGCAGACCGAGGGGCTGCTGTCGCGGCAGGTGATCGCCCGGATGCGGCCGGGGTCCTTCCTGGTCAACGTGGGCCGGGGGCGCACGGTGGACCAGGCCGCGCTGACCGAGGCGCTGCTGTCCGGGCACCTGGCGGGGGCCGCGCTGGACACCTTCGTGGTCGAACCGCTGCCGGCCGACGACCCGCTGTGGGACCTGCCGCAGGTGCTGGTGTCCCCGCACACGTCGTCGCGGACGGGGAGCTGGCGGGCCGAGCTCGCCGCGCAGTTCTGCCGGCTGTGCCGGCGCTGGGTGGACGGGCAGCCGCTGTCCCCCGTCGTCGACACCGGCCTCGGCTTCGTCCCCGCGGCGCCGGCGCCCCCGCCGGGGAGCTGAGGTCCGGGGTGTCGGGCGCGGGGGCAGGTCGCCGGCGGCGGGCACAATGGCCCCCATGACGACGCAGACCCTGCAGCGCCCGGCCGCCCCCGCGGCCCCCCGGAGCCCGGTCCGCCGGCTGCGCTCCCGGCTGGCCCGGCTGGCCGGAGGGGCGGCGGCCGCCGCGTCCCGGTTGAGCGGGCGGGGCAGCGGTGCGTCGATCCGCGGCCAGGTCATGCTGCGTCTCGACCCCGACGCCCTGGCCACGCTGCTGCAGGGACGCCGGATCGTCGCGGTCTCCGGCACCAACGGCAAGACCACCACCACCCACCTGCTCGCGGCGGCGGTCCGCCAGGGTCTGGGCGACCAGGCGCACCGGCTGGTCACCAACGCCGACGGCGCGAACCTGCACCACGGCATCGCCTCGGCCCTCAGCCGGTCCCCCCGCGCCGACGTGGCCGTGCTCGAGACCGACGAGCGGGTGGTGGCCGACGTCGTCCGGCTCGGCCGGCCCGAGGTGCTGGTGCTGCTCAACTTCAGCCGCGACCAGCTCGACCGCCACCACGAGATCAAGGCGCTGGGCCGCTCCTGGCGCAACGCCCTGGAGGCCGCCGGCGAGGACGGCCCGGTGGTGGTGGCCAACGCCGAGGAGCCGCTGATCGTCTGGGCGGCGCAGACCGCCCGCCGGGTGGTGTGGGTCGACACCGCCAGCACCTGGCAGCAGGACGCCTCGCTGTGCCCCCAGTGCGGTGCCGGGCTGGCCCGCACCCAGCCGGACCCGGAGACGGGCGAGGGCGGGGACTGGAGCTGCACCGGCTGCGAGCTGGCGGAACCGCGGGCCGACCTGCGGGTCCGCGACGGCGAGATCGTCGACGCCGACGGCCGCCGCTGGCGCCCCGACCTGCAGGTGCCGGGCGCCTTCAACGTCGGCAACGCCGCCCACGCGCTGGCGGCCGCCCGGCTGCTCGGGGTGGGCACCGAGGACGCACTGGCCGGGATGCACACCGTCACCGCCCCGGCGGGACGCTTCGCCACCGCCCGGTTCGGGGACACCACCGCCCGGCTGCTGCTGGCCAAGAACCCGGCCGGGTGGGCCGAGGCGCTGCCGCTGGCCACCACCTCCACGGTCGTGCTGGCCATCGACTCCGCCGCCGCCGACGGCCGCGACGTCTCCTGGCTGTGGGACGTGGAGTACGAGCAGCTGGCCGGCCGGAACGTGGTCTGCACCGGGCCGCGGGCGGTCGACCTGGCGGTGAGGCTGCGCTACGCCGAGGTCGAGCACCAGGTCGAGCCCGACCTGGCCCGCGCCCTGGCCGGGCACCCCGAGCCGGTGGACGTCATCGCCACCTACACCCCGTTCCAACGACTCCGCCGGATGGGAGGCGTCTGATGCCCAGCACGCCCGAGAAGGTCCACGTCGCCCTCGTCTACCAGTCGCTGCTGGGGATCTACGGCGACCGCGGCAACGCCACCGTGGTGACCAAGCGGCTGCAGTGGCGCGGCTTCGAGCCGGTGCTGACCGTCGTCGAGCCCGGCGACCCGCTCCCCCAGGACGCCCACATCTACCTGATCGGCGGCGGTGAGGACGCCGCGCAGATCTCCGCGGCCCGGCTGCTGCGGGCCGACGGCGCCCTGCAACGGGCGGCCGAGCGCGGGGCGGCCGTCTTCGGCGTCTGCGCCGGCTACCAGATCCTGGGCCGCTCCTTCACCGTGGGCGAGCACGACCAGGTCACCGAGGGTCTGGGGCTGCTCGACGTCACCACCACCCGCGGCCCGCAGCGCGCGGTCGGTGAGCTGCTGGGCACCTGGTCCGGCGCCGACGGCGAGGCCCGCCACATCACCGGCTTCGAGAACCACGGCGGCTGGACGACCCGCGGCCCCGACGCGGAGCCCTTCTGCACCGTCGAGGTCGGCATCGGCAACGGCGACGGCACCGACGGCGCGGTCAACGGCACGGTCATCGGGCTCTACCCCCACGGTCCGCTGCTGGCCCGCAACCCGGCGCTGGCCGACCACGTGATCTCCCTCGGCCTAGGCGGGCGCGAGCTGCCCCCGCTGGACCACCCCGAGATCGCCGAGCTCCGGCGCCAGCGGCTGGCCGCCGTCCGCCCCGGCCGCTGACCCCGCCGCCCCGGGACACCCCCGGCCTCACAGCCGTCCCGCACCCTCACAGCCGTCCCGCACCCTCACAGCCGTCCCGTGGCAGGCTCACAGCCGCTCCGTCGCCTTCACAGCCGCTGCAACGGCTGTGAAGGCGCCCGAAGGGCTGTGAAGCTCGACCGGTCCGGGACGCACGGGCGCGAGCACGAGCCGGGGTGGGGCCGGGGACGCCCCGGGTCGACGAGGGGTCGCCGACGCCCGCCGCTACGGTGAGCAGCATGCAGACCCGCACCCTCGGACCCTTCACCGTCTCCGCGATCGGCCTCGGCGCCATGCAGCTCTCGATGAGCAGCAAGCCGCTGCCCGACGAGGCCCAGGCCACCCGCACCATCCACGCCGCCCTGGACGCCGGCATCAACTTCATCGACACCGCCGACATCTACGCCCCCTCCTGGGACGCCATGGGCCACAACGAGCTGGTGGTGGCCCGCGCGCTGAAGAGCTGGGGCGGTGACCGGGACTCCGTCGTGGTCGGCACCAAGGCGGGCATCACCCGCGGCGAGGGCGAGACCTGGGGCCGCGACGGCTCCGCGGAGTACCTGAGGGCCGCGGTCGAGAAGGCGCTGACCCGGCTCGAGGTCGACGTCATCGACCTGTTCCAGTGGCACCGCCCCGACCGCTGGAAGGTCTACGGCGAGGTCGTCCAGGTCTTCGCCGACCTCAAGGCGGAGGGCAAGATCAAGGCCGTCGGGATTTCCAACGCCAACGTCGAGGAGATCGAGGTGGCGCTCGAGGTGCTGGGCGAGGGTGGGCTGGCCAGCGTCCAGAACGAGTTCTCCCCCCGCTTCCGCAGCTCGGCCGACGAGCTGCGGCTGTGCGGCGAGCACGGGGTCGCCTTCCTGCCCTGGAGCCCGCTGGGCGGCGCGTCCGAGGCCGCCGAGCCGGGCGGGCGCCACACCGCCTTCGCCGAGATCGCCGCCGAGCGGGGGGTCAGCCCGCAGCAGGTGGTGCTGGCCTGGGAGCTGGCGCAGGGCGAGCACGTCATCCCCATCCCCGGCGCCAGCCGTCCGGAGTCGATCGTCGACAGCGCCCGCGCCGCCGACCTGCAGCTGACCGAGGAGGAGTTGGCCCGTCTCGACTGAGCAGCCCCTCCCCGCTCTGCCCGGTTCTGATTTCGTCCGCGAGGACTTCTGCGGTAACGTGTGCTTCCGCGCGCACCGCTAGCTCAACTGGCAGAGCAGCTGACTCTTAATCAGCGGGTTCAGGGTTCAAGTCCCTGGCGGTGTACAGCTGGAGCCCCTGGTCCGAGCCTCTCGGACCAGGGGCTCTCCCTTTCCCCGGCCCGACCCACCGGCGGCCCTCCCGCGGCCCAGACGTAGGCTCGGGGGATGGCACCCGCTCCGGTCGACCGCTCCCACGACGTCCTCGTCGTGGGCGGCGGCAACGGCGGCATCTCGACCGCGGCCCTGCTGCTCCGGCGCGGCTGCCCCGACGTCGGGCTGGTCGACCCGTCCGAGACCCACTGGTACAAGCCGCTGCAGAACTACGTGGGCGGCGGGCTCTGCGACCTGGACGAGCTGCGTCGCCCGCAGGCCTCGGTGGTCCCCCCGGACGTCCACTGGCACCGCACCGCGGCCGTCGCGGTCGACCCGGCGGCCCAGGTCGTCACCTGCGCCGACGGCACCCGCATCGGCTACGGCGACCTGGTGCTCTCCCCCGGCGGGCAGCACGACTGGTCCCAGGTGCCCGGGGCGGGTGAGGCGGTGACGGACGGCCGGGCCGTCAGCACCTACGTCGGCGAGCGGGCGCCCGAGGTCTGGCGCCAGGTGCAGGCGCTGCGGTCCGGCACCGCCGTGTTCACCATCCACGCCGGCCCCTCGTCGGGACGCGAGACCGTGCTGAAGCCGATGTTCATGGCCTGCGACCACTGGCGCAGCGCCGGGGTGCTCGACGACATCGACGTCGTCCTGGTCTGCGACACCGGGCGCATCCACCCGGTGGCGCGGATCGAGCAGGAGATCCGGACGCACCTGGCCGGCTACGGCATCACGGTGCGGGAGCACACCGCGGTCGTCGCCGTGGAGGACCGGGTGGTGGTGCTGGAGTCCCCCGACGGCCCCGAGCGGCTCCCGTTCGACCTGCTGCACCTGCTGCCGCCCTACCGGGCCCCCGCCTTCCTGGCGGACTCCGGACTGGACGCCGAGGGCACCCGGGGCTACGCCGCGGTCGACCCCGAGACCCTGCAGCACCCCGCCCACGGACGCATCTGGTGCATCGGCGACGGGGCCGACCTGGGCACCGCCCGCACCGGTGGCGGCCTGCGCCGTCAGGTGGCCGTCGTCGTGGAGAACATCCGGCGGTCGCGGCGAGGCGAGGAGCTGCAGCGCTACGACGGCTACACCGTCGGTCCGATCACCACCTCGCGGAGCCGGCTCTCGCTCGGCGAGTACGACCGCACCGACCGCCTCACCCCCAGCATCCCGCTCGTCGACACCGTCCGCAGCCGGCGGGTGTGGTGGGTGGTGGACCGCTACCTGCTGCCGTGGACCTACTGGCACCGCATCCTCAAGGGCCGGGTCTGAGCGCCGCTCACCCCGGCCGCGGCACCGCCCGGCGCGGGTAGGACAACCACCGCAGCAGCGTCTCGGCCGGCCCGCGACGCCCCGCCCGCTCCAGCGCCACCGCGCCGGCCACCGTCAGCAGCCACACCCCGACGGCGAGGGCGGCGGTGCCCGCGCTCCCCAGCCAGCCGCCGACGCCGAGCCCCCAGGCGGCCAGCAGCGGCGCGCACAGCACCGACTGCGCCAGGTAGCACGACAGCGACCGCTTGCCGACCGCGGTGAGCGCCAGCACCGGCCCGCTGCCGGCACCGCGTCGGCCCAGCCGGGCGGCCAGCAGACCGAACAGGGCCACGTAGCCGACCCCGCCGGCCAACCCGGTCACCGACTGGGTGACCGAGAAGACCCACGACACACCGTCGGGGACGCCCAGCACGCCGACGTGGTGCAGCGCGTGCGGGAGCCCACCCAGCCAGGCCACCGAGATCCCGGCCACCGCGACCCGGCGCAGCAGCAGCCGGTGCTGCTCGGGGTGCTCCAGCACCCCGTGCCGGGCGGCCCAGAACGCCAGCAGCACGCAGATCGGGATCACCAGGCTGAGCACGCCCTGACCGAGCACCAGGAAGGGCCAGACACCGAGTCGGACCGGCACCGACGCCGGCCAGCTCTCGATCCCGTTGATGCCCTGCACGAGCTCCAGGAAGCTCTCCGAGGAGCCCACCGGCACGCCGAGGACGACCAGTGCCACCGCCGCCCCCACCGCCAGCACCGCCGACGTGGCGAGCAGCGAGAACAGCACCGCCGCCCAGACGACGAGCGTGGTGTCGCGCCGGCGCAGGAAGGCGGCCACCGCCACCAGACCGACGAGGCCGTAGGCCCCGAGGATGTCGCCGTACCAGAGCAGCCCGGCGTGCAGCAGCCCGAGCAGCAGCATCCACAGGTGACGCCGGCGCAGCACCCGGCGGACGTCGCGCTCGGGCACCCCGGCGGCGGTCTGGCGCCGGTGCAGCTGCACGATGCCGTAGCCGAACAGGAAGGCGAACATCGGGTACACCCGGGAGTCGACCGCGGTGATGACCACCGCCTGCACGACCCGGTCCAGCACACCGCCCTCGGCGGGGTGGACGGTCGTCAGCCCCGCAGGGGTGCCGTACAGGTACCACGGCGTGTTGGCCAGGGCGATCAGCAGCAGCATGGCCCCACGTGCCAGGTCGGGGGCCAGCGACCGGCCCGGCCCGCGCAGCGAGGTGGGTGCCGCGGTGGCCACGGGAGTGCTCATGCCCCGGATGCTGCCAGCGGCCGGCGACGTGACGGATCCGGGAGCGCCAGGAGGGGTCCCCGGGGCTGCCCCGGAGACCCCTCCTGCGAGGTGGCGCCTCAGCGGCTCACTTGACGCCGCCGGCGGTCAGACCGGCCACGATGCGGCGCTGGAAGATCAGCACCGCGATGAGCAGCGGCACGGTGACCACCACGCCGGCGGCCATGATCGTGCCGTACGGCGTGTCGTAGCCGTACTGGCCGGTGAACTTGCTGATGGACACGGTCGCGGTCTGCATGTCCTGGTCGCGGCCGAAGGTCAACGCGATGATGAACTCGTTCCACACCGCGATGAAGGTGATGATGGCGGTGGTGAACACACCCGGTGCGGCCAGCGGCAGGATCACCTTGCGGAACGCCTGACCGGGCGTGCAGCCGTCCACCATGGCCGCCTGCTCCAGCTCGACCGGCAGCTGGCGGAAGAAGGCGGTCAGGTTCCACACGCACAGCGGCATGGCGAAGGACAGGCTCGGCAGCACCAGCGCCTGGTAGGTGTTCATCCAGTTCACCGGGAACCACTCGTAGGTGCCGGTGAACATCTTCAGCAGCGGGATGATCAGCGTGATGCCCGGGAACATCGAGGTCGCGATGATGATGGCCAGGATGATGCCCTTGAAGCGGAACCGCAGCCGGGCCAGGGCGTAGGCGGCGATGATGCCGAACAGCAGCGTCAGGAGCGTCGTCACGCTGGAGACGATGAGCGAGTTGCCCAGCGAGACCATGAAGTTGTTGTTCCCGGCGAAGACGCCGACGAAGTTCTCGAACGACACCGGGCTGGGCAGCAGCTCGGTGCTGCGGCCCTCGTCGGGCGTGCGGAGCGCGGAGACCACCATCCAGTAGAACGGCAGGATGCAGTAGATGACGATCAGCGCCATGCCGACGTAGGAGGCGATCTTGCCGACCGTGCTGCGGGCCGAGCGCTTCGGCTTGTTGAGCTGGGCGATCTCCTCGGCGGTGGTGTGGTGCTGGACGGCGATCTCGTCCAGGCTGGTGCGTGCGGCGGTGGTGCTCACGGCATGCCTCCTGAGGTGATGCTGGTGCGCTGCTTGCCGGTGCGCGAGCCGGCCAGCTTGCCCTCGGCCTTCTTGCGGCGGCGCTGCTCGCGCAGGGCCTTGCTCTCCTCGTCCCCGACCACGTCGGCTCCCAGCAGCTTCACGAAGATGAAGGCCACCAGCACGATGTAGAGGAACAGCACGATCGAGTAGGCGGCGGCCGGTCCGTAGCGGGTGGCGTTCGCCTCCTCGTAGGCGAACATCGACAGCGTCTCGACCGAGTACTTGGCCGGGCCGATCATCGCGTAGGGAGCGTCGAAGATGCGCAGCGTGTCGAGGGTGCGGAAGAGCACCGCCACCACGAGGGTCGGCTTCACCATCGGCAGCGTGATCCGCACGAACTGCTGCCAGACGCTGGCCCCGTCGACCTTGGCCGCCTCGTAGACCTCGGCGGGGATGGTCTGCAGCCCGGCCAGCACCAGCAGGCCGATGAAGGGCGCCGTCTTCCAGACGTCCATGATCACCACGGCCCAGAACGAGGAGAAGTTGTCGGCCAGCCACAGCACCTGGGCTCCGAGGATGCGGTTCATGATCCCCGCCTCGTCGAAGATCAGCTTCCACATCAGCGCCGACACGATCGTGGGGATGGCCCACGGCACCAGGATCCCGGCCCGGACGATGCCGCGGCCGCGGAACGCCTTGGACATGATCAGCGCCATCGCGACGCCGAGCACGGTCTCGATCAGCACGCAGACCAGGGTGAAGAGGCTGGTGTTGATGAACGCGTTGATGAAGCGGTCCAGCGTCCCCCAGGTGCTGGTGACGTTGTTCGTCCCGGCGAAGATGTCGGTGAAGTTGCGCAGCCCCACGAACTCCTCACCGCCCTGCAGCAGGCCGGTGTTGGGGTCGATGCCCTCGTTCTCGCGGAAGAAGGCCTCGCGGATGGACAGCAGGATCGGGATGCCGACGATCGCCACCAGGACGATCATCGTGGGCGAGATCAGGAACGCCGCCAGCTTGCCCTGCCCGTCGCTGAGCACGTTGGCCTTGCGCTTGTGGGTGTCACCCGGCGGCGGTTGCACCGCTCGGGACGCCTCGGTCACGGTCGCCACGAAAACCTCCTCGCAGTCGTGGGCGGCGTCGTCGCCGTCCGACGAGTCCGGCGTGGTCGCACCGTGGCGGTGCGACCACGCCGGCAGATGGGCGCGGGGGCCTGGTCAGGCCCGACGCGTCACTGGATCAGGCCGTCGAGCTTGGTCTGCAGGTCGGCGAAGGCCGCCTGCGGTTCGGTGTTGCCCTGCAGGGTGGAGTAGGTGGCGTCCTGGATGGCCAGGGTGACGTCGCCGTAGTTCACCACCTTCGGACGGGGGCGGGCGGTCTCGATGGAGGCCTTGAGGGTCTCCATGTACGGGTACTTCTCGATGAGCTCCGGGTCGGAGTACAGCGCCTCACGGGTGGGCGCCTGGGAGGTGGCCAGCGCGTTGCTCTTCTGGACCTCCTCCGAGGCCAGCCAGATCATGAAGTCCAGCGCGGTGCCCTTGTTCTCGGCGAACTTGCTGATCGCCCAGTTGTGGCCGCCGAGGCTGGAGATGCCGGGGCCGTTCAGGCCGGGCAGCGGCGCCACGGCGAACTTGCCGGCGATGTCGGACTCGCTGGCCAGGTTGTACACGTAGGGCCAGTTGCGGTGGAAGATCAGCTTGCCGTCCTGGAAGGCCTGGCGACCCTCCTCCTCGGTCCAGGTCAGGGCGGCCTGCGGGATCGTGCCGTCGGCGAAGGCGTCGCGCATCCAGGTCAGGCCGGCCACGGCCTCGGGGCTGTTGGCGGTGGGCTGGCCCGAGTCGTCGGTGATGTGCCCGCCGGCGCCGTCGACCGCCTCGGAGATGTTGACGGTGAGGCCCTCGTACTTCTGGTGCTGGCCGCCGTAGCAGTCGGCGTCGGCGGCCTCGTCCACCTCGGCCTTGATCGTCTCGCAGGCGGTCTTCATCTCGTCGTAGGTGGTGGGCGGCTCGAGGCCGGCCTCCTCCAGCCAGTCGGAGCGGTAGTACAGCAGGCCGCCGTCAGAGGTCGTCGGCACCGCGTACAGCTGGTTGAAGTAGGTGGCGGAGTCGATCGTGGGCTGCAGGAACCCGGTCAGGTCGATCTTGTCCTGCGGCAGCGGGTCGACGTACTGGTTGGCGGCGAACTCCGCGGTCCAGACGACGTCCATCGACAGGATCGTGTACTCGCTGCCCTGGGTCTCGGCGTTCTGGATCATCTGGTTGCGCTGCTGGTCGGCCTCGTCGGAGAGCTCGATCAGCTTGACGGTCTCATCCGGGTGCTCCGCGTTCCACTGGTCGACCAGGTTCTGCACGTTGCCCGACGTGTCCTTGCCCTGGACCATCGTGATCGGGCCGCGCTGCTCGTAGGCCGGGTCCTGCGACGCGGAGCCCGACGGAGCGGGTTCGCCGCCCTGGCCGCCGTCGCCGCCGCCTCCGCAGGCTGCCAGCGCCAGCAGAGCACTGGTCGACAGCGCTGCGATCGTCACCCGGCGGGTTCGCCGTGCAAATGACATGTGTGCCTCACTTCGTCGTAGAGAACAACACCCCGAACGGTGCCCCATTCACAGTACGCAGGCCCGGTGGCCCACGAACCCGGGCGGGGAACCCGGGATCACATCGTTATCAGAGAGCGACCATCACCGCCAGCACGTCGGCGCTTGCGTGCCGACGTCAACGCTTGCGGGTGAGCCGGCGGATCACCAGCACGAAGGCGACCAGGCCGCCGACGGCCCCGCCGATCAGCGCGATGCGGTCCCAGCGCCAGCCGTCGGCGTCCTTGATCTGGGACTTCGCCGCCTCGAGCTCGACGCGGGCCGCGCTCTTGGCGTCCTCGACCTGCCGCTGCACGATCCGGCGGGGGTGGACCTCGTCGACGACCTCCCGGACGTCCCCCGACAGCCGGGCCCGGGCGGCGGCGATGTCGGCCCGCGCCTGCTCGGCGGTCACCTTCGGTTGCTTCTTGCGCTTGGCCTCGGCCATCTCAGCTCCTTCGTGGTCGAGTCGCAAGCCTAGGACAGCGCCGCCGCGGGCGCGCCGCAGCCCCGTCGCCGGCAGTAGGGTGACCGCCATGACGAGCCAGCTGTCCCCCGGCGACACCGCCCCGGCCTTCACCCTGACCGACGCCGACGGCTCCCAGGTCTCGCTGTCGGACTTCGCCGGACAGCGGGTGATCGTCTACTTCTACCCGGCCGCGATGACCCCGGGCTGCACCACCCAGGCGATCGACTTCACCGCCGCCTCGGAGTCGCTGACCGAGGCCGGGGTGACGGTGCTGGGCATCTCCCCCGACGAGCCCTCCAAGCTGGCCGCGTTCGCCGAGAAGGAGTCCATCAGCTTCCCGCTGCTGTCCGACCCGGACCGCAGCACGCTGCGGGCCTGGGGCGCCTTCGGCTCCAAGATGCTCTACGGCAAGGACGTGCAGGGCGTGATCCGCTCCACCTTCGTGGTCGACGTCGACGAGCAGGGGGTCGGCACCGTCGCCGAGGCCCGCTACAACGTCCGCGCCAAGGGCCACGTCGAGAAGCTGCTGCGCGAGCTCGGCGTCTGAGACCCGCCGGTCCCGGCACTCCCTAGACTGGCGGCGGCTGCGGCCGGAGTGGTGGAACTGGCAGACACGCAGGATTTAGGTTCCTGTGCCCCCAGGGCGTGAGGGTTCGAGCCCCTTCTCCGGCACCAGCGGTGTGCCCACCTCGGGTAGACTCCGCGCGGCTGCCCCGCCGGCAGAGCTCTGCTCGCACCCGCAAGGCCTCGTGCCTCGCCGTCGCGAACCGCTCTCTGCCAGCGGCACCGTGGCGGCCAGACCCCACTCGACACGGAGAGCTCCGCATGCCCGTACGCCAGGATCTGCGCAACGTCGCGATCGTCGCCCACGTCGACCACGGCAAGACCACCCTCGTCGACGCGATGCTGTGGCAGTCCGGTGCCTTCCGCGAGGGCCAGGACGTCGACAACCGCGTGATGGACTCCAACCCGCTGGAGCGGGAGAAGGGCATCACCATCCTCGCCAAGAACACGGCCGTGGCCCACACCACGCCCAGCGGCGAGCAGGTCACCATCAACATCATCGACACCCCCGGCCACGCCGACTTCGGCGGCGAGGTCGAGCGCGGCCTGGAGATGGTTGACGGCGTCGTGCTGCTGGTCGACGCCTCCGAGGGCCCGCTGCCCCAGACCCGCTTCGTGCTGCGCAAGGCGCTGGCCAAGAAGCTGCCGATCATCGTCTGCGTCAACAAGGTCGACCGCTCCGACGCCCGGATCGCCGAGGTGGTCGAGGAGACCTACGAGCTGTTCATGGACCTCGTGGACGACGACCAGACCGACATCCTCGACTTCCCCGTGGTGTACGCCTCCGCCCGGGCCGGCCGCGCCTCGCTGACGGCCCCCGAGAACGGCGAGATGCCGGACTCCGACGACCTCGGCCCCTTCTTCGCCACGCTGCTGGAGCACATCCCCGCCCCGCAGTACGAGGAGGGCGCGACGCTGCAGGCCCACGTCACCAACCTCGACGCCTCGCCGTACCTGGGCCGGCTGGCGCTGCTGCGCGTGGTGGCCGGTGAGCTCCGGCGCGGCCAGCTGGTGGCCTGGTGCAGGTCCGACGGCACGGTGAGCAACGTCAAGCTCTCCGAGCTGCTGAAGACCGAGGCGCTGACCCGCGTGCAGGCCGACTCCGCCGGGCCCGGCGACATCGTGGCCATCGCCGGCATCCCCGACATCACCATCGGCGAGACGCTGTCCGACCCCGAGAACCCCAAGCCGCTGCCGCTGATCACCGTCGACGAGCCGTCGATCTCGATGACCATCGGCATCAACACCTCCCCGCTGGCCGGCAAGTCGGGCAAGAACCTGACCGCCCGGCTGGTGAAGGCGCGGCTGGACGCGGAGCTGATCGGCAACGTGTCCATCCGCGTGATGCCGACCGAGCGCCCCGACACCTGGGAGGTGCAGGGCCGTGGTGAGCTGCAGCTGGCGGTGCTGGTGGAGACCATGCGCCGGGAGGGCTTCGAGCTGACCGTCGGCAAGCCGCAGGTGGTCACCCGGGTCATCGACGGCAAGCTGCACGAGCCGGTCGAGCGGCTGACCATCGACATCCCCGAGGACTTCGTCGGCGTGGTCACCCAGCTGATGGGGCTGCGCCGCGGCCGGCTGGAGCAGATGGTCAACCACGGCACCGGCTGGGTCCGGGTGGAGTACCTGGTGCCGGCCCGGGCGCTGATCGGCTTCCGCACCGAGTTCCTCACCGAGACCCGCGGCACCGGTCTGATGCACCACGTCTTCGAGACCTACGAGCCGTGGTTCGGCGAGCTGCGCACCCGTCCCACCGGCTCCCTGGTGGCCGACCGCAGCGGCACGGTGACCGCCTTCGCGCTGTTCAACCTGCAGGAGCGCGGCACCATGTTCGTCTCCCCCGGCGCGGAGGTCTACGAGGGGATGATCGTCGGCGAGAACGCCCGCGCCGACGACATGGACGTCAACGCCTGCAAGGAGAAGAAGCTGACCAACGTCCGCTCCTCCACCGGCGACGAGCTGGAGCGGCTGATCCCCGCCAAGCTGCTCAACATGGAGCAGGCGCTGGAGTTCTGCCGCGAGGACGAGTGCCTGGAGATCACCCCCGACGCCGTCCGGATCCGCAAGGTCGAGCTGTCGGCCAACGACCGGGCCAAGACCCGCAACCGCAACAAGCGGGGCTGACGCGGGTCGACGTCGTGCGTCCGGGCCGGACCTGTGCCGGTCCGGGCGGTGCCGGTCCGGGGCGCGCAGGGGCTGGGAAGTGTCGGCGGTGTGCGCTGTGATGGGAGCACGTACCCGTCCAGGAGGCTCCCGATGTCCGACCCCCGCAGCGCCCCCGGTGCCCGCACCTGCGGCATCGTCCCCCCGTACCTGGTCCAGCGTCTGGTCGACCACCCCTCCGAGCGGGTGGCACGCGTGGCGCGGCACACGCTGAACCTCGACCGCTCCTTCCGCGCCACCCCGGCGCCCGGCCTGCGCGCCGCACCCACCGCGGGTGCCGTGGCGGAGGCTCCCGCCCCCGCCGAGCCGCGACGGCAGGTCTGCGACGCGGAGGGCACCACCACGCTGCCCGGGCGGCCGGTGCGGGCCGAGGGCGAGCCCGCCACCGGCGACGCCGCCGCCGACGAGGCCTACGACGGCCTCGGCGCCACCTGGCAGCTGTTCTGGGAGGCCTTCGGGCGCAACGCCCTGGACGGCCGCGGCGGTCCGCTGCTGGCCACGGTGCACTACGGCCAGAGCTACGACAACGCCTTCTGGGACGGCACCCAGATGGTGTTCGGCGACGGGGACGGCGAGGTCTTCCGCCGCTTCACGCTGTCGCTGGACGTGATCGGGCACGAGCTGGCGCACGGTGTCACCGAGCACACCGCCCGGCTGGTCTACCAGGGCCAGGCCGGCGCGCTGAACGAGAGCGTCTCGGACGTGTTCGGGTCCCTGGTGCGCCAGCGGGTGCTGGGCCAGACCGCCGAGCAGGCCGACTGGCTGATCGGCGCCGAGCTGTTCACCGACCAGGTGCAGGGGGTGGCGCTGCGCTCGATGAAGGCCCCGGGGACGGCCTACGACGACGACGTGCTGGGGCGCGACCCGCAGCCGGCCACCATGGCCGACTACGTCCAGACCTCCGAGGACAACGGCGGGGTGCACATCAACTCCGGCATCCCCAACCACGCCTTCTACCTGGCCGCCACCGCGATCGGCGGGCACGCCTGGGAGGGTGCCGGCCAGGTCTGGTACGACGTGCTGACCGGGGCCGACATCAGCCCCGAGTGCGACTTCGCCACCTTCGCCGCGCTGACGACCGCCGCTGCCGCGGCCCGCTTCGGCGAAGGCTCGGAGCAGGCCCGGGCCGTCGCCGCGGCGTGGCAGCAGGTGGGGGTCACCACGGCCACCGCGTCCGGCACGGAGCCGCTCGAGCCGGTGCCGCTGGGACCGGGGCCGATCGAACCGGTGCCCACCCCCGACCCGGACCACTCCGAGCCGTTCCCGCCGGGCCCGAGCGAGCCGGTGCCGGCGCCGGACCCCGAGCCGGGGGTGCCCGCCACGCCGGACGACCCGCCGATCCCCGCGGGGCCTGCCGGGGGCAGCACGGGGCCGGTGGAGCTGATCCGCTCCGGCGGGGTGGCCGGGGCGACCCGCCGGGCCCGGTTCGTGCCCGACGAGCTCGACCCGCCGGACGCCGAGGAGTGGCGGAGCCTGCTGCAGGACCGCTCCTTCTGGAGCCAGGTCGCCCAGCAGGGCCCGACCGCCGACGTCTTCACCTACCGGGTGATCGCGACCCAGGTGGGGCTGGACACCACCATCAGCGAGCAGGCGCTGCCCGACCCGGTGCGGGGCCTCGTGCACCGCACCCTGCGGCTGGGCGGCTGAGCGCAGGCGCGTCACCGGGCCCTGCAGACCACGACGTCCCGACCCGCCAGGTGCGGGCCGGGACGTCGGGTTCGGGACGGCGGGGTCTGGGTCAGGAGGCGGTACCGGGGCCGGTCGAGCCCGGGCTGTCGTCACCGGCCGGCGGCTCGCCGGCGCTGGCGTCGTTGTCGGCCACCGCGTCGGCCGGGCGGGAGCCCTTGGCCGGGGCGGTGGTGGCCTCCTTGGCGCTGGGCGCCTTCTTGGCCGCCGCCTTGCGGGTCACCGCCTTCTTCGCCGCCGCCTTCTTGGCCGTCGACACGGGGGTGTCGGTGCTGGCCCCGCCGTCGTCGGTCGGCAGGCTGCCGGCTCCCGCCGCCTCCGGGCTGGCGCCCTTCGCGGCCGCGCTCTTCCTCGCCGGCGCCTTCTTGGCCGCGGAGCCGGCGCCCGAGGGGGCGGGACGGCTGGCCGAGGCCTTGCGGGCGCGCGGTGTGGTGCTGGTCTTGGCCGCCGACCCGGTGGCGGTCGGGGTGACCGGGTTCGGGTCGCCGGTCTGGGCCGCGTCGCGGGCCCGCTCGGCGGTCTCCTTGGCCCCCTCCGCCATCGGCTCGGCGGTCCGTGCGGCCGTGCCGGCGGCCTCCTTGGCCATGTCCTGGGCCTCGCGGGCACGCTGACCGAGGTCCTCGGCCAGGTCGCTGGCCTGGCCGCGGGCGCGGCTGAAGGCGACCTTGCCGCGCTTGGCCAGCTCCTCGTAGACCTCGCCGGCCTCGCTCAGCCACTGCTCGAGCTGGACCCGGGCCTGGTCGGGCAGCGTCTTGGCCTGCTCCGGCAGCGAACGGGCGGTCTGCGGCAGACCCACCACCTTGCGGCGCATCTCGGCGGCCTGGGCCTCCCGCTTCTCGCGGCGGGCCTTGGCCTCCTCGACGGCGGCCTCGTACTGCTCGGTGGCCTTGGCCACGAGGTAGTCGGCGGCACCGAGAGCGGCGTAGAGGGTGTTGGTGGCCAGCTCGACCACCCGGTCGGTGTTCATGTCGTTCTTGGACTGGTCCTGCTCGGCCATGCTCACTCCTGCTCGGTTGTGGTGGTCGTGGTGCTCGTCGCCGTCGCGGTGCCGGCGGCCGGTGGGGTCGCTGCGGCCGGCGTGGAGGCGGCGCGCGAGCGGGCGGCGTCGACGAAGGAGTCGTAGACGTCGAGGATGATCTGCTTCTGCCGCCCGGTCAGCAGCCGGTCGGCCAGGACGGCGGCGGGCACGGTGCTGACCCCGTCCGCCGCGGGTGCGGGCTGCTCCTGCGGGTCGAGCAGGCCGGCGCGGACGTAGAGCGTCTCCGCCGAGACCTGCAGCGCCTTGGCCAGCTGCTGCAGCACCTCCGCCGACGGCCGGCGCAGACCCCGCTCGATCTGGCTCAGGTAGGGGTTGGAGACGCCTGCGGACTCCGCCAGCTGGCGCAGCGACACCCCCGCCTGGCGGCGCTGCGCCGCGATGAACTCCCCCAGGGAGTCCAGCGGCTGCCCCAGCCGTCCCGTGCTGATCCTGCGTGCCATGCTCCCAGTGTGCTAGCACCAGCTAGCGCGCGCAAGCGCAAGCAAGCACCGTCCTCCCGCCTCCACCCTGCCCCGCTGTATGTCGTCGCGGTCACGGTCGGTGTGTCGCGGCGTGTCCGGATGTCTCCGCGCAACGGCGTACACGTCCTCAGGGGTGGGCGGCCGCGACCCGTGCGCGACGGTGCTGACGCCCCGGACCGTCCCGCCGGAGGACGCCCCTGGAAACCTGTACGCCGTCGCGCGCGTACATCCGGACGCGCCGCGACACGCCGTCCGTGACCGCGATGACATACACGCGGGCAGGGGGGCGCGGGGAAGGGCGGTGCTGCGGGGGGTCAGCTCCGGTGGCGGCGGGGCCCTCAGACGTCGAACTGGTCCATGTCGATCGAGCGGGGGACGGCCGCGCTGATGCGGGTGCCGTCCTCGCGCTGGCCGCCCACCATCCGGGGGTGGAGCGGGAACGAGGGCAGCTGCGGGCCCTGGTCCTCGAGCCGGACCGTGGCCGGGGAGTCCGGCGAGAGCTCGACCTTGCGGCCACGGACGGTGAACCCGGCGCTCTCCCCCTCCTCCAGCTCGAAGCGGTAGCTGTCCGCGCTCAGCTCGGCGCGGACCTTGGCCCCGCCGACCCGGAACCGGAAGATCAGCCGCTCCCACGACTCGGGCAGCCGGGGGTCGAAGCTCAGCTCGCCGTCGTAGTCGCGCATCCCGCCGAAGCCGAACACCAGGGCGCTCCACACCCCGCCGGCGGAGGCCACGTGGACGCCGTCGGCGGTGTTCTTGTGCCGGTCGGCCAGGTCGACGAAGGCGCCGGCGTAGAAGTAGCGCAGGGCAAGCTCCCGGTGACCCACCTCGGCGGCGATGATCGACTGCACCACCGCCGACAGCGTGGAGTCCCCGGTGGTGATGGGGTCGTAGTACTCGAAGTTCGCCCGCTTCTCCTCGGCGGTGAACTGGTCGCCCTGCAGGAACATGGCCAGCACCACGTCGGCCTGCTTGATCACCTGGAACCGGTAGATCACCAGCGGGTGGTAGTGCAGCAGCAGCGGGAAGTTCTGCGACGGCGTGTGCTCCAGGTCCCAGACCTCGCGCTCCAGGAAGTGCAGGTCCTGGGGGTGGATCCCCTGGTTGGCGTCGAAGGGGATCGCCATGCCCTCGGCGCAGTCCTCCCAGGTGCTGACCTCGTCCATGGTCAGCTTGAGCCGCGCGGCCAGCCGCTCGAACTCCCGCGGCCAGAACTGCCGCATGGCCCGCACCGTCTCGGCGGCCTTGCGCAGGTTGAACCGGGCCATCACGTTGGTGAACAGGTTGTCGTTGACCACCGTCGTGTACTCGTCGGGGCCGGTGACGGAGTCGATGTGGAACAGCCGGTCGCCGTTGCTGCGCCAGAACCCGAGGTCGGCCCACATCCGCGCGGTCTCGATCAGGATGTCGGCGCCCTGGTTGAGCAGGAAGGTGACGTCGCCGGTGGCGTTGACGTAGCGGCTGACGGCGTAGGAGACGTCGGCGTCGATGTGGTACTGCGCAGTGCCGGCGGCGTAGTAGGCCGAGGCCTCCTCGCCGTTGATCGTGCGCCACGGGAACAGCGCCCCGCGCTGGGCCACCTCGGCCGCCCTGCGCCGGGCGGCCGGCAGCATCAGGTGGCGGAACCGCAGTGCGTTCCGGGCCAGCCGCGGGTTGGTGTAGGTGAGGAAGGGCAGCACGTAGATCTCGGTGTCCCAGAAGTAGTGCCCGCCGTAGCCGAGCGCGGTCACCCCCTTGGCGGCGATCCCCTGCCCCTCGGCCCGCATCGAGGCCTGCGCGATCTGGTACAGGTTCCAGCGGATGGCCTGCTGCAGCTCGGGCTGGCCCTCCACCACCACGTCGGCGTCGGCCCAGAACCGGTCGAGGGCGGCGCGGTGGTCCTTGAGCACGTTGATCAGCCCGTGCTCGGTCGCCCGGTCCAGGGTGCGGCGGACGCGGTCGGTGAGCTCGCGCACCGGCACGCCGCGGGAGGTGTGGTAGGCGGCGTACTTGACCACCCGGATGGTGTTCCCGGCCTTGGCGTCGATCCGGTAGACGATCTTGGCCGAGTCCTCGTCGGCGAAGTAGCGCTCGGTGACGTGGTTGGCGGTGTCGACCACGTGGTGTGCGCCCACCGCGATCGTCATCCGCGACTCCACGCACCGGTAGCCCAGCATCAGCCGGCCCTTCTCGGCGTAGTGGTACTGCGGCTCCAGCACCCGGCGGTCGAACTGGGAGCCGCGGCGGGGGTCCTTGCCCTCGCCCATGGCGGCGGAGCGGACGTGGTACTCGTCCTGGCCGTCCTGGCGGTTGAGGATCTGGGTCGAGATGACCACCGGGGCGTCGGCGTCGAGCACGGTGAGCTCCATGGTCATCACCGCCAGGTGGCGCTCGGCGAAGGAGACGCTGCGGGTGGTGTTCATCTGCACCCGCTTGCCGGAGGGGGTGCACCACAGCAGCTCGCGGCGCAGCACGCCGTCGGCGAAGTCGAGGCTGCGCTCGTAGCGCTCCAGGTCGGCCACCGAGAGCAGGATCGGCTCGTCGTCGACGTAGACCTTGATCAGCGCCGTGTCGGGCGCGTTCACCAGCGTCTGACCCACCCGGGCCAGCCCGTAGGCCTCCTCGGCGTGGTGGATCGGGAAGGTCTCGTGGAAGCCGTTGACGAAGGTGCCGTGGCTGTGGGTGTCGCGGCCCTCCTCGGGGCAGCCGCGCATGCCCAGGTAGCCGTTGCCCACGGCGAACAGGGTCTCGGTCGTGCCGAGGTCTTCGGTGCTGTAGCTGGTCTCCACCAGCCGCCACTCGTCGACGGGGAAGCGGAGCCGGTCGAGCGGGTCCACCGGGTCCGGTCGGACGTGCGAGCCGTGGCGGTCGTTCACTGCGGGGTTCTCCTGCGCTCGGAGGGTCGGGGACTCAGGGGCGTTGCGGTGGCTCAGCCGGGGACGAGCTCGGCCAGGTCGCGCACCACCACGTCGGCGCCGGCGCGGGTGAGGGCCTCCGCACCGACCCCGCGGTCGACGCCGACCACGTGCCCGAAGCCGCCGGCACGGCCGGCCGCCACCCCCGAGAGCGCGTCCTCGAGCACCACCGAGGCGGCGACCTGGGCACCCAGCAGCTCGGCGGCGCGGACGAAGGTGTCGGGGCGGGGCTTGCCGGGCAGCTGGTCGCGGGCGGCGACCACCCCGTCGACCACCACGTCGAAGCGCGTGCGCAGCCCCGCCGCCTCGAGCACCGGCACCGCGTTGCGGGAGGACGAGACCACCGCGATCCTCACGCCGGTGGCGGCGGCCAGGTGGTCCAGCAGGGCCACCGAGCCCGGGTACGGCTGCACCCCGTCGGCGGCCAGCACCTGGGCGAAGGCGTCGTTCTTGCGGTTGCCGAGCCCGCACACCGTCTCGCGCTGCGGGTCGTCGGAGGGGTCGCCCTCGGGCAGCGTCAGCCCCCGCGAGGCGAGGAAGTCCCGGACGCCGTCGTAGCGCGGCTTGCCGTCGACGTGGGCGAAGTAGTCGGCGTCGGTGTAGGGCTCCTCGACGCCGCGCCCGCGCAGGAAGCCGTTGAACATGACCGACCAGGCGCGCATGTGGACCTCGGCGGTCGGGGTCAGCACGCCGTCCAGGTCGAACAGGGCCGCCTCGACACCGCTCCAGTCCAGAAGGTCAGTCACGTTCCGAGCCTAGGGGACGACACCGCCCGCCACCGCCACGAACGCACAGCGTGCCACCGGTCCCGGGCACGGCGGGGTCTCAGCGGGCCAGCGCGGCCAGCGCCCCCGGCACCACCCGGACCTCGCCGACCGGACGGCCATGCCCCAGCACCGGCGACGTCCGCAGCGCCTGCAGCCCCGGGTCGTCGAAGCCGAGCGCCAGCAGCACCTCGGCCATCAGCGGCGCCCGCGCCCGCTCGGAGCCGTCGGCGATCTTCAGGGCCACGCCGCGCCCGTCGGGCAGCCCGATGGCGTACACCGCCTCCGCGCCGGCCTTGCCCACCGACCCCGGCACCGCCCGGTGGAAGCGGAGCTCGTCGCGCCGGGTGCCGGAGGTCCACTCGGGGTGGCTGCGGACGGCGTCGGCGACCTTGCGCTCGGCGCCCCCGGCCGCGGCGGCGATGCGCCCGAAGGCCCGGGCCAGCCCGGCCAGGGAGAACCCGAGCAGCGGTGCCCCGCAGCCGTCCACCGCGTCCACCGCGACCGGCTCGCCGGTCAGCTCGGCCACCACGTCGCGGGTGCGCCGCTGCAGCGGGTGGGCCGGGTCGAGGTAGTCGCCGCGCGACCAGCCGTTGCGCTGGCAGGTGCGCAGCATGCCGGCGTGCTTGCCCGAGCAGTTCATGGCGATCCGCTCGCGGCGGTGGCCCTGGCGGATCCACTCCTCCCGGGCTTCGGCGTCGGAGGGGAAGTCGACGACGTTCTGCAGCTCGGAGGGGTCCAGACCGCAGCCGCCGAGGATCCGGCGCACGCCGTCGCGGTGGAAGGCCTCACCGGAGTGCGAGGCCGAGACCAGCGCCAGCAGCTCGCCCTCGACGTCCAGCCCCTCGCGCACCATCGCCACCGCCTGCAGCGGCTTGTTGCTGCTGCGGGGCAGGAGGGGCGCCTCCGCGTCGCCCAGCGACGCCAGCAGCTCGCCGTCCGGGCCGGTGACCGCCACCCGGGCGCGGTGCACGCACTCGACGAAGCCGTTGCGGACGACCTCGACCACTTCCACGTCGCTGCTCACCGCGGGAGGCTATCGCGGCGGCGGAGGCGGTGGCCCCGCCGCCCGGCACCATGCCGGACATGACGAGCACCTGGATCACCGTCGGCGGGCTGGCGCTGACCGCCTTCGTCGCCCTGGTCGCGATCCGTCCCCGGTGGTTCGCGACCTGGCGGGTGGCACGTCACCACGGCCCCGACGACGTCTCCGGCTACACCAGGCTCGGCGACGCCTCCCCGGGTTCGGTGCGGCTGCTGTACGGGGTGCTGGCCGGGTTCTTCCTGGTGGCGACCTTCGTGGTGCGCGGGTGGGCGGTGGCCGACGAGCGCTGCGACGTCGCCCGCTCGGTCTACGACTCGGCCCGCGACCAGGACGGCTGGCGGGAGGCCGCGGAGGCCGAGGGGATGTCGCTGACGACGCAGCAGCGCAGCGGCTCGCGGAGCTGGACGACGCACACGCTCACCCGCGCCGGTCAGCCGGTGGCGAGCTGGTCCGACGCGGGGGGCGGCTGGCGCTTCGAGTGCGGCGGCTAGCCGTCGCCGCGTCCGGGCTCAGAGGCGGGCGCGGACGTGGAGACCCACCTCGGGGTCGACCAGCACCTCCTGGGCCGCGGCGACGCCGCCGGCGAGCAGCGGGGCGCCGACGTCGACGCTGCGCTTGACCAGCCCGAGCGCGATCGGGCCCAGCTCGTGGTGGCGGGCGGAGGAGCCGACGAAGCCGACGACCTTGCCCTCCGCTGCGCCTCCGGCGCGCGGGTCGAGCACCAGCTCCGAGCCCCGCTCGGGCAGCGTGTCCACGCTGCCGTCGAGGTGCAGCAGCACCAGCCGGCGGGGCGGACGTCCCAGGTTGTGCACCCGGGCGACCGTCTCCTGGCCGCGGTAGCAGCCCTTGTCGAGGTGGACCGCGACGCCGAGGACGCCGATCTCGTTGGGGATGGTGCGGTGGTCGGTGTCGATGCCGACGCGCGGGACGCCGGCGGCGATCCGCCGGGCCTCGTAGGCCCAGGTGCCGGCGGGGGTGGCCCCGGCCTCGAGCTGGCCGGCGAGGAAGTGGTCGAGGTGGTCGCGGGGGACGAACGACTCGTGCCCGCCGAGGCTGTCGGCGCCCGAGCGGGTGATCCGCGGCCCCTCCGGTGACGGGCCGGCCTGCCACACCACGGCGAGCTGCTCGGTGCGGTCGGCCACCTCGACGCGGAGCATGAAGCGCATCCGGTCCAGGAACTCCACCAGCGCCGGTGCCGCTCCGGGCTCGGTGTGGGCCCAGAAGGTCTCGCCGTCGTCGACGCCGTAGAAGGCGTGCTCGACGTGGCCCTGCGGTGAGAGCACCAGGCCGGTGGTGCCGACCCCGGGGGCGAGCTGCTCCAGGTGCTGGGTGGTCAGCGAGTGCAGCCAGGACAGCCGGTCCGGGCCGGTGACGGAGATGACGCCCCGGCTGGACAGGTCGACCAGCGCGGTGGTGTCCATCGCGCGCTGCTCGCGCATCGGGTCGCCGTGGTGCCAGGCCACGCCGGCGTCCGGGCCGCCCTCGGCGAGGACCGCCGTGTCCGACCAGCTCATCAGCCGGCCCGGCGCTGCAGCCGCGCCCACATGTAGGGCTGCAGCGGCTGGTCGCTGGTGGCCCGGTCGAAGGCCCACAGCAGGTCGTGCTCGACGTTGCCGTAGAGCCGGTGGCCGGCGGTGTAGTCGCTGCCGGTGGCGGTGCGCACCACTGCGTCGGTGGTCAGCTCGATCTTGGCGCCGGTGACCTTGCCCAGCCACACCTCCGACCAGCCCTCGGGGCTGCACATCACGACCTCGATGTCGCCGGTGCTCTGGGGCCGCCAGAAGCCGGTCTCCATCGACAGCGGCTTCACCGCGGTGCCGTTCTCGTCCACCTCGAAGGTCTGCGACAGGTAGTGCAGGTAGGGGCCGCCGTTCTGGGCGAAGTCGACCTGCTGGCCGTACTCGAACTCGCCCTGGCCGGGCCAGCTGCCCTTGCCGGTGCCCTCCCACCGGCCGATCATCCAGGCCAGGCCCATCAGGTCGGGGTGCAGTCCCTCGGGAATCTCGAACGCCATGCCCGCGAGTCTAGGGCGGCCGGCGGGAGGGGCCGGACGGAGGCCGGGGCTCAGAGCTGGCGGCGCAGCACGGTGGTGGTGGTCCGGTGCAGCGTGCCGTCGTCCAGCGGCCAGGACTCCTCACGGCGTCCGGCCGGGCGGTAGCCGAGCCGGCGGTACAGGGCGGCGGCCCGGGGGTTGTCGTCCTCGACGCTGAGCTGGACCCGGCGGTGCCCGCGCACGGCCGCCTCCTGCTCGAGGGCGCCGATCAGCAGGGTGCCCACGCCGAGCGACTGCCAGGCCTCGTGCACCGAGAGCATCCACAGCTCGCCGGCCTGCGGCTCCTTGACCAGGTCGAGCCCGCCGCAGGCGACGAGCTGGCCGTTGCCGGCCTCGACGCAGAGCAGCACGACCTCCTCCGACAGGGTCCTTTGCCAGCTCTCGGCCACCACCCGCAGGTGGGCGGGTCCGCCGGACCACGACAGCCCCGGCAGGTCCTCCGGCTCCAGGTCGCGCACGGTCAGCCGGACGGGCAACGACTCCACGGCGCGGATCACCCCCCGGAGTCTGCCGGAGCGCCCAGGCCGGCGCACGGCACTACCCTCGGGGCCGTGCGAGCCGTGCTGCAACGCGTCACCTCCGCCGACGTCACCGTGGCCGGGGAGGTCGTCGGCTCCCTCACCCGACCCGGGTTGCTGGTGCTGGTCGGGGTCACCCACAGCGACACGGTCGAGACGGCGGCCCGGCTGGCCGACAAGGTCTGGCGGCTCCGCGTGCTCGAGGGCGAGCGCTCCTGCGAGCAGGAGGACGCGCCACTGCTGGTGGTCAGCCAGTTCACCCTCTACGCCGACACCCGCAAGGGACGCCGCCCGTCGTGGTCGGCGGCCGCCCCGGGAGCGGTCAGCCAGCCGCTGTACGAGGCGGTGGTGCGGTCGCTGCGCGAGCTCGGCGCCACCGTGGAGACGGGGGTCTTCGGGGCGCACATGGACGTCCGGCTGGTCAACGACGGACCGGTCACGCTGGTCCTCGACGTCGACTGAGCCGGCTCCCCCACCGGCCCACCCCCGGCGAGGCCGCTCAACCCTCGCGGGTCACCGCCACCCCGGTGACCAGCTCCCGCCCCGGACCGGTGCGCCGGGTGGCGCCGACGAGCTGCAGGGACGCCGACCCGGTCAGGTCGCCGACCGAGTGCCCGGTGGAGAGCACGACCTCGCCCGGCTCGACCACCCGCTCCCCGGCCACGCCGACGAAGGAGAACCGGTCGGCGTGCAGCGTGAAGTCGACCACCGCCGCCTCCCCCGCCGCCAGCTCCACCCGGGCGAAGCCGACCAGCTGCTGCACCGGCCGGGTCACCTGGGCGACCGGGTCGTCGGCGTAGAGCTGGACCACCGTGGCCCCGGCCCGCTCGCCGGTGTTGGCCACCCGCACGGAGGCGGTCAGCTGCCCGTCGACCGGCACCTGGTCGGCGTCCAGCGTCGGACCGGACAGCTCGAAGGAGGTGTAGGAGAGCCCGTGGCCGAAGGGGAAGGCGGGAGCGATGCCGAGGTTGCTGATCTTGTCCCCGTCCTGGCCCAGCGGCGGCGCCAGGTAGGTGTGCGGCAGCGCGGCCGGGCTGGCCGGGACCTGGACGGGCAGCCGTCCGCTGGGGTTGACCGCACCGGTGAGCACCCGGGCCAGCGCCGGCGCCCCCTCCGAGCCGGGCAGGAACGCCTGCACGACGGCGGCGGTGCGGTCCAGGTAGCGACCCAGCGCGTAGGGCCGTCCGGAGACGACGACGAGCACGACGGGCGTGCCGGTGGCCAGCAGCGCCTCCACCAGCTCCGGCTGGTGTCCCGGCAGCTCCAGGCCGGGCGCGTCGGACCCCTCCCCCGAGGTGCCGGCACCGAACATGCCGGCCCGGTCGCCCACCACGCAGATCACGAGGTCGCTGTCGCGGGCGGCCTCGGCGGCCTCGGCCACCAGCTCGGGGTCGGCGTCGACGAGCGGGGTGCCGGGCAGCACCGCGATCTCGGCCTGCGGCAGCTCGGCGCGCAACGCCTCGGGCAGCGAGGTGACCTCGATGCCCAGACCGAGCTCCGGGTGACGCGCCAGCACGTGGATGGGGAAGGAGTAGGCCCCCATCAGGCAGCCCGGGTCGTCGGCGCAGGGACCGACCAGCAGCACCCGTCCGGAGGCGTCCGGGGCGAGCGGCAGGATGCCGTCGTTGGCCAGCAGCACCACCGACTCCTCGGCCAGGCGGCGGGCCACCGCGCGGTTGTCGGCGTTGTCGAGCTCGGGCGCGGGACCGGTCGGGTCGGGCTCCCAGCCGCGGTCGAGCAGGCCCAGCTCGATCTTCTGCCGCAGCACCCGGCGCAGCGCGGTGTCGACGTCGGCGCGGGTGGAGGCGGGGTCGGGGTCGTCCTCGTCGAGACGGGCGTAGCCGATGAGGTCGGGCAGCTCCATGTCGATGCCGGCGTGCAGCGCGAGCCGGGCGGCCTCGGCCACCGTGCCCGCGACGCGGTGCTTGGCCTGCAGGAACGGCACCGCCCAGTAGTCGGACACCACCGTGCCCTCGAACCCCCACTCCTGCCGCAGCAGCTCGGTCAGCAGCCAGCGGTCGGCCGCGGCGGGGACGCGGTCGGTCTCGGTGTAGCTGTTCATCACGCTGCGGGCCCCGCCCAGCCGGAGCGCCATCTCGAAGGGCACCAGCACCAGGTCGCGCAGCTCGCGGTGGCCCACCGAGACCGGCGCGTGGTTCCGCCCGCCGCGGGAGGAGGCGTGGCCGGCGAAGTGCTTGAGGGTGGCGACGACACCGGACTGCTCGAGGCCGGAGACGTAGGCCGTGGCCAGCGTGCCCACCAGGTAGGGGTCCTCGCCCAAGGTCTCCTCGACGCGTCCCCAGCGGTAGTCGGTGACCACGTCCAGCACCGGTGACAGCCCCTGGTGGACGCCCACGCCGTGCAGGTCGCCGCCGATGCGGCGGGCCATCGCGTGCACCGCCTCCGGGTCGAAGGTGGCCGCCCAGGCCAGGCTGGTCGGGTACACGGTCGCGCCGAGGGTGGTGAACCCGGTCAGGCACTCCTCGTGCGCCAGGGCGGGGATGCCAAGCCGCGTCCCGGTCAGCAGGAAGCGCTGGGCCTCGGCCAGCTGCCGCCGTCCCTCCTCCGCGGTCACCGGTCGGGTGCCGAAGACACGGGTGAGCTGGCCGATGCCGTCGGCGGCCACCGTCTCGAAGGACCGGCGCCCCGCCGACAGCGTGTCCTGCATGGGGGCGATCACCTGGTCGGAGTCCCGCTCGTCGGCCCAGTAGCTGCCCAGCTGGGCGGCCTTCTCGGCCGGTGACATCACGGCCAGCAGGGCCTCCACCCGCTCCTCCACAGGACGGTCGGGGTCGGTCCAGACCGCCCGCTGGACGTCCAGGTCGTCGGTCTCGCCCACAGGGACTCCTTCGTCTCCGAGCGCCGAAAGTTTCGGCACGTCGTGGTACGTGCCGAATCTAGGAGGCACGTCAGGGTGGGTCAAGGCCCTGTGGCAGTTGTCCACAGGCGGGAGCGAGAGGCTGGTACGGTTCCGATAGTTTCGAGACCCGACAGGACGGCCCGTGAGCACCAGCTCCTCCCCCGACATCCCGGACGGCCGCGGCACGCCCACCATGGCCGCCGTCGCCGCCGAGGTCGGGGTGTCCGTGCCCACGGTGTCGAAGGTGCTCAACGGCCGCCCCGACGTCTCCCCGGCGACGCGCGCCCGGGTCGAGATCGCCCTGCAGCGCAGCGGGTACCGACGCCGCCGGCAGGCGCAGCCGGGCGGCACCCCGCCGCTGCTCGACCTCGTGTTCCACGAGATCGGCTCCGCCTGGGCCACCGAGATCATCCGCGGCGTCGAGGAGGCGGCCTCCGCCGCCGGCGTCGGCGTCGTGCTCTCGGCGTCGGGCGGGCACCACCACCCCGGGCAGGGCTGGGTCGAGCGGGTGCTCGCCCGTCGGCCCGTCGGCGTCATCTCCGTGATGTCGACCCTGCACCCGGACCAGCGCCGCCGGCTCGCCAGCCGCTCGGTGCCCCTGGTCGTGCTCGACACCGACGGCGAGCCGCCGCCGGACGTGCCCACCGTGGGGTCCAGCAACTGGCACGGCGGGCTGTCGGCCACCCGCCACCTGCTCGAGCTCGGGCACCGCCGGGTGGCCGTGGTCACCGGACCCGCCGACGTGCTCTGCTCCCGGGCGAGGGTGGACGGCTTCCGCAGCGCCCACGACGAGTCCGGAGTGACCCTCGATCCCGCGCTCGTCCGCTACGGCGACTTCGAGGTGGCCGGCGGTCACCACCACGGCCGGGAGCTGCTGAGCCTGCCCGAGCGCCCCACCGCCGTGTTCGCCGGCTCGGACATGCAGGCCCTCGGCGTGCTGCGGGCGGCGCGCGAGCTGGGCCTGCGGGTGCCGGCGGACCTGTCGGTGGTCGGCTACGACGACCTGCCGCTGGCCGCCTACGTGGACCCGCCGCTGACCACCGTCCACCAGCCGCTGCGCGACATGGCCGTCACCGCCACCCGCATGCTGCTCGACCCGCAGCCCGGCGACGACGACCGTCCGCGCCGGGTGGAGCTGGGCACACACCTCGTCGTCCGGGACAGCACCGCCCCTCCCCCACCCCGCTGACCCGGGTCCGGCCTCGGCCGCCCGTGGGCCCGCTCAGCCGCCGGCGAAGGGAGGCAGCAGCTCGAGCTCGGCGTCGGCGTCCAGGGGTTCGGCCAGGGCGGCCCGCGGCACGGTGCGGCGGTCCCGCAGCAGGCTGCAGACGTCCAGCACGCGCGCGAACTCGGCGTCACCGGGACGGGCGGCCTTCACCGCCTCCAGCGCCTCCGCCAGCGAGGACGCCTGCACCTGCTCGGTCTCGACGCCGGCCGCGGCCCGGGCGCCGGCCCAGTAACGGAGGGTGACACGGTGCATGGCTGTTACTCTCTGCCATGCCCAACAGGGCAGGCGGATGGGGGATGACCGAGGGGCGGGATGGCGACTCTGCTGCTGTTGAGCAAGCATGCCACGACGGCGTCGGACGTGCTCCCGTCGCTGGCGCTGCTGCACCACAAGGTGCAGGTGGTGCCGGCCGAGGCGTCCTCGCTGCTCGAGGCCCCCCGCGCGGACGCGATCCTGCTGGACGCCCGCACCGACCTCGCCGCGGCCCGCGCGCTCTGCCGCATCATCCAGACCACCGGCGGGGAGACCCCCGTGGTCATCGTGGTCACCGAGGGCGGCCTCACCGCCCTGGCCAGCGACTGGGGGTTCACCGACCTGGTGGTCGACAGCGCCGGGCCGGCTGAGGTCGAGGCCCGGCTGCGGCTGGCCACCACCCCCGCGGACGACGACCGCGACGTCATCGCCTCCGGCGGCATCGTGATCGACGAGGCCGGCTACGCCGCCCGGCTCAACGGCCGCCAGCTCGACCTGACCTACACCGAGTTCGAGCTGCTGAAGTACCTGGTGCAGCACCCCGGACGCGTGTTCAGCCGCGAGCAGCTGCTCTCCGACGTGTGGGGCTACGACTACTACGGCGGCACCCGCACCGTGGACGTCCACGTTCGCCGCCTCCGCGCCAAGCTGGGCCCCGAGCACGAGTCGATCATCGGCACGGTCCGCAACGTCGGCTACCGGCTGGTCGTCAAGAGCTGAGGGAGCCGCTCGGCCCACGTCCTCGCTGGCGGTCGAACCGGCCGCGCCAGCCGCCGTCGACGAGCTCCAGGTACCGCTCGGCCGTCCTGGGGTCGACGGCCTCGACCAGCGCGTACCGGGAAAACCCGTGACGACCTCGCTGGCCCGCTGCCGGTAGCACCATGTCCCGGGACTCGGGCCGGCTCTGGAGCACCCTGCGGAGCCGTCGCCGCCGGTCCTCGGCCGAGAGCCGCGGGGCGGTGAACCGGACCTCCAGGCCTCCCAGCGCCTCCAGCCCGCGCGTGGTCACGGTGTCCGGGACCTCGACGAACGGGTGGACCCGGAAGGACACGTCGATGTCGTCCATCTCCTGCACGAGCCGCTGCGGCGTGGCGAGGTGACCCTGCTGCGGCAGCCACACGGCGACCACGTGCCGGCGTTCGGCCAGGATCCGCACCAGGGCGAGCACCGCGACGAGGGCCTCGAGACCGCGACCACCCACCGGCGCCAGCTCGACGGTCCTGCGGTGGGTCGGCACCGCGTCGTGCAGGGGCGCGTCGGCGTCGGTCCAGCCGGCGTCCTGCAGCACCCGGTGCACGTCCATCGGTCCGGTGAGGCGCAGCTGGACCGACACCTCGTCCAGCGGCATCAGGTACGAGGTCGCGCGGTCCTCGGCCAGCGCGGCCGAGAGCGCGGGGAGGTCGTGGTCGAGCACCTGGCCGAGGTGGTCGGGGCTGTCCCCCAGCAGCACGTGCACCGTCCACGGCGGCGGCCCGTCGACCACCCCCGCCCGCCCGGGGTCCACCACGGCGCTGACCCCCGCCTGCCACAGCCGCTCGAGCAGCCCGCTGCTGCCGTAGGGGACGGCGAGCGCGTGGTCGAGCTCGTCCGGCGTCACCAGCAGCGCCCCGTGGTAGCGGACCTCGCCGACGGGGGTGGAGGCGAGGGCCAGGTCGCCGGGGTAGGCCAGCGGCGGTCCGACCAGCACCCCGCCGAACGGGACGCCGGCAGGCACCAGGTCGCGGAACTCGGGGCCACCGACCGTGGTGCCCCACTCCAGCGCCCGCTCCTCGTCGAGGCTGAGTCTGGCCGTCTCGCGCAGCACCGTCACCGGCCAGGAGCTCGCTGGCGCCTCCAGCAGCGACCCGTCGGACGCGTCCGTGCCCGGCCAGCCGGCCGGGAGGCCCAGCAGCAGCTCGGACCGGACCAGCTCCTGCTCGCCGCCACGGCCGCTGCCGCCTCCGCGCCGTCTGCCCACGTCCGACAACCCGTCGGTGACCAGGGTGGCGTGGGGCACCCGCCCGGTGGGCGGGAACAGCAGCACGTCGAACCGCACCCCGTCGTGGACGTCCTCGACCAGCCGGACGGGTTCACCCAGGAACGAGCGCAGGTGCTCCACCCGTGCCACGCCGAGCTCGTCGTCCATCTGCGGCTCCTCCTGCTGGTCGTCGCCCGCCGGCCCGTCGCCGGCCCCGCACAGCGTGCCTGGCCGCGGGGTCAGCCTCCGGTCACGGTCCCGACACCTCGGCGTCGCCCCCGGGCCCTACGGTGGGCACATGCACGTGCAGCTGCGCCAGACCCTGGACGACCAGGCCCGCGCCGAGGTCCTCGGCCTCTACGAGGCGTGCCTCGCCTCCGACCAGACGGCCCCCCTCAACGAGGCCGCCCTGCTGGCCCTGCCCACCCCGGGCGACCAGGTCGAGCACTGGGTGCTGTGCGACGCCGAGGCCGGCGACACCCTGGTCGGGTACGCGCAGGCGCGGTGGGCCGACGACGAGCACGGCCAGAGCACCGCGCAGCTGATGGTGCACCCGCACGCCCGCCGTCGTGGCGGGGGGACGCTGCTGCTGGAGGCCGTGCGCGCCCGCCACCAGGAGCGCCACCCGGGCACGCCCGCCACCGAGCTGCCCGAGCTGGCCTTCTGGGCCTTCGGCCGGCTGCCCGCCGCCACCGAGATGGCCCGCCGGCAGGGCCTCGACGTGGTCCGCGAGCTGCTGATGATGGGCCGCGACCTCGCCGCCAACCCGGTGACCGACGAGGTGCTGGTCCCCGACGGGGTGACGCTGCGCACCTTCCGTCCCGGCGAGGACGAGGAGGGCTGGCTGTCGGTGAACCTGCGGGCCTTCGCCCACCACCCCGAGCAGGGCCGCATCACCGCCGAGGACCTGCGGCTGCGGATGGAGGAGCCGTGGTTCTCCCCCGAGGACTTCCTGGTCGCCGAGCGGGACGGCCGCCTCGTCGGCTACCACTGGATGAAGTCCGAGGGCGACGTCGGCGAGGTCTACGTCCTCGGCGTCGACCCCGAGGCCGCCGGCATGGGTCTGGGCCGGGCGCTGCTGACCGCCGGGGTCCGCCACCTCGCCGCCACCGGCCACAACCACGTGCGGCTCTACGTCGAGGCCGACCAGCAGCGGGTGGTGAAGATGTACCACAGCGCCGGTTTCGTCACCGTCCACCGCGACGTGCTCTACGCCGCCGTGCGCGGCACCGAGGAGCGCAAGGTGGCCTCACGGACCGGCGAGGTCGACCAGTCCGGCGCGCCGCCGGCCGCCCTGGTGGACGCCGGGGAACGGCTGGCCGAGCCCGGGTCCGACGGCGCCCGGGTGGCCGCCCCCTACACCGAGGAGGACTTCGCCGCGGCGCTGGCCGCGCTGCCGGAGGACCGCTTCTCCGAGCGCGAGCTGTCCTGGCTGGCGTTCAACAACCGGGTGCTGGAGCTGGCCCGCGACCGCGAGCGGATCCCGCTGCTGGAGCGTGCCAAGTTCCTGGCCATCTTCAGCTCCAACCTCGACGAGTACTACATGGTGCGGGTGGCGGGCCTGAAGCGGCGGATCGCCGCCGGCGTGGCGGTCGCGGGCCCGGGCGGCCTGCTGCCGCGCGAGCTGCACGACGCCATCCTGCAGCGGACCCGCGAGCTGGTGACCGCCCAGGCCAGGCTGTTCGAGGAGGAGATCCGCCCCGAGCTGACCGCCGAGGGGGTGCAGATCCTGCCCTGGCGCGACCTGACCGACGACGAGAAGTCCACGATGCGCCGGCTCTTCGCCGAGCGGATCTTCCCGGTGCTGACCCCGCTCGCGGTGGACCCCTCGCACCCGTTCCCCTACATCTCGGGGCTCAGCGTCAACCTGGCCGTGCTGCTGAAGAACCCCGCGACGGGCGCCCGCCAGTTCGCCCGGGTCAAGGTGCCGACCATCCTGCCCCGGTTCCTGTCGCTGGGCGGCAGCCGCTTCGTGGCCATCGAGGACGTCATCGCCCGCCACCTGGACCAGCTCTTCGCCGGCATGCAGGTGCTGGAGTGGACGACCTTCCGCGTCACCCGCAACGAGGACGTCGAGGTCGAGGAGGACGACGCGGAGAACCTGCTGTTCGCGCTCGAGAAGGAGCTGCTGCGTCGCAAGGTGGGACGTCCGCCGGTGCGGCTGGAGGTCGAGGAGGGCATCGACCCGGCCATCCTCGACCTGCTGGTCTCCGAGCTCGACGTCGACCAGCGCGAGGTCTTCACCCTCCCCGCGCCGCTCGACCTCAGCGGCCTGTTCAGCCTCGCCGACATCGACCGCGAGGACCTGAAGTACCCGGCCTTCCTGCCCAAGACCCATCCCCACCTGGCGGAGGTCGAGACGGCCAAGCCGGCCGACATGTTCGCCGCGCTGAAGCAGCGCGACGTGCTGCTGCACCACCCCTACGACTCCTTCGCCACCAGCGTGCAGCGCTTCGTCGAGCAGGCCGCCGCCGACCCCCAGGTGCTGGCGATCAAGCAGACGCTGTACCGCACCTCCGGCGACTCCCCCATCGTCGACGCCCTGGTGGAGGCCGCCCAGGCCGGCAAGCAGGTGCTGGCGCTGGTGGAGATCAAGGCCCGCTTCGACGAGCAGGCCAACATCCGCTGGGCCCGCACCCTGGAGGAGGCCGGGGTGCACGTGGTCTACGGCGTGATGGGGCTGAAGACCCACTGCAAGCTGTCGATGGTGGTCCGCGACGAGCCCGACGGGCTGCGCCGCTACGCCCACATCGGCACCGGCAACTACAACCCCAAGACGGCCCGGATGTACGAGGACATGGGCCTGCTGACCTCGAACCCGGTGATCACCGAGGACGTGGCCCGGCTGTTCAACCACCTCTCGGGGATGACCCAGGAGACCCGCTACCGGCGGCTGCTGGTGGCCCCGCACGGCATCCGCACCGGGCTGATCGACCTCATCCGCACCGAGATCGTCAACGCCCGCGCCGGGCTGCCGGCCGGCATCAAGATCAAGGTGAACTCCGCCGTCGACGAGGCCGTGCTCGACGCGCTCTACGTCGCCGCCGGCGAGGGCGTGCCGGTGGACCTGTGGGTGCGCGGCATCTGCACGCTGCGTCCCGGGGTCCCCGGGCTCAGCGAGAACATCCGGGTGCGCAGCATCCTGGGCCGCTTCCTGGAGCACAGCCGGCTGTTCTGGTTCGCCGGCGGCGGGCGTCCGGTGGTGGGGATCGGCTCGGCCGACCTGATGCACCGCAACCTCGACCGCCGGGTCGAGGTGCTGGCCTCCATCACCAACAAGGCCCACATCGCCGAGATCGAGCAGCTGTTCGAGACCGCCTTCGCCGACGACACCGTCTCCTGGTGGCTCGACGGCGAGGCCGGCTGGACGGCCCGCACCACCGGAGCGGACGGGCGCCCGCTGGTCGACATGCAGGAGGCGCTGATCGCGGCCAAGAGCCGGCGGCGGAGCAAGTAGGGGCACGCGGTAACCCGCCGATGGCCAAGAAGGCGATCATCCCCACCTCGGGGGCGGTGGTGCTGCGCCCGGGCCCGGACGGGCCCGAGGTGGCGGTGGTGCACCGGCCCCGCTACGACGACTGGTCCCTGCCCAAGGGCAAGGAGCTGCCCGGCGAGAGCGGCGTGGTGGCCGCGGTCCGGGAGGTGCGCGAGGAGACCGGGCTCGACATCCGGCTGGACTGCCGGCTGGACTCCCAGCGCTACCGGGTCCCCGCCGGGGAGAAGCTGGTGTCGTGGTGGCGGGCCGGCGTGGTCGGCGAGCACGAGCGCCGGCCCGACGACGAGGTGGACAAGGTCCGCTGGTGGGACCTGCACCGGGCCCGCCGCCGGCTCACCCGGCGTGACGACGTCCGCCGCGTCGAGCAGGCGCTGGCCCTGCCACCCACGACCACGGTCGTGCTGGTCCGCCACGCCAAGGCGATGCAGCGCAGCAACTGGACGCTGGTCGACGCCACCCGGCCGCTGACCGGACGCGGACGCCAGCAGGCCCAGGACCTGGTCCCCATGCTGGCCGCCTTCGGGGTGCGCCGCGTGCTGAGCTCCTCCTCGACCCGCTGCGTCAGCACCGTCCGGCCCTACGTCGAGGCCGCCGGCGTGGAGCTGCTCACCTCCAGCCGGCTCAGCGAGGAGGAGGGCAGCGAGGACGCCGACGGCGTCGCCCAGGTCGTCGAGGAGTTCGTGGCCGCGGCGGTCGCGGCCGGCGAGCCGGCGGCCCTGTGCGGGCACCGGCCGGTCATCCCCCACATGCAGGACGCGCTCGGACTGCCGCACCGCGGGCTGGCCACGGCCGAGATGGTGGTGCTGCACCTGGGCCCCGACGGCGAACCCCTGGCGCAGGAACGTCACCGCCCCCGCAGCTGAGCGCCCGACCGGGCTGCGCCGAAGCCCCGGTGGGGCGCGGGGGCGCGACGTAGCATCCGGGATAGGTGCCGTCTGCCGAGAGGTCGTCCGTGATGCCCATGATCCGACCGGCCTCGCCGCTGCCGATCCTCACCGCCCTCACCGCCCGGACCGCCCGGACCGCCCTGACCGCCGCGACCGCGGTGGCCGTGCTGGTCAGCGGCTGCAGCGGCACCGGCACCGCGCCCGCGAGCGGCACCGGCGGCGCGCCGGTGCCCAGCCCGAGCAGCGCCTCCCCCACGACCGCAGGGGTGGAGGTCGCGCTCACCGTCCACCCGGCAGCCACGGAGGCGGCGCTGGACGTGCTGGCCGACGGCGGCAGCGCGGCCGACGCGGCGGTCGCGGCCGCGGCGGTGCTCAGCGTGGTCGAGCCGTACTTCTCCAACGTGATCGGCGGGGAGACGTCCGCCCTGCACCGCGACGGCGAGACCGGGCGGATCCAGAGCCTCAGCGGGGTGGGCTACGTCGGCGAGGAGTACACGGTCGAGGACTACCGGACCCGCGGCGAGACCGGCTACGGCCTGTACCAGTCGCTCGTCCCCGGCGCCTGGGGCGGGTGGATGCTGCTGCTCGAGGAGCACGGCCGGCTGGGCCTGGACCGGCTGCTGCAGCCGGCCGTCGAGCTGGCCCGCGAGGGTCACCCCGCCGGCTCCGACCTCGCCGAGCGGCTGGCGATCTCGGTCGAGGGAGGGGCGGTCAACGCGGCCGCCGAGGAGGTCTACCTGCCCGAGGGCACCCCGCTGCGTGAGGGCGAGACGGTGGTCCAGCGCGACTTCGCCGAGACGCTCACCACGCTGAGCGAGAGCTACACCGCGGCCGGCGACCACGACGAGGGGCTGCGCGCCGCACGCGACGCCCTCTACGAGGGCCCGCTCGCCGAGCAGGTCGTCGAGGCCATCCAGGCCGACGGCGGCTACGTCACGCTCGCCGACATGGCCCGCTTCGAGGCCAGGCTCACCGAGCCGCTCAGCCTGGCCTGGGACGAGCAGGTGACGGTCCACCAGAACCCGCCGCCCTCCCAGGGGCTGGCGATGGTGGCCGCCCTCAACACGCTGCGCACGGCCGACCTCTCCGGCGGCCCCGAGGACCCGGCCGCCGTGCACCTGCAGGTCGAGGCGATGAAGCTGGCCATGGCCGACCGCGAGGCCTACGTCGGCGACCCCGACCTGACCCGGGCACCGCTGGAGCAGGTGCTCAGCGAGGAGTACGGCACCGCCCAGCTGGCCCGGATCGACCCCGACGCGGCGCTGGCCTGGCCGATCACCGACGGCGTGGAGGAGATGACCAACACCACCACCTTCCAGGTGGTCGACGCCTCCGGTGACGCGGTCGCGGTCACCACCAGCACCGGCTTCCAGCTCACCGCCGCCGGCGAGACCGGCATCATGCTGAACAACCGGATGCGGTTCATGACCGCCGACGACCCCGGCAGCCCGAACCACCTGCAGCCGGGCAAGCGGGTCCGCTACACCGGCAACCCGTGGATGGCCACCCGCGGCGAGGAGCTGTGGCTGCTCGGCGGGGTGATCGGCGTCGACACCCAGCCGCAGGTCCAGACCCAGCACTTCATCGCGGTCGCGGAGTTCGGGATGACCCCGGCGGAGGCGGTGGCCGCGCCACGGCTGGTCACCGAGTTCCACCCCGACTCCGTGGCCCCGCACGAGGTCCCCAACGTCCTGCAGGTCGAGGGCAGCCTCCCCGACGACGTGGTCCGGTCCCTGCGGGACAAGGGCCAGGAGGTCGTCGTGGACGCTCCCGGCGCCGTCTTCGGCTACGGCTCGGTCGTCGAGCTGGCCCCGGGCCGACGCGGCGCCGAGCTCGGCGAGGACCCCCGGGTGGAGACCTCCACGGGAGAGGTCCGCGGGCCCTGAGACGGGTCCCGGCGCAGGCGTGCATCTGCCGGAGCGCAGGCGTTCACCTGTTGTTCATGTGCAGGGGCTGAGGTGGTCACCACCTGCTCCTAGGTTCGGCAGCGGAAGCCGGGGGGCTTCCCTACTGGACCCAGCAATGGAAGGCATCTTGTGAAGATCTCCCGCGCGGGCGCGCTCGTCGCCGTGCTCACCACCGCAGCCATCGGCTTGTCCGCATGCGCCGCCGACGAGGCGCCGCCCACGACCAACGGTGGCGGGGCCGCTCCGGCCCCGGCCGAGCAGCAGCTCTCCGGCACCCTGACCGGCGGCGGGGCCTCCTCCCAGGAGTCCGCGATGACCGCCTGGATCCAGGCCTACTCCAGCACCCAGCAGCAGGTCACCGTGCAGTACAACCCGGTCGGCTCCGGCGGCGGCCGCGAGGGCTTCCTGGCCGGGCAGTACTCCTTCGCCGGGTCGGACTCGGTGATGGACGAGGAGGAGCTGGCCCAGTCGCAGGAGATCTGCGGCCCCGAGGGCGCCTTCCACGTGCCGGCCTACATCTCCCCGATCGCCGTCGCCTTCAACCTGCCCGGTGTCGACTCCATCAACATGGACGCCGAGACCATCGCCTCGGTGTTCAAGGGTGACATCACCACCTGGAACGACGAGGCCATCGCCTCCCAGAACGAGGGCACCGAGCTGCCCGACACCCCGATCACCGTCGTGCACCGCTCCGACGACTCGGGCACCACCGAGAACTTCACCGAGTACCTCTCGGCCGCCGCCCCCGACGTGTGGACCTACGAGGCCGGAGACGTCTGGCCGAGCGAGGAGGCCGCCGAGAACGCGCAGGGCACCTCCGGCGTGGTCGGCCTGGCCTCCCAGACCGAGGGCGCCATCACCTACGCCGACGCCTCCGCCACCCAGGAGCTGGGCAGCGTCGCGGTGAAGGTCGGCGAGGAGTACGTCCCCTACTCCGCCGAGGCCGCCTCGAAGGCCGTCGAGACCGCCGAGCGCGTGGGCGGCGGTGCGGAGCAGGACATGGCCGTCGAGCTGGACCGCGCCACCGAGGAGGCCGGTACCTACCCGGTCGTGCTGGTGTCGTACCACATCTACTGCACCACCTACGCCGACCAGGAGACGGTCGACCTGATCAAGTCCTTCGGTGAGTTCGCCGTCTCGCCCGAGGGCCAGCAGGCCGCCTCCGACGCCGCCGGCAACGCCCCGCTGTCCTCCGCGCTGAGCGAGGAGGCCACCGCGGCCATCGAGAGCATCACCGTCCAGTGACGCACGGGCCCGCGTGCTGCGGGCCACGGTCTGGGGCCGAGGGCCGCTGACGTCGCCGGGAGCGACGTCAGCGGCTCGACGCCTGAGATCCCGGGGCCGTCCGGCCCCACCGGGGGACCTACCGCACGGCGGCTCCCGTGACGCATGTTGTGATCGTTGAGCCAGAGGGTGGACGATGAGCCAGACCGAGACCCGAGGGAGCGCCGTGGCCCAGACGACGGACACCGAACAACCGCCCGTCGACGCGCCAGCCGGCGTCCCGTTGGACAACAGGTCGGGCCGCTTCGGCGACAGGCTGTTCTCCGGGATCAGCCTGGCCGCCGGGATCGTGATCCTCGTGGTGCTCGCGGGCGTGGCGGCCTTCCTGATCCGCGACGCCATCCCCGCGGTCGTCGCCTCCCCCGAGGAGCTCGACCGCGACACCAGCTTCTGGGGCTACGTCGGCCCGCTGGTGGCCGGCAGCGTGGTGGCCTCGCTGATCGCCATCCTGGTCGCGACGCCCGTCGGCGTCGGGATCGCGCTGTTCATCTCCCACTACGCCCCGAAGCGGCTGGCCCAGCCGCTGGGCTACGTGATCGACCTGCTGGCCGCCATCCCGTCGGTGGTCTACGGCGCCTGGGGCGCGCTGGTGTTCGGGGCGGCCCTCGTCCCGGGCTACGCCTGGCTGTCGGAGCACCTGAGCTTCATCCCGATCTTCGGGCCCACCCACTCCACGACCGGCCGCACCCTGCTGACCGCCGCGCTGGTGCTGGCCGTGATGGTGCTGCCCATCATCACCTCGCTGTGCCGCGAGCTCTTCCTGCAGACGCCCAAGCTGCACGAGGAGGCCGCGCTGGCCCTCGGCGCCACCCGCTGGGAGATGATCAAGGCGGCCGTCTTCCCCTTCGCCCGGGCCGGCATCGTGTCGGCCGTGATGCTGGGGCTCGGCCGGGCCCTGGGCGAGACCATGGCCGTCGCCCTGGTGCTCTCCCCCGGCCCGTTGACCGCGAGCCTGATCAGCACCGGCAACTCCACCATCCCCGCCGAGATCGCCCTCGGGTTCTCCGAGGCCTTCGGCATCCGCCGCAGCGAGCTGATCGCCGCCGGGCTCGTGCTGTTCGTGATCACCCTGGTGGTCAACGTGCTCGCCCGGCTCGTGGTCGCCCGCTACAAGGACTTCTCGGGAGCCAACTGATGAGCGCCGTCGCCACCCTGCAGAAGAGCTCGCTGACCGCGGGCCGGCTGCCGCGCTGGACCCCCTGGGCCGTCGGCGCCGGCGCGCTGGCCGTCTCGGCCGGGATCATGTCCCTGATCGGGTTCAACCTGCCCGGCTGGATCGTCATCGCCTGGCTGCTGTTCGTGCCCAGCATGTTCGTGGCCGCCCGGACGGTCGAGGGCCACCAGGCCGGCGTCGACCGGTTCTGGACGGTCCTGGTCTGCTCGGCCTTCGTGCTGGCCCTGCTGCCCCTGGTCTCGGTCATCGTCACGCTGCTGGTCAACGGCCTGCCCGGTCTGCTCGACCCCGGCTTCCTGGCGAGCACGATGCAGTACGCCACCTCCCAGACCGACCAGGCGGCGGCCGCCGGCGAGGGGCCCGTCTACGGCGGCATCCTGCACGCGCTGGTCGGCTCGGTGCTCGTCACCCTCGCCGCCACCGTCATCTCGGTGCCGATCGGGCTGTTCACCTCGATCTACCTGGTCGAGTACAGCCAGGACGGCTGGCTGTCGCGGGCCATCACCTTCTTCGTCGACGTGATGACCGGCATCCCCTCCATCGTGGCGGGGCTGTTCGGCGCGGCGCTGCTGTTCAGCCTGGTCGACCCCCAGGACAGCCTGATGGGCTTCACGGCCGCCGTGGCGCTGTCGGTGCTGATGATCCCGGTGGTGGTGCGCTCCACCGTCGAGATGCTGCGGGTCGTCCCGAACGAGCTGCGTGAGGCCTCCTACGCCCTGGGGGTGCGCAAGTGGCGCACGATCGTCCAGGTGGTCATCCCGACCGCGATCTCGGGCATCGCCTCCGGGGTCACGCTGGCCATCGCCCGGGTGATCGGCGAGACCGCCCCGATCCTGGTCACCGCCGGTGTCGCCGTCCGGCTCAACACCAACCTGTTCAACGACTGGATGATGACCTTGCCGGTGTTCATCTTCCGCCAGCTGCAGAACCCGACCTCGCCGACCGCCGTCGGGCCCTCCATCGAGCGCGCCTGGGGTGCCGCGCTGGTGCTGGTCCTGCTCGTCATGGCCCTCAACCTGGCCGCGCGTCTCATCGCCCGGGCCTTCGCCCCCAAGCAGACCGGGCGCTGAGCCCCTCACCACAGGAGAACTCCGAGATGTCCAAGAGCATCGAAGCGATCGACCTCGACGTCTACTACGGCTCGTTCCTGGCCGTCGAGGGCGTCAACATCCGCATCGAGCCGCGCACCGTCACCGCCTTCATCGGCCCCTCCGGCTGCGGCAAGACCACCTTCCTGCGGACCATGAACCGCATGCACGAGGTGCTGCCCAACGCCACCGTGAAGGGCCAGCTGCTGCTGGACGCCGAGGACATCTACGCCAGCGGGGTGGACCCGGTCCGCGTCCGCTCCAAGGTGGGGATGGTCTTCCAGCGCCCGAACCCGTTCCCCACGATGAGCATCCGCGACAACGTGCTGGCCGGCTTCCGGCTGAACGGGATCCGGATGGGCAAGGCCCAGGCGGACGAGATCACCGAGCGCTCGCTCAAGGGCGCCAACCTGTGGAACGAGGTCAAGGACCGGCTGGACAAGCCGGGCTCGGGCCTGTCGGGCGGGCAGCAGCAGCGGCTGTGCATCGCCCGCACCATCGCCGTGCAGCCCGAGGTCATCCTGATGGACGAGCCCTGCTCGGCCCTGGACCCCATCTCGACCCTGGCGGTGGAGGACCTGATCGGGGAGCTCAAGGAGCACTACACGATCGTCATCGTCACCCACAACATGCAGCAGGCCTCCCGGGTGTCGGACAAGACGGCCTTCTTCAACATCGCCGGCACCGGCAAGCCGGGCAAGCTGATCGAGTTCGACTACACCGACAAGATCTTCTCCAACCCGTCGGTGCAGTCCACCGAGGACTACATCACCGGTCGCTTCGGCTGAGCCGCTCGCGCCCGGCGGGCTCTGCTCCTCACCGCTCCTAGACTTCTCGCCGTGAGCAATCCTGCAGCTGGTTGGTACCCCGACCCGGGCGGCCAGCCGGGCATGTTCCGCTACTGGGACGGCTCGGCGTGGTCGGCCGCCCTCTCCCCCACCCCGCAGGCGGCTCCTCCGTCGCAGGGGCTGGTGCCGCGTGCGACGACCCCGGGGACGCAGCCGCTGGGCCGGCTCGGCCAGCAGGGGCCCGCCGGCGGCGGCCCCGGAGGCCACGGCCACGCCGGCTACGCCAGCTACGGCCAGCACCACCCGGTCCCTCCGGCCCGCACCCGCAGCTCCAAGGGCTGGATCGCCGTCCTGGCGGTGGTCGGTGTGGTGGTGGCGGTGCTGATCGGGCTGGCCGTGCGGGCGGTGTCCGACGTGGCGGGCGGCGGTTCCGGCCAGCGGCCCAACGGCCAGCCCACCCAGCAGGTGTGCCCCGAGGAGCAGCCTGCGACGGCCGAGCCCACGCCCCCGCCGGCGGACGGGCGGGTGCACGGCGGCGCGCTGTCGTTCCCCATGCTGCCGCCGCCCTGGGAGGCCCCGCACCCGGACAACCGCGTCCCCTTCGGCCGCGACGTGCAGGTCCAGACCGCCTTCGTGGAGGACTTCGAGTCCGAGGGCAGCAGCTGGGTGGCCAGCGTGCTGGTCGGCGAGCTGATCGCCGGTGACGGCTTCTTCACCCCCGAGCAGGGGGCCGAGATCGTGGTCCGCTGCGTGGTGGGCGTCTTCTACGGGCCCAACACCGAGGTCACCCGCGACGACCGCGTCAGCCGCGCCACCACCGTCGACGGCAAGGACGCCTGGCTGGTCGAGTCGCACCTGACCTTCGACATCCCCGACCTGGAGACCAAGGGCGAGACGCTGATCCTGATGATCGTGGCCACCGGCGAGGCGACCGCGAGCCTGTTCTACGCCTCCATCCCCGACACCAGCCCGCAGTTCATGCAGCCGGCCCGCGACGCCATGGAGAACCTGCGCGTCGAGGAGTGACCGCCCCGGCTCCCGGTGCGTCCCCGCCCGGCCGCGCAGGCGCGTCCACGTCGAGCTGGCCGTGCCGTCGGAGGTCGCGGAGTCGCGGCTGGCCACCACGCTCGCCGCCGGTGGCCGGCTGCTGGAGGAGTCGCTGGACCGCTGGCGGGTGGCCGACCCGGAGGGCGACGAGCTGGTGGTCGTCAGCGGGTGAGGTCGGTGGCAAGCTCGGTGAGCTCGTCGGCGTCGGCGGTGCCGTCGTCCTGGACGATCAGCAGCAGCACCTCCGCCTCGCGCTGCAGCACCAGCTCCGACCACCGTTCGGGGCCGCAGCCGCGGCGTCCGGCGTACCAGCTGCCGTCCTCGGCCACCGGCTCGACGACCAGCGGCGCGGCGCCCTCGTTCGGGCAGCCCTGCAGCAGCTCGCGGTAGCCGCGTGCGTAGCGGCCGGCGGTGTCCGCGTCGGCGAAGGACATCAGCAGGCCGTTGCCGGGACGTCCGGCCTCGTCGAGGTAGGTGGCCGCCAGCGCGTGCTCGGGGACGACCTCCTCCGCCGGGGTGGCCCCGCAGCGCGGCAGCGCCTCCCACGCCGCCTGCGCCGGGTCGACGGCGTGGGTCCAGGTGCCGTTGGGCACGTACTCCCCCTCCGACGGCGGCCGCTCCTCGGCGGTGAAGCCCAGCACCTCACGGGGCAGGTCGTCCTGGTCGAGGTCACCGGCGGTGGAGGGCGCCGGCGCGGTCGGCCGGGGCGGCGGCTCGCGGTCCGGGGACGAGGCCGTCGGCGTCTCGGCCGGTGTGGTCGTGGCTTGCGGGCTGCCGCCGGCCGTCGCGGGCGTGGCGGTCCCGGGCGCGGTCGTCGCGACCGTGGGCTCCGGCGTGGGGACGCCGGGCTGCGTCCCGGCGCTGCAGCCGCTCAGCACCAGCAGCAGGACGACGGCCGCCGGCGTCCCGGTGCGGACCCGCATCAGTCGTTCTCGAAGTGCTGGTAGTCCCGGTTGGCCCAGCGCCCGCCCCAGAACCAGCCGCGCTTCTCCAGCGCCTTGACGATGGTGCTGCCGGTGGTCAGCACCGCCGGGTGCTCCTTGGGCCGGTTGAGCCCGCCGCCGAGGATGTACTTGTGGCCGTTGGAGGGCCACCACGTCCCGCGGGCGTCCTTGTAGGGGTTCTGCACCGTGTTGATGTCCACCGCGATGCCGTAGGAGTGCGGCGAGACGGCGTAGGGGTTGCCGACCACGCTGCGGCAGTTGAAGCCGGAGGTGTTGTTGGCGTACATCTGCTTCGGGTCGTCCCCGCCCCAGCGGTTCGGGTTGTCCATCCGGTAGATCTCGTAGCGGGCCCGGTAGGCCTCCTCGAAGGCGGCCACCACGCCGTCCACCATGGAGGAGCGCACGATCATCACGCCGCGGCGGGCGCGCCCGTCGAAGCCCCAGTAGCTCATGGTGATGGTGCGCAGGCTGGAGGGCCCGACCGGGCAGCCGGAGCGGTAGGTGTCCTCGACGTCGGCCGCCGTGGTGCGCCGCACCACCGGCCGGAAGTCGGGGGTGGCCCAGGTGCCGCGGCCGGGCTTCCACTCCACGACCCCGTGCTGGAACCACTGCCAGCAGCCGCCGCTGTTGCAGCGCTCGTCGGACTCGGGGTAGCCGAGGATGCCGCGCTCCCAGCCGTAGCTCGCCCACTCGCGGCGGATGCCGCCGGTGGACCAGTGCGCGCCGGTGGCCGAGGACCAGTGCACCGACCCCTTCTGGAACGACTGGTAGCAGCCGCCGGCGGGCAGCCCGCAGCGCTTGTCGCCGATCGGGTAGCCGAGCTTGCCGCTGGCGTAGCCGGCGCGCCGCCACGCCTTGCGGAAGTCGCCCACGGTGAAGTGGTGCCCCGCGCCCTTGGCCCAGGTGACCCGGTTGCCGCTGCTGAACAGCTGGTAGCAGCCGCCCTGGACGGCGCCGCAGACCTTGTCGGTGCTGGGGAAGCCGTGGGTCCGGCTGCCGGAGTCGGCCACGAACTCCTCCAGGAAGCCCCCCACGACCGTGTGCGCGCCGGTGTCGGCGGACCAGTAGATCCGGCCGTGCTCGTAGCCGGCCCAGCGACCGCCGCTGATGGCCCTCTCGGACGTGGTCTCGCGACCCAGCGGTCCGGACGGCCCGCCGGTGGCGGCGTACTTGCGCGCGATGGGGCTGTCCGCGGCCCGGCCGGTGGTCCGCTCCGCCTGGCGCTCGGCGGTGCTGGCGGACGGACTGGGCTCCGCCGGGGTGGTCGGGCCGGCGCTCTGCGAGCCGGTGGACGCCGAGGGGCTCGGCTCGGGCGACGGCTCCGCGGTGACGGACGGCG
>NZ_WPCU01000010.1:803538-834463 GCF_009742705.1 Auraticoccus cholistanensis
GGCGCACCTCGGTGGTGGTCTCGGCGCCGTCGGCGCCGCGGCCGGTGACGAGCAGGTCGAGGGTGACAGCGCAGTCGGTGAGGACCTCGGCCAGCACCTCCACCTCGGCGGCGCAGCCGAGGGCGCCGCCGGCGACGAGCACGTCGCCCTCGCACACCAGCTGGTCCGCGCCCACCTCGGCGGCGGCTCCGGGCCGGTCGGTGAGGGCCACCTCGGTCAGCCCGTCGGGGCCCGAGAGCTGCAGCTCCAGCCGCAGGACCGGTGGTGCGGCGGCCTCCTCGGCGGCCACCAGCGCGGCCCGGGGCTCGACGCGGACGTCGCCGGGGGCGGCGACCGCCGGAGGCAGCCCCACCGCCAGCAGGGTCAGCCCGGCCAGCAGCGCCGGAGCCGTGCGAAGCACCTTCATGTCATCTCCCTCGACCAGCCCCGACGAACCGCGGTCATTGAATCACGGTTGGCCTGCCGTGAGGCGGGTCCTATCGTCGCGGCGTGATCTACCAGCACCCCCTGGCCTACCTCCTCGCGCTCGAGGGGCTGGCGCTGCTGCGTGGCTGGGCCGGCGACGTCGACCGCAGCTACGTCGAGGACCGGCTGGCCGAGGTGCGCCGGCTGCTGGCCGACGAGACCCTCGGCGGGCTCGACGGGGTGGAGGTGGCCCGCGGCACCGCCGCCCGCGGCTACCAGCAGTGGGCGGACCACTACGACGACCCGGGCAACGGGCTGTTCGAGCTCGACGAGTCGGTGCTGCTGCCGCTGCTGGCCGAGCTCCCGGCCGGGGACGCCCTCGACGCCGCCTGCGGCACCGGCCGCCTCACCCGCCACCTGGCGGCCCGCCACCGGGTCGTCGGGGTCGACAGCTCCCCCGACATGCTGCGGCGGGCCGCGGCCCGGCTGCCGGGCGTCGACCTGCGTCTCGGCGAGCTGGACCGGCTGCCCGTGGCCGACGACGCCGTCGACCTGGTGGCCAGCACCCTGGCGCTGTCCCACGTCGGCGACCTCGCCGCCGTGATGGCCGAGTTCGCCCGGGTGCTGCGACCGGGCGGGGACCTGCTGGTCTCCGACGTCCACCACGAGCTGGTGCTGCGGGGCTCGGTGGTGCACGCCCTCGGTCCGGACGGCGAGCCCGGGCTGGTGCCCACCTACCGCCACACGCCCGGCGACTTCCTCCGCGCCGCGCTCCCCGCCGGGTTCCGGGTGCTGGCCTGCGAGGAGCCCCGGCCGGCCCGGGCCGAGGAGGGCACGGTCGCACCGGCGACCGAGCCGGGCGGCTGGCACGACTGGCCGTGGTCGCTGATGGCGATGGTGCCCGAGGCGAGCCGGATCGCCTGGGACGTCCCCTCGGTCGTCGTGTGGCACTTCCGACTGGACCGGTGAGTGGGCAGATCTGCTCCGTTGGGCCGCGGGACACCGCGCCGCCGTGACAGATTGGCCCCATGGACCTGCGCCTCACGGAGACGTCGGTGACCGAGGACGGTCAGGTGACGACCGTCCGCTTCTGCTGGGCGGGCACCGTCCCCACCGCCGGCGCCTCGGTGCTGTGGTCGGTGGTGGTCCGCAGCGGGCGCAAGGCGCTGCAGCTGGGCTGCACCTTCGTCGACGGCGAGCTGGTCGGGCAGTTCGTCTTCGACCACACGGCCGTGCGGCAGATCAACCTGACGCCGCGGGTCAGGAGCGACGTGGACGACGGCGAGCTGCTGCTGGTCTTCACCGACCTGGTGCTCTCCGACCACCTGGGTCCGGACTACACCGCGACCGGCCACCTGTCGGTGTCGATGGAGCTGACCGCACCGGGCACGGTGCGGATGCTGGCGGAGGGGGCCGCCTGAGGGCACGCGTCCCGGCGGGCCGTCAGAGCCAGCGGCGGGTCTTGAACACCAGGTACAGCACCAGGCCGGTGAGCACCATGCCGACCAGGGCCAGCGGGTAGCCGAACCGCCAGCCGAGCTCGGGCATGTGGTCGAAGTTCATGCCGTAGATGGTCCCCACCAGGGTGGGGGCGAACAGGATGGCCGCCCAGGCCGAGATCCGCTTGACCTCCTCGTTCTGGGCCAGGCTGGCCTCGGTGAGGTGCTGCATCACCTCGTTCTGACGCTGGCCGACGAGGGTCGCGTGAACGCTGAGGGCGTTCTCCAGCAGGGCCCGGAAGGAGTCGACCCGGTCCACGATGCGCAGCACGTGGTCCTGCACGTCGCGGACGCTGCGGCGCAGCTCCAGGTCGACCTGGTACTTGTCGAAGCCGCCCTCGAGGGCCTGCAGCATCTGCACCAGCGGCCGGCTGGTGCGCTGGAACTGGATGACCTCCCGGCACAGCTCGTAGATGCGCCGCGACACGGCCGGGTCGCCGTCGAAGAGCTGGTCCTCGATCTCGTCGATGTCGTTCTCCAGGCCGGCGATGACGGGCTCGTAGCCGTCGACGATCTCGTCGAAGATCGCGTAGAGCACCGCCTCCGGGCCCAGCCGCAGCAGCGCCTGGTTGCCCTCCAGCCGACGACGCACCTTGGCCAGGTCGGGCGACTCGGCGTGACGGACGGTCACCACGAAGTCGCGGCCGACGAAGACGTGGAGCTCGCCGAACTCCACCCGCTCGACGTCGTCCAGGTAGCGGGCCGGGCGCAGGACGGTGAACAGCACGTCGCCGTAGCGCTCCAGCTTGGGCCGCTGGTGGGCGCTGACCGCGTCCTCGATCGCCAGCGGGTGCAGCCCGAACTCCTCGGCCACCGGCGCCAGCTGCTCGGCGTCCGGGCGGTACAGCCCGATCCAGGCCATCCCGTGGCACTCACGCATCCGCTCGTAGGTGTCGTCGAGCGTCAGCGGCTCGTCCACCCGCACGCCGTCGACGTAGATGGCGTTGTCGACCACGCAGGCCTCGGGGTCGCCCGGGCGGGCCGGGTCGCGGGGGACCACCGGCTCCCCGGGACGGGCGTCCTCCCCCACGGCCGGGGAGCCGGGAGCGGGCGGGCGGCGGTCACGCAGGAAGGACATGGGACTCCCGGGGGGTCGACGGCGCCACCTGGGCGTCAGGTCTGGCGGGACGGCTGTTCGGTGCGGCTCTGACCGGCGCGGCTCCGGTGGTGCCACCGGCACTGTATCCGGCCCCCGCGGCCTCAGACGTCGAGCAGGACGTCCACCATCTGCACCATGGTCCGCAGACCTCGCGCGCTCCGCTCCCCCAGCCCGCGGGCGACCGCCCGCTCGTGCCGGTCCCGCCAGTAGGCCAGGAACACCAGCAGCGAGACGGCCACCTGGGCGTTCCAGGGCAGCGCGCCCGCGGCCGCCATCGCCGCGGTCAGCCCGGGCGGGGCGGTGGTGCGGACGGTGCTGGCCACCGGGTCGGGGCTGCTGCGCAGCACCTTGGCCACGTCGTGGGTGAGGTGCCGGTGCCCGGCGAACTCCCAGTCGAGCAGCACGAGCCGGCCGTCGCCGGTGCGCAGCAGGTTGCCCACGCCGGGGTCGCCGTGGCTGAGCCCCATGGTCATCGGCCTCGGGTCGGCCAGCACCCGCCGCACCCGTGCGGCGAGGTGGGTGCGGTCGAGCTCCTCGGGCCACACCTGCCCGGAGGTGTCGCTGCTGAGCCCGGCGAAGCCCGCCAGCGCGGCGGCCCGCTGGCTGGCCCGCAGCGGGACGTGGCGGGTCCCCAGCCGGCTCCAGCCCTCCCCCAGCAGCTCGAGCACCTCGGCCACCACCTGCTCGTTCTCACGGGCGGGGACGACCGTGGCGTCCACCAGCTCCTCCAGGGCCCAGTCCGCGGTGACGCCCTCCCCCAGCCCCTCGGCGACGGTGCCGGCGGCGAGCACCCGGGGCACGACGAAGGGGATCCGGCCGCGGGCGCGGCGCTGCACCCGGGCACCGTTGAGCAGCGGGCTCTCCTGCCCGGGCTCGCGGCGCTGCTGGGCCACCAGCGTGGTCGCCTGCCCCGGTTCGGGGTGGAGGTAGAAGCTGCGGAAGCGGAACTGGGCACTGCTGCGCCGGGCGCCCAGCAGCACCACATCGGCCCGTGAGCGTGCGGTCTCGCTGCCGGTGACGGGGTCGTCGAGCAGGCTCTGCCCGCTCCAGCGGTCGACCAGCAGCCGGCGGGCGAGGTCCACCCGCTCGGGGGGCAGCGGGTGCGCCGCCACCACCCGGCCGTGGTCGCGGTAGCTGCGGCTGCGGGCGCCGACCAGGGCGCGGAGCCGTGCCGCCCGGCTGCCCTGACGACGCTCCACCGCGGCCGTCCACAGCAGCGCGCGGGCGGCGTCGGAGGGGGCTGCAGGCGTGGGCACACCTCGTCCTAGCAGCGCGCGCCGCCGTCGGGTGGCGGCTTAGGGATGCGTTAGGGCTGGCTTCGGCAGGTGATCACCGCCAGCCGCGGCCCGCGGGTCAGTCGTCGCAGTCGGCGAGGCCGCGCTCGGCCTTGAGGGCGAGCACCCGGGTGACGTGCCCGGGCAGCTCGGCGGCGAGCTCGCGGTCCTGCTCGGCGGCGTCGAGGACGCCGCCCACCATCTCGTCGGTCAGCGCGGGGTCGGCGGTGATGACGAGGTCGCCGCCGGCGCTCAGGAAGTCGAGCAGCCGGCGCTCGGGGTCGACGTCGGCCACGGCCTCGGCGACGCCGAGGTCGTCGCTGACGACCACGCCGTCGAAGCTCAGCTCGCCGCGCAGCAGGTCGGTGACGACCGCCTCGGAGAAGACGGCCTGGTGGTCGGGGTCGAGCCGGGTGTAGGTGGCGGTGGCCACCATCACGGAGTCGACCTCGGCCTCGACGGCAGCCCGGAAGCCGGCCAGCTCCTCGTCGCTGCCGGTGGTGGTGCGGTCGACCACGTCGGCGGTGAAGTCGGTGTTGCCGCGCACCTGGCCGAGCCCGGGGAAGTGCTTGACGCTGGTGGCCACGCCCGCCTCGTCCATGCCCTCGACGAACGCCGCGACCCGGGAGGCGACGGTGCCGGGGTCGGCGCCGTAGCCGCGGTCGAGCCGGCCGATCGGTTCGTTGACCTGCTCGAGCTCCTCGGGCACCAGGTCGGCGACCGGGGCCAGGTCGTAGTCGACGCCGGCCCGGCGCAGCTGCTCACCCCACGTCTCCGCCGCCTCCTCCAGCTCCTCCGGCGACAGCGCCGCCTGCTCGCGGGCGCTGGGGATGGTGTCGAAGCCGGGGCCCTGCAGACGCTGCACCAGCCCGCCCTCCTGGTCGGCGGCGAGCATGGTGGTGGTGCCCTCGGGCGCGCCGGCGGCGTCGCGCGCCTGCTCGGCGAGCCGGGCGACGGCGTCCACCCCGGCCTCGGTGTTCTGCAGCAGCAGCACCGAGCCCACGTGGTGCTCGGCCAGCACCTGCGCGGTCTGCGGGGCCAGGTCGGAGGTGGCGGGGACGCCGACCATGACCAGCTGGCCGACCTGCTCCTCCGGCGTCATCGACTCCGCCAGCGCACGGCAGGACCCGGGGGCCGGCGACGGGCTGGGCGGCGCGGCGGGAGTGGTCCCGGCGGAGCTGGTCGAGGCGGGGGTGGTCGCGGCGGGCGGCGACGGGGTCGGCGCGGCAGGACCGGTCGGCGACGGGCTGGGTGCGGGCGGCGCGGACGTCTGGGGCGTGGGCGCCGCGGTCTGCCCGTCGGGCGCGCAGGCCGTCAGCAGCGCAGCCGTCACCAGCCCGGCCAGCAGGGCCGACCGGACCGGAGCAGCGGGCCTCACTTCCTGCTCTGCGAGCGCCACAGGTCGATGCCGCCCTCGACCGCGTGCTGCTCGATCGCCGACAGCTCCTCCTCGGAGAAGTCGAGGTTGCTCGCGGCGGTGAGGCTGTCCTCGAGCTGGCGGACGCTGGAGGCGCCGATCAGCGCGGAGGTGACCCGCGGGTCGCGCAGCACCCAGGCGATGGCCATCTGGGCCAGGCTCTGGCCGCGCTGGGCGGCGATGTCGTTCATGGCGCGGATCCGGGCGAGGTTCTCCTCCGACAGCAGGCCGGTGTCGAGGGACTTGCCCTGGGCGGCGCGGGAGTCCTCGGGGATGCCGTCGAGGTAGCGGTTGGTGAGCATGCCCTGGGCCAGCGGGGAGAAGGCGATGATGCCCATCCCCTCCGCGTCCGTGGCCTCCAGCAGGTCGGGCTCGATCCAGCGGTTGAGCATCGAGTACGACGGCTGGTGGATGAGCAGCGGGGTGCCCAGCTCGCGGCAGATGGCGGCGGCCTCGCGGGTCCGCTCGGCCGAGTAGGAGGAGATGCCGACGTAGCGGGCCTTGCCCTGCCGGACGGCCGTGTCCAGCGCGGACATGGTCTCCTCCAGCGGCGTGTCCGGGTCGGGGCGGTGGTGGTAGAAGATGTCGACGTGGTCCAGCCGCATGCGGCGCAGGGACTGCTCGAGGGAGTCCAGCAGGTACTTGCGGGAGCCCAGGTCGCCGTAGGGGCCGGGCCACATGTCCCAGCCGGCCTTGGTGGAGATGATCAGCTCACCGCGCAGCGAGCGGAAGTCCTCGTCGAAGATGCGGCCGAAGTTGGTCTCGGCCGAGCCGTAGGGCGGGCCGTAGTTGTTGGCGAGGTCGAAGTGGGTCACGCCGAGGTCGAAGGCGCGGCGCAGCATATCGCGCATGGTCTGCAGCGGCTTGTCGTCGCCGAAGTTGTGCCACAGCCCCAACGAGATCGCCGGCAGCCGGATGCCGCTGCGGCCCACCCTGCGGTACGGCATCTGCTCGTAGCGGTCGGCGGCGGGGAGGTAGGTGTCGAGTTGGGGCATGGTCCGAGTCTAGGAGTGCGGCTCGCCGCGCCACCTGGCCGGGGTGGGAGCTCGGGGGCGGTCCTAGCCTGGAGGCCCGCCGCCGTCGGAGGAGGTCGACATGGCGACGATCACCGTGCCGCCGCGCCGGGTCCCCTGGCGCCTGCTCGCTGTCCTGGCGGCCCTGCTCGCCTGGGTGGTGGCCGGTGCGGTCCTGCTCGGGTCCCCGCGCGTCGACGCCGTCGAACCCGTCGACGCCCTGCTGGTGCTGGCGCCGGCCGACGCGCGGCTCGACGACGCCGCTGCGCTGATGGACGCCGGCGCGGCCGGAACCCTGGTGCTCAGCACCCCCGGCTCCGACGAGTCCTCCGCCGGCGCCCGGGCGTGCCGGGAGCGGCGGTCGTACCCGGTGGTGTGCCTGCACCCGGACCCCAGGACCACCCAGGGCGAGGCGCAGGCCTTCGCCGAGCTGGCCGGTGGGCGTGGCTGGGACTCCGTGGCGGTGCTGACCCAGCGGACCCACCTGGGCCGGGCGGGCATCCTGGTGCGCCGCTGCTTCGACGGCGGGGTGCTGCAGTGGGTCACCAGCGAGGAGCTGCCGGCGTCGCGGTGGGCCACCCGCCTCGTCTACGAGACGGGCGCCTGGGTCAAGATGGCCGTGACACCCGGCTGCTACCAGGAGAACGGCTTGTTCGTCCCCGACCGGTGATGCAGGGGTCTCCCGTTCCTGGCCACCGCCAAGACGTCGACGGTCCAGGCGAGCGGAACAGTCTGGCGACTCCTATCAAGCTCCCCGACTTGTCGCGTGGTGAGTGGCTGGCTCACTCTTCTCAACGTATTGTTCCTGCGCGATTGCCCCTCGAGAGGACGTTGCGTGACCAGCACGCCCCTGATGACTCCCGCCGCCGAAGCTGCTGAAGCCGGTCCTCGCCGACCCGCCGCCCCGACCACGGGACACCGGGCCGATATCCAGGGCCTGCGGGCGGTCGCGGTCCTGCTGGTGCTGGCCTACCACGCCGGAGTCCCCGGCATCACCGGCGGTTTCGTCGGAGTCGACGTGTTCTTCGTCATCTCCGGCTTCCTCATCACCGGCCTCATCGTCCGAGAGGTCGAGCGCACCGGTCGACTCAGCTTCCGCCGCTTCTACGCCCGCCGCATCCGCCGGCTGCTCCCCGCGACCGCGGTCGTCCTGCTCGCCACGGCCCTGGCCACGGCGGTCGCCCTCCCGGTCACACGCTGGGAGTCGGTGCTGCGCGACATCGCCGCCTCGGCGCTCTACGTCGTGAACTGGCGCCTCGCCGCCCAGAGCGTGGACTACCTCGCTTCGGAGCAGGCGAGCAGCCCGGTGCAGCACTTCTGGTCCCTCGCTGTGGAGGAGCAGTTCTACGTCGTCTGGCCGTTGGTCATCGTCGCCTTCATCGCCCTGCACCGCCGCCTCGGCTGGACGCTCCGCCGGGCCCTCGCCGTCGGGCTCGCCCTCATCGCGGTCCCCTCACTGCTCTGGTCGGCCTACTACACCGCCACCTCCCCGGCTCAGGCCTACTTCGTCACCACCACCCGCCTCTGGGAGCTCGCCGTCGGGGCCTTTCTTGTCCTCGTCCTGCATCGGGTGAGCGCGCTACCGACCCCGGTGCTGAGGATCGTCGGGTGGGGTGGTCTCGTCGGCATCGCAAGCTCGGCCCTCCTCTACACCACCGCCACACCCTTCCCGGGCCTGGCCGCACTGCTCCCCGTTCTCTCCACCGCTGCCGTTCTTGCCGCCGGCTCCGTCCCGCACGCCGGCGGCGCCGCATGGTTTCTCAGCTGGCAGCCGATGCGTCAGATCGGCGACCTCTCCTACTCCCTGTACCTGTGGCACTGGCCCTTCGTCGTGGCAGGCACCGCCGTCTTCGGCGGCGAGGACGGCCAGATCTGGTGGGTCGTCGGAGTCCTGCTGGTGTGCACGTCCGTGGTCCCTGCCTGGTTCACCTACGTCGTCGTCGAGCGACCAATCCACACCTCCCGGCCCTTCCTACGCGGACGCGCCGTCCTGGCCACCCTCCTCGTCTGCACCCTGCTGCCCATCGGCGCCGCTGCTGCCCTGCAGAACAGCCTCGACCGTCGCATCGAAGCTGCTGCCGATCGCGGCGGAGGCGGGGGGGCCTTCGGCGCGGCCGCCCTCGGCGATGACCCAACCACTTCACCCGCCGGCGAGGTACCTCAGGAACTCGGGACCACCACACCCGACATCACCGTTGCAGCGAAGGACAACGCTGCCGTGTACACGGACGGCTGTCACCAGGACCAGGAGCACAGCGAGCCCCTGTCCTGCACCTACGGGACACCGGGAGCCGACATCAAGGTCGCCCTCGTCGGTGATTCCCACGCCGCCCAGTGGCAGCCCACGTTGTCGGCACTGGCGGAGAGGCGGGGCTGGCAGGTTGACACCTACACCAAGTCAGCCTGCTCGTTCTTCGACGTCGATGTCCTCCTCGGGGACCCGCCGACCCGGTACACCTCCTGCTCCGAATGGAACCAGGCCGTTACTCAGGTGCTGCGTTCCTCCAACTACGACATCGTCTTCACCAGCGGCAGCAACCAGTACAAGATCGATGAGGACGGCCTTGTACTAAGCGGCGAAGCCGCCGACGACGCCTTGGCCGCGTCGTACGCGCGGAGCTGGTTGCCACTCGTCGAAGCCGGTATCGAAGTGGTCGCGCTCGCCAACACGCCTTGGGTCGGCATCGACGTTCCAGACTGCCTAGCAGCCAACCCGTCGGACGTCGCTAGCTGCGCGGCGGAGCGCAAGGACGCTCTTGACACCGCTGGCACCGAGCAAGCTCGAGCGACTGAACTGGCGCCTGCCGCTCATCTAGTAGACCTCAACGCATGGATCTGTCCCCGAGAGCAGTGTTCGCCCGTCATCGGTGGCGTCATTACGTACCGCGACTCGCATCACATCACGGCAACTTACGCCCGGACGTTGGCACCCGTCCTTCAGGCGCAACTCGAGGCCAAGGGGCTGATCAAGTGAAGCGCGGGCACCGCGGTGCAGGGGCCCGGGCACCACGCTGTTGACTACTCCTTCGCACATGGTCGTCCGGAGCACGGGCCGGCATGGGGGGCTCAGAGGTGTCGCTGTTCGCCGGCCATGCCGGTCACCCGAGGGCGACTCAGCCTGGTGCCCATGGCGGAGGCCGTCGCGTTGGAAGGATCGGCCTCGCTCATTGACTGACTTGGTGACGAATCGCTCGAGCGCCTGCTTTCGGGCTCGGCGAGGCAAGTACGGACCCATCAGCGTTTCGACGACCGCCCTCGGGCTGATGGGAAAACCCAAGTCGGTGAGTCAGCCCAAGGCCGGTTGAACCTGAACGTGCAGGGGATGCGCTGGGTGGCTCGGCCACTCGCCGAACACGTCGTGCCTCAGCGGTCGGTCCGAAGCAACCCACCCACGTCGGAACTCCAAACTGCCCCGCCGACCGTCGGCCGATCCTATCTGCAGCGTCGGGCTGGGCCACGTCACGAGCATGGCGTCGGCGCCATGGACGAGCATCAGATGCAGCTCCTCGAGCAGGAGGGGCGCGACAGCTTGATCGACGGAGCCTAGGCTGACGACTCGGCGTCGCCGATCTCAACGAGGGAGGCTTCCACGGCCTCCCTGACGAACCGCGCCTCGGCCTCGCTGGCACACCGCCAGCGCGCTTCTGCCCCATAAAGAGCCGTCGCCACATACTGGCAGCGGCCGGGGTCGTAGGTCGACGCCGTAGGTTCCATAGAGTCGCCGGAGGTCGCGATGAGCACTTCAGCAACGGTCCAGCTCGTAGGGCGGGGGTCAGCGAACTGCAGAAGCTCCGGTGCTGCCACGACAACCGTCCTAGCACGCAGGGGATCGTCGCTCAGCACGAGATCCACGACTTGACTGTTGATCCAGTCGGCGACCTTGTCGACGAGCGGCACATCAACCCGCGCCGCTGCGCGATAGTCCTCCAACTGAGCCACTGCAACCCTTGATCCCTTGGCCGTCAGTCGATCGACCAACGCCATCGATCCCTCTGCTCGCTGTTCGTCCCGCCAGTCGCTCACGACGACTACGTCCCAAGGAGTGAGGTCTGTCGGCGACCCTGTCATCTTGCGAGGTGCTGGGAAATGCTGGTGGTCGCGATTGATCGTCCCGATGAACCCGTCGCAAGTACCACGCCGGAGTGTTTCGTGCCACCGCGTGTACTGCATCCGGTAGGCCCAGCGCGACCGGTGGCGCCACCCGGGGCGGAAGTCCCCAGTGGACAAGCTCTCCTGACCGACACGAACCACGGCCAGGACATCCCGCACCTCGATGAGGGAGCGCTTACCGAACACCGCTTGGATGCGATTCGCATACTCGGAATCGGCACCCTTCCGCACCGAGTCGAAGAATCCGATCCTCGCGGTAACTTTCCGACGATCGAACATGAGGGAAGACGCGTTCAGGCGCGGTCCGTGGTAGCCAACGCGCACGAAGCTGAGTTGCTCTGTTGCACGGATGCAGTAGGAGAGCGAGGCAACCACGCCCGACCCAGCCTGCATGGCCGCCACTTGCCGGGCTATGCGCTGCGGGTGCGCCCAGTCGTCGTCGTCATGGAATGTGACGTACTTGCCGGAGGCGACCGAAAGGGCGTAATTTCTGCAGCGGTACGTGCCACCATTCACCGCCATTCGTAGCACACGAATCCTGGAATCCTTCGAGGCTACGGCTTGGAGCACTCGGTCGGACGTCGCCGCGGAAGCATCGTCGACAACAATGATCTCAAGATTCGTGTACGACTGTCGCAGGATGGAGTCAATGGCTGAAAAGAGGTGCTCCGTCGGATTGTATACGGACACGACAACGGAGACGACGGGCCCGTCATCAACCGGTTGCCCGGAGGGAGCCCAAAGACCGTCGAAGGGCGTGCGAGCGTCGGGCAGCAAGCACAAACCCTTCATCGCGGTGGGGAGGTACTCGTGCAGACGTTCGAGCCAATCAGCCCACGACGCCTCCGGGTGGAAACTGGGGTTAGCACTGTCGAGACGATGGACGGCGGTGTCACAAGGAGGTAGGGCGGCTGACGAGAGGACGTGCCGCAGCTTCGTCGGCGCACTCATCGTGGTCAGGAGATCGAGGTAGACCAGCGCGTGCGCTCGCTGCATCTTGGACATCCCGCCAGTCCTGCGCACATGATCGAACATCTCGATCGCCGTTTGGCGATCGGTCTGCACTGATTCGTCGAGAACTCGGTCCTGTACGATCGAGCCCTGTAACGCCAAAACGTAGGCCAGAGAGGTGAGCGCCTCGACGTCGAGTTCCTGCTGCTTGACCTGTCGGAGCCATCGATCTGACCGCCAGCACTCGAGATCGAGCAACTCGTTGACGGGGACCCTGCCGCGCCCAGCCAGATAGGCCAACATCCTCCTGTGAGCCCTCGACTCGTTTCGCAGGGCCGTGCGCTCGAGCACCTTGAGGTCCAGCTCGTCGAACGCATGCACGAATCTTGCCAGCTCGTCGTCGGTCAACTCGACCTCCGGCACTGATCGCCGCAGATTCGAGGCGCCCACGCTAGTTGCCCATCGTGGACGCTGAGACGTCAGTGAGAACGACCTGTCGTCGTTCACTGTAAGGGAACTTCTTGATCCTCGGATTCCTGGCAATCCAGCGATCGACTACCCGACGCTCATCTTCGCGCCCAGCGTCGTCGAGGATCACCACCGCGTCAGCGGCCAATTGATTTTCCAGCAGTGGAAGTGCCGGGAAACGGGCCAAGTCACCGACGGCCTTCGGCGGCCCGTCGACGACGAGCACGTCAATGTCCTGGAGGTCGTTGGTTCCATGAGCCGAGTACCACACGCGCTCCTCACCATCCACCTGCCGGGTAACCAAGGGTGCATCAACCACTGTGGCCCATTCCTGCAGACCGTGCCGACGGATCATCGAGCGCACATGCTCGGCATATTCGGGTGCATGCTCGAGCGCAACAATTCTGCCGTGACCTAGCTGGCGTACTGCGTGCCCTAGCCACAAGGTGGACGTGCCGCTCCCGCACTCGACGACGAGCCCGGGACGGCGTTCACGCACCATCTCGGTCAGCATCAGGATCCCCGACGGGTTCATAGCCCAGCCACCAGACAGCGGCATCACTTCCTGCGGCTCATAGCGCCGCAGCAGCTGCAGAACCGCTTCAATCTCCTTCGCCGGCTCGTAGGCGACGCGGTTGAGCTCGCTGCGCGTGGACGCGACATCGCTCTGAAGGTTGCGCAGTGTCGACCCCATGCGAGCGAGGACCTGCATGTGGCTGCCGTCAGCCGACTCCCGCTCCGCCGCGGCTCGCGTCAACTCACCCATAACCAGGGCAACCTTGGCGTCGAGCATGCCTGCGATGCTTTCCTCTGACTGCGCCAGCCGCTCGTTGAGAGGGCTGAGGTCGGGTCGACGGCTGGCGTAGTTGATCTCAGAGAGCTGCTGCACGACAGCCGCCAGCTGGAGCTTGAACGTGGTGATCTCGTCGAGGCTCTGTTGTCCCGCCGCCTCGACCGTGCGACGCGCGGAGCGCATCTGGCTCCCGACACGGTCGTCTATGCCGTCCACCTCGACGAGAATCCGGTCCACGCGTCTAGTCACGACGTTGATCTTCGCCAGCAGGCGCGCGTCTTGGGAGCGTGCGTCAACGAGTGCAAATGCGACAAGCAGGACCAGGGTTGCCAGGACCGCACCGGCCACCGACCATGCCTCCCACAGTGACGCCGACACCGCGACCACCCACAGGACGCACGCAGCCGCCAGCAGAACCCACTGCCGTCGTGTCCAGCGGCGCACGATGCCTCCGTCCCGACCACGCGGCCGTTGGCGAGGTACCAGGGGCGGGGGCAGCACGGTCGCACCGAAATGTAGGGCAGGGCAGCGGTGATTGCTACATTCCGCGTCGTGACCGTCCCCCCGACCATGAGAGATCCCCGAGACGTGGACGTCCTCGACATCTCCGACCTGAGGTTCCCGGGCGGCACGTCGCACAGCGTGGCCGAGGAGATCCAGGCCCAGGCCGACGCCGGCTGGACCACGGGTCTGGTGCACCTGAACGGGCCGCTGGTGTCCAAGGTCCGCGCGGTGAACCCCCTGCTGCAGCAGCAGGTGCGCGCCGGTCGGGCCCGGTTGCTGCTGGGTCAGGAGCCGGTCCGGGCCAAGGTGGTCGTCGTGCGGCACCCGGGGGTGCTGCAGCACGCGGCCGAGCAGCTGCCGCCGGTGGTCACCGACAAGGTCGTGGTGGTGGCCAACGCCGCTCCCCTCGACATCGACGGCTACCGCCACTACGCCCCGGCGACCGTCCACCGGATTGCCGTCGAGCACTTCGGGGTCGAACCGGTGTGGGCGCCCATCGGGCCGCAGGTGCGTGCGTCCATCGCCGCCGAGGTGCCTGCGGGCCGGCTGCTGGCCGAGGACTGGGTCAACATCATCGACGTCGACGCCTGGCACACCCCGCGTCCGGACTGGAACGCCGACGTCCCCGTGATCGGCCGCCACAGCCGCAGCTCGCCGCAGAAGTGGCCGCGCGACCGGGCGGTGCTGGAGGCGGTCTACCCCACCGACGGCAGCATGCTGGTCAAGGTGCTGGGTGGCGCCGAGCCCGCGCAGGAGGTGCTCGGTCGCCCGCTGCCGCCCAGCTGGCACGTGCAGGCCTTCGGCGAGCAGGCGCCGCGGGACTTCCTGGCCGGCCTGGACTTCTTCGTCTACTACCACGACCCGCACTGGATCGAGGCGTTCGGGCGGACCATCCTCGAGGCGATGGCCAGCGGGGTCCCGGCCGTCCTCCCGCCGCACTTCCGCGAGCTGTTCGGCGACGCGGCCGTCTACGCCGAGCCGCACGAGGTCCGCTCGGTGATCACCCGGCTGCGTGCCGACCGCGGCGAGTGGGAGCGGGTGGCCGCCGAGGCCAGCCGGCTCACCCGGGAGCGCTTCGGCCGCGAGGCGCACGTGGCCCGCATCACCGCGCTGATCGGTCCACCCTCGCACGCCGCCATCCCCGGCCCCGTGCCGCAGAACCGCCCCGCCATCGTCGCCGGGCACGCAGACCCGGCACGCCGTCCGCGGGTGCTGCTGATCAGCAGCAACGGCGCCGGCATGGGGCACCTGACCCGGCTGCTCTCCTACGCACGTCGCTGCGAGCCGGACCTGGAGCCGCACTTCCTCTCGCTGTCCCAGGCCGTGGGCGTCGTCGGCTCCTTCGGCTACTCCTACGAGTACCTGCCCTCCACCGGGGCCACCAAGATGGCACCGCGCCGGTGGCACCCGCTGTTCGTGGAGCGTGTCGGCGAGACCATCGAGCGCATCGGCCCCGAGGTGGTGGTCTTCGACGGCACCTGGCCCTACGACGGCATCCCCCGGGTGCGCGAGCTCCACCCCGGCCCGCGGTGGGTGTGGTCGCGGCGCGGGCTGTGGAAGGCGGGCAAGAACGCCGAGCAGCTGGCCAAGGCCGCGTGGTTCGACCTGGTCGTCGAACCGGGAGACCTGGCCGGCGAGCTCGACCGCGGGGTCACCCGCGGGGCACCGTCGTCGCAGGTGGGCCCGGTCACCCTGCTCGACCCCGACGAGCTGACCTCCCGCGCCGAGGCGCGGGAGGCGCTCGGGCTCCCCCAGGAGCCGCGGCTGGCGCTGGTGTCCCTGGGCGCCGGCAACATCAACGACACCTCCGGCGAGGTGGGTGCGGCGACCGCCGCCCTGCGCTCGCTCGGCGTCGAGGTCTGCGTGACGCAGACCCAGATCGCGGGCAGCAGCCGGGTGCCCGACGACGTGCACACGGTGCGGCACTTCCCGCTGTCGCGGCACTACCGCGCCTTCGACCTGGCCGTCAGCGCCACCGGCTACAACTCCTTCCACGAGCTGCTGCGCTTCGGCGTCCCGAGCCTGTTCGTGCCCAACCTCAGCACCGCCCTGGACGACACCGCCGCCCGGTCCCGGTGGGCGGCCCAGCAGGGCTGGGCCCACGAGCTGCCGCAGGTCACGGTGCAGACCGCCACCCCGCTGCTGTCCGACCTGCTCGAACGGGGACCCGACATGGTGGCGCGTGCCGTCGCCGCCGACCCGGGCAACGGCGCACCGGCCGCCGCCCGGCTGATCACCGAGCTCGCTCTCGACCCGAGGACGCCATGAGCCACACCGACCCGCTGGTCCGAGCCGCCCGGCTGGCCCGCCGCGTCCCCGGGTACCGACGCGCCCGCCGGGCGGTCGTCCCCCGGCTCCGGAGGAGCAGCCTCCTCCGCACGCTGGCCCACCGGCTGTGGGCGGTGAGGAAGAGCGACCGCCGCGGCGGCGTCGCCAGCAGCGACATCACCGCCGGGTCGCTGCTCGGCGGGGTCGGCACCGAGAACCTCCCCGTGCTGGGGATCCTGGCGCTCGGCGTCCCGGCCGAGGCGCTGACGGAGGTGGTCGACGAGGTCGCGCAGGAGCAGCTGCTGCAGGCGTCCTTCCGGCCGGTCTTCGTGGTCGACCAGCCGGCCTTCGCCGTCACCCGCCGCTTCTCCTACGTCACCGAGCTGGTGCTCCCCCGCGACGGATGGGTGGACGAGGCACCGTGGCTGGAGTACCTCGCCCGTCGGCTGGACTCGGTGCAGGAGACCTACGGCGTCAGCAGCTGGCTGCGGGTGCCGCCCGGCGGGCTGGACGACGTGGCGCTGGCCCAGCTGCGTTCGGCCTGCTGAGCGGGAAAATCGGGCCGAACTGCCGGTTGTACCCGCAGGTCGGCTGGCCATGCACCTCCGGCCGCCCTAATGTGACGCCTGGCGAGCAGGATCAGCCGAGGCGACCGTTCACCCGAAGGTGGGTTGCGTGTCTCCCGGAGTTCACCGCTCACCCCTTCGATGAAGCTGAGCTCGACGCGACCGGTGTCGGGCCACGAAACCAGGAGGCCCAGTGGGCGGCAACATCGCCATCATCGGCCAGGGGTACGTGGGTCTTCCCCTGGCCCGCGAGGCGGCCCGTGCCGGGCACACCGTGCTGGGGCTGGACATCAGCGAGCGGGTCACCACGGCCCTCAACGCCGGGCGCAGCCACGTGGACGACCTCTCCGACGCCGACGTCGCGGAGATGATCTCGCTCGGCTACCGCGCCTCGACCGACTTCACCGAGCTCAAGGGCGTCGACACGGTCGTCATCTGCGTCCCCACCCCGCTGTCCAAGGACGGCGGCCCCGACCTCGGCCCGGTGCTCGACGCCGCCAGCCGCGTGGGTGAGAACCTGCAGCCCGGGATGCTCGTCGTGCTGGAGTCCACCACCTACCCCGGGACCACCGACGAGGAGGTCCGCCCGCTGCTGGAGGTCAACGGCCTCGTGGCCGGCCAGGACTTCCACCTCGCCTTCTCGCCGGAGCGGATCGACCCGGGCAACGCCACGTTCGGCCCCAAGAACACCCCCAAGGTCGTCGGCGGGCACACCCCCGCCTGCACCGAGGCCGCCGCCCGCTTCTACGGCTCCTTCGTCGACACCGTGGTGCGGACCAAGGGCACCCGCGAGGCCGAGATGGCCAAGCTGCTCGAGAACACCTACCGCCACATCAACATCGCCCTGGTCAACGAGATGGCGCGGTTCTGCCACGAGCTCGAGATCGACCTGTGGGACGTCATCGACGCGGCCGCCACCAAGCCGTTCGGCTTTCAGGCCTTCCGGCCCGGTCCCGGCGTCGGCGGGCACTGCATCCCGATCGACCCCAACTACCTCTCCCACAACGTGCAGGCGCGGCTGGGCTACCCGTTCCGCTTCGTCGAGCTGGCGCAGGAGATCAACGCCACCATGCCGGCTTACGTGGCCCGGCGGGTGCAGGACCTGCTGAACTGCGACGGCCTGGCCCTCAACGGCGCCAAGGTGCTGCTGCTCGGCGTCACCTACAAGCCGAACATCGCCGACACCCGCGAGTCGCCGGCCGACCCGCTGGCCAAGGTGCTGCTCAGCCGCGGCGCGGACCTGCGCTTCCACGACCCGTTCGTGGAGTCCTGGTCGCCCAACAAGGTGTCCGTCCCCGCCGCCGGCGAGCTGACGCAGGCCCTGGCCGAGGCCGACGTGTGCGTGCTGCTGCAGGACCACCGCGCCTACGACCTGTCCGTGCTCGCCGCCAGCGGCACCCGGATCCTGGACACCCGCGGCGTGCTGAGGCCCAGCGAGTCGGTCGAGCGGCTCTGAGCCGACCATGAGCAGCCTCACCGACCAGCACCCGCGCCGCTCGGCGCTGGTGGTGACGGTGGTGCACGACCCGCGGGACGCCCGCATCTGGTTCCGCCAGATCCACGCCCTGCTGCAGGCCGGCTGGGAGGTCACCTACGCCGCGCCCTTCTCCGAGGTGGCCGACGTCTCGATCGACGGCCTGCCCCCGGACCAGCAGTCGCGGCTGCGGCTCATCGACCTGCCCCGGGCCCACGCCCGCCGGCGGATGACGGCCGCCTGGAACGCCCGCCGGCTGCTGCGCGCCGAGGGTCCCCGTCACGACGTCGTGCTGGTCCACGACCCGGAGCTGCTGCTGGCCGGGACCGGCCTCGACCTGCCCAACCTGGTCTGGGACGTCCACGAGGACCCCGCCGCCGCGCTGGGCGTCAAGGCCTGGCTGCCCCGGCCGCTGCGCGGCCCGGTCGCCGAGGGCTGGCGGATGGTCGAGCGGGTCGCCGAGGACCGGGTGGCGATGATCCTGGCCGAGCGCAGCTACCAGGAGCGCTTCCGCCGCAAGCACCCGGTGGTGGTCAACGCCGTCACCGTCCCGCCCGACCACGAGCCCAGCACCGGGGACCGGGTCGTCCACCTGGGCGCGGTCACCACCGTGCGCGGCGGCGACCTGCTGCCGGCCATCGGCCGGGGCATCCGCGAGGCCACCGCCGGCCGCGTCACCCTCGAGGTGATCGGCCCCAGCCACGAGCTCGCGCTGCGCCACCACCTGCGCCGCGCCCACGAGGACGGCGACCTGGTCTGGCACGGCTTCCTGCCCAGCGACCAGGCCCTGGCCCGCGTCAGCGGCTCCATGGCCGGGCTCACCCTGCTCAACGACGTCCCGAACTACCACGGCTCGCTGCCCACCAAGGTGGTGGAGTACTGCGCCCTCGGGGTCCCGGTGATCACCACCCCGCTCCCCCTGGCCGCCGAGCTGGTCCGCCAGCACGGGGTCGGCGTGGTGGTCCCCTTCGCCGACCCGACCTCGGTGGTCGAGCAGGTCGTCGCCCTGGCCGCCGACCCCGAGCGGGTGGCCACCATGGGCCGGCGCGGGCACCGGCTGGCCCAGGAGCACCACGACTGGAACCACTGGTCCAGCGTCTTCGTCCACCAGCTCGAGGGGTTCGCGCGCCGGTTCCCCGCCCCCCGCAGATCGCAGCTCGAGCTCACCGACGCGGGGCGCTGACCAGGCTGCACCGTGCAGGCACTGGTCAACGGCGACGCACTGGTCCTAGTTTCGGAGCATGAAGGGCTCTGGCGGCGGTCGCCGCGGCGAGGTCTCGCCCCAGAACACCGGCACCATGCAGGGCAGGGACCTCCTCGCGGACCAGATGAGCACCCTGGCGCGCTCGCTGCAGGGCGAGCAGGATCCGGACCAGCTCGCCGCAGACCTGGTGGCGGCCGCCCTCGAGCTGATCCCCGGAGCCGAGGAGGGTTCCATCAGCCGCATCTACGGCCGCCGCAAGGTGAGGTCGCTGGCCCCGTCGAGCGATCTCGCCCGCCACATCGACACGCTGCAGGAGGAGCTCGGCGAGGGGCCGTGCCTCGACGCCGCCTTCCAGCAGGAGACCGTCCGGGTGCCCGACCTCGCCGCGGAGGACCGCTGGCCGCGGTTCGCCGCCCGCGCGAACGCGGCGGGCGCGGCCAGCATGCTCACCCTGCAGCTCTACGTGGAGGGCGACAACCTGGGCGCGCTCAACCTGTACAGCACCCGTGCCCACGCCTTCGGCGACGAGTCCGAGCACGTGGGGCTCTACGTCGCCAGCCACGCCGCCATCGCGTTCGCCGACGCGCAGCTGGTGCAGGACCTCAGGCGCGGGCTGGCCAACCGGGACATCATCGGTCAGGCCAAGGGCATCCTGATGGAGCGCTTCGGCATCACCGCCGAGCAGGCGTTCAGGCTCCTCGTCCGGGTCAGCCAGCAGGACAACCGCAAGCTGCGCGACGTCGCGGAGGAGCTGACCCGCACGAGGCGGACCCCCGGGGCGCCGCAGGAGCCCTGACCGCGCGGACCGGTCCTGGATGGCTCGTCCTGGATGGAGGGGTCTGGACGTCGCGGGCCTGAAAGGGAGCGAGCGCCTGCGCTCGGTGCTGAACGACAGGCGCTCTGGGCGACCGGTGCGGGCGCCCCCACCGGATCGCCTGGCCCCTTCATACCCAATCGCCCGGCGAGGCCACGAACCGGGTCTCCCGCGAGGGCTCGGACCCCTGTCGCGACGGCCGCAGGTCCGGCACGATGGGGCGATGACACCGTCCACGCCGAGGATCGTCCAGGTCGTCCTCGATGCCCCCGACGCCCGCGGGCTCGCCGAGTTCTACCGGGAGCTGTTCGCGCTGGAGTACCGCGAGTCCGACGTCCCGCCGCCGGCCGGGGAGCCGGACCCCCGGGGCGAGGACTGGCTGGTGCTGCGCAACCCGCACGGCGGACCGCAGCTGGCCTTCCAGCGCACCGAGGGGGTGCGCCCCTCGACCTGGCCCGAGGCCGAGGTGCCGCAGATGCTGCACCTCGACACCGTCGTCGGCAGCCGTGAGGAGCTGGAGCAGCAGAAGGAGCGGGCACTGCAGCTCGGCGCGACCCTGCGGCTGGACCGCACCGACGACGAGGAGGAGCCGCTGTACGTCTTCGCCGACCCCGCCGGGCACCCGTTCTGCATCTTCGTCGGCTGACACGGCCGGCCGGTCGGCCGGCCCGCCCCGCGCGTTCCGTTCGCGCTCACGTGCGGTCACCACGTACGATCCCCCTGCCGGCACACACCGACTCGAGGAGGCGATCCGAGTGCCTCTGCGACGTCTGGGAGCCGACGAGGCCTTCCGCGCCGACCCCACCCCCAAGGTGGTGGTGGACACCGGCTTCGTCATCCGCGCGGTGAACCCCGCCTACACCAGGGTCAGCGGCCGGGAGGCCGACGAGCTGCTGTCGGTGCCCCTGTTCGAGGCGTTCCCCGACAACCCCGACGACCCGCACGCCGACGGCGTCGCCCGCGTGACCGCCTCCTTCGAGCGCGTGCTGCGGACCCGCAACGAGCACAACATGGTGATCCAGCGCTACGACGTGGCCGACGCGACCGGGCGGTTCGTGCCCCGGCACTGGGTGCCCGTGAACTCCCCGATCATGCTCGGCGACGACATCATCGGCATCGTCCAGCAGGCCAAGGACGTCACCGTGCTGCGCTCCGACGTGCTCGTGGCCATGGAGCAGTACCGCGACATGCTGACCCGCAGCGCGGTGCGCACCCAGGACGAGGAGGACCACCGCTCGATGGTCGACGCCTACACCGAGGCGCTCGCCCAGTTCAACACGCTGGCCGACGAGGTCGGCCAGCTGCGGGAGGCCCTCACCACCCGGGCGACCATCGAGCAGGCCAAGGGGATGGTCATGCTGAGCCGGGGCTGCGGTCCGGAGGAGGCCTTCGACGTGCTCCGGCGAATCTCGCAGAACACCAACGTCCGGCTGGCCGACGTCGCCGCCACCATCATCCGTCAGCTGCAGGCTGCGCCGGCCGCCCTGCGGGCCTGACCTGAAGGCTTTCGACCTCTGTCGAAGGGCTGGTCCGGACGGGCGGTGTGGCCGAGGCTTCGAGCACCGGCCCCGACCGCAGGGCCACGCACCGCAGGGAGAGAGCACCATGTCGTTCCAGGCCTACCTCGACGCCGTCGAGACCAAGACCGGCCGCACCCCCCGCCAGATCCTCGACCTGGCGGCCGAGCGCGGCTTCACCGCCGACTCCAGGGCCGGGGAGGTGCTGGAGTGGCTGAAGTCGGAGTTCGGGCTGGGCCGCGGGCACGGGATGGCGCTGGTGCACGTGCTGCGCAACGGCCCGGTGATCGGCGACCGTCACGTCGGCTCGACCGGCAGCCACCGTGACGAGTCCACCGAGCTCTGGCTCGACGGTGCGGCGGCCCGGGAGGCGGACCGCCCGAACGGCTGAGGTCGCTCAGCCGGTGGCGACGGTGCGCCGACGGACCAGCCGGACCAGCGCGCCGACCACGAGCACCCCGGCTCCGGCGACCACGCTGCCCATCGGCAGGGTGAACGCCAGCACGAGGCAGCCCAGCAGGCCGAGCACCGGGACCACGCGGGGCGGCCGGCCCTCGTCCGGGCCGAGCGTCGCCGCCGAGGCGTTCGCGACCGCGTAGTAGGCCAGCACGGCGAAGGAGGAGAACCCGATCGCCTCCCGCAGGTCGACCGCGCAGACCAGCACCACCACCACGGCGGCGACGGCGAGCTCGGCGCGGTGGGGCACCTGGTGGCGGGGGTGCACGGCCGCCAGCCCGGCCGGCAGGTGGCGGTCGCGGGCCATGGCCAGCGTCGTCCGCGAGACGCCCAGGACGAGCGCGAGCAGGGACCCCAGGGCGGCGACGGCCGCACCGGCCTGCACCAGGGGCGCGGCGGCGGCCCAGCTGCCGGCCTCGACCACGGCGCGCAGCGGCGCGCCGGCGGCGGCCAGCCCGTCCGGGCCGACGGCCAGCAGCGCCGAGACCGCCACGACGGCGTAGATCACCAGCGTGATGCCCAGCGCGAGCGGGATCGCCCGCGGGATGGTCCGCTGCGGGTCGCGGACCTCCTCACCCAGCGTGGCGATGCGCGCGTAGCCGGCGAAGGCGAAGAACAGCAGCCCGGACGCCTGCAGCACCCCGTGCAGGTCGGCGGCGGAGAACCCGTCCGGGAACAGCGCGAGCGCTCCCGGCCGGGCGGGGGCCGCGAGCAGGGCGGCCGACACCACGAGCGCCAGCGTCAGCAGCGTCAGCACGACGACGAGCCGGGTCAGCCAGGCGGTCTTCTGGATGCCGTGGTAGCTCAGCACCGTCAGCGCGACCACCGCCGCCACCGCGAGCACGCGGGACAGCCACGGGTGCCCCGGCGCCAGGTAGACGCCGACGGTGAGGGCCATCGCCGCGCAGCTGGAGGTCTTGCCGACCACGAACCCCCAGCCGGCCAGATAGCCCCAGAAGTCGCCCAGCCGGCGTCGGCCGTACACGTAGGTGCCGCCGGACTCGGGGTAGAGCGCGGCCAGCCGCGCCGAGGACGTCGCGTTGCAGTAGGCCACCACGGCGGCCACGGCCAGCCCCAGCAGCAGGGCGGAGCCGGCCGACCGGGCCGCCGGCCCGAACGCGGCGAACACCCCGGCGCCCATCATCGAGCCCAGCCCGACCACCACCGCGTCGAGCAGACCCAGCCGTCGCGACAGCGACGTCGGTCCCAGCACGCTCCCAGCCACCGCGTCGACCTCTTCCCGTGTCGGCACCTCCCGCCCGGGGAGCCGCGGCCTACTCTGCCCCGCCCGGGTTCTCTCCCCCAAGTCCCTCCGGTCCTCGAGCCGCACGCGGTCGTCGCACCGCCGCGGAGTTCTGCCCCGGGCCCCGGTACCTCTCCCACGCACGGCCCGGTACAGGGCACACTGTGCCGATGGACATCGAGGACGTGGGAGCCGACCGGGGCGAGGAGCCGGCCGGCGGCGCGGTCGACGGCCAGTCGCGCCACATGCAGGTCGGTGTCGTGGCGGACCGGCTGGGACTGTCCATCCGCACCCTGCACCACTGGGACGAGGCCGGGCTGGTCAGCCCGTCGGCGCGCAGCGCGGGCGGCTTCCGGCTGTACACCGAGGAGGACGTCGACCGGCTGTTCACCGTCCGCCGCATGAAGCCCCTCGGGTTCACCATCGAGGAGATGAAGCAGCTGCTCGCCTCCCTCGACGCCCTGCACGACCCGAGCACCTCCGAGTCCGAGGCGGCCGCGGCCCGGGCCTTCATCGCCCAGTGCCGCCAGCGCGCCGAGGAGAGCCTGACCACGCTGCAGCAGCGGCTGGCCTGGGCCGTGGAGTTCCGCGACCTGCTGGCCGCCCTCGACACCGAGCAGGTGCGCGACTAGGACGAGGGGGTGCGGCTCCCCGGTCTGACGGCGGGCGGGCGCTCCTCGGGGCGCAGCCGCCGGTGGCCGAGCCGGTGCCGGACGGTGGCGACCAGCTGGTCCACCCGGTCGGGCAGCGGGTGGTTCTTCTGCCGCAGCGCCGGGTGCTCGACGCCGAACCAGGAGGCGGTGGCCAGACCGGCCGACAGCAGCAGCCCGAGCACGACGAACACCGCCAGCGGCGCCTCGACCAGGGGCGTCAGCGCCAGCAGCTGCAGCAGCGGCCAGTGGTAGATGTAGACGCCGTAGGAGAGGTCCACCCGCAGGCGCACCGGCCGCGGGTAGCAGGCGGCGAACCACAGCAGCAGGTAGGCCAGCGGCACCCCGCCCAGCAGCTGGTAGGGATCGGAGAGCGCGACGCCCACCACGACCCCGACGAGCGCCACCACCGCCAGCCACGAGCGCATCGGGATCCGGTCGGCGTACAGCTGGGCGAGGCAGCCCAGCAGGAACACCAGCACCAGCCGCAGCAGGTCGACGTCCGGCTGCCCCAGCGGTCCGCTGGTGCGCAGCAGCAGCAACCCCCACACGAGGACCGCGAGCACCAGCACCCCGGCCCTGCGCCGGGTGAGCAGGCCCGCGATCCCGCAGACCACCACCAGGCCGTAGCACAGCGCCTCGAAGAAGAGCGTCCACAGCGCCCCGTTCACCACCAGCGGGGTGGGGTTCGTGGCGAACAGCCCGCCGAGCTGGTACTCGCGGATGAGCAGGCCGGCGTTGGCGAGCAGGTAGTGCTGGGCGGTGGGGTCGGTCGTGTAGACCGAGGTCAGCGGCAGCCCCTGCAGCAGCGCCGCGAGCGGGGCGAGCACCCCCGCCGTGACCAGCAGGCAGGCGTAGAAGCCAGGCATGATCCGCAGCAGCCGGTGCCACACGTAGCGCGGCACCGAGCCCAGGGTGAGGAAGCTGCGGGTGACCAGGAAGCCGCTCAGCACGAAGAAGCCGTCGACCGCCACGTCGCCGAGCGTGGTGCCGTTCCAGGTCGGCTGCTCCCCCGTCCGCATCACCCAGGCGTGCGAGACCGCCACCAGCAGCGCGAAGCTGGTCCGCAGCAGGTCGAGGCTGTTACGTCGCGCGTCGAAGCGTTCGTCCAGTGTCATCGGTTCCCCCCGGTCTCGATGGACACCGGAACCGCACCGACAGCGGGCACGGAACCGGCGGAAGAGGGAACGCCCGAACCTGTCGGGCTTCCCTACCCTTACGTAAGGGTAGGTCTGCCGGAGGCGCTGCGGGCGGAAACGGGGAGCCGGGGCGACGGGTGCGAGGTCAACCCTCCACCTACGTTAGGGTATCTAGCGCGCCCGTGAGGCACATCCGCTCCGGTCGCCCACGACGCGCGCCACCCGGCGCCACTCCGCAGCTCGCGGGTCGTGCGCCCGGAACACCCCGCTCGTGGACGGAACCATGACGACGCCTGCCCCTGCACCTGCCCCCGCCGACGACCAGGACGAGTCCACCTCGGTGCTGGCCGCGCTGCGCTCACCGCGACGGCTGCGGACCGAGGTGCTGGCCGGTCTGGTCGTCGCGCTGGCCCTGATCCCCGAGGCGATCTCGTTCTCGATCATCGCCGGCGTCGACCCTCGGGTGGGGCTGTTCGCCTCGGTCACCATGGCCGTGACCATCGCCTTCACCGGCGGCCGACCCGCCATGATCTCCGCGGCCACCGGCGCCGTCGCCCTGGTCGTCGCCCCGGTCGCCCGTGAGCACGGGTTGGACCACCTGGTCGCCACGGTGCTGCTCGGCGGGCTCATCCAGGTCGCGCTGAGCCTGCTGGGCGTCGCGAGGCTGATGCGTTTCATCCCCCGCAGCGTGATGATCGGCTTCGTCAACGCACTGGCCATCCTGATCTTCACCGCGCAGATCACCCACCTGGTCGGGGTGCCCTGGGCCGTCTACCCCATGGTGGCGATCGGCATCGCGATCCTGGTGCTGTTCCCCCGCCTCACCCGGGCCGTCCCCGCCCCGCTGGTGGCCATCGTCCTGCTCACCGCGGCCGCCCTGCTGATGGGCCTGCAGGTGCCCACCGTCGGCGACCAGGGCGAGCTGCCCGACAGCCTGCCCGGCCTCTTCGTCCCCGACGTCCCACTCACCCTGGACACGCTGCGCACCATCGCGCCCTACGCGATCGCGCTCGCCCTGGTGGGTCTGCTGGAGTCGCTGATGACGGCCAAGCTGGTCGACGACATCACCGACACCCACTCCGACAAGACCCGCGAGGGCTGGGGCCAGGGCGTGGCCAACCTGGTCACCGGCCTCTTCGGCGGCATGGGCGGCTGCGCGATGATCGGCCAGACCATGATCAACGTCAAGGTCTCCGGCGCCCGCACGCGGATCTCGACGCTGCTGGCCGGTGTCTTCCTGCTCGTCCTCGTGGTGGTGCTCGGCGACGTCGTCGGGCTCATCCCGATGGCGGCGCTGGTCGCGGTGATGATCATGGTCTCGGTCGGCACGTTCGACTGGCACAGCGTCCACCCGCGCACGCTGCGCAACATGCCGCTGAGCGCCACCGCGATCATGCTGGTCACCGTGGTGGTCACCGTCGCCACCCACAACCTGGCCTACGGCGTCATCAGCGGCATCGTCGTGGCCGTCCTGCTCTTCGCCCGCCGTGTCGCCCACTTCACCGAGGTCGTCGTCGTGCCCTCCCCGGACGAGGGCACCCGCGTCTACGCCGTGAAGGGCGTGCTGTTCTTCGCCTCCAGCAACGACCTCGTCTACCAGTTCGACTACGCGCACGACCCCCAGGACGTCGTCATCGACCTGTCGCAGGCCCAGATCTACGACGCCTCCACCGTGGCGGCCCTGGACGCCATCGAGCTCAAGTACGCCCAGCGGGGTAAGCGCGCCCGCATCGTCGGCCTCAACGAGGCCAGCACCGCCTGGCACGGGCGCCTCTCGGGCAAGCTCGGCGCCGGTCACTGACCGGCGGCGGGAGAAAACCCGCACGACCCGCACCCCCAGCTGTCGCGGCCGCGTCAGCACGGCGTCCGCGGGCCGGGGTGCGGCCGGTCGTGCGGGTTTTCTCCCGCGTGCCCCCGGCCAGGACGGGGTATCCCGGGGCATGCCACCCGGACCACGACGATGAGCGACGACCGCCGGGCGCCCGAGCCGCTGGTCCGCCCGCCCCGGCTGCACCTGGGCCGTGAGGGGAACGCCAACCGCCTGGAGCTGTTCTTCGACCTGGCCTACGTGCTCGCGGTGATGCAGCTCGCCGCCGCCTTCTACGACGACCTGAGCTGGCACGGCCTGTGGGTGCTGGTGGGGCTGTTCGTGGCGCTGTGGTTCTCCTGGGTCGGGTTCACCCTCTACGCCAACCGCTTCGACACCGACGACGTCGTCTTCCGGGTGGCCAAGCTCGCCGCCACCGGGGCCATCGCCGGCTGCGCCGCCAGCGCCTCGGGCGCGCTGGGGCCGTACGGCATCTGGTTCGCCGGCTGCTACCTGCTGGCCGAGCTGATCCTGCTGGCGCTCTACGCCCGGGCCTGGCGCCACGTCGAGGAGGGCCGGCGGACGATCGTGGTCTACCTCGTCACGCTGGCGGTCAGCGCGGTCGTCTGGGCGGTGTCGATGGCCACCCCCGGCACGACCCGCTACGTGCTGTGGGCGGTGGCGGTGCTGGTCAGCGCCGTGGCGCCGGTGCTGGCCACCTTCCGCTCCAGCCGGCTGCCGCTGCACATCGCCCACCTGCCCGAGCGGTTCGGGCTGCTGGTGATCCTGGTGCTCGGCGAGGCGGTCGGCGGGGCGGTGCGCGGCGTCCACGACTCCTCGTGGGCGACGGACGCCGTCGTGGCGGGGGCGGTCGCCTTCGTCTTCGCGGCCGGCATGTGGTGGGTCTACTTCGACGTCACCGCCCGCAGCGGCGAGCGGGAGCTGGAGGACGCCGACGACGAGGCCGAGCCGCGCGAGCAGGGGTCCGGTGAGGACGAGGAGGGGCCCGTCGACCAGCGCCACGACCTGTTCGTCTACGGCCACCTGCCGGTCGCGCTCGGGGTGGTGCTGGTCGGGGTCGGGCTGGAGGACCTGGTCGCCCACCCGATGGAGCCGACCCCCAGCGACGGCAGCTGGGTGCTGGCCGGCGGGCTCGCCGTCTTCCTCGCCGGGGCGGCGATGATCATCGCCGGCACCACCCGGACGCTCCGCTCCATCTGGCCGTGGCCGTCGCTGGGCATCCTGGTCGTGCTGGCCGGCGCGCTGCTCCCGCTGCCGGCCTCGCTGGTGGACCTGGGCATCTACGCCGTGGTGGTGCTGGCCATCGCGGTGCACGGCACGGTCGCCAGCCGGCGCCGCGACACCGCCCTCGGCGGCGACGACTGACCTGCCTCAGCGGGTGAGCGCCTCGACGGCCACCCGGGCCGCCGCGCCGATGGCGGCGTCGACCTCGGGCTGCTCCCCCGCCGGCACGGAGGAGACGGTCAGCGCCGCCACGGCGACCCGGTCGCCGTCGGCGGTGGTGACCACACCGATCTCGTGGCGCAGGTTGAGGAAGGTGCCGGTCTTGCCGACCACGCTGGTCAGGTCGCTGATCAGCTCCGCGCCCAGCCGGCGGTGGCTGGGCTGGTGGGCCATGGTCCGCCGGAGGCGGGCGGTGGCCGCGGGGACGCTGACCCGGTCGGTCCAGACCGCCTCGAGCAGCCGCACCAGCGCCGCGGCGGTGCCGGTGTTGGCGTGGGAGGTGTCGAGCTGGGGCACGACGTGGCCGCCGCCTCCGGTCGCGGCGCGGACGGCCAGCTCGCGCAGCTGGCTGCGGACGTGGTCCGGCAGGTCCGCCACCGCGGTGTTCAGCTCGTGGATGTGGTGGCGCAGCGTGATGTCGTGCCAGCCCCACTGCCGCATCCGCCGGGTGACCTCCGCCGGCGGCACGAAGCGCATCAGGGCGTCGGTGGCCGCGTTGTCGCTGACCGCGAGCGCCATCGTGATGAGGTCGCCGACCGCCACCGTGCAGGGGTGCTCGAACAGCGACAACCCGGTGGGGCCGAGGGTGCGCTCCTCCGGCCGCAGCTCCACCGGCTGCGCCGGGTCCAGCTGTCCGGCCACGATCTGGTCGTAGGCCACCAGGGCCAGCGGCACCTTGGCCACCGAGGCCAGCGGGACGGCCCGGTCCACCTCGAAGCCGAGCTGCTCGGAGCTGTCGAGGTGGCGGGCCAGGAACCCGCCGCTCAGCCCGGCCCGGCGCCACTCCTGGCGGATGTCGTCGGCCACCACCTGCAGCTCGGCGGACCCGTCCCCGGTCGGCTCGGCGCTCACGTCGCCACCGCCCGGGTCAGCCGCGACCGCAGCCGGTCGAGGTCGACCGCCTCCGCCAGCTCGGGGCGGTGCGCGATCCGGTAGGCGCGGGTCAGCGCCAACCCCCGCACCGGTTCCCACGCCAGACCGGCGGCCGAGGCCTCCGCCTCGGTGCACACCAGCAGGTCGGCGCGCTCGTGCACCCGGGTCAGGGCGTCGGTGCGTCCGGCGGTCACCACCAGCTGGTCGGTGCGCAGCCCGTGGGCGTGCACCAGCCGGTGCAGCGGGTCGCGGACGTGCGGGACGGCGTCCTCGCTCTGCAGGTGCAGCACCCGCGGCGGGCGGTCCCGCTCCGAGGCCGGACGCCGCAGCCAGGCCAGGGAGTAGCCCCGCGGGCCGTGCGGCGGCTCCACCGAGGCCACCCCGAGCGGCTGGTCGATGGTGCCGGGCTCGGGCGCGGTGGCGAGCAGCGCGACGTCGGCGCGTCCGGTCTGCCAGGCACGCAACCGCTCCTCCGGGTCGGCCTGCAGGAAGCGGACGTCGTAGCCGGGCAGCCCCTGGCGGAGGGTGGCCAGCGCCCGGGGGTCCGGGTCGGGCGGCAGCGCGACCACCAGCGGCGGCTGCTGGCTGCCGGTGACCGCCACGATCCGCTCCCACTGCGCCACCAGCTCCTCGGCGTGGGGCAGCACCCGGCGGCCCGTGTCGGTGATCGACACCGACCGCGACGTCCGCTCCAGCAGCTCGGCACCCAGCAGCCGTTCCAGGGCGGCCACGCGGCGGCTCACCACGGGCTGCGGGACGCCGCAGCGCTCGGCACCCCGGGTGAAGCTGCCGGTCAGGGCCACCGCCCGGAAGGCGCGCAGGGCTTCCACCACGTCCACGGGTGCCACAGTAGGGCGACCTCCATGGAGGGACCTATGCCGGAACGGGATAGCCGGGCCCGTGTCTGTCTTGGCGTCGCCCGACCGGCGGCGACGACCATGCCGTCCATGACCTCCTCCACCCTGACCCGACGCACCCTGCTCGCCGCCTCCGGAGCGGCCTCGCTGGCCGTGGTGGGCGGCGCCCGCGCCACCGCCGAGCCGTCCGCACCGGGGCTGCCCCGGCTCGGCGAGCTGGAACGGCGCCACGACGTCACGATCGGGCTGTGGGCGCGGAACCTGCGGACGGGGCGGGAGCTGGCGCACCGGGCCGACAGCCGGTTCCCGATCTGCTCGGTGTTCAAGGCGCTCGCGGTGGCCGCCCTGCTGCGAGGCGACCTCGTGGTGCCCGACGCGCACGTGCTGCGACGGCCCGCGCACATCCCGCCGGCTGCGCTGCTCGAGGTCTCCCCCTTCGTCGAGCAGTGCCTCCGCGACGGCACCGTGCCCACCGTCGAGCAGCTGTGCGTGGCGACCCTGCAGCTCAGCGACAACACCGCCGGCAACGAGGTGCTGGCCCGCATCGGCGGCCCCACCGCGGTGACCCGGTTCGCCCGCAGCCTGGGCGACACCACCACCCGGCTCGACCGCTGGGAGCCCGAGCTGAACTCCGCCGAGCCCGACCGGGTCACCGACACCACCAGCCCGCGGGCGGTGGGCAGGACGGTGGCCGGGCTGCTGACCGGGCGGAGCCTGCCGCGCCGCGACCGCGACCGGCTCACCGGCTGGATGCTGGGCAGCACGACCAGCGCGGAGCGGCTGCGGGCCGCGCTGCCGCCCGGCTGGCAGCTGGCCGACAAGACCGGCGGCGGCAGCTACGCCGTCAACAACGACGTCGGTGTCGCCTGGGCGCCCGACGGCACCCCGCTGGCCCTCGCGGTGATGGTCCGCTCCGACGACCCGGCCGCGGTCCGCGAGGACACCGTGGTGGCCGAGGTCGGACGGCTCTGCGTGGCCGAGCTCGGGCCGGGCCGGCGGTGACGCTGCGACGGGCAGGCACCCTGGCCTACTCCGCGGTGATGTTCGTGGTGGTCAGCGT
>NZ_WPCU01000001.1:0-7060 GCF_009742705.1 Auraticoccus cholistanensis
CGGGTGAGCACGGTGACCTCGACCACCACCGAGCCGGCCGCGCCGGCGCCGGAGCAGCCCCGCTCCGGCGCCGGCCGCCGCCCCGGAAGCCGGCGCCGCCAGGTCCGCGACCTGCGGTTCGGGCTGCTGATGGCCGTGCCCGCGCTGGCCATCATCGTGATGCTGCTGGGCTACCCGATGGGCTACGCGGTCTACATGTCCGGCTTCGACTGGAACGACAAGCTGGGCACCACGCACCCGTTCGTCGGGCTGGGCAACTACGCCTCGCTGGCCACCGACGCCCAGGCCCACGCCGCCCTCGGCCGCACCCTGTGGTTCGCCGCCGTGACGGTGATCGGCGGGGTGGGGCTGGCGGTGCTGATCGCGGTGCTGCTCAACGTCGACTTCCGCGGCCGGACGCTGGCCCGGGTGCTGCTGCTGGTGCCGTGGGCGGTGCCGCCGGTGGTCAACGGCATCATGTGGAAGCTGATCTTCGACGGCTCCACCGGGGTGGTGAACGCGATCGGCCTGGGGCTGGGGCTGTTCGAGGACCGGGTGCAGTTCCTGGCCGACCCCGAGCTCACCATGAACGTGCTGATCTTCGCCGAGATGTGGAAGCTGCTGCCCTTCCTCTGCCTGCTGATGCTGGCCGGGCTGCAGGGGATCCCCGCCAACATCTACAAGGCCGCCCGGATCGACGGCGCCAACGCCTGGCAGCGGTTCACCCGCGTCACGGTGCCCAACCTGCGCGGGGCGATCCTGTTCGCGCTGGTGGTGCAGACGATGTGGTCGCTGAAGGTGTTCGACACCATCTACGTCCTCACCGGCGGCTCCGGCGGTCCGGCCGAGGGCACCACCACCATCAACTTCCTGGCCTACCTCGTCACCTTCAGCAACCTGGACCGCGGCTACGGCGCGGCGGTGGCGATCTCGGCGATGGTGCTGGTGCTGGCCTTCGCCCTGCTCTGGGTGCTGCTGCTGCGCGACCGCAAGGAGGGATCACGATGAGCGCCACCACCGCAGACCGGCCCGCTGCCGGCGGACGTCGCCGCTCGTCCCGGGCCCGCAGACGGCTGCTCGGCACGATCGGGCACCGGGTGCTGGTGGCCCTGCTGCTGGTGTACCTGCTGGCGCCGTTCGTCTGGATGACCGTCTACAGCCTGTACCCGGCCACGGCCCTGCAGACGCTGACGCCCGACCTGGACCCGCGCCAGATCCGGCTGGACGCCTACCTCGGCATGCTGAGCGACCCGTCGTTCCTGGTGCCGATGGCCAACTCCGCCATCGTCGGGATCTCGACCACGATCGTGTGCATGGTGCTGGGCTCGGCCTGCGCCTACGTCATCGCCCGCTACCGCTTCCGCGGCCGGCAGACGCTGCTGCTGGGGATGCTGACGGTGCAGGCCGTGCCGGTGATCGTGCTGGCGGTGCCGCTGTTCATCCTGCTGCGAGCCTTCGGCCAGTACGACACCCTGCTGGGGCTGGTGATCACCTACACCGCGTTCATCCTGCCGCTGGTGGTGTGGATGCTGGTGGGGTTCTTCGAGGAGCTGCCGCCGAGCCTGGAGCGGGCGGCGATCATCGACGGCTGCAACCGGCTGCAGATCATGACCAGGATCGCGGTCCCGCTGGCCGCGCCGGGACTGGCCGCGACGGCGATCCTGGCCTTCATCACCAGCTGGAGCGACTTCTTCCTGGCCAAGGTGCTGACGATCAGCAACGCCACCACGCTGCCGGTGCGGACCGCCGCCTTCCAGGGCCTGTTCGCCATGGACTACACCGCGGCCGCGACGGCCGGGGTGATCACCGCGGTGCCGGTGCTGGTGCTGGCCCTGGTGGCGCAGAAGTGGATCATCCGAGGACTCGTCGAAGGTGCGGTGAAGGGGTAGTCATGGCAGACATCGAGCTGGTCGGGGTGCAGAAGGACTACGGCCGCGGGCGCAAGGCGGTCCGGGCGGTGCACGACCTCAGCTACACCATCGCCGACGGGGACTTCGTCTCCCTGCTCGGCCCGTCGGGGTGCGGCAAGTCGACCACCCTCAACATGATCGCCGGGCTGGAGGACATCACCGGCGGCGAGATCCTGATCGACGGCCGCCGGGTCGACGACCTCGACCCGGACAAGCGGGACCTGGCCTTCGTGTTCCAGGACTACGCGCTGTACCCGCACATGGACGTCCGCGACAACATCGGTTTCGGGCTGCGGATGCGCAAGGTCGACAAGGCCGAGACCGAGCGCCGGGTGGTCGACGCCGCCCGGCGGCTGGACATCGAGCACGTGCTGGGGAACCGGCCGCGCAACCTGTCCGGCGGGCAGCGGCAGCGGGTGGCGCTGGCGCGGGCGATCGCCCGGCGTCCCAAGGTGTTCCTGTTCGACGAGCCGCTGTCGAACCTGGACGCGCTGCTGCGCGACCAGACCCGCAGCGAGCTGAAGCTGCTGCACGCCGAGCTGGGGGCGACCAGCGTCTACGTCACCCACGACCAGGAGGAGGCGATGACGCTCTCGGACCGGATCGTGGTGATGAGCCGCGGGCGCCTCGAGCAGTACGGCAGCCCCTACGACATCTACCACCGGCCGGCGACGGAGTTCGTCGCCTCCTTCGTGGGCAAGCCGCGGATGAACCTGCTGCCCGCCACCCGGGTCGAGTGCGGCCGCTACGCGGTCGGCGGGTCCTCGTTCACCGTGGACGTCCCCGGGGTGGACGCCGAGCGGATCAGGCTGGGGCTGCGGCCGGAGGAGTGCTCGGTGCAGCCGGTGGGCGAGGGTGAGCACGCCTCCGGCGTGGTGAAGGTCGTGGAGCCGCTGGGCAACGCCTCGGACGTGACGCTCGACCTGGGCAGCTGCCTGTTCGTGGTGCGGATCCCCGGGTTCACCGGGCTCACCGTGGGCGACCCGGTGCTGCTCAGCGCGCAGGGGGCCACGCTGCACTGCTTCGACCCCGACGGCGGCGCCCGGCTGACCGCCGCCGACGCCCGCTGAGGTCCCGACAAGCCGACGGCGCCCGTCCCGCTGCGTAGTCGCAGCGGAACGGGCGCCGTCGTGGTGCTCGGAGCCGTTCAGCTCGTCATGACGACGCGCTCGTTCGGCACGCAGTGCGTCATCTGCAGGTCCGAGACGTCGCGCGGACCGTTGTGGCCGAGGTTGGCCAGGCGGGCCAGCTCGTCCTCGGACAGCGTCTGGCTGGCCAGCGGCGGCAGGTCCTTGATCTCCTCCAGGCTGATGCCCAGGCCCTCGCCGACGCGGGCGCCCAGCTCGTCCTCGCACATGTAGAAGTGCCAGACCATCCGCTCCTGCACCTTGCGGTCGGCCTGCCCGATGAGCTGGACGAAGTTGGCGACCAGGTCGTCCTTCTCCCACTGCTCGAGCAGCAGGTAGCGCTGCCCGGCCTGGGTGTAGTCGTTGGTGCGCGGGATCCGCTTGCGGGTCAGCCGCCCGACGATCTCCGGGCCCTGCTCGTCGTGGGTCGGGTACTGCGCCTCGCGCAGGCCGCCGGTGATCGAGGGCTCGTAGTTGACGTGGGGGTTCTCGCCGCCGCCGTCGACGTAGTACGACATCTGGCCGCCGCGCTGGTTGGTGCGCACGGTGGCGTTCTTGGGCTGGTTCACCGGCAGCTGCAGGTAGTTCGGGCCCACCCGGTAGCGCTGGGTGTCGCTGTAGGAGAAGGTCCGTCCGACCAGCATCTTGTCGTCGCTGAAGTCGAGGCCGTCGACCAGCACACCGGTGCCGAAGGAGATCTGCTCGTTCTCCTGGAAGTGGTCGGTGACGTTGCGGTTGAGCACCATGGTGCCCACCTTCTTGGCCGGGAACTCGTTCTCGGGCCAGACCTTGGTGTCGTCCAGCGGGTCGAAGTCGAGCTCGGGGTGCTCGTCGTCGCTCATCAGCTGCACGTGCAGGTCCCACTCGGGGTAGTCGCCGCGCTCGATGGCCTCGTAGAGGTCCTTCGAGGCGTGCCCGAGGTCGCCGGCCTGGATGACGGCGGCGTCAGCCTCGGTCAGGCTCTTCACGCCGGCCTTCGGCAGCCAGTGGTACTTCACCAGGTGGGTGACGCCCTCGGCGTTGACCCACTTGTAGGTGTTGACGCCGAAGCCCTGCTGGGTGCGGTAGTTGGCCGGGATGCCGCGCGGGGAGAACAGGTTGACCAGCATGTGCATGGCCTCCGGCGTCTGCGACATGAAGTCGAAGATGCGGGCCGGCTCCTGGCGGAAGGTGACGGGGTCCGGCTTGAGGGCGTGGATCACGTCGGGGAACTTGATGGCGTCGCGGATGAAGAAGACGGCCAGGTTGTTGCCGACGAGGTCCCAGTTGCCGTCCTCGGTGTAGAACTTCACCGCGAAGCCGCGCGGGTCGCGGGCGGCCTCGGAGGAGTCCCGGCCGCCGATGACGGTCGAGAAGCGGATGGCCAGGTCGGTGCGCTTGCCGGCCTCCTGGAAGAGCTTGGCCCGGGTGTACTTGCTGATGGGCTCGTCACCCCACGTGCCGGTGGCCTCGAAGTAGCCGAACGCGACGGCGCCGCGGGCGTGCACGACGCGCTCGGGGATCCGCTCGCGGTCGAAGTGGCTGATCTTCTCCAGGAACTGGTAGTTCTCCAGGGTGGCCGGTCCGCGGGCACCCACCGTGCGCTGGTTCTGGTTGTCGTAGACCGGGTGTCCCTGCCGGTTGGTCAGGACCGGGCGGTCGTCGCCCTCGGCGGGTCCCTGCGATGCGACATCAGTCACTGGATGTTCCTCTCCTCGTGGGTGTGGGGTCGGTCGGGGACGGGCGGGTTGCTCAGGCGCACGAGGCGCACCGCCCCCAGAAGGTCACCTCGGCCTCGTCGACGACGAAGCCCCCGGTGTCGGTGGTGTGCAGGCAGGGAGCCGCCCCGACGACGCAGTCGACGTCGGTGACGAGCCCGCAGGAGCGGCACACCAGGTGGTGGTGGTTGTCGACCCGCGACTCGTAGAGCGCGGGGTGCCCGGCGGGCTCCAGCCGGCGGACCAGCTCGGCGCCGGTCAGCGCCTCCAGGCAGTCGTAGACGCCCTGGGTGGAGACGTTGCCCAGCCGGGCGCGCACCCGCTCCTCGACGGCGCCGGCGGACAGGTGCTCGTGGGTGGGGGCGGCCTCGCGCAGCACCTCGAGCACCGCCACCCGGGACGTGGTGACCCGCAGGCCACGGGCGCGCAGCAGCGCCACGGTCGCGTCGGAGCCGGGGGCTGCCTGCTGGCGGAACCGGCTGACTGTCATGGCACGAGTCAACGACGAAGATTGGAATGAGTCAAGGAAGGCGCGCCTAGGGTTCGTCTCCGGCGCCACCGACCGGGGGGGGGTGGTCCCGCCGCTCCCGGGCCGGGGCTGCGGGGCGACCTGCCACTAGGGTGAGGCGGGTGTCCGCCCCCGTCTACGCCGTCAGCGACGTGCACGGCCACGTCGAGATCCTGGCCGAGGCGCTGCGGGAGGCGGGGCTGGTGGACCCGCGTGGCCGGTGGTGCGGTGGTCGCACCCGGCTGTGGTTCCTGGGCGACTTCTTCGACCGGGGCCCCAGCGGGATCGGGGTGCTGGAGCTGGTGCGCCGGCTGGTGGAGGAGTCCGACGGCTCGGTCCGGGCGCTGCTGGGCAACCACGAGATCCTGGCCATGGGGATGAAGCTGTTCGGCAGCACCGAGGTGCCCGGCGGTGGCGCGGTGCCGCGCAGCTTCGAGCGCAGCTGGACGCTCAACGGCGGCCGCGCCGACGACCAGGAGGGTCTGACCGAGGACCACCTGGCCTGGCTGATGCGGCTGCCGGTGGTGGCGCGTCAGGACCAGTGGCTGCTGGTGCACTCCGACACCACCGAGTACCTGCACTGGGGCGACAAGGTGGCGACGATCAACGCGCGGGTGGCGCAGCTGATGTCGCGCACCGACGACATCACCGCCTGGTGGGAGATCTGGCGCCGGATGACCACCCGCTACGCCTTCCGCGGCGACGACGGGCCCAAGGTGGCCCGGGCCTTCCTGCGCCGGTTGGGCGGACGCCGCATCGTGCACGGGCACAGCATCGTCGCCGACTGGCTCGGGGTGGACTACCCGGAGGTGTCCGAGCCGCTGCTCTACGCCGACGGGCTCGCCCTGGGCATCGACGGCGGCATCAACAACGGCGGTCCCTGCCTGCTGACCCGGCTCGCGCCGGTGCGCTGAGCCGGGCGTCGCGGCCGAGGCGTCAGCCGGCCAGGAAGCGCGCGTCCACGGTGGCCGAGACCTGGATGTCCTGCGGTGCGAACGCGACCTCTGCGCTGCTCGGCGCGGCGGCCCCGCGGGCGAACGCGACCGCCTGCCCGCCGGCGGCGGGGTCCAGGCCCTGGCCGAGCATGCCGGCGTCGGCGAGGGCCACCGGCACGACGTCCCCGAGCCCGAGGGCGTCGGCGTAGACCTGCGCCTTGCGGGCCGCGTCACCGACCGCCTCGGTGCGGACGCGGTGGGTGAGCTGGCGCTTGCGGACCTCGGTCAGCGCCCACTCGATGCGGTCGAGCTTGACGCCCTGGATGGTCAGCACCTGGCCGACCCACCGGCTGAGTGCGCTGAAGTCGCTGAACTTGGCCTGCACGTCCGCGCGGGCGCTGAAGACCAGGGGTAGCTGCTTGCCGTCCTTGTTCCAGGGCCGGCGCGCCGACGTGCGGAGCTGGTCGCTGGCCCACCAGGTGACGGGGCCGCGCTGCGGGTCGTGCAGCGGGCTGATGCTCCCGGTGACCTCGCCGAGGGCGTCGGCGACGCCACGGTGCACGGCCGCCTCCTGCGGCCCTTCGAGGGCGACGGTCAGGTGGACCGTGCCGCGCTCGGGCGGGTGGAAGGCGACGTGCTCACCGCGGACCGTGATCTCGACCTGGCTCATGGCCGGACAGTACGGCAGGGCGGTGTCGCAGCTCAGCCGGTGACGAGGGCCTGCAGCTCGCCGACGACGAGGTCGGTGGAGGCGCTGCGTCGGACGATCTCGACGCCGGACTCGTCGGCGGCGGTCCAGGCGACCTCCCAGGTGGTGGTGGCGGTGACGGTGTAGGGGGTGCCGGGGTTGTCGGGGCCGGCGGAGCGTCGGGTGTAGGTGTGTCCGCAGGTGGGGGAGGGCTGC
>NZ_WPCU01000001.1:7087-108529 GCF_009742705.1 Auraticoccus cholistanensis
CGTCGAGGCTGACCTCGAGGCCTTGTTCAGAGGCGGAGGCGGTGAGGCTGGTGGGTCCGTCGGTCCAGAGCCACAGGGGGTAGCCGACGACGGCCATGTCCCAGTCGTTGAGGGTGGGTGGTGGACCGACCTGCGGGGTTCCGCCGGCGAACTGGATGTTGGCGATGACGGACAGGGCGACGGTGGTGGGGTCGACCTGCGGTTCTTCGTCCTGCGCGGCCGGTTGGGCGGGTTCGTCCTCGGCGGGTGCGTCGTCGTCGGGTTGTGGTGGGGTGTCGATGTCGCAGCCGCTGTCGAAGCCGGTGGCGATGAGGTCCTGGCAGTACGCCGAATCGGGATCCGGGCCAGACGCGACGTACGGGCGCGGGGCTTGCCATGCATGATCGACGTACTCCGAGGTCCCGCGGCGGGAGGCCAGAGTCACGTCGCTCGACCTCGAAGGCGTGCCAGATCTCTCTGGCTGTGGGCGCTCCGACGGCAGCGTCGGCGTGTGTTTCGACTCGGCCGAGACCTCACACCGAACGGTGCGGCAGTATGCCCCGGTCTCTGCGCGCGCAGGTACCGCGGCGGAGGCGAGAATGAGCCCGAGCGCGACCAGCACCAAAGGTGATGCGCGAGAAATCAGGAGCACTGTGGGGGCCTCCTGGACACCGATGGCTCAGAGCGGCCGTTGTGCGTCTTCCAGATCCCGTCCACCTTGCGCATATCAATCGCGTCGACGGAATAGTCGAAGCCACGGTCGAATGTCTCGCCATCCTTTTCAAGGACGCGCTGGCGACTGTAGTCGGCACAGGAAGTGATGCGCGCTGTGTTGTCGTCGGGTGAGGCGGGGGGATCAGTAACCGTCGCCTTCCAGGTCATGGGGCCATCCAGCGTCAAACCGTCGCGGCGAAACCTGGCCAATTCCCGAGTGTAGAAGTCGAGAAGTGGGCCACTGAAGTATGGGGCCAGTGTCTCCTCGGCATCCAGGTCCCCGCCTTGCTGGAACAGGTCCTCCGCCACCTGCTGGCCTTCGTTGTAGGCCCTCAGTACGGCCTCAGACTCTCTCTCCTCCGGAGTGGGCGACTGCGCGGTGGGCGGCGCCGGCGTCGGGAGCACCGCCGTCGGGGCCGGCTCGGGCTCCGACCGGCACGCGGCGATGGGCAGCAGGAGCAGCAGGCTCACGGCAGCCAGCTGTCGACGCATGGAAGCTCCTCGCACCGGGGTGGGTGGCCGGGTCGGCCGGGCGATGCGCTCGATTCTGCCATTCGGGTGGTCAATTGCCAGGGGTCAGCCGAGATCTGTGGATAACCGCCCCACCGCCCCGGACGCGCGACGGCCGGCCCCCAGCGCGTGGAGCCGGCCGTCGGGTCGTCCCGCTCAGCGCAGCAGCTGCACCGTGTCCAGGTTCAGGTAGGCCTGGTTGTCCGAGGCCTCGTCGAAGCGGACCTGGATGGAGTTGTGGCCGCGGCTCAGCGGCACCTTGAGGTCGACGGTCTGCCAGTCGTCCCAGCCGCCCGTGCCGGGGAACTCGAAGCGGGGGTCGACCACGCGCGAGTTCACCATCACCATGCGCGTCGCGTCGCCGTCGTCGCCGGCGTAGCGGAACCGGATGGTGTGGCTGCCGCCCTTGGCCACGTTGACGTTGAGCGTCACCTGCTGCCCGTCACGGTTCCAGCCGGCCAGGTAGCCGCGTCCGGTCCATCCGGGCTGGGTCGCCTCGGAGCTGATGTTGACCACCAAGCCGTTCTCGGCCTCGTAGGTCCCCGACTCGGCCAGCACGCCGCGGACCCCGTCCGGCGGCACGAGCAGCACCGCGGTCAGTCCCGAGCTGGCCGCCAGGCTCTGCAGCGGACCGCTGGAGGTGGGCGCCGACCAGTCGTGGCCCATCAGGTCGTCGGAGGTGCGGCGGTGGTTCCACGCCTGGGTCGCGTTGTCCTGCAGCTGCTCCAGGTACTGCGTCTGCCCGTGCTCCTGCACCAGGTCGACCAGCGCTCGCACCAGCAGCGACTTGAAGCCGCCGCCGTCCCCGATGCCCTCGTTGCGGAAGGTGCCGCCGTTGGTCAGCCGCGTGGTCACCCAGTCGGCCGACCGGACCGCCTTGGTCAGGTACTCCTGCTCGCCGGTCACCTCGTGCAGCGCGGTCGCCGCGCCGATGTAGGTGCCGAAGTTGTACGTGAAGTCCCACCGCACCAGGGTGCCCTCGCCCTCCCAGTGGTCGTGGACGTGGCCGTCCTCCTCCACCAGGTTCTCGTCCACCCAGTCGAACAGCAGCTGGGCACGCTCCAGGTACACCTCCTCGCCGGTGTGCCGGGCCAGCGCCACCGCCGTCATGGCCGCCGGGGCGTTGGTCGCCACGTTCTTCTGGTCCTGCACCGACTGGCGCCACCAGATGCCGCCGCCGTAGGTGTCGTCCCAGTCGGCCCAGATCCGGTCGAACAGCTCCACCGACGTCTGCAGGTAGCGCTCGTCACCGGTCAGCTCGTAGGCCCGGGCCGCCCCCATCGCCCACCAGTTGACGTCGTCGTTGAAGTCGGAGCCGAAGGTCGGGTAGTGCGCGGTGAAGCCGTCGTAGACGTCGTCGATCATCGCCCGGTAGCGGGGGTCGCCGGTGGTCTCCCAGGCGTCCATCACCACCTCCCACAGCCGTCCCTCCCACCAGAAGTCGCTGTACCGGCCGCCCTCCGGGCCCACGCCGCCACGGCCCCGGCCGTCGGAGTAGGTGGTGAAGTACTTCTCCTCCGGGTCCCAGAAGGCGTCGACGTAGGCGGCCATCGCCTCCTCGGCCGTCGACTCCGTGGTGGCCGACGCGGGAGCGGCCGGCAGCAGCAGCGCCAGCAGGGCCAGCAGCAGGGGTGGCGCGATGAGGTGGCGGCGCCGGCGCCGGATCGTCGTTGATCGCATGGCTGGCGACGCTAGGCCGCCGTCGCGGGGACCGTCAAGGGTCTACGCACATTGCACCGGTACGGAATATGCACAAGCACCCTTGACGACGACCGCAGGCATATGAATATATGTGACCCACACGACGGCAGAGGAGCTCAGCGTGACCTCGATCATGGACAGCGCGGTCCGTGGCCAACCGGCGGTGCCCCCGACGGGCCCACCCGCGGCGAAGCCACCGCCACGCCTGCTGCCACCGGCCACCACCCGGCGCCAGCAGGCCGTCAACGGCTGGCTGTTCATCGCCGTCCCGGTGCTGCTGTTCATCGCCTTCTTCGCCATCCCGATCGTGGCGGCGCTGGTGCTGAGCCTCACCGACTACGCGATCATCGGCGACTTCGAGTTCGTCGGGCTCGACAACTACACCCGGATCTTCGGCGACTCCTTCTTCTGGATCGCGCTGCGCAACACCGCCTACTACACCGCGCTGTACGTGCCGCTGGGAATCGCGGTGGCCCTGGGCTCGGCGCTGCTGCTGAACCGCGACGCCCGGGCGGCGCGGATCTTCCGCACCCTGTTCTACATCCCCGTGGTGTCCTCCACGGTGGCCACCGCCTCCATCTGGTTCTGGCTGCTGAACCCCCAGTACGGCGTCTTCAACGTGGTCCTGGGCTGGTTCGGCATCGACGGCCCGGCCTGGCTCTACGAGTCGGCCTGGGCCATGCCGGCCATCGTGGTGATGAGCGTGTGGGCCGGCTTCGGCGCCAACATGGTGATCTTCCTCGGCGGCCTGCAGGGGGTGCCCCGCGACCTCTACGAGGCGGCCAGGATCGACGGGGCCAACGCCTGGCAGCAGTTCCGCCACGTCACCCTGCCCGGCATCTCGCGGGTGATGTTCCTGGTCTCCACGCTGCAGATCATCGGCGCCTTCCAGGTCTTCGACCAGGCCTTCATCCTGACCAAGGGCGGCCCCGGCAACTCCACGGTGACGATGGTCTACTACATCTTCGACCGCGGCTTCGACTCCCTCGAGATGGGCTACGCCTCGGCGCTGAGCTTCGTGCTCTTCCTCATCATCATGGTCTTCTCGCTCATCAACGCCCGGGTCAACAAGGTGGGTGAGAGCTGATGGCCACCGTCTCGCTGCCCCCCGCGACCGCCGGCACCCCGGCGCCCGCACCCGGCGCCCAGCCGCTGCGCCGCCGCCGGCGCCGCACACCGCTGCAGCAGCTCGGGCGGGTGGCGTGGTGGATCGGCTGCATCGCGATCTCCTTCGCCACGGTCATGCCGTTCGTCTGGACGCTTGCCACCTCGCTCAAGCCGCCGGGCGAGGTGCTGGGCAGCTACCTGTCGATCATCCCCGACCGGCCCACCCTGGAGAACTACGTCGCGGTCTTCACCGACACCCCGTTCGCCTCCTACCTGGGGAACTCGGCCTACCTGGCGATCGCCGGCACGGTGACCAACCTCTTCTTCGGCGCCCTGGGCGGCTACTCGCTGGCCAAGCTGCGCTTCCGCGGCCGGACGTCGGTGTTCGCGGTGTTCCTCGGCTCCATGATGGTGCCGGGCGTGATCACCATGGTGCCCACCTTCCTGGTGCTGCGGCACTTCCCGCTGGCCGGCGGCAACGACCTCTTCGGCGACGGCGGCTTCGGGTTCATCAACACCTTCTGGGCCGTCATCCTGCCCGGGGCCGCCGGACCCTTCGCCGTCTTCTTCATGAAGCAGTTCTTCCAGTCGCTGCCCGACGAGCTCGGTGAGGCGGCCCGCATCGACGGCGCCGGAGAGTTCCGCATCTTCGCCCGGGTCTACCTGCCGCTGGCCAAGGCCGGTCTGGCCGTGCTCGGGGTGATGACGCTGCAGGGCGGTTGGAACGCCTTCCTGTGGCCGCTGATCGTGCTCAACGACGAACGGATGCTGACCGTCCAGGTGGCGCTGTCCTCCTTCGTCAACGAGCGCACCACCGACTTCGGCCCGCTGATGGCCGGAACCATCCTCACCAGCGTGCCGATGCTCGTGCTCTTCCTCGTCTGCCAGCGCTGGATCATCGAGGGCATCGCCCACATCGGCTCCAAGTGAGACGCGCCCTCCCGCACCACACCCGTCCCACCACCACCGTCACGACGACGTGACCGAAAGGACCACCACGATGAAGCTCTCACGCCGGGCGTTCGGAACCCTCGCCCTCGGGGCCGCGGCCGGGGCCGGCCTCACCGCCTGCAGCGGGCCCGCCTCCGGAGGTGCCGGAGGAGGTGGTGGCGCGAGCGGTGACATCACCTTCTGGGGCAGCTGGGTCGGCGACCAGGCCAAGCAGATGGAGGAGCAGGTCGCCCTGTTCAACTCCGCCCAGTCCGCCCTCACGGTGCGCTACGTGCAGCAGAAGGAGCTGGAGCAGAAGCTGCTCACCGGGCTGGCCAGCGGGCAGGTCCCCGACATCGTGCTGTGGGACCGGTTTCAGACCTCGCTGTACGTGCCCAAGGGGGCGCTGCAGTCGATCAGCGACCGGGTCAGCGAGGACGGCGTCGACGTCGGCCAGCTCTACGACCAGGCCGTGGGGGAGATGACGGTGGAGGACCAGCTGTACGGCCTGCCGCTCATCGTGGACAACCGCTCGCTGTTCTACAACGAGGAGATCCTGGCCGACGCCGGCGTCGAGCCGCCCACCACCTGGGAGGAGCTGCTCAGCGTCGCCGAGGCCACCACCAGGCGCTCCGGCGGCAAGCTCGAGGTGGCCGGCTTCGCCCTCGACGACCCCGGCCTGTTCAGCATGTGGATCCGCCAGGCCGGCGGCAAGATGCTCAACGACGACAACCAGACGGTCGCCTTCAACTCCCCCGAGGGGCTGGCGGTGCTGCAGTTCTGGCAGCAGCTGATGGACGCCGGCGTGTACGAGCTCGGCTTCGGCAAGGGCGGCGCCCCCTTCGCCGAGAAGAAGGTGGGCCTGGCCTACACCGGACCCTGGTCGTTCACCGACTTCGACAAGGTCGACGACCTCGTCTACGGCACCACCGAGCCGGTGGCCGGACCGGGCGGCGGCAAGGCCGCGGGCATGGGCGGGTTCGGTCTGGCCATCCCCGAGGGCGCCCGCAACGCCGACGGCGCCTGGGAGTTCATGAAGTGGTGGTGCGCCGACCCGGCCAACGCGCTGCAGTTCGGCAAGATCTCCGGCCAGATCCCGGCCAACCGGACCGCGGCCAACGACGCCTACTTCACCGAGGACGAGAAGTACGAGGCGCTGGTGGCGACCATGGAGTACGCCACCGTCCGCCCGGCGGTGGCCGGCTACTCCGACATGGAGGGCAAGGGCCTGATCCCCAACCTGGAGAAGTTCCTCTCCGGCGAGCTGGGCGCGGAGGAGGCGCTGGCCACGGCGGAGTCCATGGGCAACCAGGTGCTGGCCGAGAACAGGAAGTGAACGTGAGCACAGACGTCGACAGCACTCCCACCGCCCTCACCCGGGCGTGGGAGGCCCGCGCCGACGTGGCCCAGGCCAGCCTGGACCACTGGTTCGGCGCCCCCGAGCCGCAGCGGTGGCACAACACCCACCCACCGGGCGACGACGCGGTCTTCAACTACTGGTGGCTGGCCCACGTCGTGGACGTCCGGGTCGACGCCTGGCACCGCACCGGTGACCCGGCGTGGCTCGCCGACGCCGCCGCCGTCGCCGACCACATCCAGGCCCGCAACGCCGGCGTCCTGTTCAACGACTACTTCGACGACATGCTCTGGTACGCGCTCGCCCTGCTGCGGCTGCACCGGGCCGGCGGCGAGCGGCGCCACCTCGACAGCGCGGTGTCGCTGTGGCAGCACGTCGTCGAGGAGGGCTGGAACGACACCCTGGGCGAGAGCCTCGCCTGGCGCAAGCAGTCGCTGCAGTACAAGAACACGCCGGCCAACGGGCCGCTGGTGATCCTGTCGGCCCGGCTGCACGAGGTGACCGGCGACCCGCGCTGCCTGCCCTACGCCCAGCAGGCGCTGAGCTGGCTGGAGGAGAACCTCGTCGAGGCCAGCGGGTTCGTCCACGACGGGGTGAACCGCGAGGGCGACGGCCGCATCGACACCCACTGGCGCTTCACCTACAACCAGGGCCTCTACGTCGGGGCGCTGGTGGCTCTCGAGGCGGTGACGGGGGAGGCCGGGCTCGTCGAGCGGGCGGAGCGGACCGCGCTGACCACCCTGGAGGAGCTGGCCGAGGACGGCCTCTTCCGCGACGAGGGCGACGGCGGTGACGTGGGCCTGTTCAAGGGCGTGGCCTACCGCTACCTGGGCGTGCTCGTGGACCGGCTGGCGGCCGGCGACGGGGCGGGGTCCGCGGCCACCCGGCAGCGGCTGGTCGACTTCGTCCGCTCCAGCACCGACGCGCTGTGGGAGCGCTGCGTGGTGGACGGCCACCTGCTGCCGGCGAACGACTGGAAGTCGCCGGCCCGCGGGACCATCCCCTACTCGACGCTGCTCAGCGCGATCAAGGCCACCGAGCTGCGGACGCGGCTGGAGGAGGGACGGCCGGCGGACTCACGCCTGGCGTGAGCGCCGCCGCCGGATCCGGGTCGTCGAGACGCCCTCGACGACCCGGGCCGGCAGCAGCTCCTTGCGGATCGCGGCCGGCTCGGCGATCTGGCGCACCGCCTGCTCGACGGCGAAGCGCCCCATCTGCTCCTGGTCCTGGTGGGCGTGGGTGTAGCGGAAGGCGGCCAGGTCGAACGTCCGGTCCGGGTGGTCGAAGCAGACGATGCTGCGGTCGGCGGGCACCTCCAGCCCCTCGCGCCGGCACGCCTCGTGCAGCAGCAGCGCGATGTTGTACTCGGTGGCCACGAACGCCGTCAGCTCCGGGTGGGCCGCCACGAACTGCTGCAGGTTCGCCACGTCGGTGTGCAGGTCGCCGTCCAGGGACGGCTGGGTGGAGCGCACGTCGGTGAACACGGCCGCCTCGTCGTGCGGCACGGCGAAGGTCGCGTGGGCGAGCAGGAACCCCTGCCGGCGCTCCTCCAGGGTGGAGATGTGCGTGGGGGCGCTGACGAAGCCGATCGCGTGGTGCCCCAGGTCGAACAGGTGCTCGGTGAGCGCCCGGGCCGCGGCGAGGTTGTCGGAGCTGATGGTCGAGACCGGGAAGCGTTCCAGCACCCGGTCCACGATCACCAGCGGGAAACCCCGGGCCACCAGCTCCAGCACGGCGGGAGCCACGTACTCCGAGGAGCTCGGTTCCAGCACCAGCGCCTGGATCCCGCTGGCCACCAGCTCGCGGATCAGCCGCTCCTCACCCTGCGGGTCGCCGTGCGAGCGGCGGGGGACCAGGTTCGCCCGTCCCGCCGCGCTGTCCAGCAGCGAGCCCAGCAGGTGCGTGCCGAAGGTGTCGTCGAAGTTGGTCAGCACGCAGCCGACCAGCGGGAGCGGGGCCTCGGCCGCCGGCGCCGGTTCGGCACCCGGAGCGCTCTCGGGGGCCTGCCGGGTGACGAACGTGCCCAGCCGCGGCCGACGGACGATCATCCCGTCCTGGCGCAGCAGCTCCAGCGCCTTCTTCACCGTGATCGTGCTGACGTCCTGCTCGCGCGCCAGCTCCACCTCGGTGGGCAGCCGGGCCCCGACGGCCAGCCGGCCGTCCTCGATGTCGGCACGCAGCCGCTCGTAGAGCTGGCGGTACAGGGCGGCCACAGGCGCTCGCTTCGGGTGCGGAGGCGCGGGCGCGCCTGACTTCCTTATATTCAATGCCACCGTACACCGCGCCATCCGTCGTCGCACCCGGCGGCCCGCCTCGGAGTTCGAGGAAAATTCTTTGCAGCACTCTTGTGCTGCGGCGTCCGTCCGGATAATTTCTTGCCGACAGCACGGCCGATCAAAGGAGATCGCAGATGGCAGGACAGACGACGTTGTCCAGACGGGCGGTCCTCGGGGCGACCGCCGGCGCAGGCCTGGCCACCCTGCTCAGCGGCTGCGGCGGTTCACCCGGACCGCGCTCCAGCGCCCTGCAGGTGTGGGGCGGTGTCCCCGGGGCCAGCGGCCCCGACGAGCTGGTCGCCGGCTTCGAGGAGCAGCACCCCGGCGAGAAGGTCGCCTACACGCGCTTCGTCAACGACGACCGGGGAAACCTCAAGCTGGACACGGCGCTGCAGGGCGGCGTCGACATCGACGTGTACTTCACCTACAACTCCACCGCGATGGCGCTGCGGGCGGGGTCGGGGGTGGCGCTGGACCTGACCGACCGGGTCCGGGCCGACCCGGCGCTCGCGCCCTACCTCGACACGCAGGCACCACGGGCCACGGTCGTGGACGGGCAGATGGTCGCCCTGGCCACCGCCCGGGAGCCCTACTTCGTGCTGGTCAACGAGGCGCTGCGCGAGCAGGCGGGGGTGGACCTGCCCCGGGCCTGGGACGTCGACGACTTCCACGAGATGGCCCGCGCACTCACCCGACCGGGGGTCCACGGCGCCTACAGCGTGCCCGACACCGCTCGCGTCTCGCTGGGCGCCAACTACTGGTACGCCCCCGACGGCGGCTCGAACTTCGGCGACCCGGCCTTCCTGGAGTGGCTGCAGCTCGGACGGACGATGATCGACGAGGGCTCGGCCTACCCGTGGACGGAGGTGCTGGCCCGCCAGCTGGCCGCCTACCAGCAGAACCCCTTCCTGCAGGGCGAGTTCGCGCTCTGGCCGACGGCCCCCTTCAACCTGCGCTACCTCAACGAGCCCGAGGACTACCCGCACGACTTCCGGGTGGCCGCGGCTCCCGTCCCCCGCACCGCGAGGGGCGACTGGAACGCGGGCCAGTTCAACAACTTCATCATGATCAACCCGCGCTCGACCAAGCTCGACCTGGCCTGGGAGTTCGTCCGCTACTGGGTGACCGACGGTGCCCGGGCGATGCTCGGCGGCGGCAAGATCCCCGCCCTGGACGTGCTCCCCGACGAGGAGGTGCTGGCCGGGGTGCTGAAGGAGGACCCCGAGCGGTTCTTCGACGTCGACTCCTTCCGCCACGCCATGTTCACCAGCGAGCCGAAGCTGATGACCGACACCAACCTGACCGCGGTGCCCGAGATCAGCCTCGCCGTCGAGCAGCAGCGCGACCTGTGCTGGATCGGCGAGCGCACCCCGGCGGAGGCGGTCAGCACCATCGACGAGCTGGCCGACGCGGCGATCCGGCGCAACCAGAGGAAGGCCTGAGATGGCGATCACCAGCAAGCCGTTGCCCGCCGCCCGCGTCCTCGAGCCCCCGCTCGCCCGGGCCACGACCGCCCGCGGCAACCCGTCGCAGCCACCGGGCTGGGTCGGCTGGGCCTTCCTGGCCCCGAACCTGCTCGGCGTCCTCGCCTTCACCCTGGTGCCGCTGCTCTCGGTCGTCGGGCTGTCCCTCACCAGCTGGAACCTGGTCTCGGGCCTGTCGGGCATCGAGTTCGTGGGGCTGCAGAACTTCGTCGACCTGTTCGTCGACCCCGGCTTCTGGAACGCGACCCTGCGGACCGTGCTGTACGCCGGGATCAGCGTGCCGCTCACCGTCGTCGGTGGTCTCGGCCTGGCCCTCGCCCTCAACCGCGACGTCCCGGGGCGGGCCGTCCTCCGGGTGATCTTCTTCCTGCCCTACATCGTCACCGTGGTGGCGATCGGGATGGTCTGGCTGATGCTGCTGAACCCGTCGGCCGGCGTGGTCAACCAGCTCCTCGGTGCGTTCGGCCTGCAGGACCTGCCCGGCTGGTTCGCCTCGTCGCACTGGGCCCTGCCGGCGCTGATCATCATCGCCATCTGGAGCGGGGTCGGCTACGCCTCGATGATCTACCTCTCCGCGCTCACCGACGCGCCCACCCAGCTGTACGAGGCCGCCCAGGTGGACGGGGCGGGCGCCTGGACCCGGTTCCGCACGATCACCTGGCCCTCGCTGGTGCCCACCACGGTGTTCCTGCTGGTCACCTTGTTCATCGGCGCCTCGCAGGGCTTCGGCCTGATCGCGCTGATCACCGCCGGCGGCCCGGGCGACGCCACCACGGTCGTCTCGTACTACATGTACCAGAACGGCTTCCAGTTCTACCGGTTCGGCTACGCGGCCGCGATCGGCATGGCCACCTTCGCCGGGGTGCTGGCACTCACCGTGCTGACCTGGCGGGCGCAGCGAGGAAGGACCCTCCATGACTAGCGTCACGCTCGACACCCTCGACCGCACCCGGCTCCGGGCCCGCCGCCGGCGGCGCAGCCGCTGGGCCGTGGGCATCCCGCTCTGGATCCTGGCGCTGGGGTTCCTCACGCCCTTCCTGTGGATGCTGTCCACCTCGTTCAAGCGCGACATCGACGCCTACACCGTGCCGATGCAGTGGATCCCCGACCCGGTGCAGCTGAGCAACTACGCGACCGTGCTGCTCGGCGAGGACTCGATCCTGCCGGCCTTCGCCAACTCGGTGCTGGTGGCGCTGCTGCGGGTGGCCGGTGAGCTGCTGACCGCGACGATGGCCGGCTACGCCTTCGCCCGGCTCAGCTTCCGGGGCCGGGACAAGATCTTCCTGGTCTACCTGGCCACCGCCATCATCCCCAGCCAGCTGCTGCTCGTGCCGCGCTTCATCTACTTCCAGCAGCTCGGCCTCTACGACACCCTGTGGGCGCTGATCCTGCCCGGCATGTTCACCGTGCTGGGGACGTTCCTGATGCGGCAGTTCTTCGTGGCCCAGCCGCCGGAGTTCGCCGAGGCGGCGCGGATGGACGGCGCCTCGGAGTGGCGGATCTTCACCCGCATCTACCTGCCGCTGGCGCGGCCCGTGATGGCCGCCCTGGGGATCCTGGCCTTCGTCTGGTCGTGGAACGACTACGAGACGCCGTTGGTCCTGATCAGCAGCCCCGAGGCCTACACCCTGCCGCTCAGCCTGACCAGCTTCACCGACGAGCAGGGGGCCCTCAGCCCCGGCCTGGCGATGGCGGCGTCCGTGGTGACCATCGTCCCCGTCCTGGTCGTCTTCCTGCTGCTGCAGCGGCGGTTCGTCCAGGCCCTGACCCACACCGGAATCAAGTGAGCAGAGAGCAGACCGATCTGATGACCAGCACCACCAGCCCGATGAACGTCTCCGGGGTCTTCCCGTCCCTGGCCCAGGTGGGGGACTTCGGCCCGCCCCGCAGCGAGCTCGGCATCGGCTCGCTGATGCCGTGGAACGGCAAGCTGTACGTGCAGAACTACAACTCGCACAAGGCCGGCAGCGGCGGCGGGGTGAGCCTGCGCCGGATCTCGGAGGACCTGTCCATGGAGGTGGTGCCCGAGACCTTCGGCGTGGACGGCACCTACACCAACAGGTTCGTGCACTTCCCGACCTCGAAGCTGGTGCTCGGCCCGCACGTCATCGACACCGAGCACAAGATCACCACCATCGCCGAGCTGGCCCCGCTGCGGGTCTGCGGGACGGCGCGCCACCTGACCAAGCCCGACACCCACGTCTACGTGCTGGCGATGGAGGGCGAGCTGTTCGAGCTGGACCTGACCACGATGGCCTGCACCCAGCTGTTCGACCTCAACGACGAGCTGGGCACCGACGGCGAGATGAAGGTCCACTACAAGGACTGCTACACCAGCTTCGGACGCCTGGTGATCTGCTCCAACGAGTACCACGAGCCCGACTGGGCGGGGGAGCAGGCAGCCGGCCGGCTGGCCGAGTACGACGGGCAGAGCTGGCGCATCGTCGAGCGCAGGCCCTTCACCGCGATCGGCGGCCGCCACGAGTTCGGCGGCACCATCTTCGCCACCGGCTGGGACCGGGCCTCGGCGATCATGCAGGTCTTCACCGAGGTCGACCAGCGCTGGACCCGCTACCGGCTGCCCAAGGCCTCGCACTGCTTCGACCACAAGTGGCAGACCGAGTGGCCGCGGATCCGCGAGGTGGAGCACGAGCGGCTGCTGATGGACCACCACGGGATGTTCTACGAGGTCTCGCCGTGGGCCTACGGCGGTCGGGTCTGGGGCGTGCGCCCGATCTCCACCCACCTGTGGGTGATGGGCGACTTCTGCTCCTGGCGCGGGATGCTCGTCCTCGGCGCCGACAACGCCTCGCCCAGCCACGGCCTCAACCCGTACACGGCAGAGCCGCACTCCAACATGTGGTTCGGCAAGACCGACGACCTGTGGAGCTTCGGCAAGCCGGCCGGCTGGGGCGGACCCTGGTGGGAGGACGAGGTGGTGGCCGGCGAGCCGTCGGACCCCTACCTGATGACCGGGTTCGACCAGAAGTGCCTGCACGTGCAGAACTTCGGCGACCAGCCGATGACCGCCACCGTCGAGGTGGACGTCCACGGCCACGGCCGCTTCGCCCGGACGGCGACGCTGCGGGTCGGGCCGGGGGAGCTGGCGACCCACGTCTTCCCCTCCGGGTTCAGCGCGCACTGGGCCCGGGTGGTCAGCGACGTCGACACCACGGCGAGCGCCCAGTTCGTCTACACGTGAGGATGAGTCGTGTGGACAGAGCCCTCAACCAGAGCCCGCTGCAGCTGATCCGGCAGGCGCTCCCAGACCTCAACGCCGCCATGACGCGGGTGGCCGAGCAGATCCTGGAGCACCCGCAGGACGTCGGCCGGGCCCCGATCACCCGGCTCGCCGAGCAGGCCGACACGTCCCCGGCCACGGTGACCCGGCTCGCGGTCCTGCTGGGTTTCGAGGGCTACCCGGCGCTGCGGGCGGCGATCGCGGAGGAGAACGGCCGGGGCGCCCAGGCCGGCTGGGAGGCCGACATCGGCCGGATGATCCAGCCCGACGACCCCGCCGACCAGGTGCTCAACGTGCTGGCCGGTACCCAGGCCAACGCCCTGCGCAACGCCCTGGGGGCGATCGACCTGGACGCCGCGGGCCGGCTCGCCGACGCCATGGCCGCGGCGACGCGGATCCACATCTACGGCGAGTGGGGCGACGCGATCCCGGCGCAGGAGCTGCACATCCGGCTGCTGCGGATCGGACGGCCGACGTGGTTCACCCGCGACGCGCAGGAGGCCGCCGTGGTCTCCAGCCTGCTGGGCCCCTCCGACGTCGCCCTCGTGCTGTCGCGCAGCGGCCGCAACGCCGGCGCGGAGGAGCTGGTGCGGCTGGCCCGGCTCCGGGGGGCCACCACCGCGGTGATCACCGGGATGGCGGAATCGGCGCTGGCGGGCGCCGTCGACGAGGTGCTGCTGACCGGCACCCCCGACGGGCCCGCCTGGACCGACTACTTCGCCGGGCGGGCCAGCGACGTGCTGACCGCGGGTCTGCTGTGGGTGCTGGTGGCCCAGCGGACCGTGGACAGCCTGGAGGAGGCCTTCCAGCACGGCGTCGCCGCGCAGGGGCGTCCGCCGGTCGCCGACGACGCGACGACGAGCAGCAGCGACAGAACCAGGAGGCAGTGAGCATGCGCAGCGAGCAGGTGCGGTCCGACGTGGTGGTGGTGGGCGGTGGTCTCGCCGGCGTCTGCGCGGCGATCGGAGCCGCCCGCCAGGGGGCGACGGTGTCGCTGGTGCAGAACCGGCCGGTCCTCGGCGGCAACTCCTCCAGCGAGATCCGGGTGTGGGTGTGCGGCGCCACCGCGCACGGCGTCCAGCCCTACGCCCGCGAGACCGGGGTGATGGGCGAGCTGTTCGTGGAGAACCAGTTCACCAACCCCGAGGGCAACCCCTACTACTGGGACCTGACGGTGCTCGAGGCGGTGCGGGCGGAGCCCAACATCAGCCTCTACCTCAACACCGACGTCCGGGAGGTCGCGGCCACCGGGCCGGAGGAGGAGCGCACCATCACCTCCGTCACCGGCTGGATGATGGGTTCCGAGCGCGAGATCACCTTCACCGCACCGACCTTCCTCGACTGCACCGGCGACGGCCTGGTCGGCTTCCTGGCCGGTGCCCACTACCGCACCGGGCGCGAGCCCCGCTCCGCCTACGGCGAGTCCTGGGCGCCCGAGGTGCCCGACGACAACACCCTCGGCAGCACGCTGCTGTTCTACTCCAAGGACATCGGCCGACCGGTGAAGTTCGTGCCGCCGTCGTTCGCGCTCGACATCTCCACCACCTCGATCCCCGAGCGGCGAGCGATCAAGGTCGAGAACAACGGCTGCGCCTACTGGTGGATCGAGTGGGGCGGTGAGCTGGACGTCGTCCACGACGACGCCAAGATCCGCGACGAGCTGCAGGCCGCGGTCTACGGCATCTGGGACTGGATCAAGAACTCCGGCCGCTTCGACGCCGAGACCCTCACCCTGGAGTGGGTCGGCTCCGTGCCGGGCAAGCGGGAGTACCGCCGCTTCCTCGGCGACCACGTGCTCACCCAGCACGACGTGCTGGGGCTGACCGACTTCGAGGACAAGGTCGCCTTCGGCGGCTGGTCGATCGACCTGCACCCGCCGGGCGGCATGTACGCCACCGAGAGCGGGTCCAAGCACTGGCACCCCGACGGGGTCTACTCCCTGCCGCTGCGCTGCCTGTACAGCCGCAACGTGACGAACATGTGGATGGCCGGGCGCAACATCAGCGCCAGCCACGTCGCCTTCGGCAGCACGCGTGTGATGGCCACCTGCGCGGTGCTCGGCGAGGCGGCCGGCGTGGCCGCCGCGCTCGCCACCCGGCGCGGCGTCACCCCCCGGCAGCTGGCCCGCGACCACCTGGCCGAGGTGCACCACGCCCTCGTCCGCGCCGACGCCTCGGTCGTCGGGCTGGCCAACGAGGACCCCGCGGACCTGGCGCGCCGGGGGACGGCCGTGGCCTCGTCCACGCTGCGCCAGCTGGTGGTCGACGTCCCCACCGCGACGATGCCGCTGCAGTCCCCCCTCGGGCTGCTGGTGCCCGTCGACCCCCGGCTGGGCCGGCTGGAGCTGCTGCTGGACGCCGCCGCGGACACCGAGCTGCGGGTCCGGCTGCACCGCACCGAGCGCCCGCAGGTCTACCTGCCGGGGGAGCAGCTGCGCTCGGTCGCCGTGCCCGTGGCCGCCGGGCAGAAGCAGTGGGTGGAGGTCGACCTGGACTGGGAGCCGGACGGACCCCGCAACGCGTTCGTGGTGCTGGAGGCCGACGAGCACCTGGCCGTGCACACCGCCGAGCAGGCCCCGCCCGGGGTCATCGTGCTGCGCCACCGCGACCCCGAGCCCGGTGAGCGGTGGACCGACCAGTTCCGCCACTGGAAGCAGGTGCTGCACCGCGGCTCGCTGTGCTTCCGGCTGGGCGACGACGTCGAGGCCTACGCCCCGGCGAAGGCCCTCGGCGGCTACGCCCGCCCCTGGGGCGGGCCGCAGACCTGGGTCTCGCAGGACCGCCGCCACGACCCCGAGCCCTGGCTGGCGGTGCGCTGGGACGCGCCGGTGCCCGTCAGCTCCGTGGAGCTGGTGCTCGACGACTCCCTCGACATCGACCTGATCAACCTGCACCACCACCGGACCGAGCCGGAGGTGATGCCGGACCTGCTCACCGACTACCGGGTGGAGGCCGAGGTCGACGGCCGCTGGGAGGTGCTGGCGCAGGTCACGGGCAACCGGCGGCGCCACCGGACGCACCCGCTGGAGCAGCCGGTCACCGCGACCGCGGTCCGGGTGGTCGCCGGCGCCGGCACCGGCTCGGCGCACGTGGTGGCGCTGCGGGTCTACTGATCCCGGGCGGCTCCGCGACTTCGGGCCTCGGCCACCAGACGGCCACGTGGACGCCGTGACCGGTTCACACCGGGGCCCCAGCCTGGGGACACGCCCACATCCAGTCGGAGGTCCCCCCGTGCCACAGCATGTCCGTCTCGGCTCAGCCCTGCTCGCCCTCGTCCTCGCATCCGCCGCCGCCCCGGCCGACGCCGCCTCCGCCGAGGCGCGCTCGGGTCCGCCGATCGACGTCCAGATCATGTCCGTCACCGACTTCCACGGTGGTGACAAGCTCCCCTCGCAGGACACGAACATCTACTTCGCCGACGGCACGGTGCACGAGGCCGGCGATGCGGCCTACCTGGCCACCGAGCTCGACCGGCTGTCGGTCCGGTACCGCCGGGGCAACTCGTTCCGCGTGCTCAACGGCGACAACCTGACCGGGTACAACTACCCCGACAAGTCGCTGGCGAACGAGCCCGCCATGGAGGTCCTCAACGCCCTCGACTTCGACTTCAGCTCGGTCGGCAACCACGACCTGGACTGGCGCATCGACTACCTGCTGGAGCACACCAGCGAGCAGGCCTGCCCGGCAGGACCCCGCGCCGACGACTGCTTCCAGGACTCCACGGGGTCCCTCTTCGCGGGTGCGGACTTCGAGTACCTGTCGGCCAACGTGCAGTGGCGCGAGTCGGGGGACCTGGTGTTCCAGCCCTACGCGGTCCGCGACGTCCAGGGCCGACGGGGCACCGAGTCGAAGGTGGGCTTCATCGGCATCACGCTGCAGGGCTCCGACCGCCACGCCATGTCCTACAACGACGCGCTCGTGACCACCGACCCCGTCGCCGCGGTCAACCACTACGCCGCCGAGCTGCAGGCCCAGGGGGTCGAGGCCATCGTGGTGCTCGACCACGAGGGTCTGCGCCAGGACTCCCAGGCCGTGGACGCGTGCGAGAACCCCCGCGACCTGGCCTGGAAGGTCGCCACCGAGGCGGTTCCCGCCGTCGACGCGGTGATCGCCGGTCACACCCACGGCCTCGCCAGCTGCACCGTCACCGATCCGGCGGGCGACCCTCGTCCGCTCGCCATCGGAGGGTCGTACGGCAACGTCATCGCCGAGCTGAACCTGTCGATCGACCCGCGGACCGACGACGTCATCCGGGACCGTTCCGGCTTCCGGATGCACCCGGTCACCGAGGACGTCCGACCGGACCCGAGGATCCGGACCATCAAGGACCACTGGGCCGGCTTCGCGGCAGAGCGGGCCGTCACCCCGGTGGCGTGGACCGACGGGTCCGCCACCCTCGACCGGGATGCCTCCGGGGAGTCGACCCTGGGCAACCTGGTGGCCGACGCCATGCTCCGCTCCTCGCAGACCGAACCGGAGCTGGAGGCGGACCTGGGCATGGTCGCGACGCAGGACCACTCGGGCCCCGGGTGGAACAGCGAGATCCACGGTGACCTGATCGCGACGCCCCACCCGGACGCGCCGGCCGGCCGGTCCGCGTTCACCCACCGGGCGGCCTTCGACGTCTTCGGCCACGAGCACAAGGTGGTCACGACGACCCGCACCGGGGCCCAGCTGGAGGCCGCGCTCGAGCAGCAGTGGGTCGTCGGCCCGGACGGGACGGAGTCGTTCTACCCCCTCGCGCTGTCGGCGGACGTCAGCTACACCTGGCGGGCCTCCGCACCGGTCGGTGACCGCGTCGACCCCGCCTCGATCACCGTCGGCGGTGCCCCGCTCGACCTCGCACGCACCTACCGGGTCGCCGGGCCGGTCGACACGTTCAACGGCTCGAGCGACTTCCCGGCGCTCCGCACGAGCGAGCTGATGCGGACGCATCCGCAGACCGACCACATCACCTTCGTGGCGTACCTGCGCGAGCTCGGGTCGGTGACGATCCCCGAGCGGGACCGGGTCCAGGTCACTCCCTGAGGGCCCGAGCCCGGTGGGGAACGGCGGGTCAGCCGAGCGTCTGCGCGCCGACCACCGACAGCAGCTGGAGCTTCTCGTGGCTCTCGGTTCCCGGGACCGCGGTGTAGACCAGCAGGCGGTGCGACTGCTCGGGGTCCAGCAGGGTCTGGCAGTGCAGGGTCAGCTCCCCGACCTCCGGGTGGACGAAGCGCTTGGTGTCCTCGGGCTGCAGCCCCACCTCGTGACGCTCCCAGAGGCGACGCAGCTCCTCGCTGCGCGCCAGGGCCAGCTCGGCCAGCTGAGCCGCCCGGGAGCCCGGCCCGCGCAGGGTGACGACCTGGCGCAGGTGCGAGGCGTAGAGCCGTGACAGGAACGGGTGGTCCTCGGGCGCGTAGAGCGCCCGGGCGGCGGGGTCGGTGAACCAGCGGTAGCCCAGGCTGCGGGCGGGCCCGCTGCGGCGGCTGGCGTCACCGGTCAGCGCGACCGCCGGCGGGGTCTGGCGCAGCGTCTCGCCCAGCTCGGTCACCACCTCCGCCGGGGTGTCGGCCAGCCGGTCGAGGATGCGCAGCAGCCCGGGGCTGATGTGCTCGCTGACCGACCCGCGGGCCGGCGGCTGGTGCCCCGCGAGGCGGAAGAGGTGGTCGCGCTCGTCGAGGCCGAGGTGCAGCCCCTGGGCGATGGAGGCCAGCATCTGCTGCGACGGCTGCGGCCCGCGCTCGCGCTCGAGGCGGGCGTAGTAGTCGGTCGACATGTGGCACAGCGCCGCGACCTCCTCCCGCCGCAGCCCGCTGGTGCGGCGCCGCTGCCCCCGGGGCAGTCCGACGTCCTCCGGCTGCAGCGCCTCGCGACGGCGGCGCAGGAACTCCGCCAGCCCCGCCCTGTCCCGGTCCACCACGGCTCCACTCTCCTTCCGGTGCCCTTCCTACCGCTCTGGCGAGCTCGGAGCCACGACCCGACGATCCCCCCTTCCGCGGCCGCGCCGCCCCGCACCGCCCAGGGTCGGACCGGGAGGTCCTGGTTGGGCCGCCGCGACGCTCCGAGACTGGCAGCACCGCCGGCGGCCACCGCCGCCCCACACCACCAGGAGCCCGTCATGCCCCGTCCTGCCCACCTCGCACTGCCCGACCTCACCGGTCGCCGCGCCGTCGTCACCGGAGCCAGCGACGGCATCGGCCTCGGCATCGCCTCGCGGCTCGCCGCCGCCGGAGCCGAGGTCGTCATCCCCGTCCGCAACCGGGCCAAGGGCGAGGCGGCTGTCGCCCGCATCCGCCGGGACCACCCGGGCGCGACGGTCTCGACCAGGGAGCTCGACCTGTCCTCCCTCAGCTCGGTCGCCGCGCTGGGGGAGGAGCTGCGGGCCGAGGGCCGGCCGATCCACCTGCTGGTGAACAACGCGGGGGTGATGACGCCGCCCGAGCGCCGGACCACCGCCGACGGCTTCGAGCTGCAGCTGGGCACGAACCACCTCGGCCACGCGGCGCTCGTCGCGCACCTGCTGCCGCTGCTGTCCGCGGGCCGGGCCAGGGTCACCGCGCAGGTCAGCGTGGCGGCCCGGAGCGGGCGGATGAACTGGGACGACCTCGGCTGGGAGAGGTCCTACGACGCCATGGCGGCCTACCGCCAGTCGAAGATCGCGCTCGGCCTCTTCGCCCTCGAGCTCGACCGCCGCAGCCAGGCCGGCGGCTGGGGCATCAGCAGCAACCTGTCCCACCCCGGCGTCGCCCCCACGAGCCTGCTGTCGGCCCGTCCGGAGCTGGGCCGGCCCCGGGACACCGCGGCGGTCAGGCTCATCCGTCGGCTGTCGCGGGCGGGCGTCCTGATCGGCACCGCCGACACCGCGGCGCTGCCCGCCCTCTTCGCGGCCACGTCGCCGCAGGCCCGCGGCGGACGGCTCTACGGCCCCGACGGACCGGGCCAGCTGGGAGGCCGCCCGGCCGAGCAGCGGCTGTTCCGGCCCCTGCGCGACAGCCAGCAGGCCGAGCGTGTCTGGCGGGTCTCCGAGGAGCTGGCCGGGATCTCCTTCGCCGCGTCCGCGGGCGCCTGAGCGACCGGAGGCCCGACGTCGTACGACCACGGTCCGAGGACGCGGCCGGGGCGGAACGCGTCGTCACCGGTGCCCGTTCTGACCTGCGAGACCACCCACCTGAACCGTCGAAGGGGACCGGCACCCGATGGCATCCCGCACCACGCAGGCCAGCACCGGCCGGGCCCGCCGGCCGTCCCCGGTGTCGGTCCCGTTCGCGGCGGCGGGTGTGCTGTACCTCGCCCTGGTGGCCTACCTGACCCTCGGCGCGGTGCCCTGGGCGGCGGCGACGAACGAGGCTCCGGGCGGGGTGCTGTCGCCGCGGACGTGGCTGGACCCGGGGACGTGGAGGTCGGGCGGGGCGGCCGAGTTCGTGGCCAACATCTTCCTCTTCGTGCCGATCGGCGTGCTGCTGCGGCTGGGACTCCGTCGGCTGCGGGCGGTGTCCGCCGTCCTCGTCGCGGTCCTGGTCACCGTCGCCATCGAGGTGGTGCAGATCCCGCTCGACCGGGTCTCCGACCCCCGCGACCTGGTCGCCAACACCCTGGGTGCGCTGGTCGGCACGGCGCTCACCGCCCGACGACGGGTCCGGGGACCGGGTGAGGCCGCCCGGCCCGCATCGATGAGAACGGCCGGCGGTCCGGGTCACTCTCTGTGACGGGCCCGACCACCGGGGCCGCAGGCGCCGACGCGAGGAGCACCGATGTCACGCACCAGGGTCCACAACTTCTCCATCTCGCTCGACGGGTTCGCCACCGGGGAGCCGCAGTCCCTCGAGGCACCCTTCGGCCATGCCGGGGAGCGCCTGCACGAGTGGATGTTCGCCACCCGCTTCTGGGCGGCGCAGGGGGACGGCTCGGAGGGGGTCGGGTCAGGGGAAGTCGGCTCCGTGGGGGTCGACCACGCCTTCGCGGCGCAGCACGGCCTCGGGTTCGGCGCCGAGATCATGGGGGCCAACAAGTTCGGCCCGCCGGGATGGCAGGACGACCCGGACTGGAGGGGCTGGTGGGGGCCCAACCCGCCGTTCCGCACGCCGACCTTCGTGCTCACCCACCGGCCGCGACCGCCGATGGAGATGGAGGGCGGCACCACCTTCTACTTCCTCGACGCGTCCCCCGCCGACGCGCTCGCGGCCGCCCGGGCAGCGGCCGGCGGCCAGGACGTCCGCATCGGCGGGGGCGCGGCCGTCGTGCGGGACTTCCTCGCCGCCGGGCTGGTCGACCACGCCCACCTGGTCCAGGTGCCGATCGTGCTCGGCCGCGGCTCCCGCGTCTGGGACGGCCTGGAGGGTCTCGAGGACGGCTACGCCGTCGAGGCCGTCCCGTCCCCCAGCGGCGTCGTCCACCTCACCCTCACCCGCCGGGTGCCACGCGCCTGACGCCCGGCCAGCAGGCAGCCGGCCGGTCCCGCTCGGTCCTGCTCAGCCGCGCCCGAGCACCTCCGCGACGGCGTCGGCGAACTCGCGCTCGGAGTCGTCCTGCGGGGCGTAGCCGACCACCCGGCGGGCGTTGGCGGTGCTCCAGAAGGTGCGGGCGTTGCCCGAGACGCCGTAGAAGATCTGGAACGGCACCCCGTGCTCGTCGGCCACCGACCCCGCCTCGATCGACCTCACGTACAGCTGCTGCAGGTCGCGGGGGCTGACCCAGCCGGTGAGGTCGCGGACGAAGTCCTGGGCCGGGCGGTCGACGAAGTCCTCGGCGCGGATCGGCCGCGGGGCCACGATGCGGATCTGGACGTTCTCCAGCACCGGGCCCACCTGGCCGGTGGCGTAGAGGAAGCCCATCGACTCGTAGGCCACCTTGGCCCACCCGTACCAGGTGTCGGGCCGGGGGTAGTCCTCCGGCCCGACCCGGTCGATCCGGCCCTCGCGCCAGGGCCGCTCGTACCACTTGCTGGCCTGGTTCGTGCTGGTCACGACGAGCCGGCGGACGCCGGCGGCCTGCGCCGCCTCGTAGACGCGGGCCGCCATGTCGACGTTGCGCCGCTCCGCCGCGTAGGTCGGCGTGCCCTGCGGCTTGAGGTGGCCGGCGTGCACCACCGCGTCGGCGCCCCGGCAGAGCTCGCCGAACCGGTCGCCGGGGTCGTCGAGCAGGTCCAGCACCTGCACGCCGGCGACCGGACGACCGTCGCGGTCGTGGTCGCGGACGTCGACCAGCACGAGGTCGTAGCGCTCGCGGAAGGCCGGCAGCAGCTGGCCGGCGATGTAGCCGGTGGCGCCGGTGAGCACGACGCGACGGCGGTTGGGGGGTGTGGGCTCCATGGTCGGACTCTAGGCCGCGGTGCTCCCGCAGCGGCCCCGGCCTGCAGCAGACTGGCGGCGTGGAGTTCGAGTTCTCCGAACGGGTCTTCCAGTGGCGCGGCCCGGCCCCCTACTACTACGTCGCCGTGCCCGAGGACGAGAGCGCGGTCATCCAGGACAACGCGCCGCTGCTGACCTACGGCTGGGGCGTCATCCCGGTCCGGGTCCGGATCGGCGGCACGACCTGGGAGACGTCGCTGTTCCCCAAGGACGGCCGCTACCTGGTGCCGCTGAAGGTCGTGGTCCGCCGCGCGGAGGGCATCGACGACGGCGACCTGGTGGACGTCCACCTGCGCGCCGAGCCGCGCGGCTGACCGCCGCGGCCCGGCCGTCAGCGCGCCAGCCAGCCGCCGTCCACCGCCAGCAGCGTGCCGTGCACGTAGTCCGAGGCCGACGAGGCCAGGAAGACCGCCGCCCCGGCCAGGTCCGCCGGGTCGCCCCAGCGCCCGGCGGGGATGCGGGCCAGCAGCTCCGCGCTGCGCACCGGGTCCTCGCGCAGCGCGGTGTTGTTGTCGGTGGCGATGTAGCCGGGGACGATCGCGTTGACGTTGACGCCCCGGCCGGCCCACTCGTTCGCCAGCGCCCGCGTCAGCCCGGCGATGCCGTGCTTGGCGGCGGCGTAGCCGGGCACGGTGATGCCGCCCTGGAAGCTCAGCAGCGAGGCGGTGAAGATCACCTTGCCCGACCCCCGCTCCAGCATCGGCCGGGCCAGCTGCTGGGTCAGCGCGAACTGGCTGCTGAGGTCGACCTGCAGCACCTCGTCCCAGTCGGCGAGCGGGTGCTCGGCCGCGGGCGCCCGGCGGATCGTGCCGGCGTTGTTGACCAGGATGTCCACGCCCGGCCGGCGTTCGGCCATCCGCTCGCCCAGCTCCAGCACCGCGTCGCGGTCGGTGAAGTCGACCTGGGCCACCTCGCAGCGGCGGCCGAGCGCGGTGACCCGCCGCTCCACCTCGCTGCCCGGACCGAGCGTGGCGCTGACCGCGACCACGTCGGCGCCGGCCGCCGCCAGCCCCTCGGCGACGGCCAGCCCGATGCCGCGGCTGGCCCCCGTCACCAGGGCCGTCCGGCCGGTCAGGTCGAAGGGGCTGCGCCCCACCGGCTGCCCGCTCACCGCAGCTCCGCCACGTCGACCGGGTGCATGTCGGCGTAGTCCTGGTTCTCCCCGGCCATCGCCCACACGAAGGAGTACGCGCTCGTGCCGACGCCGGTGTGCACCGACCAGCCGGGGCTGACCACCGCCTGGTCGTCGGCGACGACGAGCGAGCGGGTGGCGTCCGGCGGACCCGCCAGGTGCACCACCCGCCCGCTGGTCCCCAGCCCGGTGTAGAGGTAGACCTCGGTGCGCCGGGCGTGGGTGTGGCAGGGCATCGTGTTCCAGACGCTGCCGGGGGCCAGCGTGGTGATGCCGAGCACGAGGTTGGCCGAGGCGATGCCGTCGGCGTGCACGTAGCGCCGGATGGTGCGCACGTTGGCCTGCTCCGGCTCGCCGAGGTCGGCGGCGAAGACCTCGTCGCGGCGTCCCACCCGGGTGGGGTGGTCGGCGTGCGCGGGGGCGGAGACCAGGTAGGCCCGGCCGGTGCCGGCGACCGTGATGTCGGAGGTGCCCCGGCCGACGTACAGGACGTCCAGCTCGTCCAGCCCGTGCTCCTCGCCGTCGCAGTCGACGGTCAGCCGGCCTCCCAGGCACACCACCGCCAGCTCACGGCGCGAGCACAGCGCCTCGGCCGCCAGCAGCTCCGGCGGCGCCAGCCGGATCAGGTCGTCGGTCAGGACCAGCCCGCCGAGCAGCAGCCGGTCGTCGGCGGCGTGGGCCCAGGTGACCTGGCCGGGCACGAACAGCTCCTCGACGAGGAACCGCTCCCGCAGGGCGGTGGTGTCGAGCCGGGCGAAGTCGTCGGGGTGGGTGGCGGGCAGGGTGCGCACGCGGCAGCTCCTCGGGGTGGGGGGTGGTCAGGGCGTCGGGACGGGCAGGCCGAAGCCGGGCCGGTCGGGCACGGTGAGGTGGCCCTCGGCGAACAGGTAGGCCGAGGTGTCGACGCCGTCGGTGGTCCCGGGCACGCCCTCGACGATGTCGACGTTGCCGAGTCCGGCGGCGAGCTGGGCGGCGTACAGCGTCTTCAGCGGACGTCCCCAGGCGTGCGGGGAGGCCTTCACGCCCAGCTGCACGAGCTCCGGCATCAGCGCCCGCCAGCGGCTGAGCCCGTAGGACATGACGTCCATCAGCAGCACGTCGACGTGACCGCGGCCGGCCACGGGCAGCAGGGCGTCCACGTCGGGGGAGGTCTCGCCCTCCGCGATCCGGGTGCTGGGGCTCACCTCGTCCAGGTGGCGGCGCAGCGCGGCGAGGTCGTCGGCGTCGTCGAGGAACGGCTCCTCCACCCAGTACAGGTCCAGGTCGGCGACGGCGTCGACGTACTGGCAGAACCCGCGCAGGTCGTAGCCGTCGTTGGCGTCGACCAGGATCTTGGCGTCGGGGTAGGCCTCGCGCACCGCCCGGGTCACCTCGATGTCGCGCGGGTCGCCCTCGTGGCGGGGCATCCAGCGGTTGCCGCGGCCGATCTTCAGCTTGAACCCGCGGTAGCCCAGGGCGTGGTCGTCGAGGCAGTTCTGCAGCGTGACCGCCACCCCGCGGGGCGCGTCCTCGGGGTCGAGGTCGTCGAAGTAGATGGCGCCGTCGTAGAGCTCCACCGTCGGCTGGCCGTGGTCGCCGAGCAGGGCGTGCACCGGGACGTCCTCGACCACGCCGAGCAGGTCGTGCAGGGCGATGTCGAGCCAGCGGTGCTCCTCGGAGCGGACGCCGGTGGCCGGGTCGAGCAGCTCCGACAGCGACCGGCCGACGGCGGCGTCGACGTCCCCGCCGGCGCCCTCGACCAGCCCCCAGCCGACGGCTCCGGAGTCGGTGCGCAGCACGGCGACCTGCGACTCCCCGCCGGAGCCGTGGCTGCCCAGCCGGGCGTTGCGGCCGACGGTGCGGGGGTAGCGGGTGGGCAGGGCGTGGAGGTCGATCGAGGTGATGGTCGGGTCGGACCGGGACACAGGTGCTCCTCAGGCGTGGCGGTGGGGTCGGGCAGGGTTCGGGGGCGGGCAGGGTTCGGGGACGGGTCAGCGGGACGGGCGGGGTGGCGGGCAGCCGAGGCTGCTGGAGATGGCACGGGCGGTGGCCACGACGGCCTCGATGATCGAGGTCTCGGCGGCGAGGATGCGGTCCCTCGGGCCGGCGACGCTGATGGCGGCCACCGGACGCCGGGAGGCGTCGCGGATCGGGGCGGCCAGGCAGCGCACGCCCGGCTCCCGCTCGGAGTCGTCGATCGCGTAGCCGTGCTCGCGGGCCCGCTCGACGGCGGCCAGCACGGCGGGCACGGTGGTCAGCGTGGTGGGGGTGTAGCCGACGAGGTCCAGGCCCGCGACGATCTCCTCGGCCTCGGCGGCCGGCAGCGCCGACAGGTAGGCCTTGCCCAGACCGGAGGCGTGCAGCGGCGCCCGGCTGCCCAGCTTGGACGACACCTTGACCACCTGCGGGCCGACCTCCTGCATCACGTAGGCCATCTCGATCCCCTCGGGGACGGCGACGAAGGCCGTCTCCTCGGTGTCCTCGACCAGGGCCCGCAGGTGGTCGGGGGTGACCTTGAACAGGTCCAGCCCCTCCAGCGCCTGCAGCCCGACGCGGATGGCTACCGGCCCGAGCCGCAGGTGGTTCTCGCCGGCCTCGGCGAGGTAGCCCCGCTCGCGCAGCTGGCCGACGATGCGGTAGCCGGCGCTGCGGCTCAGCCCCAGGGCCGCGCACAGGTCGCTCATCGACCCGCGCTCCACCTCGGCCACCCACTCCAGGATGTCCAGACCACGGGCCAAGGTGCCGGCCGACGTCGTGCTCGCCTCGGTGCTCATCTCCGAATTCTCCCCCAGCGTGCGCGGGGGCCCGGTGGCAGCGGTCTCCACGCCGTCAGCCCTTCAGCCCGGACCGGGCGACACCGGCGATGACGTAGCGCTGCACGAAGGCGAACAGGATCAGCACCGGGATGCTGGCCAGCGCGGCGCCGGCCATGATCGCCGGGTAGTCGGTGGCGTAGGAGCCGCGCAGCGTGGACAGCCCCGCCGGCAGGGTGAGGTTCTCGGGGTTGAACAGCACGTACAGCGGCCAGAGGAAGTCGTTCCAGCTGCCCAGGAAGGACAGCACGCCGAGGGTGGCGAGCGGGGCCTTGGACAGCGGCAGCACCACCCGGGTGAAGATCTGGAAGCGGTTGGCGCCGTCGATCAGCGCGGCCTCCTCCAGCGCCTCGGGCAGCGAGGCGAAGAACTGCCGCAGGAAGAAGACACCGAACGCGCTGGCCGCGCCGGGCACCACCAGGGCCCAGATGCTGTCCAGCCAGTCCAGCTGGTCCACGATCAGGTAGTTCGGCATCAGGAAGACGAACCCGGGCACGAAGAGCGTGGCGATGATGAGCGCGAAGACCACGTTGCGTCCCCGGAAGTGCATCCGGGCCAGCGGGTAGGCCGCGGCGGAGGCGGTGACGAGCACCAGCACGGTGTGCAGCACCGCCACCAGCACCGAGTTGGCCAGCCACCGCAGCACCGGGGCCTGGGCGTCGGCGAACAGCGAGGTGTAGCCCTCCACCGACGGCTCCGGCGGGATCCACTGCGGGGGCATCGCGGTGGCGTCCCCGGTGGTCTTGAACGAGGTGGACAGCATCCACAGCAGCGGCGCGACGATGATCACCGACAGGATCAGCAGCGCGGCGTAGAGCAGCAGCGTGCCGGTCAGGCCGCGGGGACGTCGTCGGGTCGGGGCGGCCGGGGCGGTCTCGGGGGTGAGGGTGGGACGGTCGACGGTGAGGGTCGCCACGTCAGCGCTCCTTCTGGCGTAGGAAGACGAAGTTGAGGGCGCTGACGAGGATCAGCAGGAGCGCGAGCAGGTAGCTCATGGCTGCGCCCTTGCCCATGCGGAACTGCTCCAGGCCGACCTGGGCGATGTACATGATCGCCGTGCGGGTCTCGTTGGACGGGTTGCCGCTGGTGAGCAGGTAGGACTGCCCGAACATGTTGGCCGAGGCCAGGATCGTCATGGTGAGCACGAACAGGATCACCGGTCGCAGCTCGGGCAGGGTGACGTGCACGAACTCGCGCCATGGGCCGGCGCCGTCGACCTTGGCGGCGTCGTAGAGGTTCTCGTCGACGCCCTGCAGGCCGGCCAGGTAGACCACGGAGTTGAAGCCCATCGTCCACCAGACCGTCACCCCGACCAGGGAGACCCACACCCACGGCAGGGCGGTCAGCCAGGGGATCTTCTCGTCCAGGCCCAGCTGGGTGAGGTAGCCGTTGACCAGACCGGTGTTGGCGTTGAGCAGGTACTGCCACAGCAGCCCGATGACGCTGACGCCGAGCACGTAGGGGGCGAAGAAGACGGCGCGGAAGAAGGTCCGGCCGCGGAAGCGGCGGTTCAGCAGCAGCGCCAGGCCGAGCGGGATCACCATCAGCAGCGGCACCGACAGCACCACGAAGATGCCGGTGGCTCGCATGCTCTCCCAGAACTGCTGGGCCACCAGGGCGCCGGGGGTGAACAGCTCGACGTAGTTCTGCAGCCCGACGAAGGGCTGCTCGGGCAGGAAGAAGTCCCAGTTGTGCAGGCTCATCCAGAACCCGTAGAGGGCCGGCGCCAGCACGAACGTCACGAAGATCAGCAGGAAGGGTGCCAGGAACGCGTAGGGCGTCCAGGCGCGGGGGCGGTGCGGCGCCCGGCCCGGGTCGCCCGCCCGGACGGAGGCCACGGCGCGCACGGGCGCCGGGACCGGGGTGGTGGCGGTCATCAGCGGGCCTCTCGGTACTTGGTCAGGTTCTCCTCCAGCAGGAACGAGGCCTGCTCGGTGGCCCTGGCCAGGGCGTCAGCGGGGGCGATCTGGCCGAGCAGGGCGTCGCCGATCGCGGGGTAGAGGATGGTGGTCTGGACCTCGGCGATGCCGGGCACCAGCGGGTAGAAGCGGATGTGCTCGACCCCCTCGGCCACGTGCGACTGGGCGGTGAGCTCGGCGAACTCGGGCTGCTGCAGGATCGGCAGCCGGGCCGGCACCGGGCCGGCCTTGGCCCAGCCGATGGAGTTGGCCATGATCCAGCGCAGGAACGTGACCACGGCCGTCACCCGGTCGGGGTCGAACTCGCGCTGGCGCATCAGCACGAACTGGTGCGAGCCGGAGAAGGCGGCCCGGTGGGGGCCGATCTGCGGCAGCGGGGCGACGTCCCAGTCGAGGTCCTCGACCTTGGCCAGGTCGTTGATCAGCGCGCCCGGGCCGCCCCACAGGAAGGCGTTCTGGTCGTTCTTGAACGCGACGTTGGCGTCGGAGCCGCTGACGTCGCTGGGGCTCCAGCCGTTGGCGATGAGGGAGTGCTGCCACTCCAGGGCTCTGATGCCGGCGTCCTCGCCGAACAGCGCCCGTCCGCCCTCGGCGTCGTAGAGCTCGCCGCCCATCTGCCACAGCAGCGAGTCGAAGCCGCGGCCCACGCCCTGGGGGTCGATGGCCGGCAGCCAGTGGCCCTGGATGTCGCGGCGGCGCAGCTCCTCGAGCGCGTGCTCGTACTCGGCGCGGTTGGTGGGCGGGGCGTCGGGGTCCAGGCCCGCCTGCTCCAGCACCCGCCGGTTGTAGAAGAGGCTGTCGGGCCACATGTCCAGCGGCAGCGACCAGCGCTGGCCCTGGAAGAGGCCCGAGCCCCAGACGACCGGCAGGTAGTCCGACTCCTGCAGGCCGAGCGCGTCGACCAGCGGGTCGAGCGGCACGATGACCCGGCGGGCGGCGTTGGTGGCCACCTGGAAGTTGTGCATCAGCCCGAAGTCGGGGGCCAGTCCGCTCACCACCGCGGCCGGGAACTTCTGGTAGAAGTTCCCCCACGGGATCGCGTACATCTCGATGCGGATCGCCGGGTGCGCAGCGGTGAACTCCTGCAGCAGCGTCCGCATCACCGGCCCGTCGCCGCCGGTCAACCCGTTCCAGAACTGCAGGGTGATCGGCGGGCCGTCGTAGTCCCCGCTCACCTGGGGCAGCTCGGTGCTGTCGTCCACCGGGCGGCCGCACGCGGCCAGCCCCGCGATCCCCGCCAGCCCGAGGGCACCCGTCCCGCGCAACATCGTCCGCCGACTCAATCTCGGTGCGGCCGTCATGGGCACTCCATTGTCGTCCCGATCATCGGGACTCGTGTCCCGATGAGCAGGAAGGCTAGTGGTGCCGCTCAGCGCCGGTCAAGGGTCGACCCCGCCCTTTCGCCCGGCGCCCCGCCCGCCCCTGCCTGCGTGTATGTCGATGCGGTCATCCCCGGCGCGCCGCGGCGTGTCGGGCTGTACGGGCGTCACGGCGTACACGAATGCAGGGATGACCGCCGGCGACCCCTCTGCCTGAGCCCGGTCGACGGCTCGAGGCGCGGCCGCCGGAGCTGGAGGGTGCGCGCGCGAGGGTGCGGGGGCGACGTCCCTGAGGACGTGTACGCCGACGTAGCCGCACACTGCGACACGCCGCGACACACCGGGAGTGCCCGCATCGACATACACGTGGTCAGGGTGCGGGCGGGGAGGGGTGGGCCTGGCGGTCGGGCGGGATCTGCGCCGACCCTTTACATTGTTGTATACAACATTGTAGAACTGTCCGAGGAGGCTGACCGGCCGGCTTGGGCGGGGTGCAGCGACAGGTGCGACGACGAGGTGGACACCATGACCGACAACCGCTTTCCCGCCCGCGCGGCGGCCGTGCTCCCGACCCGACGCCAGCTGCTGGCCGGAGCCGGCGGCGTCGCCGCCGGTGCCGTGCTGGCGGCCTGCAGCACCGCGCCCTCCGGGGGTGGCGGCGGCCCCTCCGGCGGCCAGCCCGGCACGGGCGCGACCGGCGGCGGCACCACCGGCGGCACCGGTCCGCTGACCTGGTGGGACCAGTTCGCCCCCCTGCAGGACCTGCAGAAGGCGACCTTCCAGCGCTTCGCCGGCCAGGGCGGGCCCCAGGTCGAGTACACCGTCTACAACCCCAACGAGCAGGGGCAGGCGCTGCAGCTGGCCTTCTCCAGCCAGCAGCTGCCCGACGTCTTCAGCCTGGCCGGCGTGGGCGTCCCGCCGTCGGTGCTGATGAACCAGGGCTGGTTCTCCCCGCTGGCCAACGGCGAGGAGCTGCGCTCGGCCGTCCCCGAGGGCACGCTGATCGAGGGCCTGCACTCCTTCGACGACCAGCTGTACTCCTTCCCCATCTTCAGCACCCGCCAGTACGACGGCCTGCTCTGGTACAGCCGCTCGGCGGTCGAGGCGGCCGGGCTCGACCCGGACACCCCGCCGGCCTCCTGGGACGACCTGCGCGCCGCGGCCCGCGCGGTGCAGGACAGCGGTACCTCCGGTCTGCTGCTGCCGCTGCAGTTCGGCGAGCGGATGGCCACCTTCGTCCTGGAGCTCGCCCAGGCCGCCGGCTTCCCCGGCGCCACCCAGGGCGGCTCCAACGGCGTCGACCTGTCGACGGGGGAGTACGCCTACCACCACGACTCGGTGGTCTCGGCCATCGAGTTCCTGCTCTCGTTCCAGACCGACGGCCTGCTCTTCCCGGCCAGCTCCTCGCTGGACGCCCGCGCCGGACGTGCGCGCTGGGCCGCCGGCGGTGCCGCCTTCTTCCTCGACGGCCCCTACTGCCCAGGCGTGGTGGTGCGCGACTTCGCCGCCTTCGCCGACCAGCTCGCCGTGGGCGCGCTGCCCACCCCCGACGGCAGCGCCCCGGTGCTCAACCGCACGCCGGTCGGCGGCACCTTCTGGGTGTCGGGCCAGTCCGACCAGGTCGACCAGGCCGCCGAACTGCTGGCCCTGCTCGTCGGCGAGGAGTACCAGGCCGGGCTCGCCGAGGCGATGGACCAGCCCCCGTTCGACCTCGCCGCGGTGGCCGGCTCCGGCGCCCACCCCACCTACAAGCGTGCGGTCGAGATGTTCGGCGAGCAGGTCTTCGTGGCCCCCGCCCCGCAGGCCCGCCCCGGGGTCACCGACGTCGAGGCCGCGATGGGCACGGTCGAGCCCGGGCTCGGGGCCATCGTCCAGGGCGCCTTCTCCGGCCAGGTCAGCGACGTCCGCGGCGCGCTCCGCGAGCTGAGCGACAAGCTGACCGCCGCCCGCGAGAAGGCCGTCGCCGAGGTCGGCGGCGACGTGTCGGTCGAGAGCTGGGCCTTCCCCGAGTGGCAGCCCGGCACCGACTTCGACGTCAGCGGCTACGCCCGGTGAGCACCACGACGGCGCCGCTGCCCACCGCGGCCGCCGGCCCCACCCCGGGAGCGGACCCGGCGAGCCGGCACCGGGCGAGGCAGCACGCCGCCCGCTGGTGGATCTACCTGTTCCTGCTGCCCACGGCCGTCCTCTACGGCGCCTACACGCTGTGGCCGGTGCTGGCCAGCTGGTGGTACTCGCTGCTGTCGTGGAGCGGCTTCGAGAGCGAGAAGACCTTCGTCGGGCTGCAGAACTACGCCGACGTCCTGGCCGACCCGCTCTTCCTCAACTCCTTCAAGCTCACCCTGCTGTTCATGGTGGTGACGGTCCCGCTGCGGGTCTTCGCCGCGCTGGCGCTGGCCGTCCTGCTGAACCACCCGCGGCTGCCGCTGCAGCGGCTGTTCCGCACCGCCTTCTTCCTGCCGGTGGTGACCACCACGGCCATCGTCGGCGTCGTGATGCAGTTCATCTTCGACCCCGCCAGCGGCCCGGTGAACCTGGCCCTGGGCGGTCTGGGGATCCCGCCGGTGGACTGGCTGGGCTCGCCGGAGACGGCGCTGTGGACGGTCATGGTCGTCCACACCTGGAAGTGGCTGGGCGTCACGATGATCTACTGGCTCGCCGCGCTGCAGACCATCCCGCGGGAGCTGGTCGAGGCCGCCCAGGTGGACGGTGCCGACGCGCGCCGCACCTTCACCTCCATCACGCTGCCGCTGATGGTGCCCTTCCTCGTCATCATCACGCTGCTGACGGTGGAGCAGAACCTGCAGGTGTTCGACCTCATGCTGACCATGACCGGCGGCGGGCCCTTCTTCGCCACCGAGGTCATCGAGCTCTACATCTACCGCTGGGCCTTCGCCAGCTCGGTGCCGCAGCTCGGCTTCGCCTCCGCCGCCGCCGTGGTGCTGGGACTCGTGCTGCTGGTGATCGGCGTCGGGCAGCTGCTCGGCATCCGGGCCGCCCGCCGGCTGGCCGGGGGCGGGCGGTGAGCGCCGCCGCGGCACCGGACGTCCCGGTGCGCCCGCCCCGCCGACGCTCCCCGCGACGGCTGCGGCTGTGGCTGGCGACCGTGCTGCTGCTGGCGGTGGCGGCGGTGTGGGTCTACCCGTTCGCGTGGGTGGTCTCGGCCTCGCTCAAGGACCAGCTCGAGGTCTTCACCGCCGGGCTCGACCTGGTGCCGGAGTCGCCGCAGTGGGGCAACTACGCCCGCGCCTGGGTGGACGCCGACTTCGCCGGGTACATGCTCAACACCGTGCTGGTCACCGTCGGCACGGTGGCGGTGGTGGTGATCCGCTGCGCCATGGCGGGCTACGTGCTGGCCCGCTACGACTTCCTCGGCCGCAAGGCGGTGCTGCTGGTGCTGGTGGTGACGCTGTTCGTGCCGGCCGGCTACACCATCATCCCGGTGGTGGAGCTGACCCAGCAGCTGGGCCTGCTCAACTCGCTGACCGGCATGGTGGTCGCCCTCTCCGGCGGCGGGCACGTGGCCGCGGTGCTGCTCTACATGGGCTACTTCCGCGGCATCCCCCGCGAGCTGGAGGAGGCGGCGGTGATCGACCGGGCCGGCTTCTTCACCATCTTCACCCGGGTGATGCTGCCGCTGGCGGGCCCGGTCACCGCGACCGTGGTGGTGCTGACCTTCCTGGCCACCTGGAACGCCTTCTTCCTGCCGCTGGTGTTCACCTTCAGCCGCCCCGAGCTGCGCACCCTCAGCGTCGGCATGCAGGCATTCGTCGGCCAGAACTCGGTCGACTGGCCGGGCATGGCCGCCGCCGGCACCATCTCGCTGCTGCCCATCGTGGCCCTCTTCCTGGTGCTGCAGCGCTACTTCTTCGACGGAATCGCAGGAGCTGTGAAGTCATGACCCAGACCCCGGACCGCGGCACGCAGCCGCCCAACATCCTGCTGATCTGCACCGACCAGCAGCGCTACGAGGCCCTCGGCGCCTACGGCAGCCCGCACGTCCAGACCCCGAACCTGGACCGGCTCGCCGGCCAGGGGGTGCTGTTCGAGAGCTGCTACGTGCAGTCCACGGTGTGCGCGCCCTCGCGGGCCACCCTGATGACCAGCCGCTACGTCTCCAACCACGGGCTGTGGGCCAACGGGGTCGACCTGCACCCGTCGACCCGGCTGTTCACCCGCGAGCTGGCCGACGCCGGCTACGACTGCGGGCTGGTCGGCAAGCTGCACCTCGGCTCCTGCTTCGCCGGCCGCTCCGAGCCGCGCGTCGACGACGGGCTGCGGGTCTTCCGCTGGGCCCACGACCCCTACCGCGGCTCCTCGGAGAACGCCTACCACCGCTGGCTGCAGGCCGCCCACCCCGACCTGTACGCCGCCGCCCTGAGCGGTGAGGGCGAGCACGACTGGGACACCATGCCCACCGAGGCCCACTACAGCCACTGGATCGCCGAGGAGACCATCGACTTCCTGCGCTCCTCCCGCCGCGACGGCCAGCCGTTCTGCTTCATCGCCAACTTCTTCGACCCCCACCACGGCTTCGGCGCGCCGAAGGAGTACCTGGACCGCTACGCCGACGTCGACCTGCCCGACCCGGTGACCGTCCCCGGCGAGCTGGAGGGCAAGCCGCCGGTCTTCACCGAGGCGTCGCGACGCTCCTACGCCGGGCACGCCAAGGGCTACCAGGAGTACAGCGAGGCCGAGCTGGCCGAGGCCCGCCGGGCCTACTACGCCATGGTCACCCTGGTCGACGACGAGGTAGGGCGGATCCTCGACGCCCTGGAGGCCGAGGGGCTGGCCGAGAACACCCTGGTGGTGTTCACCAGCGACCACGGCGAGATGCTCGGCGACCACCAGCTGATGCTCAAGGGACCGATGGTCTACGACGTCGCGGTGCGGGTGCCGCTGCTGCTGCGCTGGCCGGGCGTGCTGCCGGCCGGGGAGCGGCGCAGCGAGCTGGTGCAGTGGGTCGATCTGGCGCCGACGCTGCTGGAGGCCGCCGGGGTCGCCGCGCCGCGGGACTACCAGGGCGAGAGCCTGCTGCCGCTGGCCGCCGGGCAGCCCGACGCCTGGAGCCGGGACTGGGCGCTGTGCCAGTACCGCGACTCCGGGCACGGTTACGACCCGCCGGTGCACGTCACGATGCTGCGCTCCGGCTCCCACAAGCTGGCGGTGCACCACGGCCGGCCGACCAGCAACCGCGACGGCTCGGGCGAGCTCTACGACCTGGCCGCCGACCCCGACGAGCTGCACAACCTGTGGGACGACGAGGCCGCCGCCGCCACCCGCCACCGGCTGACCGCCCTGCTGCTGGACGTGCTGGTCGCGGTCGAGGACCGCAGCAGCCCGCGGCTCGCGCACTGGTGAGGGCGGGGAGCCGTCCGGACGCCGCCCACCCGTCGCCGGCGGCCGCCCGCCGGCAGCGGATCGGCGCATCGCCCGGTGCCGCACGGGCTAGGCTCGACCGGCACCGGGAGGACGGAGGCGGGTCGTGGCCGTGGGGCTGAAGGACGTCGCCCAGCGCGCCGGCGTGTCCATCAAGACCGTCTCCAACGTGGTCAACGGCTACCCCCACATCACGCCCGCGACCCGGGCCAAGGTCACCGCCGCCATCGAGGAGCTGGGCTACCGGCCCAACCTGTTCGGCCGCAGCCTGCGCACCGGCCGCACCGGGGTGATCGCGCTGGCGGTCCCGGCCATCGACAACCCCTACTACGCGGCCCTGGCCCGCGCGGTGATCAAGGCGGCCGAGGAGCTGCGCTGGACGGTGCTGGTCGACCAGACCGACGGCTCGCCCGAGCGAGAGCGGCTGGTGTTGGACGGCATCCGCGACCGGATGATCGACGGGCTGCTCTTCGCCCCCCGCAGCGTCTCGGCCCGCGTGCTGGCCGACAGGCCGGCGGAGGTGCCGCTGGTGCTGCTGGGCGACCGGGTCTCCGACCCCGGGCTGGACCGGGTCACCGTGGACAGCGTCGCGGTGGGGGAGGCGGCCACCCGGCACCTGCTCGAGCTGGAACGCACCCGGGTCGCCGCGCTGGGCACCAGCACCGAGGACACCATGGCGGCGGCGCGGCTGCAGGGGGTGCGGCAGGCCCTGCAGGCCGCCGGGCTCCGTCCGCAGCCGGAGCTGGAGCTGGTGGTCGAGCACTGGGACCACGCCAGCGGTCAGCAGGCCACCGACCGGCTGCTCGCCTCGGGGGCGCCCTTCGACGCCCTCGTCTGCTTCAACGACGCCCTCGCGCTCGGTGCCGTGCACGCCCTGCAGCAGGCCGGCCGGACCATCCCCGCCGACGTCGCGGTGATCGGCGTCGACGACGTGCCGGCCTCCCGTTTCCTGTGGCCGCCGCTGTCCTCGGTGCGGCTCGACATCGCCGCCATCGCGGACCACGCGGTCACCCTGCTGGCCGAGCGCATCGCCGACCGGCAGCGGGAGGTGCGCCACGTCACGGCCGGTTTCGAGGTCGTCCCGCGCGCCAGCACGGTCGGCTGAGCGGCCGTCTTCCGTTTCGGCCCCGCGCATGTCACACTTTTCGTGCCACGTGGCAACCAGCGGATCTCGGGGGGTGGCTGGCTCGCCACGAGGACACAGGGCCTAGGCGGCCTGCGAGGGGCTGCCTAGGCCCGACACCCCCACCCGACGTCAGCCGCTCCCGGTGTCCGGGTGAGCCACCTCAGGGCAGCGCCGCCGGCAGCAGAGCACGGGTCAGAGCGGCCTGCAGGTCCCGTTCCACCGCCGCCAGAGCCGGGTCTCCGGAGCGGTTGCGGACCTCGTGCGGGTCCTGCTCGAGGTCGAAGAGCTCGACGAAGTCCCGCCCGTGGGCCTGCGCGTCCACCAGCTTGTACCGGCCGTCGGTGACCACCGCGAACCCCTCGCCCTCGCTGTGCACCAGCCGGTGCCCGGCGTCGGGGCCGAGCAGGTCGCGACCGTCGAGCGGCTGGTCCTCCGCGACGGTGCCGCCAGCCCGCGCCAGCAGCGTCGGGTAGAGGTCCACCAGCGAGACCAGCCGGTCGGTCCGTCCTGGCGCCACACCCGGAGCCCGCAGCAGCAGCGGCACCTCCAGCACGTCGGACCAGTAGCAGTGCCCCTTCCCCCAGATGCCGTGGTTGCCCAGCATCTCGCCGTGGTCGGGGGTGAAGGCCACCACCAGGTCGTCGCCGAACCGCTGCTCGGCGGCGTCCAGGACGTCGCCGACCACGTCGTCGATCAGCGCCACGTTGGCGTGGTAGTGGAGCCGCAGCCGGTGCCAGTAGTCGGCGTCGAACCGGTCGTTGCGCCCGCTCTCGATCCACCGCCCGGGTGCCCCGTGCAGGCTCCACCAGTGCATCCGGGTCTCGTCGAGCTCGGTCTCGTCGACGAACGGCGTCCCCATCGCCTCCACGTCGACCCGGTCGAGGTACTCCGCGGGTGGGTCGAAGGGGAAGTGCGGGCCGCTGATCGACACCCAGAAGAACTGCGGCCCCTCGCCGGCGGCCTGGATCCGCTCGACGGCGCGGCGGCCCACCCAGGCGTCGGGGTGCCACTCGGCCGGGCCGGGGAAGGTGAACACCTTCGCCGCCTCCCGGTCCCACACCGAGGCCCGGTACGCCGCCAGGTGACCGGCGGCGTCCAGCTCGGCGGCGTAGTCGTCGCGGAACCACACCGACACCTGCTTGTCGTCCTGCAGGTCCAGCTGGTCGATGCCCAGCGAGCGGTAGTAGCGGTGGAACTCCTCGTAGGGCAGCGTCGCGTCGGGGGAGGTGGCGCCGTAGGGGACCGGTGCGTAGTGGCACTTGCCGACGTGGGTGGTGCGGTAGCCGAGCTGCTGCAGCGAGCTGTACAGGTTCGGCCGCTCCGGGGAGAGCCGCCGGTCGCGGAAGTTGCTGTGCGCCCCGTGGGTGCGGGGGTAGCAGCCGGTGATGAGCGACGAGCGGCTGGGCAGGCACCAGGGGCTGGCGGTGTGCGCCCGGTCGTGCACCAGCGCGGTCGCGGCCAGCCGGTCCAGGTTCGGGGTGGCCACCGCCCGGCCGCCGTAGCAGCCGAGGGTGTCGCGGCGCAGCTGGTCGGTGGTGATCAGCAGGACCGCGGGACGGTCCGCGCTCACGAGGCGTAGCCGCTCACGCGGTGCCGTGCTCGGTCGAGGTGGCGGCGGAGGCCTGCGCTGCGCGCCGGCGGTAGACGTCGATGACCTCGGCCGGGATGGCCCGCGACGGCCGGGTGAAGGCCTCGTGCAACCGGGCCGGGTCGACCTTCGGGCTGCGGTCGTCGCGGAGCAGGCCGTTGGTCTCCTGCGCGGTGTCGGTCAGCTGTGTCCAGCAGAAGCCGGCCACGTCGGGGCTGTCGGTCACCGCGGCGACGAGCTCGGTGATGCTCGCCAGCAGCTCCTCTTCCGAGCCGATGGTCGCGTAGCCGAACCAGCGCTGGCCGGCCGCCGGCGCCCACGACAGCCCACCCATCTCGGTGATCATCACCGGACGCAGCGGGCCCTCCGCGTCGCCGTGGAGCAGCGCGCGGTGCCGGCCGGGGCCGCGGTCGGTGAGGGTGCGCCGGACCGCCTCGGTGGTGCCGTAGCGGCTGCGGATGCTCTCGGGCTCGGGGCTGTAGTCGTGGACCGACCAGATGTCGGACTCGGTGTGCTCCCAGCCGTCGTTGGAGATGACCGGACGGGTCGGGTCGACCGCCTTGGTGAGGTGGTAGAGCGCACTGGCGAAGTGCGCCTGGTCCGGGCGGACGGCGATGTGCGGCACGCCCCAGGACTCGTTCAGGGGCACCCAGGTGACGATGCAGGGGTGCGAGCGGTCCCGCCGCACGACGTCCAGCCACTCCCGGGTCAGCTGCTCCGCGGCGTCGGGCCGGAACACGAAGGCGTTAGCCATCTCGCCCCACACCGCCAGCCCCAGCCGGTCGCACCAGTACAGGAACCGCGGGTCCTCCACCTTCTGGTGGATCCGGGCGCCGTTGAAGCCGAGCTGCTTGATCAGCTCGACCTCCCGGCGTCGGGCCTCCGGCGTCGGCGCCGTCAGGTGCGACTCCGGCCAGTAGCCCTGCTCGAGCACCATCCGCAGGAAGTACGGCCGGCCGTTCAGCACGAAGCGGCCGTCGCGGACCTCGGTGCTGCGCAGCCCGAGGTAGCTGTCCACCCGGTCCGGGGCCGCGCCGGGGACCAGCAGCTCCACCTCGGCGTCCACGAGCCGCGGCTGCTCCGGCGACCAGAGCAGCCGCTGCCGCCCCATCGCGTTGGCCAGCGCCGGCAGGTGCAGGGTCAGGTCGGCCCGCCGGCCGGTGACCGCGACGGTCTGCTCGGCCAGCTGCTCGTCCTCGAACCGCAGCGCCACCCGCACCGTGGACCCCGCCGGCAGTGCCCGGGAGAAGGCGAGCCCGGCGTGCACGGACTCGTGCGCCAGGTCGGGGCTCCAGTGCAGCTCGGTGACGTGGTGGCGGGGGACGACCTCAAGCCAGACCGTCTGCCAGATGCCGGACGTGCGGTCGTAGAAGATGCCCTGGGTCGTGGTGCGCCAGTCCTGCTTGCCCCGCGGCTGCGCGGCGTCGGTGGGGTCGTCGGCGGCACGCACCACCAGCCAGTGCTCCTGGCCGGGGCGGAGCACGCCCGTCAGGTCGGCGGTGACCGGGGTCATCCCACCCCGGTGCTCGGCGACCAGCTCCCCGTCCAGCCAGACCTGGCAGGTGTGGTCCACGGCGCCCAGGTGCAGCAGCACCGCGCTGCCGGGTTCGACCTCGTCCAGCCGCAGGCTGCGCCGGTACCAGAGCACCGGGTGGAACCCGGTGTCGCCGATCCCCGAGGCCTGCGACTCGGGGCAGAACGGCACCTCGATCCGCTGCGGCAGCGGGGTCGTGCCGCGGTGCCAGCCGGCGTCCAGCCCGGTGTCTTCGTCGTCGTGGGCGAACTCCCAGCGGCCGTCGAGGCAGCGGTAGGAGTCGCGGCGGAGCTGGGGGCGGGGGTGGAGGTCGGGACTGACCAGGTCGGACACGGGCGTGGGCTCCTCGGGTCGGCTTCGGTGCGGACGGGCGTCTGCCGTGCCACGTAGCAACGATCATCCCAGCACAACGGGCACGGCTGCGCAGCCGGTCCGCCGGCCGGGTTCAGCGGGGACGGACGGCCGGCGGGGGCAGACGCTCCCAGTCCGGGCCCTCGACGGTCTCGCCCGGACGGTACGGCCGGCCGGTGGTGGACGTCCGCGCGCGCAGGTGGTGCGCGACGTACTCGTGCCGCGGTGGCTCGTCGTGCTCGATCTGGCCGACCAGCGCCGCGACCGAGCGCTGGGCGAGCTGCTCGGTGTCGGCCCGCACGCTGCTGATCGCCGGCCGGGCCCAGCGGGCCTCGGGGGTGTCGTCCCAGCCGATCACCGCGAGGTCGGCGGGGATCCGCAGGCCGGCCTCCTGGGCGGCCCAGCACAGGCCGATGGCGACGAGGTCGTTGAAGCAGAAGACGGCGTCGGGCAGGTCGCCGGCGGCCAGCAGCGCGGCCATGGCGGCCTGACCGCCCTCGCGGTCCAGCCGGTCCACCTCGACGACCAGCCGCTCGTCGACTGCCAGCCCGGCCTCGGTCAGCGCCTGCCGGTAGCCGTCCAGGCGCTGGCTGGCGGCGCCACCGGTGCGGCCCCGGACCGGTCCGACCGCCGCGATCCGCCGCCGTCCGGTCTCCACCAGATGACGGGTGGCCGAGGCCGCCGCGGTGACGTTGTCGACCCCGACGTAGGCCAGCGGCGACTTCTGCACCCCCCACTCGCCGAGCAGCACCAGCGGCTTGCCGCCGGCGGAGTCGGTCAGCTGCTCGGGGCACAGCGCCAGCGGCGACATGATGAGCCCGTCCATCACCCGCGGCCGCAGCCCGCTGACGACGTGCTGCTCGGCCTCGGCCCGGCCGGAGGTGACGTCCAGCAGCAGGGTGTAGCCGCGCTCGGCCGCCTCCCGGGTCATCAGCGTGGCCAGCTCGGCGAAGTAGGGCAGCGACAGGTCCGGCACCGCGAACCCCAGGATCCCCACCCGGCCCGTCCGCAGCGTCTGCGCCGACGGGTTCGGCACGTACCTCAGCTTGGCGATGGCCTCGCGCACCCGGCGGGCGGTCTCGGGGCGGATGTGCGGGTGGCCGTTGATCACGTTGGAGACGGTGCGTGGCGAGACGCCGGCCTCCTTGGCGACGTCGGCCTGTCGAACTGGCATGAGGCTCCTCCGGGCTCACCGCACTGCGGTGCGGGCATGCTACCGAGCGCTCCCGGCCTCAGTACCCCCGATCGAGGTCGACCACGTTGCGCAGCGGCAGCCCGGCCGCCCACCGGCGGGCGTTGTCGAGCAGGATCTGCCGGCCGCGCTCGGCGGTCTGCGGGGTGGTCGCCGCGTTGTGCGGGGTGACGACCACGTTCGGCAGGTCCCACAGCGGGCTGTCGGCCGGCAGCGGCTCCACCGGGTGGGCGTCCAGCCCGGCCCCGGCGATGGTGCCCGCCCGCAGCGCCGCCACCAGGGCGTCCTCGTCCACCACGCCGCCGCGGGAGACGACCACCACGAAGGCGGTGGGACGCATCCACGACAGCTCCTCGGCGCCGATCAGCCCACGGGTGCGGGCGGTCAGCGGGCAGGTCACCACCACGTGGTCGGACCCGGCGAGCAGCTGGCGCAGCCCGTCCTGGCCGTGCAGCAGGGTGACGCCGGGGACCTCGGTGTCGCGGGGTCGTCCGGTGAGCGCCAGCACCGACATGTGGCAGGCCAGTGCCTTGCCCGCCAGGTCGGTGCCGCTGTGGCCCAGACCCACCAGCCCCAGCGTGCTGCCGGCCAGCTCGCCGTGGACGAAGCGGTCCCACCGGTGCTCCCGCTGGGCCTGCGCCCACCGCGGGGCCGACCGGCTCAGCTGCAGCATCAGCATCAGCGCGTGCTCGGCCAGCGGGACGGCACCGTTGCCCACGGCGCTGGTCAGCCGGGCCCCCGCCGGCACCGCGTCCGCGGCCACCCAGGCGTCCACCCCGGCCGCGCCGCTGTGGACCCACTCCAGCGCCGGGAAGAGCGACAGGTCGTCGGTGCTGGACGCGCCCAGCACCGCCCCGACCTCCGCCGGGTCGACGCCCGCCCGCTCGCAGGCGGCGCGGGTGAGCGCCTCCACCTCGACCACGCGGTGCCCGTCGAGGACCGCCCGCAGCCGGTCGACGTCCGGGTCGGCCGGGGCCTTGGTCAGGACGGTCGGCATCACTTCAGCCCGGTCGTGGAGATGCCCTGGATCAGGTACTTCTGCGCGAAGACGAAGAAGGCCAGGATCGGCAGCAGCGTCAGCACCGACATCGCCAGCAGCATCCCGATGCCGCTCTGGCTCTGGCTGTCCACCAGCGAGTTCAGCGCCACCGGGACGGTGAACACCGAGGACTCGGTGAGGTAGATCAGCTGGCCGAAGAAGTCGTTCCAGGTCCAGATGAAGGTGAAGATCGCCGTGGTCACCAGGGCCGGTCGCATCAGCGGCAGCACCACGTACCAGAACGTCTTGAACGGGCCGGCGCCGTCGAGCCAGGCCGCCTGGTCCAGGTCGCGGGGGATGCTGCGGATGAACTGCACCATCAGGAAGATGAAGAAGGCGTCGGTGGCCAGGAACTTCGGCAGGATCAGCGGCACGAACGTGTTCACCAGATCCAGCTGGGAGAACACGATGTACTGCGGGATCACCACGACGTGCATCGGCAGCATCACCGAGACCAGCACGATCGCGAAGTAGAGCTTGCGGGCCCGGAACTCCAGCCGCGCCAGCGCGTAGGCGGTCAGCGAGCAGGAGAACAGGTTGCCGACGATCGAGCTGACCGCCACCACCAGCGAGTTGCCGAAGAACACCCAGAACGGCTGGTTGGCGCTGGTCCAGCCCTGCCGGAAGTTGTCCAGGGTGAGCTCGCTCGGGATCAGGCTCGGGTCGCTCAGCACCAGGTTGGACGGCTTGAACGCGCTGACCGTCATCCACAGCAGCGGGTAGAGCATGAAGAGGCCGAAGACGATCAGCCCCAGGTGACGCAGCCAGGCGGTGCGCACCCGGCGGCGTCGGCCGACGGTCGCGGGAGGAGGCGGCGCGGTGGCCGGGCGCTGCACCGGCTCGAGGGTGCGGTCGAGGATCTGTTCGCTCATCTCAGTCTCCGTAGTGGACCCAGTACCTGGACAGGGCGAAGTGCACGGCCGTGATGAGGGCGATGAAGACCAGCAGCACCCAGGCCAGCGCGGAGGCGTAGCCCATGTCGAAGCTGACGAAGCCCTGCTGGTAGACGTACAGGGTGTAGAACAGCGTCGAGTCCACCGGTCCGCCCGTGCCCCCGCTGACGACGTGGGACTGGGTGAAGGACTGGAAGGCCCCGATCGTCTGCAGGATCAGGTTGAAGAAGATGATCGGCGTCAGCATCGGGACCGTGATGTGCGCGAACTGGCGCAGCACCGAGGCCCCGTCGACCCGGGCCGACTCGTAGAGCTCGTGCGGGATCTGGCGCAGCCCCGCCAGGAAGATGACCATCGGCGAGCCGAAGGTCCAGACGTTGAGCACCACCAGGGTCCCCAGCGCCGTCTGCGGGTTCTGCAGCCAGCTGCTGCCCTCGATGCCGACCAGCGCGAGGGCCTGGTTGACCAGGCCGTCGTGGCCGAAGATCTGGCGCCACAGCACCGCCACGGCCACGCTGGTGCCCAGCAGCGACGGCAGGTAGTAGGCGCTGCGGTAGATCGCCAGCCCGCGCATGCCCTTGTCGAGCAGCAGCGCCAGCAGCAGCGCGAACCCGAGCTGCAGCGGCACCGAGACCAGCACGTAGGTGAGGGTCACCCGCACCGAGGCCCAGAACCGGTCGTCGTCGACGAGCCGGACGAAGTTGTCCGCGCCGATGAACTCCGGGCTGGAGAGGATGTTGTAGTCGGTGAAGGCCAGGTACAGCGAGGCCAGCATCGGCAGGGCCGTGACGGCGAGCAGGCCGACCAGCCACGGGGTCATGAAGACGTGCGCGGCCAGCTCCTGACGCCGGCGGCCGCGCGCCCGCGGCGGCGCCTCGGGGGCGTCCGCCGCGGCGGTGGTGACCGTCATCGTCGCGCCCCGCTCACGCCGCGCGCTCGATGGCGGTGGTGACCTCGTCGATCATCGAGCTGGCCGCCTCGGAGATGCTGCTGCTGCCCAGCGTGACCTCCTCCAGCACCCGACCCATGACGGTGCGCCAGGTGCTGGAGCCGGGAGGCGCCTCGTAGCGCGGCTTGCGTTCCACGGCCCGGTCCTCGGCGACGATGCGCAGCATCTCCTGCTCGTCGGCGGTGGCGCTGGGGGCGATCTCCTCGGCCACCCGCGGGTTGACCGGGGCGCCCATGGTGAGCCCGACCGTCTTGAGCATCTCCACGGTGGAGGTGCAGTAGGTGAGCACCTGCCCGGCCTTGGCCACCATGTCGTCCTCGGCGCCGGAGTACACCGCCATCCGCGGGTAGTACAGGTACTGGAAGCCCTCCGGGGCGTCCTCGGCCACCGGGGGGTGGCGCAGCGCGAAGTCGTAGTCGGGGAACTGCTGGGCGTCGTCGATGATGTGGTTCGAGTTGCCGAAGTTCATCAGGATCTTGTCCCCGACGGTCGGCCAGTCGGGAGCCACCCCGTCCTGCTCGCTGATCGAGGTGGTGGCACCGGCCTTGCGCAGGTCCTCCCACCACTCGATCCAGCTGGCCAGGCCGTCCTGGGTGAAGCCGACGCGGCCGTCCTCGGTCCACAGCTGCTCGCCGCGCTGGCGCAGCCAGTTCTCGAACGACAGGTCGTGCTCGGCGCCGTAGGAGAGCGCCTTGCGGCCCTGCGAGCTGTTGGCGGAGTAGTCCTTGGCCAGCTCGGCCAGCGAGTCCCAGGTCCAGCCGGCGCCGTCCTCGGGCAGCTCCACGCCGTCCTCCTCGGCGAAGGTCGTGTTGTAGCGCAGCACCGGGACGAAGATGCCGAACGGCATCGTGTTCAGCTTGCCGTCGAGCTTGAACCCGTCGAGGTCGGTGGGGGAGTAGTCGGACAGGTCGAGGGTCTCGATGCCCTCCAGGTCGCGGTAGAGGTCGTTGGCGTAGTAGGTCATCACCTGCGGCGACGGCACCCAGAACACGTGGGGCACGTTGCGCGCCGCCATCTGGGTGGTCATCCGCTCCTGGAAGGCGGTGTAGTCGGCGAACTCCATGGCGATCTGGAGGTCGGGCACCGCGGCCTGCATCTCCTCGAAGGCCTTGGAGTAGTTCTGCTGGCGGACGTTGTTGCCCCACATGGCGTAGCGCAGGGCGCCGGCGGAGTCCCCGCCGCCACCCACCCCGCCGCAGGCCGAGAGGGCGCTGGACCCGGCCAGACCACCGCCCACCAGTGCCGACAGCTGGAACAGCTTCCTACGGCTGACTGCGTTCATCGTCGTACTCCCGTCGTTGCGAGTTGGGCCTGGGCCCGGGTTCTGGTCCACTCTGCGGAGCGCAGAGATTGTCTGTCAATAGTGCATGCCTGACCGTTATACGTTCTCTACGGTCAGCACCTCGAAGCGGTCGATCGCGGGCAGCTCGATCTTGAGGTCGTCCCCCACCCGCCGCCAGGACGGCTCGACGCCGGCCACCCGACACCGCACCCGCAGCTCCTGCGACCCGGGGCCGACGGGGACGCACAGCCGCGCCGGCGCCACCGTCACCGGCGGCAGCGACCGCTGCGCCGCGTCCCCGGAGTGGTTGAGCAGGTGCACGGCGATGCCGGTGTCGAAGCGTGCCGGGACGACCTGCACCTGCAGCGGCAGCGTGGTCACCATCCGCAGCGGCTCGGTGGTGAGCGCGAGAACCTGCTCGACCCAGGCGTCCCGCACCCGGCCCAGCCCGAGCCGGCGGTAGACCAGCCCGGGACGCCAGGGCATCAGCGCCAGCCGTCCCGCCCCGACGTCGCCGCTCAGCCAGCCCGGGTGGGCGGTGTCGCGGTGGCCGTAGCAGGCCTCCGGAGGTCCGTAGCGGGCGCGCCCGAGCGAGGGCCACGCGGTGGTGGCCGCCGCCGTCGGCCGCAGCACCTCGAAGGCGCCCAGGACCGGGGCGAGGTCGCCGGGGAAGGTGCCGTCGAGGCGCAGGTGCAGCGACCGCAGCGACTCCTCGCCGGTGAACCGGGCGACGCGCCGGGCCAGCGGCTGGTCGACGAGCTGGCAGGTGTCCTGCTCCCAGCCGGAGTCCCCGGTGGCCACCACCGACGCCCCGGCGGCCATCGCGGCCCGCAGCGCCGCCACCGCGGCAGCCGGCAGCGGTCCCAGGTCGGGCAGCACCAGCAGCGCGTAGCGGTCGGCGGCGACCTCGGCGAGGCGGTCGAGGCGGACCACGTCGAAGGGGACGTGGGCCTCGCCGAGGCCGAGGTAGCAGCCCTGGAACTCATCGGTCCGACGCTCGAAGTCCGGGTCGTCGGGATCGGCGCCGCGCACCAGGGCGACCCGGGCGACCGAGTGCAGGCCCGTGTAGAGGTCGGCGTGGTCGCGGTGGAAGCGGGTGATCTCCCGACCGGTGGCCAGCGCGCCGAAGGGGCTGTCCGCGGGCGTCCCCATCACGTAGGTGGACGGCTGGGCGCCGTGCGCGATCGCCTGCAGCAGGTACTGCGCGAAGTGCTCGGGGTCCTCGCCCGCCCACCGGTAGGGCATGTCGACGAAGCCCACGGAGTTGACCAGCACCGGCCGGTCGGCGCGCGAGGAGCGGGCGGCGCTGACGGCCTCGGCGGTGGCGTGGTGCCACATCGGGCGCCCGACGGCGTTGTTCGCCTCGTGGAAGGTGATGTCGGCCCGGTCGCCGAGGATGAGCGCGGCCTCGGGGTTGAGCCGCTGGACGTGGGCCCGCATCCGGGCGGTGAGGTCGTCGAGCACGCCGGCCGACCACCGTCGCCAGGTGGGGTAGCCGGGGTCGCCCTTGCCGCGGGGCAGCGGGGTACCGGGGGCGTGCTCGGCGAACCCGCGCTGGCACGAGCCGCAGTGGCAGACGCCCCAGTAGCGGCGGCTGTAGTCGTACTCGTTGAACGACATCCAGTTGAAGAAGAAGCCGCTGAGGGGGTAGCGCTGCAGCACCTCGGCGACGATCTCGAAGACCTCGTGCTGGTAGTAGTCGCCGCTGGGGCAGACGCTGACGTAGTCGTTGTAGACCTGGTTGGCGCCGTCGGCGTCGACGAAGCACCACTCCGGGTGCTCCTCGGCGCGTCGCCGGTCGACCTTGGAGAAGTCCATCCGGCCGAGCACCCGGACGCCGCGGGCGGCCGCGGCGGCGGTGGCGTCGCCGACCAGGTCGCCGGAGGGTCGCTGGGCCAGGGCGGGGTTGACGGTCTGGCTGGCCAGGTCGCTGGGGTGGTTGGCGATGATGCCGCCCACGCTGAGCAGCCAGACGCCGGCGCCGTAGTCCTCGATGAAGTCCAGCACCGCCTCCACGTCCAGGCCGGCGTCGATCTCGCGCAGGTTGGTCTGGAAGGTGCGGAAGGGCTGCTGCCACCAGGGCCTGGCCGGTGCGGTGCTCACTCGGCGGCCTCGTCGGAGACCAGCCGGATGAGGGCGGAGTGGTCGAGCTCGCCCCAGTCCCGGGCCAGGGCGGCGTCCATCTGGGCGGCGACCACGGCGGTGCCGGGCAGCGTGATGCCGAGGTGCTCGGCCGCCTGCTGGGCCAGCGACAGGTCCTTGCGGTGGAGCCGGAGCCGGAAGCCGGGCTCGAAGGTGCCGTCGAGCATCCGCTGGCCGTGCAGCTCGAGGATGCGGGAGGAGGCGAACCCGCCGGAGAGCGACTCACGCACCACCGCCGGGTCCACGCCCGCGGCCCGGGCCAGCGCCAGACCCTCGGCCACGGCCTGGATGGTCTGGGCGACGATGACCTGGTTCGCCACCTTGGCGGTCTGGCCGGCGCCGACGCGGCCGATGTGGGTGATCTTGCGGCCCATCACCTGCAGCAGCGGCATCGCCCGGGCCACCGGGGCGTCGTCGCCGCCGACGAAGACGGTGAGCGCGCCGTCGCGGGCGCCGACCTCGCCGCCGGAGACCGGGGCGTCGACGTAGTCGCTGCCGGCCGCGGTGATCCGCCCGGCGAACTCGACCGTCCGGACGGGGGAGATGGATGACATGTCGACCACCAGCGAACCGGGGGCGAGGCCCGCCGCCACGCCGTCCTCGCCGAAGAGCACCGTCTCGACGTCGGGGGTGTCGGGGAGCATGCAGATGACGACCTCGCACTGCTCGGCCACCTCGCGGGGGGAGCCCGCCGCGACGGCGCCCTGCTCCACCAGCGGCTGCGAGCGCTCACGGACCCGGTGCACCACCAGCTGGTGACCCGCGGTGATCAGGTTGCTGGCCATGGGGATCCCCATCACGCCCAGACCGATGAAACCGACTGCCACAGAACCTCCTCGTCCGTGGTGCACGCCCAGTGGTGCACCGTTACACCTGGTGTACCGGTACACTAGTGTAGGCCTGCCCGTGGAGCAAGACCCGGTCGTCGGGTATCCCGGTGCAGGAGGGGGTGTGGCCATGGGACGGTCCGGACGGGCCACCATCAACGACGTCGCCGAGCGGGCGGGCGTCTCCAAGACGGCGGTGTCGAAGGTGCTCAACGGCACCGGTTCGATCTCCCCCGCCACCCGGGCACGCGTGCTGCAGGCGGCGCGCGACCTGCGCTGGCAGCCCAGCGCGCACGCCGTCGCGCTGCGCCGGGCGCGCTCGCAGACCGTGGCCCTGGTCCTCAACGGCCACGACGGGCCGCCGTCGGTGTCGGTGACCACCGCCGAGCTGATCACCGGCATCGAGACCACGTTGAGCAGCCGCGGCTACGGCCTGCTGCTGCACCTGGTGGACGAGTCGCGCGACGGCGAGGCCGACATCTACCGGCAGCTGGTGGACGCCGGCCGGGTGGACGGCGCGATCCTCACCGACAGCGTGGTCGGCGACCACCGCCCGGCGCTGCTGCGCGAGCTGGGGCTGCCCGCGGTCCTGGTGGGGACGCCGGAGGCCGGTGACCCGGTCCCGCACGTGCGCACCGACCCGCGCCCGGCCATCGACCAGGCGGTGGAGCACCTGGCCTCGCTCGGGCACCGACGGCTCGGCTTCATCGGCGGCCCCCGCGACCGGGTGCAGGCGATGCTGCGGCGGGAGGCCTTCGAGGCGTCGGTGCGCGCGCACGGGCTCGAGCTGTCCGCGGTGGTCTCGACCGCGTACTCCGGCGAGGCCAGCGCGCGGGCCACCCGCGAGGTGCTCCGCGGCCCCACGCCGCCGACCGCGCTGCTCTACGGCAACGACACCATGGCCATCGCCGGCATCAAGGCCGCCCGCGACCTCGGGCTGCGCACCCCGCAGGACCTGTCGGTGATCGGCGCCGAGGGTCTGCCGGTGGGTGCCTGGATCGACCCACCGCTGACCACGGTGCAGCGCCAGGTCGTGCTGCGCGGGCAGGTGGCGGCGCAGCTGATGCTGCGCGAGCTGGGCATCGAGGTGCCCGAGCTCGACTGGAGCGGTGACGAGGAGCTGCTGGTCCGCGGCTCGACCGCGCCCCCGCCGCCCGGGTCCTGACGGGCCCGGACGGCCGGGGGCCGCCGCCGGCAGCCCGACGTCAGGCGGTCACCCAGCGCAGGTGGACGACCTCGAGCAGCTCGACGCCCTCGACCCGGACCCGGGCGAAGCCGTCGACGACCTCCACCGGTGCCGGCGTCCCGGCCACGACCAGCTCCGCCTCGGCCGTCCGCACCCCGTCCGGGAGGCGGACCGAGACGGTCTGCGGCGGCAGCGGGATCGTCTCGCGGTTCTGCCCCCGCATGGCCATCGGGTTGGTCAGGTTGACCACGGCCACGGCCACCTCGTCGGTCCCGGTGCGCACGGCCACGTCGACCAGCCCGGCCCCCTCCACCCGGACGCCGGCGCCCTGCTCGCCCAGGGCCCAGCCGACGGCGTTGGCGATCAGCCGGCCGTGGTCGGACTGCAGCGCGTCCCAGTAGATGTGGCCGATGTCGAAGGCCAGGTGCACGGTGCGACCACCCGAGGGGTGGGTGCGGGCCACCACGGCCGGGCGGGCGGTGCCAGGACGGGGGTAGACCTCCTCCATCGGCAGGTCGGGGTAGTCGGGGACGAAGCGGAACACCACCTCGGCGTCGTCGGCCGCCTCGACGCCGAGCAGCCGGGTGCCGCCGACGATGCGCTGCGCGCCCTCGAAACCGCGGTTGACCGGGTGCTCTCCGCAGAGGCTGATGTAGTTGTTCTTCACCGGACCGCGGACGTCCTCGACCACCCGGACGCCGAGCAGGCCGGCGAGGCTCGCCCGGTCGGTCGCGGTGGTGGGCGGCAGCCCGGAGTCGAAGGCGGCGACCAGGCTGCCGCCGGCGGCCACGAAGGCCTCGACGACCGCCACCTGCTGGGCGGTCAGCTCGGCCGCGTGCGGCAGCACCAGCACCCGGATGCCCTCCAGGCGCTGCAGCGAGAGCTTCTCGTCGGCGACGTACTCGAAGGGGATCCGGGCCTCGACCAGGGCGTGGTAGAAGCCGTCCTCGTGGCTGCTGGGTGCGCCGTGGCTGGCCCAGGGGTTGGTGCTGGAGCCGGTCTTGGTGTCGAGCAGCGCGACCTCGGCGGTGACGGGGAGGCGGGAGAACAGCGGCTCGCAGCGCTCGTGCAGCAGGTAGGCGTCCACCACCGGCTGTATCCAGCGGGTGTCGAAGCACTCGGCCTTGAACTTGGTGAACCACGGCTGCGCGCCCTGGGCGAAGCCGTCGACGATCCAGGTGCGCAGCTCGTGGCCGTCGGCGACGGAGTCCTTCCAGCGCAGCAGCGGCGACTCGGGCCCGACGGAGGTGATGAGGCAGACCGGGCGGTCGGGGAAGAGCCCGCGGGTGCGCTTGCCGATCCGGCCCGGGGTCCAGGCGGCCTCGGTGCCGGAGCGGCCCTGCTTGTCGACGAAGAACATCGGGTAGCGGTCGTCGACCATCTCGCGGACCAGGTCGCGGGTGAGCATGGCGCCGCGGTTGGGGATGAACCGCACGTGCGGGCGGATCTCGCGGACGGCGTCGTCCCAGCGGACCACCAGCTCGCTGAGCCGGCGGCTGCGCCAGGCGGCGTAGACGGGCCAGGCGGGGTCGTCGGGGACGTCGGCGCGGGGGAGCCGGTGGCCGGTGTCGGCCAGGAAGGCCCGCGCGGTCTCCTCGGCGTAGGACACCCCGCCGTGGCCCTCCCAGCGGTTGGCGAAGACGGCGTCGACGTCGTAGCGGGTGACGATCTCGCGGGCGACGTCGGTCATGTAGTCGCGGTGGTAGCTGCTGCAGGGGTCGGTCAGCCAGACCCCCGGCTGGGACGCGTGGGGGATCGGCCGGCCCTCGACGTCGCGGGCGAGCCACTCGGGGTGGGCCTCGGCGGCGTCGGCGTGGACGGCGTGCGGGTCGACCCTGGCCATCACGTGCATGCCGAGGCTGCGGGCGCCCTCGACCAGCGCACCGAACGGGTCGGAGTCGCCGAGGTGGGCGCTGCGGTGGTGGAAGGGGATGTCTGTCGGGTAGAAGGCCATGTAGCCGCCGGCGCTGAGGCAGAGCGCGTTGGAGCGGGAGCGGCGCATCACGTCGAGCCAGAAGTCGACGTCCAGCACGGCCGGGTCGTCGTCGGTGAAGGTCAGCTGCGTCCAGCGGGTCGCCGAGCGGTACCAGTCCGGGGAGCGGTCCGCCCACGGGCTTTCGGGCTTCAGTGCCGTGATCGCCACGAGGCGCCTTTCGTCGGGGGAATATTGCTATACATGCTGACATGTACAGCAAGGTTCTGCCAAGGTGGGAGCATGAAGTGGAACGAGTTCGTGGTCAGCGCCAACCTCTCGCTGCTCTTCGCCGAGCTGCCCTACGCCGAGCGCTTCCGGGCGGCGGCGGAGGCGGGGTTCACCGCGGTCGAGACCTGGTGGCCGTTCGCCGAGGCCGTCCCGGCCGGGCGTGAGGTCGACGAGCTGCTGCAGGCGATCGAGGCCAGCGGGCTGCGGCTGACCGGGCTCAACTTCTTCGCCGGCGACATGGCCGGCGGCGAGCGGGGCGTGGCCTGCCGGCCCGAGCGCGTCGAGGAGCTGACGGCGAGCACGGCCGTCCTGCTGCGGATCGCCGAGGCGACCGGCTGCCGCCACTTCAACCTGCTGCACGGCCAGCTCGACCTCGAGGGCGACGTCGAGCTGCAGCACCGCACGGCGGTGGGGGCCTACCGGCGGGCCGCCGAGGCGGTCGCCGCCGTGGGCGGCACCGTGCTGGTGGAGCCGCTGGCCCGCGGGCTGAACGGGAGTTACCCGCTGACCACGCACACCGAGGTGCTCGAGCTGGTCGACGAGGCGGGTGTGCCCGGGCTGTCGCTGCTGCTCGACACCTTCCACCTGGGCATGAACGGGGTCGACGTGCCCGCGGCCGTCGAGGCCTCGGCGGGGCGGATCGGTCACGTGCAGGTGGCCGACGTGCGTGACCGGCACGAGCCCGGCAGCGGCGAGCTGGACTGGGACGCGATCGCGGCCGCGCTGCGGCGGGCGGGCTACGACGGGGTGGTCGGCGCGGAGTACCGGCCGGCGGGCGGCACCGTCGCCGGGCTCGGGTGGCTGGATCCTGCCTAGTCCCGGGGCTGTCATCATGGGGCTGCACCGGAGCGCGTCTGGCGTGCCCTGGTGCCGATCCGAACCGTCAGCCGAAGCCAGCCGGGAGGTCTGCGCGTGGCCACCACGATGAGTCAGTTCAAGCTCGGACCCTCCTCGCTCACCGAGGCGGTCTTCGAGTCGCTGCGGGCACGGATCATCAACGGCGAGATCGCCCCGGGTGAGAAGGTCACCGAGCAGCGGCTGGCCTCGGAGTACGGGGTGGCCCGGCCCACGGCGAAGTCCTGCCTGGAGCGGCTGACCGCGCTGGGGCTGCTGCGGCGGGTGGCGCACAAGTCGGCGGTGGTCCCGCAGCTGGGGGCGGCCGAGATCGACGACCTGTTCTTCGCGCGGACGACGTTCGAGGAGGCGGCCACCGCGCACCTGGCCGCCTCGCGCCGGGTCCCGGGCGAGACCGAGCGGGCGCAGTCGCTGATGGAGGCGGCCGCCTCGCGGGAGGACTTCGCCGAGCAGGTGCAGGCCGACATCGCCTTCCACTGGTCGCTGATCCGCGGGCTCGACAGCGAGCGGCTCACCCGGATGTACGAGATGATCTCCGGCGAGATCCACCTGACCATGGGCCAGTTCGCCGCCCACCGCCGCACCACCCCGTCGACCGTGGTGGCCGAGCACGCGGCGGTGATGACGGCGATCGCGGCCGGGGACGTGGACGGTGCCCGGGCCGCGATCGCCGACCACCTGGCCCGCTCCCGGGAGCGGGTGCTGGCCCAGCTGGAGGCCTGAGGCGGCTCAGCCTCGCGGGCGGAGGAAGGTCGGCACCTGCGGCGTCGCGCCGTCCTCGCCCCAGGTGAGCACCGCCGCGTACATCACCCGGCGCTTCTGCGGGTCGGTGACCAGGCCCTCGTAGGGGCAGGGCTCGCCGTCCGGCGGGCACACCCAGCCGTGCAGGAACATCCGGTCGGGGCCGTCCTCGGTGACGACGTCGGCGCCGCCGGGGCCGCACAGCCCGGTGTTCCCCTGGTCGAGCAGGACGTGCTCGGGCTTGTCGGCGAAGGACCACAGGTCGGTGGAGCGGCGCCACACGGTGGCGTAGCGGCACTGGTCGTACCAGTTGGCCGAGGCCAGCAGCACGTACTGCTCGCCGCGCTTGACCATCACCGGGTTCTCGATGCTGTCGTCGTGGCGGAACAGCTCGGCGCTGACCGCGCCCTCGGCCAGGTGCAGGCCGTCGGCGGTGAGCTCGACCATGCGCAGCGTGCCGGGCGTCTTCTGGGTCTTGTAGGTGAGGTAGCGGCGGCCGTCGGTGTCGACGAAGGGGGCCGGGTCGATCACGCCGGAGGTCTGGTTCGGCCGGTCGGCGACCGGGTCCTCGCCGCCGTTGACCGGGCAGATCAGCGGGGTGTCGGAGGGCTCGTAGGGACCGGTCGGGCTCTGGGAGACGGCGGCGCCGATGCACCGCTGGCCGCCGAAGCCGGCGGCCGGGGCGGCGAACCAGAGCACGTAGCCGGCGGAGGTGCGGTCGACGTCGGGGGCCCAAGCGGCGAGCGTCTTGGTGGTCCAGTCGGGCCAGCGGGTCAGGGCGTTGCCGGGCAGGGCGGTCCAGGGGCCCTGCGGGTGGGTGGCGGTGGCCATCTTGACCCGGCCGCCGGTCATGAAGGCGTAGTAGCTGTGGCCCTCGCGGAAGATGCCGGGGTCGGCGGCCGGGTCGAGGACCGGTTGCGGGACCGCGGGGTCGGCGGCGGCCTGGTCGGCGGTGGGGCTGAGACCGAGGCCGAGGGCCACGGCGAGCGCGGCGAGGACGGCCACGAGGCGGCTGGCGCGTCGGGCGGGGGCGGGTGGGTGCGTGGGCATGAAGACCTCCGGGAAGGCTTTACAACATTGTAGAAGCCGGACGTCGCGAACTTATGGCGCGGTTCGGCCGGTGTCAACAGCCGGCGGCGGAGACGGGTGGGCGACGATGGCGGGTATGCAGGAGTTCACCGAGCTGGACCAGTGGCGCGAGCCCCTCGAGCGGATGCGGGCCTGGGTGCTGGCCGGGGTCGAGCGGCAGGACGACGCCTTCCTCGACCGGTGGAACCACGACTGGGCGACCAAGGTCGGCGTGGTCGCCGCCTACCTGGAGCCGGGGCAGCTGCGCCCGGACGAGACCTGGAAGCTGCAGGCGCTCGGGGTGGTGCTCGGGGACGCGATGGCGCTGCGGACGGCTGCCCGGTGGGTGGAGCTGCACGACGAGCAGGGCACCGACCCCTGCCTGTGGCTGGGCACCAGCGACACCAAGCTCGTCTTCCCGATGACGATGATCGCCAAGCGGGTCGAGTCCGGTGCGACGCTGACGGTGCAGGACCTGATCGGCATGGTCGACTTCGTGGCCGAGGCGGCCCTCGAGCCGAGGGGCGTGGCGGAGGACTCCCCCTCGGAGGACGGGCTGGGCCGGCGGGTGGCCCGGTTGGTGCACCGGCTGCGCCGCTGAACGCGGCGCAGCGGAACAAAGCTCGAGGCCCGGCGGGTTGTCGCTGCCATGACCGATGTCGCCGAGAAGGCCACCGCACTGCGCGCCCTGCACACCGCTCCCGAGCTGCTGACCGTCGTCAACGTCTGGGACGCCGTCACCGCGCGGGTGGTGAGCGACGTGCCGGGGACCAGGGCCCTGGCCACCGCCAGCCACTCCGTCGCCGCCTCCCGCGGCTACGAGGACGGCGAGAACATCCCGGTGGAGGAGATGATCGCCGAGGTGGGGCTGATCGTGGCCAGCACCTCGCTGCCGGTGACCGCCGACCTCGAGGGCGGCTACGGGGCCGCGGCCGAGACGGTCCGCAAGGCCATCGGCGTGGGGGCCGTGGGCGCCAACATCGAGGACCAGCTGAAGCCGCTCAGCGAGGCGGCCGCGCAGGTCGAGGCGGTCATGGCGGCCGCGGCTGCGGAGGGTGTCCCGGACTTCGTGCTCAACGCGCGCACCGACGCCTTCCTGCTGGGCGCGGAGGACCCGCTGCGCGAGGCGGTGACCCGCGGCCGGGCCTACCTGGACGCCGGTGCGCCGGTGGTGTTCGTGCCGGGCAAGCTCGACGAGGAGCAGATCAGCACCCTGGTCGAGGCCTTCGGGCCGCAGCGGCTGACCACCATCGCCGTGCCCGGGTCGGTGCCGCTGCGCCGGCAGCAGGAGCTGGGCGTGGCCCGCGTCTCCTACGGACCGTGGTCGCAGCGGGCTGCGCTGACCGCGCTGGCGGACCTGGTCGAGTCCGTCCACGCCGGTGGTGGGCTGCTGGAGGGCGTGCGTCCGCTCAACTGAGGGGCGCCGTGCCGGGCCGGGGGTGCCGTCTGCGGGAAGGGTCGTCAGACCGAGGCCTAGCCTGGGTGCGACGTGACCAGGTAGGCCTGCAGGAGGAGGCGGCGTGGCGACCTTCAACGTCCCGGCGCATCCGGGCTCCTCCTCGCCCGAGGTGTCCCGACGCATGTCGCGCGCTCCCCGGCGGGACACGGCTGCGGAGGTGGCTCTGCGCCGCGAGCTGCACCGGCGGGGTCGCCGGTTTCGGGTCGTGCTGCGGGTGCCCGGCAACAACCGCCGCACGATCGACATCGCCTTCACCCGGCAGAGGGTCGCCGTGTTCGTGGACGGCTGCTTCTGGCACGGCTGCCCCGAGCACGGCACCAGCCCGACGTCCAACGGGGACTGGTGGCAGCAGAAGCTGCAGGCCAACCGTGCTCGCGACGCCGACACCGACGCCCTGCTGCTGGCACAGGGCTGGACCTCGCTCCGGGTGTGGGAGCACGAGCCTCCGGATGTCGCCGCGGACCTGGTCGAGGCGGCTCTCGAGCTGCGTAGGCACTGACGCAACTCGAGCGCCCCGCAGGGACGCCGCAGCGTCGCACCCCTAACGAGGAGGCGGTCACAAGTGCCGTCCGGGGGCGGACGTCGGCCGGGGCTGTGGCGCACCGACCGACGTCCGAGGCCGTCAGCTCCCGAAGGCGGTGAAGCGGTTCAGCTTGTTCCAGGTGACGATCTTGTCCTGGTGGTACCAGACGCCGTTGCGGGCAGGCTCGTCCGGGTCGGCGACCTTGTAGCGGGTTTGGTCGTAGCCGACGATCGCGATGTAGTGGCCGGCGCTGTAGGAGTCACCGGCGACCTGGTTCATGTTGATGACCACGGGATAGCCGTTGAAGATGCTGACCTCGACGCGCCGGCGCAGCCGCTCCTTCAGCGTGCCGGCCGGCGGGATGTAGAGCCGGTAGCGGAACGACTTGCCCACCAGGCCCAGCCGTTCGTTGAGGGTCTTGGCGATCTCCTGGGGGTCCTGCAGGCCGTGGCTGCCCTGAGGTCCGACGCCCATCTGGCGACGCAGGGCGTCCTGCGTCGGGTACTTGCCCCTGGCCGTGAGGGCGATCCGGGCCGACGCCGGGGCGCACCAGTTCTGGGTGGCCTGCCGCCGGTACTGGTACGCCAGCACCTTGCGGTCGGGGATGGTGGGCTCGGGGATCGGGGGCATGGCGGCGGCGGTGTCGGCCAGGTCGGGCAGGGCCGCCAGACCCACGCCGAGGCCGAGTGCTGCGGTGACGCCGAACGCGCGCCGGCGGCTCAGGGGGATGGGGGTGTCGCTCATTGGTGGAGCCTCTCCTGTAGGGGGTGGGCTCAGCCGAACACGCCGAGGGGTCAGGAGCGGGTGCAGTCCTGGCTGCTCCCGGTGAACTCTGCGGGTCCTCGGACCTGACTCGACGGGCTCAGGTGAGGAGGGCCACCGCCAGCGCCATCGGCAGCGAGATGATCGACGACAGCGTGGTGACGAGGGTCAGCGACTTGAGTGCGCCCTGCGTGGTGAGCCCGAGCAGCGACCTGAACATCCAGAAGAAGTTGCTGTTGACGTGCAGGGCGCACAACGAGCCGGACGCGATGGCGAGGCCGATGGCGATGGGCGAGATCTCCAGCTGGCCGAGGACGGGCGCGATGATGCCGGCCGCGGTGATGGCGGCGACCGACACCGAACCGATGGCCGCGTGCAGCACGGCGGCGACGGCCCAGGCCAGCAGCACCAGCAGGACCAGCGGCGCATTCGCGTCGGCGGTGAACAGGCCGCCGAGGATCTGATCCAGCCCGGTAGCCTCGATGACGGCCCCGAGGGAGCCGCCGACGCCGGTGATCAGCAAGATCTCGCCGGTGGTGTGGAAGCCCTTCTTGAGCGCCTCGGAGGTGCGGTACTCGCGCAGCACACGCCGGGCCAGCAGGAACGCGCCGAGCAGGCCGACGAACAGGGCGATGTTCGGGTCGCTGAGCAGCTGCAGCGAGGAGACGGCGAAGCGAGCGATGGAGCCGGCGCTACCGATCATGCCAGCGACCCGGTCGGCGAGGCCGAAGAGCTCGGCGAACGCGCCGGCGGCGATGAGCAGCAGCGGGACGACCACCGGCAGCAGCGAGACCTTGAGCGGCGGCAGCCGGCGCTCCGACGCGCTCGGCCCGGCCTCTGCGGCGGCTTCGGCCTCGGCCTCCTCGACCTCGGCGGCGGTCGGTTCGTCGACCTCGTCCGTGTCGGGCTTCCACAGCCCCATCCGCACCAGCAGCGCGAACAGCAGCGTGGTGAGAACCGCTGTGACCGGGCCGAAGACGAGCCCGAACAGCAGCCAGCTGCCCAGCGGCACCCCGATCAGGCCGGCGATGGACACCGCCGCCAGCCCCGGGACCACGAAGACGTAGCCCGAGAAGATGCCGGTGCCGATCGCGCCCGCCAGGTAGCCGAGGCCGCGACGGCCGATGTGCGGGGCCGCCGAACGGGCGATGGGGGAGGCCAGCACCACCTGCACGTCGACGTAGATCGAGGGGAAGATCGTGGAGAGCGCGGCGGCCATCGCGTAGGGCAGGCGCCGGGCGCCCACCACGCGCAGCAGCCCGTTGACCAGCTTGCTGAACGCGCCCATCGAGTGCAGCAGCGACCCGATCAGCACGCCGAACCCGATCAGCAGACCGACCTCGACCATGATCGAGCCGAAGCCCTCGGTGATGGCGGTGACCGTGCCCTCCACCCCCACGCCGGCGGCCAGGCCGAGGTACAGGCAGGCCAGCACCAGCGCGATCACCGGGTCGACCTTGAACCGGATGATCAGCACGACGACGGCGATGATCGCGATCAGCGTGTGCATGGCGGCCATGCGAGCTCCTCTCGGCGCTGAGGTGGTGAATCTAGCGAGTCCACCACCTCCGCCCGGGAGGGGGCCAGAACGCTGCCGGCGGTCGAGGGACGGAAGCCCCGCATCGTGCGTCACCACCGTTGCCTCGCGGTCCGTGGACAGCAGGGCGTCCCTCCACGCACCCGTTGGCTCGAGCTGCTGCAGGCTCCCCCACCGGCGTCGGCCGTCAGCGGCCCGCCTGGTCGCGATCGGACTGCGTGTAGCCGGTGTCCTCCCGCACCTGCCGGGCAGGCAGACCGCCGGCGCGGGCCTCTCGCATCCGCGACACCATCGCCGCCGTGGCTCCCAAGGCAGCGCCGGTGCCGGCGGCGGTGTAGGTCATCGAGCGCCGGGGGTCGACGCCGAGCTCTTCGCCCACCTCGATCGCGTCCTGGTTGGCGCCCATGTACAGGAACGTCCAGTCGTAGACCTCCTCCTGCTGGCTGATCAACGCCTTGATCGCCGGGTGGGTGTACTCGCGACTGGAGTTCTCGTGGCCGTCGGTCATGATGCCCACCACCACGTTGCCGGGCCGTGCGTGCTCAGGCAGCGCGGCCAAGCGCTCGCCCGTCGTGTGCACCAGCCTCGCGATGGCGTCGAGCAGAGCGGTGCTGCCACGGGGAGCCAGCTCCAGCGGGGGCACGTCGGCGATGTCGAGGTCGCGAAACACCTCCTGGTACTCGTAGTCGAACTGGGCCAGCGTCATGGTGCAGAGGCCTGGCTGCGCACGCTGCTCGGCGACAAAGGCGTCGAAGCCCCGTTCCGTGGCGGTCTTGATGGCCTGCATCGAGCCCGAGCGGTCGAGCAGCATCGCCAGGTGGGTGAAGGTCGGATCGGTCATGAGCGGTCCTTTCGTGAACGTCGAGCGCGGAAGGTGAGCGGGGCGGCGGGTTCAGACGGCTGGTACTGCCCGGTACGGAAGTCGTAGCGGGCCCGGGCGATGCCCTCTGCTCCGACCCGCCCGTGCTCGGCGTAGCCCCCGAGAACTGTCGTGCGGGCCAGTCGCGGAGACAACGTGTTCGGGGCGACGCCGGCGGCCTCGGCCAACGAGCGGACAGACTGCCCGGCGAGGACGCCGTGGGCGGCGATCTCGTCGATCAAGGCGTCGATCTTGTGCTGAGCCGAGGAGAGAGCCGCCAGCGCGACGGCATGGTCGTCAGTCGCAAGATCCCGGGCGGCGGACTCCAGGGCCGCCACGGCGGCGTCCATGAGAGTGATGTCCTCGTGCATACGGCAAGTGTATGCAATTGCTGCACATGCGCAAGAGAAGGTCGTCAGGGCCCTGCCTCTGCAACACGCCCACCGGACCTGACGTCGGGCACCCTTGGGCGCGTGACCACGAAGCAGCTTGTGCTGCGTTACCCCGGCGTCTGTGTCTCGTGTACGACAGGCCTGCCTCCGGGCGCCCGTGCGATGCGGGACTCCAGTTCTCGACTGATCTGGTGCCTGCCGTGCTCGGAGCCGGTCAGGCCGGACGTCCAGGCTCCAGCCGAGCCCTCTCTGCCGGCGCCATCGATCGCCCCGGAGGCGTCAGGGGCCAGTGCGCCACCGGAGATGGTGGCGGAGGCCGGCCGGACAGGGTGTTCGAGTGCTGTCCAGGCCGCGGCAGGCGGCTCCGCCCAGGAGGAGTACCGACGCAGGCGAGCTCGCTACCGCCAGCGGGTGCGTGACCGGTTCGGCTACCTCGCGCCCGTCGTGCTGGCTCTGGTCGGCGAGCCGCAGCACGTGCGGGCATGGGCACGAGGGGCGAAGGGGGAGCGGTTCGTCGGTCAGCTGCTCGACCAGCTGGTCGCCGCGGAGCCCGGCGCGCGCGTGCTGCACGACCGCAGGTTTCCCGGCTCCCGGGCCAACCTCGACCACGTGGTGGTGTGTCGCAGCGGAGTCTTCGTGGTCGACGCCAAGAACTACCGCGGTCGCATCGAGGTACGCGGTCGGTGGACGGGTTCCCCGTCTCTGTGGGTGGGCGGACGTCGATCCACCAAGCTGGCGGAGGCGGTGGATCGTCAGGCGCAGGCGGTGCAGCGACTGCTCGACGCGACGACGGTGCCCGTCAGGGTGCAGCCGGTGCTGCTGTTCGTCAACGGGAACTGGTCGATCGGCGCTGTGCGGCGCTGTGTCGGCCGGGTGCAGCTGCTGGCCCCGCGGTCGTTGCGGAGACGCCTGAGGGGGCCGACGCTGCTGAGTCCCGAGGTGGTGGTCGCAGCTGCGGACCAGTTGAACCGCGAGCTGCTATCGGCGTCCTGACGCCGGACCTCGAGGACCGGCCGCTCCTGAGAATCGGCTCGTCCGGGTCGCGTAGCACCGTTGTCGGGCAGCCCGGGGTCGCGCTCGCCCCGAAGCCCGGCCGGTTCGGTCCGGAGCTCGCACGGTGCTAGCTACGGCGCGAGCGGAGGAAGAGCAGAGCCAGGACCACGACGGTGAGCGACACCAGAAACGTCCCCAGGAACAACCGCCAGCTGGGATCCACCAGCAGCGCGGCGAGTCCGGAGAGGACCGCCGGTGGCGTGAGCAGCGCCACGCCGGTCTCGACCACCTGCCTCGTCCGTTGCTGCTCGTCCTGCTGGCGCTGGGTCAGCTCGGTCTGCTGGCGCCGTGACTCCTCCGCCCGCTCCCCGGCGATACGCCGCCGACGGCTGTCGCGGAGCTCGAGGATCCGCACCATATCCGCCTGCTCCCCGGCGATGTCGTCGAGCAGCTCAGGAGACCCGTACTGGCTCTGCAGCAGACGCAGGACCGCGGTCCCTTCCGGTCGGGACGGGACCCCGGTGAACCAAAGGCGATTGCGGAAGCGGAGCAGGCGCTCCTCGTGCCCTATGACCTCGCCGAGGTCGTCGTGCTCGTCCGCTCCGCCGAAGGTTCGAGCGGTCTCGACCAGCTCGTTGGCGTGACGCTCGAGGAAGAACTGCTGGCGCATGGCCAAGACGGTGAGGTCGAGGAAGCGGCCGTGGACCAGCAGCTGGGTGTCGACGTTCTCCACGCTCGGGCGGTCGACCTCACGAGTGGAGATGAAGGCCGCTCCGTCCTGCTCCGAGCGGATCATGGTGTGACCCAGCCACGTGGTCGAGGCCTCCGCTGCCTCCCGCCGATCCGGCGGCAGCCGGAAGTAGAGCTCGGCGTTCGCTCCACTGGCCAGGGCGTAGGCCCACTGCTGATGCACGTCCCAGTTCTGGTAGTCCTGCAGCAGCGGAGGTGGCGGAACCTCACCGTTGAGGATCAGGTGGGTCAGGATCTGCGGTCGGACCTCGCTGCGACTGCCCTTGCCGCAGTACAGGTAGCCGCCCTGGGTCAGCTTGGCAACCAGGCCGTGGTCGCCGAGCAGCTGCTCGACGTCGTGCAGGAAGGCGTTCCTGTCCACATCGGGTCCCGCGAGGTGCCACGCACGCCCCGGGCGACGCAGCAGCTGGGCCACGAGGTCCGGACGCTGCTGGGCGTCGCCGTCGAGGTTGAGGTGCAGGCAGACAGCGTCCAGGTCCACGCCGTCGGTGTGACGCCGCAGCTCTATCGCGGCCACACAGACGCCAGCGGCCGCCAGGCTGGGCAGGCCCCCCGGGCGCAAGGAGATGAGGCTGTGGGCGTCGGCGGTGACCGCGGTCGCCAGACGACTGCGGACGAACCAGGACGCCCGGTCCCGGACCGCAGCCGTCGGCTGGCGTCCGTGCCACCACCTGGTGTCGATCTCCGCCAGATCCCAGCCCTTGGTTTGGTCGAGCTCGCCCCACTTCTCGTGATGGATCGCCGCAGCCGTGACCGCCTGCGGAACCGGCAGGATCCACGCGATCGACGCGGATACCGGGGCAATCGTGGGGGTGAGGTCCATGGGCGTCATCCAAGCCCAGCACCGGGCCATTCGGTGCGGTCTTCGCTGGATGTCGATGGGCTACCTGAGCACAGGTGGATGCAGAACCGCGGCCTCTCCTGCGCGGTAGAGCTGCGACGGTCGACCTCGCCCGCCCGATCGGACCCTGCCGGTCGGTTCGACGAAGCCGGGGGACGCCAAAACCTTGCGATGGAAGTTGCCTGGGTCGAGCGGACGTCCCCACACCGCCTCGTACACGCGACGTAGCTGGGCCACGGTGAACTCCGGATCGCAGAAGGCGGTGGCGAGCGAGGTGTACTCGAGCTTCGCGCGGGCCCGCTCGAGGCCGTCCTCCAAGATGTCGCGGTGGTCGAAAGCCAGCGCCCGATCCGCGACCTCCTCGAGGGAGTACCACCCGGCCGCCCGTGCATCCGTACCCGCCGTCGGCTCCGGCAGCCGAGGGAGCACGGCCAGGTAGGCGATGCTGATAGTCCGGTGGCGCGGGTCGCGGTCGGGGGCCCCGTAGCTGGAGAGCTGCTCCAGGTAGCGCGGCCGCAGCGAGATCCCGGTCTCCTCTCGGAGCTCCCGCAACGCCGCCGGCTCGAGGTCCTCGGTTGGCTGGACGAAACCGCCCGGCAGTGCCAGCTCGCCCAGGTAGGGCTTGCTTCCCCGCTCCACCAGCAGCACGTGCAGCACGTCCTCGCGGAGGGTCAGGACCACCACGTCGACGGTGACGTAGAAGGGGAAGAAGTCCGACTGGAGCGCCACGTCGGCAAGGCTATGTCTCCTCGACCGCAGTGCCGGAGGCACGCCCGAGACCGGGGCGCTGCGAACACGCGCAGCAAGAGGGCGTCGTCGGCGTCGGCCGCAATCTGATGGGTCGAGGTGGGTGACGTCCGCGGAAGGTCGCCTCGCCAGCACACGCCCGTGTTGCTCGGAGCGGCTGCTGCACCGCAGCGCTATATTGTTATCCTGACAATAGAAACGGGGTGTCGGTATGGATCGAGATCGGATGGCAGGGGTGCTGGTCGGGCAGGCGTGCGGCGACGCGCTGGGGGTGCCGTACGAGTTCGGGAGCCGGGCCCTGGGCGAGCACCCGACCATGCTCGGGGGAGGGTTGGGTGCCTACGCCCCCGGTGAGTTCAGCGACGACACCCAGATGGCGGTGTGCATCGCCCAGGTGGCTGCCACCGGCGCCGACCTGACCAGCGACGCCGCGTTGGACGAGGTGGCGACCGCGTTCCTGGAGTGGCAACGGCTGGGTGCCACGGACATCGGCAACCAGACCGCCCGGGTGCTGGGGGCGGCTCTTCGGACCGAAGGCCCGGTCGGGCGTCGGATGACCGAGGCAGCGCGACGCGACCTCGCTGTGCACCCGCGGGGCGGGGCCGGCAACGGTGCGTTGATGCGCACCGCCGTGGTCGGGCTCACGCGGTTGGACGACCGCCGGCTCACTGCCGACGCGGCGGCGGCGGTGGCCGCGCTGACGCACCCGGACCCCGATGCCGTGGCCTCCTGCGTGCTGTGGTCGGAGGCGGTCCGCCGGGCGGTCGTGGACCGCGAGCTGGACGTCCACTCCGGCCTGGACCTGCTGCCGGTGGGGCAGCGCGACCGCTGGCGGGCTCTCCTGGACGAGGCCACGCAGGAGCAGCCCTCGCGATTCCTCCGCAACGGGTGGACGGTGACCGCGCTGCAGGCGGCCTGGTCGAGCATCGTGCACACTCCCGTCCCGGCCGAGGAGCCGGCGGCCGGCAGCTTCGGATGCCTCCACCTGCAGCACGTCCTGGAGACGGCCATCAGGATCGGGCACGACACCGACACCGTCGCCGCCATCGCCGGCGGTCTGCTGGGCGCGTACTGGGGTGTCTCGGCCGTGCCGGCCCGGTGGCGGCGGAAGGTCCACGGCTGGCCGGGCGTGCGGGTCCGCGACCTGGTGACGTTGTCGGTGCTGACCGGGGTGGGAGGTCGACCTGACTCCGCTGGGTGGCCGGGCGTGGCGCGGATGCCCTACGCCGAGCCAGGCTGGACGGCAGTACCGCACCCAGATGACGCCGGCGTGCTGCTCGGGACGGTGGGGGACCTGGGTCAGGCCGGTGACGCGGTGGTGTCGCTGTGTCGGCTCGGTTTCCACCAGGTGCCTGCGGCGGGAGTCCGGGAGGAGGACCACGTCGAGGTCTGGCTGCTCGACTCCGACGACCCTGCCGACAACCCCCATCTCGACTTCGTGCTCGCCGACACCGCGTCCGTGGTCGCCGATCTGCGCGCGGAGGGGCGGACCGTCCTGGTGCACTGCGTGGCCGCCGAGCAGCGCACGCCGGCCGTCGCGGTGGCCTACGCGCGACGGCTCGGACGATCGGCGCAGGAGGCGCAGGCCGCGGTCGCCCAGGCGCTGCCGTCGACGAGGAGCTCGGGACGGCTGTGGGAGCGTGCGGCGTCGGTGTCGCTCTGAGAGCCAGGATGCTGGAGTGCGCCATGTAGCGAGCACCGTATGTGTCGGCGCCCGCACCAGCAGGTGCGGTGGTCGTCGAGCTGTCCAGGACGGCTGCTCGACCCTGGCCAGTTGTCAGTGCCGTCCGGTAGACATATTGCGTGGCGCCCCGGCTGATCCCTCGGACACCGCTGTTCGACGCCGACAGCGGCGGTGAGGAGGCGGTCTGGCGCGCCCTCGTCGAGACGTTGCCTGACGAAGCTGCCCTCTTCGCCGGGGTCGAGCTCTTCTCGCGCGGCACCGAGGCGGAGATCGACCTGCTGGTGGCCTGGCCGGGGAGGGGCATCGCCGTGCTCGAGGTGAAGGGTGGCCGCATCCGCCGCCGTGACGGCGAGTGGCTGCAGGGCAACACCTCGGGCCGGGTGATCAACCCGGTCCGGCAGGCCAACCGAACCCGGCACCTGCTCATCGACCTGCTCAAGACCCGCGACGTCGCGATGGCCGCGAGCCGGATCGTCACCATGGTGGCGTTCCCTCACACCTACCTGCAAGGGGAGTGGCGAGGCAGCCTCGACCTGCACCCCAGCATGCTGCTCACACGGAGCGAGCTCGAGGGCGGCACCGCCGCTGAGCAGGTGGAGCGGGCTCTGTGGGAAGCGGGGGGTGGCCGCTCGCCCATCGACGAACAAGGTCGCGACGACCTCATCGACATCGTCGACCACGCTTTCCCGAGTCACGTCGAGCAGGTGGCGCTGGCCGCCGAGCACACCGACCACGCCGACCGCCTGACCGCCGAGCAGGCGCGGATGCTCGACGTGCTCGCCCACCAGCAACGGATGCGCATCGTCGGAGGCGCGGGCACGGGCAAGACCTACCTAGCGCTGCAGCAGGCGAGACGACGGGTCGACGCAGGGGAGCGGGTCGCCCTGCTCTGCTACTCGCGCGGCCTCGGTCGCTACCTGGAGCGCATGACCGCCGGCTGGCGGCGTCCGCCCGCCTATGTCGGCCTGTTCCACGACCTGCCGAAGCGGTGGGGAGCGGAACCGGGGGCCGACGACGACCCCGACTACTGGGAGCGACGGCTGCCGTTGCGGCTCGGAGAGCTCGCCGAGACGAGGCCGCAGGAGGAGCTGTTCGACTCGGTCGTCGTCGACGAAGCGCAGGACTTCGGGGAGCTGTGGTGGCCGTCCTTGCTGAAGTGCCTGCGTGACCCCGAGCGCGGTGGCCTGTTCGCCTTCATGGACGACGCCCAGCGGGTCTTCCCGCGGAACGGACAGGTGCCGATCGAGCTGGCTCCCTTCACCCTCTCCGGCAACCTGCGGTCGACTCGGCAGATCGCCCAGCTCTTCGGGTCCCTCGCGGGGAGCACGACGGACCCGCGGGGACTGAACGGCCCACCGGTGAGGCTGGTCGAGGCGTCGGTGGACGAGGCGATCGAGGTGGCAGACGAGGTGGTCGAGTCGCTGCTGGACGAGGGGTGGGAGCCCGGTCACGTGGCGCTGCTGACCACCCAGCGGCGCCACCCCGCGCAGGTACACGACATCGAAGCCGTCGGGCATGCCGCGTACTGGGACAACTTCTTCTCCGGCGAGGACGTCTTCTACGGCCACGTGCTCGGGTTCAAGGGGCTCGAGCGTCCGGTCGTCGTGCTGGTGGTCAACGGCTTCAAGCAGCCCGAGCGAGCGCGCGAGATGCTTTACACCGGTCTCTCCCGGGCCCGCTCGCTGCTGGTGGTGGTTGGCCCTCGGGAGCTGGTGGAGACAGTCGGTGGTGACGGTGTGCGGCACCGGCTGCGCTCGGCCGAGACGATGACGACAGGCGGAGGAGCCGCGTGAGGGTCGAGTACACGTCCTACGGTCGCCCGGCTCTGGAGCGGCTGGCGCACGTCGTCGGTGAGCTCAAGGCGGGTGACGCAATGGTGCCCGTGGTCGTCCTGGCACCCAGCAACATCGCCGGTCTCGTCGCGCGCCGCTTCCTCGCTCAGGGTGTGGCCGGAAGTCCGGGTGTGGCCGCCGTCGCCGTCAGCACGGTGCCCCGCTGGGCCGAGCAGCTGGCAGGGCCACGGATGCGTGGCCGCCGCCCGACCACCAGGTCGGTTCTAGCCGCCACCGCACGCGCGGTGCTGCGGTCGAACTTGGCCAGTTCGCTGGCCACGGTGGCCGACCACCCCGCCACCCTCGGTGCCGTAGCTGAGGCCTACGACGAGCTGCGGCCCCTGCCCGTCGCTGCCAGGCAGGCCGTGGCGGTGACGTCGAGGGTCACCGGTGAGGTGGTCGACGTGCAGGCGGCGATGGAGTCCCGGCTCGCAGACGACTGGTACGACACCGAGACGCTCTTGGAGACGGCGACCGACGTGGTCCTCGGCTCCGACCTCCGCACTCAGGTGGTGCTGTACCTGCCCCAGACGCCGGAGCCCGGTGAGCTGCGGTTGCTCCGCGCCGTGGCCGACGCCGGCCGGCTTCACGTCGTCGCGGCCCTGACCGGCGTCCCGCGGCCGGACGCCGCTCTGCATCGGGCGCTGGAGCAGCTGGGCGCGGCGCCAGGAGGGGAGGACGTGGAGCAGGCCACGGCTGACCGGGTGATGACCAGCTCCGACTCCGACGACGAAGTTCGGTGTGTGGTGCGGGAGGTGGTCACCACGCTGCAGTCGACGCGAGCGGACCGGGTGGCGGTGCTGTACTCCGCCCGCGCCCCCTACGCGCGGCTGCTGCACGAGCACCTGGCCGCGGCGGGTGTGTCGGTCAACGGCCCAGGCAGTCGACCGGTGCAGGAGCGCGCGGTGGCTCGGATCCTGTTGGAGGTCCTCGCGCTCCCGGCTGACGACGTCGCCCGCGGTGCCTTGTTCGACGCGGTTGCGCATGCGCCCACACGCGACCTCGCCGGCAGATCCATCCCGCTCACCGGTTGGGAGCGGATCTCCCGCAGCGCCGGCGTGGTGCGAGGGGACGACTGGCAGCAACGGCTGGAGCTCTACGCCGCCGACCGTCGGACCGAGGCCGACCAGCTGGACCAAGAAGAAGGTCCCGGCTCGGGAGAGGGCGCACGACGCAACGCCGATCAAGCCGAGGCCTTGCGCGAGTTCGCCGTCGGGCTGCGGACCGGGTTCGCACACGCCGACTCCTTGACGTCGTGGGCGGAGCTGAGCGCGTGGTGCCTGAACCTCTTCACCACTCTCGTGGGTGAGCAGGCGGAGCTGCAGCAGCTGCCGGTCGAGGAGCAGTACGCCGCAGCTGCGATCACCTCCACGCTGCGTGGACTGGGCGAGCTCGACCGGGTCGCCGGTGACGTCTCGCTGGCTGCGTTGCGTGACCTGCTCACGCTGGAGCTGGGACGCGCACTGCCTCGGGTCGGCCGTTTCGGCGAGGGCGTGCTCGTCGCGCCGTTGTCGGCGGCGGTCGGTCTCGACCTCGACCACGTCTTCCTGGTCGGGCTCAGCGAGGACCTGTACCCCGGCCGGCAGCGTGAGGACGCCCTGCTGCCCGCGGCCGCGCGCGCGGCGGCACCAGACATGCTCCGCGGTATCCGGGACCGGATGGACGAGCGGCACCGCCATCTGCTGATCGCCTTGGCGAGCGCCCCGGAGGCGGTCGTCAGCTTCCCTCGTGGTGACCTTCGCCGCTCCACCCGTCGCCTCCCGTTGCGTTGGCTGCTCCCCACGCTCCGCCACCTCAGCGGAGAGCCGATGCTCTCGGCCACAGGGTGGGAGGCCGGCGAGTACGACAGCGCCCTCACCTCCTCCGGGTCGTTCGCCGGACAGCTGATGGGTGCTGCGCAGCTGGCTACCGAACAGGAGTGGCGGATCCGGGCATCCGCAGCCGGTGGCCTGCATGACGTGGTGGTCGCGTCAGCGACGGAGCTGGCTGATGCCCGCGCCGGAACGGCGTTCACCCGGTTCGACGGGCACCTCGCGGGAGCCGCAGGGCTACCCGACTACGCCCACGACGACACCCCGGTCTCCCCGACGCGGCTCGAGCAGCTGGCTGACTGCCCGCACGCCTTCTTCGTCGAACGACTGCTGGGTGTCCGCCCGGTGGAGGTGCCCGAGGACGTCGTGCAGATCTCCCCGCTCGACCTCGGCACCCTGGTGCACGAGAGCCTCGACCAGCTCATCCACGAGTTCGAGGGCCGACTCCCAGGGTTCGGTGAACCGTGGAGCCTCGAGCAGCGGCAGCGGCTGGACGCCATCACCACAGAACGGGCCCAGCGGATGCAGGCGCGTGGCCTCACCGGACACCCGCGGCTGTGGGAACGGGACCAGACCGCCATCCGGCAGGCCATGGCCGAGCTGCTGGCCGAGGATGAGGAGGAGCGCGCCACCACCGGTGCCCGAGTGGTCAGGAGCGAGCTGGCCTTCGGCATGGGACACGGTGGCCCTGAGCCGGTCGAGGTGGCCCTCCCGGAGGGTCGTCTGCGGATGCGAGGGAGCGCCGACAAGGTGGACCAGGCTGCTGACGGGCGGCTGTACGTCACCGACATCAAGACCGGCAGCGACCGCAAGTACAAGGCGATTACCCAGGACAACCCCCTCGCCGGCGGGACCAGGCTGCAGCTGCCGGTCTACGGCTACGCCGCCCGCGAGCAGCTGGCCGACCGCGCCACACCGGTCGAGGCCAGCTACTGGTTCGTGATGCGCAACCACGGTCGGCGACGGATCTCGCTCACGCCGGAGGTCGAGTCCGAGTACGCCCGGGTCCTCGACATCCTCGTGCGCTCGATCGCGAACGGGCTGTTCCCGGTCCGCCCGCCGGTCGACGACGACTACGGATGGATCGCCTGCCGCTACTGCAACCCAGACGGGGTGGGGTACGGCCCGCACCGCGACCGATGGCAACGTAAGCGGACCGACCCGGCCCTGGCGGAGCTGGTCGGGCTGCTGGAGCCCGCGACCACAGGAGACGCGTCATGACGCCCGCTGACAACCTGGCTCGCGACACCATCCGCACGGCCACCGACCAGACCCTCTTCGTCAACGCCGGCGCCGGATCGGGTAAGACGCAAGCCCTCGTCGACAGAGTCACGACGCTGGTCCTCGAGGACGGCGTCCGGTTGGCCGAGGTCGCTGCGGTGACCTTCACCGAGAAGGCTGGCGCCGAACTCCGGGACCGGCTCCGTGGGCGCTTCGAGCCGATCGGCCAGGACGCCGGCGAGCCGACCCACGCCCGCGCGCAGCAGGCGCTGGACGACCTCGACACGGCCGCGATCGGCACCCTGCACTCCTTCGCCCAGCGCATCCTCGCCAGCTACCCGATCGAGGCCGGTCTGCCGCCGGTCATCGAGGTGCTGGACGAGGTGGGCTCCAGCGTCGCCTTCGCCGACCGCTGGTCGACCCTGCAGCGGGTGCTCCTGGACGACGACGAGGTGGCCGAGCCGCTCCTCCTCGCGCTCGCGCTGGGGGTGAAGCTCGACCACATCCGGTCCCTGGTGCGGGCGCTGGGCAACGACTGGGACCTGATCCAGGAGCGCATCATCGACCAGCCACCTACGGTGCTCGAGGTGCCGGAGCTGGACGGCCTCCTGGCGGACGCCCACGCGGTGGTGGCGCTGTCCGGGCACTGCACCGACGACGAGGACCGGCTGCTAGCCCACCTCGAGACCCTGCGTGAGGAGCTCGCGCTCCTCGCCGCCACCGATGACGTCCGCGTCCGCCTGGGCGGGCTGCGCCGGATCTCCCAGATCTCCTTCACGCAGGGGAAGAAGAAGTCGTGGGGCGTCGACGTGGCTGAGGTACGAGCCCGTGGGGCGGGCGTGCGAGACCTGGCTGGCGAGGTCGTGGCCGTCGTGGTCGACCGGTGCCTGCGGATCCTCGTACGGTGGGCCGGCCAGCAGGTGCTCGCCGCGGCGGAGGAGCGGCGTCGTGAGGGGCGGTTGGAGTTCCACGATCTTCTCGTGCTGACCCGCGAGCTGCTGCGGCAGCAGCCCGCGGTCCGGGACGCGATGCACCAGCAGTACCAACGGCTGCTGCTCGACGAGTTCCAGGACACCGACCCGATTCAGATCGAGCTCGCCGTCCGCATCGCCGCCGGGGCCGCCGCGGAGCAGGACAACTGGCAGGACGTCGCTGTGCCCGAGGGACGGCTCTTCTTCGTGGGCGACGCGAAGCAGTCGATCTACCGCTTCCGACGAGCAGACATCGCCACCTACCTGCAGGCGGAGCGCCGCCTCGGGAGGCGGCTGACGCTGTACACGAACTTTCGCACCGTCGCGCCGGTGCTGCAGTGGGTGAACGGCGTGTTCGTCTCGCTGATCGAAGGAGGCGAGGGTCAACCCTCCTACGAGCCACTGGCTCCGCACCGCTGGGACGCGGTTGAAGGACCTGCGGTGACCGTTCTAGGGGTGGAGGCGCACGAGGACAAGCCGAACGCAGACGAGATCCGTCGCCGCGAGGCCGCCGACGTGGCTGCCGCGGTCCAGCGGGCGCTCCGTGACGGCTGGCAGGTGTGGGACGCCAGGCTCGGAGCCGAGGGCGGCTGGCGCGCCGCCGAGCACCGCGACATCGCCGTGCTCGTGCCGGCGCGGACGTCGCTGCCATTTCTTGAGGACGCGCTTGACGGGGCCGGGATCCCCTTCCGGGCGGAGGCGAGCTCGCTGGTCTACCAGAGCGAAGAGATTCGTGAGCTCTTCGCCGCCGCACGGGCGGTGGCGGACAGCACCGACGAGCTGTCTCTCGTAATGGCCCTGCGGTCACCCCTCTTCGGGTGCGGGGACGACGACCTGTGGCACTGGCGTCACGCTGGCGGCCGCATCCGGATCTGGTCGCGGCTGCAGGACGAGCACCCCCTTGCCGACGGCCCGGTCGGATCGGCGCTGTCCTACCTGCGTGGCCTGGCGCGGCGGGCGCGGTGGCTGCAACCCAGCGAGGTGCTGGCCGCGCTGGTGGCCGACCGACGGATGATGGAGGTCGCTGCCGCGCGGCCACGTGGCCGTGACGTCTGGCGACGTGTGCGGTTCGTGGTCGACCAGGCGCGCGCCTGGCAGGAGGTGTCTTCGGGCGGGCTCCGTGCCTACCTGGCGTGGGCGGCCTTCCAGGCGCAGGAGGCGACGCGGGTCGCCGAGGCCGTGCTGCCCGAGACCGACAGCGACGCCGTGCACGCCATGACGATCCACGCCGCCAAGGGGCTGGAGTTTCCGATCGTCGTGGTGTCCGGGTTGAGCTCGCAGTCGATGACGCCTCGCGGTGTCCGGCTGCTCTGGCGTGACGGCGGCTACCAGGTGAGGTTCGGGTCCCAGGTGCAGACCGACGACTTCGCCGAGGCCGCGCCCGTGGACGAGCAGATGGACGGCCTGGAGAAGCGACGGCTGCTCTACGTCGCAGCGACTCGTGCCCGGGACCACCTGGTCGTCTCTCTGCACCGCAGGCCCGGCCAGACTACGGCCGCCAGCCTGCTGGCCGACGCAGGAGCCGCCGGCTTCGGGGCCCACCACTTCTCCGGCGCTGCGCAGCCCGAGGACGGTCCAGCCTCGCCGCCTCGTGTTGAGCCACCACCGGACTGGGACGAGTGGCTGGCCGGAGTGCAGGCTGCGCGGGACGAGAGCGCCACCGTCCACACGGTCAGTGCGTCCGGCCTGGAGGGCACCGAACCGGAGGTCGAGCTCGGCGCCACCGAGGCACCCGACGGGATGGCCAAGGGGCCGCGGGACCTCGAGCTGCCGCCCTGGTCCAAGGGTCGCTATGGCTCGGCGGTCGGGCGTGCGGTCCACGGGGTGCTGCAGAGCGTCGACCTGGCCACCGGTGCCGGACTCGAGGCGGCGGTCGAGGCGCAGGTGCTGGCCGAGGGCGTCCTCGGGCAGGCCGACCTAGTGCGGGACCTCGTCCGCTCGGCGCTGGGGAGCGAGCTGGTTCAGCGAGCCGCCGCCCGAGAGCACTGGCAGGAGAGCTACGTGGGCACCGTGCAGGACGACGGTCGTGTCCTCGAGGGCTACGTCGACCTCATCTTCCGTGAGGACGACGGGACGCTGGTCGTCGTCGACTACAAGACCGATGCCGTGCCCCCGGGAGGCATCGACTCCCGGGTGACGTACTACGCCCCGCAGATGAGGGCGTATCGCTCGTGTCTCGAGGCGGCGACCGGCACGGCCGTCAGGACCGTGTTGCTGTTCCTGCACCCGCAGACCGCGGTGGCCGTCGATGTCGAGGAGGCGGGACGCTGAACGCGCCGACCGCGCTGCCGCAGGTGAGGCACCTGCTCAGCTTGAACAACGAGAACGACTGGTCCAACGTTCTCGCCAGCCTGATGGAAAGCGACCCAGTCATCACGAGGGCAGTCCTCGGACTGACGGAGGGTGGTCCGCTCGTCGTCCGGCGCGAGGTGACGTCGGGCCCCAATCGTCCCGACCTCGTCGTGGGCACCGCAGACGGCACCGTGCTCGCGGTGATCGAGGTCAAGATCCTGTCCGGTCTGGGGAAGCAACAGCTCGAGCGGTACGAGGAGACGATCACCAAGGAGGGTTGGGACGGGGCGCGCACGGTGCTCCTGACCCTCGGGCGGTTGCCGCTGCACCTCCCGGCAGACTCGCCGTGGCTTCAGCTGTTCTGGGAGAAGGTGCTGGCTGCCTACGCCGAGAGCGCGGACGTCTGGGTGTCGACGTTTGCCCGAGCCGCTCTCAACCACCTGTCGACGGCACTCCCCGCGGTGTCAGCCGACCTGCGGTGGTGCAGCCTCGGTGCAGGTGAGGACTTCGCCCTCGCTCTCAGGGCGCGGCAGGCCTGGGTCTTCGGAGCCGTTGGCGAACCAGCTGTGGGGGAGAAGAGGCTGCACCCTGCCTCCGGGGGAAGGAGCTGGGTCACGACGCTACGCATCCCCACCGGGCGTGAGGGCTACGAGGTGATCGTCGAGGTCCAGGAGGACCTCCCGGTGCGGTTGTGGCCCCGCGCTGCAACGGACGGCGAGCGGGTCGCGCCGAAGGGACCGTCGGTGCGCATCTGCCTCCTCCAGGGAGGAGTCACCACGTCGGCAGGCTTCGACTGGGACTGGCTCCTGCGGCTGTGGCAGGAACACATGTCGAAGGTCGACAAGCCGTGGGTCACCAACCCGCCCAACCTCAAGTCGGCACACGACCGAGCCGGCCGCCAGGGCATCCTCGACAAAGGAGCTCCTCCGTTCCTCGGCATCGGCTACGGCGATCGCCAGACTCAGCTCACGGGTGAGTGCCTCTTCGGAGCGCGCTACCTCCTCGGAGACGTCACACTCCGAGACGTTGCTGAGGACCTCAACGAGACCACGGCGATGGCGGTGCAGATGGCTGCGTCCGGCCGAGCCCACCGCTCCTGAGGGACCGGTTGAACGCAGATCCATCACACCCACCGACAGAGGAGCAGGACATGAGTCAAGACCGGTCCATTGCGACGGCGGCCGAGGCCCTGGCGGGACCGGGGCACCTGTTCGTCCTGCTCGGCAAGATCGGCAATGTCGTCGCGGACGCCGCTGTCATCCCCACCGATCGCTTGTTAACCGTCGAGCCTCAGTGGGAGCACGTGACAGGTCGATCGCCCGCCGACATGCACCGGGATTGGAAGCCGGCCGACTGGGAAGCCACCGGTTACTCGTCGGCGCCCGTGGGTGAGGAGTACTGGTTCCTGGACGTCACGAACGAGCACGATGACGACGACACGGCACAGTCCCGGTTGCGTGCCCTGCTGCAACGGGTTGCTGGCGCTCTGACGGGCGGGGAGTCGAAGAGCCCGGGGAGAATCCGACCGCTCGTCCTCGTCCCCGTCGTCGGGGTCGGTGCCGGCGGCATGGACGGACAGACCGGCGCCGTGGTGCAGCAGCTCTGACCACCTGTGCGGAGTTCGTCCGTAAGCATCCGGTAGACGTCGCTGTCGTGACGCCTAACCGCTCGGTGCACGGCGCCCTGCAGCACGCGCGGCGTCGCGATCCTGGCACCTACTTCCCGGCCATCACCGTTGAGGTGGATGGAAGTCCCAGGGGCCAGTCAGATGCTCTGGCCGTCGCGAAGGACCTCGCAGAGAAGGCACGGGCCCAGTCACTGTCGCTGCTCATCGGCGCAGGCGCGAGCATGCCGGCTGGGTTGCCCTCGTGGGGTGATCTGCTGAAGCAGCTGGGGGGCCCGCCCTCGCACAGGACGACGTGAAGGAACTCGGCCACCTCGACGTCGCTCAGCTCCTGCAGCAGACGGAAAAGGGCCTTCCAAGCCGCGTGGCGTCGATCATCAGGAAGCACGATGTCCCGGCACCGGCCCATCTGCTGCTCTCGGCTCTTCAGTGCAAGCAGGCGATCACCACCAACTACGACACGCTGTACGAGTTGGCGTGTCGGGCGGTTGCAAGGTCTGGTGAGTCCGACGACAAGGTGGTGGCCGTCCTGCCAACGTCCTACCCGGGTCCGGACCAACGTTGGCTGCTCAAGATGCACGGATCGGTGGATGAGCCGGCTTCGATTGTGCTGACCCGGGCTGACTTCGCCGGCTACGACGGCGCCTCCCGACCGGCGGGGGCGGTTCTGCAAGCCGTGCTGCTGACCACGCACCTGCTGGTAGTGGGGACGTCGATGACCGACGACAACGTGCTGCGTCTCGTCCACGAGGTCGTGCAGTACCGCAAGCGCAGCAAAAAGAAGGGCGGGCAGGACGCGCCGCTCGGGACCGTGCTCGACGTCAGCGGGTCAACGCTGCGTCGCCGGCTGTACGAGGGGATGTTCCGGTGGTGCGCGCTTCCTGGGGCAAGCGTGTTCGAGCGCGCCCTCAACCTCGAGGTGTTTCTCGACTGCGTAGCCATGTACGCCTCGGACAACCTCACCTGGTTGCTCGACGTCCGTTTCGCCGACCTGCTCGATGAGGAGACGTCGGCGCTGGCCGAGGATCTCCGCAGCCTGGTGGCACGCATGCCTTCGACCGGGGAGTGGGCGGAGGTCCGCGCCGCCCTGCAGGCCTACGGGGCCGCGTAGGCGTCGGAAGACGCCGCTGCCTGACGTCCTCATCACCAATGTCCCCGACCTGTCCGTCCCCTACCCAGGAGCCACACGTGCCTGATCAACAGCTGCACTTGACCCCATCACTCACGCCGGAGAACCGCGAGCGCGATCTGCGCGTCCTGCGCACCTACTTCCCGTCGGCCGACGGCCTCGGCGGGTACACCGGTGGCCGGTGGGACACCTTCGATCCCAGCGGCACCCGGGCTGACCAAGCCAACGAGATCACCTCCGACGACCTCGTGTCTCTGACCCTCCTGTCGGTGAACGTCTCGGCCGACATTGCGCTCCAGCTCCTCGGCCCGATGCGCGCAACGCTCTCAGCACTCCTGCAGGACCTGGGCCCGGACCGGGACCTCGTGGACGAGCCCTCCCTGGACGGCGAGAGGTTCTCGCCCGCCTGGGCGCTCGAGCGTGAGCTGCGCGCCGTCCGCGGCCTGGGGGCGACGAAAGTCAGCAAGCTGATGGCTCGCAAGCGGCCCCGACTGATTCCCGTCTACGACCGCGTGATCAAGGCGACGCTGACCGGTGGGACGGGAGTGTTCTGGCGACCGCTGCACGCAGCGCTGCTAGCGGACGACGGCGCGCTTCACCACCGACTGATCGCGCTGCGCGACGATGCAGGCCTCCCGGCTGACGTGTCGGCTCTGCGCGTGCTCGACGTCCTGGCCTGGATGGACGGTCAGGGCTACAGCGAGCGACTGCTGACCGCGACTGCTGACGAGCAACCGAATGCGAGCGAGGTGGCTGCTGCCGAGCGAGAGGCCGAGCTCGACGACTGAGGACAACGCGGAACGGTCGGTGGGTGCACTGACGCCAGAGAGGTGGACACCTCAGTCGCTCGTGCTGTCCTGGATGCCCACCGACTTCCGCGGTGGCGCGAGCACCCGGTGCGGGTGCCGGAGTTGTTGGCCGCGGTCCGCGCGGCCGACGTAGGGCGCAGCAGCGCCGCCACCCGTCGGGTGTTGGTTAGCAGTCCTCTCGCTGACCCCGGGGTCTTGAGCGTCCTTCTTTCAAGGCCTGGGAACGGTGGTTCGTCGGGCGACTGAGCCAGAGTGGGTCCTTGTGCACCCGGGTGGCCCAGTGGGGCTCGCCGTCGACGTGGCCGCGGACGCCAAGTGCTCCTACCTCGAGCTGGCGCTGCTGGACCCTCGGCTTCGCTTGCTGCCGAGCAGCTCTGGCTGAACCTCTCGGGAAGCGACCGACGGTGATGTTCGAGCGGCCACCTGGGCAACGCTGGCCACCCGCGCCAATATCAATCAGGAGTGGGTTGACCCGCATCCCAGTGCAGCAGCTCTGGAGCACATATCCACGAGGGCGGCCTTCGGGACGGATGGACACCACCACGGCCTTCCTGACCTTCGTGGCAAGCCACGCCAATAGTGACGAACAGGTGGACTGGTTGCTCAGCGAGGGCGTTGGTGGCGCGGTGGCTGCTCGTCGCTGCTTGACTACACGACGGCTCCCCCGCCACAGTCCTGGCGACACCCCTGGTGCAAGGTGCCCCACTGACTACGGCGTGTGCTTGTTACAACTAGGCGACCGCATGCCGCCAATGCTGCCGTGATGGCGAGTACGCGTGTCGCCCGTAACATGGCGGCTCGAGTTGCCGCTGCCTTGTGGATGACACGTGACTTCGCCATCAAGTCCAGTCATTCGCCTGCCGACCACGTGTTTTGGATTTCAATGCCCACGCTCGTCGCAACACCGCTCGTCTTCAACGGAGCCAGCTGAACTCGTATCGCGGCGCGCAGTGGGCTAGCGAATTAGGGGCGTCAGGGGCTGGTCTCCCCCTGCACCACCGTTGCTGAGGGCGCCACGGCAGGGAACCACTTCTTTGACAGGGAAGCGATAGTCGCAGTTAGCGTAGCGTCGACACTACCTCCAACCAACCCACCCACCAGCGGCACGGCCTTTGCCAGCACGATAGGTGCACGCTTGGTCCCGTACTTCGCGATGAGCATGAAGCCGATGCGCTTATTGATCAGACGGATCGCTCCTATAGGTAAGGCGCGGAGGCCCGCATCCGCCGCCTTGACGCCGACCTTTACCCCCGCCAGCTTTGCCGCCTGACCAGGACTTGTCCCCGCCATGATGGCCAGGATCGCCGTCATGACGTTCGGGTCATCCGCATCGTAACCACGCAGCGTGGCAATAGCGCCGACCATACGAGCATTCAACGCGAAACTGGAGGTCAGGTTAGCCGGAAGAGTGGCGAGCATAGCGATCCCGCCCGGGATGCCTGTAACGAGCCCGGTCACGCCCGAGGATGCGATCGTCTCCGTCACGATGCGCTGCAAGGCCTTCTCTAGATCCCCTGTACGACGCAAGCGGTCATGTGCGTATGCCTCAGAGCCCACGAATGGCCCAACGCCTTCTTTCACGACTACTTCTGTGAGGCGCCTGAGGGCGGACTCGAGTTTGCTCGACTTCGCCGCGTCGTCGGCGAGGCTCGTCTCATCTTCCATAGGCGGACAGTACAGCCACGTAGTAGCAGGGTCAGGCCTCGGCTCTGTTGCTGAACTCAGAAGGTTGATAGAGCGGCACCAGCGCGCCACGCTGGTCGTCCTCTCGGTGTCAAAGATTGCGGCGAGGCCGAGCAACGTCTGCTGCTCCTCTCGGTGGACGGCGTCGACCTGGTCGAGCTGGGAGCGCAACTGGCGAATCTCTCGGTGGGGCTGCTGTAGGCCTGGTGACCTGCTAAATCTCAGTGCGTGCGTCAGCGAGCGTGAATCTCAGTGCGATCAGCGAGCGCCTCACCGGCTCCTCTGGCACCGTGCCGCCGCTCGTCCAGGGCATCGCACAGACCGGCCAGCAAGTCGGTCCACGTCGGCGACGGCGATGTGCCGGGGTCACGGCTGATCAAAATGTGTGGCGAACGGCCGCTGGCCGATGCCGGACTGCGTCGCGGCGGTCAGCGACAGTCTGCGCTCGGTTGCTGCAGCGCGGAGTGACGGTGTCCTGAAATGAGGCGCCCCGATGCAATTACACGCGGGCACCCAGTCACGCACCGGCGCCGGTTCGGGCAACTTGCGGCTAACCGGGGCGCGGCGCACAAACGACTGCGCCAAGGCGCGGTTGCGCTCGTCGAGATCGCCGGCCAACAGCTTGCGCCTTAGCCAGCGCGACGAGCGCTCGGTCGCCGAGTGTGCCAACCGCGCTCGTGGCGGGTACGTGCGGAATGTTGCAGGGCAGGTCGAACCGAAGACCAACTTAAAGAACAGGTCGTCCTGTCAGCCTCGACCAGGCCAGGCCAGGCCAGGCTGCGCTTGTGGTCGCGCACACAATACAGCGGCCGCTTCGTCCAGCACCCTGCACGGTGTCCGGCATTCCCTCGACAACTGTCCGGTTTGGCCGTTCCCGGCGCCAATACGGTCAGCACTCATGTGAACGCCACACAGCATGGGCCGGGCGCCTATGTCTGCGCGACCGGGGAGATAACCACCTCATCGATTCTCACGTGGCTAGGTGAGTCCAGCACGAACCCCACCGCCCGACCGACGTCGTCCGGCGTCAGCATCACCGCCCGCGCCGCCTCGTCGGGCACGTTGGGTCGCTGCTGCAGGAAGTCGGTGGCGACGTCACCAGGGCACAGGTGGCACGCCCGAACCCCATGCTCGGCCTCCTGCTTGTTGAGGCTGATGGCGACCGACGCCAGCGCGGTCTTGCTCGCGCTGTAGGCCACGCCGGCCAGCGGGCTGACCTGCCAGCCGGCGTAGGAGGAGATGATGACCACCACGCCACCAGAGCGCCGGAGCTCCGGGAGCGACACGTCGATGACCCGCGCCACGGCGAGCAGGTTGGTGTCGACGATGCGCGCGAACTCGTCCATGTCCTGGTCGGCCCAGGCGCGGCGCGGGCTGTTCAGCCCGGCGGAGAGCACGAGGCCGTCCAGGCGTCCCCAGTGCTGCACGACCTGCTCGTGGGCGGTCTTGATCTGCTCGGGGTCGGTTACGTCGAGCGGGACGGTCAGCACCTCGCCGCCGGCGTCGGTGATCGCCGCCGCCACCTCGGCCAAGGCGTCCTCGCGCCGGCCGCTGATGGCCACCCGCCATCCCTGCCCGGCCGCGTGACGGGCCGCGGCGGCACCCATGCCGCTGCCGCCGCCGGTGACCCACAGCACCTTCTCCACGATGTTCCTCCGTCTGGTCGCGCGATCGGTCAGTACTGTCAGTCCCACTGACCAGGCAAGGAGACCACAGTGCTGATCGACCACACCGACAAGGTCGTGCTGGTGTCCGGCGGCGCACGCGGCATCGGGCGCACCATCGTCGACCGCTTCGTCGCCGAGGGCGCCGCCGTGACGGCGCTCGACATCGCCTTCGACGAGGACGACACCGCCGCCGGCCACGTGCAGCTGGCCTGCGACGTGTCCTCACCGGAGTCGGTGGCTTCGGCGGTCAGGACCGTCGTCGAGCGCCACGGCCGCATCGACGTGCTGATCAACAACGCCGGCATCAACGTCGTCGGCTCGGTCGAGGACCTGGACTGGGACCGCTGGCGGGCCTGCTTCGACGTCAACGTCGGCGGCGTCTTCCTGCTCAGCCAGGCGGTGATCCCCACCATGAAGCAGCAGCGGTCGGGGCGCATCCTCAACGCCGCCTCGTTCGCCGCCATCGTGCCGAGCATCGGCAGCGCCGCCTACGCCGCCTCGAAGTCAGCCGTCGTGCAGTTCACCCGCGTGCTGGCCGGCGAGCTCGGCCCCTACGACGTCACCGTCAACGCCTACGCCCCCGGCATGGTGCCGACCGCGATGAACGGCTTCGCCGAGATGGCGCCCGCCGACCAGGACCGGCTGCTCGACACCCTGTCGCTGCGCCGCTGGCAGAGCGCGAAGGACGTGGCCGACCTGCTCGTCTTCCTGGCCAGCGACTCCGCCGGCTACATCACCGGCACCCTGGTCGACGTCAGCGGCGGCAAGCTCGCCACCCAGATCCCCAGCCGCGCCTACGAGATCTGACCCGACGCCCGCAGCCCGGTCGGCTGCGGGCGTCGGACAGGTCACTCCCGGTCGAGAGCGGCGATCTCCTCCGGCGTCAGGTCCAGGTCGGCCGCGGCCGCCGAGTCGTGGATCGACTGCGGACGCTTCGCCCCCGGGATCGGAATGACCACCGGCGACTGCGCCAGCTCCCAGGCCAGCGCGACCTGCTGGGCGCTGATGCCGCGGGCCTCGGCGATCTCGGCGAAGGCCGGGTGCTTGGTGGCCAGCTCCTTGGCGTCCGACAGCCCACCCAGCGGGCTCCACGGCAGGAACGCCAGCCCGAGCTCGGTGCACACGTCGATCTCGGGCAGGCTGGTGCGGAACTTGGGGCTGAACTGGTTCTGCACGCTGACCAGGGCATCACCCAGCTGGGCGTGCGCGGCGCGGATCTGCTCGGGGTCGACGTTGGACAGCCCGATCATCCGGACCTTGCCCGAGGCCACGATCTCGCTCAGCGTGTCCAGCGTCTCCTGCCAGGTGACCTCCGGGTCGGGCCGGTGGTGCTGCCACAGCGCGATCTGCTCCACGCCGAGCCGCTGCAGGCTGTTGTCCACCGCCTCCAGCAGGTGCTCGCGGCTGCTGTCCATGGCCCAACCGCCGCCCTCGGTGCGCACTGCCCCGCCCTTGGTGGCCAGGAACACCTCGTCGCGGACTCCGAGCTCGTCCAGCAGCGAGGCGATCAGCCGCTCGTTCTCGCCCTGCGCGTCGGGACCCTTCTCCTCACCGGGACCGTAGGCGTCGGCGGTGTCGAAGAGGGTGACGCCGGCGCCGAGGGCCGCCTTCACGGTGTGGAGCAGCTGCTCGCGGGGCTGCGTGCCGGTCTGGTCGAACGTCATCAGGCCGAGCCCGATGGCTCCCACCTCGACGCGTCCGACGGTGTCGTTGCCGATCGTTCTGGTGCGCATGGTCTTGACCCTACGGACGAGGCCGGAAGTCCTGTTATCGGGGTGCTGAAGGGTCAGCCTGGTCGACCCTCGCGGGCATGGTGCCCATCACGTCCGCTCCGGCCCGCCCTCGCACGCAAGTAGGTCAAGTACTTCCGGACAGAGGGGTTGTCAGGCAGAGCAAGCCTCGCTGACGCGCTCAAGACCTCCCGATCCAGAAGGTCCCATTGCGCCAGCGCATGGAGGGCGTGGGTCACCGATTCCAGCTCGCCCTCATCTTTGGCGGTGGCGGCGAGGCTGAGGAGACGGCATCCGATCTGACTCGCCTGCTCGAGGTCGAAGTACTCGAGCCAGTCGTCGACCGCCTCCGCGACGGAGAACCGCGTCTGCTCGTCAGGGGACGTCAGGCCGTCGATGAACCACGTGAGGTGCGGCTCGGTCAGGCTCACGACTCCTCCTTCCATGAGCAGGAGGCTGACGGCTCCCACGATGCGGCCTCGCGCAGTTAGTCCAGCACTTCCTGCACTGATGGGTCGTCACTGTCCGGAAGGGCGGCGGCGGTCAGTCTGGCCCTGGCTTGCGCCACCTGCTGGGCGTAGTCTCCGGCCACCACTGCGCCGACCACCGACTCCAGCACGGCCTCCAGGCTCCACAGGGTCTGTCGCACGGACGGCTCGACCGCGACCTTTTCGATCTCGTTCTCGGTCGCCAGCCAGTCCAGGAGGACGAGTGCCTCATCTGCGGTGAGGGACACGGTCACACCGGTCATCACGGACCTTCCTGCTGCTGCCGAGGGACGGCGTGACCCTCGGCACCAGACTCGTCAGGGCGAGCTCGGGGTTCCTGCCTCGCCACCTGTCATCTTCACGCTCGTCAGTCGGCGGCGGGCCGCAGCTTGAGCGCGATCAGCATCTCGTTGGCGCCGCGTGCCGCGGCGTCGCTCCGAGGCCGGGCCACGTGGTCCGACAGCACGGTCTCGACGTCCTGGTCCTGGAGCACCAGGTCGATGAAGGCTCCGCGGATGGCTTCGGTCTGAGCGGTGTCGTCGCTGTTCCAGACACCCTCGAGTGCCGCTGTCCAACCTCCCTCACCGCAGGCCAGGAGCGCCGGTGCGGCAGCTCCGATGACGGCCCCGTCGTCGTCCTCGAGCAGCGCCCTCAACATCACCACCGCGGACGGGTCCGCGCACCGGTGCAACAGCTCGGCGGCACGGAGCCGGTCCTCCCAGCGGTGGGAACTCAGCAGTGTCCCCACATCGACGTCATTCACGGAATCTCCTTCGGTTCGGCGGACCCTAATCTCTGCTCGGACGCACGAAGACCTGTCCTGTCCTCCGCCGCCACAACTGGTGACGGCCCGAACCGATGGGTGTCTGACGAACCCGCGGCGACGGTGACCTCGCCTCCCCTCGAGAAGCCTGCGGCCTTCTCCCGCAGGTACTCCAGCTGCTCTTCGACATTCCTGTCGTCCAGGACAGGTATGTCGGCAGCCAACATCACGAGGTCGGGACTCAGCCGTGAGTTGACCGCGAGCTCGGCAAGGGCATTCGCGATGGACTCCTGCACGCCTGCGTCGTGCTCGAGCTGAGCGGCTTGCAGCAGTGCCCGCCCAACCCTCTCGGCCTCCGCTTCGCTGTACTGGGAGATGTAGTCCAAGAACCCGTCCGCGGCGTCACGACGCTCCTCCGCCCTGTCCCGTGCGAGCTTGGCGACGAGCTGGCTCACACGAGCTGTCCCTATCGCCATCTAACTCTCCTCACTCGATCCACGGCAAAGGTGGATGTTTCGGCCATGGCAGGTGTGTGTACGCCTCCGCTTTCGTACCTGTTGCCCCTCGGATCGAGGGCTGCACGTGGGAGCAGTCGTCCGCCACCGTGAAAGCAACGGAGGCACATCTGCAGGTGGCGGGTCGGCCGCCAGCGTGAGCAGGGTCGCGTCAACAGGTGTGGGTTAGCTCAGGTACAGCTGGCCGCTCCCACGACGCCGCCTCACGCAGGTAGTCCAGCGCTTCCTGTGCCGACGGGTCCTCGCTGTCGGGAAGTGCTGCGGCGGAGAGCAGCACGTCGCGTGGGAGCAGCTCATGCGAATCCAGCTCGGCCAACGCGTTGAGGACGGCCTCCAGGATCGTCGGATCGGACCGCTCGCCCACCATCGTCGCGAGGAAGCGAGCCACCGTCTCGCCTTCAGCGATCGTGTACTGAGTCGCCCAGTCGGTGGAGCTGTCGATCTCACGCGCCTTCTCCACGCCATCCTTGCTCGAGCGGATCCGGTCGAGGAGTCCGGCGAGGTTTGCTGCCCCGACGCCCGTGTGTCGTCTGGTCCCCACGGATTCGTCCTTTCTCATCGCTTCGTCAGCCGCCATGGCAGAGGTAGGTCCTGGGGCCACGGGATGTGGGTGTCGTTCGAGACGTCCGGATCATAATTCGGGCTGTTCGGGTTGTGCGCTGAACGCGGGGCGAGGGTTCCGTCGGCGCGCTGGTACCGCTGGCCGACCTGTACGCGGTAGACGGGCCCAGATGCAGCGTTGGAGCCCGGCGGCGCCGAGGCGTCTCGGTCGTGAACCCGCAGGCGAACACGCTTGGCTTGGGCGTCCACCCACTCATACTCGAGCCCATCGCTGACGTGTGGGCTGGGACTGAGGCGACGCACCTGGGCGTTCGATGGGACGCCTGCCAGCGGTGTGCCCGGGTCTCCGGGCTTTGTCACGGCCCTGTGAGGTGGGCGTGACTGCCAGCCTCGGCTGCTCACGGGCAGAGCGCGCACGCCTCCCCTGTTGGCCGTTGCCTGCCTCAAGAGCTGCAGCAGTGCTTTGACCAGGCCGCCCACAGCTACACGTCCAAGATCTCGGCGACCGCCAACCCGATCGCCGCGTCGATCAGCCGCCGCGCGACCTCCCGGGCCACCAGCACCGCGGCGGACGCCAACCCACCCGACGCCACGGCACCCGCGATGGCGACCGCGAGCGTCCCGAGCTGGGCGATGACGGCCAGCTTCACCGTCACCACGATGCTCGCGACGACGCTGCACACCTGCGCGAGCAGGCCGGTGGCGGCGGCGAAGTCCCGCAGCGCGGCCAGGTTGCTGTCGCCGCGCATGTAGCTGGTGAAGGCCGCCACGCCCGCGCCCTCGTTGGTCGAGGAGACGAAGGCGACGGCGTGGTCGACCTCGTCGGCGTGGCCGGTCGCCCGTTCCGACAGCGAGGACCACTCCGCGGCCCACGCCCGCAGCACGTCCTCGTCGGTGGAGGGCCAGGAGTAGCCGGCGAACTGCAGCGCCTCCTCGAGCCACCCGGGCAGCACCATCGCCACGGCTCACACCTCCCCGGCGCGGCGGCCGAGCAGCTCGCCTGCGTCCTCGGTGTCGCGGTAGGCGGCGGCGGTGGCGTGCATCAGGTCGGCCTCCTGGCGGAGCCCCTCGGCCAGGGCCGCGATGGTGGCCGCGACCTCCTCGAACACCGGCGGCAGCACGGTGGCGATCGCCTCGTCCACCAACGTCGAGCCGCCGGTCGCGCCGAGCGCGCCGACGTCGGAGCTGCTGCCCAGGGTGGTGGTGGCCGACCGGGAGAAGGCGGCGGCCTCCTCGGTGATGGCGGTGGCGCCCTTGGTCCACGAACCCGGGTCGAACGCGGTGCTCACGACGCCCCTCCCATTCGCCGCACGAGCTCCTCACCGGGCGCCACGGCGCGGGCCAGGTCGTTGCGGAAGGCCTCGTGCATGTCGGTCTGCAGGGCGGCGATGCGCGAGGCGAGGTCCGTGCCACCGGACCCACCGGACAGCATCTGCTCGACCGCCCGGTCGCGGAAGTCGGCCAGCGCCCGGTTCACCGTGTCGCGGACCAGCTGCTCGACCTCGACGACGTCGGCGGTCCGCAGCCACTGCTCGTCGAGGCGCAGCCCCGTCACGACGGTGTCGCGGACCGCCACGTCCACCTCACCGACCGGCGAGGTGGCCGACGCGGACAGGTCGTCGAACGGCGTGGCTGCGCCGGCCGGGCCGAGGTCGCCGCACAGGTCGGCGGCCACCTCGGCCACGCGGGCCATCACGTCGGCCATGCTCTCGCCGCGCGGGTCGGGCGGAGGGGCGCCGAAGCCGAGCAGGCCGTCGTCGAGCGCGGGGAGGTCGTCCTGGGGAGTGGTCATGGCCTCGACGCTAGGGAGCGCGGGCGGTCGTCGGGGCGGTCCGTCGGCACATCTGTGGACAACTCTGGGGCGGAACGCCGTCGGCGCCGCGACCCCGCGCCTTGCCACCATGCCGGGGTGACGAGACGCCTCCGCGCCGGCCTCGCGGCCGTCCTGCTGCTGACCACCGCGGCCTGCTCGTCGCCGCCGGAGGACGACGAGCAGCAGGAGCGCGACCGGGCCGTCGCCTGGCTGGCCGAGCAGCCCGCGGTCGCCTCAGCCGCGCCCGAGCCGACCGTCTACGGCGACGACCAGGACGACCAGTGGATCCGGGTGGCGACGCAGCCGGGTCTGCCGGACGCCGAGGTGCTGGCCCTGGTCGACGCCATGCAGCAGGAGGTCCTCGACTGGGACCGGTACGGCGGCAGCGTGCTGCTGTCGGTCGACGGCATGGAGACGGTGATCCGCCCGGGCACCGGCCACCAGGCGCTCGAGCCGGCCCTCTGGCTGCGCGGCGACGGACGTGCCGAGTCCGCGACGGTGGGCGACCACCCCGACTACGTGGTGACCGCCGCGCCGTGCGAGGTGTTCGACCTGGTCGCCGACTACGACGAGCGGGCGGGGGAGCAGGCGCGCACCACCCGGGAGGTCCGCTCCGGTGACGGCTCGGCGTGGGTGCGGTGGACCCGCTCCGACGAGCTCGGCATGGAGCTGCCCCGGGACGCCGTGGCCGAGCTGGACGGGCTCTGCCGCCAGCACCCGGGCACCCGGGGGTGGGTGGAGGGCCAGGCCGGCCGGTACGACGAGGTCCGCGGAGCGGTGCTGCTCGACCCCGACGACGTCACCCTCGAGCAGGTCGTCGACGACGTGGACGGCCTGGTCGACCCCGAGCCGTTCTCCCGCGGGCTGCTGCTCGGCTGGGGCGGGCTGCGGGCCGGGGCCGACGTCTTCGCCGACACCTTCAGCGGGCAGCGGCTCGAGTGGGCCGAGACCGCCCTGGACGCCGGCGCCGACCGGGTGCTCGGCCCACCGGACCCCGGGTACGCCAGCGAGCCGAGGCTGACCCAGATCCAGGTCAGCGACCTGGACGCGTGGGCGGAGGTCCACGACCGGCTGCAGGAGGTCGCCGGTGTCGAGTACCTGCCGATCGACCTGTTCCGGGAGCGTCAGCCCGAGGACCAGCTGGCCGCCGACGGTGAGCTCCACAGCGCCTCGCCGCTGCCGCGGGCGTCGGCGGAGCGGCGGCTGGTCGCCGAGGTCGCGCCGGTGGCGGCCGTGCGGCAGGTGGCCGTGTCCACCCGCGTCCACCTGGTCGTCGACAGCGACGTCGGCGACGCCGACCTCGACCGGCTCCTGCGCGCCACCGCCGAGGCGTTGTCCCGCACCGACGAGGACCAGCTCGGAGACGACGTCCAGGCCGAGTTCGTCGTGTTCGAGTCCCTCTGGGACCGCTACCTGCGGGTGGGTGCGGTCGTCGACGGCGAGTTCCAGCCCGACCAGGAGGCCGAGGCCGGCGGGTCCCGCTCGCCCGACCGCTTCGCCGCCTCCTGGGCCCGCGTCAGCTGAGGCATCTCCGCCCGACCCCTGGGTCTGCGGCAGCCGCTGACGTACAGTCGGACCCGTCAACGTTGACGAGAGGATCCGCCATGCTCTGGGACAAGCTCCGACGCCGGCCACGACCTGACGCCGAGCCGAACCCTCCCACGATCGCGGCCTCGCACCCCTCCAGCTACTCGCACGAGATCGAGCTGGCCCTCATCGCCGCCGTCTACTCCGCCGCGGGCGGTGAGGACGAACCGGCCGCCGACCCGCTCACCGTCCGCGTCGTGGTCGACCGCTGGCACCGCCACCGCGCCGGCAAGCCGGCCGACAGCCTGTCCCACATCTCCAGCCTCGACGACCACGCCTTCTGCCGGGTCCTCGACGACCGCACGCGGCTCGGCGGGCGCCCGCGCAGCTGCGTCATCCAGGACGCCGCCGACCGCCTGCTGGAGGCCGGCATCTCCTGCGCGGCCGACCTCGCCGCCGACCCGCTGCGCGCCAGCCGCCAGCTGGAGCAGGTCCGCGGGTTGGAGGCCCGCGCCATCGGCCAGCTGTTCCAGCTCCTGGAGCTGCCGCACTCGACGGCCGCCTGAACCCGGTCGCCGGCCCGCTCCCGGCCGCCCCCGGAATATCCGCACCCGGGCCTGAGGTTGGCCTGAGCATGACTCAGACGACTCTTGACGCCCGCGCATCCGGCACCTACGACATCAAGGACCTCGGCCCCGTCACCCGCCTCGGCTTCGGCGCCATGCGGATCACCGGCGACGGCATCTGGGGTGAGCCGGCCGACGCCGACGTCGCCCGCTCGGTGCTGCGCCGCGCCGTCGAGCTCGGGGTCGACTTCATCGACACCGCCGACGCCTACGGCCCCGACGTCAGCGAGCGGCTGATCGCCGAGGCGCTCCACCCCTACGGCGACGTCAAGATCGCCACCAAGGTGGGCAACACCCGCCAGGGCCCCAACATCTGGACCCCGGTCGGCAACCCGGCCTACCTCCGCCAGCAGGTGGAGCTGAGCCTGCGCAAGCTCAAGGTCGACACCCTCGACCTGCTGCAGCTGCACCGCATCGGCCCGGACGTCCCCGCCGACGACCAGTTCGCCGAGCTGGCCGCGATGCAGAAGGAGGGCAAGATCCGCGCCCTCGGCCTGTCGGAGGTCACCGTCGCCGAGATCGAGCAGGCGAGCAAGCACTTCACCGTCGCCACCGTGCAGAACCGCTACAACCTGACCTACACCGACGCCCAGGACGTCCTCGACCACTGCGAGGCCAACGGCATCGGCTTCATCCCGTGGGCCCCGATCGCCAGCGGCGAGCTGGGCAAGCCCGGCGGCATCGTCGCCGACATCGCCGACCGGCTGGGCGCCACCTCCTCCCAGGTCGCGCTGGCGTGGCTGCTGCGCAAGTCGCCGGCCATCCTGCCGATCCCGGGCACCGGCTCCGTGGCGCACCTGGAGGAGAACATCGCCGCCGCCTCGCTGGAGCTGGACGACGAGACCTTCGAGGCCATCACCAAGGCCGCCGAGCAGCAGTGACCCCGTCGACGCCGGGCTCCCGCACCACGCGGGGGCCGGGCGTCGTCGTGTCCGGACCTCCTCGCGCGCGCGTCGGAGCCGCTCAGGCGTCGCCGCGCCCGCTCGGGCGCGGGCGGCCGAGCCAGCCCACCACGCCGCAGACCAGCCCGACGAGCAGACCCAGCGCGGCCGTCACCGTGTCGCCGGACCCGTCGGCGCGCAGCAGCTCCACCACCCCGGCCACCAGCACCAGCGGCGAGAGCACCAGCAGCACCACCGGCACCCACCCGGGCACGGGCTGACGACCGCCCCGCCAGGGCGTCCTCACCGCAGCCACTCGCGGGCCGCAGCGCCACGACGGGAGCTGGGGACGACCGGGCGGACGGCCCGTCGCGGGAGGTCGACCGGGCCCGGTCCCGCGGTGTCGCGGCTCATGGCACCTCCCAGGTCGTCGGCTGATCGGGGACGATAACAGGGCCCGGGTGCCCGGCGACGCGGCACCGCCCGCCCCCAGTGTGCGGTCCGAGGAACCTCGGTGAGCTGCTCGGCGCGCACACTTCCGGCATGCGCCGTCGTCTGCTGCTCCTGCTGGTCGCGCTCACCACGCTCGGCGGGTGCCTGCTGACCGACGAGATCGACCCCGAGGACCCCGGCGAGCCCGAGGTCCGCGAGGCGGCCGCCCGGGCCGAGCCGCCGTTGCGGGCCCTGCTCGACGCCGTCCGCGGTGAGCGCCCGCCGCTGGCCACCGCGGCCTTCGACGTCTGCGACGCCGGCCAGCACAACTGGAAGATCGACACCGAGTGGGACTGGCACTGCTCGCTCGAGCTGGTGGTCGTCGTGGACGGCGGGGACGTCGAGACCGGCTTGCGGGAGCAGCAGCGGCTCGCCGAGGCCGCCGGCTGCACCTCCACCTACAACTCCGCGCAGCACCACGTCGAGGACGCCGAGTGGCTCATCACCCGCTACTGGCGCCAGTTCGGCTCCCGCCCCGACTACACCGCCAGCGACCTGCCGGGCCTGCGCTACGAGTGCCTGGGAGGCGTCCAGCTCGAGGCGCACCCCAGCGACGACCAGGACGACGACCCGCTGCCGGCCCACCGGCAGAACCCGGCACCGCCGCTCGCAACCACCCCCGAGGGCGTGGACGCCAGCCGCCAGTACTTCCGCTACGACCGGCCCACCGACGCCGACATCGACCAGCTGTGGACGCTGCAGCAGGGTCGCGAGCTCACCCTGGTGCTGACCGCGGTCGCCACCTACCACCGGGACTGACCAAGCCGGACGAGCCCGGCTTCGCCCGGATGCGCTGCTGGCTCCCCGGCCTGTCGGGTGCCCTCGGACCGCGGGCCAGCCGCGTGCCGGCTGTCGGCGCCGCCGGATATCGTCACCAGGGTCCGAGCGGAGAGGATCGACGATGACCACCACCGTGCCGAGCACCATGCGCGCCAGCGTCCTGCTGGAGGCGAAGCGGCTCGAGCTGCAGGAGCGCCCCGTCCCCGAACCGGGTCCGGGCGAGGTGCTGATCCGGGTCCGTTCGGTCGGCGTCTGCGGCTCCGACGTGCACTACTACGAGCACGGCCGCATCGGGGACTTCGTCGTCGAGCAGCCCCTGGTGCTGGGCCACGAGATGTCCGGGGTGGTCGCCGCGGTCGGACCGGGCGTCGACGAGGCACGGGTGGGGGAGCGGGTCGCGGTCGACCCGCAGCGGCCCTGCCGCACCTGCCGGCTCTGCAAGACCGGCCACCTCAACCTGTGCGAGCGCATGCAGTTCTTCGCCACGCCGCCGGTCGACGGCGCCTTCGCCGACTACGTGGTGGCCCCCGCCGACTTCACCTTCGCCGTCCCCGACACCCTCAGCGACCACGCCGCCGCCCTGCTCGAGCCGTTCTCGGTCGGCATGTGGGCGTGCGGCAAGGCGGCCCTCGAGCCCGGTTCGCGGGTGCTGATCAGCGGCGGCGGCCCGATCGGGGCGCTGACCGCGCTGGCCGCCCGCAGCTACGGCGCCACCGAGGTCGTCGTCACCGACCTGGTCGAGTCCCGCCGCCGGCGCATCCTCGACTTCGGCGCCACCGCCTCCCTCGACCCCACCGCCGCCGACGTCGACCTCGGCGAGCTCGGGGTCGACGCCTTCATCGAGTGCTCCGGCGCCACCCCGGCGCTGCTGTCCGGGCTGGACGCGCTGCGCCCCGGCGGCCGCGCCGTCATGGTCGGGCTGGGCGCGGAGACGATGCCGATCCCGGTGCAGACGATCATGAACAAGGAGCTCACCCTCACCGGCATCTTCCGCTACGTCGACACCTGGCCCAAGGTCATCGCCGCGGCCCAGCAGCCGGGGGTCGACCTCGACGCCCTGGTGACGGCCGAGTTCGACCTCGAGGACGCCGAGTTCGCGCTCACCGCCGACGCGGACCCGACGTCGATGAAGTCCGTCGTCGTGGTGTCGCGGTGAACGTCCTCGACACCTTCTCCCTCGCCGGCAGGACCGCCCTGGTCACCGGCGGGTACCGCGGCCTCGGCCTCGCCTTCTCCCGCGGGCTGGCCCAGGCGGGCGCCGACGTGGTGATCGGCGCCCGTGACGTCGACGCCTGCACCGAGGTCGCCGCCCAGCTGGCCGCCGAGACCGGACGCACGGTCGTCGGCACCGCCCTCGACGTGACCGACCGCGGCTCGGTGCAGGCCGCCGTCGACGCCGCGCTGGCCGCCACCGGCCGGCTCGACGTGGTGGTGAACAACGCCGGCGCCTGCATCCACCGGCCCGCCCTCGAGGTCCCCGACGAGGAGTGGCGTGCGGTGTTCGACACCAACGTCGACGGGCTGTGGAAGGTCAGCCAGGTCGCCGCCCGCCACCTGGCCGACGCCGGCGGCGGGGTGATCGTCAACATCGGCTCCATCTCGGCCGAGATCGTCAACCGGCCGCAGTGGCAGCCGGCCTACAACGCCTCCAAGGCGGCGGTGCACCAGCTGACCAGGTCGCTGGCCGCGGAGTGGGCGCCGCTCGGCATCCGGGTCAACGCCATCGCCCCCGGCTACGTCCGCACCGAGATGGCGCCCGTGGACGACCCCGCCTTCAAGCCGCGCTGGATCGACGACGCCCCCATGCAGCGCTACGCCCTGCCGGAGGAGATCGCGCCCACCGTGGTGTTCCTGGCCTCCGACGCCTCCAGCTTCATGACCGGCTCCGTCGTCACCGTCGACGGCGGCTACACCCTCTTCTGACCGCGAGCAGCAGCCCGCACCGGACGACCACGACAGGATGCCCACGATGACGACCACCATGCGCGCCGCCTACCTCCCCGGGAACCGGACCGTCGACCTCAAGGACGTTCCCGTGCCCACCCCCGGCCACGGGCAGGTGCTGCTGCGGATGCGGGCCTCCACCATCTGCGGCAGCGACCTGCGCGCCATCTACCGCGAGCACCTGGGCACCGGCCCCGAGGCCTACCAGGACGTCGTCGGCGGGCACGAGCCCTCCGGCGAGGTCGTCGCCGTCGGGCCCGGCGTGAAGGAGCGTGCGGTGGGCGACCGCGTCGTCGTCTACCACATCAGCGGCTGCGGGCTCTGCGAGGAGTGCCGCAAGGGCTACCAGATCAGCTGCACCTCCCCGATGCGGGCCGCCTACGGCTGGCAGCGCGACGGCGGGCACGCCGACTTCCTGCTCGCCGAGGAGGCCGACCTGCTGCTGCTGCCCGACAACCTCACCTTCCTCGACGGCGCCTGCGTGGCCTGCGGGTTCGGCACCGCCTACGAGGCGCTCTGCCGTCTCGACGTGTCGGGCCGGGACCGGCTGCTCGTGGTCGGGCTCGGCCCGGTCGGGCTGGCCGCCGGGCTGCTGGCGCGGGCCATGGGCGTCACCGAGGTGATCGGCAGCGACCCCAGCCCCGAGCGCCGCCAGATCGCCGAGCGGCTCGGCGCCGTCACCACCCAGGTCGACGAGAGCCTGCCGGTCGAGCAGGTGGGGGCCGACGCCTCCGTCGACTGCTCCGGAGCGGGCGCCGGGCAGCTGGCCGCGCTCAGGGGCACCCGCCGGTGGGGCCGGGTCGCGCTGGTGGGGGAGGGTGCCGAGCTCACGGTCGACGTCAGCGAGGCCATCATCCACCGCCAGCTGACGCTGCACGGCTCCTGGGTGTCGTCCACGGTGCGCATGGCCGAGCTGCTGGACCGGCTGTCCCGGTGGGAGCTGCACCCCTCGGTCGTGGTGACCGACACGTTCGGCATCGAGTCCGCCGCCGACGCCTACGCCCTGGCCGACTCCGGCCGGACCGGCAAGGTCGGCATCACCTGGGACTGAGCGCGCGCCCGGGTGCGCGGGTTCACCGCGCGTTCACGCCCAGGTCTGGTTCCGCCGGCCCGCAGGGTGCATGCTCCTGCCCATGAGGCACCCCGCTCCGCTGTCCACCGCCGTCGCCCTGGCCTGCGTGGCCACCGTCGCGCTCGTCGCCGCGCCCCGCGCCGCCGCGCAGCCGGAGGTCCCGGAGCTGCCGCTCGGCCCGGCCGGGCTCACCCAGACCGAGGTCACCACCCGCCTCGCCGACGGCGTCAGCCACACCCGGATCGTCCGCGGCGCCCCCGACGCGGCCACCCCGTGGGTGGTCGAGCTCTCGATCCCCTCCACCGGCCCGGACCCGGACGCCCCAGCCCGGGCGGTGCAGGACCGGGCCAGCGCCGACGCGCTCGTCGCCGACCTGGCGGCCGCCGGGTTCGCCGCCGAGGTGCAGCCGGTGCAGCAGCCGGCCACCGCCGACGTCCCGGCGTCCGTGCTCGGGTACCGGGTCCGGCTCACCGAGGGCCACCCCTCCCAGCAGGCCGCCCGGGCCGCGGTGACCGCGCTCCGCACCGCCGGATTCAGCGCCCGTGACTGGTACCGCGGCTGGGACGGCGGCAGCGCCGACGCCGGCCGGTGGACGGTCAACGTCCTCACCATCGACCCGCGCACCTTCGACGGCGAGCTCGGCGCCTCCTACGGGCCCGACCTGGTCGACCGCGAGACCGTCACCGAGCTGGCCGCCGAGGCCGGCGCGATCGCCGCGGTGAACGCCGGCTTCTTCGTCCTCGACCCCGCCGCCGGTGCCCCCGGTGACCCGGCCGGGGCGGCCGTCTACGACGGCGAGCTCGTCTCCGAGCCGGTCGGCGACCGGCCGGTGCTCCTGCTCCGCGACGACGCCCGCCGCACCGACGTGGTCCGTCCCGGCTGGCAGGGCAGCGTCACGCTCCACGGCCGGTCCCGGCCCGGCGGGCGCGACGCGCGGACCGCGGAGCTGGACGGGCTGAACCGCGTCCCCGGGCTGGTGCGCAACTGCGGCGGCACCGGTGACCAGCCGACCGACCGCCCGCTGCACGACGTCACCTGCACCGACGACGGCGAGCTGGTGGCCTTCACCACCGCGTTCGGGCCGACCACGCCCAGCGGTCCCGGCCGGGAGGTGGTCGTGGACGAGCACGGGCGCGTGGTCCGCGTCGCCGAGCAGCGGGGGACGGCGCTGCAGCCGGGCCAGCGCTCGGTGCAGGCCACCGGGGACCGGGTCTCGGAGCTGGTGGCCGACGAGGGCAGCCGGCTGCGGCTGCGCACCTCGCTGACCGACGCAGGACGTCCGCTGACCCGCGACGGCGTCTCGGTGCTCAACGGCGGCCCCGAGCTGGTCCGCGACGGGCGCACGCACGTCACCCAGCAGCGCGACGGGATGGTCCGCCCCGACGACCCCTCCTTCGCCTACGGCTGGGTGCTGCAGCGCAACCCGCGCACCTTCGCCGGGGTGGACGACCAGGGCCGCACCGTGCTGGTCACCGTGGACGGCCGGCAGCCCGACGAGCTGGGGCTGTCGATCCCGGAGGCGGCCGACGTGGCGGTGGCCCTCGGGCTGCGTGACGCGCTCAACCTCGACGGCGGCGGCTCGACCGCGATGGCCGTGGGTGGCGAGCTGGTCAGCAACCCCTCCGACGCCGCCGGCGAGCGGCCCGTCGGTGACGTGGTCTACGTGCGCTGACGGGCGGGTCCTCCGGACCCCGTGACGCGGGCGAGCCTCCGGACCCCGTGACGCGGGCGAGCCCTCCGGGCTACGGTGACCGGACCACCCCCCGAGACGACGAGGTCCTCGAGATGCTCCGCACCGCCCTGATGATGCTGACTGCCGCCTCCGTGCTGGTCGCCTCCAGCGTTCCCGCGGCCCACCCCTCCGACGAGACCGACGCGGCTGCGGACGAGCCCGCGGTCTTCCGCGCCCCGCTCGACCCCGACGCCGACCCCTTCATGGTGACCGTCGACGGCCGCTACCACCTGATGACCACCCAGGGCGACCGGCTCACGATCAAGTCCGCCGAGTCGATCGCCGACCTGCCACGGGCCCGGGTCCGCACCATCTGGCGCGGCGCCGACGACGACCCCTCGCGCAGCACCCAGATCTGGGCGCCGGCCCTCTACCGCTCCACCGCGCCGGGGGAGAGCAGCCCGCGCTGGTACGTGTACTACACCGCCAGCGACGGGGTGGACGCCAACCACCGCATGTACGTGCTGGAGTCCGAGGGCGACGACCCGACCGGGCCGTACCACTTCAAGGCCAAGATCGCCGACCACGGCACCTACATGATCGACGGCGAGCCGATCACCGTCGGCGGCCGGCAGTACTTCACCTGGAGCGCCCCGGGCCGCGGATTCGAGGGCGGGCCGCAGCAGATCTACCTGCAGCCGATGGACACCCCGTGGTCCACCAGCGGGCCCGTGGTCGCGCTGCCGGTCGAGCGCGGCACCTGCCCCGAGGTGCGGGAGGGCCCGACCTCGATCGTCCACGACGGCCGGCTCTTCCTCACCTACTCCAGCTGCGACACCGGTAAGCCCGACTACTCGGTCTACGCCATCTCCATCGACGCCGACGGCGACCCCACCGACCTCGCCCAGTGGCGCACCCACGACCGGCCGCTGCTGCAGCGCCACGACGCCGCCGGCGTCTTCGGCCCCGGCCACCACTCCTTCTTCCGCAGCCCGGACGGCACCGAGGACTGGATCGCCTACCACGCCAAGAACACCAGCGAGTACACCTACGAGTGGCGCAGCACCCGCGCCGCCCGGGTCGGCTGGGACGCCGAGGGGCTGCCGCTGATCGACCCGCCGGTGGCGCTCGGCACCGACGTCGTCGTCCCCTCCGGCGACCCCGGCCCCGGATCGCGGGCGATCAACGACTTCGACGAGGGCACCGGCCTGTTCGAGGTCGAGTACGCCGGCGAGTGGCACTCCGGCACCGGCTGCGGCCACCAGTGCTACCGCGGCGACGACCACTGGAGCTGGACCACCGGCAGCACGGCCACCATCCGCTTCACCGGCACCCAGATCGCGCTGTTCAGCGTCCGCGACGTCGGCAACGGCATCGCCGGCATCTCCGTCGACGGCCGCCCCGAGGAGCTGGTCGACCTGTACTCCCGGCCGCGGAGCGGTCAGGCCCAGCACTGGACCAGCCGGCTGCTGCCTCCCGGGGAGCACACGGTGACCGTGCGCGTCACCGGCCGGAAGAACCCCGCCTCCGGCGGCACGGTGGTCAGCCTCGACCGCGCCGAGGTCTGGGACGACCGCGCCCGCTGACACGCGTGTGGGCTGCGTGCCTCCTTGACGGATGCGCTGCACCTGGTGAATGCTTTCACCATGGCCGGTCGACGACGCGACACCGAGGGCGCTGCAGCCCGCCGGGTGACGCTGCGCGACGTGGCCGAGGAGGCCGGGGTCTCGGTGACCACGGTGTCCTACGTCCTCAGCGGTCGTACCGACCGCGCCACGGGGATGCCGGCCGAGACCCGTGAGCGGGTGACGGCCGCCGCAGCCCGGCTGGGCTACACCGCCAACACCGCCGCCCGGGTGCTGCGCCGGCAGCGCACCGAGCTCATCGCGCTGGCCTACGCACCGCCGGTCAGCCCCTGGCTGGACCAGCTGACCGCCCAGTGCGAGGACCTCGCCGCTGAGCGCGGGTACTCGGTGATCGGCCTGCCCATCCGTCACCCGGAGCGGGCGGCGCACTCGCTGCGGGTGCTGGAGCGCGGCTACGTCGACGGCGCGATCGTCGTCTCGCTCCCGGCCGGCATCGACATCAGCCACTACGCCCGCACCACCCGGGCCCTGGTGGTGTTCCACGAGCACCTGTCGGTGCCCCGGGTGGACGTGGTGCGCGCCCACGAGCGGGCCGGCATGACCGCCGCCACCCGCTACCTGATCGAGCAGGGCCGACGGCGCATCGCCTACCTCGCCCACGCCGCCCCGGTGGACGGCTCCCCGGGCGAGCGCTACGCCGGTTTCCGCGCCGCCTTCGCCGAGTCCGGCCGCCCGCTGCTCACCGACCTCGTCCGCACCGGCGCCGACGACCGAGCCGAGGCCGTGGTCGCCGTCCGGTCGCTGCTCGACGGTCCCGACCCGCCCGACGCCCTGGTCAGCGAGTCCGACCGTGGCGCGCTCGCCGCGCTGCAGGCCGCCGCCGACCGCGGCATCAAGGTGCCCGACGACTTCGCCGTCATCGGCGCCGGAAACACCTCCGAAGGCCTGTTCGCCTCACCGCCGCTGACCAGCGTCGGGAGCGACCAGCTCGAGTTCCGCCCGCTCGTCGAGGCCCTCTTCGCGCGCATCGAGGACCCCGACCGTCCCGCCCAGGAGATCGTCATGCCGTGGCGGCTCCACCACCGCTCCTCGGCCTGAGGTACGCCCCACCTCCAGCCCGCCCGCTCGATCTGTCCAGCTCGCCCGCTCGCACACACCAGCTCGCCCGCTCGACTTCCCGACCCTCGATCCGCTCGTCCCCACCGGCAGTCCGGCCCGTCGCGGCCGCTGCGGGGCGTCCCCGCACGCCCTCCCTGCACCCGCACACACCTCGAAGGAGACGTCGATGTACTCCAGCCTGACCAGCTCCCGCCTGTCCCGCCGTGCCGCGCTGAGGCTCGGCCTCGGCACCACCGTCCTGGGCGCGGTGGGCGCCGGAGCCGCCTGCGCCCCCGTCACCCCCGACACCGGAGGCGGGCAGGGCGAGGGCACCTTCACGATCTACTGGAACGCCGGGCACGCCTACGACGCGTACCAGCAGGTCATCGACCAGTTCGGCAAGGACCACGACCTGGTGGTCAACTGGCAGAAGTTCCAGTGGCCGGACCTGACCACCAAGCTGGTCGCCGACTTCCGCTCCGGCAACGTCCCCGACCTCGTCGAGGAGCCCGGCACCGCCAGCATCCAGTACGGCGTGCAGGGCAACGTGATGGCCCTGGACGACCTGGCCGCCAACACCGACATCGGCTTCCCCGACGACTTCCTGCCCGAGTCCATCCTCGCCCGCCAGCACGAGGGCAAGACCTACGCCGTCCCGCTGCACCTGACCGCCAACGGGCTGCTGTTCTACAACCGCACGATGCTCGCCGACGCCGGCTTCGACACCCCGCCCACCACCTGGGAGGAGTTCCGCGAGGTGGCCCTGGGCACCACCCGCGACGACGTCTCCGGGTTCGCCGTCAACTCCGACTACTCCTACAGCGCCCCCTGGTACCTGCAGCACGAGGTCACCTTCGCCTCGGTCGAGGACGGCGACTTCCTGGTCCCGAGGGAGCGCGGCGACGAGGTCTACGAGTTCCTGCAGCGGCTCGTCCACACCGACCACGTGTCGCCGGCGCCCGTGGCCACCACGGACTACTCGGGGCCCCAGAAGCTGTTCTCCGCCGGCCGTGCCGCGATGTTCCTCACCGGCCCCTGGGACCTCGGCCCGGTCCGGCAGGGCAGTCCCGACATCGACCTGGGCGTCGCCGAGCCGCTGACCGGCACCGTCCAGGCGTCGTCGATGGCCGGCGCCGGCCTGATGATCCCCACCCAGGCCAAGGACCCCGAGCTGTCCTGGGAGCTGGTGGGCCGGCTGACCGCGCTGGAGACCGAGCTCGCCGCCACCGCCGCCACCGGCATGTCGATGCCGCGGCGCAGCTGGGCCGACTCGCCGGAGGTGGCCGGTGACGAGGTGCTCAGCACCGTCGCCGCCGCGGTGGGGCTGGTCAGGGCCGAGAGCACCGAGCTCGCCGCCCGCGGCGTCCAGACCCAGGTCAACGACCTGTTCAAGGCCGCCTACGAGGCCATGATCATCCAGGGCCGACCGGTGGCCGAGACCCTGGACGGCTTCCGCGAGCAGGCCCGCGGGGTGCTCGGGTGAGCGCCACCGCGACCGCACGTCGGCCGGCTCCGAGCTCGCCGCCGGCCCCGCCGCGGGGCCGCCCACGGATGGCGCGCCGGCAGGCGGTGACCGCCTGGCTGTTCCTCTCCCCGGCCGTGGTCTTCTTCCCGCTGATGTTCTTCCTGCCGATCGGCAGCCAGCTCAACGCCGCCCTCTTCGGCGGGGTGACCAGCAGCGAGTACGTCGGCGCGGGGAACTTCACCCGGGCGCTCGCCGACCCCGAGGTGCTGCACTCGTTCCTGATCACCCTCGGCTTCGCCGCCGGCAGCCTGGTGGTGGGCATCGTGCTGGGTCTGCTGCTGGCGCTGGTGCTGAACCAGAGCCTGCCCGGGCGGACGCTGTTCCGCGCGGTGATCCTGATCCCGTACCTGACCTCGATCTCCATCATCGGGCTGCTGTGGCGCAACATCCTCGACCCGCAGGTGGGCATCCTGAACCGGCTGCTGGACGCCGTCGGGCTGCCCGGGCAGGCCTGGCTCAGCACCCACCCGCTGGCCACCATCATCGGCATCGAGGTGTGGGCCACGGTGGGCTACACGATGGTGCTGTTCCTGGCCGGTCTGCAGGGCATCCCCGAGGTCTACTTCGAGGCCGCGCGCATCGACGGGGCCGGACCGTGGCGCCGGTTCCTGCACCTGACCCTGCCGCTGCTGGCCCCCACCACGTTGTTCGTGTCGATCATCGGCGTCATCGGGGCGCTGCAGCAGTTCGCGCTGCCCTACATCGTCACCGGCGGGGGACCGGGCAACGACACCTCCCTCTACGCCCACCGCGTCTTCCGGGTCGCCTTCAACGACAACCAGTTCGGCTACGCCTCGGCGCTGTCGCTGCTGCTGCTCGTGGTGATCCTCGTGCTGTCGGTGGTCCAGCTCAAGATCGGAGACCGCACCCATGACGGCGCTTGACCTCCAGCCGCGGGCGATCCGCCCCGAGCGGCTGTTCCCCGGCGACCGGGTGGTGTCGTACCTGCTGCTGCTCCTCACCGGGCTGCTGACCGTGCTGCCGCTGCTGTACATGGTGTCGCTGGCGCTGCAGTCCGACGCCGAGACCTTCGCCGGCGACCCGGTGCTGATCCCGGCCGCACCCCAGTGGGACAACTTCGTCCGGCTGTTCGAGGCCGCCCCCTTCGGGCGCTTCTTCCTCAACAGCCTGGTGATGGCCGGGGCGATCACCATCTCGCACCTGGTGTTCGACCCGCTCATCGGCTACGCGTTCGCCAAGTTCGACTTCCCCGGCAAGCGGATCGCGTTCGTGGCCATCCTGACCACGCTGATGGTGCCGTTCTTCGTCAGGATGCTGCCGATCTACGCGATCTTCTCCCAGCTCGGCTGGACCGACACCTACCGCGGCCTGGTCGTGCCGTTCCTGATCGACGCCTACGGCATCTTCCTGATGCGCCAGTTCATCTCGCCGCTGCCCAACGAGCTGATGGAGGCCGCGCGGGTGGACGGCGCCTCGGAGCTGCGGATCTACGCCCAGATCATCCTGCCCCAGCTGAAGCCGGCGCTGGCCGTCCTCGGGTTGTTCTCCTTCGTCTTCCAGTGGAACGAGTTCCTCTGGCCGCTGATCGCCACCAGCCGCACCGAGATGCGGACCATGCCGATCGGGCTGACGCTGTTCAACCAGGAGTACTTCACCCAGTGGAACCTGACCGCGGCCGGGGCGCTGATCCTGTTCCTGCCCACCGCGCTGCTGTTCGTCCTCACCCAGCGCTTCCTGGTCCGCGGCATCGCGCTGTCCGGGCTCAAGTGACCACCCCCAGCAAGGAGATCCCATGACCGACACCTCCCGGACCGCGCGACGACCCAACGTCGTGGTCTTCTTCACCGACCAGCAGCGCTGGGACACCCTCGGGGTGGCCGGCAACCCCACCGGCCTGACGCCCAACCTCGACCAGATGTCGCAGCGCGGCACCATGTTCGAGGTCGCCTGCACCCCCAACCCGGTGTGCGCCCCCGCCCGCGCGGCGCTGCAGACCGGGCGCTACCCGACCGGGGCGGGCGTGCACCGCAACGGCATCCCGCTCGACCCCTCGCTGCCCACGCTCGGCCGGGTCTTCCGCGACGCCGGCTACCGGACCGGCTACATCGGCAAGTGGCACCTCAGCGAGCACAACCCCGTGCCGGCGGCCGAGCGCGACGGCTACGAGCACTGGCTCGGCTCCAACCTGCTGGAGTTCACCTCCGACGAGTACAAGACGGTGGTCTACGACCGCGACGACGCCCCGGTGCAGCTGACCGGCTACCGCGCCGACGCGCTCACCGACGCGGCCATCCGGTTCGTGGCCGCCGAGGACGAACGGCCGTTCATGCTGTTCGTCTCCCTCATCGAGCCCCACCACCAGAACGAGCTCGACACCTACCCGGCTCCGGAGGTGTACCGCGACTGCTACACCGGAGCGTGGATGCCGCCGGACCTCGCCGCCCTGCCCGGCACCGCCCACAAGCACCTGGCCGGCTACTACGGGCAGGTCAAGCGGCTGGACGAGTGCCTGGGACGGCTGCGGGACGCCCTGATCAGCCTGGAGGTCGCCGAGGACACCGTGCTGGCCTACACCTCCGACCACGGCTCGCACTTCAAGACCCGCAACGGGGAGTACAAGCGCTCCGCCCACGACGGCTCGATCCGGGTCCCGCTGCTGCTGGACGGCCCCGGCTTCC
>NZ_WPCU01000001.1:108535-114382 GCF_009742705.1 Auraticoccus cholistanensis
GCATCGAGGCGCCACCCGGGCTGGACGGCCGGCCGCTGCAGCCGGTGGTCGCCGGCGACGACACCGACGCCGAGGTGCTGGTGCAGATCAGCGAGAGCGAGATCGGGCGGGCGCTGCGGACCCGGCGCTGGAAGTACCACGTCCGGGCGCCCGGCGAGCACGACTTCGAGACCGACCAGCCGGGCGCCGACCGCTACACCGAGGCCGAGCTGTACGACCTCGACTCCGACCCCTACGAGCTCGACAACCTCATCACCGACCGGGCGCACCGGCCGGTGGTCGAGGACCTGCGCGAACGGCTGCTGGCGGCGCTGGAGCGGGTGGAGGGCGTGCGTCCGCAGATCGAGCCGGTGCCGGTGCAGGCCCGGCTGCAGCGGCAGCCCCAGACCACGGTCCGCAGCCAGGGGCTCACCGGACGCCGGGGCGAGTACGCGGCGCAGCAGCAGCCGGCCACCCGGGGGAGCTGACGGACGGAGTGGCCTGGCCGCCGCCCGTCAGCTCCTCGGCCGGGTGCCGCTCACCCGCCGGCGCAGGAGTGGTGCACGTGGGCACCGTCCGGCGAGGCCGTGGTGCCCAGGTCGTCGGGGACGCCGGCGTCGACCCGGGGCCACTGCGCGATCGGTCGCCCGTCGGCACGGACGTGCCCCTCGATCCCCTGCGGCCACCCCGGCGGGGAGTCCTCCCAGGGCTCCTGACGTCCGTAGGCGGTCAGGTCCATCACGGCGTAGCTGTTGTCGAGCGCCTCGACGCCCCGTCCGGTGGTCCAGTAGGTCTCGAAGACCCGGTCGCCCTCGCGCAGGTAGCAGACGAGGTGGAACAGGCCCACCTGGCGACCGGCCAGCAGGGAGCCCAGCGAGGGCTCGGCGGAGTACCAGGGCATGGTCCACCCCATGAAGTCCCGGTACCGCCGGCTCTCGGGGTAGGGGCCCTGGCACAGCACGGCGTAGGTGATGTCGCGGGAGTGCAGGTAGGACAGCTCCCCGACCTGGCTGGCCACCCAGGTGCAGCCCTCGCACTGCTCGGCCGCCGGCTGTCCGGGATGCCACATCAGGTAGTAGGCGACGAGCTGGCGACGACCCTCGAAGACGTCGAGCAGGCGGACGTCGCCGTCCGGCCCGACGAGGGTCAGGTCGGGGTCCACCTCGACGGCCGGCAGGCGGCGGCGGGCGGCGGCGACGGCGTCCCCCTCCCGGGTGTGCGCCTTCTCGCGCCGGCGCAGCCGGTCGAGCTCGGCGGTGAAGGTCTCGCGGTCGACCACCGGCGGTCGCGCGCGGGAGGTGCGTGCCGGCGGTGCCGGACGGGACGTCGTCGTCATGGTGTGCTCCCGATCTGTCGAAGGGTGTGTGTGGAAGGTGCTGCTCGGGCGCCGCGGGCGGCGCTCACAGGTCCTCAGCGATCTGCTTGATCGCGGCCAGCCGGCGGTCCCACTGGGCGCCGATGCGTTGCAGCTGACGGGCGAGGTCGTCGAGCTCGGCGCCGACGACCCGGAACCGCACCTCGCGCCCGGCCCGCACCGGCTCCACCAGGCCCACCTCCTGCAGCACGCCGAGGTGCTTGGCGATCGCCTGCCGGCTGACCGGCAGACGCTGCGCCAGCGCCGAGGCGGAGGCGTCACCCTCGCCGAGGGCGGCGAGGATGCTCCAGCGGGTGTCGTCACCCAGGGCGGCGAACACCGGCACGAGGGTGCTCGCGCTCACCGGGTCACCAGCTCCACGAGCTCGTCCAGCTCGGAGTCCCAGCCCTGGCGGTGCTGCTCCATGGTGAGGGTCGGGTCGGACGTCGTCTCGAACCCGGTCTCGACCACGGTCAGCCGGGTCCCGCCGTCGACGGGCTCCAGGGTGAAGGTGAAGACGGTGGAGCGGGCCTCGTCGACGGTGCTGCTCGCGGCGTCGTCGTTGGACCAGCGGTAGCTGATGCTCCGGGGGGCGTCCACGGCCTCGACCCGGAAGGGGATCGGCGGGTTGCCCGGCCAGCTGAGCGTCCCCGCCGCGCCGGGGCCGCGCCCGTCCAGCTCGGCGGCGCCGAACCACCGCGAGATGAGCTCGGGCTCGGTGACGGCACGCCAGACCGCCTCGGGGGCGGCGGCGATGTGGATGCTGCGGCGCACGGTGAACGACTGCTCGTCCACGACGGCGCGACCGGGGTCGGTCATGTCGGTCACGGGGTGCTCCTTCTGGTCGGCTCGGGCGGTCGGCCGCCTCGATGTGCTACTCGATGGTTGCACATCCATCGCTGACCTGCAACCATCGAATTGCGGATGGTGTGGGTGTGCGGGGTGCGCCGAGGGGGCGAGGTGGTCGTCTGCCGGCCGGGCACGACCTCGCGCCCGGACCCACCACCCGGCAGACTGGGGCACCGCCCACCCACCTCGGAGAGGACGCTCGTGCCCGAAGCAGCGCTCGACCGCCACGGCCCCACCACCGCCCTGGCCGCCCGCACCTCCCTCGGGCTGGTGAGCCCGGTCCCCTGGCGGGTGCGCGTCCCCCGCGGCGAGGGGATCGTCTGCGTGGAGCTGCCCGAGGTGCTGGCCGGGCACCAGATCGCCACGGGTGAGGAGCTGCGATGGGCCGTGCTGCCCCAGGGGCTCCCCGACGGCACGGACGACGTCGCCCAGCTGCCGGAGCTGGACGTGCTCTGGCACGGCACGGCGGTCGGGCTCGACCTCCTCCTCGACGACGGCACCCGGCTGCACGACCACGACGTCACCGACCAGTACGGGGGCCGGCTGGACCCCGACAGCCAGGCGGCGGCGAAGCGGCTGTGGGTCGACCAGTGGAACCTGCGCCGGGTCGCCCTCGACACGCTCGCCGGGCGCACCGTCGTCGGGGCGCAGCTGCTGCTGCGGGCCTCGCCGCACCGCGAGCTGGTGGTCTTCCTCGACGCGGTGGCCGTCGACCCCGCCGAGCCGCTGCCCGCCGACCCCGTGGAGCAGGTGCGCACCACCCGCGGCACCCACGCCTCGGCCCGCTTCTCCCGCGGCAACACCGCGCCCTTCGTCGCCGTGCCGCAGGGGCGGCTCTTCGCCACCCCGGTCACCGACGCCGACAGCCCCCGCTGGGTCTACAGCTGGCACCAGCACGGCCGCGACGGCGACCCGCGTCCGGTGCTGGAGGCGCTCGCCACCTCCCACCTGCCCAGCCCGTGGATGGGGGAGCGGGGCGCGTTCCAGGTGATGCCCAGCCCGCTGCCGCACCCCGACCCCGACCGGCGCGCCCGGGGGCTCGCCTTCGACCACGCCGACGAGGTCGACCGTCCCCACCTGTGGTCGGCCGCGCTCGAGGGCGGGGTGCAGGCCCAGCTCACCGCCGGCGACTGCGTGATGGCCGTGCGCTGCACCTTCCCCGGCGACGAGGCCTCCTACGTGCTGGACCACCGCGGGACGTTCCGCGACGTGCGCGTCGACCGCGACGGCGACGCGCTGGTCGTCGAGGGCCTGCTCGACGACACCCCCGGCACCCCGCCGCACCACGTCCACGTCCGCATCGCCCGGGCCCTCGACCACGACCTGGCCGTGGCCGGCGACCAGCTCCGCGGCAGCGTCCGGGTGGACGCCTCCGGCGGCGCGCCGGTCGACGTCCTGGTCGGCCTGTCCACGCTGGACGCCGCCACCGCCGCCTTCGCCGTCCGCCGCTGCGGCGGTTTCGACGCCCTGGTCGAGGACGCCCGCCGTCGCTGGTCGGAGCTGCTGGCCACCGTCGAGGTCGAGGGCGCCACCGAGGACCAGCTGGTCTCGCTGCGCTCGGGGCTGTACCGGCTGTTCCTGCACCCGACCCGCCAGGACGAGCCGGTCGAGGGCGGCGGCACCCGCTGGCGCAGCCCCTACGGCGAGGTGCTGGAGTCGCCGCTGCGCGCGGTCGAGCTGGGGGAGCGTCCGGAGACCGGCGAGGGCCACTACTCGGCCACCAACGGGTTCTGGGACACCTACCGCACCGCCTGGCCGCTGCTCGGGCTGCTCGCCCCGCCGCTGGCCGGCGCGGCCGCACAGGGCTTCGTCGCCCACCACCTCGACGCCGGCTGGATGCCGCGGTGGAGCGCGCCCGGCGCCGAGGACTGCATGACCGGCACGACCAGCGACACCGTGCTGGGCGACCTGGTGGTCAAGGACGTCCCCGGCATCGACCTCGCCCAGGCCTACGACAGCGCCCTGGTCGGCGCCAGCGTCCCCGCCCCGGACGAGCGGGTCGGGCGCAAGGGGCTGCACCCCGCGCTGTTCCGCGGCTTCGTCGACACCGACACCGAGGAGGGGATGTCCTGGACGCTGGACGCCGCCCTCAACGACTGGTCGGCGTCCCGGCTGGCGGCCCGGCTGGCCGAGCAGCAGCCCGAGGGCAGCGCGGAGCGGCAGCGGCTGCAGGCCGAGACCGAGTGGCTCACCCGGCGTTCGCTGCTCTACCGCGAGGTGTTCAGCCCCGAGCACGGCATGTTCGTCGGACGTCTCCCCGACGGCGGCTGGCGGGTCCCGGTCGAGGAGTTCGAGCCCGACGAGTGGGGCCACGACTACACCGAGACCAACGCGTGGGGGACCGCGGTCACCGTGCCCCACGACGGGGCCGGGCTGGCCGCCCTGCACGGCGGGGAGGACGGGCTGTCGGCGTTGCTGGACCGGATCCTGACCCGGCCCGAGACCGGGGCGTTGCGCTTCCACGGCCACTACCCCGGGATCATCCACGAGATGACCGAGGCGCGGGACTGCCGAATGGGGATGCTGGCGCTGTCCAACCAGCCGGCCCACCACATCCCCTTCATGCTCATGCACGTCGGCCGCCACGACGACGCCCACGCGGTGGTCGGCGAGGCGCCGGACCGGTTGTTCGTCGGCTCCGACCTCGGCCAGGGCTACCCGGGCGACGAGGACAACGGCGAGATGTCGGCCTGGTGGATCTTCGCCACGCTGGGGCTGTACCCGCTGGTGCCGGCGACCGGGAGCTGGGTGCTGCTGCCGCCGCGGGTCACCCGGTCGGTGCTGCGGCCGGTGGGCGGGGCGGAGGTCAGCATCACCGTCACCAACCCCGAGGAGGGCGGACGCTACCTGCGCCGGGTCTGGGTGGACGGTGCGGAGTGGGACTCGATCTCGCTGCCGCACGAGGTGCTCGCGCGGGGCGCGGCCATCGAGGTGGAGCTGTCGCCCACGCCGTGCGGGTGGGCCGCCGGCAGCCGGCCGGTGTCGGCCTCGCAGCTGCACGGCTGGAGCGAGCCGCTGCGCGACGTCACCGCCGGGGCCCGCGCCTCCGGCGTCGTCGGGGCGCCGGCCCTGGTCGACGACACAGCCGCGGTGCCGGTGGCCCTCTACGCCGAGGAGGCGGTGGAGCTCGAGCTCGCCGCCCCCGTCGAGGTGGGCGACCTGGTGACGCTGACGGTGGACGAGGCCCAGACCGCGTCCTGGCGGCTGGAGCACCGGGTCGGCGGGCAGTGGGTCGTGGTGGACGAGCGCGAGGCCGAGGAGTTCCCTCGCCACCGCCAGACCCGCGTCTTCCGGACCCGCCGCGTCGACGGCCCGGTGGACGCCGTCCGGCTCACCCCGACCGCCCCGCTGGTGCTGCGCCAGCTGGAGGTCTTCGCCCCCTGACCGGCCCGCCCACCCCTGACAGCGTGTATGTCGTCGCGGTCTCGGTCGGTGTGTCGCGGCGTGCCGCGGTGTAGCGGACCCACGGCGTACAGGTTCTCAGGGCCGACCCGTGGCCACGGTCGTCAGAGCTCCAGACCCCGGTGCGGCGCCAGCTGCCGGCCAGCGCCGCCCGGTGCCCGGTGACCGCCCTGAGAACGTGTACGTCGTCACCGCCGGACACCGCGACACGCCGCGACACACCGACCGAGACCGCGACGACATACAGCCGGGCAGGGGCGGGG
>NZ_WPCU01000001.1:114444-124924 GCF_009742705.1 Auraticoccus cholistanensis
ACCCGGGCCGTCGTCGTCGCCTGCTCCGTCGGCGTCGTCCGGCTGACCGCTGGGTGCGGGCGTCGGAGTCGGCTCCGGCGTGGGGTCGGGCGTCGGGGTCGGCTCGGGCGTGGGGTCCGGTGTCGGGGTTGGCCCGGGCGTGGGGCCCGGTGCCGGCTCGGCGGCCACCACGGTGAGCGTCTGCTCGGCGGTGCCGACGGCGTTGGTCGCCACCAGCAGCAGCGGGTGGCGACCCGGCTCGGCCAGCGTGCCGCTCAGCAGCGCCGTGCCGTCACCCCGGTCGACCAGCTTCACGCCCTCGGGCAGGTCGTCGGCGCCGATGCTCGCGGTCGGCGACCCGGTGGTGGTCACCACCAGGGAGAACGGCTCGCCGGCCGCGACGTCGAGCAGGTCCGGGGAGGTGAAGGCAGGCCGCTGCTGCAGCACCACGGTGATGGTCTGCCGTGCCGTGCCGGTGGACGCGGTGGCCGTGACCACGAGCTCGCTGGTGCCCGGCGTCCCGGTCGGGGTGCCAGCGAGGGTCGCGGTGCCGTTCCCGTTGTCGGTGAAGGTGAGCCCCTCCGGCAGACCGGACTCGACGGCCAGCGCGGCGGGGACGCTGCCCCCGGTCTCGACGGTGAAGGACACCGGCTCGCCCACCACCAGCTGCAGCGTGTCGGGGCTGGTGATGCTCGGCGGCGCCAGCACCTCCAGGGTCACCTGCTGCTCGGCGGTGGCCTCGACGGCCGCCGCCTCGAGCCGCGCCTCCGCGGCGGACACCCGGTCTCCCGCGAGCAGGACCGGCGGGGTGCCGGTACCCGGTGCCTCGGCGTCGTTGGTGGCCGTCAGCGTGAGCTCGTAGGTCCCGGCCGACCCGGCCGCGGGCGTGCCGGCGAAGGTGCCGGTCCCGTCGGCGGCGTCGACGAAGGTGACGCCCTCGGGCAGCTCACCGGTGACGGTCAGGCTGGGCGGGGGGAAGCCGTGCGCGTCCACGACCAGCTCGCCGGGCGAGCCCTCGACGAAGGTCGCCGAGACGCTCGGCTCGTCGAAGGAGGGCTGCTCGGTGACCCGGAGGAGGAAGCTGTCGCTCGCCGTCCCGGTCGCGTTGGTGGCCGTGACCGTGACGGTGAAGTCACCGGCCTCCTCGGCCGACCCGAGCAGCACCAGGTCGCCGAAGACGTAGGGGATCGCCTGCAGGCCCGGCGGCAGCCCCTCGACGGTGACGTCCGGCGCCGGGTCGCCCGTGATCTCCACGGGGGCCGGCCGGAACAGGCTGAACTCGCCCAGGGGCAGCACCAGGTTCCCGGTCGCCTCGACGGTCGGATCGCTCCACACCGTGACCGTCACCGTGGTGTAGGAGGTGCCGGCGGCGTTGACGGCCTGGATGCCGACGGAGGTCGTGCCGGGCTGGGTGGGGGTGCCCGTCAGGGTGGCTGAGCCGTCCCCGTTGTCGGTCACCGACAGACCGCTCCCGGTCAGGTCGGTGTAGGTGGTGACGGCGGGGACCGGGAAGCCGCTGGCCCTGATGGTGGTCGGCTCGATCGCCTGCCCCGCCTCGACGGAGACCGACACCGCGTCGGGGAGCTGCGGGACCGTCTGCACGGTCAGCTCCAGCTCCTGGGTCGCCACCCCGGCGCTGCTGGTCGCGGTGAGCACGACCTCGTACAGCCCGCCGACGGTGCCCTCGGCCGCCTGCAGCGGGACGATGCCGCCCATCTGCGTCCCCAGCGTGACCCCGGCAGGCAGGCCCTCCGCCGTGACGGTCGGCACGGGCGACCCGGTCACCGTCACGAGGGCGCTGGAGCCGTCGCCGGCGGTCACCACCGCCTCGTCCGCGCTGGTGAAGGCCGGCAGCTGCTGCACGGTGAGCACCAGCTGCTGGGTGGTGACGCCCACCGCCATCACCGCGACACCGCGCGGCTCGGCGGCCGGGGTGTTGTCGGCGGTGACGGTCAGCGGGTAGGTGCCGGCGGTGCCGGCGGCCGGGGTGCCGGACAGCGTGGCCGTCCCGTCGCCCGCGTCGGTGAAGCTGACGCCCTCGGGCAGCTCGCCCGTCACGGTGAGCCGGGGTGCCGGGTAGCCGGTGGTGGTGACGTCGAGCTCGCCGGCCTGGCCGACGGTGAAGGTGGCGGCGTCCGGGCTGGTGAACACCGGCGCGTCGCTGACCCGGATGCTGACCGTCTGCTCGACGGTCTCGCGGATGCTGGTCGCGGTGACGACCACCTCGAAGTCGCCGGTCTCGGTCGGGGTGCCGCTCAGCGTGGTGCGCCCGGCTCCGTCGACGGCCACGGCGACGCCGGCCGGCAGCTCGCCGGTCACGGTGACGGTGGGCGGCGGGAACCCGGCGGCGACGACGGGCTCCTCGACCGGTTCACCCAGGGTCCAGTCGTAGCGGTCGGGGCTGGTGATCACGACGTCGCTGGCGACCAGCAGGAAGAGCAGCTGGGTTCCGGTGCCGGCCCGGGAGGTGGCGGTCAGCGTCACCGTGCCGGCGGAGGGGGAGGTGGCGGTGCCGGTGATCGTGGCGGTGCCGTCGCCGTGGTCGGTGAGGGTGAGCCCGTCGGGCAGCTCGGAGGCGGTGAGTGCGGGCACGGGGTAGCCGCTGGTGGTGACCTCGACGGCGGCCGGCTCGCCCACCTCGACCTCGGCGTGGGCGTCGCTCGTGATGGCCGGTGCCTGGTGCACGGCGAGCATCAGCGTGGCGCTGTCCTCACCCATGTCGTTGCTGGCGTCGACGGTCACCTCGCTCATGCCGCCGGCGCCGGTGGGGGTGCCGCTGATGGTCAGCGTGGACCCGTCGACGCTCAGGGTCAGCCCGGCGGGCAGGCCCTCCGGCGTCACCTCGGGCGTCGGGTAGCCGGCAACGGTCCCGCTCAGCGTGAACGGCTCGCCGCCGCGGGCGGTGGCGCTGGCCGGCAGGTCCAGCACGGGCACCATCCCGACCGTCAGGGTGAGCGCCGCGCTGAAGGACTCGGCGCCGTTCACGACGGTCACGGTGAAGGGGTGGCTGCCCTCGCTGGTCGGCGTGCCGGTGATGAGGCCGTCGCGGCTCAGCTCGAGCCCGGCCGGCAGCGCACCGGCGGTGACGTCGTAGGTGTAGTCCTCGGGGAAGCCGCCCGAGGCGGCCAGGTCGTGGGAGTAGGCCTCGCCGAGCGTGGCCATCACCGGCGCGACCACCGCGGTCGCGGGGGCCGGCTCACGCAGCACCAGCCGGTAGGTGGAGGAGGCCAGGGTCCGCTGACCCCAGCTGTCGACCAGCACCTCCGCGGGGATGGTGACGGTCAGCTCGCCCTCGCCGGTGATCGGGCCGATGGTGATGGTGGGGTTGTTCGCGCTGCCGCTGACCGCGACCGCGTCGCGGCCCGGGGCGGTGCCGCCGACCACGACGTCGCTCGCGCGCAGGCCCTCGCTGCTGCCCGCCTCCCGGCTGACGTCGGCCAGGCGTCCGTCGGAGGTGAAGCGGGTGTCCAGCTCGATGGTGGTGGGCCCGTCGAGCAGGTAGGGGCTGTCCGGCCCGGAGATGACCGGGGTGGCGGGGGAGGGGACGACGGCCCCGGTGGGGGTCGTGCTGATCCGGTCCACCACCGCGGTCAGCGTGCCGCCGGTGCTGTCGAAGTTGCGGGGGTACATCACCCGCAGCTGCACGCCGGTGATGTCGGCGAAGTTCGCGGTCCCGGAGAAGCAGGCGCTCTGCCCGCCGGAGCAGTCGAAGTTCAGCACGACCGCCCAGTCCCCGACGTTGCCGATGCCGGTGCTGTAGCTGCTGGTGCCGCCGGCGCTGTCGGTCACGCTCACGGAGATGTTGGCCGAGGGCTCGGTCAGCACCTCCGGAGTCCGGGTGATGCGGTCGAACTCGACGAAGAACTGGGTGTTGCTCATCCCCGAGCGCAGGTCGGTGGAGGGGAAGGCGTAGTCCAGCTGGACGCCCGCCGCCCGGTTGCCGCTGCCGGTGGCGGTGATGGTGCCGGTGCCGCCGGACTCGGTGAAGGTGCCCAGCGGGGTGGTGCCGTCGGGGTCGAGCGGGGTGACCGTCCGGGTGCCACGGACGTCCCCGCCGAAGTCGTCGATGAGCACCGGCTCCCCGACCGCCGACGCCGGCGCGGGCGCCAGCAGCCCGAGCAGCAGCGCCAGCACGGCGACCAGCGCCGCGGCGGCCCGAGGGGGCAGCGGACGGAGGCGGGCCGGGCCGGCCGGGCGGTCGTCGGCAGGCAGGGGAGCGGGGACGCGGGCAGCGCGCATGGCAGACCTTCGAGCAAGGCCACCCGCCCCCGCGGGGTGGAACCGGAACCGGGCGCAGACCCCGGACGCGCGAATCATGGCAGCACCGCCACCCGGCGCGCCAGAGGTCGTCCACGGCTGGGCCCCAGGAGCCCGGGCGACCGCGCCCCCGGCGCCGGGTGCGGGCTCAGGTGTGCACGTCGCGCCGCTCCAGGTAGCGGGTGGCGAGCGCCACCGCCAGCAGCGTCAGCAGCGCGCCGGCGACCACGACCGCGGCCGCCCCGCCGGCGGTCAGCTCGCCGCTGTCGCCGAAGGTGCCGGTGGCCAGCTGCGTGGCGCGCGCCGTGACGGCCCAGGGCAGCACGAGGACGACCCCGCCGAGCTCGGCCGCCAGCAGCACCGCGGCGGTGCCGGCGCCGACGAGCGCCACCGCGACCGGGGTGGCGAAGGAGCGGACCGCCATCGACAGCGCGGACTGCACGCCCGCCACCGGCAGCACCGCGACGACCAGCAGGACGGTGATGACCAGGTAGCGGCCGGGCAGCATGCCCGCCAGCCCGAACAGCAGCTTCCCGGTGAGGACGACCGTCACCAGCAGGACGAGCTGCATCACCGCACCGAGGAGGGCGACCACCAGCGTCTTGGCCAGCACGACGTACAGCGACGGCACCGGGCTGCTCATCAGCGCGTTCCAGCTGCCGCCCCGGTGCTCGGGACGCCAGGCCAGCGAGGCGAGGATGCCCAGCCCCAGAGGGAGCGGGAGCAGACCGTAGAAGACGACCGAGCGCAGCCACAGCGTGTGCCAGCCGTCGGCCAGCTGCTGCCCGGACACCACGGTCGTGAAGGAGCCGGCGAGCACCACCACCACCGGCAGCAGCACCACCACCGACCAGCTCAGCGAGCGCCTCAGCTTGGTGAGCTCGGCGCCGAGGGCGGCGGAGAACGGGGTGGTCATCGGGTCTCCTGACGGTCGAAGCGGCTGGTGACGAGGCCGAACAGGGCGGCGGCCGTCACGGTCAGGACGAGGACGCTGAAGCAGGACGGCGACGTCCGCACCAGGTCCTGGCCCTCGTAGCCCGCGGCCGCGACCAGCGAGTAGTAGCCCCACGGGGTGAGGTGGGCCGACCAGGCCGGGAACCCGGAGCCGAAGACGGCGACCACCGTGCCCAGCAGGCCGGTGCCGAGCGCGACGAGCTGGTTGTCGACCGTCGCCGACAGCACCACGTGCAGCGCCAGCACGACCAGGTTGACGGCCAGGCCGGCCGCCGCGAAACCGAGCCAGAGCCCGACCGGCACCGGGGCGTCGATGCCGGCCAGGCGTCCCAGCGCCCAGACCGACAGGTGGGTCACCGCCGTGACGACCACCACGACGCCTGCGCCGGTGACGAGCTTCGCCCGGCACAGGACGCCCGGGGTGGTGCCGGAGGTGGCGTTCAGCAGCCAGCCGCCGCCCTGGTGCTCGACGTCCACCATCCGGCTCGCCACCAGCGCCAGCAGCAGCGGGCAGACCAGCGGCACGGCCAGCGAGAGCCCGGCCAGCGGCACGTCCCAGCTCCGCCTCGCCGGGTCGGCGAACACGGCGCTGGTGAGCGTGCTCAGCAGGGTGAGCGCGACCATCCCGAGCACCATCAGCCCGGCGACCAGCCCGACCCGGAGGTGGCGCAGCTTGGCCACCTCGTTCCGCACGACGCCACCGGTCCCGACGCGACGGCCGCTCACAGCCGACCGCCTCGGGTGAGGTCCATGAACACGTCCTCCAGGGACTGCTCCTCGCGGCGGACGCCGTAGACGGGCGCTCCCGCGCCGACCAGGTCGGCCACCACGCGGGCGGTGCCCTGGTCGTCGATCCCGGGGATGCGCAGGCTGCCGCCGTCGACCCGGGCGGCGACGCGGTCGTCCAGCACCGCACGGGCGCGGTGCGGGTCGGAGGTGTCGATCAGCAGGTCGGGGACGGCGGCGGCGAACAGCTGCTCGCGCGAGCCCTGGAACAGCAGCCGCCCGGCCGACAGGATGCCGAAGACGTCGGCGGCCTTGTCGACCTCGCCGAGCAGGTGGCTGGACACCATCACGGTGACACCGCGACCGGCCAGCCGGCGCAGCAGCTCGCGGATCTCCTCGATGCCGGCGGGGTCGAGGCCGTTGGTGGGCTCGTCGAGCACCAGCAGCCGGGGCTCGCGGGCCAGCGCCATGGCGATGCCCAGCCGCTGCTTCATCCCCAGCGAGTAGTGGGCGACCTTCTTGTCCAGCTGCTCCTCCAGCCGGACGGACCTCACCGCCCGGTCGACCTGGGCCTCGTCCAGCCCGAGGGAGCGCTGCACCAGACGCAGGTTCTCCCCGCCGGTCAGGTGCCCGTAGCCGGGGGGCGACTCGATCAGCGAGCCGATCCTGGCCAGCTGCCGGCGGCGGGTGCTGCGGTTCATCGGCTCGCCCAGGACGAGGACCTCGCCGGCCGTGGGGCGGACCAGCGAGAGCAGCATCTTCATGGTCGTCGACTTGCCCGACCCGTTCGGGCCCAGGAAGCCGTAGACGCAGCCCTCGGGGACCCGCAGGTCGAGGCCCTGGACGACGACCTGCCGGCCGTAGCTCTTGGTCAGTCCGGTGGTGGTCACGGTGTCCATGGGCACCACCCTGCTGACCGGCGACGCCCGGGTCGTCATGCCTCGGGGTGATCTGCAGCGTCCTCCTCAGGTAGGACAGCCGGCCGACGGGACCGGCGTCAGGCCGGGTCCACCAGACCGCTCCGGAAGGCGACGACGGCGGCCTGGGTGCGGTCGCGCAGACCCAGCTTGGCCAGGATCCGCCCGACGTGGGTCTTGACGGTGACCTCCTCCACCGTGAGACGGGTGGCGATCTCGGCGTTGCTGAGCCCTTCGGCGACCAGCAGCAGGACCTCGTGCTCCCGGGCGGTGAGCTGGGCCAGCCGGCCACCGGTGGGGTCGTGGTGCTGCCGCAGCCGCGGCTCGGGGGAGCGGGTGACGTGCTCGACGAGGCGCCGGGTGGTGCTGGGGGAGACGACGGCGTCCCCGGCGTGCACGTGCCGGATCGCCGAGAGCAGGTCCTGCAGCGGGGTGTCCTTGAGCAGGAACCCGCTGGCCCCGGCCTGCAGGGCGTCGAAGACGTACTCGTCCTGGTCGAAGGTGGTGAGCACCAGCACCCGCGGGCCGTCGCCGCGGCGGATCTCGCGGGTGGCCTCGACCCCGTTCATCACCGGCATCCGGACGTCCATCAGCACCACGTCGCAGGCCACCTGCGCCAGCAGCTCCAGCGCGGCGCGCCCGTCGCCGGCCTCGCCGACGACCTCGACGCCGGGCTGGCCGTCCAGCACCATCCGCAGCCCGGCGCGGACGATCTCCTGGTCGTCGACGAGGACCACCCGGATCGCGCTCATCCACCGCTCCTCACCGGCAACGTGGCCCTCACGCAGAACCCGCCGTCGGGGCCCGGGCCGGTGCTCAGCGTGCCACCGTGGGCGGTCACCCGCTCCCGCATCCCGACCAGCCCCTGCCCCTCACCCGCACCGCCGCCCGGCGGGTCGTCGGGCCGGGCGGCGCCGGCCCCGGGAGTGCTGGGACCGGGCCCGTCGTCGGTCACCGTGACGCTCAGCTCGTCCTCGCCGTAGCGCAGCGAGACGTCCACCCGGCCCAGCCGCTCGCCGGCGTGCTTGCCGACGTTGGTGAGCGCCTCCTGCACCACCCGGTAGACGACGAGCTGCAGGCTGCTCCGCAGGGGCGGCCGTTCTCCCTCCACGGTGAGCCGGACCGGCAGCCCGAGGCCCGCGGCCCGCTCGACCAGCTCGGGCAGCTGGTCCAGCCCGGGCAGCGGGCTGGGGCCGTCGGTGCCGGCGTCGCGCAGCACGCTGAGCATGGAGCGCATCTCCTGCATGGCGTCCCGGCTGGTGTCCCGCACCCGCAGCATCGCCGCCCGGGCCCGGTCGGGGTCCTGGTCGACCTGCAGGGCGGCTCCCTCGGCCAGCAGCCCGATCGCGCTCAGGCCGTGCGAGACGACGTCGTGCAGCTCACGGGCGATGCGGGTGCGCTCGGCCGCCGCGGCCATCTCCGCGTCGACCGCGCGGGCCCGCTCCAGCTGCTCGGCACGCAGCCGCAGGCTCTCCACGTACTGCGCCCGGGTGCGGACCAGCGTGCCGGCCAGCCACGCCGCGGCGACGACCACCACCAGCAGCACCAGGTCGAGGACGGAGAGGTAGTACTCCTCGAGGCGGGGCGCCACGGCCCACAGCACCCAGCCGGCCACCAGCCCCGCGGCGGGCAGAGACCACGGCCACAGCTCGCGTCGCGCGACGCCGTAGACGGCCAGCAGGAGCATGACGTCGGCCACCAGCAGCTCGACGCCGGCCAGCTGCTGGACGACCGCGACCAGCAGCATGGTCGCGAGCACCGCCCGTGGGTGGCGGCGGCGCAGGACGTAGGGCAGGCAGAGCCCGAGCGGCAGCAGCAGCGTCCAGACCGGTCCGGCCAGCCCCTGCACCGGCAGGTTGTAGGCCAGCACCGCCAGGGCGACGAGGGCGTCCACCAGCACCGGGGACCGTGCGGCCGCCCCCGGGGACCCGGACGTGCGGCCCGTCTCGTCGGTGGTCATGACCTGTGTGCTCATCCTGCTCCGGTCCGCTGCGACGCACCCATGCTTCCAGACCGGCGACCGGCCGGGCCATCGGGAGCGGGCCCGGTCGGGCGGGACTACGGTGGCCCGGTGGCAGCCGACGACCTCGAGAGCTGGCCGCTGGGCCGGCTGCTGTCCACCGCCGCGCGTCACGTCGAGCGGGAGTGGAACGCCTGGCTCGGTGAGCGCGGGCTCACCCACGCCGGCCTGCTCGTGCTGCACGCGCTGGCCGAGGGACCGCGGACCCAGCGCCAGCTCGCGGCCGCCAGCCAGGTCGAGGAGCAGACCATGGCCCGGGTGCTGGAACGGCTGGAGCGCACCGGCCACGTGAGCCGTCGCCGCGACCCCGCCGACCGGCGCCGGGTGCTCGTGCAGCGCACGGCGCTCGGGGCGGCGGCCTACGCCGAGGTGAGCGCCGACGGTGTGGCCGACCGGCTGGTCGGCGGACCGCTGAGCGACCCCGAGGGCTTCCGCGCCGAGCTCGTCCGGCTGGTGCGCGCCGCCCGACCGGCGGGCGAGCGGGCGGCAGGGCGGACCGGGGCCGCCGCTGCCGCGGAGGACCCGCCCGCGTAGCATGCTCAGCATGCTGAGCAATGCGCAGGACCTGACCCGCCGCCTGGTCACCACCGCGGCCGAGGTGTTCTGCCTGGTGGGCACGGCGGTCGGCACCGGGCTGCTCGGCACCTCCGTCGACCAGACCGGCGGGGGTGCGCTCTCCGACCAGGCGACCCTGGTCGCGCCATACGGGCCCGCCTTCAGCATCTGGTCGGTCGTCTACCTCGGGCTGCTCGCCTTCACCGTCTACCAGTGGTCCGACCGCGGCCTGCCCCGGCTGCGTCGCCTCGGCTACCTGCCGGCGCTGTCCATGGTGCTCAACGCGGTGTGGATCCTCGTCGCCCAGACCGGTCTGGTGTGGCTGACGGCCGTGGTGATCCTGGCGCTGCTGGCCGTCCTGGCCGTCATCGGGCTCCGGCTCGGCGACGCGCGTGAGGAGGGTGCCGTGGGCGCGCTGGTCGTGGACGGCACCTTCGGGCTCTACCTGGGCTGGGTCGCGGTCGCCACCTGCGCCAACCTGGCCGCGGCGCTGGTCGACCTGGGTCTCGAGCCGGGTCCGGGTGCGGCGGACGTGCTCGGCGTCGTCGTCGTGCTCGTCGCCGGTGCGGTCGCCGTCGCCCTGGCCTGGCGCCTGGGCGGCCGTGTCGCGGTCGCGCTGGCCATGGCCTGGGGGCTGGCCTGGGTCGCCGTCGGCCGGTTCGCCGGCGAACCCGCGTCCACCCCGGTGGCGGTCGCCGCCGTCGTCGCCGCCGTGGCCGCCCTGGTCGCCGTGCCGCTCTTCCGCCGCCGCCACTCCCCGGCTGCCTGACGCCGCCTCCCCGCCCCTCCACAGCCTTCGCGCACCTTCACAGCCGTCCGGCACCTTCACAGCCGCCCCGGGCCCGCTTCACAGCCTTCGCGCAGCTTCACAGCCGTGCCGTGCCCGCTTCACAGCCGTCCGGGCACCTTCACAGCCGTTGCAGCGGCTGTGAAGGTGGGGGAGCGGCTGTGAAGGCGGCCCGTGCCCGCTCCACAGCCGGCCCCTGCCCGCTCCACAGCCGGCCCGTGCCCGCTTCACAGCCGTCCGAGCGCCTTCACAGCCGTTGCAGCGGCTGTGAAGGTGGGGGAGCGG
>NZ_WPCU01000002.1:0-437 GCF_009742705.1 Auraticoccus cholistanensis
ACCTCGGCGGCCAGCGCCGACGCCGACGTGGACGCCACGGCGGCTGCTGCTGCGGCGGCCAACGCCGACGCGTCGACGACGGCTTCGGCTGACGTGGACGCCGACGTGAACGCTGCTGCGGTGGCTGCGGCCAACGCGGCCGCGAACGCCGACAACAGCTCCGACGCGCATGCGGCGGCGTCTGCTGCCGCCGACGCGGACTCCAGCTCGGCTGCCGAGGCTGCGGCCTCGACGGACGCCTCCACCGACGCCTCGGTGGACGCGGCCGCCAGCGCCGACGTGAACGCTGCTGCCTCGGCGTCGGCCTCCGCCGATGCCGACGCGGACGCCGACCCGGCGGCGCAGGCTGCTGCGGTGGCTGCCGCGAACGCGGACGCGACCTCGGCGGCGAGCGCGGACGCCGACGTGGACGCCACGGCTGCGGCTGCTGCTGCGGC
>NZ_WPCU01000002.1:448-33147 GCF_009742705.1 Auraticoccus cholistanensis
CGACGACACCGCCGCCGAGGCCTCTGCTGCGGCGGACGCCGACTCCGGTTCGGCCGCTGAGGCCGCCGCGATCGCCGACGCCTCGACCGATGCCTCGGTCGACGCGGCCGCAGATGCTGACGCCGGCGCGGCCGCGGTGGGCGCCGCGAGCGCTTCCGGTGACGACGACGCCGACCCCAGCGCCGACGTGACCGGCGTGGGAGCGGCCGACGCCGGTACCGCGCAGATGGACGCACAGGGCTCGACCAGCTCCGCCGCCAACGGCGTGGGCGCGGCCGACGCCGGAGCTCCGGCTGGCGGCGGGGACCTCGCCGACACCGGTGCGCCGGTGTCCCCGCTGGTGGTCGCCCTGGGTGGTCTGCTGGCGGTCGCCGGCGCCGCCACCCTGGTGGCGGCCCGCCGTCGCCGGGGTCACGGAGCCTGATCTCCACGGCAGGTGCACGTCAGGGCCCGACCTCTCCGGAGGTCGGGCCCTGTCGCCTGTCATCCGTGTCGCAGCCGTCCTAGGCTGCGCCTGTCCCACCCCGCACCACCGAGAGGACCGGCCGTGTCCGACACCGTGACCGCTGCCCGGCGACCCTGGTGGGTCAGGGCACTGGTCGCCCTGGCCGCCGCCATCACCGCCTTCCACATCTTCTCCACGTTCCTCTGGATCGCCCCGGCCTCCGGGCTGCGGCAGCTCTACCCGCCGGGTGTGCTGCAGGGCTGGATGATCCCCATGTTCGGCCAGAGCTGGAGCGTCTTCGCCCCGGAGCCGATCAACGGCGACTACCGGCTGCAGGTCCGCGCCACGGTCGCCGAGGGCGGCGAGGAGCGGAGCACGGAGTGGGTCGACGCCACCGCCGCCGAGATCTCGATGATCCAGCACAACCTGACTCCGCCCCGGGCCGGCATCCAGTCCACCGAGCTGGCCTCCCGCTTCAAGGGTGCCTGGGACGACCTCTCCACCGAGCAGAAGGACGTCGCCGAGCTCGGCTTCTACAAGGGCGGGGACTGGGAGCCGCGCCTGCGGCAGGCGCTGCTGGCCGCCGGCGACACCGACGAGGCCCGGGAGTACCTCGAGATCGAGCACAGCACCACCGCCTACGCGACCCAGGTCGCCTACGCCGCCTTCGGCGACCAGGTGGTGGCCGTCCAGTTCGTCGTCAGCCGCCAGAACGTCGTCCCGTTCGCCCAGCGGCACGACGCCGGTGCCGAGCGCCCACCGGTCCAGCCCGCCCCGATCGGCTTCCGCGGACCGGTCGAGGAGCCCGGGCAGGACCGCGACAACTTCACCGAGGTCTTCCGCGAGGCACTCGAGGAGTCCGGCCAGTGAGCACCGACACGTCGACCCCGACCACCCAGCAGCCGGCCACCGGCTCTCCGCCCTCGTCCAGCTCCACCCTGGGACGCCGGCTCGGCCGCTTCGTCGGCCACCTCGTGCAGTCCCTGGTCGAGCTCGTCGCAGGCCTGGTGGCCCGCGTCGTCGGCTTCACCGAGCGCTGGCTGGTGGACAGCAAGCACGCCACCTACGGCCTGGCGGTGACCCGCATCCTGCTCGGGCTGACCGCGATCGGTCTGCTGGTGTCGAACTTCAGCACCCGCCTGTACGCCTTCGGCAGCGGCTCGGCCTGGAACGGCGAGGCGGCCGAGCCGATCAGCGACTTCCCGAAGATCTGGCTGTTCAGCCTCTTCCACCGCATCGCCCTGCACGACGTCGCCTTCACCGTGGCCTACCTGGTGCTGCTGCTCCTGGCCGTCGCCTTCACCCTCGGCTGGCGGACCCGGATCGTGCTGCCGGTCTTCTTCGTCGGCTGGGTCAGCTTCATCGAGATGAACGACTCCCTGGGCGACCAGGGCGACAACATGTACCGGATGGTCCTGCTGGCCCTGCTCTTCGCCGACCCGGCGATGCGCTGGTCGCTGGACGCCCGGCGCCGCTCCCGGCCCGTCGACCCCGGCCGCGGCTGGCTCGCCCGCAGGTGGGCCGGCGAGCCGCTGCTGCCCTCCTGGGCCACCAACACCGCCCACAACCTGGTGCTGGTGACGCTCACCTGCCACGTCTGCTTCGTCTACGCCTCCGGCGCCCTCTACAAGGCCGGCGGCACCCCGTGGCAGCAGGGCTACGCCATCTACAACCCGCTGCAGACCCTGCGCTTCGGCACCTGGCCCGAGCTCAGCGACCTGCTCACCGCGTGGACGCCGGCGGTCACGGCCGTCTCGTGGGCCTCGATCATCCTGCAGCTGTGCTTCCCGCTGATGCTGCTGCAGCGCTTCACCCGGGTGATCGGGCTCTTCGGCATCCTCGGCTTCCACGTCGGCATCGCCGTGCTGATGGGGCTGCCCTGGTTCTCGCTGGCCATGGTGGCCATCGACTCCATCTTCATCCGCGACGTCACCTGGCGCTGGGCGGCGGAGTACGTCCGGGGCGCCTGGGCGTCCGCCGGCGGCGACCCGGCCCCGCCGGAGGAGCCGGCACCGGCCGGCGCTCCGGCCGCCGCCGCTGAGCCGTCCCTGGCCCCGACCTCCACCAGCGCCTGACCGTGGCTGCCCGGGGGACGGTCACCGTCGTCGGCGCCGGCCCCAACGGGCTGGCTGCCGCCGTCGTGCTGGCCCGGGCCGGGCTGACGGTGCGCGTCCTGGAGGCCTCCGACACCCCCGGCGGCGGGTGCCGGACCGAGGAGCTGGTCGAGCCCGGCACGGTCCACGACCCCTGCGCGGCGGTGGTGCCGGGGGTGCTGACCTCGCCCTTCTTCACCGCGTTCGAGCTGGCCCGCCGGGTCGAGCTGGTCGTGCCCGAGATCAGCTACGGCCAGGCCCGGGTGGGCCGCGACGCCCTGCTGGCCCACCACGACCTCGCCCGCACGGTGGAGGGCCTCGGCCGCGACGGCGCCGGCTGGCGGCGGGTGTTCGCGCCCCTGGTGGAACGCGCCGGAGCCGTCGCCCGGCTCACCGGCGGCAACCCGCTCGGCGCCGTCCGCCAGCCGGCGACGGCGCTGCGCTTCGGGCTGCCGGCCGCGCGGCAGTGGCAGCCCCTGCCGGCGCTGCGGGCCCTGCGCGGGGACGCCCGCGACCTGTTCGCCGGCCCGACGAGCCACGTCAACCACCGCTTCGAGGCGCTCAGCGCGCCGCTGACCGGGATGGCTCTGGCGGTGCAGGGCCACACCGCAGGCTGGCCGGTCCCCCGGGGCGGCGCGTCCGCGGTGGTCCGGGCGCTGGTGGACGACGCCCTCGCCCACGGCGCCGAGCTGCACTGCAGCACCCCGGTGCGCCGCCTCGCCGACCTGCCGCCCTCCGACGCCGTCCTGTTCGACACCTCCCTGCCGGGGCTGCTGGAGATCGCCGGCACGGCCGTCCCCGCGTCCTACCGGGCGAGGGCCCGCGGTCACCGCACCGGGGCCGCGGTCGGCAAGGTCGACCTGGTGCTGTCGGCGCCGCTGCCCTGGAGCGACCCGCGGCTGCACGGCGCCTCCACGGTCCACCTGGGCGGGAGCCACGCCGAGATGGCCGCCGCCGAGCGGGAGGTGCACGCCGGACGCGTCCCCGAGCACCCCGTCCTGCTCGTGTCGTGCCCCACCGACCTGGACCCCAGCCGGAGCCGGACCGGGCGCCACGTCGTGTGGGCCTACGCCCACCTGCCGACCGGCTGCCCGATCGACCCGACCGAGATCGTGCTGCGCGAGCTCGAGCGCCACGCCCCCGGGGTGCGCGACCTGGTGGTCGGGCACGCCGCCCGTCCCGCCGCCACGCTCGCCGGCCACAACGACAACTACCGCGGCGGCGACATCTACGCCGGCGCGCTGTCCACCCGGCAGACGCTGCTGCGCCCGGTGCCCGCGCTGGACCCCTGGCGGGTGGGGCGCACCGACCTCTACCTGTGCTCCTCGGCCGCCGCACCCGGCCCCGGGGTGCACGGCATGGGTGGCTGGCACGCCGCCCGCTCGGCGCTCCGTCACACCTTCGGCGGACGTCTGCCGCTGCCGTCGCTGGCCCCCCGCCCCGACCAGGTCTGACGGCTCCCGCCTGCCGGCTCCGGGCCAGGTGATCCACGTCACGCGGCGCTGCCGTCATGGCGACGCACCTCGCACGTCTCTACTCCGGAACAGCCGGTGGGGTCGGGGGACTCGTCGTCGTCGGGATGTTCCATCCCAGCGACGGACTCGAGAAAGCACCAGCATGAGCACAACCTCGCGTGTTCCCGCGCGCCCAGATCACGGCCGCAACCGGTCGACGGGCGCTCGTCCGCCGCGGCCACCGGGCTGATCCGGAGGCGGCTGGCCGGGGACTCCCGGCACCGCTGACCGGCACCGACCGGCCGCAGCCGTGACCGCGACCGGCCGGCGGCCCCGGTCGCCGACCCGTGACCCGTGGCCCCGCAGGCCCGGTCGACGTGGTCGCCGACCTGACGAGCAGGCGACCTGACGGACGAGCAGGCGACCTGACCGACCGACGACCCCGCACGCGCGTGGACCCACGTGCTCGGCTCCACCGCCGAGCGCGTCTGGAGCCTGCCCACGGGTGCGGAGTCAGCAGCAGCAGGCGCATCGCGCTGATGTCGAAAGGCCCATCCTCATGTCCATCGTGGCGCTCCTGCCCGCCCACGACGAAGAACGTTCCATCGAGAGCTCGATCCGCAGCCTGCGGTCCTCGGCCTCCTCACCCCACCGCGTCGTGGTCGTCTGCGACAACTGCACCGACCGGACGGCGGAGATCGCCCGCGCCTGCGGGGCGGAGGTCTTCCTCACCCAGGACAACCGGGCCCGCAAGGCCGGTGCCCTGAACCAGGCGCTCCGGGCCGTCGACTTCGGCGACGACGACCTCCTCCTCATCATGGACGCCGACACCACGCTCGGTCCCGAGTTCCTGCCCACCGCCCTCGAGCGGCTGCGCGACCCCTCCATCGGTGCGGTGGGGGCGGTGTTCGGCGCCGGTCCGACCACCTCCCTGCTGGAGACGTTCCAGGCCTGCGAGTGGAGCCGGTACCGGGAGCAGCTGCGTTCCACCGGGAAGGTCTGGGTGCTCAGCGGCACCGCGGCGCTGATCCGGGGCAAGGTCCTGCGTCAGCTCTCCGAGGCCCGTGGCGACACGGTGCCAGGGGTGCGTGGCGACGTGTACCGGACCGACGCGCTCACCGAGGACTTCGAGATCACCCTGGCCATCAAGACGCTGGGGTGGAAGCTCTGCTCCCCGATCCGGTGCTCGACCACGACCGAGACCATGCCCACCTGGCAGGACCTGTGGCGCCAGCGGCTGCGCTGGTACGCCGGGGCGATCGAGACCCTCAAGACCTATCCCGTCAGCCGGGTCACGATCCGCTACTTCCTGCAGCAGGCGCTGCTGCTGCTGGGCGTGATCGGGATGTCGCTCTACCTCTTGGCCACCGTGCTCAACACCGCGCTCTTCGGCTTCCACCCGCACCCGGCCTGGCTGCTGCTGGGGCTCGTGTTCTGGGCGGAGCGGGTGGGGACGGCGTGGCGGGGCTCGACCGTACGCCAGCGGTTCCTCTCCGCGCTGTTCCTCCCCGAGTTCTGCTACGCCCTGTTCCTCCAGGCCGTCTACCTCGCGTCCTGGTACCAAGTCCTCCGCTCCCGCCGTGTGGAGTGGACCCACCTGAAGGAAGTGACTGCATGAACGACTACGGACCCGCCGCCTCCCTGGCCGCCACCGGCGCCATCGTCGGACTCAACCACCTCGTGCTCGGCTTCGTGCTGATCGCCGTCGGCGCGACGGTCCTCGGCCTCGGCCGACTGGCCCGGAGGGCGAGGGACTGAGCCTGCCGGTGTGACGCGCCTCACAGCCCGTCGCCGTCATGGCGGCGGGCAGGGCGCGTCCTCGTACCGGAACGCTGCGGGACGGGATCGGGGGACCCGTCGCCGCAGGTCCCATCCAGGTAGTGAACGCAACTCGAGAAAGCACCGGTCGATGACGTCGTCTCCGCACCCGAGCCCGCCCACCGCACACCTCACCGCGGGATCCGGGGTGCTACGACGCATCCTCCTGGTGCTGCTCGCCACCCTGGTGGCCCTCGGCGGCGCGGTCACCACTCCGGCCCACGCCGAGAACCAGGCCTACCTGACGCTGGAGAAGAGCGCCGACGGGCTCGAGCCCGGTGCCACCCTGCAGCCGGGGGAGTCCTTCGTCTACCGGGTGCAGGTGACCTGCATCAACACCGAGTTCGGCGGCTGCACCGACGCCGCCGTGACCGACCCGCTGCCGGAGTGGGTGGAGCGCACGGGCGGCGAGATCTCGGTGACCGGGGGCGGTGAGGTGGTGGTCCGCGACGAGTCGCCGATCACCGTCGAGTTCCGCAACCCGCTCACCGAGCCGGCCGGGGCGGTCGGCATGGAGGACGCCTCGACGGCCACCATCCTGATCCCGGTGCGCCTCAGCGAGGACGTGCCGGCGTCGGTGAGCGGCACCGAGCTGGTGAACACCGCCACGGCGACCGCCGACAACGCCGACGAGGTCAGCGACTCCTTCACCGTGGTGCCCGAGGTCGCGGTCGACCTGGCCGCGGAGGTCACCAAGTCCTTCGCGCCCGACGAAGCCGTGCTGCGTCCCGGTGAGGCCACCACGCTGACCGTGGAGGCCGGCAACGACTCCAACGTCGGGGTGCAGACCCTGACCGTGACCGACCCGGCCGAGCCCGGCGGCGCCCCCTTCGACAGCCTGGCGCTGACCGCGGCGCCGGTGGTCGAGCTGCCCGCCGGCGCCGAGCGCGCCGACGTCGAGTACCTCGTCGACGGCAGCTGGGTCGCCGCCGGTGACGGCGGCGCCTTCCCCTCCGGCGTGGACCCCGGTGACGTGACCGGGCTCCGCGTCACCTTCGTCAGCACCGACGACGAGCCGATCGGCGTCTCGGCCCGGGGCCGCATCCAGGTCCCGCTGGAGCAGCGTGCGGAGGCGCAGCCGGGCGTGGTGCCCAACGTGGCCTCGGCCGTCGTCGCCGTCGGGGACGGCGGCTCCGAGCCGGCCACCGGATCGGCGGAGTACACCGTGGTCGAGGCCAGCATCCCGGTCGAGGCCAGCAAGACGATCCGGCCGCGTGAGGTGGTCGCCGGTGGCCGCACCACCGTGACCCTGGGTGCCACCAACACCAGCAGCCGGGTGCTGGACTCCCTCTCGCTGACCGAGCCGGGCGGCGAGGAGAACTTCTTCACCGACCGCGGCTTCCGCTTCGAGGGCTTCTCCGAGGGCGTCGTGTGGCCGTCGGGGGCCGAGCAGGCCGCCGTGACCTGGCGGTGCGCGGACGGCACCGCCGAGACGTCCACCGAGGTGGTCGACACCCTGCCGAGCGCTCCCGAGGGCTGCGCGGTCGCAGGCTTCACCGTCACCTTCACCGGTGAGCTGGTCGCCGGCGCCGAGGCCGTCGTGCCCTTCGAGGTGACCGCGCCGACCGGCCAGCAGGTGGACGAGCTGAGCCACGACAACCAGGTCCGGGTGGACTCCGCCGCTCCCGGCGGCTACACCGGCTCCGACACCGCCACGGACCGGGTGACCACCATCGTCGACCGGCTCTCCGTCGAGGTCGGCAAGCGGATCTCGCCCAGCCGGATCCCGGCCGTCCCCGGTGAGACCGCGGTCATCCAGCTCAGCGGCCGCATCACCGACTTCCCGTCCTCGACCGTGGACGCGACGCGGCTGGTCGTCTCCGACCCCGCCGACGACGACCCCGACAACGCCTGGTGGCAGACCTTCGACGCACGCAGCATCGTCCAGACGCCGGTCCCCGCGGAGGCGGAGATGACCGTGCAGCACCTGCGGCCCGACGGCAGCTGGGCCGACGTGCCCGGCATGGTCGGCATCGCCGGCCCCACCACCTTCACCGCCACCGTCCCCGGCGACCTCGAGGTCCGCGGCCTGCGCTTCGTCTACACCAGCGATGCCGGGTTCCCGCCGGGTCAGGAGGTGAACCCCAACGTCGTGGTCGCGCTGTCGGCCGGCACGCCGAACGAGGCCGCGACGGTGGAGAACTGCGCCTCCAGCGACGCGAGCGCGGCCACCGCCACCGCCGACCGGGCCAGCACCCCGCAGCCGTGCCCGTCGGTCGAGCTGGTGCCGGTGGTCCCCGGTGAGGGGGACCTGCTGGAGAAGGACTGGGACCAGCCGAAGACCGTCGGCGAGCGGACCGGTGACGAGGCGGGGCTGACCCTGTCCTGGTCCACCGCCGGGCGCTCCGGGCTGGACGAGGTCGTCCTCAGCGACGTCCCCGACCCCGCCGCCGACCGGGTCGCCGAGACCGTCTTCGACACCTTCGACCTGGTCCGGGTCGACCGGATCACCGCTGAGCAGGACCCGCTGCTGCGCTTCGACCGGGTCGAGCGGGTCGAGCTGTTCGACGCCACCAGCCAGCAGTGGGTGCGCGCCGACGCCGACCCCTGTCCCGCGGCCTGCGACGGGACCTTCCCCGGCGTGGCGCTCAGCGCCGAGGAGCGCGCCTCCACCATCGGGGTCCGGCTCGTCTACGCCGAGAGCCCCACCCGCGCCGAGCGGGTCGAGCGGATCACCGACCCGGCCGTGGGCAGCGGCGTGGCCCGCACCTTCGAGCTGGACCGTCACGTCCACCTGGTGCTCGCCGTCCGTGACGAGCTGCGCTCGGACCCGCGCGTGCCGGTGCTCAGCGGCAGCACCTACAACGAGGGCGAGCCCGGGGAGGTCCGCAACGACGCCCGCGCCACCGGCTACACCGACGGCCAGCCCGTGGTCGGCGACGACGCCTCCGACGTCATCACCATCGTCGAGGTGAACCTGTCCGTCACGGTGGACAAGACCTGGTCCGGCGGCCCGCTGGGCGTCCCGGTGCCCGGCACCGACCCGGCGGCCTACCCGTCGGGCCGGGCCAGCATCGTGGCCGTCAACACCACCCCGCGCCGGATCGACCAGCTGACGATCACCGAGCCCTCCGGTGGGACGGACCCCTTCGAGGTGTTCGACCTGACCGACTTCACCTCGCTGACCGCACCGGCCTCGATCGGCGCCGGCACGGTGGTGGTGCGGCTGGTGCGCGCCGACGGCTCCACCGTCGAGCTCGACCACGCCGCAGCCCTGGCCGCCGACGCGGCGAGCCTGGCCGACGTGACCGGGTTCACCGTGGTCTACAGCGGCCGGATCGTGGAGGGGGCGAGGGCGCAGGTCACCTTCGACACCCGGCTCCGCCCCGCGGCCCGGACCACCGGTGAGGCGCCCCAGCCGGGGCAGGTGGTGGAGAACGCCGCCACCGTGCTGGGCGAGGACCTGGTCCACCACGACGTGCCGACCGACACCTTCACCGACCGCGACGACGCCTCCGTCGAGCTGCGCGCCCAGGGCATCGGCGTCACCACCACCAAGGTCTTCGAGCCCGACACCCAGACCGAGCCGCGGCGCGAGCCGGTCACCATGACCCTGACCGGCCGGCCCAGCGGGCCGACCCGGACCGCGGAGATGGTGGTCGAGGACAGCGACGCCGGGTTCTTCAACCAGTACGACTTCGTCGGGTTCGCCGACGGCTTCCGCCTCACCGCACCCATCGACCGGGTGAGGGTGGACGTGCTCACCGGCGGCACCTTCACGGTGGTCGACGGCGACGTCCGCCTGGTCGGGGCGACCTGGCAGGAGGGCACCTCCGCCACCGCACCGGCCCTCCCCGCCGGGGTGGCGCCGGAGCAGGTGCAGGGCCTGCGGTTCACCTTCGTGCGCGCCGACGGCCGGATCTGGGAGAACCCCGCCACGCCGACGCAGAGCATCCCGCTGCTGGTGCAGCGGCGGCTCGAGCTGCACACCGGCGGCCCGGTGCCCTCCACCCTGGCCGGCAGCGTGCCGGCGCCGGGGGAGGAGGTGACCGGCCAGGCCGGCAACCGGGTCAGCACCACGGTGCGGGGTCGCGAGCAGGGCCCGGACGGACCGCTCAGCGCCTCCGACGAGGCCGAGGACACCATCACCTACCGGCACGCCCGCAACTCCGTCGAGGTCACCAAGACCCCGGCCGGTGGGCGCCAGCCGCAGGCGGTGATCCCGTTCCAGCTGACCTTCACCAACACCGGTGACGTGCCGGTCGTGGACCCGGTGATCACCGACCGGATCCCCACCGACGGCAGCGGGCCGCTGCTGCAGCTCGACCCCGAGGCCGAGGCGGAGGACGTCTACTCCTTCGAGCTCGAGGGGGCGGCTCCCGAGCCCGCGAACGGCCCGGCGATGCCGACCGAGCTGGGCCTCGACGGCGTGCAGGCCGTGCTCAGCGAGGAAGGCGACCTGATCACCTTCACCTTCCCGCCGGGCACGGTGCTGGAGGTCGGCCAGACCTACACCGTCGGGGTGCAGATGCGCTTCCGCCCGGGTCTGCCCGGCAACACCCAGGTGACCAACGTGACCGGCATCACCGGTGAGCGCCCCTGGGACGAGTGCCGGGGCACGCTGGCCGAGGACGGCCGGTGCACCGACGACACCACGGTGCACCCGATCGTCGGCGGTGCCCTACGGGGGGAGAAGACCGTCCGCGCCGAGGAGGAGCTGGACGTCCTGGACACCCGGGCCAGCGGGAGCTGCGAGCCCGACGAGGACGGCTTCCACCGCGCCGGCTGCGTGCCGGTCAGCGCCCCGGGCAGCGAGGTCACCTGGCGGATGACGTTCACCAACACCGGCAACCTGCCGCTGCGGACGGTGCGCGCCGTCGACCGGCTGCCCGACCTCGGTGACACCGCCGCCATGGTGCCGTCGCCGCGCGGCTCGCAGTGGCGGCCGCTGCTGGAGGACGTCCGGCTGGTGGGCGCCGAGGGCGGCACGGTCAGCGACTCCCGGGTGTACTGGACCGACCAGGACGAGCTCTGCCTGGACGACCTGCGCGGCCGCAGCTGCGCCGAGGGCGAGTGGCAGCCGCTGACCGACGAGACCGACCCGGCCGACGTGCGGGCGCTGATGTTCGAGTTCGACCTCGCCGAGGACCTGCTCGACCCGACCGGCACGGTCACGGTCGACCTGGTCACGCGCACCCCGGCCCAGGCCGAGGGCGCCGGCGACGACCAGGTCGCCTGGAACACCGTCGCCTCCTCCGCGGTGGCCGACGACCAGGGGAGGCTGACCGACCTGCCGCCCACCGAGGGCAACCGGGTCGGCGTCGCGCTGGCCACGGGCCCGCTGCAGATCACCAAGGTGGTGCAGGGTGGGCGCGCCGACGTTGCCCCGGAGACCTTCCGGCTGGAGGTGGTGTGCACCTCTGCCGGCGAGCCGGTCGACCTGGGCGAGCGGGGCGTCGTCACCGTCCGCGCCGGTGAGCTGGTCACCGTCGAGGACCTGCCGCACGGGGCCTCGTGCACCGTGGCCGACGACCGGGCGGGCTCATACGCCTCCGGGTTCGACGCCACGTCGGTGACGGTCCGGCGCGACCCCGTGACGGTGCCGGTGATCACGGCCACCAACACCTACGGCGCCGCGTCGCTGGTGCTGGACAAGCGGGTCGAGGGCCCGCTCGATGCCGCCGGCCAGCCGCTGGAGCAGGGGCCGTTCACCGTCGAGGTGGTCTGCACGCTGGGTGGTCGCCCGGTGGCGGCCGACGGCCACGTCGCCGGCGAGCCGATGGTGGTCGAGCTGGTGCCCGGTCAGCCGGTGACCCTCACCGGCGTGCCGACCGGAGCGGTCTGCGACGTCACCGAGACCGCGACCGGTGGTGCGTCCGCCACCACGGTGGTCGCCGAGAACGCCGCCACCAGCTCCGAGGGGGAGACCTCGGTGCGGGTGACGGTGACCGCCGACGACGCCGACGGCGCCACGACCGTCGTCACCTTCACCAACGTCTTCCCGACCGCGGAGGTGACCATCACCAAGGTGGTGCAGGGGCCGGGCGCCGCGACCTGGGGCACCGGATCGTTCGAGGTGCAGCTGGTCTGCACCGTCGGCGGACGCACGGTCTGGGACGGCACGGTCGTGCTGGGCGGTGACCACCCGCTCGAGGCCACGGTGGGCGACCTCGCCGACGGCGCCAGCTGCGTGGCCACCGAGACGCAGACCGGGGGCGCGACCACGTCCACGGTCGCTCCGGAGGGGCCCTTCGTGGTGGCAGCCGGCCAGCCGAGCCAGGTGGTGGTCACCAACACCTTCGAGGTCGGCTCGGTGCAGGCCACCAAGCGGGTCGTCGGCCCGGCCCCCGCCGGGGCGGAGTTCACCTTCGAGCTGCGCTGCCTGCGGACCGCGGGCGGGGCCGCGTTGGAGGTGCCCGGTGGAGCGGCTCGCACGGTCCGCGCGGACGAGGTGGTCAGCTGGGACGGGCTGCCCGTCGGTGCCGTCTGCGCCGTCGTCGAGACCGACGCGGCGGGGGCGGACCAGACCACCGTCGACGTGGCCGAGGTCGTCGTCGCGGGCGAGGTCGCGGCCCCCGTGGTGGTGACCAACACCTACGAGCCGGAGCCCGAGCCGACGCCGGAGCCCACGCCGCCCCCCGAGCCGACGCCCACGCCCGAGCCCACGCCGGAGCCGACCCCCACGCCCACGCCCGAGCCGACGCCCACGTCCAGCCCCGCTCCGGGTGAGCTGCCCGCGGGCGACGGGGACGGCCCCGATCCGACACCCGGACCGGTCGGCGAGGACCCGCAGGTCGGGGACGGGACCGGCCAGGTCGGTGGAGACGCCGACGGCGCGCTGGCCAGCACGGGTGGCACCGCGCTGAGCCTGCTGCTGGGCGGCCTGCTCAGCGCCGGCGCAGGCGCCGCGGCCCTGGTGGCAGCTCGCAGGCGGCGCCGCTGACCCGGCGGAGCCCGCTCGACGCGACGAGGCGGCGGGGTGACGCGGATCACAACCGGTCCGCGTCATGCCCGCCGTCGTCGCGCGTCCTCCTGGTGAAGGACGAAGACCCGGTCGGGGGACAGGTCGTCGTCCCAAGAGGTGCCGCCGGAGGGTGGCACCTCACCGCCGGCGGGAGGATCCTGCCCGATGTCAGAGGGGAGGGGTCACGGCCTCTTGGTTGTGGCCCCCTTCTCTGTCACCATGAACCCAGAATTTTGTCCAAGGCTGTGTTGATCTCCGTCACGGACGCCTGGCGCTTGCAGAAGGGGGTCTCGCGTGGCCGAGGTCGTGCCTGAGATCGACGACGCCTGGCTCATCAACGAGGTCCGCCGCGGCGACATGGACGCCGCCGCCGAGCTGTTCTCCCGGCACCGGGCATCGGCCGTCCGGATGGCCACCGGCCTGGCCGGACGCTCCGACGCCGAGGACCTCGTCTCGGAGGCCTTCGCGCGCACCCTGGCCCAGCTCCGTGAGGGCAAGGGCCCCGAGACCGCCTTCCGTCCCTACCTGCTGACCGCCGTCCGCAACACCTGGACCTCCCGCGCCCGCAAGGACGCCCGGGTCACCTGGATCGAGGACTACACCGACCGCGAGCAGACCTCGGTCACGGCCACCCCTCCGGAGGAGATGGAGGAGGTCATCAGCCTGGACGTCCTGAAGCAGGCGTTCGGCGAGCTGCCCGAACGGTGGCGCGTGGTGCTGTGGCACACCGTGGTCGAGGGGGAGTCCCCGGCCGTGGTCGCCCGCCACCTGGGCAGCAACGCCTCCGCCGTCTCCGCGCTGGCCTACCGCGCCCGACGCGGCCTGGCCCAGGAGTACCTCAAGGCGCTGGTCGACAGCGGCGTCGCCGCCGACTGTCAGCAGATCCGCCCGCTGCTGCCGGACTACGAGCGCGGCGACCTGGCGGAGGACGACCGCCTCCGCGTGCAGGCGCACCTGCGCGACTGCGACGACTGCTCCGACGCCCGCCACCAGGTGGGCGCGCTGCTCGGCCGCCGCCTCGGCGTGGCGGTCGCCCTCGCCGTGCTGGGCTCCGCCGGTGGGCTGGTGCACGCGCTGTCCGGGGCCGCGACCGTGCCGGCCGCCGCCGCGACGGCGTCCTCCCCCGGGTCCCCGGGCTCGACGGCGTCGGGGAGCGCCTCCTCCGGCGGTGCGGCGACGGCCGCAGCCGGCGGGGCGGCGCTCTCGCTCCCCGCCCTGGTCGTGGCCGCCGCCGTGGCCCTCGTGGTGCTCGTGGTCGTCGCGGCCAACGCCCTCCGGGGCGGTGCCGAGGTGGCCGACGCCTCGGCGGTGCCGGACGAGCCGAGTGCCAGCGCGCCCGCCGCGCCGGCGCCCGCGCCGAGCACCGAGCCGGAGCCCGGGGCCGACGAGCCCAGCTCCGAGCCCGACCCGGACGAGGAGTCCGGCGAGGACGAGCCGCCCGCCGGAGCAGGTCTGGGCGGCCCGGTCCAGCCGCTCAGCCCGGCGACCCAGCCGGCGACGCCCGCACCCGCTCCGCCGGCTCCGGCGCCCCTGGACCCGGCACCGCCTGCCCCGACCCCGACGCCGGCCCGCCCGACCGCGCAGCCGGCGCCGAGCCCGCGGCCCACCGTCGCGCCGGCGCCCGCTCCGACCGCCACCACCGACCCCACGCCGGCACCGGACACGACCCCGGAGCCGACCCCGACGCCCACTCCGGAGCCGACGCCGACGCCGACGCCCACTCCGGAGCCGACGCCCACTCCGACGCCGAGTCCGACTCCGACGCCCACACCGACTCCTGAGCCGACGCCCACTCCGGCACCAGGCGATCCCCGTATCGGCGGCGATCCGGACGTCGCTCCGGTCGCGTTCCGCTGGTGGAGAGTCACCGTGCCGGTGCAGGACGTCACGAGCAGCAGCGTCCTGGTGATGAGCGTCGACGGGCTCCGTGATGCCACTGGCAACGACGCCTGCTCCGTCGCCGGGGGAACGGTCACCTGCACCTTCCCCGAGCCAGCCGAGTCGACCACGGTGCAGGTCTACGTCCGGACGAGCACCCCGAATCTCACTGGTCAGGCCCAGCTGAACGACCCGCAGGACCCGGACCCTTCCAACAACAGCGCGGTCCTGCGCTCCTGAGCCGGCTCGCCCGTCGGGCCGTTCAGGCCGGTGCGGCGCGCCGCGAGCTCTCTCGCACGATCATCGTGGTGCTCATGGTGAGGGTCTCCGCGGCGGCCGTGGGGTCCTGGATCCGCTTGGTCAGCAGCCGCGCGGCCGCGACCCCCATCTCGTAGGCCGGCTGGGCGACCACGGACAGCGGCGGGTCCACCACGGGCGCCCAGGCGGCGTCGTCGAAGCCGATCAGCCCGACGTCGGTGCCGATCCGGCGGCCCAGCCGCTTCAGCCCGGCCACCATGTCCAGGGCGAGCATGGAGTCGACCGTCAGCAGCGCGTCCGGCGGCTCGGGGGCGGAGAACAAGGTGTTCTGGATCTCGGTCCAGCCGTCGACGTGGAAGGGCACGTGACGGACCAGCGGCGGCAGCCCGTGCCGGCGCATGACGTCCTCGTAGCCGAGCCGGCGCTGCTCGGTGGTGGCCGTGTCCGCGGGCCGGGTCACGCAGGCGGGCCGCCGCCAGCCCTCGCGGAGCAGGTGCTCGGTGGCCATCACCGCACCCTCGAAGGAGGCCGCGGTGACGAAGTCGGCCGGGTGCGACAGCTCGCGGTCGACCACGACGAGCGGGATGCGGCTGCCGACCAGCCCGCTGACGTCGGTGTCGGAGGAGCGCGGGGCCAGCACCACCCCGGCCACCCGCTCCTGGGCCGCCACCTCCAGGTAGCGGTCCTCCTTGCTCTGGTCCTCGTCGGTGTTGCAGAGCAGCACCGAGTACCCGGACCGGCTCGCCTGGTCCTCCACCCCCCGCGCGACCGCGGTGTAGAAGGGGTTGTTGACGTCGGTGATGATCAGCGCCCACACCTGGGTGCCGCGCCGGCGCAGGTTGCGGGCGACGGCGTTGGGCCGGTAGCCGAGCCGCTCGGCCGCGTCGCGGACCCGGCCGGCCAGCACGGGGTCCACCCGCCCCTTGCCGTTCAGGGTCCGTGACACCGTGGCCACCGACACGCCGGCGGCCGCCGCGACGTCGACGATCCGGACCAGGGGGGCGCCCGTCGGGCCTGCGCCGGCCCCGGGCGTCCACCCCCGGTCCGGCGCGCTCACGGCTGCCGGGGTCCCGGGCCGACCGACCAGGACGAGCCCGGCACCAGCACCGGCGCCGGTGGGCGGTGCTCCTGGCCGGACACCACCACCGAGGTGAGCGGCAGCTCGCCGGCCACCACGGTCAGCTCACCCACGGAGTCCGGTGCGGTCGAGGGGCACCAGGTGCCGAAGGCCGCGCCGGTGGACCAGAAGGCCTGCCCCGCCGGTGCCCGGTCGCCGACCACCAGCGTCTGGCTGCGACCGTCGTAGGAGATGTCGTTCAAGGTGGCGAACGCGGACCAGCTGGCCATGGCCCGAGCGTAGTGGTGCCCGCACTCGGCCTCGTCGAACGGGTTGCGGCGGGCGCCGTCGTAGCGCTCGCGGATGGCCTCGACGAGCTCCAGACCCTCTTCCACCCGGCCGACCTGCAGCAGACCGGTCGCCGCCGTGTACTCGAAGCCGGTCATCACCTCGGTGAAGTAGGGGAACGGGCGTCGGGGCCGGGCACCCTCCTCGTAGGTGCACATCAGGGTCGCGGACTCCCCGCCGAGCACGAAGCTGCGCATGTGGTTGAAGTGGTGGCTGAAGTCACGGACGAAGTTGCGCTCGTACACCGTGTGCAGCGCGGTCTCGACGTGGTCGGGGTCCAGCAGCCGGCCCAGCCCGACCAGGCCGGCCGCGTACTCACCCACCAGCTGGTCGACCAGGCAGCCGTTCGCCAGCTGCAGGTCGGGCTCGGCCGTGCTCGACGCCCCCATGTCGCGGTGCCGCAGCCCCTCGGCGACCTGGTCGGCGTCGGCCACCGGGCGCACCTCGTGGACGTAGAAGGCGCCGTTGAACAGGTTCTCGTCCAGCCACCGCGACCCCTGCTCGGCGAGCCGGCGGCACTCCTGGGCGAAGTCCGCCTCGCCGAGTGCCTCGGCCATCTCGGCCGAGGCCCGCAGCGCGGCCAGGTACCACGACCCCATCTGCGGGTTGGGCCCGTAGTACTCCACGTCCATGGTGTTGTGCTGGACGCCCTCCATCACCCCGTCCCGGTCGGCGTCCCAGCCGCCGGGGATCCAGCAGAACTCCAGGGTGCGCCGGGCGGCCGGCCACAGCTCGGCCAGCAGCTCGCGGTCGCCGCTGAGGCGCCAGTCCAGGTACAGGTGCACCAGGCAGGCCATCTGGCCGTCGGCGGCGGCCAGGTCCCAGGTCCGGGCGTACTTCTCCGCGGGCAGGCCGGTGCGGAAGCTCATAAGCCCCCGCTCGTCGGTGGAGTGCAGGTACTGGGTGCGGCGGAAGGAGTGCGAGATCGGGGCGAACAGCAGCGTGGTGGCGAACTCGTAGCCCCAGACGTGGGTGCAGGTGCCGTAGCAGCTGCCGACCCGGTCGCCGACGCCCTCCCAGCCGTAGTAGCCGCCGTCGGCGGTCTGGAAGACCGTGGGGCTGCGCAGCGTGCTGAGGTTGGCCAGCGCCGCCTCGCGCACCACCGCCGGCACGTCGGCGCCGGCCACCGCCGCCACGGTCTGCACCGTGCGGGACTCCAGCTCGGGCAGCTGCTCGGCGACCTCCAGGGCGGTCTGCCAGGAGTCGGGGTGGGCGACGGCGTAGGCGTTGCCGACCACGTCGTCGCTGTGCTGGCCGATGCTGATGTTGCCGTGGTCCTCCGAACGCCAGGCGCGTCGGTGCGGGAAGCACCAGGTGAGCAGGAAGGTGACGTCGACGGTCTCGCCGGCGGGGACGGCGACCTCGAGGGCCAGCGAGGCGACCGGACGCGGCGAGGCGGTCGCGCGGTCGTCCAGGTGGCCGTCCTCGAGCAGGTCGTCCCAGAAGTCGAGCAGCCCGTTGCCCCAGTTGCGGTCGTCCCAGCCGGTGCGGGTGCTGACCGAGGTGCCGGGGCCGGTGAGCACGGCCATGGTCACCTCGCCGGCGGCCTCGGCCTGCTCCGGCAGGTCCGGCGCGGTCATCGTCACGCCGGTGAGGTGCTCGCTGCTGCGCACCGTGTTGGTGTTGGCGCCGGTGCGGTCCTCGGTGCCGTTCGCGCCCACGAAGTTGCTCATCGCGAAGGCCACCGACGCCCGGACGTCCTCGCCGCCGGGGTTGTGCAGCCGGTGCCGCAGCACGGCCACCGGCAGGCTGCTGGTGGCGGTGTCGGTGAAGACGAACGGGTTGAACCCCTGCAGGGTGACCTGCAGCGGGAAGGTGTCGTCGGAGAGCACCACCTGCCCGAACGGGTACGCCGTCTCGAAGGACGCCTGCTGGAAACGAGGCAGCCCGTGGTGCGGGGCGGTGGAGCCGAAGGCGCCCTCGTAGCGCTCGACCGGGACGGGTCCCTCGACCGCCAGGGCCCGGGGAGCGCCGTCGCCGGCGGCGGCCCTCACCGCGAAGAAGGCCACGGACGGGCGGAAGCCCTTGCCGGGCCGGTTGCCGAGCTCGAAGTCGCGCAGGTCGCCCCGTCCGCCCAGACCCACCGTCCCGGTCCCGATGCCCCCCAGGGGCAGCGAGATCCGGTCGAGGTGGTCGGCGTCGAAGCGGCGCAGGACAGGCCAGGTCGTCGAGGTCATGTGCTTCCTTCGTGAGGAGGGGACGTGCTCAGCGGGCAGAGGGAGTCGGGTGCGCCAGCCGGGCGCGGCTGCGCGCGGTGGCGGCGGAGGCGGCCGCCGCCCACACCAGGGCCACCGGTGCGGGCAGCAGGACCAGCAGGGCCAGGCTGAGGTGGGCGGCGACGAGGACGGCGAGGGTCGCCGTGGCGAGCACGGAGAGCACCGGCACGGCGTTGCGGGTGGCCACGAAGAGCGACACCAGCGCGACCTCCCGGACCCCGGCCCCGGTGCGCAGCGCGTAGGGGACGGCCACCACGGCGACGTAGCCGGCCGCGAGGGTGGCGACGCAGCCGACCGCGACCGACGCCAGCAGCCACGGCTGGCCGCTCAGCTGCCAGGCGTGCACCGCCACCAGCGTCAGCAGCCCGGTGGTGGTGGGCACCACGGTCACGCCGGCCGCCCGCAGCGCGGTGCCCGGTAGCGTCGCGAACAGCCGTCGCACCCCCACGTGGTCGCCGTCGAGCAGCACCGAGCAGGCGTGCACCAGGGCGGCGAGCAGCGGCAGCACGACCAGCCCCACGCCCGCCAGGGCCAGCCACGGGGACCAGTCGGACAGCTGGCGGACCGCCGCCCAGCCCAGCGCCACCGGCACCGATCCCAGCACCAGCAGCGGCAGCTCCGGCCACACCAGGGCGGCGCCGCGCCGGACGACGTCACCCTCGACCACCGGGCTCATCCGCGGATCCCCACCGAGGCCACGCTCTCGACGAAGGAGCGCTGGAAGACCAGGAAGACGACGAGGATGGGCAGCACCACCATGGTGATGCCGGCGAACACCACCACCGCCGGCCCGCCGCCCTGGCCCGCCGACAGCGAGACCAGCCCGAGCGGCAGCGTCATCTTCTCGGGGCTGGAGAGGAAGATCAGCGGCCCGAAGTAGTTGTTCCAGCTCGCCTCGAACCCCAGGATCGCCAGCGCCGACAGCGCCGGACCGGCCAGCGGCAGCAGGATCTGGAACAGGATGCGCAGGTGGCCCGCCCCGTCGATGCGGGCGGCCTCGTCCAGCTCGCGCGGGATCGTGTTGAAGTACTGGCGCAGGAAGAAGATCGCGAACACGTTCACCAGCGCCGGGATCCACAACGCCGCCAGGGTGTCGATCAGGCCCAGGTGCCGCATCATGATGAAGATCGGGATGATCGTCAGCTGGGTCGGCACCATCAGCGCCGCCAGCAGCAGCACGAAGATCGGGTCGCGGCCGCGGAACGGGATGCGCGAGAACGCGTAGGCGGCCAGGGACGCGGTGAACAGCGAGCCCACCACGCTGATCACGGTGACGACCAGGCTGTTGAGGGCCTGGCGCCCGATCGGCACCAGGTCCACCACGTCGGCGAAGTTCTGCAGGCTGAAGGGCACCGGCACCCAGCGCGGCGGCAGGGTGAAGGCCGCGATGGGCGCGGTCAGGCTGGTGGTGATCATCCACACCAGCGGCGCGATCATCAGCACGCCGAAGACGAGGAGGACCACGCTCTTGACCAGCCGCCCGACCCGCAGGCGGCGACGCCGACCGGGCGCGGCGGCCGTGCCGGCGGCGGAGGCGGTACCCGGTCTCGTCGTGCCCGGGCCGCCCGGGCCCGTGGTGCCCGGGCGGGTGGTGGCGGGGGTGTGGCTCATGCGTTGTGCACCCACTTCCGTGAACCCCAGAACTGCAGCAGCGTGACGAGCATGATGACGGCGAACACCACCAGCGCGATGGCGGAGGCGTAGCCGATCTGGAAGGCCTGGAACCCGGTCCGGTACAGGTACATGACCGCGGTGATCGTGGAGTTGTCCGGCCCGCCGGAGGTGATGATCTGCACCGGGTCGAAGATCTGGAAGGCGCCGATGAAGGTGATCACCGAGGCGAAGAAGAGCGTCGGCGTCATCAGCGGCAGCGTCACGAAGAAGAAGGACTGCACGGCGTTGGCGCCGTCCACCCGGGCCGCCTCGGTCATCTCGCTGGGGACCGTCTGCAGCCCGGCCAGCATGATCAGGAACGTGTAGCCGATGGTGTGCCAGAAGTCGATGCCGATGATCGAGGGCAGCGCCCACGCCGGGTCGGTGAACCAGCCCGGCGGGTCGATGCCGATACGGGTGAGGTAGTGGCTGACCAGCCCGAAGGTCGGGTCGAGCACGTAGCGCCACAGCAGCGCCACCGCCGCCCAGGAGATCAGGAAGGGGAAGAACACCGCCGTCCGCACGAAGTAGGACAGCGCCCGGTTCAGCCCCCGGTTGACCGCCAGCGCCAGGACCAGCCCGCCCACCAGGTGGGTGACCACCGAGGCGAAGGCGAAGACGAAGGTGTTGCCGAGCGCCTTGAGCAGCAGCTCGTCACCCACCAGCGCCTTGAAGTTGGCCAGGCCGGTGAACTCCGCCGGCGTCAGCAGGTCGTACTCGAACAGGCTGAGTGCCATCGCCGCCACGAACGGGCCGAGGATGAAGACCAGGAACAGCAGCAGGGCGGGGCTGATGAACAACCACCCGGCGAGGGTGGAGGGCAGCCCGGCGGGGCGGGACTGGCGACCCCCGCCCGGGTCGAGGACGGCCTCCCCGACCCGGGGCGGGGCGATCGCGGTCATGCGAACATGCCCTGCAGCCTGGAGTCGGCGTCGGCCAGGGCCGTCTGCGGGTCCTTGGTGCCCGACACACCCTGCAGCCACGCCTCCTCGATGACCATCTGCATCTCCGGTCCGCGGTCGGGTCCGGGGATGGGGGTCGCCACCTCCAGCAGCTCCACCAGCAGCTCGGTGTTCTCGGGCGCGTCGTCGAGGAACGCCGGCCCGGTGGCGTCGGAGATCCGCGCCGGCACCGTGGCGCCACCGCCGGTGGTGACCGCGTCGCCGAACTCCTCCGACATGAGGTAGGTGATCAGCGTCCAGGCCGCGTCCTTGTTCTTCGACATCTTCAGGATGGGGAAGGCGTCCCACCCCACCGGGGTGCCGGCCGAGCCGTTCTCGGGCCAGCGGACCAGCTGCACCGGCTCGATGAAGTCCAGCCGCCGCAGGTCGTTGGTGGGCCAGCGGCCCCCGCCGAAGCTGGCCAGCTTGCCCTGGGCCATCTGGGTGGGCGCGTCGAAGGTGCCTCCCGGCTCCGGCGCCAGGCCGTCCACCACGAGCTGGCGGACGAAGGTCAGCGCCTCGACGGCCTCGGGGGTGTTGAGGGTGGAGCTGCCCCAGTCCTCGCTGAGGGGAGCGGTGCCGTTGTTCAGCAGCCACGGCATCACGTCGGTGAAGTAGCCGTTGCCGGCGGCGGTGAGGAAGGCGCCGGTCTTGGCCTTGATCTCCTCACCGGCGGCCCGGAACTCCTCCCAGCTCCAGGTGTCGGTGGGCGGCTCGACGCCGGCGGAGGACCAGATGTCGGTGTTGATGTAGAGCGCCATCGTGTTGTAGCCACCGGGCATGTAGAAGGTGTGGCCGTCCTGGGAGGCGTACTGCTGCAGCAGCCGGCGGATGGGCTCGGGGGTGTCGGCGTAGTAGGCGTCCACCAGGGCCTGGTCCTTGGCGATGTAGCTGTCCAGCGGCTCGAGCAGGTCCTTGGACATGAAGATGCGCTGGCCCTCGGTGGCGATCTGCACCACGTCGACGGGCTGGCCGCCGGCGAGCCGGGTGGCCACCGCGTTGGCGAAGTCGGCCCAGGAGTCCGCGGCGATGCCCTGGAACTTCAGGTCGATCTCCGGGTGCTCCTCGCGGAACCGGTTGAACAGGGCGTCGTAGGCCTTCTGGTCCTCCGCGTCGCCGTAGTAGACGAAGGTCACCGTGCCGCCGGCCTGACCGCCGCCGCCCCCGGATCCCCCGTCACCTCCGCAGCCGGCCAGCGGCAGCCCGACCCCCGTGGCCAGCGCCGCACCGCCTGCTCCCCGCAGCAGGTTCCGGCGGGTCAGCGCCGAGGACATCAGCCCCGGCACCCCCTGCCCGGGAAGACCTCGTGTGAACGTCCCTCGACCGACCATTCCAAGCCCCCTTTGGCTGAAAACGATTACTTGGGAGTAGACACCCGGGGCGCTCCAGCGTCAATGGGGGAGACCCAAGTCACAGCGGTGTTGCCGAATCGTTACCAACACCGCCCGGTCTGAGGCTCGATCGGCGCGACAGCGTCGGAGGCCCGCACGACGTCTGGTCGGAAGACGATTACCGGTCGTGCGGCCTCGACGCCCGGCTGGTCGGCTGCCGACGACCCGGGACCGGCCAGCCTCAGGACGGGTCCGGACCGGCGCCCACGTCGAGCCGGTAGCCGCGGCCCGGCTCGGTGAGCAGGTAGCGGGGCTGGGCGGGCTGCGGCTCGAGCTTGCGCCGCAGGGTGGCGAGGTAGACCCGCAGGTAGTGGGTCTCGCGCTCGTAGCCGGGTCCCCAGACCTCGCTGAGCAGCTCGGCCTGGGTGACCAGCTCGCCGGGGCGGCGGGCCAGCACCTCCAGCAGCGCCCACTCCTTGGGCGTCAGCCGGACCGGCTCCCCGGCGCGGGTGACGGTGCTGCGACGCAGGTCCACCACGAGGTCCCCGACCTCCACCACGAGGGTGGTCGGCTCGGTCGCGGAGTGCCGCAGCGCGGCCCTGATCCGGGCCAGCAGCTCGTGCATCTCGAACGGCTTGGTGACGTAGTCGTCGGCGCCGGCGTCGAGGGCCTCCACCTTGTCGTCGGTGGTGTGCCGGGCCGAGAGCACCACGACCGGCACCTTCGACCAGCCGCGGACGCCGGCCACCACCTCGAGACCGTCGCGGTCGGGCAGACCCAGGTCGAGCAGCACCAGGTCGACGTCGAGCTCGGCCACCGCGCGCAGCGCCGAGCCGGCGTCGCGGGTGGTGGTGACGCGGTAGCCGCGCGCCTCCAGGTTGATCTTCATGGCCCGGGCCAGCGCCGGGTCGTCGTCCACCACGAGCACGTGGACCCGGTCCCCGGCCGTCACCGGGCCGCCGGCAGGTCGATCACCATGGTGAGCCCCCCGCCGGGGGTGTCGGAGGGGACCAGGCGGGCCCCGAGCACCGCCGCGAAGCCGCTGGCCACCGCCAGCCCCAGGCCCAGCCCCTCCGGCGCCCCGGCGTGCGACGGCCGGTCGCCCAGCCGCTGGAACGGCTGGAACACCTCCTCGCGGCGCTCCCGGCCGATGCCCGGACCGCGGTCGACCACCAGCACCCGCACCCGGTCGCCCTCGGTCTCGTAGCGCACCACCACCGGGATGCCCTCGGGCTGGTGGCGCACGGCGTTGTCCACGACGTTGGACACCACCCGCTCGGCCAGCCCGGGGTCGGTGCGCACCATCAGCTCCGATCGCCCCAGCTCCACCCGGCCGGCCACGTGCGGCAGCGCCTGCACCGCGGCCCGGACCACCTCGTCGACCAGCACCTCGTCGAGCTCGGGGGCGGGGGAGGTCATCTGGATGCGGGTCATGTCGAGCAGGTTCGCCACCAGCCGCTCCAGCCGCTCGGCGCTGCTCTGCACCACCTGCAGCAGCTCGCGCGCGGCCGCCGGGTCCAGCTCGACGTCCTCGTCGACCAGCCCCGACAGCCCCGTCTTGATGGCGGCCAGCGGCGTCCGCAGGTCGTGGCTGACCGCGGCCAGCAGCGCGGTCTGGAAGGCGCTGCGGGCGGCCAGGGCGTCGGCCTGCGCCGCCGTCTCGGCCAGCTCGCGTCGCTCCATGCGCACCACCGCCTGCACCCCGAAGGCGGTCAGCACCCGCTGCTCGGGCGCCGTCAGACCCCGGCCGTACAGGGCGAAGCCGGACAGCTCGTCGAGCGGCAGCTCGGTGTCCGGCGGCCCTTGGACGGCCTCCTCGCCGACCGCGTGCTCCACCCGCCAGGGAGCGGTGGGGACGTCACGCACCCGCAGCTCCACCCGCTGCTGGCCGAACGTGTCGCGCACCTGCTCCAGCAGCGAGGCGACCGAGGCGTCGGTGGCCAGCCCGTGCCGGGTCAGCGCGAGCAGCGTGTCGGCCTCGGCCCGGGCGGCCGCGGCCTCGCGGCTCCGCCGGGCCGCACCCTGCACCACCGAGGAGACCGCCAGCCCGACCAGCAGGAACACCAGCAGCGACAGCGCGTCCCGGGCGTCGGCCACGTCCAGGCTGAACCGCGGCTCGACCAGCCAGAAGTTCACCAGCAGGTTGCCCACCACGGCCGCCAGCAGCGCCGGCAGCAGCCCGCCGACCAGGGCGACCAGCACGGTCGCCGCCAGCTGGGTCAGCAGCGGCACCTCGTGCTCGGTCCACCCCGGGGTGACGGTGAACAGCACGGTCAGCAGCACCGGCAGCAGCCCGGCCAGGACGTAGGCCGCCACCCGCCGGGGGAGGCTGAGCGGCACCGCGGGGGTCCGCTGGCCGCGGCCGGCCCAGCGGTGGGTGACCAGGTGGCAGTCGATGTCGCCCGAGCCGGCCACGATCCGCTGGCTCACCGGGGTGCGGAGCAGGCTCTGCCAGCGGCTGCGCCGGCTCTGCCCGACCACCACCGTGGTGGCGTTCACCGAGCGGGCGTAGTCGAGCACCGCCTCGGCCGGGTCCTCCCCGGTCAGGGTGTGGAAGCTGCCGTCGAGGTCCTCCACCAGCCGCCGCTGCTCGGCCAGGGCGCGCGGGTCACGCTCGACCAGGCCGTCGCTGCGGGCCACGAAGACCGCGTGCAGCTCGCCGCCGACGCCCTTCTTCGCGATCCGCGCCCCGCGGCGGACCAGGTCGGCGCCCTCCGGACCGCCCGACAGCGCCACCACCACCCGGTCACGGGTGGGCCAGCTGGCGGCGATGGCGTGCTCGTCGCGGTACAGCGCCAGGGCGGCGTCCACCCGGTCGGCGACCCAGAGCAGGGCCAGCTCGCGCAGGGCGGCCAGGTTGCCGGGGCGGAAGTAGCTCGACAGCGTCGCCTCCACCCGCTCGGGCGGGTAGACGTTGCCGTGCAGCAGCCGCCGGCGCAGCGCCTCGGGCGCCATGTCGACCAGCTCGACCTGGTCCGCGGCCCGCACCACCGAGTCCGGCACGGTCTCCCGCTGCCGCACCCCGGTGATCGAGGCGACCACGTCGTTGAGGGACTCCAGGTGCTGCACGTTCACCGTGGTGATCACGCTGATGCCCGCGGCCAGCAGCTCCTCCACGTCGGCGCAGCGGCGCCGGTTGCGGGAGCCGGGGGCGTTGGTGTGGGCCAGCTCGTCGACCAGCGCCACCTGCGGTCGGCGGGCCAGCACGGCGTCGACGTCCATCTCCTCCAGCACGGTGCCGCGGTGCTCGAGGCGGCGCCGCGGCACCACCTCCAGCCCCTCCAGCTGCTCGGCGGTCCGGGGACGGCCGTGGGTCTCGACCACCGCCACCACCACGTCGGTGCCGCGGGCGGCGCGGCGGTGGCCCTCGTCGAGCATGGCGTAGGTCTTGCCGACCCCGGGTGCGGCCCCGAGCAGCACCCGCAGCTCGCCCCTGGGGCGCCCGAGGTCGCGCGGGGACCGCTGCTCCCGGGTGCGCTGCTCCGGGGTGCGGGGCTCCGGGGTGTGTGGCCCCGCCGTCGCCGTCACCGTGCTCCTGTCGCTCGTCGTACCGGTGGTCAGTGAATCACCCCAGCCGCTGCAGCTCGACGTTGGCGAGCAGCACGTTGACCCGCGGCTCGCCCAGGACGCCCAGCAGCCGCGGACGGGTGGCGGCCGCCACCGCCTGGCGGACCCGGTCCTCGTCCAGCCCGCGCTCGGCCGCCACCCGCGGCACCTGCAGCTCGGCCCACCGTGGGGAGACGTCGGGGTCGAGCCCGCTGCCGGAGGCGGTGACCGCGTCGGCGGGGACGTCGGCGGGGGTGACACCGCTCGCGCCGGCCAGCGCGACCTGCCGCTCGGCGATCTCGGCGACCAGCGCGGCGTCGTTCGGCCCGGCGTTGCTGCCGGCCGAGCTGAGGCCGTCGTAGCCCTCGCCGGCCTCCGACGGACGTCCCCAGAACCACCCGGGGCCGTCGAAGCGCTGGCCCAGCAGCTCGGAGCCGACCACGCGGCCGTCGACCTCGACCAGGGAGCCCGCCGCCTGGTGCGGGGCGAGCACCCGGGCCAGCCCGAGGACCAGGAGGGGGTAGGCGAGACCGAGCAGCAGCGTCATCACGAGGAGGACGCGCAGACCGGCCAGGGAGGAGCGGAGCAGGGCGTTCACGGCAGGACTCACATTCCGGGGAGCAGGGAGACGACGAGGTCGACGAGCTTGATGCCGACGAAGGGGGCGACCAGCCCGCCGACGCCGTAGACCAGCGCGTTGCGGCGGAGCAGGGAGCTGGCCGGCGCGGGGCGGTACCGCACCCCGCGCAGCGCCAGCGGGACGAGCGCGACGATGACGAGGGCGTTGAACACGACCGCCGACAGGATGGCCGACTCGGGCGAGCCCAGCCGCAGCACGTCGAGCACGCCGAGCTGGGGGAGGGCGACGGCGAACATGGCCGGCACCAGGGCGAAGTACTTGGCGACGTCGTTGGCCACCGAGAAGGTGGTCAGGGCGCCGCGGGTCATCAGCAGCTGCTTGCCGATCTCGACGATCTCGATCAGCTTGGTCGGGTCGGAGTCGAGGTCGACCATGTTGCCGGCCTCCTTGGCCGCCGACGTCCCGGTGTTCATGGCCACGCCGACGTCGGCCCGGGCCAGCGCCGGGGCGTCGTTGGTGCCGTCCCCGGCCATCGCCACCAGGGCTCCCCGGCGCTGCTCGGCCACGATCAGGGCGACCTTGTCCTCGGGCCTGGCCTCGGCCAGGAAGTCGTCGACTCCGGCGGCCTCGGCGATGTGGCGGGCGGTGCGCGGGTTGTCGCCGGTGATCATCACGGTGCGGATGCCCATCGCCCGCAGCGCCTCGAACCGCTCCCGGATGCCCTCCTTGACCACGTCGGTCAGCTCGACCACCCCCAGGCAGCGCGCCGGCGTGCCGCCGCCGTCCCGCTCGGCGACGACCAGGGGTGTGCCGCCGCGGGCGGCGACCTCGTCCACGGCCGCCGTCACCGCCGCCGGCACCTCGCCGCCGTGCTCGGCCACCCACGCCGCGCAGGTGCTGGCGGCGCCCTTGCGGATCTGCCGGGGCCCGAGGTCGACCCCGCTCATCCGGGTCTCGGCGGTGAAGGGCACCGGCGTGCCCGTGGGGTCCCCCGACCCCGCGGGCGCTCCCGCCGGGTGCCGCCCGGCGACCAGATCCACCACCGAGCGGCCCTCGGGGGTCTCGTCGGCCAGCGAGGCCAGCCGGGCGGCCTCGGCCAGCTCGGCGGGCCGGACGCCGGGGGCCGGGTGCAGGTCGGTGGCCCGGCGGTTGCCGTAGGTGATGGTGCCGGTCTTGTCGAGCAGCAGCACCCCCACGTCGCCGGCCGCCTCCACCGCCCGGCCCGACAGCGCCAGCACGTTGCGCCGCACCAGCCGGTCCATGCCGGCGATGCCGATCGCCGACAGCAGGGCCCCGATGGTGGTCGGGATCAGGCACACCAGCAGGGCCACCAGCACCAGCACCGGCTGGGTGGCCCCGGAGAAGACCGCGAAGGGCTGCAGGGTCAGCACGGCCATCAGGAAGATGATGGTGAGCGCGGACAGCAGCACCGTGAGCGCGACCTCGTTCGGCGTCCGGCGCCGGTCGGCCCCCTCGACCAGCGCGATCATCCGGTCCAGCACGGACTCCCCGGGCGCGGAGCTGATGCGGACCACGATCCGGTCCGAGAGCACGGTGGTGCCCCCGGTGACGGCGCTGCGGTCACCACCGGACTCGCGGATCACGGGGGCGGACTCGCCGGTGATGGCCGACTCGTCGACGCTGGCCACCCCCTCCACCACGTCGCCGTCGCCGGGGATGGTCTGCCCGGCCTCGACCACCACCAGGTCACCGGGGCGCAGCTCGCTGCTGGGCACGGCGGTCTCGGTGCCGTCGCCGGACAGCCGTCGGGCCCCGGTGGTGGTGCGGGTGGCCCGCAGGCTCGCGGCCTGCGCCTGCCCGCGACCCTCGGCGACGGCCTCGGCCAGGTTGGCGAAGAGGACGGTGAGCCAGAGCCACACCACCAGCGAGACGCTGAACAGCGAGGGGTCGAGCGCCGCCAGCACGGTCGACAGCACCGACCCCACCCACACCACGAAGATCACCGGCTGGCGCAGCAGGTGCCGGGGATCGAGGCGGCGGAAGGAGGCCGGGACGGCGGCGCGGACCAGGTCGGCCGTGCTCGGCCCCGCGACGGCGGTCCGGGCCGGGTCGGCGGCGACCGGCTGGGTGGGGTGACGGGTGGACGTGGTCACTGCAGTGCCTCCGCGATCGGTCCCAGGGCGAGGGACGGGAAGAAGGTGAGCCCGGCCACGACGACGACCACGAAGGCCATCAGCGAGACGAAGACGGGGCCGTGGGTCGGGATGGTGCCGCTGCCGGCGGGCACCGTTCGCTGGGCGGCCAGCCGGCCCGCCAGGGCGAGCACGAGCAGCATCGGGACGAAGCGGCCCACCAGCATGGCCAGCCCCTGACCGACGGCGAGGAAGGGGGTGCCGGCCGACAGGCTGGCGAAGGCCGAGCCGTTGTTGTTCGACGCCGAGGCCCAGGCGTAGAGCATCTGGGTCAGCGCGTGCGGACCCTCGCCGGCCAGCGACTCCCGGCCGGTGGGCAGGCTCACCGAGAGCGCCGCTCCGGCGAGCAGCGTGGCCGGCATCACCAGCAGCACCAGCGCGACCAGGGTGATCTCGCCGCCGCCGATCTTCTTGCCCAGGTACTCCGGGGTCCGGCCCACCATCAGCCCGGAGAGGAAGACGGTCAGCACGGCGATCAGCAGCATCGAGTACAGCCCGGAGCCGACCCCGCCGGGGGAGACCTCGCCCAGCATCATGTTGAGCAGCGCGACCCCGCCGCCGGCGGCGGTGTAGGAGTCGTGCATGGCGTTGACCGCACCGGTCGACGTCCCGGTGGTGGAGGCGGCGAACACCGCCGAGGCCCACACGCCCAGACGCACCTCCTTGCCCTCCATCGCGGCGCCGGCCAGCTCGGGCGCGGCCCCGCGACCGGTGACCTCCGCGGCGACCACGGCGAGCACGGACAGCAGCCACAGCAGGGCCATCACCGCCAGCACGGCGAAGCCCTGGCGGCGCTGGCCGACCATCCGGCCGAACACCAGCGGCATCGCGAAGGGGATGACGAGCATCGCCCAGGTGGCCAGCAGGTTGGTGCCGGCGTCGGGGTTCTCGAAGGGGTGGGCGGAGTTGGCGTTGAAGAACCCGCCGCCGTTGGTGCCGAGCTGCTTGATCGCCTCCTGGCTGGCCACCGGCCCGCCGGGGACGGACTGGGTGCCGCCGGTCAGGGTCTCGACCGCGCGGGGGCCGTCCAGGTTCTGGATCACCCCGCCCAGCACCAGCAGCACCGCGACCAGCAGGCTCAGCGGCAGCAGCACCCGGCCGGTGATGCGGACCAGGTCCACCCAGAAGCTGCCCAGCCGCGTGGACTCGGCGCGGGCGAGTCCGCGCACCAGCGCGAACGCGACCGCGATCCCCGTGGCGGCGGAGACGAAGTTCTGCACGGTCAGCCCGGCCATCTGGGCCAGGTGCCCCATCGCCGAGTCGCCGGAGTACCACTGCCAGTTCGTGTTGGTGACGAAGCTGATCGCGGTGTTGAACGCCCCGGACGGCTCGAACCCCGGCCGTCCGAGGGACAGCGGCAGGACGCCCTGCACCCGCAGCAGCAGGTAGAGCAGCAGCACCCCCGCCAGGGAGAAGCCGAGCACGGCCAGCAGGTACTGCCGCCACCCCTGCTCGCGGTCGGGGTCGATCCCGCCGAGGCGGTAGACCACCCGCTCGACGGCCAGGTGGCGTCGGCTGGTGGCCACGGCGTGCAGCCAGCCGGCCAGCAGCGGCGAGGTGACGGCCAGCAGCGCGACCAGCAGCAGCAGCTGCAGCAGGCCCGCGGCGGTGGCGCCCATCAGTACCGCTCCGGGTGGGTGAGGGCGTGCAGCAGGTAGCCGATCAGGGCCAGCGCGAGCACGCCGGCCACGACGTCGTCGATCACGGCCGCTCACCCCGGGCGAGCCGTCGGGCGGCCAGGGCGAGCAGGGCGAAGAACGCCACCAGGACGAGGACCAGCACGAGATCAGGCACGTCCGCCATCGCACTCCCCGGACGGGGCCCACCTCCGCGGTCTTGACGCCCTCTTGACGCCCGCGCGGCCGGTCTTGACGTGGTCTTGACGCCTTCGCCCCCGGCAGCCGCCGGTCGGGCCCGTGCCTCAGCCGGCGACGGTGGAGAGCACCCGGTCCCAGTCGCGGCAGAAACGGTCCAGCCCGTAGGCCTCGAGGACGTGCTCGCGGGCCGCCAGTCCGCAGGCGCGGGCGGCCTCCGGCTCGGCGAGCCAGTGCCGGGCGGTGTCGCGGAGGACGTCGGGGTCGTTGCTCAGCACGCCCGCCTCCGGCGGGACGGCCCGCGGCGCCTCGGTGGTGGACAGCGCCAGCACGGGCATCCCGAGCGACATCGCCTCCAGCAGGGCGAGGCCGAGGCTGGTCCAGCGGTATGGGTGGAGGTAGGCGCGGTGGTGGACGATCCGCGCGTGCAGCTCGGCCTGGGAGAGGTTGTGCAGCCGCCCGGGCGGCAGCTCGACCCCGTGCTCGCGGGCCACGTCGGTGAGCAGGTGGCTGTCGATGCCGTGGACGTCGACCGCCAGGTCGCGGGCCAGCCGCAGCACCAGGTCGGTGCCGGCCACGCGCCAGCGACGCACCGGCTCGTTGACCACGACCGCCAGCGAGGGCTCCTCGCCGGTGTAGCGGTAGCCGTGGTCGGCGACGCCGTGCTCGACCACCGTGGTCGGCGCCGAGCCGCTGTCCCACGCCATCGCGTTGAAGTGGGTGACGTGCACCAGGTGGATGTCGGTGCGGTCGGCCAGCAGGTGCCGGCTGCTGACCGCGTGCCCGGTCGGGGCGTTGTGCTCCAGGTACACCGCGGGCAGCTCGCGCCCCGGTCGCCGTCCGGTCCAGCGCTGCACCAGGTCGAGCTCGTGCGGACGCTGCAGCACCACCACGTCGACCGGTTCGTCGCCGAGCTGGGCCACCGGCACCTCACGGACGCTGTCGGGCCAGGGGTAGCTGCCGGAGCGGCCGCTGCCGTCCGGACCCCGGTCCGGCAGCACCGGCAGCAGGTACTCGTGGGCGCCGGACACGAACGAGGCGGTGTAGGAGCCGTGCACCGGCCACAGCAGCACCCTCACCGGACCGCACCCGGGACGTCCACGTCGCACCTCCTCGTGGCTGCACGCTAACGCGGCCGTAACCGCACCGCGCAGGCAGGTCGGGAGCCGCTGCGCTCGCCAGGGCGCCCGCGAGGGCCTGCGCGCTACGCTGGCTTCCTTGGTCTCACTGGGCGGAGTGCGGCTTCTTCTACAGGGCCGCCACCACCATGGACCAGATCGATCCCGCTTCTCTCCTTCCCTGGGCTGCCGTGCAGGCGCTGATGGAGGCCTCGCAGCCGCCGGATCAGCCTGAGCGTCTGCCGTCGCGCGTGTGCCGGGCGGCCGTGGCCGTGGTGGGTGCCGGTGGTGGGTCGCTGTCGTTGAGCACCGGCACCGCCACCCACCACGTGCTCTGCGCGACGGACGACGTGTCGACCCGCTTCGAGGCGCTGCAGGAGGTCCACGGACGTGGTCCCGGCGTGCAGGCGTACCAGCAGGGGGCGGCGGTCCACCTCGACACCCGGGCACCCGATGAGGACTGGGCCGGGCTGACCGCCGTCGTGGTGCGGGCCGTCGGTGACCTGTGCCTGGACGCGGTGCCCATCCACGTCGGCCTCGAGGTGGTGGGGGTGCTGACCTTCTTCCGCACGTCCGAGGGCAGCCTGCTGGTCGGGCCGGATGCGCTGCAGCTCGTCGCCGACCTGGTCGGCGACGTCCTCATCGCCGACCCCGTCAACCGCGAGCTCGTCCTGGCCCACCCGTCGTGGGGGAGCCGGAGCCGGGTCGACCTGGCCGCGGGCATGGTGGCGGTGCAGATGGGACGTGGCACCGTCGACGGGGCCTACGCCCTCCTCCGGGCGCACAGCTACGCCCAGGAGCAGTCGCTGCCGACCACGGCGCGACAGGTGCTCGACGGACTGCTGAGCTTCGCGGACGGCGGCTGAGCGGGCGGTGCCCTGGTCGAGGGCTCGGCAGTCCGAGGTCGATTCCGGTGGCGCGGGGTCCGTAGACTCGCCCCTCGTGAACCGTGTCCCGGAGAAGCCCGTGCTCGAAGGCCTGGAGGCCGCCTGGTCCGCGCGCTGGGAGGAGGAGGGCACCTACCGCTTCGGCCGCTCTCCCGAGCGGGAGCAGGTGTTCTCCATCGACACCCCGCCGCCCACGGTGTCGGGG
>NZ_WPCU01000002.1:33176-114567 GCF_009742705.1 Auraticoccus cholistanensis
GCTGGGACGACAACGGCCTGCCGACCGAGCGCCGGGTGCAGAACTACTTCGGCGTCCGCTGCGACCCGACCCTGCCCTACGACCCCGACTTCACCCCGCCGGAGAAGCCGGACCCGAAGCGCCAGCTGCCGGTCAGCCGGCGGAACTTCGTCGAGCTCTGCCACCAGCTGACGGCCCTGGACGAGCAGACCTTCGAGGCGCTGTGGCGCCAGGTCGGCCTCAGCGTGGACTGGTCGACGCTCTACACCACCATCTCCGACGACTCGGTCGCGGTGGCGCAGAAGGCGTTCCTGCGCAACGTGGTCCGCGGCGAGGCCTACCTGTCCGAGGCCCCCACGCTGTGGGACGTCACCTTCCAGACCGCGGTCGCGCAGGCCGAGCTCGAGGCCCGCGACTACCCGGGCGCCTACCACCGTGTCGGCTTCCACCCCGTCGGCGGCGGGGAGCCGGTGCTGATCGAGACCACCCGGCCGGAGCTGATCGCGGCCTGCGTGGCGCTGATCGCCCACCCCGACGACGAGCGCTACGCGTCCCTGGTGGGCACCAGCGTGACCAGCCCCGTCTTCGGCGTCGAGCTGCCCGTGCTGGCCCACCCGGCCGCCGAGCCGGACAAGGGCTCGGGCCTGGTGATGTGCTGCACCTTCGGCGACCTCACCGACGTCACCTGGTGGCGCGAGCTGCAGCTGCCGGCCCGGGTCGTCATCGGCCGCGACGGCCGGCTGCTGCGCGACACCCCCGGCTGGATCACCAGCGAGGCGGGGGCCGCGGCCTACGCCGAGCTGGGCGGCAAGACCGTCTTCAGCGCGCGGGAGGCGATGGTGTCGCTGCTGCGCGGGTCCGGCGACCTGCACGGCGAGCCGACCTCGACCGAGCGGAAGGCGAACTTCTACGAGAAGGGCGACAAGCCGCTGGAGATCGTCTCCACCCGGCAGTGGTACATCCGCAACGGCGGGCGCGACCCCGAGCTCAAGGAGCAGATGCTGCGGCGCGGCGAGGAGCTCGCCTGGGTGCCCGACCACATGCGCCACCGCTACGAGAACTGGGTCGGCGGGCTCAACGGCGACTGGCTGATCAGCCGTCAGCGCTACTTCGGGGTGCCGTTCCCGGTCTGGTACCCCGTCGACGCCGACGGCCAGCCGGTGCACTCCCAGCCCATCCTGGCCGCCGAGGACACCCTGCCGGTGGACCCGAGCAGCCAGTGCCCGCCCGGCTACACCGAGGAGCAGCGCAACCAGCCCGGCGGCTTCGTCGGCGACCCCGACGTGATGGACACCTGGGCGACCTCCTCGCTCAGCCCGCACATCGTCTGCGGCTGGGAGCGGGACCCGGAGCTGTTCGCGGCCACCTTCCCGATGGACCTCAACACCCACGCCCACGAGATCATCCGCACCTGGTTGTTCTCCCGCGTGGTGCGCGCCCACTTCGAGAACGGCTCGCTGCCCTGGTACCGGTCCATGATCAGCGGCTTCGTCGTCGACCCGGACCGCAAGAAGATGAGCAAGTCCAAGGGCAACGTCGTGGTGCCCAAGGACATCCTCGACCGGTACGGCTCCGACGCCGTCCGCTGGCGGGCCGCGATGGCCCGGCCCGGCCTGGACTCGCCCTTCGACGAGACCCAGATGAAGGTCGGACGCCGGCTGGCCATGAAGGTGCTGAACGCGAGCAAGTTCGTGCTGGCCGACCCCGAGGCCTACGGCCTGGGCGCCGACGTCAGCCAGATGGACCCCGCGCTGGTGACCGAGGCCATCGACCGGGCCCTGCTGACCCGGCTCGCCGGTGTGGTCACCCAGGCCACCGAGGCCTTCGAGGCCTACGACTACACCAGCGCGCTCGAGCACGCCGAGCGGTTCTTCTGGGACTTCTGCGACGACTACCTCGAGCTGGTCAAGAGCCGGGCCCGGGGCGAGGACGCCGCCGCCGCGTCGGCGCGGGCCACCTTCGTGCTGGCGCTGTCCACCCAGCTGCGGCTGCTCGCCCCGTTCCTGCCCTTCGTCACCGAGGAGGTGTGGTCGTGGTGGCAGCAGGGCTCCATCCACCGCGCCCCCTGGCCCACCCCGGACGAGCTGGGCCACGAGCCCGGTGACGCGGCGGTGCTCGGCACCGCCAGCGAGGTCGTGGCCCAGGTCCGCGGCGCCAAGTCCTCGGCCAAGGTCAGCCAGCGCACCGAGGTGTCGGGGCTGCGGGTCAGCGGCACCGAGGAGGCGCTGGCCGCGTTCACGCTGGCCCTGGACGACGTGCGGGCCGCGGGCAACGTCACCGGCGAGGTCGTGACCGACGTCGTCCCCGACGGCACGGTGCAGGTGCAGGTGGAGCTCGCGGGCGTCTGACCACGGGTCGGTCCCTGCCGGCGCGGACCTTCCCGCGCCAGCCGGAACCGGTATATCTTCTGGCGCGAGGACCGACTGCCCCGGCAGCGGGGTCGGACCGGCACGGCAGGGGGGAGCCGCCGTCGAGCGAGACCTCCCTCACCCATGCCACCCCGAGCGCCCGCGGGCGCCCTCCTCGAAGGAACCCCATGGACACCCCTCCGATGCGCGCCGTGCTCGGCGCTGAGTTCCTCGGCACCTTCTGGCTGGTGCTGGCCGGCTGCGGCAGCGCCGTGCTGGCCGCCAAGTTCCTCACCCCCGACGACGGCACCCAGCTGGGGATCGGCTTCGTCGGCGTCTCCCTCGCCTTCGGCCTCGCCGTGCTGACCATGGCCTACGCCGTGGGGCACATCTCCGGCGGCCACTTCAACCCCGCCGTCACCGTCGGTCTGGCGGTCGCGGGCCGGATCGGCTGGCGTCTCGTCCCGAGCTACGTGATCACCCAGGTCGTGGCGGCCTCGGTGGCCGGCGCGGTGCTGCTGGCCATCGCCTCCGGTACCGGCGGCTTCGACGCGGTCGAGAGCGGCTTCGCCAGCAACGGCTACGGCGAGCGGTCGCCCGGCGGCTACGGCCTGGTGGCCGCCCTGGTGACCGAGGTCGTCTTCACCGCCATGTTCCTCTACATCATCCTCGGCGCCACCGACGACCGCGCCCCCAAGGGGTTCGCCCCGATCGCCATCGGGCTCGGCCTCACCCTGATCCACCTGGTCACCATCCCGGTCACCAACACCTCGGTGAACCCGGCCCGCTCGCTGGGCGTGGCCTGGTTCGCCGGCGGGGACGCCCTCTCCCAGGTCTGGCTGTTCGTGGTCGCCCCGCTGGTCGGTGCGGCGATCGCCGGCGCCTCCTACGCCGCCATCACCGGGCTGCGGAAGGCTCCTCGGGTCACCGAGGGCATCGCCAACAACCCCTGACGACCGACCACCCGCACACCGGGACGCGACGCCAGCGGGGGTGGCTGCGTCCTCCGTCCCCGAGGAGCCTCTCGTGCCGGCCCCCGTCCCGCGCCGCCGGTCGGTCGTGGCGTGCCTGGTCGCCGCCGCCGCCGTGCTGCTGCCCGCCGCCGGCAGCGGCCCGGCCGCGGCGATCACCACGACCGCCGGCCAGGGCCGCCCGGGCGAGGTCGTCGCGGTGGAGCTCGTCACCGAGCGGGACCAGGGCCGGGCGACCTGGGTGGTCCAGGCCCCTCCGGGCACCAGCTTCACCCGGGCCCCCCGCACCGACGAGGGTCCGGGGGCGTCCGGCTCGAGCTGCCCGCTGGTCAGCGCCACGGAGGCACGCTGCGAGCCCCGGACCGGGTGGCCCGCGGGCACCCGGCTCCGGGCGGAGCTGACCATCGCGGCCACCGCCCCCGCCGGGACGACCACCGGCACCAGCTCGGTCGGCGACGAGTCGAGCGGGTGGAGCCTCACCGTGCTGCCCCCGCCGGCGCCCACCCTGACCGCGCCCGCGGTGACGCGGGACCGCACCCCCGAGCTGCGCGGGACCCGAGACGTCGTGCCCGGGCCGGAGCGGCTGGGCCACGCGGTGACGGTGAGCGACGACCAGGGGCGGCTGGTGTGCTCGGTGCCGGCCGCGGCCGAGACGTCGTGGCGCTGCACGCCGGACGAGCTCCCCGTCGGGGAGAGCGTCCTGCTGGCCCGCCAGACCAGCCCCGGCGGCAGCACCTCACCGGCCAGCACGCCCCAGGTGGTGCGGGTGGTCGCCCCGGTGACCGTCGACCGGCCCCTGGACGGCGCCACCGTCTCCTCCGGCGACGTCGCCGTGACCGGCACCGCCGATCCCGGCTCCCCGGTGCGGGTGCGGGTGGGTGAGGAGCGGCGCACGGTGCCGACGGACGAGCGCGGGCGCTTCGCGACCGTGCTCACCGACCTGCGTCCGGGACGGCACCGGATCACCGCCCAGCAGCAGGTGGCCGGGGCGGCCACGTCGAGCGACACCGTCACGGTCGTCGTGCCCGCGCCCCCCGCCGTGCCTCCGGCCCCTCGCCCGCAGCCGACGGAGCGTCCCGACCCGACCCCGTCCCGCCCGGCCGGCGACCCCGAGGCGGCGGAGCCGGCCGGTCCCGCAGCCGCACCGCCGACCGCTCCCGGAGGCCGTCAGCCCTCGGCTCCGCCGGTCCCCGCCGGCAGCGCGCCCGACCGGACCGACGAGGACGAGGACGGCGAGGACGAGGACAGCCGGGGCGAGGACGGCGAGCACGAGGGCAGGGGAGCCAGCGGGCAGGACCAGGACCGTGGCGCCGGTCGCTCGGTCACCGGCGGCCGCGGCGCCGCGCCCGGTGGTGGAGGCCCGTGGACACCCGAGCGGCTGGTGCCCGTGTCGCTGTCCGCCGCCTCGCTGGAGCTCGTGCCCGGGGCCGGGTCCCGGCTGACCGGGCGGGTCGGCCCCAACCCCAGCGACGAGGCCGTCACCGTCACGGTGGAGGGCCTGCTCGGGCGGGGGGTGCGGTACCGGGCGGTCACCCTGGCTGAGGAGGGCGGCTGCAGCGTCACCGCCACCCGCTTCCGCTGCCGCGCCGAGCTGGCGCCGCAGCAGGGGGCGACGCTGACCGTCCACCTGCTCGCCGACGCCGCCAGCCCCTCCCCACGGGCCGTGCACCGGCTGCTGGTCAGCGGCGAGGGCGCCGCCACCGGACCCGGCGCGGTGAACGCGGTCACCAGCGTCCTCGACCTCACCTCGGACACCCCCTCCGACACCGACACCCTCAGCACCCAGGTCTCGGACGTCCCGGGCCCTCTCGTCGTGGTGCTCGCCCTGTTCCTGTTCGCCCTGGCGGCCACGGTGGCCGAGCGCGGGCGCTGAGTCGAGGAGAAGCTGCTGATGTCCCACCCGTCCCCGCACGCGTCGTCGTCGGAGCAGGAGCGGAGGAGGCGCCGCAACCCGGCGCCGGCGATCCTGCTCGCCGTCGCGGCGCTGCTGGCCGCCTACTACGTCGTGGTGGGCGTCTCGGGGGTGCTGCAGACCACGACCACGGTCCCGCTCCACGGCAGCCAGACCCCGGGCGGCGACTACGTCACGCTGGCCATGCGCACCGAGGACGTGGACCTGACCAACCGGGTCATCCAGGCCAGCGTGCTGCCGTCCCCCCACGGCGCGTTGGTGGGGGAGAAGGCCGGCGAGATCTCCCAGAGCCTGCGGATCGAGGTGCTGAGCGGCGGGCTGACGAGCTCGGTGGTGACCGTCCCCGGGGAGTCGGTCGTCGACCCCACGGCCGTGTCCCTGAGCCTGGACCGGGGGGACGCCGCCTACCCCTTCGACGAGCCGTTCACCGACTTCCAGATCTCGGTCACCAACGACACCACCGGTGAGAACGTCCCCTTCGAGGTGGTGATGGAGAACTCGGCCCGGCCCTGGGTGCTCAGCGGTGAGGTCAGCCCACCGCAGCTGCAGGGCGGGAAGGCGGTCTCGTCGCTGACCCTGGAGGGGGCACGGGACCCGCTCAGCGTCGTGCTGGTGCTGTTCTACGTGCTCGCCATCCTGCTCACCACCCTGATGGCGGTGGTCACCGTCGGCACCGCCCTGGTGAAGAAGGAGCTGGAGTTCAGCAACGTCATCTGGCTCTCGGCCACGATGCTGTCCTTCCCCGCGCTGCGCAGTGCGATGCCCGGCGCCCCGCCGATCGGGACGGCGCTGGACTACATCGTCTTCTTCCCGTGCATGTGCCTGATCGCCCTGCTGCTGGTGTGGACCGGGTTCCACCTGCTCTGGCGGGAGAGCGCCCTGCTGCGGCGCCGGCACCTGGACGAGGACGAGACGCACCAGCAGCAGGAGGCGGGTCAGCAGCAGGAGGAGGCCGTCGCGGCGGCGACCGGCGGCCGGTAAGTCCGGTGGCGCCGGGCGCGGGGTTGCCTAGACTGGCTCGCGCAAGCGGCCGCACCGACGGCTGGGCGCCGAGGGAGGAGGGACGTCGATGACGCAGCTGCAGCCGACCGACTTCCCCGAGGCGCAGGTCCGCGGCTGGGCCACGGTGCCCAACGCGATCACCCTGGTGCGCCTGGTGGTGTGCGTCCCGCTGATCGCCTGGCTGGTGCTCGGCACCGACCAGCGGCTGTGGACGGCCGTGGCGCTGGTCGTCTTCGGCGCCACCGACTGGGTCGACGGCTTCCTCGCCCGCCGCACCGGGACGGTCTCCGACGTCGGCATCTGGCTGGACCCGCTGGCGGACCGGCTCGGCATCCTCGTCGTGCTGGCGGCGATGGTGCTCGCCGACCTGCTGCCCTGGTGGATGCTGGCGGTCATCCTGGTCGTCGACGCCGCCGTGTTCGTGGTCGGCCTGGTGGGACGCAGCCGGATGGGGCTGATGCGCGCGTCCTGGGCGGGCAAGGCACGCACCGCCCTCATCATGGTCGCCCTCCCGGCCCTGCTGCTCGGCGACTCCCCGGTCACCGGGGCCGACGTGCTGGAGGTCGTGGGCACCCTCACCTTCGGGGTGGGCTGCCTGCTGCACCTGGTGGCCGGGGTCGGCTACATGCTCCGGCTCGCCGGGCACCGCGGGGACGAGCTCACCACCCGCACGCCGCTCGTCTGAACGCGGCGGCGGGGGGCGGCTGGGCGGTGCCATCCTGGGCGCCGTGACCGACATCCGCGACGCCGACCTGGACGACCCGGCCCTGCTGCGCTTCCTGCAGGCCCACCTCGACGACCTGGCCCCCACCGCCCCGCCCGAGAGCCGGCACGCCCTGGACGTCACGGGGCTGCGGGCTCCGGGGGTGCGGCTGTGGGTGGCCCGCGAGGAGCCCGACGTCGTGCTGGGCACGGTCGCGCTGGCGGCGGTGGCGCCCGGGCACGAGGAGCTCAAGAGCATGCGGACCGACCCGGCGCACCGCGGCCGCGGGATCGCCTCGCGGCTGCTGCGTCACGCGCTCGTCGACGCCCGCCGGCGCGGGGTGGCCCGGGTGTCGCTGGAGACCGGCAGCATGGACTTCTTCGCCCCGGCCCGGGCGCTGTACCGCAAGCACGGCTTCGTCGGGTGCGGGCCGTTCGGCTCCTACCGGCCGGACCCGAACAGCACCTTCATGACCCTCGAGCTGGGCTGAGCGGGACCCGCACTCCCGCGCCCCCCCTGCGGCCGTGCGGTCAGCCGGGCGCGCCCTGCAGGTGGGTCAGCACGGCGAGCACGCGCCGGTTGTCGTCGCCGGACTGCGGCAGACCCAGCTTGGTGAAGATGTGGGCGATGTGCTTCCCGACGGCCTTCTCGGTGACGAACAGCTGCGCGGCGATGGCGGCGTTGGAGCGACCGCGGGCCATCAGCTCCAGCACCTCCCGCTCCCTGGGGGTGAGCTGCTCCAGCGGGGTGCGGTGCCGTGCCAGCAGCCGGGTGACGACCTCGGGGTCCATCACGGTGCCTCCGGCGGCGACGGTGCGGACGGCGTCGACGAAGTCGCGCACGTGGCTGATGCGGTCCTTCAGCAGGTAGCCGACGGCTCCCTCGGCCGAGGCCAGGAGCTCGCGGGCGTACAGCTGCTCGACGTACTGGGAGACCACCAGGATCGGCAGCCGCCGCCGTCGCCGGACCGCGACCGCCGCCCGCAGCCCCTCGTCGGTCCCGGTGGGCGGCAGCCGGACGTCGAGCACCGCGACGTCGAGGTCGTCGCGTTCCAGCGCCCGCAGCAGGTGGGGCTCGTCGGCGACGGCCTCGACGACGTGGATGTCGTGCGCCTCCAGCAGCCGGATCAGGCCGTCTCGAAGGAGGGCGTGGTCCTCGGCGACGAGAGCTCGCACGGGATCTCCATGGTGACGTGGGTGGGACCCCCGGCGGGGCTGGTCAGGCTGAGTATCCCATCGAAGGCCTCCACGCGACGGCTGATGCCGGCCAGCCCGGAGCCGTCGACGAGGCTCGCCCCGCCGACGCCGTCGTCGCTGACCACCACCTGCAGCCGGCTGCCGTCGTGGGCGAGCAGGATGTCGACCCGCGTCGCGCCGGCGTGCTTGAGGGTGTTGGCCAGCGCCTCGGCGACGGTGAAGTAGGCGCAGGCCTCGACCGGGGCCGGCAGCCGGTGCCGCTCGTCGGCGCCGAAGCCCTCCACCGCCACGGAGGTGCGCAGCGGGGCGTCCAGCGCCAGGGCGCGGACGGCACCCACCAGCCCGCGGTCGGCGAGCACCGGCGGGTGGATCCCGCGGACCAGCGCCCGCAGCTCCTCCAGGGTCAGGCTGGTCGCGTCGGCCGCCTCGCCCAGCAGCTGGCGGGCCCGGACGGGGTCGGTGGCCATCAGCTCCTCGGCCAGCCCGAGCGTCATTCCCATCGAGGCCAGCCGCACCTGCACGCCGTCGTGCAGGTCGCGCTCGATCCGTCGCAGCTCCGCGGCAGCGCTGTCGCGGGTCTCGGCGCGGCTCGCCGACAGGGTCTCCACCCGGCCGGCCAGCACCGCCGCCCGGGTGGGGCCGAGCAGGGCCGCGGTCAGCCGGGCCCAGGCGCCGAGCAGCAGCGGGGTCGCCACCCACCAGACACCCAGCGCCGCCACGCCGAGGGGCACCACCGCGAAGGCCTGCACCCAGCCGTCCAGCTGGATGAACCCGAACAGGGTGTCGAACACGCCCGCCGGGGTGACGGCGACCAGCAGCGGGTAGACCAGGAAGTGCAGCGACCCGGCGAGCAGGACGACGGCCAGCAGGCCGAGGGTGAGGCCGGCCACGCAGTTGAGCAGCACCCACAGCAGGTCGCGCCAGGTGGCCGGGTCGGTGAGCACCCACCGCAGCCGTCCCCACCAGGGACCTCCGGTGCGGGCCCGGTAGGGCCGCGGGATGTCGCGCTGCAGCACCCAGCCGGCCCAGTGGCGGCCGGCCCGGGCCAGCACGCGGACCAGCAGGGTGGCCAGCAGGAACAGCGGCATGCCGACCCAGACCACGAAGAGCGGCAGGGCCACCACGGACAGCACCCAGGGGGCGAGGCCCACCATGCTGAGGCAGGCCAGCGCGAGGCCCAGGAGGGTGAGACGCAGACGTCGGTTCATGGCTCCATCGTCGCGGTGCCGGGCGCCGGCGCCCAGGGGGAAAACCCCCCTCCTCGAGGGGTCCCCGGCCCACCCCCGGCGGGAAGCGGCGGGCGGGTCAGCCCTTGACGCCGACCGAGGCGACGCCCTCGACGAAGTACCGCTGGCCGAAGGCGAACACGGCGATCATGGGCAGGGTGACCAGCAGCGAGGCCACCATCACGTACTGGTAGTCGCCGTGGCCGCCGTTGGTCGGGCTGTAGACGCTCATCGCGTGGGCGATCCCGAGCGGCACCGTGAAGTTCTCCACGCCGGTGCTGTTGAGGTAGATCAGCGGCCCGGTGAAGTTGTTCCAGGAGGCCTGGAACTCGAAGATGAACACGATCACCGAGGCAGGCAGCGCCAGCGGGAAGGCGATCCGGGTGAACAGCCCCAACGCCGAGCAGCCGTCGACCCGGGCCGCCTCGAACAGCTCCTTGGGCAGCGACAGGTAGAACTGGCGCATCAGGAAGATGTAGAACCCGGAGCCGAACAGCGCGGCTCCCCACAGCGGCACCGAGGTGCCCAGCCAGCCCAGGTAGCGCCAGATGAGGTAGTTCGGGATCAGCGTCACCGCCCCGGGCAGCATCATCGAGGCCAGCAGCAGCCGGAACAGCCAGGCCTTGCCGGGGAAGCGGAAGTAGGCGAACCCGAAGGCCACCAGCGAGCTGGAGATGGTCATCAGCCCCGCCGAGAGCAGCGCGATCACCACCGAGTTCGCCATCCACGACAGCAGCGGCAGCTGGTTGAAGACCTCGACGTAGTTGTCCCACACCACGGTGAGCGGGATCAGCCGGTTGTCGAAGATCTCCCCGCGCGGCTTCAGGCTGGCCGACAGCAGCCAGACGAAGGGGTAGAGGAAGAGCAGCGAGAAGGCGCCCAGCAGCGTCCACTGCACCACGTCGGCGGCGAGCGCCGCGACGCGGTGCCGCGGCGGCCCGGCCCACTGCGCGCTGTCGGCGCGGGGCGCGCTGCTGGCGGGGGTGACGATCCGCTCGGAGACGACGTCGGTGGCCATCAGCGACCTCCCTCGTAGTGGACGGTCCGGTTGCCGACGAGCATCTGCACCGCCGTGATCCCGAGGATGATCACGAACAGCAGCCACGCCATCGCGGCGGCCAGGCCGAAGTTGAACTGCTGGAAGGCCTGCTGGAACAGGTACACCCCGTAGAACAGGGCGGCGTCGGGGGCGTTGCTGTTCCCGTCGCGGTAGAACAGCAGGTAGGCCTGGTCGAAGACCTGCAGCGCGGCGATGGTGTTGACCACCACCACGAAGAACACCGTGGGGGAGATCATCGGCACGGTGATGCGGAAGAACCGGGCGGCCGAGCCGGCGCCGTCCACCGCGGCGGCCTCCTGCAGCTCGCGGGGGACGTTGCGCAACGCGGCCAGCAGCAGCACCATCGAGCCGCCGACGCCCCACAGCCCCATCACCACGATGGACGGCTTGACCCAGTCGGGGTCGGACAGCCACTGCGGTCCGGGCAGCCCGAAGAACTCCAGCACCGCGTTGATCGCCCCGTCGTTGCCGTTGAGCAGCAGCAGGAAGACCGCGGCAGTGGCCACCGCCGGGGTCATCTTGGGCAGGTACAGCAGCGTGCGGAACAGCCCCGAGCCCCGGCGGACGTTGTTGAGCAGCAGCGCCAGCACCATGGCCAGCACCAGCTCCAGCGGCACCGAGAGCACCACGAAGACGAAGGTGTTGAGCAGCGAGGTGACGACCTTGGGGTCCTCCACCACCAGCGCGTAGTTCTCGAACCCGACCGGCGTCTGCCGGCCGGTGGCGAGGTTGTAGTCGGTGAAGGAGAGCACCAGGCTCCAGGTCATCGAGATCACCGTGAAGGTGAGGAACCCGATGAGCCAGGGGCTGATGAACAGGTACCCCGCCAGCGACTCCCGCCAGCTGTACTTCTCGCGGACCTTCCGTGGCCGCCGGCGGCGGGCGGGCTGGGGGCTGTCGGTGAGCTCGGCTGCGGCGCGGACGGTGTGCGCCGCGCTCACGAACCGGCCCTCGACTGCTCCCACGCGCGCATCGACGACGCCTGGGCCTCAGCCAGAGCCTCCTCCGGGGTGCTCTCGTCGGACAGCGTCACGATCACGGCGTTCTCGAGGTCGTTGCCGATCTGCTCCCCGACGGCCGAGGCGCCGCGGGTGCGCGGGTTGGCCAGCACGTCGTAGTAGGTGGAGATGACCTGGTCGAACTGCTCGCTGCCGCTGTCGCCGACGTGGGCCTCGCGGACGGCCTGGTCGGCCACCGGGGAGCCGGTGAAGAGGCCGGTGTTGATGGCGTCCTCCTCCTCGACGGTGGCGGCGCGGGCGTCACCGGCGGCCATCCAGGCCTCCTGGGAGGTGACGGAGACCGCCCAGGCGCAGGCGGCGGCGGGGTTGGCGGCGGCCGCCGGGATGGCGAAGGCGCTGCCGCCGGCCATCGCGAAGGGCTGCCCGGTGGCGTCGGTGATCGGCACCGCGGCGAGCTCGATGTCCTCGGCGTAGTCCGAGAGCACGTTCACGTACCACTGCGCCCAGGTGCCGATGGCCACCTCGTCGGCGGAGTAGGGGTTCTCCTCGCCGAACACGTCCTGGGAGTCCTTGAAGCTCTTGATCGCCGGGTAGCCGCCCTGGGCGTCCATCAGCTCCTTCATCCAGGTCAGCGTCGCGACGTTCTCGGGGCTGTCCAGGGCGGGACGGCCGTCGGCCTCCTGCACCTTGCCGCCCCGCAGCACCATCCACATCGCGGCCGAGCCGGGCAGGTCGGCGTCGAAGCCCAGGCGCTTCGGGGTGCCGCCGTCGACCTCGCTCAGCCGCTCGGCCAGCGACACCATCGCCGCCGGGTCGGCGGTGCTCACCTCGTCCAGCCCGACCCCGGCCTCGTCCAGCACCCGGGTGTTGACCAGCAGGGCGCTGGGCTGGAAGAACTCCGGCACCCCGTAGACCGCGCCGTCGTAGGTGACGTCGTCGATCGTGGCGGGGTAGAAGTACTCGCGCGGCTGGACGCCCTTGGCGGCGTAGCACTCGTCGATCGGCATGATCAGCTCCTGGTCGGCCAGGGTGGCGATCAGGTTCCGGTCGGCCCGGATCAGGTCCGGGACGTCGCCGGAGGCCGCCTGCGCGGCGAACTTCTGGGTGTCGAAGCTGGTGGTGTCCAGCTTGATGTCGACGTCGGCCAGCTGGCTCTCGGCGTGGTCGGCGCGGGCCTGGGCGACGTCGTCGGAGGGGTTGTAGCCGCTGATGGCCAGCGCGCCGGTGGGGGCGGCGGCGAAGTCGATGCCGCCCTCCTCCTCGGCCGGCGCGGGGGCCTGCTGGGCGGCGGGGTTGCAGGCCGCCACCAGCAGGCTCAGGCCGAGCACGGAGGCCGCCAGCACGCGCCGGTGCCTCCTCCCGCGCAGTGCGGTGCTGAAGGCGACCGGGCCCCGGGGCTGCTCGGTGCGGTGGTTCGGCGTCTGGCTCATGTGTCCTCCTCGGGGCGCGGTGCGCCGTCGGCAACCGCTGACTCACTTCTACCCCGGAGAAGCGCTTCTAGCCAACGGCTCGCCGCACCTCCTCCGGCAGGCGGTCCGCGGGCTTCGCGTCAGGTGCTGTGATGGGTGCGTGGACGACACCGGCGCGGAGGTCTGGGTGGTCGACGGGGCCAACGTCGTGGGCAGCCGCCCGGACGGCTGGTGGCGGGACCGGCCCGGGGCGGCACGGCGGCTGCACACCCGGCTCGCCGCCCTGCCCGCCGCGGCCGAGCTGGTGCTGGTGCTGGAGGGAGCCGCCCGCGGGGGCGTGCCCGAGGGGGTGCTGGACGGCGTCCGCGTGGTGCACGCCCCCCGCGACGGCGACGCCACCGTCGTGGCCGAGACCGCCCGGGCCCGGAAGGCGGGCCGGACGGTGCACGTGGTCACCGCGGACCGGGAGCTGCGGGCACGGGTGCTGGCGCTGGGCGCGCAGGTGCAGGGGCCGTCGTGGCTGCCCGACCCCGAGGGGGACGGGCAGCCGTGACCGGGCGCGGTGCCGCCGGGGACTCGGGGGTGGGGCTCAGCCGGCGGCGGCGCGCAGCTTCTCCAGCAGCGGCTCGGCGGCCTGCTCGAGGAACTCCTGCTGGCCCTCGTCGCCCACCTGCACCAGCGCGACGTCGGTGAACCCGGCCTCCCAGTAGGGGCGGATCTTCTCCACGATGGCGTCGAGGTCGGGACCGCAGGCGATCTGCTCGGCGACGTCCTCGGGCCGGACGAACTGGGTGGCGCCGGCGAAGCCCGCCGGGGTGGGCAGGTCCGCATTCACGGCCCAGCCGCCGGCGAACCAGCGGAACTGGTCGTGGGCCTTCGCCACCGCGGCCTCCTCGTCCGGGCCCCAGCAGATCGGCACCTGCCCGATGGTGCGGCTGGGCTCGGTGATGCCCGCCTGCTGCCGGGCCGAGGACCAGCCCTGCACCAGGTCGGCGTCGGGCTCGACCGCCACCAGGTGGTGGCCCAGCGGCGCGAAGCGGGAGACCGACTTCTCACCCGACACGGCCAGGGCCAGCGGCACCCGCGTCTCGGGCAGGTCCCAGATCCGGGCCGAGTCGACCCGGAAGTACTCGCCGTCGTAGGTGACCAGGTCGCCGTCGTGGAGGGCGGAGATGATCTCGACGGCCTCGACGAACATGGCCTGGCGCTGGTCGACGGCCGGCCAGCCCTCACCGACGACGTGCTCGTTGAGGTTCTCGCCGCTGCCCAGGCCGAGGGTGAAACGGCCCTCGGAGAGGATCTGCAGGGTCGCCGCCTTCTGGGCCACCACGGCAGGGTGGTAGCGGCGGATGGGGCTGGTGACGTAGGTCATCAGCTCGACGCGCTCGGTGACCTGGCTGACCGCGCCGAGCACCGTCCAGGCGTAGGAGGCGTGGCCCTGGCTGGTCAGCCAGGGCGAGTAGTGGTCGCTGCTGACCTCGAAGTCGAAGCCGCGGCGCTCGGCCTCGGCGGCGTAGCGCACCAGCTCGCGCGGGCCGGACTGCTCGGTCATCAAGGTGTAGCCGAAGTTCGTCATGCCGGCTCCCTACCCCGCGACCGGGCAGGGCTCACGAGTCGGAGTCGCGCAGCCGGTCGATGTGCTGGGAGGCCTCGGCCTTGGTCATGTCGGCGGGGAGCTCCTCGCCGGCCTGCTTGGCCAGCGTGTCGAGGTAGCTGCGCTGGGCCTCGGTCATCGGGTCGTCGCCGCTCACCCACTCGCTGGGGTCGCGCTGCAGCCCCTCCTGCTGGCCGGGGGAGGAGGCGCCGATCGTCTCGTCGTTCTGGCCTGGGTTCTGGTCGGTTCCGCTCATGCCGTCAGCCTAGGTCGGGGCTGTGACAGGTCTGCGGCCGGGCGGCTCACCTCCACCCGCCGCCGCTCCACAGCCGCAGCGGTGCCTTCACAGCCCTTCCGATCGCGCCTCACAGCCGCAGCGGTGCCTTCACAGCCGTTGCAGCGGCTGTGAGGCAGGCGGACGGGCTGTGAAGCCGGGGGTGTGAAGCCGGGGGGAGCGGGGACGAGGGGGAGGGCGGGGCGGACGGCGGGGGGTCAGCCGCAGTCGGACGGGCCGGCGGTGATCCCGGGGCCGGTGCTGACGTGCGGCACGGTGGGACGGCGGGGGACGTTGACCCCGAACGAGCCGACGTTGCTGCGCTCCAGCGAGGCGGCGATCGCCGCGGCCCGCTCGCGGGTGGCCTCGCCCTCGGCCCGGCGGCGGACCTCACCGGCCACCGTGGCCAGCAGCCCCGACAGCACCTGCGGCGGCATCGCCTCGAGCGGCTCGGCCGCCAGCGCGGCGGTCACCTCGGGGTGCTCGCCGGTGTCCGCGTGCCCGTCGGGTGCGGCTGCCGCCGCGGGAGCGTCGGGCGCGGCTGCCGCCGTGGGACTGTCGGGCGCGGCTGCCGCCGTGGGGCGTTCGTCGTGCTGCTCGTCCACCAGGGTTCCTCCGATCGGCCGGGCTGCGGGTCAGGGTCGGGGGGCGGGGCCGGGTACGGGGCCGTACCTGGCCGGTCGCCCGCTTGGACGCAGGCGCCCGCCCTCCGGTTCCACCGGATCGCGGTCCCAGCGTACGTGCGTGCTCACCGCTCGATCAGCCCGCGCTCGCGGACCACCTGCAGCGTGCGTCGGGTGCCCTTGTCCAGCTCGGGCTCGCGGCCGTGGGCGAGCAGCCAGTCGAAGAAGGCGGAGTGCCCGCGTCGCACCCGCGAGGCCGGCACGACGACGCGGCGGCCGCCGGCCTGCAGCACGAAGTCGGGACCGTGCTGGGTGAGTCGCTGGCGGACCGCGGTGACCTCGGCCGCCTCGACGCGGTGCACGTCGCGCCAGCGCCGCACGGTCAGGGTGCTGCCCGAGACCGCCATCCGGGCCCGGGTCCGCAGCCACACCACCAGCAGGTAGACGGCCAGCAGGGCCAGCACCAGCAGCACCACCACACCCCAGCCGGGAGCTCTCTCCCGCACCAGCAGCAGGGTCATCACCACCGCGGCGGTGCTGGCCACCACCACCGGCGGCTGCCAGCGCACCGAGCTGTCCAGCTCTCCCGGCCAGCGCTGCTGCCCGGCGGCGGCGCGGCCGGTCACCGGACGTCCTGCGGGGTGGGGTCGAGGTGGGCCAGCAGCGGCGCGAGCCGGGCACGTCCGCGGGCGCAGCGGCTCTTCACCGTGCCTGGCGCGCACCCCAGGATCCGGGCCGCCTCGTCGACGCTGTAGCCCTCCATGTCGACCAGCACCAGGGCGGCCCGCTGGTCGGCGTTCAACCGGCCGAGGGCGTCCTGGACGTCCATCCGGACCAGCCCGGTGTCGGCCTCGTCCACGGTGCCGCCGCCGGCGGCCAGCTCGGTGTCGGTGCGCTCGGGCAGCGGCTCGGCGCGGCGGGCCTGGTTGCGGCGGATGCGGTCCAGGCAGGCGTTGACCACCACCCGGTGCAGCCAGGTGGTCACCGCGGAGTCGCCCCGGAAGGACTCCGCCCGGCGGAAGGCCGAGATCAGCGCCTCCTGCAGGGCGTCCTCGGCGTCCTGGTGGTTGCGCACGGTCCGCAGGGCCAGCGACCACAGCCGGTCGGAGTGCCGGCGCACCAGCTCGGCGAAGGCGTGCTCGTCGCCGTCGACGTGCGCGCGCAGCAGCTCGTGGTCGCTGCGGGGGTCGGTGGTCGGGTCCGCGGCGCTCACCCCTGGACCTCGACCTCGTAGACGTAGCCGCGGTAGCTGGAGCCCTCCGGCGGCAGCTCGGTGAGGTAGAGCAGCAGGTAGCGGGTGGTGACCGGCTCGGTGAGCTCGAAGCCCGCCTCGCCGGCGGCCTCCTCGTCCTCGGCCAGCACCTCCCAGTCGGCGTCGCTCGTCATCGGGGCCTCGGCGGCGGCGCGGTCCGCCGGCGCCAGCACCTGCACCGCGGTGGGGTCCTCGGGCAGCACCACGTCGAGCCGGCTCACCTCGGTGGCCTCGCCCAGGTCGAGCACCAGCCCCACCCCGCGCTTGAGGCCGCCCAGCTCCGGGTTGCCCCGGTAGGCCAGGGTCTGCCAGGCCGTCTCCGGGTCGCCGTCGACCGCCAGCGGGGCGAGGTCGTTGTTCTCGTCGTTGGGGACGTCGCCCTGGGGGTCGAAGACCAGGACGTCGGCCACCTCCACCGGCTGCGGGGCGGTGTCGGTGCTCGCCTGGTCGCCGGGTGCGTTGCCGGTGAACCGGGCCTGGTTCTGCACGAACACGCCGATGAGCCCGACCACCAGCGCCAGCAGCAGCAGCGCCACCAGCACGCCCAGCCACCGGCGCCGCACCGGCTGCGTCGGGTCGACGACCCGCACCGTGGGAGGCGCGGCCTCCGCCTCGGGGGTGAGGGCGCTGACCGGCGGGCGCACCGGGTCGGGAGCGACCGCGCTGACCGGGGAGGCCGCCGGCGACATCGCCACCGTGGCGGGCCCGGAGCCCACCACGGGCACGGGCTGGCGCACCCGCCGCTCCAGGTCGTGGGAGGCGTCGGCGGTGCCGAGCACCGTGCTCAGCGCCTGCGCCACCTCCGCCGCCGTGCGCAGCGGCTCCTCGTGGTGGCGCGGGACCGGGGACAGGATGCGGTCGGTGATGCGGTCCAGCGCCGGGGAGACGCCGTGGCGGACCTGGCGCGGGGTCAGCAGCCGGCCGCCGTCGGTGGGTGCGCGGTCGAGGCCGTAGCGGGCCGCGCCGGGCCAGCGCGAGACCAGGGCGGCGTAGAGCAGCCGGCCCAGGTCGCGGACGTCCTGGGCCTCCGGGTCGTCGGTGCGGCGGACGGGCAGGGTGACCGTGGGGTCGTCGGCGGAGCTGCCGGCCTCCAGGATCTCCCCGCCGTCGGGCTCGTCGGCGTCGTCGGGGACGATCGCGGCCTCCAGCAGGAAACCGGTGATCTTGAGGTTGCCCGCCGGGGTGATCGTGATGGCGTCGGGGCCGAGGTGGCGGTGGTGCAGCCCCATGGCGTGCATGCCGGCCAGCGCGTCGGCCACCTCGCGGACCAGCCAGGCGGCCTCCAGCGCCGACAGCGGTCCCTGGGCCAGCATCACCTCCAGCGTCTGCCCCGGGCTGAACTCGGTGACGATGTAGGAGCCGACCTCGGGGTCGTTGCTCTCCACCGCGTCCAGCACCCGCAGGAACCGGGAGTCGGTGGCCACCGCCGAGGCGCGGGCCGCCTCGAGCAGGGCGGGCGAGCGGGGGTCGTCGGGGGGCAGCACCTGCACCAGCACCGAGCGGGACAGCACCTGGTCGAAGGCCCGCCAGGTGTGGGCGTCCGCGCGGCCGGCCACGACCTCCTCCAGGCGGTAGCGCCGACCCAGGACGTCCCCGGCCCGCTGCCGGCTGCGGCGCAGCACGTCCGGGTCGGTGCTGGGGGTGGCGAGCACGCCGGAGCCCATCTCCTCCTCCGGCGAGGGACGCGAGCTGCCGCGCCAGGCGTCCTGGGGGGCCTCCTCGGCCGCGGCGGCCGGGTCCAGCGGGTGCCCGTCGGGGCCTAGCGCCGACATCGGCTGGGTCTCCAGCTCGGCGTGCTCGGGCCCGGGCGCGGACGGCCGCTCCTCACCCGCGCTGCCCTGCACCGCGTCTCCTTCCCGTCCGGGTGCCGCCGCGGGGTCGCCCGCGGGGGCTGCGCCCTCCACCGGGGCGCTGTCGTCGGAGCCGGCGACCCCTCGTCGGCGTCGCAGCACCGTGCCCACGATCTCATCCATCTCGCGCAGGTGCAGCAACCGGGCCGCGGCGACGTACGCGCCGACCGCCACGACCCCCGCCAGCGCGAGCCCCAGCGCGGAGGCCACCCGGCCCTCGGTCAGCCGGTGCTGCAGCCAGGTGATGAGCCAGGCCAGCCCCGCGGCCGGGAGCACCGCCAGCGTGACCCGGACCAGGTGGCGTCCGACCGCGCGCGCCGAGAGCCCGGGCAGCGAGGACTGCAGCCGGCGGAAGGCGACCACCACGCCGACGGCGTAGGACAGCGAGTAGGCCAGCGCCAGCGCGGTGGCGACCAGCGAGGGGTCGGCCACGAGGCGCACCAGCAGCACCGCGAACCCGGCGTTGAGCCCGGCGATCAGCGCCTGCAGCAGGAAGGGGGTGCGGGTGTCCTCCAGGGCGTAGAAGGCGCGCAGCAGCACGTAGTGGATCGTGAAGGGCACGAGCCCCAGCGCGAAGGCCTGCAGCGCCAGGGCCAGCACCGGGTAGTCCGAGGCGCCCACCCCGTAGCCGAACGCCAGCCGGGCGATCGGGGTGGCCAGCACCAGGAACGCGACCGCCGCCGGCAGCAGCACGGTGGTGGTGAGCCGGATGGTGCGTGCGGTCTCCCGCGAGACCCCGCCCAGGTCGCCGTCGGCGGCCAGCTTCGAGGCCGAGGTCACCATGGCGGTGGCCAGCGACACCGTGATCACCGAGTGGGGCAGGATCCACACCAGGTAGGCGTTGTTGTAGACGGTGAGGCCGCCGCCGTTCTCGGCGCCGGCGGTGGCGCTGCTGGCCAGCCGGTTCACCGCCACCAGCGCGAGCTGTGTGACGGCCACGAAGCCCAGCGTCCACTTGGCCAGCGAGAAGGTGCGGCCCAGGCCGGTGCCGCGCAGGTCGAAGCGGGGCCGGTAGACGAACCCGGCGCGGCGCAGGAAGGGCAGCAGGATCGCCGCCTGCACCAGGATGCCGGCGGTGGCCCCGAGCCCCAGCACCAGCTCCTGGGCGGTGCTGAAGGGGGCGCCGTGGTCGACGTCGGTGCCGAAGACCAGCAGGTAGCCGACGAAGACGGCGATCGAGACCACGTTGTTGGCGATCGGGGCCCACATCATCGGCCCGAACCGGCCGCGGGCGTTGAGCACCTGGCCGGCGAGGAAGAAGGCCCCGTAGAAGAAGACCTGCGGCAGGCACAGGTAGGTCAGCGTCAGCATCGAGCGGTACTGCTCCGACAGCTCCGGGTCGCGCCAGCCGGCGTCGGTGTAGATCCGCAGCACCAGCGGGGCCGCCAGCAGCAGCACCACCGTGACCCCGGCGATGATGGCCAGGAAGGCGGTCATGATCCGGTTGGTGTAGGCCTCGCCGCCGTCCTCGTCGGAGGAGGTGGCGCGGACGATCTGGGGCACCAGCACCGTGTTCAGGGCGCCGCCGGCGAAGAGGATGTAGAGGCTGGTCGGGATGGTGTTGGCCAGGGTGAACATGTCGGCCTGGCGGGTGGTGTTGCCCAGGACCATGGCGATGACGACCGCCCGCGCGAAGCCGAGCACCCGGGACAGCAGGGTGCCGGCGGCCATCAGCGCCCCGGCCGAGACCAGGGAGCTGCTGCGGGTGTCGACGCTCATCGCGCTGCCTCGTTCCGGGGGCTGGGGGTCGGGTCGGGCGCGGCTGCGGCCCGGGCCTGCTGGCGGCGCACCTGGCGGACCCGCAGCACCGTGCCGCCGACCAGCACGATGCCGGAGCCGATGACGATCACCCAGCCGGCGCGGCCGATGTCGCTGGCCTCGATCCGCACCTCGCGGCTGGGGCCGAGCTCGCGGCCGGAGACGGTGGCCAGCCGGGCGGTGGCGTTGAAGCTGCCGTTGGCACGGGCCCGCGGGGCGGCGGTGGTGGTGACGGTCTGACCGGGGCGGACCACGACCTCGGGGATGGCGGGGATGCTGATCCGGCCCGGGTTGTCGGTGGAGAAGACGACCCGGACCCGGACCGCCTGGTCCAGCCGGTTGGTGATGCTGACCGGGAACTGCCCGCTGCGGGCCGACATGGCCACGTTCTGGGCGACGCTGAGCTGCAGCCCGCGGCCGCCGAGCAGCTGGTCCAGCGCGTCGCGGCGTGGGCCCAGCCAGGCCTCCCGCTGCTCGGCCGCGGCACCGGCGCGCCACCAGCTGCTGAGCGCCGCCGAGGTGGTGCGGTCGGCGTCCTGGCTCTCCCCGGGGTCGGTCAGCAGCTCCTGGGCGGTCTGCAGGTCGCTCCGCAGCTCGGCGGCGGAGTCGAGCACGGAGGGGTCCAGCTGAGCCTCCAGGTCGGCGGCGGGGTCGTCCACCGGGCCGCTCCAGGGGGTGGGCTCGGCGGCCAGCAGCTCCGCCAGCGGCAGCCGGCGCTGCCAGCCCGGGGCCTCGACCGCGTCGGCGGCGGCCCGCTCGGCGCTGTCGACCACCCGCACCTGGGGTGCCGGGGACAGCCCGCGCCCCTGCGCGGTGAGGCTCTCGACGAGGGTGCTGGTCAGCAGGTGCTGCGCGACCTGCGGTGCCGACGCGCGCGGGTCGGGGCCGAGCTGGGGGTCGAAGGCCTCGACCGACACGTCCACCAGGGCGGCGGCGTCGGGTCGGCTGTGCACGGCCGACCCGGGCCCGCCGGCCAGCGCGACCGCGGCCGGCTGCATCCGGTCGGCGAGGTCGAGGGTGGCGGCGTCCACGGTGCCGCCGGCGGGGGCGAGCAGCAGCGGCAGGTCGGCCGCGGCGGAACCCTGCGGCGGCTGGGCCGCGAGCACCGCCCCGGTCAGCTCCTCCTCGCCGGAGCGGGCGACGGCCAGCAGGTCGGGGACGCCCCAGGGCAGCCGGTAGCCGCGGGCCCGGTCGAGCTCCTCGAAGCGGGTCAGCCAGCGGGCGGCGTCGGCCTGGTGGCCGCCGGCGGACTCGGCGCCGTCCGCCGCGAGCACCCGGTAGCCGTCGGCGAGGTCGCCCACCTCCGCCAGCAGCAGCGGGTCGACGGCCCAGCTGACGTCCTCGCGGGCGGCGCTGCCCAGCAGCACGTCGAGCCGCCCGCCGGGCGCCAGCTGCGCGCCGAGCGACTCCCCGGCGACCACGTCGGCGCGCACCCGGGAGGGTGGGGCCGACATCACCACCACGGAGGCCACCGCCACCGGCGGGTGGCGCTCCTCGACCACCGGCACCAGGGTCCGCACCCGCCCGACCGTCTCCACGCCGTCCTCGCGGGCCTGGACGCCGACCAGCGCCGCACCGTCGCCGGGGGGCAGCCCCAGCTCCTCGACGGTGGCGCTGAGCTCGAAGGGCACGCTCTGCCCGGGCCCGAGCTCGGCCGGCAGGTCGCTGGTGTAGGCCGATTCGACCAGCACCCGGGCGCCGACGGGGAGGGTGCTGGGGGCGGCGACGAGGTCGTCGAGCTGGGCCTGGTCGGTGTAGAGGGTGCCCTGGTCGCGCCACAGCAGCAGCTGCAGGTTGCTGACCGGGGTGTCCCGGCTGTTGGTGGCGGTGCCGCGGACGGTCAGCCGGGCGTCGCGGTCGAGCACGGCCGGCTCGACCGACTCCAGCGCGATCGACACCTGCTGGGGATCGGGCTCCACCGCCCGGGCCGGCAGCACCAGCCCCAGCGGGCCGGCCGCCGGCAGCAGGGCCAGCACGGCGACCAGGAGGGTCGCGGCGGTCCGGCGGCGGCGTCCCCGGCCTCCCGCCCCCGCGGACGCCGGGCGGGGGCGTCCGGAGGAGGTCGGGGCACTCACCCGGCCATCGTAGGGGCGCGGCCACGTCGTCCCGGGGACCTGAGGGCGGACCGCCGGGCCCGCGACGGGCACCCGGAGCCTCCTCGGCCGGCTCGCGGACGGGGCGCCGCGGTGCTGCGCCCGGTAGGCTGGACGGCCGTGCCGGACCTGACCTCAGCCCAGTCGAACGCCGTCAGCGAGATGCTGCGCATCACGCCCGTGGTGGGTCGGCTGGGTCGGCTGTTCGCCGAGGCCGGCCACGAGCTCTACCTGGTGGGCGGCTCGGTCCGCGACGCCCTGCTCGGCGTCCTCGGCCACGACCTCGACTTCACCACCTCCGCCCGCCCGGAGGAGATCGAGCGGCTGCTGCACCGCTTCAGCAAGGCGGTGTGGAGCATCGGCAAGGCGTTCGGGACGATCGGCTGCCGCGTCCGCGACGAGGACGGCACCGACTGGGTCATCGAGGTGACGACCTACCGCAGCGACTCCTACCAGGCGGACAGCCGCAAGCCCGAGGTGCGCTTCGGCACCTCCCTGGGCGAGGACCTGGTCCGGCGCGACTTCACCGTCAACGCGATGGCCATCGACGTCACCCGCCCCGGCGGCACGTTCGTCGACCCGCACGAGGGGCTGGCCGACCTGACCGCCGGGACCATCCGCACCCCCGGCACCCCCGAGCAGTCCTTCAGCGACGACCCGCTGCGGATGATGAGGGCCGCCCGCTTCGCCAGCCAGCTCGGCTTCCAGGTCGCCCCCGAGGTGGCGGCGGCGATGACGGCGATGGCGGAGCGGATCGAGATCGTCTCCGCCGAGCGGGTCCGCGACGAGCTCACCAAGCTGCTGCTCACCGACCGCCCGCGGGCCGGCCTGGACCTGCTGGTGCAGACCGGGATCGCCGACCGGGTGCTGCCCGAGCTGCCGGCGCTGCGGCTCGAGCGCGACGAGCACCACCGGCACAAGGACGTCTACGAGCACAGCCTGACCGTGCTGGAGCAGGCCATCGAGCTCGAGCACCGCCTCGAGGGTGGCCCGGACCTGGTCAACCGGCTGGCGGCGCTGCTGCACGACGTCGGCAAGCCGGCCACCCGGCGCTTCGAGCCGGGCGGCAAGGTGTCCTTCCACCACCACGACGTGGTGGGGGCCAAGCTGGTGCGCCGGCGGATGAAGGCGCTGCACTTCTCCGGCGAGGAGACCAAGGCGGTCAGCCACCTGGTCGAGCTGCACCTGCGCTTCCACGGCTACCGCGACGGGCAGTGGACCGACTCCGCCGTGCGCCGCTACGTCCGTGACGCCGGCGACCAGCTGGAGCGGCTGCACATCCTCACCCGCGCCGACTGCACCACCCGCAACCAGCGCAAGGCCGCCCGGCTGCGCGAGGCCTACGACGACCTCGAGGAGCGGATCGCCGAGCTGGCCGAGGCCGAGGAGCTGGACGCCATCCGTCCCGACCTGGACGGCAACCAGATCATGGCGCTGCTGGGGCTGGCTCCCGGCCGGGAGGTCGGCGAGGCCTACCGCCACATGCTGGAGTTCCGGATGGAGCACGGGCCGGCCGACCCGGAGACGGCCGAGGCCGAGCTGCGTCGCTGGTGGGCCGAGCGGGCGGGCTGAACCCGCAGCAGGCGGGCCCCGAGCAGACGGGCCGCCAGCAGACGGGACCGGAAGCAGAAGGGGCCGCGCCCGGAGTGGACGCGGCCCGTTCGCCGGGGACCGGTACGGCGGTCGCCTCTCGGCGAGTGGCGCGAACGCGGCTCCCGTAGGTGTTCCGCGACGGCTGGAGTTGAGGCCCGGGGACACTGTCCCGCACCGGTCGAGCAGCACAACCGGACGGCGGGACGAGATATTCCACGACCCCTGGACACGGTCCGGGCCCCGTCGGGGAAGATGTGTCCCGACCCACCCACACCTCCAACGCAGGAGCACCGTGACCGTCGACTGGACCGCCCGCTTCATCGCCTCCGACTCCGACTTCGACGGGGCCCCGCTGCTGCGGCGGGTCGTCCGTCTCGACGAGGGCCACGGCGCGCCGGCGCGGGCCACCCTGCGGCTGTCCGCCCTGGGGATCGTCGAGGCCTGGCTGGGCGGACGCCCGGTCTCGCCGGACCTGTTCACCCCCGGCTGGACGAGCTACGAGTGGCGGCTGCGCTACGCCGAGCACGACGTCACCTCCCTGCTGACCCAGCCCGAGACCGTGCTGGCGCTGGCGCTGGGCAACGGCTGGTACCGCGGCCGGATCGGCTGGGGCGAGGGCGCCCGGGTGTACGGCGAGGAGCTGGCGGCGCTGGCCGAGCTGCGCGTCGAGTACGACGACGGCCACGTGCAGGTCGTCGGCACCGACGGCTCGTGGCGCTCGGGAGCCAGCGACACCACCGCCAACTCCCTCTACGACGGCCAGGACGTCGACGCGCGCCGCCGCCAGCCAGGCTGGACCGAGCCCGGGTTCGACGACTCCGGCTGGCAGGGCGTGCACGAGGTCGACTTCGAGCTGTCCCGGCTGGAGCCCTACGTCGGCCCGCCGGTGCGCCGCATCACCGAGCTGGTGCCGCAGGAGATCTGGACCAGCCCGCAGGGCCGGGTGCTGGTCGACTTCGGGCAGAACCTGGTCGGCTGGGTGCGTGTGCGGGTGCAGGGCGAGGCCGGCACCACGGTGACGCTGCGGCACGCCGAGGTGCTCGAGCACGGCGAGCTGGGCACCCGGCCGCTGCGCAGCGCCAAGGCCACCGACCGGTTCACCCTCAGCGGCGGGGTCGACGTGTTCGAGCCCACCCTCACCTTCCACGGCTTCCGCTACGTGGAGGTCGACGGCTGGCCCGGCGGCGTGGATGCCATCGACGCCGACGCGCTGACGGCGGTGGCGGTCAGCTCCGACCTGCGGCGGATCGGCTCCTTCTCCTGCTCCGACGAGCTGGTGAACCGGCTGCACGAGAACGCCGTGTGGGGCATGCGGGGCAACTTCCTCGACGTCCCCACCGACTGCCCGCAGCGCGACGAGCGGCTGGGCTGGACCGGGGACATCGCCGCCTTCGTGCCCACGGCCGTCCGGCTGGCCGACGCCCAGGGGTTCCTGCGGGACTGGCTGCGCGACCTGGCCCTGGAGCAGAGCCACCAGGACGGCGTCGTCCCCTACGTGGTGCCCGACGCGATCAAGCGGATGGCCTCCCCGCCCGACCGCCAGCCGGTGGACACCACCGCGGTGTGGAGCGACGCCGCGGTGTGGGTGCCCTGGGCGGTGTGGCAGGCCTACGGCGACCCGACCGTGCTGGCGGAGGCCTTCGACTCGATGACCTCCCACGTCCGCCGGGTCCGCTCGAAGCTGTCCCCGAACGGCGTCTGGGACACCGGATTCCAGTTCGGCGACTGGCTGGACCCCGACGCCGACCCCGACCACCCGGCCGACGCCAAGGCCGACCGCGGCGTGGTCGCGACCGCCTGCGCCTACCGCTCGGCGCGGCTGACCGCCGCCGCGGCGGCGGTGCTGGGCCGCGAGCAGGAGCAGGCCGAGATGACCGAGCTGGCCGACCGGCTGCGGGCCGCCTTCCACGAGGTCTACGTGTCCGACCGGCAGATCCTCAGCGACTGCACCACGGTGTACTCGCTGGCCCTGGTGTTCGACCTGCTCGACGTCGAGCAGGAGGTGTGGGCGGGCGAACGGCTGGCCGAGCTGGTCGCCGAGAGCGGGTTCCGCATCTCGACGGGCTTCGCCGGCACGCCGTTCATCGCCGACGCGCTGACCCGCACCGGGCACGTCGACGAGGCCTACCGGCTGCTGCTGCAGCGGGAGTGCCCGTCCTGGCTGTACCCGGTCACCATGGGCGCCACGACGATCTGGGAGCGCTGGGACTCGATGCTGCCCGACGGCTCCATCAACCCCGGTGAGATGACCAGCTTCAACCACTACGCCCTCGGCGCGGTGACCGACTGGCTGCACCGGGTGGTGGGCGGGCTGTCCGCGCTGGAGCCGGGCTACTCGCGCATCCTGGTGGCGCCCACGCCCGGCCCGGGCCTGGACTGGGCCGAGAGCGTGCTGGAGACCCCGCACGGGCGGGCCCGGGTGCGCTGGGAGCGCAGCGGCGGAGGGCTGCGGGTCGAGGCCACCGTGCCGCCGGGGACGTCCGCGCTGGCCCGGGTGCCGGGTCTGGCCGAGACCGAGCTGACCCCGGGCGAGCACGTGCTGGAGGCGCCGGCGTCCTGAGGCGGCGGTGACGCGCCGGCCACCGGGTGGCAGGCTGGGGGCATGCTCGTCGCGTTCAGCATCAGCCCGGCCGCCGGGGACGACAGCGGCAGCGTGTCCGAGGCGGTGGCCGAGGCCGTCCGGATCGTCCGCGCCTCTGGCCTGCCCAACGAGACCAACGCCATGTTCACCAACATCGAGGGCGAGTGGGACGAGGTGATGGGCGTGGTGAAGCAGTGCGTCGACGCCCTCGCCGCCCGCACGCCCAGGGTCAGCCTGGTGCTCAAGGCCGACATCCGCCCCGGCCACACCGGCCAGCTCACCGCCAAGGTCGAGCGGGTCGAGCAGCGCCTGGCCGAGTGACTCCCCGGGCGGGTGCGCCGGTGCTCAGAGCAGGACGACCATGATCGCCACCGGCAGCGCGACCAGGCCGGCGGCGAGCGCGTAGACCGCGGCGCTCAGCAGCGAGCCGCCGCGGCTGCCGGCCAGCCGGCGGACCCGCTCGACGGTACCGACGTCGCCGGCACCGAGCGCGGCGACGGGGACGTGGCTGCCGGCCATCCGCACCAGCGCCCGGGCCACCGGCACCGAGCCCACCCGACGGGTGGCGGCGTCGTCGGCCAGCATCTCGACCAGCAGCCGGCCCTCGTCGAGGGCGACGTCGCTGCGCACCACCAGCGGGAAGGCGCGGTGCACCGAGGCGAACCAGTCCAGCACCACGTCGTGTCGGGCCCGCAGGTGCGCCCGTTCGTGGGCCAGCACGGCGGCCAGCTCGGTGCGGTCCAGCTGCTCCAGGGTGCCGGTGCTGACCACCAGCCGCGACTGCCGCATGCCGGGCAGGCAGTAGGCCATCGGCATCGCCTCGGCCAGCACCCGCACCCCGGACGCGTCGAGCCCGGTCAGCGCACCGCCGGCGGAGTCCACCTCGGCCAGCAGGTCCACGGCGCGACGGTGCCGGGCCCGCCGGCTGGCGGTCTGCCGGGCCACGCTGACCACGCCCCACACCAGCCGGACCACCACGTTGAGGGCGAACAGCAGCGCCAGCACCTGCAGCGCGGCCAGCACCGGGTGGCCGTCACCGAGGTGGCCCAGCTGCCAGGCGGTCACCACGCCGGCGCCGACCGTGGCGACCAGCGCGCTCACCGTGCCGGCCTGCCAGAGCACGAGTGCGGGACGGGGGACGGAGTGCAGGAACGTCCAGGTGCGCACCCACTGCGGCCCCGGGTTGACCAGGACGAGGGCGAGACAGGCGAGCAGCGGCCCCGTCAGCAGCCCCGCCATCGCCGTCCCCACGTCAGCCCCCGTCGGTGCCGTGACCGCGGTGGCGCGCCTCGACCTCGCCCAGCGCCTCGCGGAGCAGGGCCATCTCGTCGGGACTGACCCGGTCGACGAAGGCCATCAGGGCGGCGCTGCGGTCGAGGTCGCGGTCGTCGAGGGCGGTGTGCATCGCCTCGGCCACCATCGACTCCCGGGACTGCGCCGGCCGGTAGATCCAGGCGCGGCCCTCCCGCTCGCGGGTCACCACGGACTTCTTGGCCAGCCGGTCCAGCACGGTCATCACGGTCGTGTAGGCGAGGTCGCGCTCGCTGCCGAGCGCGGAGTGCACCTCGCGCACGCTGAGCGGGCGGTCCGCGGCCCACAGCCGTTCCATCACCGCACGCTCGAGCTCACCCAGACCAGCCACCCGGCCAGCCTACTACGCGCGGGAGTACGACCCAGCGTCATAGTTTCGTGGTCGCAGGAGGTCCTGGTTCTCGCCGCCTGTCCGCCGGTCAGGAGGGGGCTAGCGTGTGCGCGTGCTCAAGAACATCGACCCCCTGCTGACCGGGACGCTGCTGCACCTGCTCGACGAGCTGGGTCACGGCGACCAGCTGGCTCTCGTGGACCGCAACTTCCCGGCCTACCGCTACCGGGTCCCCGTGGTCGACCTGCGCGGCGCCGACACCGCTGCAGCGGCCGAGGCGCTGTTCTCGGTCCTCCCGCTGGACGCCTACGTCGAGCACCCGGTGCGGCGGATGGAGGTCGACGGCGAGCCGAACACCGTCCACGCCGCCACCGCCGCCCTGCAGCGGGCCGCCGACGCGGCCGAGGGCCGTCCGGTCGGCGTCGCCGGGGTCGAGCGTTTCGCGTTCTACGAGCTGACCCGCGAGGCGATGGTGCTCGTCCAGACCGGGGAGACCATCGGCTACAGCAACTACCTGCTGCGCAAGGGCGTCGTCTGAGCCTGATCGGTGCTGGTTCCAGAACCTGCTCATGGCGTGAGGCCGGCGCTCATGGGCCGTCGGCCCCATGCCATGGACAGCTTCTGGTGCTCACTCCCCGCGGGCGGCTCGACGCCGCTACTGCCGGTAGGGCTCGGCCGCCTCGGCCAGCCGGTCCACCAGCTCCTCGGTGAGCGTCAGGTCGAAGACCCGGGCGACCACCTGCGACCAGCCGTGGACGAAGTAGCGCCAGCCGTCCGCGACCGTGAGCGAGCGGGCGGACTGCTGGGCGCGGGCCTGGTGCAGGAAGTCCAGACCGCCGCGGTAGTTGAACTCCCACACCACCGCCCGCTCGGGGAAGACCGCGTCGTCGGGCAGCGGGCTGCCGGGGCGGTCCTTGCCCAGCCCGGTGGCGTTGACCACCAGCGACCCCGGCGCGGCTGACGCCACCAGCCGGGCCGGCTCGTCGGCGTCGCCCACCAGGGCGGTGTGCAGCTCGGTGGCGCCCGCCCGGGGGCCGAGCACGCCGGTGAGGTGGGCCAGCCGCTCGGCGGAGGTGTCGGTGACGACGATCCGCCGCGGCCGGTCGGCCCGATGCAGCAGGTTCCACGCCAGCGCCAGCCCGGCCCCGCCGGCTCCCAGCACGACCGCCTCGGCGCCGGGGGAGAAGTGCTCGGGGCCGATCAGCTCCTCCAGGGCCAGTCCGGCGGTGACCGGGTCGAGGGCGTGCGCCACCAGCCGGTCGTCCCGCTTGGTGATGGCCGAGACCTCCCCGGCGGCGCGGGCGAAGGCGTCCGCCTCGGCGAAGCGGTCGTGCGCCGCCGCCCACAGGTTCATCTTGTGCGTGGTGACCAGGGCGCCCCGGTGGGCGGGGTCGGCGGCGATCTCGTCCACCAGGGCCCGGTAGCGCTCGGGACCGGCGTCCAGCGGCAGGTCGTAGCCCACCAGCCGCCGGGTGGGCAGGTCGAGCAGCTCGGCCCAGACGGGGAAGACCGCCATGATCGACGACGACCCGGTGGTGACCCCGACGAACCCCATCCGCACGGTGCCGGTGAGGTCGGCGGTCTGCTCAGCCACGCCCGACCTCGCGCCAGGCCGCGGCGAACGCGGCGGCGCGCTCGCGGACGACGGCCAGGTCGCCCGAGGCCAGCGCGGCCGGCGGCACCAGGTCGCTGCCGGCGCCGACGGCCAGCGCCCCGGCCGCCACCCACTCCGACACGTTGTCGGGGGAGACGCCGCCGGTGGGCATCATCACCACGTCGGGGAAGGGTCCGCGCAGCGCCTTGAGGAACGCCGGGCCACCCAGCGAGGCGGGGAACAGCTTGCAGACGTCGACGCCCAGCTCGACCGCGGTCATCACCTCGCTGGGGGTCAGCACGCCGGACATGGTGACCAGCCCGGTGGCCTTCATCGCCGCGACCACGCCCGGCGACGTGCCGGGGCTGACCAGGAAGCGGGCTCCGGCGGCGGCCGCCTGCTCGGCCTGCTGCGGGGTGGTGATGGTGCCGGCTCCCAGCACGATGGCGTCGCCGTGCCGGCGGCCGAGCTCGGCGATCACCGCGGGGGCGCCGGGGGTGGAGTAGGTGACCTCGACCCCGGTGACGCCGCCGGCGACCAGGGCCTCGACGGCCTCCAGCGCGCTCTGCGCCGAGGGGGCGCGGAGCACGGCGATGACCCCGGTGCGGGCGAGCTCGTCGAGGGTGGTGGTCATGGCTGCTCCTCAGACAGGTGCGGACGGGCTGGGCGGCGGGGGCTGGGCCCCCGGGTGTCGGACGGTGTCGGCGGCCGCCCGGGAGGCGGCGGTCATCGCGGCGCGCGGGTCGTCGCCCAGCGCGAGGCGGGCGGCCAGGGTGCCGCAGTAGGCGTCCCCGGCGCCGGTGGTGTCGACCGGCTGCACGACCGGGGCGGGCACCCGGTGCGGGCCCCAGCGGGAGCCCTCGGCACCCACGGTGACGAGCAGGCTGGGGCACTCCAGGCCGTCGGCCTGCAGCAGCCGGTGCTCGTGCTCGTTGACCACCACCGGGTCGGCGAGGGCGAGCACGTCGGGGGCCAGCGCGGCGTAGGGAGCCAGGTTGAGGACGACCCGGGCGCCCCGACCGGCCGCGAGCCGGACGGCGGCCTCCACCACCTCGGTGCGCAGCTCCAGCTGCACCAGCAGCACGTCACCGGGGCCGAGGTCGTCCAGCAGCCGCAGGTCGGGCAGCTCGACGCAGGCGTTGGCCCCCGGGGCCACCACGATCATGTTGTCGTGGTCGGCGTCGACGTAGACGACCGCCGTGCCGGTGGGGACGCCGGCCGCGGTCAGCAGCCGGCTGGTGTCCACCCCGAACCGGTCCAGCCGGTCGCGGTAGGCCGTGCCGGGGGCGTCGTCGCCCACCTTGCCGACGAGGACCGTGGGAGCGCCGGCCCGGGCGGCGGCGACGGCCTGGTTGGCGCCCTTGCCGCCGAAGCGGTGCTCAAGACCGCTCGACATCACCGTCTCCCCGGTCCGGGGGTGGCGGGGCACCTGCAGGTGCAGGTCGGCGTTCACCGAACCCAGCACGACCACGCGGCTCATCGGCGGAGGCCTCCTGGTCGGACGTGGGTCGGACGAGGGCGGTGGGCCGCAGCAGCCGCCGGTCCGCCCCGCTCGTCAGCCTAACGACGTGCCGGCCCGCGTCCGGGCGATTCGGCGGTGTCGTCCCCTCGTGGCGGCCGGCCGTCAGCCGGCGTGCTGCCCGGCGGCGACCAGCCAGCCCCGCATGGTGGCCAGGGCGTGGCGGGCGAGGTCCTCGGAGTCCTCCCACAGCGTCCGCCAGATCGCCAGGTCGTCCGACAGGCTGCGCATCACCACCGCGTCGGAGAAGCTCTCGAAGGTGATCGCCCCGGAGTAGCCGGTGGTGGCCAGCGCCCGGAAGAAGCCGGCGAGGTCGACGTGGCCGGAGCCCAGGTAGCCGCGGTGGTTCTCCCCGACGTGGACGTAGCCCAGCCGGTCGCCCACCTCCAGCACCGGGGTCACCAGGTCCGTCTCCTCGATGTTCATGTGGTACGTGTCCAGGTGGATCACCAGGTTGTCCGCGCCCACGTCGTCGGCCAGCCGCAGCGCGTCCCGGGCGGTGTTGACCACGTTGGTCTCGTAGCGGTTGCAGATCTCCAGCCCCAGGGTCATGCCCAGCCCCTCGGCCTCGCGGGCCAGCTCGCGCAGGCTGGCCACCACGTTGGCCCGGCCGCGCGCCGACATCGGCGCCGACGCCTTGCCGAAGGCGCTGTAGAGGGCGCCGGTGAGGACGGTCCCACCCAGCTCCGAGGTCACCCGCAGCGAGTGGACGGCGAGCTCCAGCCCGCGCTGCACGACGGCCGGGTCCTCGCTGGACACGTCGGCGTCGGCCGACAGCCCGCGCGAACAGGCCACCTGCAGCCCGTGCTGCTCGAGCAGCGCCCGGGTGGCGGCGGTGTCGATCACCGGCTCGCGGTCCGGTGCGACGTCGTGCAGCGAGAACTCCACCAGGTCGTAGCCGCAGGCGCTGCTGCGCTCGACGACCCGGCGGACGTCGTCCGGGCCGGTGCCGCCGGCCCAGACCAGGGCGTGGACGCCCAACGGGTTGCTCACAGCGGCCTCCTCGGTCTCGTGATTGCGGCGCCACGCCCGGCCGCCAGCTCCTCGGCGCGGTCCATCAGCGCGGCGCCGATCCCGCGCCGGCGGTGGCGACCAGACCGCTCCGGGTGCCCGCCGCCTGCTCGGCCAGGTAGCGCTGGAACAGCGAGATCGGCTTCGACCAGCCGAGCTCGGTGAAGGCGTCGCCCAGCCGGGCCTCGTCGCCGGCTGTCAGCGGCCGGATCGCGGCGGCGGGATCCATGCCGGTCACGCTAGCCGACGACGGGTGTGACGAGTACGACAGTCCTTAGTACGACAAGCAGTAGTAGATTGGCCCCATGGAAGCCGTCGACCTCGCCCGGTGGCAGTTCGCGATCACGACCGTCTACCACTTCTTCTTCGTCCCGCTGACGATCGGGCTGTCCGCCCTGGTGGCGGTCATGCAGACGGTCTGGGTCCGCACCGGGGCGGAGCGGTGGCTGCGGCTCACCCGCTTCTTCGGCAAGCTCTTCCTGATCAACTTCATCCTGGGGGTGGTCACCGGTCTGGTGCAGGAGTTCCAGTTCGGCATGAACTGGAGCGAGTACTCCCGGTTCGTCGGCGACATCTTCGGCGCCCCGCTGGCGCTGGAGGGCCTGCTCGCGTTCTTCCTGGAGTCGACCTTCCTGGGGCTGTGGGTCTTCGGGTGGGACCGGCTGCCGCAGCGGCTGCACCTGATGTGCATCTGGCTCGCCTCGACCGGCACCGTGTTCAGCGCCTACTTCATCCTGGCGGCCAACTCCTTCATGCAGAACCCGGTGGGCTTCACGGTCGACGCCGAGCGCGGCCGCGCCGAGCTGACCGACTTCGGCGCCGTGCTGATGAACCCGGTGGCCGTGGTCACCTTCCCGCACCAGGTCTTCGCCTGCTTCATGGTGGCCGGGGCCTTCGTCGCCGCCGTCGCCGCCTGGCACCTCCTCCGCTCCGCGGCGCGGCCCGCCGGGCAGCCCGAGGACGGCGACCCCGAGCAGCAGCCGGAGCAGGCCGAGGAGCGGGCCCGCACCTGGCGCGCGGCGCTGCGGCTCGGCGCGGTGACCCTGCTGGTGGCCGGTGTGGGGGTGGTGCTCACCGGCGACCTGCAGGGCAAGGTGATGTACGACGTCCAGCCGATGAAGATGGCCGCCGCCGAGGCGGCCTGGGAGACCGAGCAGCCGGCGTCCTTCTCGGTGCTGACCATCGGCACCCTCGACGGCGAGCACGAGCTCTTCTCGATCAAGATCCCCTACGTCCTCAGCTTCCTGGCCACCGGCAGCTTCACCGGCGAGGTGGTGGGCATCGACGAGCTGCAGGCCGCCTACGAGGCGACCTGGGGACCGGGCAGCTACACCCCCAACATCCCGCTCGCGTACTGGTCCTTCCGGCTGATGATGGGTCTGGGGATGGCCTCGCTGGCCGCCGGCGCGCTGCTGCTGTGGGTCACCCGCGGCCGCCGGATCCCCCGGGGCCGGTGGACGCCGCTGCTGGTCGCCCTGCCGCTGCTGCCGCTGCTGGCCAACTCCTTCGGCTGGATCTTCACCGAGACCGGACGCCAGCCGTGGCTGGTGTTCGGGCTGCTCCCCACCGCGGCCGGTGTCTCGCCCTCCACCTCGGTGGCCGAGGTGGTGGTGTCTCTGCTCGCCTTCACCGGCGTCTACACCGCGCTGGCCGTGGTCGAGGTGCGGCTGATGCTGACCTGGATCCGCAAGGGACTCGACGAGGCGCCGCCGCCGCGGGTGCTGGCCGAGGACGAGCCCCTCACCTTCGCCTACTGACCGACCGCCCGCCGACCTCATCGACTGGAGCTGACGATGGACCTGCCCCTCCTCTGGTTCGCCATCATCGCGGTGCTGTGGACCGGCTACCTGGTGCTGGAGGGCTTCGACTTCGGGGTCGGCATGCTGCTGCACCACCTGCCCCGGGACCGCCGCGAGCGCCGGGTGATGATCAACACCATCGGCCCGGTCTTCGACGCCAACGAGGTCTGGCTGATCACCGCGGTCGGCGCCACCTTCGCCGCCTTCCCCGACTGGTACGCCACCACCTTCTCCGCCTTCTACCTGCCGGTGCTGGCGGTCCTGGTCGCCCTCATCGTGCGCAACGTGGGCATGGAGTTCCGCCACAAGCGCCCCGACCCGGTCTGGCAGCGGCGCTGGGAGCTGGCCGTGACCGCCGGCTCCTGGGTACCGGCCGTGACCTGGGGGATGGTGTTCGCCGCCTGGGTCGAGGGCGTCCCGATCGGCCCCGACGGCAACGTGCTCGGCTCCGCGCTCGCGGTCGTCAGCCCGTACACGCTGCTGGGCGGTGCGGTCACGGCCAGCCTCTTCCTCACCCACGGCGCGCTGTTCGTGGCCCTGAAGACGGTGGGCGACCTCCGCCACCGGGCCCGCTCGCTCGCGCTGCGGCTCGGCGCGGTGGCCGGGGCGTCGGCGACGGTGTTCGTGCTGTGGACGGCCCAGGCGTTCTCGGGCACCCGGCTGACCCTGCTGCTCGGCGCCGCGGTGGTCTGCTCCCTCGCGCTGGGGCTGCTGGCGGCGTGGCGCGGCCGCGAGGGCTGGGCCTTCCTGGGCACCGCGGTCTCGGTGGCGTCCCTGACCGCGACGGTGTTCTGCACCCTCGTCCCCTCGCTGATGGTCTCCTCGCTCGACCCCGCCTGGAGCCTCACGGTCAGCAGCGCCGCCTCCAGCGACTACACGCTGCGGATCATGACCTTCGCCGCGGTGGCGGTGACGCCGGTCGTCGTGGGCTACCAGGCCTGGACCTACTGGGTGTTCCGCCGCCGCCTCGGCACCCACCACATGCCCGACGAGCAGCTCGTCGCCGCCGGACGGCGGGGCTAGCCGTGGCCGCCCCCCTCGACCCCCGGCTGCTGCGGCGCAGCCGCGCCACCCGCGGCGCCCTGGCGGTGCTGGTCGCCGTCGGGGTGCTGCAGGCGGCGGCGACCATCGCCCAGGCCTGGCTGCTGGCGCTGGTGGTCGCCGACCTGGTCGGTGGCGGCGACCTGTCCGCGCAGACCGGACGGCTGGCCCTGCTGGCCGCCTCGCTGGCGCTGCGGGGTCTGCTGGCGGCGGTCCAGCAGCGGGCCGCCCACCGGGCCGCGGCGGCGGTGAAGTCGCAGCTGCGCGAGGAGCTGCTGCGCGCCCGGCTGCGGCGTCCCTCCGGCACCGACACCTCCGGCGGCGCCTTCGTCGCCCTCGTCACCCGCGGCGTGGAGGCCCTCGACGGCTGGTTCTCCGGCTACCTGCCGCAGCTGGTGCTGGCCGTGGTCGTGCCGGCGGTGGTCGGGCTGGCCATCGGGCTGGTGGACCTGACCTCGCTCGTCGTGGTGGTGCTCACGCTGCCCCTGATCCCGATGTTCATGGTGCTGGTCGGCCTGGTCACCCGTGACCGGCTGGACGCCCGCTGGCGGGCCCAGTCCCGGCTGGGGCACCACTTCGCCGACCTGGTCGCCGGGCTGCCGACGCTGCAGGTGCTGGGACGGGCCCGCGCCCAGGTGGCGGGGCTGCGCCGCATCGAGCGCCGCCACGAGGACGCGACGCTGCAGACGTTGCGGGTGGCCTTCCTCTCCGCGCTGGTGCTGGAGCTGCTGGCCACCCTGTCGGTGGCGCTGGTGGCGGTCGGCATCGGGCTGCGGGTGGTCGAGGGCGAGCTCAGCCTGCTCACCGGTCTGGTGGTGCTGGTGCTGGCTCCGGAGGTGTACCTGCCGCTGCGCCAGGTGGGGGCCCGCTACCACGACGCCGCCGACGGCATGGCTGCCGCCGAGCAGGCCTTCGCGCTGCTGGACGCCCCGGCCCCGGTGGCCGGCTCCCTCGACCCGGGCCGCGGCCCGGGCGTGCTCGAGGTCTCGGGGGTGACCCTGTCCCGCGGCGAGGGGGTGCTGGTCCGCGACCTCTCCTTCCGGCTGGCACCCGGGGAGGTGGTGGCCCTGGCCGGGCCGAGCGGGGTGGGCAAGACCACCCTGGTGGCCGCGCTGCTGGGCCACCTGCTGCCCGACGGGGGCCGCATCACCGTCGACGGCGTCCCGCTGGCCGAGCTCGACCCGACCGCCTGGCGGCGGCACGTGGCCTGGGTCGGCCAGGACGCCGAGCTGTGGCCGTCCACGGTGGGGGAGAACGTCGCCCTGGGGGCGCCCGGGGCGCCGGTCAGCCGGGTTCGCGCCGCCCTCGACCGCGCCGGCGCGCCGTCGCTGCCGCTGGAGCAGCCGGTGGCCCCCGACGGCACCGGGCTGTCCGCCGGCGAGCAGCGTCGCGTCGCCCTGGCCCGCGCCCTGCTGGCCATCGACTGCGGCGGCGCCCGGCTGCTGCTGCTCGACGAGCCGACCGCCGGCCTCGACGTCGACACCGAGGCCGACGTCGTCGCCACCCTGCGCCGCCTCGGCGTCGCCGTCCTCGTCGTCTCCCACCGCACCCCCGTCCTCGCCGCGGCCGACCGCGTCGTCCCCCTCACCCGCGCGACAGCCGTCGCCACCACGGCCACCACCGGCGGCCGCGGCGCCGACGGCGAGGGCTCTCCCGACGACGGTCGCGACGCCCTGGTCAGCCAGGAACAGGGCAGCGAGTCACGACCCGAAGGGAGGGGTCCCGGCCCGGTGTCGGGGAGTGGCGGGCGTTGGGAGAACTCCTCCGAGGAACGAGGAGGAGGCTCGACCGGGCGGGACACCGGGCCGGGACCCCGACCGGCGACAGGCCCAGCCACGGCCGAAAGCCCCGGCCCCACCGCAGCGCTGACCGTCCGTGCAGCCGCCCTCGCCGTCGGCGCCGCGGCCGCCGGCGTGGCCCTGATGGCGACCTCCGCGTGGCTTCTGGCGCGGGCCTCGGAGCACCCGCCCGTGCTGTACCTGCTGGTGGCCGTGACCGGCGTGCGCTTCTTCGGGCTGAGCCGCGGGGTGCTCCGCTACCTGGACCGGCTGGCCTCGCACCGGCTGGGTCTGCGCCACCAGGCGGCGGCCCGGCTGCAGAGCTACGCCGGTCTGGTGGGCGCGGACGTGGTCGGGCGCCGGCTGGGCGACCTGGTGGCCCGGCTGGTGGACGACACCGAGGCGGCCCAGGACCGGGTGGTGCGGGTCCGGCTGCCGCTGCTGGCGGCCTGGGCGGTGGGGCTGGCGGCGGTGGTGGGGTTCGCGCTGCTGGTGCCGGCGGCGGGGCTGGTGCTGCTGGTCCACGTGGTGCTGGCGGGGGCGGTGTGGCCGGTGCTGGCGGCGCGGGTGTCCGCGCGCAGCGACGCCCGGATCGCGCGGCTGCGCGGCGTGCTCAGCGAGCGGGTGCTGCTGGCGCACCGGCACGCCCGGCTGCTGCAGGCCACCGGGGCGGAGGCGCTCGCGCTGGAGCCGGCGCGGCAGGCCGACGCCGAGGTCCGCCGGGCCGAGCAGCGGGCGGCGACCGCCCGCGGGCTGGGTCAGCTGGCGGCCTGGCTGACGCTGGCCGTGGTGGAGGTGGCGCTGCTGGTGGTGGCCGGGCGCGCCGTGGCGGCGGGCACCCTGGCGCCGATCCTGCTCGCCGTGGTCGCGCTGACCCCGCTGGCGCTGCAGGAGCTGCTGCTGCCGCTGGTGGAGGCGGCGCAGACCCGGCTGCGGACACGGGCGGCGCTCGTGCGGGTGCGGGAGGTCGCGGAGGGGCCGGCCCTGGACGTCCCGCCGCCGCCGGAGCTGGGCCGTCCGGGGCTGCGGCTGCGCGGGCTGTCGGTCGGCCGGGACGTGCCGCTGCTGGAGCCCCTCGACCTCGACGTGGGCCCCGGCGCCCGGATCGTGCTGGTGGGCCCGAGCGGGGTGGGCAAGTCGACCCTGGTGGCCACGCTGCTGGGAAGGCTCGCGCCGCTCGGCGGATCGCTGGCCGTCGGCGGCCCGGTCGGCTGCCTGACCCAGGACGCGCACCTGTTCGACACCACGGTGGCCGAGAACGTCCGGCTGGGACGCCCCGGGGCGAGCGAGCAGGAGGTCCGGCAGGCGCTGGCGGCGGTCGGGCTGGCGCTCGAGCCGGACCGGATGATCGGCGAGCACGGGTCCCGGTTGTCGGGCGGAGAGGCGCGCCGTGTCGCCCTTGCACGCCTTCTGCTGGCCGCGCCCGCTACGGTGATTCTCGATGAGCCCACTGAACACCTGGACGCCGGCACGGCACGGGCTCTGCTGTGCGACGTCGACGTGGTCTGGTCATCGGCACCGGTCGTGGCGGTCAGTCACCAGCCCGAGGTCTTCCTCGACGCCTGGGGCGGTACCGTCCAGATCGTGGCGGTGACTCCGACGGGGTCGTCGTTGACCAGTGTTGGCACCTCCTAGGAGTAAGGATCCCCCATGAGCAAGAAGAACATCGTCGCCGCCGTGGCCCAGAGCACCGGCATGACCCAGGGCGACGCCGACAAGGCGCTGTCCGCCGCCCTCGACGCCATCGCCGCCGAGCTGGCCAAGGGCGAGAAGGTGTCGCTGCCCGGCTTCGGCACCTTCGAGGTCCGCGACCGCGCCGCGCGCACCGGCCGCAACCCGCAGACCGGCGAGGAGATCAGCATCGCCGCCAGCAAGGTGCCCGCCTTCAAGGCCGGCACCCAGCTCAAGAAGACCATCGCCGGCTGAGCCCGGCCCACCGCCGCGGGGCACCACGCCCCAGCACGTGACGGCGCAGCACGGGAACGGGGCCCGACCGGAGCGATCCGGTCGGGCCCCGTGCCGCGTCCGACACATGCCGCGTCCGGGGCGTGCCGCGTCCGGGGCTAGGAGCGCGCCGCGGGGGCGGCCAGCAGGTCCTCGGTGCCGCGCTCGAACAGCTCGGCGCCGATGCGGCGGCTGCGCACCGCGAACAGCACCGCCACCAGCGCGAAGGACACCGCCACGGCGAGCAGGACCGGCAGCGACACCCCGCTCGGCGGCAGCAGCAGGGCGGCGAGGACCGCGGCCAGCACCTGCGTGGTGTTGAAGACCATGTCGTAGAGGACGAACACCCGACCCTTGTACTCGTCCTCGACGTGGGCCTGGACGAGGGTGTCGACGCAGATCTTGAGCGACTGGGCCGCGACCCCGAGCAGGAACCCGGAGGCCACCAGGGTGGGCTGGGTGACGATGCTGCCCGGCACCAGCTGCACGACCGCGGCCAGCGCGAGCAGCAGCACCACCCAGCGCCGCAGCCCGGTGCGGGCGGTGACGAAGGGGGTCACCACCGCCGCCAGCACGAACCCGGCGCCGGTCGCCCCGGCCCACAGCCCGAGCGCGGCGATGGCCGGGGTCGCCTCCTCCACCGTGTAGAAGGTGTTGCGGTAGATCACGATGACCGCCACCGTGACCACGCCGTAGGCGATCCGCTGCAGCCCGATGGTGACCAGCCCGAGCCCGGCCGGACGGTGCTCGCGCAGGTGCCCGAGGGCGTCGCGAAGCCCGCTCAGCACGTCACGGACGACGGCGTCGGTCTGCCGGGAGCGGGCCTCGGCGCGCTCGCGGGCGTCCGGGCCGAGGGCACCGCGGGGGATCAGCAGCGCCAGCACCACGCTCACCGCGAAGCCGAGCGCGCAGGCGAGGAAGACCAGGGCGTCGGCGGCGGTGACCCCCAGCAGCGGACCTAGCAGGGTGCGGATGCCCAGCGCGGTGCCGGCTCCGACGATCACCCCGGCCGGTCCGACGGTCGGCATCACCGAGCTGGCCACCAGGTACTCGTCGGGGTCCACGGTGTGCGGCAGCGCGGCCGACATGCCGGCCATCACGAAGCGGTTGATGCTCATCGCCACCAGCACGGTGACGTAGAACGCGCTCATCGCCCAGGCCCGGTCGGTGCCGGCCAGCACCAGGGCGGCGAGCACCAGCCCGAGCCCGATCCGCAGCGCGTCGGCCACCAGCACCACCTGGCGGCGGTCCCAGCGGTCGAGGATGCCGCTGACGAAGGGGCCGACGACCGAGAACGGCAGCAGGGTGATGGCGAGCACGCCGGCGATGGCCCAGGCGCTGGTCTGCGTCTGCGGGTTGAACAGCAGGTAGGAGGCCATCCCGACCTGCAGGATGCCGTCGCTGGCCTGGGTGGCGATCCGCACCGCCAGCAGCCGGCGGAACAACTGGTGGCGCCACAACCGGCGCAACGCCTGCACGAACTCCAAGACCCACCCGTTCTCCGCGACCAGCCCGACCGACGCCACCCGGCCGTCCGGCCACGGGGCCACTCGACTCTACGCGACCCCGCGCCGGGCGCGGTGGAGCCCGATCTCAGGGGATGCGGATGCCGACGCCCGGGCCGACGTCGAGCCCGGTGAAGTAGAACAGCGCCAGCACGGCGGCCCACGCCAGCCAGAACGGCACCACGAAGGGCAGCATCCGGGCGATGACGGTGCCCAGCCCGGCGTCGGGCTCGTAGCGCTTGACCATCATCAGCAGCACGAACACGTAGGGGTTCATCGGCGTGATGACCTGCGTGGCGGAGTCGCCCACCCGGAAGGCGGCCTGCACGAAGCCGGGCTCGAAGCCGAGCAGGGCGAACATCGGCACGAACACCGCCCCGACCAGCGTCCACATCGACGAGCCGCTGACGATGAACAGGTTCAGCAGCGAGCACAGCACCATGAAGCCGAGGATCGCCGGGAAGCCGACCAGCCCCACCGCCTCGAGCCCACGGGCGCCGTTGACCGCCAGCACCGAGCCGACGTTGGTCCAGTTGAACAGCGCGATGAACTGGCCGAGCATGAAGGCCAGCACCACGAACGAGGCCATGTCCTTGATGCCCTGACCCATCACCCGCGGCACGTCGGCGCTGGTGCGCAGGCTGCCCGAGACGAAGCCGTAGACCAGCCCGGGGGCCAGGAACAACGCGAAGACGATGAACACCACCGAGTCCAGCAGCGGCGACTCGGGCAGGAACCCGCCCTCGGCGTTGCGCCACGGGGAGCCGGGGACGAGGGCCACCACGGCCATCAGCACGGCCAGCACCGCGGTGACCAGGGCGGCGGCCAGGAGCCCCCGCCTCTCCCGCCCGGTCAGCGTGGCCTCCATCGGCTGCGCCGAGCGGAGCGCGGCGGCGGTGTCGGCGTCGGAGCTGGTGGCCGGGGTGTCGTCGTCCTCGGGCAGCTCCTCGGTGGGGACGTCCTGGCGCACCATCCGCGGCTCGATCACCCGGTCGATCAGGAACCCGGCCAGCACGGCCAGCACCAGCGAGGACGCGACGTTGAAGTAGTAGTTCGACACCGGGGTGACGGTGGCGCCGGCCGCCGGCAGGGTCGCCGTGACGCTGTTGGTGATGCCGGCGAAGAGGGCGTCGAGGCTGGTGACCAGCAGCGACGTGGAGTAGCCGGCGCCCGCGGCGGCGAAGCCGCCGATCAGCCCCGCCATCGGGTGGCGTCCGGCGGCTTTGAAGACCATGGCGGCCAGCGGCGGCACCACGATCATGCAGGCGTCGGCCATCACCGAGGAGGTGACGCCGACGACGCCCACCGCGTACGGCAGCGCCCACCGCGGCGCGGAGCCGAGCAGCAGCCGGATGCCGGCGCCCAGGAACCCGGTCCGCTCGGCCACGGTGACGGCGAGCAGGATGGTCAGCACCGTCTGCAGCGGCGGGAAGCCGATGAAGTTCTCGCCGAGGGAGGTGGTGAACCAGGTCAGCCCCTGCGCGGTGAACAGGCCGCGGACGGCGCGGGACTCGTCGTCGCCGGGGATGGTGACCGAGGTGCCGGCCAGCTGCAGCAGGGTCGAGACCAGCCCGACGAGCAGGAACAGCCCGAGGAACAGGATGAAGGGGTCGGGGAGCTTGTTGCCGGCCCGTTCCACGCCGGCCAGCAGCCGGTCGGTCCGGGTGACGGGGGCGGTCGAGGTGGCGGTCATCGCGGCTCCTGCGGGAGAGGGGCGGAGGTCGGCCGGACCCTCGGCCCGGCCCTCACGCGGCTCCGGCGGTCAGTCGAAGTAGGAGGGGACGTCGAGGGCGCCGCCGGCGGCGGCGAAGTCCTCGGCGACGTGGGCGCGCAGCTCGGGGTCGCAGAGCCAGTCCAGGGCCACCGCGGCCAGCCCGTAGCTGGCGTCGGCGACCACCCGGTCGGCCTCGGGGGTGACCGCGGCCGCGGCGAACTCGCGGGTGTGCAGCGAGAGGTCGCCGTCGCTGATCTTCACCATGGCGTGCAGCCCGGGCACGCGGTAGGAGACGTTGCCGAAGTCGGTGGAGCCGGCGAAGGTGCTGGGCACCACGTCCGGCGGCAGCACCCGGCGGCCGCGCTCGCCGTAGCGGCGGTTCCAGCTGAGCGCGAGCGGCTGGTTGGTGCGCAGCGGCAGGTAGGGCGGCGCCTCGTCCCAGGCCATCTCGACGGTGCAGCCGGTCATCAGCGCGGCCCCCCGGGCGATGTCGGCCAGCCGCTCGCTCAGGATCTTCAGGCTCTCGGGGTACTGGCTGCGCAGGTAGAACAGCATCTCGGCGTGCTCGGGGATGACGTTGGGGCGCTCCCCGCCGGCGGTGACGATGCCGTGCACCCGGTCGGTGGGCGGCATCTGCTGGCGGTGCAGCCCCACCCCGGTGTACATCAGGTTGACCGCGTCGAGGGCGTTGCGGCCCATGAACGGCTGCGCCGAGGCGTGGGAGGTGATGCCGGTGAAGCTGGCCCGCAGCTGGCGCCGGCCGAGGAACACCGAGTCGGACAGGTCGTGGGTGAAGGGGTGCACCATCAGCGCGGCGTCGACGTCGTCGAAGGCGCCGTCGCGGGCCATCAGCTCCTTGCCCGAGCCGCCCTCCTCGGCCGGGGTGCCCAGCCACACCACCCGCCCGGGCAGCCGCTCGCCCAGCCGGGCCAGCGCCAGGAAGGCGCCCAGGCCGGTGACGGCGATGATGTTGTGCCCGCAGCCGTGCCCGATGCCGGGCAGCGCGTCGTACTCCGACAGCACCGCGACCGTCGGCCCGCCCGGGTCGCCGACCTCCGCCCGCAGCGCGGTGGGCACGCCGTGGGCCGCCCGGGTCACGGCGATGCCGTGCTGCTCGACGACCCGGGCCAGCGTCTCGGCCGAGCGGTGCTCCTCGAAGGCGACCTCGGGGTGCTCGGAGAGGTCGTGGGAGAGCCCGACCAGCGTCTCGGACAGCCCGCCGACGGCCGCCTCGACCGCGGCCAGCAGCTCGGCCGGCGCGCCCTCGGCGCCGGACAGCGGGGCGGTGACCCGCTGCGCCTTGGCCTCGGTCTCGGCGCGCAGCTGGCGCAGCAGGAACGGGTCGACGGGGACGGGTCGGTCGTTCATCGGGCCTCCGGGGGGTGCGGGTGCTCCAGTTCTGGCACCGTAGCAGCCGCCCTCGGGGCGACGGTCAGGCAGCGCCGCTGAGGCGGGCCCAGGCCACGAACAGGCAGCCGGCCAGCAGCACCGCCGGCGTCACCACCCAGGCCAGCTCCCGGCGACGGGCGTGGACGACGACGGCTCCGAGCATGGTGACCGCGAGAGCCAGCGCGGCGACCGGGGTCAGCCAGGGCAGCACGCCGGTGAGCCGGGGCAGGGTCAGCCCGAGGGCGCCGAGCACCTCGGCGACGCCGATGAGGGTGATCTGGCGCTCGGAGAACTGCTCGGTCCAGGCCATCCCCGGCGAGCTCGCCCGCAGCTGCTCCTTCGACCGGAGGGCCTTGGTCAGGCCGGCGATGAGCATGAAGGCGGCCAGCACGTACTGGGCGATGGTGGCAGCGGTGTCCATGCCGGACAGGGTGTCGCCTCCACCGCCCGAGCACCACCCGGAACTCCCCTGGGTCCGACCCCGAGGTTCAGCGGCCGGGCCAGCTGCCGGTGATCTTCTGGAACGCGACGGCGCCGCCGCGGTCGACGGCCGCCTTCACCACCGAGAAGATGAGCCCCTGGATCGCCGCGGCGAGCAGAACCTGGCCGAAGGTGTACTCCGACTGCAGCGCGTCGGGGGCGTCCCCCTCGTCGGCGACCCGCTTCCAGACCTGCTTGAAGAGCATGCCGGAGAGGGCGCCGGCCGCGAGGCCGCTGGCCAGGCCCAGGGGGCGGTAGACGATCTGGGCGAGCTTCGCCATCGGGTTCCTTTCCTCGGTGTGGTTCTCCTTCCCGCACGGAGCCGCGTCAAACCGGGTCCCGCGGGGGAGGGGGAGGGGGAGGGGGAGCGGGGCGGTCAGGTCAGCAGCCAGTCCAGGCCCTGGTGCAGCAGCCGGCGGTGGCCGGGGGAGTCGTAGGAGCGCTCGTCGTGGCCCAGGGCGTCGAAGAGCACCTTGCCGCCGTCGTGGCGCGCCCACACCACCGGGTGCTGCTCGCCCGCGTGGCGCTGCTGGGCCAGCACGGTGATGTCGTCCTCGGTGTGCAGCCAGCTGTACCGCTCGTCGGTGACGGCGAAGTCCTCCAGCCCGGCGGTGACCGGGTGGTCCTGGGTGACCACCTGCACGGTGCACGCGTCCAGCGGCGGGTGCATGGTCCGGCCCCGGATCCAGCGTCCGCCGAGCAGCCGCGACCACCCGGGCACGGCGCCCAGCGGGGTGCAGCTGGAGTGCACGGCGAGCAGCGCGCCGCCGCGGTGCAGGTGGTCCTGGACGGCGGCCGCCACGGCCTCCAGCACGGGCAGCGTGGGCGGATCGCCCAGCTCGGCCGCGGGCAGGTCGGGGGAGGGGCCGTCGTTGTTGCCGATGTTGAGCACCAGCAGGTCGACGTGCCCCATGCCGACCAGGGCGTCCTCGACGTCCTCGCGCAGGTCCACCTCCAGCCCGTGCTCGGTCAGCAGCTCGCGCAGCCGCGCCGACGTGGCCGGGAAGGGGTGCCAGGGGTCGGCCCAGTGGCCGGACCCGCTGACGAGCAGTGCGGTGGGCACGACGTCACTCCTGGGGTGGTGGGGCGGTGGACTCGCGGGTGATGAGCTGGTGGTCCACCCGGCGCCGGCGCGCCTCGCCCGACGGCGGGGTGAGCACCAGCTGCAGCGCCTCCCGGCCCATCTCGGTGAGCGGGAAGCGGGTGGTGGTGAGGCTGGGTGAGAGCTGGGCGGCCACGGCGACGTCGTCGAAGCCGGCGACCGACACCTGCTCGGGCACCCGCACGCCGCGCCGGCGCAGCGTGTCGAGCACGCCGATGGCCATGGCGTCGTTGAGGGCGAGCACGGCGGTGGTGCGCGGCCAGCGCTCCACCACCTCGACGGCGGCCGTGGCGGCGCCGTCGCGGGTGAAGTCGGTCTCCAGCACGTGCAGCTCGACGTCCTCGCGGCCGTCGAGCACGGAGTGGATGCCGGCCAGCCGGTCCTGCACGGTGGTCAGCCCCGGCGGCCCGCCCAGCACGGCGATGCGCCGGTGGCCCAGCTCGAGCAGGTGGCGGGCGAGGGTGGCGCCGGCGCCGGTGTTGTCGGGCAGCAGGGCGTCGCTCTCCAGGTGGCGGCGGCCGATGGCGACCACGTGGCCGCCGCGGGCGGTGAAGCCGTCGAGCAGGGCGCGCAGGTCGGCGTCCACCTCGGGGTCGGTGTGCCCGGAGCCGGCCAGCACGACGGCCCGGACGCGGTGCGCGACCAGCGAGCGCACCTGCTTGAGCTCCCGGCCGGGGTCGCGGCCGGCGTGGCAGACCTGCACCAGCAGGTCGTTCTGCTCGGCCGCCTCGACCAGCCCGCCGGCGATCTCGGTGAAGTAGGGGTCGCCGATCTCGTGCACGACCAGCCCGATGACGGTGGTGGTGCCGCCGGCCAGGGTGCGGGCGTGCACGTTGGCGACGTAACCCATCTCGGCGGCCGTCCGGCGCACCCGCTCGGCGACCTCGCTGCTCACCCCCGCCTTGCCGCTGAGGGCGCGGGAGACCGTCGCGGTGGAGACGCCGAGCGCGCGGGCGACGTCGTCCAGTCGGGTGACGTGGCCGAGCTCCATGCGGCGCGCTCCTGTTGGCGGGAAGGGCCGGGCGCGGCACCCGGCGAGGTGGCCGGCACGCCGAGGTTGCCGACCGGAGTGGTCTCTGCCTACCATAACGCAAGCGCTTACGGACAGCGCGCCGAGCAAAGGAGCGACACGACCATGGCCGAGCGGACCATCAGGATCGTCATGAACGGCATCACCGGACGGATGGGGTACCGCCAGCACCTGCTGCGCTCCATCCTCGCCATCCGCGACGACGGCGGCGTGGCGCTGCCGAACGGCGACCGCCTGCAGGTGGAGCCCGTGCTGGTGGGCCGCAACGCCGAGAAGCTGGCCAAGATCGCCAAGGACCACGCGGTCGCGGACTGGACCACCGACCTCTCCGCCGCGCTGGCCGACGACAGCGCCAGCGTCTACTTCGACGCCCAGGTGACCTCCGGTCGCAAGGACGCCATCCTGGCCGCGATGGCCCGCGGCAAGCACATCTTCACCGAGAAGCCGATCGCCGAGACCGTCGCCGACGGCATCGAGCTGGTCGAGGCCGCCGAGGCCGCCGGGGTGACCACCGGCGTGGTGCACGACAAGCTGTACCTGCCCGGGCTGCTCAAGCTGAAGCGGCTCATCGACTCCGGCTTCTTCGGCCGCATCCTCTCGGTGCGCGGCGAGTTCGGCTACTGGGTCTTCGAGGGCGACATCATCCCCGCCCAGCGCCCCAGCTGGAACTACCGCGCCGAGGACGGCGGCGGCATGGTGCTGGACATGTTCTGCCACTGGAACTACGTGATGGAGAACCTGTTCGGACGGGTGGAGGCGGTCACCGCCAAGGCCGTCACCCACATCCCCGAGCGCTGGGACGAGCAGGGCAACAAGTACACCGCCACCGCCGACGACGCCGCCTACGGCATCTTCGAGCTCGAGGGCGGCATCATCGCCCAGATCAACTCCTCCTGGGCCGTCCGCGTCGACCGCGGCGAGCTCGTCGAGTTCCAGGTCGACGGCACCCACGGCTCGGCCGTGGCCGGGCTGTTCGGCTGCCGCATCCAGCACCGGGTGCGCACCCCGAAGCCGGTGTGGAACCCCGACCTGCCCACCGACCAGGACTTCCGCGCGCAGTGGGAGCAGGTGCCGGACAACACCGAGTTCACCAACGGCTTCCGCGCCCAGTGGGAGCAGTTCCTGACCGACCTCGACGCGGGCCGTCCGCACCCCTACGACCTGGCCGCCGGCGTCCGCGGGCTGCAGCTGGTCGACGCCGGGCTGCAGTCCTCGAACGAGGGTCGCCGCGTGGAGATCCAGCAGTTCGGAGGTGCTGCGTGAGCACGGCCGTGACCAGCCCGGACGCCGTCCCCGGCACCGGCGACAGCATCCGCCTGCCCGACGCCGACGGCGGCTGGCGCACCGTCGAGCTGGCCGTCCCGCGCGACTGGCAGCCGCACCCGGTGCCCCACACCAGCCGGATCGCCTTCGCCGCCGCCCACGTCATCGTGGACCCGCGGCTGGAGAACGTCCCCGGCGCGCCGGCCGGCGTCGACTGGGAGGCCACCCTGGCCTTCCGGCGCCACCTGTTCGCCCACGGGCTCGGGGTCGCCGAGGCGATGGACACCGCCCAGCGCAACATGGGTCTGGACTGGCCGGCCGCGGCCGAGCTGATCACCCGCAGCGCCGCGCAGGCCCGCGAGCACGGCGCCCGGATCGCCTCCGGCGCCGGCACCGACCACCTCGCCGCCGGTGCGCAGGTGCCCCTGGAGCAGGTGACCCAGGCCTACCTCGAGCAGGTGGCCCACGTCGAGGGCGCCGGCTCGCAGGTCATCGTGATGGCCTCCCGGCACCTGGCGGCGGCCGCCACCAGCGCCGAGGACTACCTGGGCGTCTACACCACGATCCTGGAGCAGGTGTCGGAGCCGGTCGTCCTGCACTGGCTGGGCGAGGCCTTCGACCCGAACCTGGCCGGCTACTGGGGCAGCAGCGACGTCACCGTGGCCACCGAGACCTTCCTCGGGCTGGTGCGCCAGCACGCGGCCAAGGTCGACGGGGTCAAGGTCTCGCTGCTCTCGGCCGAGCACGAGCGGGGGCTGCGGGCCGCGCTGCCGGAGGGTGTGCGGCTCTACACCGGCGACGACTTCAACTACCCCGAGCTGATCGAGGGCGACGGCACCCACCACTCCGACGCCCTGCTCGGCGCCTTCGCCGCCATCGCCCCGGCGGCCTCGGCCGCGCTGACGGCCCTCGAGTCGGGCGACGTGGACACCTACCGCGCGGAGATGGCCCCGACGCTGCCGCTGTCGCGGACGATCTTCGAGGCGCCCACCTTCCACTACAAGACCGGGATCGCGTTCGTCTCGTGGCTCTCGGGCCTGCAGGACGGCTTCGCCATGGTCGGCGGGCTGCAGTCGGCGCGCTCGCCGCTGCACCTGGCGCGGGTGTTCGAGCTGGCCAACGCGGCCCGGCTGCTGCCGGACCCGGACCTGGCCGCCGCCCGGATGCGGCTCGTGCTGGACCTGGCGGGGCTGCGCGCGTGAGCGCGGTCGACGTCCCCGGCGGAGCCCCGGCCCGGGTGGAGACGCCCGCGCCGGGGGACCCGCGGCTGGCCCGGCTGTCGCTGAACCAGCGCACCACCGCCTCGTGGGACCTGCGCTCGGCGATCGACGGCTGCCTGGCCGCCGGGCTGCCCAGCATCGGTCTGTGGCGCGAGCCGGTGGCCGAGGTGGGGCTGGAGACGGCCGTGCGCTGGGTCCAGGAGTCGGGGCTGCGGGTGTCGTCGCTGTGCCGGGGCGGGTTCTTCACCGTCTCCGAGCCGGACGCCGTCGAGCAGGCGTACGCCGAGAACGTCCGCGCCCTGGACGAGGCGCAGGCGCTCGGCGCCCGCACCCTGGTGCTGGTGCCCGGTGGCCTGCCCGCCGGTGACCGCGACCTGGTCGCCGCCCGTGAGCGCGCCGCCGCCGCGGTGGAGCGGCTGGTGCCCGAGGCCGAGCAGCGGGGCGTGGTGCTGGGGATCGAGCCGATGAACCCCATCTACGCCGCCGACCGCGGGGTCGTCTCCACGCTGGCCCAGGCCCTCGACATCGCCGAGCGGTTCACCCCCGCCCAGGTGGGCGTGGTCGTCGACACCTTCCACCTGTGGTGGGAGCCCGGGGTGCGCGAGCAGATCCTGCGGGCCGGGGACCGGATCGTCAGCTACCAGGTCTGCGACTGGATCACCCCGCTGCCGGCCGACACGCTGCTGGCCCGCGGGATGATGGGCGACGGCCACGTCGACTTCGCCAGCTTCACCCGCTGGGTGGCCGAGGCCGGCTACACCGGCGACGCCGAGGTCGAGATCTTCAACGCCGACGTCTGGGCCGCACCCGGCGCCGACACCGTGGCCACGCTGGCCCGCCGCTACGTGGAGCTGGTCCAGCCGCACCTCTGAGGCCCAGGACGCCTGGTGGAGCCCGTTCCGCTGCGACTACGCAGCCGAACGGGCTCCGCTGCGTTCCGGGGCAGCCGTCGCTGACCAAAGTTGTCAGAACCATTGCCAATCCAGCGCACGACTGTGACACTTCCTGTCATGTCGTCGACGTCCAGCGCCACCCGACCACCCCTGGTGCTGGCCGAGCTGCGCCGGATCCTGCCGACCCTGCCGGCCTCGGTGCAGCGCACGGCGGAGACGGTGATCGCCGACCCGGTGGGCAGCGTCTCCGGCACCATCAACGAGCTGGCCGCGGCCAGCGGCACCTCCCCCTCGGCGGTCTCCCGGCTCTGCCGCCGGCTGGGGGTGGACGGCTACCCGGCGCTGCGGATCGCGGTGCTGGCCGACGCCTCCCGCGGCGAGGCCTCGGCCTGGGAGCTGGACATCTCCCGCTCCATCAGCGCCGACGACCCGCTGGAGGACGTAGCCGCCATCCTCGGCGCGGCGCAGTCTCGGGCGGTCCACGACACCCTCGCCGGTCTCGACCTCGACGCCGTCCGCGCCGTCGCCCACCGGGTCGCCGACGCCCGTCGCGTGCACGTCTACGGGGTCAGCGGCAGCGCCATCATGGCGGCGGAGCTGCAGCTGCGGCTGCAGCGGATCGGGGTGCCGATCTGGGCCTACTCCGACGTCCACGAGGGGCTCACCGCGGCCGCGCTGCTGGGCCCCCGCGACGTGGCGGTCGCCATCTCCTGCACCGGCTCCACCGTCGAGACCATCGACATGCTGCGCTGCGCGGCCCAGCACGGCGCGGTCACCGCCGCCATCACCGGGGCCCGCACCTCCCCGCTCGCCGAGCACGCCCAGCACCTGCTGCTCACCGTCACCGAGGAGACCACCTTCCGCGAGGGGCCGCTGGCCGCCCGGTTCTCCGAGCTGACCGTGGTCGAGCTGCTCTACCTCGCCGTCGCCCAGCTCAGCGCCGACCACACCGCCGAGCTCCTCACCGCCACCGCCGAGGCCGTCCGCGGCCACCACGTGGCTCCCCGCACCCGCACCACCTCCCGCTGAACACCCCACTCACCCCACCAACCGTCGCGCCGCAGCGGCGAACAGGAGGAACCATGTCCGACCTCACGGTGTCCCGGAAGGGATTCCTGGCCCTCGGCAGCGCGATCGGCGGTGTCCTGGCCAGCACCGGCGCGTTCGGCGCCTCGCGCGCCAGCGCACGTCCCGCACGGAAGGCGGCCGGCGCCGGCACCGGCGGCCCGCTGCTGGACGGCTCCCGCTTCCCGATCGGCGTCTTCTGGCCGCCGCCGCCGCTGGAGAGCACGGTCGAGCGCTACCAGCAGATGGTGGACGCCGGCTTCACCTACATGCACACCGGCAACTACGGCTGGGCCGACGTGCAGATCGCCACCCACCAGCTGCGCACGGCCCAGCAGGTGGGCCTGCAGGTGCTGGTCGACGACCCCGACATCCGGTGGCTGACCCGCAGCGTGTCGATCTCCGACGACGGCGGCGACTTCACCATCACCCGCCGCGAGGCCGAGGCCAAGCTGCGCGAGATCATCGCCCGCTACCAGCCGGTGCGGTGGTGGCGGGTCGAGGACGGCCGGCTGCTGATCAGCGGCGGCACCGGCAACGGCTCCATCGGCTACAGCACCGAGGGCGAGGACTGGACCGACTACACCCTGTCGTTCAGCACCAGCCCGCGCCCCACCGGCGCCGGCGGCTACGCCCAGTCCGGCTGGGCCTTCCGCGTCCAGGACGAGGGCAACGCCTACGTCTGGCTGCTCAACAACCAGTCCGGTCCCGGCAACCTCACCAAGGCCGTCTTCGTCAACGGCGCCCCGCGGGTGAGCGTGGTGCCGCTGGGCTTCGACGTGGTGGCGGGTACCACCTACCGGGTGGAGACCCGGCTGGAGGGCGACACCATCACCACCTCCGTCAACGGCAAGGTGGTCGACACCACCACCGACGCCACCTTCGCCTCCGGGCCGGTCGGCTTCCGCCAGGCCGGCAACGAGTCGGCCTACTACGACGACGTCCGGGTGGTCGACGCCAGCGGCCGCGAGCTGCTCAGCGAGGACTTCTCCGGCGGCCTCGACCAGTGGCGCACCCCCGGCGGCGGCGGCTTCGAGAGCTTCGCCGGCATCCACCTCTACGACGAGCCGACGGTGCCCAAGCTGGCCGACCTCGGCGCCCTGGCCGAGATCATCCGCTCGATCGACCCCGACGTGCTGCCCTACATCAACCACTTCCCGGGCTTCGACTACGAGGCGGCGATGGAGCAGACCACGCCGGAGCTGCTGTCCTTCGACCGCTACCCGATCCTCTCCTCGGGCGAGGACGTCGGCTACTTCGCCAACTGGGCGGCGGTGCGCGAGGCGGCCCTGCCGACCGACACCCCGACCTGGGCGTTCATCCAGTCCGTCGGCTACGCCAACCACGCCGTCCCCACCAAGGCCGACCTGTACTGGCAGACCAACATCAGCCTCGCCTACGGCTGCAAGGGCATCCAGTACTTCACCTACTGGACCCCCGACCCGGCCCGCGGGGAGGGCTTCCACGACGGCATCGTGCTCGTCGACGGCACCCTCACCCCGCTCTACGACGCCACCCGCGAGGTCAACACCGAGTGGCTGGCGCCGGTCGGCCTGCAGCTGCTGCCGCTGCGCTCGGAGGCGGTGCAGGCGGCCAACCTGGCCGACGTTCCGGCGGGTCTGGACACCTTCGAGGCCGACGACGAGATCGCCTCGGTCTCCGGCGACGCGGTCGTCCTCGGCCGCTTCACCGGGCCCGACGAGCACCGCTACGTCCTGCTCGCCAACTACTCCCGCCACGAGGCCGCCACGGTCGAGCTGCGGTGGGGGTCGGCGGTGCAGCGGGTGGCCAGCTTCAACCCCGGCAACGAGAGCTACCGCAACCGCGGCCGCGGCCGGTTCGTGGTCGAGCTGGGCGCCGGCGAGGCCCACCTGGTCCGGGTGGACCCCCGGTGAGGGCCGCGTCCGGGGAGACCGGCGCGGGCAGGGGGCGCTGAGTGACTAGTGTCGCGCCCATGACCGTCGATGCGCCCACGTTCGTCTCCGCCGCCACCGCGACCATGCAGGAGGTGGCCACCACCCAGCTCGAGGGTGTCCGCGCCGCCGCGGCCCTGCTGCGCCGGTGCCTCGACGCCGACGGGGTGGTGCAGGCCTTCGGGACCGGCCACTCCGAGGCGTTCGCCATGGAGGTCGCCGGCCGGGCCGGTGGGCTGGTCCCCACCAACCGGCTGACGCTCCGCGACCCGGTCGTGCTGGGGCACTCCCCGGCCGACGTCCTGGGCGACACCCTGCTGGAGCGCGATCCCGCCACCGCGCACCGCATCTACGAGCTCATCCCGCAGGTGCAGCCGCAGGACGTGTTCGTGATCGCCTCCAACTCCGGCGCCAACGGCAGCATCGTCGAGTTCGCCACCCTGGTGAAGGAGAAGGGCCACGACCTGATCGCGGTGACCTCGATGCAGCACACCACCCAGGTGCCGCCGCGTCACCCCAGCGGCAAGAAGCTGTACGAGCTGGCCGACGTGGTGCTCGACAACGGGGCGCCGTACGGGGACGCCATCCTGCCGCTGCCCGGCGGCGGGGCGGCCTGCGGGGTCTCCTCGCTGACCGCGGCGATGCTGGCGCAGATGATGCTGGCCGAGGTGCTGAACGGGATGCTGGCCGACGGGGTCACCCCGCCGGTCTACCTCTCGGCCAACATCCCCGGCGGCGACGAGCACAACAACGCCCTGGAGGCCCGCTACGCCGGCCGGCTCCGCCGGCTGCCGTGACCCGCAGGTGACCTCCTCCGCCGACCCGACGGCGCTGGTGCTCGGCCTCGACGCCGGCGGCACCAGCACCCGGTGCCTGGTCGTGGACGCCGGCGGTCGCGTCCACGGCCGCGCCCGGGCCGGCGGTGGCAACCCCATCTCCCGTCCGGTGGCCGAGGCCACCGAGCAGGTCGCGCTCGCCGTCGGCGGGGCGCTCGCCCAGGTGGACGCGGGCCTGGTGCGCACGGCCGTCCTCGGCGTGGCCGGCTACGGCAACCACCCCGAGACGATCGGGACCCTCTCCGCCGCGCTGGACCGGGCCGGGCTGCGCTGCCCGGTCCGGGTCTGCGGCGACGCCGAGATCGCCTTCGCCGCCGGCACCCCGGCACGCGAGGGAACGGTGCTGATCGCCGGCACCGGCGCCACCGCCTGCCGGGTGGTCGACGGCGGCGAGGGACCGACCCACGACGGCTGGGGCTGGCTGCTCGGCGACGAGGGGTCCGGCTTCTGGATCGGCCGCGAGGCGGTCCGGGTGATGCTGCACGACGCCGAGCGCGGGCTCGCCGGACCGCTGGCCACCGCGGTCTCGCAGGCGGTGGCCGGAGGCTGGGTCAGCGGGCCCGACCTCATCCTCCGGGTGCACGCGCGTCCGCCGGTGGCGCTGGCCGAGCTGGCTCCGCTGGTGCTGGACGCGGCGGCGGCCGGGGACGTCCAGGCGGGGGAGATCGTGCGGCGGGCGGTCGAGCTGCTGGTCGCCTCGGTCTCGGAGATCCGCGCACCGGGGGAGCAGACGCCGGTCGTGCTGGCCGGTGGCATCGCCAGCTCGGCCGGGGTGGGCGGGCCGCTGGCCGCGGCGCTGCACGAGCGCTGGCCCACCGCCTCGCTGCGCACGGTCACCAGCTCCGAGGCGGGGGCGGTGTGGCTGGCGGCGCGCCAGCAGTGGCCAGGGCTGCCGGAGACCGTCCACGAGCGGCTCTGCCGGCCCCGGCTGCTGGCCGGCTGAACCGGCTCCGCGCCGGTCGGGGACTTCCCGGCGGGCCGCCGGCGTTGCGGTGTGCGTGGGAGCGGATGCGCAGCAGACCGACGTGGTGGTGATCGGCGCCGGCCAGGCGGGGCTCTCGACCGCCTGGGCGCTGAGCCGCAGCGACCTCGGCTTCGTGGTGCTGGACCAGAACCCGGCCCCGGGAGGGGCGTGGCAGCACCGCTGGCCCAGCCTGCGGATGGCCACCGTGCACGGCATCTTCGGTCTGCCCGGCATGCGGTTCACGCTGCCGTCCCCGCAGCGGCAGGCCCGCGAGGCGGTGCCGGCCTACTTCGCCCGCTACGAGACCGAGATGGGTCTGCGCGTGCAGCGGCCCGTCACCGTGCGGGCGGTCAGCCGGGCCGGGGACCGGCTGCTGGTGGAGTCCGACCGGGGCAGCTGGGCCGCGCGGGCGGTGGTCAACGCCACCGGCACGTGGACCCGTCCGTTCTGGCCCCACTACCCCGGTCAGCAGTCCTTCGCCGGTGAGCAGCTGCACGCCGCGGACTACCCCGGACCGGAGCGGCTCGCCGGCCGCCGCGTCGTGGTGGTGGGCGGCGGCAGCACGGCGGTGCAGCTGCTGATGGAGCTGGCTGAGGTGGCCGAGACGACCTGGGTGACCCGACGCCCGCCGGTGTTCCGCGACGCCCCCTTCACCTCCGACTACGGCCGCGAGGTGGTGGCCCGGGTGGACGAACGGGTCCGCGCCGGCCGGCCGCCGGAGTCGGTGGTCACCGCGACCGCGCTGGTCCGCACCCCCGAGGTGCGCGCGGCCCAGGCCAGCGGGGTGCTGCGCCGGCACCCGGTGTTCGACCGCGTCGTCCCCGACGGGGTGGTGTGGGACGGACCGCCGGAGGGCCCGCGGCACCTGCCGGCCGACGTCATCCTGTGGTGCACCGGCTGGCGGGCCGCCCTGGACCACCTCGCGCCGCTGCGGCTGCGCGGGCCCGGTGGCGGCATCACCATGGACGGCACCAGGGTGGTCGCCGAGCCGCGGCTGCACCTGGTGGGGTACGGACCCTCGGCCAGCACCGTCGGGGCGAACCGGGCCGGACGGGCGGCCGTCCGCGAGATCCGCCAGCTGCTCGGCCGGCCGTCCGACGCCGAGCCCTCCCCGGGCCACGCCGGCGCGGTCGCCGGAGCCCGGGGAGGCTGAGAGGCGTCAGCCGCCGTAGGCCGCCAGCTCGACGATGCGGGAGTAGTCGCCGTTGTTGCTGCCGTGGACGACCACCCGCACCGCCTCGGCGGTGGTCCGCTCGAAACGCGAGGTGACCTCGCCCTCGGTGCTGTCGCGCACCTCGGCCACCGTCCGCCACTGCTCGTCCACGCGGAGCTGGACGTCCCAGTCGGAGATCCCGAACCGCTCCGCGGGGTTGGCGGCCCGGTCCAGCGTCGTCAGCACCACCCGGTCGACCGGGGCGGGCTCGGAGAGCGCGACCTCGAAGGTGTCGGGGAAGGCGCCGCGGGTGCCGTCGTTCCAGCCGGTGCGCTCCCAGCCGGCCGAGTCCGCGTCGCCGTCGACGGCGGCGCAGGTGGAGAAGTTGCCGTGGGTGGAGGAGGCGGTGGCCCGCTCACCCAGCAGCAGGTTGTCCCCGGGCCCCTTCTCGGGGGCAGGACGCACCAGCACCGGCAGCTCCAGCCGGCTCCGGTCCACCTGCAGCTCCAGCGAGTGCTCCCCCGACGGGGTGCCCCGCGGGACGGTGATCCCCACCTCGGCCGTGACCGGCTGGTCGGGCTCGGCCGCGGGCAGCCAGCTCGAGAACACCTCGCGGGAGAGCTCGACCGGCTCCGGCGCCGACAGCAGCAGGTCGGCGTAGCGGTCGGTCTCGGAGACGTTGGTCATGGCCACCGACAGCTCGCCCGGCTGGCAGGGCAGGTCGGTCACCGTCACCTGGGACGCGGAGGTGGTCACCTCCACCCCGGTCCGGGGCGGGCGCGCCTCCGCGGGCGACGAGGCGCCCGCGACCAGCGCCAGCAGGCAGAGCGCCGCCCCGGCGGCGCCGAGCAGCAGCGGGCGGGGGACGTGCACGGCACTGTCGTGGTCGGTCATCAGCTCTCCTGGATGCCGGGTCGGCCAGCCTCGACCACGAGCGTGGTGCGGGTGCTGACCTCGCCGTCGGGGACGGTGACGCGGTCGACGACGCGGTAGTCGGCCTTCCACGTCCGGGGGGTGATGGTGCAGCTGGTGTAGCCGCGCTGGAAGTTGCAGTAGCGGATGTGCGGGTTCTCGGCGAGCAGCACCGCGCCGCCCGGGTCGAGGTCCTGCCCGTCCAGCCCGGAGGCGATGGAGGTGCCGACGAACTCGCTCGCCATCACCGGCGAGGAGGGGTCGCTGAAGTCCAGCCGCAGGTCCGAGGCGACGCTGCGGTGCAGGTCGCCGCCGAGGGAGACCACGTTGTCGACGCCGCGCTCGGCGATGCCGCCGAGCACCCGCCGGCGGGAGCCCTCGTAGCCGTCCCAGGTGTCCATCGGCACCGCGACATCCGGACCGGCCACCGTGTCCAGGCGGGCCAGCGCGTTCTGCTGCCCGATCACGTTCCAGGTCGTGCCGGAGCCGGCCATGCCGTCCAGCAGCCACTGCTCCTGACGGTCTCCGGTGAGCGTGCGGCGGGGGTCCTGGGACTCGGGGTTCGGCGGCTTGCTGCCGTCGCCCATGGCCTGGTCGGAGCGGTACTGCCGGGTGTCGAGCACGTTGACCTCGGCCAGCGAGCCGAAGCGGAGCCGGCGGTAGAGCTGCATGTCGGGGCCCTGGGGTGCCTGGGCGAGCCGCAGCGGCATGTGCTCCCAGTAGGCCCGGAACCCGTTGGCCCGCCGGACCAGGAACTGCGCCGCCGGTGCGGAGGGGTGCGCCTCGTCGGCCCAGTTGTCGACCACCTCGTGGTCGTCGAGGGTGACGATCCACGGTGCGGCCGCGTGCGCCGCCTGCAGGTCGGGGTCGAGCTTGTACTGCGCGTAGCGGTGCCGGTACTCGTCCAGGGTGACGGTCTGGCGGGTGTTCTCGACCGCCGCCGAGTCCGGCCGCACGCCGCGGTCGATCCCGAACTCGTAGATGTAGTCGCCGAGGAAGAGCACGGCGTCGTGGTCGCGGCGGGCCATGTCGGCGTAGGCGGTGAACCAGCCCTCCCAGATGGCCTGGCAGGAGGCGACGGCGAGGCTCAGCTCGGCCACCGCCTCACCCGGTGCCGGCGCGGTACGGGTCCGGCCGACCGGGCTCAGCTGCGACCCGACCCGGAAGCGGTACCAGTAGTGGCGGCGCGGCCGCAGCCCCTGCACGTCCACGTGGACGGTGTGCGCGGACTCGGGCACCGCCCGCGCCGACCCGCGGCGGACGACGCGGCGGAAGCGCTCGTCCTCGGCCACCTCCCACTGCACCGGCACCGGACGGGCGGGCATGCCGCCGGTGGGCGAGGTCGGCTCGGGCGCCAGCCGTGTCCAGATGACCACGGCGTCGGGCAGCGGGTCGCCGGAGGCCACCCCGAGGGTGAACAGCTCGGCGCTGCCGAGGCTGCCGGGGGCCAGCGCCTCGGCGGGACGGACGCCGGCGAGCTCGCCGGTCAGCGCCAGCGCCGCGGCGGCCCCGGTGGCGGTCAGGAAGCGTCGTCGGGTCGCCTGGGCGGCGACGAGACCACGCTGCGGGTCGAGTCCTGGGGGTGTCATGACCCCCAGCCAAGTTCCGCCGGTCGACGTCCACCCGGCCGCACGGCGGCGTGCGGGTGATGCTCAGGTGAACCGTGGCGGTCCTGGGCGTGAGGTCAGCCGCGCCAGGCGTAGGGCCCGGCCGCGAGCGCGCCGCCCTCGACGGGCAGGCTGATCCCGGTCACCCAGGAGGCGTCGTCAGAGGCTAGGTAGGCCACCGCGGCGGCGATGTCCTCCGGCTCGCCGATCCGGCCCAGCGGGTAGCTCTGCGCGAGCCGCTCCATGCGGTCGGGCTGGTGGTCCCAGACCCGGGTGCGGATGGTGCCGGGGGCGACCAGGTTGATCCTGACCCCGTGCGGGCCGTACTCCGCGGCCAGGTTGTGGGTCATGTTCTGCAGCCCCGCCTTGGCCGCCGAGTAGGGCTCTGAGCCGACCGAGACCATCCCGTTGACCGAGCCGATCATGACGGCGTTGCCGCGGGTCTGCACCAGGTGCGGCAGCGCGGCCCGCAGCGAGCGGACCACGCCCATCAGGTTGAGCTCGAGCTGCTGGTGCCAGTCGTCGTCGGAGGTGCGGAGGAAGTCGGGGTGCCCCAGCCCGCCGCCGACGGTGTGCACCAGCACGTCCAGCCCGCCCAGCCGCTCGACCGCCTGGGCCACGGCCGCGTCCACCGAGGCGGTGTCGGTCACGTCGCAGCCCACGGCGGTGGCCTCGACGTCCTTCTCGACCAGCTCGGCCACCACCTTCTCGGCGGCCTCGAGGTCGACGTCGGCGAGCACGACGCGGGCCCCCTCGTCGGCGAGGCGGTGGGCGCAGGCACGGCCGATGCCGTGGCCTCCACCGGTGATCAGGGCGCGGCGTCGGGCGAAGCGGTCGGATGGCACGTCGACATCATGCCCGTCCCCTCCGACACGTCCCGCAGGGGGTGCGGTCAGCGGGCGGCGAGCCGCTCCAGGGTGAGGGCGAGGAACTCCTTGAGGTCGCCGGTCTCGCCGTCGCGCCCGCCGCGACCGACCTGCAGCGGCGGCGGCGTCGGCTGCAGCCGGACGCCGCGGATCCGGGTGGTCAGCCCGCCCGGCACGGTGAGGACGTAGTAGCCGCCGTCGGTGCCGATGGCCAGCGACCGGTTCTGCCGCAGGTACCAGCCCTCCTTGTCGGTCCGCACCGTCGCGCCGGACAGCAGCCGGGCGACCAGCGGCTCCGGCGGGTGGCCGCGTTCGCGGACGGTGCGGAGGAAGTCGTCGATGAGCCGCTGGGCGGCGACCGACTCGTGCCGCTGCGCCGCCTGCGAGAGCGCGATGCGGTGGGCGGCGGCTTCGGCGCGGCTCGGTCGCTCCTCGGACATGGCAGAAGCCTACGACCGGGCCACCTCCGCCGCGGCCCGCCGCCGGCGCCGGCCCCTGCGTCGGGGTGGACACCACGGGCGGACGTCCGGACAGCACCGGCGGATCCCGGACAACACCTGCGACAACAGCTCCCCGGAAGCGTGGGGGCGTGCCGCCACGACCGGGCGGCGGGCGTCGGGAGAGGTTCGGGAAGGAGCGGTGCGACGTGGCCGAGACGGGGGAGCGGGGCCTGCTGGCCCGGTTGGACGAGGAGTGGGCGGGGACGTCGGCGGTGCCGGTGCCGGCCGTGGCGGGGTGGGCGGCGGCCCTGCCCGAGCTGGCGGGCTGCACCACCCCCGGCGACGTGCTGGCGGCGGTGCGGCCGTCCCCGGACGCCGTGCTCGGGTTCCTGCTCGGGCGCGCCCAGTCCGAGGGGCCCGACGCCACGCTGGCCGGACGGGTGGTGGTGCAGGCGATGCTCGGCAAGATGGTGCTGCTGGCCCGCGCCGACCGGCGCAGCGGGCTCGGCGACTACCTGGCCCAGCTGTGGTGCCAGCTGCGCTCGTACCCGCTGACCCGCCGCCCGCGTAGCGTGGCGGCCAACCTGTGGATGGACACCCGCAAGGCGGTCCGTCGTGAGCAGGGGCTCGGGGTGGAGCCGCTGGCGGTCCCGGACACCCTGCTCGACGAGCTGTGGACCCTCAGCCAGCCACCGGCCGACGCGCTGAGCGTCCGGCGGGTCGTGGCCACGGCCCGGCAGCTGGGGCTGGTCGACGACCTCACCGCCGGGGTGCTGGTCAGCGTCTACGCCGACGGGCTCAGCTCGGCCGAGGCCGGCGAGCGGCACCGGATGAGCACCGACGTGGTGCGCTGGCGCTGCTCACGGGCACGTCGGCGGCTGGCCCGTCATGCGGTCGTGCTGGCGGCCGCATGAGCCGTCGGCCGGGCGGATCGGGGGATCGCCCGGCCGGCGTGCGTCGCTCAGCGGTGGTGCCGCAGCCCCTCCGGCCCCGCGTGGGCCGCCACCAGGGCCGCCACCGCCTGCACCGGGTGGACGGTGCGCCTGGGCAGGTCGGCCGGTGCGGGGACCTCGGCGATGTCGGGGTCGGAGACGGCGTTGTGCGCGGCCAGCAGGTCCACCCGACGGCCGTTCACGACGTTGCCGTCCTCGCTCATCCGGGTGCCGTTGTAGCGCCCGACGACCGACCCGAGCGCGATGTCCGGGGGCAGCGAGAGGTAGTTGCGCTCGGCGACCAGGTGCGACTCCACCCCGACGCCCCAGGAGTAGACGTAGCCGGCGGAGCTGCCGGGGGTCTGCACGTAGTGGTTGTCGTAGACGTCGACCAGACCGAACCGCACCCGGGGGACGCGCTGCCCGAGGTCGCGGAACTCGTTGTGGTGGATGGTGACGCGCAGCTTGCCGCGGTCGGTGGTGCGGGAGTCGCTGGAGCCGATCAGCATGGTCTTGTCGTGGTCGTGCAGCCGGTTCCACGAGACGGTGACCAGGTCCGAGGCGTTGGTGATGTCGAGCAGGCCGTCGTGCACCTGGTAGGGCCGGCCGAAGTACTCCGGCTGGGCGGAGTCGGGGTTGTCGCCGTCGCTGAGGTCGTTGTGGTCGAACCAGACGTTGGTCGCACCGGTCAGCGAGACGGCGTCGTACTCGGAGTTCCAGTTCCCGGTGTCGCCGTCGGTGGGGTCCCACGACGGGAAGCAGTCGGCGGCGTCGGTGAGGGTCAGCCCGCGCACAATCACGTTGGACACGCCGTCGAGGCGGAGCGACGCCCCGGTGATCGAGGAGCCCGGCAGGCCGAGCAGCGTCGTGTTGGAGCCGACCCGGATGGTGATGCGGGCGGCCTGCGCCTGCTGCGAGGCGCGGCGGGCGTCCTCCACCGGTCCCGACGGCTCCTCCTCACGGCCCCACACCTCCGGGTCGTAGGCGGCCAGGTAGCGCTCGAGGGTGTAGCCGTCGCGGGCGTAGTCGGCGCAGCTCAGCGGACGCCCCGAGGCGTCGGTGTTGGCGTCGACGGCGCCGTCGACGTAGACGATCTTGGGCTCGTTGCCCGCCACGGCCGCGGCCAGCTCGTCGCGGGTGCTCACGGTGACCACCGCCGACCGGTCGGCGGCCGCGCCGCCGGTGGTCCCCGCGCCGAGGGAGCCGAACCCGTCACCGGGTGGCAGAGTCTGCCGGGCGACCCGCTCCCGCACGCCCGGCCGGTCACGGGGGCCGGGCTCGGCGGAGGCGGTGGTGGTGCCGGCCGCCGCCAGGCCGCTGGCGACCAGGGTGGCGGCGGCCAGCACGGCCGTGAGCTTGCGGATGGTCATCGTCGGTCCTCCTCGTCGAGGACCCCGTCGGTCGGGGGGTGGTCCGACGCTACGTCCGCCGCCCGCCCGCGGACAACCGCCCCGACCAGCATGCGGGAGCCCCCGACGGCCTCACTCGGCGGCCAGCGCGGTTACCGGGGAGGCCGCCGAGGCCCGCCGTCCCGGCAGGACGGAGGCCAGCGCGGCCGCTACCAGGGCGACGGCCAGCACCCCGAGGGTCTGCGGCCACGAGACGGCGAACTGCACCCCCTCCTGCTCCAGCACGACCATCAGCGCGCTGGCGCCGAGCCAGCCGAAGAAGCAGCCCGCCAGCACCCCGACGACGGCTCCGACCACGGCCAGCAGCAGGGCCTCGAGCAGCAGCATCGTGCGCAGCTGGGCCCGCTGCAGCCCGAGCGCCCGCAGCAGCGCCGACTCCCGCGTCCGCTCCACCACCGACAGGGCCAGCGTGTTGCCGACCCCGATCAGCGAGATCAGCACCGCGGCGGCGAGCAGGGCGGTGGCGATCAGCACCAGGGTGTCCAGCGCGGTCGTGTACCCCACCACCTCCCGCAGCGAGCCGGAGTCGACCAGCGTCCCGCCGGAGCCGTCGGTCAGCGAGGTGATGTCGGTGGAGACCCGCTGGATGTCCGCGCGGGGGTCGACCCGAAGCCAGAGACCGGCGGTGTTGCCGGCGCCGGCCAGGGTGGCGAAGGCCTCCGGGCTGATCAGCGCGTTGCCGTGCGCGCCGTGGCTGAGCACCGTGGTGAAGGTGCCCGACCGCGACGACGTCACCTCTCCCTGCTCGTCGTACTCCTCCAGCGTCAGGGTCACCCGCTCCCCCGGCTCGACGCCCGGGCCGGGGGAGACGACGACCGTGGTGGCGTCCAGCCCCGGCAGCGGCTCGGGCAGGAAGGCCGCGGCCCGTTCCGGGTCCACCCCGTAGGCGAAGAGGTAGCGCTCCTCGCCGGCGAGGGTCAGCCGGGCCTGCGCCGCGGCGACCGGCAGGGCGTCGGTGACGCCCTCCACCGAGCTCAGCCGGCCGACCAGGTCGGCGTCGAGGTCGTCGGCGTCCACGTCGGCGAGGGAGACGTCCACCGGGTAGCGCTCGCGGATGTCGCCGAGCAGCGTCTGCTGGGTGGTCGCGGCTCCCGTCTGCAGGGTGACGGTGAGCCCCACCGCCAGCATCAGCGCGACGCAGGTGGCCGCGGCCCGCTGCGGGTTGCGGACGAGGCTGGCCACCGACATCCGGCCCACCGGACCGAGCAGCCGCGCCGGCTGACCGGCCAGCCGCAGCAGCGGTCGGACGTACAGCGGGGCCCCGCCGAGCACGCCCAGGGTCAGGCTGACCCCGGCGCCGATGGCCAGCAGCAGCGGCACCTCGGCCGGCAGCCCGGTGGAGGACGGGTCGAGACCGAGCGCGGCTCCCGCCAGCACCGCCCCGGCCACCAGCAGCAGGCTGCAGACCACGGCCCGGACGATGCCGATCCGGCGGCTGGCGGCGGGGGTGGCCACCGGTCGCAGGGCCTCGAGCGGGGCGATGGAGGCCGCCCGCCCGACGGCGGCCAGCGACGCGAGCACGGTCACCACCACCCCGGCGGCGACCGCGCCGAGCGCGGAGCCGAGCGGGAGCCGCAGCCCGGAGCCCAGGGAGCCGGTCCACCAGGTCACGGCCAGCGTCAGCAGCACGCCGACGGCCAGCCCGGTCAGGGCACCGGCGGCGCCGATCAGCGCCGACTCCAGCACCAGGCCGCCGCGGAGCTGGCCGGTGCTGCCACCCACGGCCCGCAGCAGCGCGATCTGCCGCCGCCGCTGGACGACGAGGATGGCGAAGGTGTTGGCGACGATCAGCGCCCCGACGAGCATGGCGATGGAGGCGAAGACCAGCAGCATCACGGTGAGCACGCTGGCGTCGCCGGCCAGGCTGTCCACCGCCGCGGCGGCGGCGGCCTCGGTGGTGCGGACCGCGCCCTCCTCGAGCTGGGCGCCCGGCAGGGCGCGCAGCGCCGTCTCCAGCGGTGCGACGAGGGTCTGCGGGTCGGTCCCCGGGTCGAGCAGCACCAGCCACTCCCACGCCGAGAGCTCGGAGCCGCCGGCGGTGAACCACGCCGGTACGGCGTACACCGTCGGGTAGCTGGTGCTCATCAGCCCGGCCGCAGGGGCGGTCACGCCGACCACCTGCACCGGCAGCAGGTCCCCGCCGTCGGCCGGCGCCATCTCGACCTGCGCACCCACCCCGACCTCGAGGGCCTCGGCCGTGCCGGCGTCCAGCACCACCTCCTGCGGCGTGGTGGGCCAGCGGCCCTCGCCGAGCTCGGCCGGCCGCAGCCGCGGGTGCTCGCTGACCGGGTGGACGCTGGCCTGGTTCCCGCGGTCCCCCGACCGCAGGCTCGTCCCACCGCTCCACAGCGGCTCGACCACGTCCACCCCCGGGACGGCGGCGAGCGCCGGTCCCACCTGGTCGGGGTCCTCGACGCCGGCCTGGACGACCAGGTCGGAGTCGGCGTACTCGCGCGCCAGGGCGTCCCCGGCGGCGCCGAACTCGGTCTGCACCACGCCGACGCTGGCGACCATGAAGGCGACGCTGATCGCCACGGCGACCACCACCGCCCCCAGCCGGCCCGGGTGCTGGCGCAGCTCGGCCAGGCTCAGCCGCAGGCTGATCACGCGGTCACCTCCGCGTCCTGCAGCAGCCCGCCACGGGCGCCCGGACGGACGTCGCGGGCCAGCGCCCCCAGCAGCCGCTCGGGTGACGGCCGGTCGAGGTCGTCGACCACGCGGCCGTCGGCCATCACCAGCACCCGGTCGGCCCAGGAGGCGGCGTGCGCGTCGTGGGTCACCATCAGCACGGTCTGGCGCAGGTCGTCGACGCACTGGCGCAGGTGCCCCAGCACCTGCTCGCCGGTGCGTGAGTCCAACGCCCCGGTCGGCTCGTCGGCGAAGAGCACGTCGGGGCGGGTCAGCAGCGCCCGGGCGATGGCCACCCGCTGCTGCTGCCCCCCGGAGAGCTCGCTCGGGCGGTGCTGCAGCCGGTCGCCCAGCCCCAACGGACCCACCACCGCGGCCAGCTGGTCCGGGTCCACGCGGCGGCCGGCGAGCTCGAGCGGCAGCACGATGTTCTGCCCGGCGGTCAGCGTGGGCAGCAGGTTGAACGACTGGAACACGAAGCCGACCCGGTCCCGGCGGATCCGGGTCAGCGCCTTGTCGTCCAGCGCCCCCAGGTCCTGCCCGCCGAGCAGCACCCGGCCGCCGGTGATCCGGTCGAGCCCGGCCATGCAGTGCATCAGCGTGGACTTCCCCGAGCCCGACTGGCCCATGATCGCGGTGAAGGTGCCGCGGGCGACCCGGATGCTCACCCTGTCCACCGCACGGACCTCGGTGCGGCCGGCGCCGTACACCTTGGTCAGCTCCACGGTCTCGGCGGCCACGCCGTCGTCGGGGCGGGTGGGGGAGGGCGTCATGGATGGGCTCCGTTCGAGTGGTCGTCCGTGCCGGGAAGTCGGCGGGCCCACGCTAGGGAGCGGGAGGACCTGCGCACATGAGCCTGTCGGCGCGGCTGCGCGCCCCCGAGGGGGACTGCGGGCCCACCGCGACCCCGGCCGGAGTGCGACCCCGGTGTGGTCCGGCGGCCCGCTAGCCTGCACCGGACCCGAGAGGAGCCCCGTTGAGCGCAGGAGGACCCGTCCCCGGCCCGCCGCCGGCCGCTCCCGGCCGCGCACCCTCCGCCGGCCCGCCGCGGCCGGCCTGGGCCCGCAGCGCGCCGCAGGCCCCGCCCCGGCCCCCGACGGGCGGGCCGCCGCCCGCCCACCCGGGTCACCGGGGGACACCGGGCCGCCGGGTGGGCCGGGTGGTGGCCGTGGTGGTCCTGGCCTTGGTGCTCTTCTTCGCCGCCGGCACCGTCGTCTCGGTGTGGTGGCTGCGGGGCGGCAGCCGTCCCGCCGTGATGGAGGACTACTTCGCCGCCATCGCCCGCGCCGACTCGCAGACCGCGCTGGCCCTGCTCGCCTCACCTCCGGCGGACACCAGCCTGATGACCGACGAGGTGCTGCGCCGCTCCAACGAGCTCGGCGGCGTCCGCGTGGTGGAGATCGAGGGGCGGCCCAGCAACCTCATCAAGGTCGCCCTCGAGATCGGCGGGGAGCGCGACGACGCCTGGTACCGGGTGGTCCGCACCGACGACGGATGGCGGATCGACTCCGCGGTCACCGAGGTCAGGCTCACGGAGCTGGCCGGGCTGGACCACACCGTCAACGGGGTGCGGCCGGCCGACGGCGGGACGCTGCAGCTGCTGCCCGGCGTGTACGAGCTGGGCGACCCGACCTACCTGTCGGTGCAGGCGGACCCGCTGCGCGTCCCGGGCGGGAGCTCGGCGTCGCTCAGTGCGTACTGGTCGGTGCGGCTGCAGCCCGACGACGACGGCGTCGAGGCCGCCCGCCAGGCCGTCGCCGCGGCCGTGGAGCAGTGCGTCGCCGACCTCGACCCGGACTGCGGGATGGACGTGGACCGGTTGATCTTCGAGTCCGACCCCACCGACGTCCGGCTCACCCTGACCAGCGACCCGGCCACGGACTGGACCGACGTCACCGCCTACGGCACCAGGGTCAGCGGACCGCTGGACGTGCAGCTGCGGCTCCGCTACCGCGCCGTCGACCACGACGGCGACCGCAAGTCCTTCGACGACGAGCTGCAGGGCGTCCTCTACCCCACCGTCGAGCTCACCGGCGGGAAGGCGGTCGTGCTGGCCCTGCGGTGACCCTGCGAGGGGCGGGGACCCTGGCGAGGGGCGGGGACCCTGGCGAGGGGCCACAGGTTGGGCCCGCGTGGTGCTACGCAAGCGGATACGTCAGGCTGGTCCCCGCACCACGAACCCAGACCCAGGAGTGATGATGTCCGTCCCCACCCTCGCCCTCGTCGGTCTCCGCGGCTACGGAGGCGTGCACCTGGGGGTGCTGCGCCGACGCCACGCCGCCGGCGAGCTGCGGCTGGTCGGGGCGGTCGACCCCGCGGGCCCGGTGCCCGAGCTGCCCGAGGGCGTGCCCTGCGTGGACACGCTGCCGGAACTGCTGGCCACGGTGGTGCCCGACGTCACCGTGATCGCCTCCCCGATCCCCACCCACCTGCCGTTCGCCCGGTTGGCGCTCGAGGCCGGCAGCGACGTCTACCTGGAGAAGCCGCCGGTCGCCGGGCTCGACGAGTACGACGACCTGGTCGAGGTGGTGCGCCGCAGCGGACGCAGCCTGCAGGTCGGGTTCCAGAACCTCGGTTCCCCGGCCGTCCCGCGCGTGCAGGAGCTCGTCGCCGGTGGTGCCGTGGGCGAGGTCGAGCAGGTCTCCGGGCTGGGGCTGTGGAACCGGCGGCCCAGCTACTACGCCCGCGCGGCCTGGGCCGGCCGGCGCATGCTGGACGGCCGGCGCACCGCCGACGGGGTGGTGACCAACCCGCTCGCCCACGCCGCCAACACCGCCCTCCGGCTCGCCGGCATCCAGCGCCGCGACCAGATCGCCGGCGTGGACACCGAGCTCTACCGGGTGCACGACATCGACTGCGACGACACCGCCTGGGTCCGCGTCCAGCCGGTCGAGGGTCCGCCGGTCTGCCTGGCCTTCACGCTGGCCGCCGGCGAGCAGCAGGAGCCCACCGTCAGCGTCCGCGGCACCACCGGCACGGTGAGCCTGGCCTACACGGCCGACCGGATCGAGGTGGCCCGCGGCCAGCAGGTCGAGCAGGAGCAGCACGGCCGCGAGGACCTGGTCGTCGACCTGATCCGCCACCACCAGGACCCGGGCCACCCGCTGCTGTCCTCGCTGGCGGCCACCGAGGCGTTCATGGTGGTGCTCGAGGCGGTCCAGCGGGCGCCCGTCACCCCGGTCGACCCCGCCCACGTGGCGTGGTCGGACGAGGAGGACCCCAGCCCCCACCTGGCCGACGTGGAGGAGTGGTGCGCGCGCGCCCTGGCCCACGGTGGCGGGTTCGCGGCCGCGGGCGCGCCCTGGGCCAGCCCGGAGGCCGTCACCCGCTGGCGTCCGTCGCAGCCGCTGGCCGCGGTCGAGCTCGACGGCGCCGTGGTGGCCGTCGAAGGCGACGGCGGTGACGTGGCGGCCGAGAACGGTCCCCGCCCCTTCCTCCACCCCCTCCGCACCCGGCGCGGGGTGCGGGTCACCGACGACCACCCCTTCGACCACGTCTGGCACCACGGGCTGTCGGTGGCGCTGCAGCACGTGGCCGGCACCAACTTCTGGGGCGGGCGGACCTACCTGCCCGAGGGCGGCTACCAGTGGCGCGACGACCACGGCCGGATTGTCCACCGCGGCTTCACCGAGCGGACCGCCGACTCCTGGACCGAGGAGCTGGAGTGGATCGCCCGCTCCGGGGACCCGGTGCTGTCCGAGCGCCGCCGGCTGCGCTGGTGGTCCGCGGACCCCCGCGCCTGGGCCTTCGAGCTGGAGTTCACCCTCACCCCGTCCGGGACGGACGCCGTCGAGCTCGGCTCCCCCGGCTCCCACGGCCGCGAGGGCGGCGGCTACGGCGGGCTGACCTGGCGGCTGCCGCGGAGCACCGACGTCCACCTGCGCACCGCCGCCGCCACCGGCGAGGAGGCCGTGCACGGCTCGGTCGCCCCCTGGGTGGCCTGGTCCGGGACGGTCGAGGGCGGGGACGTCACCCTCGCCCTGGCCGGGGCCGACGAGACCACCGCGGCCGACCCGTGGTTCGTCCGCGTCCGGGACTACCCGGCGCTCGGGTCGTCGCTGGCCTGGTCCAGCCCGGCCGTCACCAGCCGGGAGCAGCCGCTGACCCGGCGCTTCACCGCCCTGGTGGCCGACGGCCGGCTCGACGACGACGAGGTGGTCGGCCTGCTCACCCCTCCGGCGTGACCCTCAGCAGCTGGTCGCCGCTGCCGTTGGAGGTGGTGACCAGCAGCGAGCCGTCCTGGGCCTGACGGACCGAGCGCAGCCGGCCGTACCCGGTCAGCTCCTCCGGCACGCGGGCCTCGCCGACCTCGCCGTCCTCGTCGACCGGCAGGAACACCATCTGCTGGGCCTTGAGGGTAGCCACGGCGAGCCCGCCGGCGTAGCGGCCCCACTCCGCACCCTCCACCACGGCCAGACCGGAGGTGGCCAGGGTCGGGTCGCCGGAGCTCCAGACGGCCTCCACCTGCTTCCCGTCCAGGTCCTGGTCGGTCATCGGCACCGACTCGTCGTAGCCCTCGCCGCCGCCCGGAGGCACCGGGTGCCAGCCGTAGTCGCCACCGGCCGTGACGACGTTGACCTCGTCGTCGACGTCGGGGCCGTGCTCGGCCGAGAACAGCGTGTCGCCGCGGAGCGCCAGCCCTTGCACGTTGCGGTGGCCGTAGCTGTAGACCAGCCGCTGGTCCTCGTCCTCGGCGTCGGCGAAGGGGTTGTCCGGCAGCGGCTCACCGGTGCGGGCGTCGGCGCGCAGCACCTTGCCGTTGAGGCTGGTGAGGTCGCGCGGGTTGGTGCCCACGGCCGCGTCGCCGGTGCCGACCCACAGGGTCCGGTCGTCGACGACGATGCGGCAGCCGCCGTGGCGGCCGGTGGTGCTGCCGATGCCGGTGATCAGCGCCTCGCCCTCCTCGGCGCTGCGGCGGTCCTCGGCCAGCGTCCACTCCACCACCCGCACGTCGGTGGTGCTGCCGTCGGAGTATCCGCTGCAGGTGAGGAAGCGGTCGTCGTCGCGGGGGTCGACCGCGATCGACATCAGCCCCGTCTCGCCGCTGGACCAGACGTCCTCGGGGCCCTCGGCCACCACCCGGCGGTCGTCCCCGTCGACCAGCAGGATGCGGTGCCGGTCCTTCTCGGTGACCAGCAGCTCACCGCTGGCCAGCTGGTCGACGTCCCAGGGCAGCTCCAGGTCGTCGGCCAGCACCTCGACCTCCAGCCCGGGCCAGGTGTCGGGAGTCGGCTCGGGCGTGGGAGCAGGAGTGGGGGTGGGGGTGGCCCGGGGTGCGGGGGTCGGTGACCCGGCCGACGGGGCCGGCGCGGTGCTCGTGCCGGCGGGAGGCGCCGCCTCCGGAGCGGTGCCGGTGCAGGCCGCGGTCAGCAGCACCGCGGCGGCCACGGTCACGACCACGCAGCGACGTCCCATGGACCCACTCTGCCCTGCCCGGCCAACGGCACGCCGCGGGCGTCTACGGTGGCGTCGTGGCGGACGTGGTGGTGCTCGGGCTGGGCCCCTCCGGCCGCGCCCTGGCCTCCCGGCTGGCCCGTCGCGGGCTGGAGGTGGTCGCCTGCGACCCGGCCCCCGACCGTCGCTGGACCCCCACCTACGCCGCCTGGGCGGACGAGCTGCCGTCCTGGCTGGAGCCTGGAGCCGTCAGCACGCGGTTCCGCCCGCGGGTCCGGACCCGCACCGAACGGGTGCTCGAGCGCGAGTACGTCGTGCTCAGCACCGCCCGGCTGCAGGACTCGCTGCGTCTCGACGGTGTCACCGTCCTCGCCCAGCGGGCCGTCTCCGCCACGGCCGAGCGGGTGCGGCTGGCCGACGGCACCGAGCTGCGGGCCCGGTACGTGCTGGACGCCCGCGGCGCCTCCCTCGACCCGGCGCGGGCCCAGCAGACGGCGGTCGGCGTGGTGGTGTCGCGGGCCTCCGCCGAGCGGGTGCTGGGCGGCAGCTGGCTGATGGACTGGCGGCCGGACCACGGCGCGGCGCCCGGGGCGCCGGCCTCCTTCCTCTACGCCGTGGCCCTGGACGAGCAGGACACGCTGCTGGAGGAGACCTGCCTGGTGGGACGTCCGGCGCTGGGGATGCGCGAGCTGCGGCAGCGGCTGGAGACCCGGCTGGCGGGGCGCGGCATCGTCCTGTCCGGCTACGAGCGGGTCGAGCACGTCCGCTTCTCGGTGGAGCCCGAGCCGGGTGCCGACGAGCCCGGCGGCCCGGTGGCCTTCGGCGCCCGGGGCGGTCTGATGCACCCCGCGACCGGCTACAGCGTGGCGGTGTCGCTGCGGGAGGCCGAGACGGTCGCCACGGCGGTCGCCGCGGGCGGGGACCCCCGCCGGGCCCTCTGGCCGGCGCCGGCCCGCGCCGCCCGGCGGCTGCGCCAGGCGGGGCTGCGCACCCTGCTGTCGCTGTCGCCCGCCGGCACGGTGGCCTTCTTCGAGGCCTTCTTCGACCTGCCCGTGGAGCTGCAGCGCGGCTACCTGTCCGAGCGCGCCGACCCCGCGCGGACGCTGCGGGCGATGGCCACCATGGCCGGCCGCCTGCCGCTGCCGCTGACCGGGGTGGCCGTCCGCAGCACGCTGGTCGAGCTGGCCTCCTCGGCCGCCCGCCCGGGCCGCTAGCCGGTGCGGGCCTCCTCGGGCTCGGGTTCGGCCTCGGGCTGACCGGGCCGGAACCTCAGCCAGCTCCAGACCACCAGCCCGAGCGCCAGCACGCCGGAGGCCATCAGGCTGGAGGCCACGCCCCAGCCGCCGGGCAGCCACCACCGCTCCGAGAGCGGCCACCACCCCGGCGCCGCCGGTCGCAGACCCCACACCAGCCCGGTGCCGACCGTGCCGAGGGCGATGAGCACGGCCAGCGCCAGGTGAGCCGGCGTCTTCACCGTCGTCCGGGCGGCCTGGCGGGCGCGCCGCTGCACCGGCTGCAGCCGTCGGCGGGCCCAGGCGTAGTGGTGGGCCAGCACCGCCAGCCCGGCGGCGAGCAGGATCAGCCCCGGTCCGGGCAGCACCAGCGCCGCGAGGCCGAGCACCACCAGCGCCCAGCCCAGGACCAGCCCCGCGTAGCGCCGCACCGGCTCCTCCTCCGTCCTCGGCGACCCGCGTCCTCAGCCGCAGCGGTACCCGCCCCGCCCGCCCTCAACCGGGTGCCGCCCCCGCTCGGAGGCCGGCCCGGGGTCAGAGCTCGACGAGCCGGGTCTCGAAGGCGAACAGCACCAGCCCGACCCGGTCGCGGCACTCCAGCTTGGCCAGCAGCCGCCCGATGTGGGTCTTCACCGTGCCCTCGGCCATGTAGAGGGTCCGGGCGATCTCGCCGTTGGTGGCCCCACGGGCGATCTCGACCAGCACCTCCCGCTCCCGCTCGGTGAGCAGGCCGAGCCGCGGGTCGGGTGCCCGGTCGCCCGGGGCCGACGGCAGCGTCGGGACGACGTGCTCCAGCAGCCGCCGGGTGACGCTGGGCGACATCACCGCGTCGCCGGCGGCCACGTCGCGGATGGCCGACAGCAGCTCCTCCGGGCGGGCGTCCTTGAGCAGGAACCCGCTGGCGCCGGCCTTGAGGGCGGCGAAGACGTACTCGTCGAGGTCGAACGTGGTCAGCACCAGCACCTTGGTCGGGTTGCCCGAGTGCACCAGCCGGTGGGTGGCCTCCACGCCGTCCATGACCGGCATCCGGATGTCCATCAGCACCACGTCGGCGGGCGCGGAGGACAGCGCCCGCACCGCCTGCGCCCCGTCGGAGGCCTCACCCACCACGGCCAGGTCGTCCTCGGCCTCGATCAGCATCCGGAATCCGCCTCGGACCAGGGACTGGTCGTCGGCGAGGAAGACACGGGTGGGGCTCACGGGCGGCCTCTCTGGTCGGGGCGGGGGTCGTCGCGGACGGTCGGCAGGACCTGGGTGGGCTGGGAGTCGAGGTCGAGCCGCACCGTGGGCTGGGTGTCGAGGCTGACGGTCGGCTCCTCGTCCGGGGTCGGACGGGGGCGCGCCGGCGTCGGGCGCGGCGGCGTGGGGCGCGGCGGGGGCTGCGGGCGGGCCGTCGAGGAGGGGAGGGCGGCCGGGGCGGGCGGACGCACCGCCGGCGGACGGTCCGCGCCGGCCGGCCAGCCGGGTGCCCGCTCCCCGGCGCTGATGGGGGGGCGGGGCACCGGCGGCGCCGGGCGGGCGGGTGCGGCCCACTCCGGGCGCGGCGGCGTCCCCAGCTCGGTGGTGCGGGCGGGGCTGCGCTGCGGGGCCGGTGGGCGGGGTGCGCCGGTGGGGAAGCTGGCCCGGACCTCGAACCCGCCGGACGGGCGCGGGCGGGCCAGCAGCCGTCCGCCCACCAGCTGGACGCGCTCGTTCATGCCCCGCAGCCCGTTGCCCTGCCCGTCGGAGCCGGTCGCGGACCCGCGGCCGTCGTCGACCACGCTGACGTGCACCACCCCGGGCTGGGTGCAGTCGAGCACGACCTGGGCGCGGGCGTCCGGCCCGCCGTGCTTGAGCATGTTGGTCAGCGCCTCCTGCACCACCCGGTAGACCGTCAGCCCCAGGGTCTGGCCCACCGCGGGCAGCGCGCCGCGGACCTCGAGCCGGGCCCGGTCGGTGGTGCGGGAGACCAGGTCGGCGATGTCGGCCAGCCCGGGTGCCGGCTTCCAGTCGGTGGGTCCGCCGTCGGGGCCGTTGCGCAGCACGCCGACGATGCGGCGCATCTCCACCAGCGACTCCCGCGAGGTCTCGGCGATGGTGTCGAGGACGTCGGCCGCCAGCTCGGGCCGCTTGGCCGCCAGCGCCCGGCCGCCCTCGGCCTGCACGACGATCACCGACAGCGAGTGGGCCACGATGTCGTGCAGCTCGCGGGCGATCCGGTTGCGCTCGTTGACCTCCGCGGCGCGGGCCCGCTGCTCGGTGGCGGCCAGCTGCATCCGCAGCGTCGTCTCCTCGGCCACCCGCCGCTCCTGGGTGGAGCGGATGGCCTCGTGACGGCGCCGCCCGATGACGTAGGCGATCAGCACCGTGGTCATGCAGCTGATGCAGTACAGCGCCAGGTCGGGGCCCTGGGACAGCACGCCGTAGCCGGCGGTCCAGGCCAGCGGGCCCAGCACCGAGCCGAGCAGCCCGATGACCACCGACAGCCGCGCCGACGCCGAGGGCTCCACCCAGCGGGCCACGTTGTAGACCACGAAGGGGACGACCACCACGCTGAACTGGATGTTCGGCAGCAGCAGCTGCGGCAGCGCGGCCAGCGCGCAGCCGTAGAGCATCAGCATCGGGTGGTGCCGGCGCACGACCAGCGGCAGCGTGATCAGCGCCGCGACGAGCCCCGTCCCCAGCCCGTCGGCCGCGCCGATGGCGAAGCAGAGCACGAAGGCGACCAGGGTGATCAGCAGGTCGCGCGACCAGGCGTTCTCCGGGGCCGGTTCGCGTGGGGGCAGCAGCGGGTGGAACTGCCGCAGCTCGAGCACGGCAACTCCTTCCGCTGGTCCGCCACGCCTGGTCCACCACCCTATTCGCCGGGGCCGGCGACGGGCGTACCTCTGCGGTCCCGCTCCTGGGCCGCCCGAGCACGACCACGGGGGCAGGCCCGGGTCGCGGCCGACGTAGGGTGCGCAGGTGACCAGCCTGACCACCGCGCCCCCGCCAGGTCCGGTGCGCGCCGACCGGACCACCCTGCTGGCCGAGCTCGCCCGGCAGGTCGGGCCGGAGCAGCTGCGCAGCCGTGAGCTCGACCGCTTCTCCATCGGCAACGACGCCTCGCACTTCCTGCTCACGCCCGAGGCCGTGGTGGTCGCCCGCGACGCCGCCGAGGTGGGTCGGCTGTTCCGCACCAGCGCCCGGCTGGGCGTCCCGCTCACGCTGCGCTCCGGCGGCACCAGCCTGTCCGGGCAGGGGGTGACCGACGGCATCCTGGTCGACGTCCGACGCCACTTCACCGACGTCACCGTGCTCGACGACGGCGCCCGGGTCCGGGTGCAGCCGGGGGTGACGGTGCGGACGCTCAACGCGCACCTGGCGCGCTACGGGCGCAAGCTCGGCCCCGACCCCGCCAGCGAGGTGGCCTGCACCATCGGCGGCGTCATCGCCAACAACTCCTCCGGCATGGCCTGCGGCACCACCGAGAACAGCTACCGCACGCTGGAGTCGATGGTGCTGGTGCTGCCCTCGGGCACCGTGGTCGACACCGGCGCGCCGGACGCCGACGCCCTGCTCGCCGACCGGGAGCCGGCCCTCGCCGCCGGGCTGCTGCGGCTGCGCGACCGGGTGCGCGCCGACCCGGCGTCGATGGCGACCATCGCCGCCCAGTACTCGATGAAGAACACCATGGGCTACGGCCTCAACGCCTTCGTCGACTTCGACTCCCCGGCCGAGATCCTCGCCCACCTGGTGGTCGGCTCCGAGGGCACCCTCGGGTTCGTGGCCGAGGCCACCTTCCGCACCGTGCCGCTGCGCAGCCAGGCGGCGTCCACCCTGCTGGTCTTCGACGACCTGGCCGCCGCCAACCGGTCGCTGCCGGCCCTGGTGGAGTCCGGGGCGGCCACGCTGGAGCTGCTGGACGCCACCTCGCTGCGGGTCGGGCAGTCGCTGGCCGACGTCCCGCCCGCGGTCGCGGTGCTGCAGGTGGAGCGGCAGGCGGCGCTGCTGCTGGAGTACCAGTCCGACGACGCCGACGAGCTGGCCGCACTGACCGAGGGCGGCACCCGGCTGATGCGCCAGCTGCCGCTCGCCGCCCCGGCGACGCTGACCCGCGACGCCGCCGTCCGCGCCCAGCTGTGGAAGCTGCGCAAGGGCCTGTTCACCTCCGTGGCGTGGGCCCGGCCGTCCGGCACCACCGCGCTGCTGGAGGACATCGCCGTCCCGGTGGCCGCGCTGGCCGACACCTGCACCGAGCTCACCGCCCTCTTCGACGCCTCCGGCTACCGCGACTCGGTGATCTTCGGCCACGCCAAGGACGGCAACGTCCACTTCATGCTCACCGACCGGTTCGAGGGGGAGGAGTCGCTGCGCCGCTACGCCGACTTCACCGAGTCGATGGTCGACCTGGTGCTGGGCCACGGCGGCTCGCTCAAGGCCGAGCACGGCACCGGACGGGTGATGGCGCCCTACGTGCGCCGTCAGTTCGGCGACGAGCTGTACGCGGTGATGCGCGAGGTGAAGCAGCTCGTCGACCCGGCCGGCACGCTCAACCCGGGGGTGCTGCTCGACGACGACCCCGAGGCGCACCTGCGCCACATCAAGCTCACCCCGCCGGTGGAGGAGGAGGTGGACCGCTGCGTCGAGTGCGGGTACTGCGAGCCGGTCTGCCCCAGCCGCAACCTGACGATGACGCCCCGGCAGCGGATCGTGGCCCGGCGGGCCGAGCAGAAGGCGCTGGCCGCGGGGGACACCGAGCTGGCCGAGGCGCTGGAGCAGCAGTACGAGTACGACGGGGTGCAGACCTGCGCCGTGGACGGCATGTGCCAGACCGCCTGCCCGGTGCTGATCAACACCGGCGACCTGGTGCGCCGGCTCCGGCGCGACGACCACACCGCCGCCGGCCGCCGCGGCTGGACCACCGCCGCCCGGCACTGGGACGTCGCCAGCCGGGCCGGCGCGGCGGGGCTGTCCACGGCTGCCGCCGTGCCCGCCCCGGTGGTGCCCGTGGTGACGGCCCTCAACCGTGCCGCCCGCGGCGTCGTCCCCCACGAGCTGCTGCCGCAGTGGTCGCCCGAGCTGCCCGGCGGCGGCACCGCCCGCAGCCGCGCCGCCGGCGAGCTGCTGCGCCACCCCGGCGACACCGTGGACGCGGTCTACCTGCCGGCCTGCGTCGGCGCCATGTTCGGCCCCCCCGACGGCGCGCCTGGGGTGCAGTGGAGCCTGCAGGAGCTGTGCGCCCGCGCCGGCGTCCGCCTGGCGGTGCCGCCCGAGGTCGACTCGCTGTGCTGCGGCACCCCCTGGTCGTCCAAGGGGCTGCCCGACGGCTACGCGGTGATGCAGCAGAAGCTGCGCACCGCCGTGCTGCGCGCCACCCGTGAGGGGGAGCTGCCGCTGGTCACCGACGCCTCCAGCTGCACCGAGGGCCTGGTGAAGGCGCTGCGCGGGGCGGGCGTCGTGGTGGTCGACGCGGTGGCGTTCGTCGCCGAGCACGTGCTGCCGCGGCTGCCCGCGGTCGAGAAGCTGCGCCGCCTCAGCGTCCACCCCACCTGCTCCTCGCGCCAGCTCGGTCTGGACGCCGACCTGGTGGCGGTGGCCTCGGCGGTCGCCGAGGACGTCCACGTGCCCCTGGACTGGGGCTGCTGCGCCTTCGCCGGCGACCGGGGGCTGCTGCACCCCGAGCTGACCGCCTCCGCCACCGCACCGGAGGCCGCGGAGGTGCGGGCCGCCGGCGCGGACGCCCACGCCAGCTGCAACCGCACCTGCGAGCTGGGGATGACCCGGGCCGTGGGCGCGGAGTACCAGCACGTGCTCGAGCTGCTGGCCACCCGGCTGCCATCCCGCTGAGGCGTCCCGGCGTGCGATCGCCGGTGATGTTGCTGTCGGACGGGTAGGAGGCCGTAGAAGATCTCGTCAGACGTGACATGATCGAGATCCAGCCGCTCCACCGGAGGAGACAGCATGCGCGTCGGCGTGCCCACCGAGATCAAGAACCACGAGTACCGGGTGGCGATCACCCCGGCCGGGGTGCACGAGCTGGTCCGCCACGGCCACCAGGTGCTGGTGCAGTGCGGGGCGGGACTGGGGTCGGCGATCACCGACGAGACGTACGCCGCCGCCGGCGCCACCCTCGTGCCCACGGCGGAGGACGTCTGGGACGCCGCCGAGCTGCTGCTCAAGGTCAAGGAGCCCGTCGCCGAGGAGTACCCGCGGCTGCGCGAGGGCCAGGTGCTGTTCACCTACCTGCACCTGGCCGCCGACCGCCCCGGCACCGACGCCATCCTGGCCAGCGGCACCACTGCCATCGCCTACGAGACCGTGCAGCTGCCCGACGGTTCGCTGCCGCTGCTGGCCCCGATGTCGGAGGTCGCCGGCCGGCTGGCTCCCCAGGTCGCGGCGTACCACCTGATGCGGCACAGCGGGGGGCGCGGCGTCCTGCCCGGTGGCGTCCCGGGCGTGCCACCCGCGCGGGTGGTGGTGCTGGGCGGCGGGGTCTCGGGCAGCAACGCGGCGACGATCGCGCTGGGCATGGGCGCCGACGTCACCGTCCTCGACCTCAGCGTGCCCCGGCTGCGCGAGCTGGAGGTGCAGTTCGGCGGCCGGGTGCGCACCGTCACCTCCAGCCTCTACGCCGTCGAGGAGCACTGCCTGGGTGCCGACGTGGTGATCGGCGCGGTGCTGGTTCCGGGCGCCAAGGCGCCGACGCTGGTCAGCGACGAGCTGGTGTCGCGGATGAAGCCCGGGGCGGTGCTGGTGGACATCGCGATCGACCAGGGCGGCTGCTTCGCCGACTCCCGCCCGACCACCCACGCCGAGCCCACCTACCGGGTGCACGACACCGTCTTCTACTGCGTGGCCAACATGCCCGGGGCTGTCCCCAGCACCTCCACCAACGCGCTGACCAACGTCACCCTGCCCTACGTGCTGCAGCTGGCCGACCGCGGCTGGCGGGACGCCCTGGGGGCCGTGCCCGCGCTGCGGCCCGGTCTCAACGCCCACGCCGGACAGCTCACCAACGCCTCGGTGGCGCGCGCGCTCGGCCTCGACAGCGTCCCTCCGGAGCGGGTGCTGGACGCCGCCTGACGGCCGTGCCGGCGACCTCGGAGCCGTTCGCCTAGAGCGAACAGCGCTTAGCACTCTCTGGTGGTGAGTGCTAAAAATGGAGCCAGGTAGCACAGCTGGCTCCGGCCAGAGGGGCCGGGCCTGAGCACATGTGGGAGGTGATCGCTGTGCTTCGCTTCGACCCGTTCGCCGACTTCGACGCCATGGCCAAGCAGCTCATGGGTCTGGGAACCGAGGGCGGTCGGGTACCGCGCTTCATGCCGGTCGACCTGTACAAGTCCGGTGACCACTACGTCCTGCTGGCCGACCTGCCCGGGGTGGACCCCGGCTCGGTCGACGTCAGCATCGACAACGGCACCCTGACCGTCACCGCCGAGCGCACGGCCCGCACCGAGGAGGGCGTGCAGTGGCTGACGTCCGAGCGCTTCGCCGGCCGGTTCCGTCGCCAGGTCTCGCTGGGCGAGGGGATCGACACCGAGGGCATCAGCGCCAGCTACGACAACGGCGTGCTGAGCGTCGTGATCCCGGTGGCCGAGCGCGCCAAGCCGCGGCGCGTGGAGATCAGCCGCAAGGACGAGCAGCAGCAGGCCAGCATCGAGGCCACGGCCTCCTGAGCCGCTCGCTCGCTTCCCACACCCACGAGGTCCCGTCGCCGTCCCGGCGGCGGGACCTCCCGCCGTTCGGCGCACCTGCGGCCCGCCGGCGTGCCGACGGCGTATTGTCACCGCCATGGTTGCCGCTGAGGCCGCGCGTCGGACGTACCTGCTCATCGACGGGGAGAACATCGACGCCACCCTCGGCGGCTCCATCCTGCGGCGGCGTCCGCAGCCCCACGAGCGGCCCCGCTGGGAGCGGCTGCTGGCCTTCGTGCAGGAGGCCTGGGCCCAGCCGGTCAAGGGCCTGTTCTTCCTCAACGTGGCCGGCGACCTGCCGATGCCGTTCGTGCAGGCGCTGACCGCCATCGGCTTCACGCCGGTGCCGCTGACCGGCTCGCCGGACGAGAAGGTCGTCGACATCGCCATCCAGCGGACCCTGGAGGAGATTGCCTCCCGGGACGCCGACGTGGTGCTGACCAGCAACGACGGCGACTTCCTGCCCCAGATGGAGGCCCTGGTCGGCACCCGCCGGACGGCGGTCATCGGCTTCAACGAGTTCCGCAACGTCGGGTTCACCGCGCTGGGGGAGCGCGGGCTGCAGTTCTTCGACATGGAGTACGACGTCAAGGCCTTCAACGAGCGGCTGCCTCGGCTGCGGATCATCCCCATCGACGAGTTCGACCCGGCCGACTTCCTCTGAGCCGTCCGGCCGCCCGGCGGCGGCCCGGCCGGGCGGACTCAGCCGGGCTGCGCGCTGCGGTCGCGCACCCAGACCACGGCGGCCAGACCGACGACCACGCCCAGCAGGGTCTGGACCAGCCGGTCGCCGACGAGCTCGCCCACCGGGTGCGGGACCGCGAGCTGGCCCATCAGCAGCGCCAGCGGCGTGATGACCACCAGCGCCGCGGCGTAGTTGCGTCCCACCAGCAGCTCGGCCACGCCCTGCAGCACGGCGGCCAGCAGCACCACCGCCAGCACGGGCAGCGGGAGGCTCAGCAGGGCGGCGGCCAGCACCAGGCCGAGCACCGTCCCCACCGCGCGCTGCACCCCGCGGGCCAGCTGGGTGTGCACCGTCGCCGCGGACATCGGCACCACGGCGGCGACCATCGCCCAGTACGGGTGACCCGTGCCGGAGGCGGTGGCCAGCGCCCCGGCCAGCGCGACGGCACCGGCGCAGCGGGCGGCCCGCACGCCCGGCCTCCCGGCGGTCGGCACCGGCGGTGGCGGGGTGCGGGGAGCCGCCGGCAGCAGCCGCTGCTCGAGCGCCCCCAGCAGCACCGCCCACGCGGCCGTCGCGACGCCGACGACCGCCGCGGCGACCAGCCCGGCCGGTGCCGCGGGCACCGAGGCGCACGCCGACACCGCGAAGACCGGGAACAGCGCGCCCGGTGGTCGCCAGCCCTGCCGGTCCGACAGCAGCGCCGCCGCACCGGCGACCGCTGCGGCCACCGGCACCGACAGCCAGCCGCGGTGCGGGCTCAGCGCGACCGCGGTGCCGACGACGACCAGGGTGCTGAGCAGCGCACCGTGCCGCAGCTGCACCCGCCAGCGGCCCGGGAGAGGCAGCCGTCCGCCGTAGAGGGAGGCGAAGGCGCCGAAGGTCGCGTACAGACCCCACTCCAGCCGTCCGGCCGCGGCCAGCACCAGCAGCGGCACGAGCATGGTCAGCGCGGCCCGGACCGCCACCCGCGAGGAGCCCTCCGCCGGGTGCCGGCGCACCGTCTCCCGCACCACGACCCGCAGGTGTTCCCAGGCTCCCATGCCCGCCAGTCTGGCCCACCGGCACCACGCTTCTTGAAACGATTCACGGCAGGTTAGGGTGTTCGGCGGCCCGCGCGGGCCCACGGAGGAGGAGAGTCGTGACGACGACAGCACGGACCACGGGGTGGAAGGCCACCGTCGCGGTCTCCATGTCGAACTACATCGAGGCCGGGTCGATCATCGCGATCGCCACCAGCCTGGGCCTGTGGCAGGCCGAGTTCGGTCTCACCGACAGCGCGGTCGGCCTGCTGGCCGCCGTCAGCGCGAACGCGTTCGGCGCGGCGGCGGGTGCGGCCATCGGCGGGCCGCTCTGCGACCGGCTGGGCCGCAAGTTCATCTACACCTACGACCTCGTGCTGTACATGGTCGGGGTGCTGCTGGCCGTCTTCGCCGCCAGCTTCTCGATGCTGCTGGTCGCCTTCGTGCTGACCGGCATCGCCGTGGGCGCCGGCGTCACCGCCTCCTGGACCTACATCGCCGAGGAGGCGCCGGACCACCAGCGCGCCGCCCACGTCGGGACGGCCCAGCTGGCCTGGTCGGTGGGCCCGATGATCGGGTTCCTGCTGGCCGCGGCGTTGGAGCCGCTGGGCCTGACCGGCAGCCGCATCATCTTCGCCCACCTCTTCGTCGTCGCCTTCATCACCTGGTGGGTGCGCCGCGGCCTGGCGGAGTCCCGCCGGTGGACCGAGTCCCGCGACGCCGTCGACCGGCCGTCCTTCCTCACCGGTCTGGGCGAGCTGTTCACCCGGCGGGTGAACCTGCTCGCGCTGCTGTTCCTGGTCGGGGTCTACGGGCTGTGGAACACCGTGGCGGGCCAGGCCGGCATCTTCCAGCCGCGGGTCTACGAGGCCGCCGGGCTGGAGGACGCCCGCTCGCAGTACCTGCTGCAGGTGCTGGTCTGGGGCTGCACGGTGGCCGGCACCTACTTCGGCTTCATGCGCCTGGGCGACCGGGTCAGCCGCCGCTGGCTGTACTTCGTCGGCGCGCTGGCGGGGATCCTCGCCTGGGTGGTGCTGATCTTCGGCCCCGCCGGCTGGTTCTCCCTCGTCTTCTTCGCCGTCGTCTGGGGTCTGGCTTCCGGCATCGGCGCGCAGGCCTTCTACGGGCTGTGGACCGCCGAGCTCTTCGCCACCCGCTACCGGGCCAGCGCGCAGGGCGTGCTGTTCCTGACCGCCCGGGTGATGGTCGGCGTGCTGAGCCTGTGGTTCCCGGTGCTGCTCGGCGCCGTCGGCCTGCACGTCGTCGGGGTGCTCATCCTGGCGCTGCTGGTCGGCGCGCTGCTGATCGGCACCATCGGCGCCCCCGAGACCCGGGGCAAGAGCCTGGAGCAGATCGAGATCGAGCGCTACGGCG
>NZ_WPCU01000003.1:0-19791 GCF_009742705.1 Auraticoccus cholistanensis
ACGACGAGCTCGTGCCCTGCTTCCTGTTCCGCCCGCCGGTGGAGGTCCCGGGGGTCGCCGGGGCGTCGGTGCTGGTGGTGCACGGCGGCCCGGAGTCGATGGCCACCCGGCTGTTCAACCCGGTGGTGCAGGCGCTGGCCCTCTGCGGGTTCGCCGTGCTGGTCCCCAACGTGCGCGGCTCCACCGGCTACGGCAAGCGCTGGTACAGCCTCGACGACGTCGAGCTGCGGCTGGACTCGGTGGCCGACCTGGCCGCCCTGCACGACTGGCTCCCCGGCCTCGGTCTCGACCCGGAGCGGTCGGCGCTGTGGGGTGGTTCCTACGGCGGCTACATGGTGCTGGCCGGCACGACCATGCAGCCCGGGCGGTGGGCGGCCGGGGTGGACATCGTCGGCATCTCCTCGCTGGTCACCTTCCTGGAGAACACCTCCGGCTACCGGCGGGCCTACCGCGAGCGCGAGTACGGCAGCCTGGAGCGGGACCGCGAGCTGCTGGAGCGGGCCTCCCCGATCACCTACCTCGACCAGCTGCGGGCGCCGCTGTTCGTCATCCACGGCGCCAACGACCCCCGGGTGCCGCTGTCGGAGGCCGAGCAGATCACCGCCGCGCTCGCCGCCCGGGGCATCCCCCACGAGCTCAAGGTGTACGCCGACGAGGGCCACGGGCTGGCCAAGCGGGTGAACCGGCTCGACGCCTACCCCGCGGCCGTGGAGTTCCTGCTGCGCCACCTCGGCCGCGGCTGAGCGTCCCGGCCGCTCACAGCAGGGCGGCGAGCAGCAGCGCCCCGGCCAGCAGACCGCTGACCGTGCGGACGTGGTTGCCCGCCACCCAGCTGCGCCGCCAGCCCGCCCAGGCCCCGGCGTCCTGGTCGGGGTCCATCGCGGCCAGCCGGTCGTTGCGGGGCACGGAGAAGACGACCGTCGTCCCCGCCACGCCGACCACGTGCACCAGGGCGCCGGCGAGCAGCAGCGCCGACGACGTGCCCTGCCAGCTCAGCACCGCCTGCACCGCCAGCACGACCCCGAGCACGGCGGGGCCGAAGAGCAGCACCATGAACGAGGCCGACCGGGGAGCGGCCACGTTGACGCCCTGCATGGCCGCCATCGCCTCCCGCGCCGGCAGCCGGTCCAGCCCGGCCGGCACGAAGGTCGAGAAGGTGAGGAACGCGCCTCCGGCGGCCGCGGCGAGGACGGCGGTGAGGGCGGTCAGGACCGTCCACAGGGTGCTCATGGCCCCACCCAACCACGGCCGGCGGTGGCCGCGGGGCCGCTGACCGTAGGCTCTCGGCGTGGACCGGTGGAGCAGGGCACAGGTCGAGCGGGTTGCGCCCGACACCGCCGTGCTCGCCGCTGCCCGCAAGCTGGCCACCCCCGGCCCCTGGTCGGGCTGCGGGGCCAACGAGGTGCTGCTGTGGGGCCGGTGCCAGGGCTCGGGACGGACGCCGTACCAGGTGAGCGTGGACCTCGTCGCCCCCGCCTGGCGCTGCACGTGCCCGAGCCGCAAGGTCCCCTGCAAGCACGCCCTCGCGCTGCTGCTGCTCTGGTCGCAGGGGGCGCTCGAACCCGGCGGGACGCTGGCCGGCGGGGACGAGGTCGCCGACTTCGCCGTCGGGTGGTCGGCCCGTCGCAGCGCGCGGGAGAGCGTCGCCACGCCCGGACGCACCCCGGACCCGCAGGCGCAGGCCGCCCGGCTGCAGAGGCGGCTGCAGCTGATGGACGCCGGCGTGGAGGAGCTGGCGCTGTGGCTGGGCGACCTGGCCCGGACCGGTCTGGGTGCGGCCCGCGCCCGTCCTGGGAGCTGGTGGGACCAGGCCGGCGCGCGGCTCGTCGACGCCCAGCTGCCCGGTCTGGCCCAGACCGTCCGCGACCTCGGCTCCGACGTCGTCTCGCGCGAGGACTGGAGCGAGCACCTGCTCGCGGTCACCGGCCGGCTGTGGGCGGTGGTACGGGCCTGGCGACGACGCACCGACCTGGACGCCGACCAGCTCGGCGACCTGCGCACCGTGGTGGGCTGGCCCGTGCCCCGCGACGAGGTCCGCGCCGGTCCGGCCACCGCCGACGACTGGCTGGTGCTCGGCACCCACCGCAGCGACGACGGCCGGCTGCAGCAGCAGCGGACCTGGCTGCACGGCCGCCGCACGGGGGAGACGGTGCAGCTGCTCGACTTCGCCGCCGGCGGCGCCGGGCTGCCGCTGCCGCAGACCACCGGGGCGTCGCTGACCGCCACGCTGGCCTGCTACCCCGGCCACCGCCCGCGGCGTGGGCTGCTCCTCGACGAGCCGCGCCCGGCCGACACCCCGGTGCCCTGGCCGACGCCGCGGACGCTGGCCGAGGCGCTGCAGCAGCGGGCGGACCTGCTGGTGCACCAGCCCTGGCTGACCGTGTGCCTCGTGCACCTGGCCGGCGTCGCCCTCCGCACCGACCCGCCGGCCCGGCTGGTCGACCGCGAGGGGTGGTCGCTGCCGCTGACCGGGGACGCCGACGTCTGGTCCCTCGCCGCCCGCACCGGCGGCCACCCGGTCGACCTCGTGGCCGAGCTCACCGGCGCGGCGCTGCGCCCCCTCACCGTCACCGGGGCGCCCGCCGTCACCGGTCTGCCCGCGGGAGCGGCGGTGGTCGTGTGAGCGCCGGCGACCACACCGGCTGGCAGGCGGCCCTCGTCTCCGCCGCCCTGGTCGGCACCTCGAGGCGCCCACCGCCGCCCCCGCCGGCCGGCTGGCCGCTGCCCGACACCGACCGCAGCGAGCAGCGGCTGCTGGACAGCGCCGCGCTCTGGCAGGCGGCGGTGCGGGCCGGGCTGACGCCCTCGCCGGACAGCCCGGCGGCGCCGGCGCCGCCCGAGCGGCACCCGCTCGCACCCGCGGAGGCCGACCAGCTGCTGCGGCTGCTGCTCGAGCAGCCGCCGGTCCCGGCCGTGCTGGTCGCGCCGCTGCTGCGGCAGTGGCTGGGCGCGTGCGCCGAGCACCGGCTGGTTCCCGACGCCGCCCGGCTGCCCGCCCTGCTCGACCGCGCCACCCGCGACCGATCGGTGCGTGCCGCGCTGGCCCGCGTGGACTCCGCGCGGCTGCGCTGGCTCGCCGCCGCCAACCCGGACTGGCGGCTGCCCGAGGGCCCGGAGGAGGAGGACCCGGCCGGGGCCACCAGCGAGCAGGACTGGGCGCGGCTGCCGGCGAGCGCGCGCCCGGCGGTGCTGCGCCGCGAGCGCGCCGCCGATCCGGACCACGGCCGCGAGCTGGTCGAGAGCAGCTGGGGGACCGACCGGGCCCGCGAGCGGGCCGCGCTGCTGGCGGTGCTGGCCGAGCAGCCGCACCCCGGTGACGCCGACCTGCTGGAGCGCGCCCTCGACGACCCGTCGTCGACCGTCCGGGCCGCCGCGGTGGCCGCGCTCGGCCGGCTGCCCGGCTCCCGGCGTGCGCGACGGATGACCGAACGGCTGGCCGCCCTCGTCACCGTCCACCGAGCACGGGGTCTGGCCCGGCTGCGCTCGGCGCTGCCCCTGGTGGAGGTGGCCCGGCCCGGCGAACCCGACGAGTCCGGCGTCCGCGACGGCCTCGACGAACCCACCAGCGGCTCGCGCACCGACCACTGGCTCACCCAGCTCACCGCCGGCACGCCGCTGTCGTGGTGGACCGAGCAGCTCGGCGTCGGGCCGGCCGAGGTCTGGCGGGCGGTGACCGAGCCCGCCGTCCGGCAGGGGCTGGTCGAGGCCACCGGGCTGCAGCAGGACGCCGGCTGGGCCACCGCGCTGTGGGAGCTCGTCGACCGCCCGCCCGCCAGCTGGCTCGCCCTGGTGCCGGCCGAGCAGCGCGAGCGCCACGCGCTGCAGCGGCTGCGCGCCGACACCGCCCGCTCGGCCGCCACCGCCGGCCGGCGCCGCGGCACCCTGGCGGCCCGGCAGGTCGGCGCGGAGGCGCTGCTGCACGTACCGGGACCTTGGGGCGAGGAGCTCAGCCGGACCGTGCTGGACCTGCTCGCCCGCGCCGAGGCCGGCACCGGCGCGCTCCCGGTCGAGGTGCTGGCCACCCGGCTGCACCCCGCCGCGCGGGCGGTGCTGACCGACCGCGTGGTGGCCAGGGAGACCGCCACCCTGGTGGCGCACGTGCTGCAGTACCAGTCCGCCAGCGACTCCATCCGGGAGGCCTTCCGATGACCGACGCCGTCCGCCCGCACGCCGAGCAGCAGCACGCCGCCGAGCTGGCCGCGCTGGCCGCCGTCGACGACCGGCCGCGCCCGCCCCAGTGGCGGCTGTCGCCCTGGGCGGTCACCACCTACCTGCTGGGCGGCACGCTGGCCGACGGCACGGTCGTCTCGCCCAAGTACGTCGGCTCCCGCCGGCTGGTGGAGATCGCGGTGGCCTCGCTGGCCACCGACCGGGCGCTGCTGCTCCTCGGCGTCCCCGGCACGGCCAAGAGCTGGGTGTCGGAGCACCTGGCCGCCGCCATCTCCGGCACCTCGACCCTGGTGGTGCAGGGCACCGCGGGCACCCAGGAGGAGTCCCTGCGCTACGGCTGGAACTACGCCCGGCTGCTGGCGGAGGGGCCGAGCCGTGCCGCGCTGGTGCCGAGCCCGGTGATGCGCGCCATGGAGACCGGCGCGCTGGTGCGGATCGAGGAGCTCACCCGGATGCCCGCCGAGGTGCAGGACGCCCTCATCTCGATCCTGTCGGAGAAGACGCTGCCGGTGCCCGAGCTCGGCACCGAGGTGCAGGCCGTCCGCGGCTTCAACGTGGTGGCCACCGCGAACAACCGCGACAAGGGCGTCAACGACCTGTCCTCCGCGCTCCGGCGGCGGTTCAACACGGTGGTGCTGCCGCTGCCGGACTCGCTCGCCGACGAGGTCCGCATCGTCGACCAGCGGGTGCGCCAGCTCGGCGACGCGCTGGAGCTGCCGGCCGAGCTGGAGGCGATGACCGAGATCGAGCGGGTGGTCACCATCTTCCGCGAGCTGCGCGGCGGGGTCACCCTCGACGGCCGGACCACCGTGAAGTCGCCCTCGGCCACCCTGTCCACCGCCGAGGCCATCTCGGTGATGACCAACGGGGTCGCCCTCGCCGCCCACTTCGGCGACGGCCGCATCAGCGCCTCCGACGTCGCCGCCGGGCTGGTCGGCGCGGTCGTCAAGGACCCGGTGCAGGACCGGGTGGTCTGGCGGGAGTACCTGGAGACCGTGGTGAAGGACCGTCCCGCCTGGGCCGACCTGTACCGGGCGTGCCGGGAGCTGGACTGAGGTGGAGGAGGAGGCCGGGGCCGAGGAGGCCGGGGCGGTCGCGGCCGGTGGGCAGGCGCCCGCCGGGGTGACGGCGCTGGGCGTGCGCCACCACGGGCCGGGCTCGGCTCGGTCGGTGCTGCTGGCGCTGGAGGAGCTGCAGCCGGACAGCCTGCTGGTCGAGGGCGTGCCCGAGCTCGACCCGGTGCTGCCGCTGCTGGCCGAGGAGTCGATGGTCCCGCCGGTGGCCGGGCTGGTGCACGACGTCGACGAGCCGAGCCGGGCGTTCTTCTACCCGCTGGCCTCCTTCTCCCCGGAGTGGGTGGCGCTGCGCTGGGCGCTGGGGCGCGGCGTCCCGGTGCGGATGGCCGACCTGGCCGCCACCCACGCGTTCGCCCTCGAGCGCGAGCGGACCGCCGAGAAGCGGGAGCGGGCGGCGGCGGAGGGGGAGGAGCGGGCCGACGAGGAGCCGGGGGACCGCGGGTCCGCCCGGACGCCGCGCTGGTGGCGGCCCGACCTGCTGGCCGAGCTCGCCACCGCAGCCGGCTACGACGACCCGGAGCGCTGGTGGGAGGACGCGGTCGAGCACCGCGCCGACAGCTCGCTCGACCGCTTCGCCCTGGTCGCCGAGGCCGTCACCGCGGTGCGTGAGGGCGCCGACCCCGCCGCGACCAGGCCCGAGGAGAGCGCTCCCCGCTGGCTGCTCGAGAACGCCCGGCGCGAGGCGGCGATGCGGCAGGCCGTGCGCGCGGAGTGGAGGGCCGGACGACGCCGGGTCGCGTTCGTCTGCGGCGCCTACCACGCACCGGCCGTCGACCCCACCGGTCGGCCGGCCGCGGCCGACTCGCGGCTGCTGGTGCGGCTGCCGCGGGCCAAGGTCGCCGCCACCTGGGTGCCCTGGAGCACCGGCCGGCTGACCCGGGCGAGCGGCTACGGGGCCGGGGTGTGGTCCCCCGGGTGGTACCAGCACCTCTTCGAGCACTGGCAGCACACCGACGCCCGCAGCGGCTCGGAGACCCCGGCGGCGGGCGCCGGTCACGGCACGGTGGTCGCCGACTCGGCCAGCGCGAGCTGGCTGGTGCGGACGGCGCGGGCGCTGCGCGAGCAGGACCTGTCCGCCGCGCCCGCCTCGGTCGTCGAGGCGGTCCGGCTGGCGGACGCGCTCGCCGTGCTGCGCGGCCGTCCCTCCGTCGGGCTGGAGGAGTTGCTCGACGCCACCCGTACCGTGCTCACCGACGGCTCGGAGGTCCCGCTCCGGCTGGTCGTCGAGCAGCTGGTGGTCGGTGACGAGCTGGGTCAGGTGCCGCCGTCGACGCCGATGGCGCCGGTGGCCGCCGACCTGGCCCGGGCGCAGCGGTCGCTGCGGCTGCGGGTCTCGACCGAGCCCAAGGTGCTCGAGCTCGACCTGCGACAGGACTCCGGCCGCGCCCGCTCGGTGCTGTTCCACCGCCTCGGCGTCCTCGGCGTCCGCTGGGCCACCCCGGTGGAGGCCGGCGCCAGCACCGGCACCTTCAAGGAGGCCTGGCAGCTGCGCTGGCAGCCGGAGCTGACGGTCGCCCTGGTCGAGTCCGGGCTGTACGGCAACACGGTGGCCCAGGCCGCGGCCGGCAAGCTGCGGGAACGGGCGCGGACGGCGGAGGACCTGACCCAGCTCGCCGGCCTGGTCGAGCAGTGCCTGCTGGCCGAGCTCGACGACGCCCTGGCGACGGTGGTGTCGGCCCTGGACGAGCAGGCCGCCCAGCAGCAGGACGTGCTCACCCTGCTGGGGTCGGTGGAGCCGATGGCCCGCACCCGGCGCTACGGCGACGTCCGCGGCGTCGACACCGCGCAGGTGGGTCGGGTGCTGCTGACCGTGGTGCGTCGGGCCAGCGTCGGGCTGCGGGCCGCCTGCTCGGCGCTGGACGACGACGCCGCCGCCCGCGCCCGGCAGGTGGTGGAGTCGGCCGAGGCCGGGCTCATCCTGCTCGACGACGCCGACATGCTCACCACCTGGCGCCAGGCGCTGACGGCGGTGGCCGACGACGAGGGGCTGCACGGGGCCGTGGTCGGCAGGGCCAACCGGATGCTGCTGGACGCCGGCGCGCTGCCCACCGAGGTGGTGCAGACCCGGCTCTCGCGCTGGCTCTCGCTGGGAGCGGACCCCACCCGCGCCGCCGGCTTCCTGGACGGCCTGCTGGCCGGGGACGCCCTGCTGCTGGTCCACGAGCCGACGCTGCTGGAGCTCGTCGACGCCTGGGTGGCCGGGGTCGGGGCGGAGACCTTCGAGGCGCTGCTGCCGCTGCTGCGCCGGACCTTCGCCGGCTTCGCCCCGGCGGAGCGCCGCACCATCGGCCAGGTGCTGCACCGTGACGCCGAGCCGGCGCGGGCCGCGGCCGGCTACGACCCGGTGCGCGCCGACCCGGCGGTGCAGGCGCTGGCCCGGCTGCTGGGTCTGACCGGGGAGGACGCATGAGCGGGGACGAGGAGGAGGACCGTCGCCGGCGGTGGCGGCTCGTGCTGGGTGGCGAGGGCGGCGACCTCGGCGTCGAGCTGGAGGGCGAGGACCTGGTGCGCGACCGTGCGCTGACCGAGCTCTACGACGCCGACGCCCGCGGCCCCGGCAGCCTGGCGCGCTCCGCGCCCTCGGTGGCCCGCTGGCTGGGCGACATCCGCAGCCACTTCCCGTCCAAGGTGGTGCAGGTGATGCAGGCCGACGCCATGGACCGGCTCGGGCTGCAGCGGCTGCTGACCGAGCCGGAGACGCTGGCCTCGGTGGAGCCCGACGTCAACCTGGTGGCCACCCTGATGGGTCTGCGGGGCGCCATCCCGGACTCGTCGAGGGAGGCGGCCCGGCAGGTGGTGCGGACGGTGACCGACCAGCTGCAGGAACGGCTCGGCCGGCAGCTGGCGCAGGCGGTGAACGGGGCGCTGGACCGGGCGCGGCGCACCAGCCGGCCACGGCCGGGCGACATCGACTGGGGCCGCACGATCGCGGCCAACCTGCGTCACTGGCTGCCCGAGGAGCGCACGGTGGTCCCCGAGCGGCTGGTCGGCCACGCCCGACGCCGCAGCCAGCTCGAGCGCCACGTCGTCCTCTGCATCGACCAGTCCGGGTCGATGGCGAGCTCCATCGTGTGGTCCGGCGTCTTCGGCGCCGTGCTGGCGTCGTTGCGGTCGGTGCGCACGACCCTGGTGGTCTTCGACACCGAGGTGGTCGACCTGACCGACGAGCTGGACGACCCGGTCGACGTGCTGTTCGGCGTCCAGCTCGGCGGCGGCACCGACATCAACCGGGCGCTGGCCTACTGCCAGACCCTCGTCGAGCGGCCGGAGGAGACGGTGCTGGTGCTGCTCAGCGACCTGCTCGAGGGCGGGATCGCCGAGGAGATGCTGCGCCGCGTGCGCCAGCTGCACGACTCCGGCGTGGTGGTGGTCGTGCTGCTGGCCCTCAGCGACGACGGCGCCCCCTACTACGACCGGGAGCACGCCCAGGCGCTGGCCGCCCTCGGGGTGCCGGCCTTCGCCTGCACCCCCGACGTCTTCCCCGACCTGATGGCCGCCGCCATCGGCCGGCAGGACCTCGCCCGGTGGGCGGCCGAGCACGACATCGTCACCGCCGGTCACGCCGAGCCGGAGTGACCCTGGCCTGCGGCCCGTCGCTTCACAGCCGTCCGCGCCGCGCCTCACAGCCGTTCCGTCACCTCCACAGCCGGTGGAGGGGCTGTGGAGGTGACGGGCGGGCTGTGGAGCGGGTGGCGCGGGCCGGGGTGCCGGGCCGGTGCCGTCAGCGGTAGCGGATGATCGTCTCGCCGTTGACCACCGAGATGGAGCCCTTCTCGAAGTTCTGCTTGACGCCGCCGGAGACCGTGGTCTGGTCACCGGTCGGCAGGCCGAGCTTGCCCTTCTCGCCGCCGAAGCCCTTCCAGGCGGTGAGGACGCCGCCCTTGACCACCTTGACCTTGCCGCCGCTGACGACGTACGTCGACTTGGTCAGCGTCTGCAGGGTGGCCTTGGTGCCGGTGCTCGAGGTGACGCTCACGGCGTTGGCGCTGGGCTGGCCCAGGGCGAGCTTGGTCGAGGTGGACTGCTTGGACCAGTGCGCGTAGATCTGGCCCTCCATCACCTTGATGCCCTTGTTCTCGAACAGCCGCCCGTACTTGAACGTCTGCGACAGGGTGCCGAAGCCGGACACCTTCGCCTCGCTCCACGGCACGCTGATCCGGCTGCGCAGTCCGCTGTCGGCGGAGTACGTGGTCCAGAAGGCGCCGGTGATGGCGCGGGTGCCACCGGTCTTGGAGGAGACGATCGCGCCCTTCTCGAAGGTGTTGCCGGAGGCGCCGCTCACCGGCCAGCCGCTGCGCTGGTCGCTGGTGGGGAAGCCGAGGACGCCGGTGGCCGTGCCCAGCGCGCGGTAGCGGGTGCGGATGCTGCCGGTGGTCCAGAACGGGTCGGTCCGCGGGGAGTCGAACATGTCGTAGGCCCGGAACTCGCGCCAGGTGCCGTCGCCGATCTTCTTCTCCACGTCGATCGGCCAGCCGAGGTAGCTGCTGCCGCCGCCGAGGGACTGCCAGCGCTGGCCGATGGCCGTGGTGGCCGGGGTCGCCGGCGCCGGGCTGGTGGTCGTCGGGGTCTTCATCAAGGTGGCGACCCGGTCCCGCATCCAGGACAGCTTGGAGCGGACGTTCACGCCGGGGCAGGCGGTCTGCATGACGTCGCCGTGGCCGGAGATCCGGTAGATGGTCTTGCCGGCCAGGGTGACCCGCGACTTCGGGTCGCGGCCGTAGATGCCGAACTTGTAGGCGATCACCTGCGCGCCGGCCTCGAGCATCACGGCCGGGGCGGCCGCGGTCTCGTAGTTGCCCATGAAGGAGACGCCGACGGTGTCGGTGTTCCAGCTGGTGGCGTGGGCGCCGAGCACCGGCTTGTCGAGCCCGCCGGCGCGACCCTCGAAGATCTGGCCGTACTTGTCGACCAGCACGTTGTAGCCGACGTCGCACCAGCCCAGGGTCTTGGTGTGGTAGGCGTAGATGCCGCGGACGATGCCGGCCGACTCCGCCTTGGTGTAGCTGTTCACCCCGGCGGTGTGGTGGACGATGGCGGCCTGCACGGTGGAGGTCAGGCGGTTGGTGCCGCAGCGCCACGACTCGTCCGCGCCCCACTGGGCGCGGGTGATGAGCGCCGGGCGCGGCGGCTTGTAGGCGCCGGCCGAGGCCCGGGTCGACATGGTCGCGGCGGGCGCCGGCGTGGGCGCGCTGCCCGGGTCGATGAGGGTCACGGTGGGGTCGACGACCTGCTCGCCGCTGCTGGTGGTCAGCCGCACCTCCACGCCGTCGGACTCGCCCACGTAGACCGGGTCGGTGCCGGAGCGCTCGGCCTCGGCCGGGGTGGCCGCGGTCTCGGCGGCGGTGCTCCAGGCGGTCCAGCGGCCGTCGGTGCGGGTGCGGAACTCCACGGTCGGGTCGGCGGTCGCGTCGGCGGCCCAGCTGACCCCGAGGGTGGTGAAGGGCTTGGTGCTGCTGTCGCGGTAGGTCCACGTCCGGGCCGCGCCCGCGGAGCGGGTGCTGACGGCGCTGGTCGACAGCGCCTCCTCGACCACGGTGGTCCGGGTGGAGCCGGTCTCGGCGTCGGCGACGACGGGCGCGGACAGGGCGATGGTGGCGGTGAGGGCGGTGGCGGTGACGGCGACCAGACAGGTCTGGGCGCGTCGTGGCCGGTTCGGGGGAGTGGTCACGGCGATGCTTTCGGCAGGGTCGGTCGAAGCGCCCCTGGTGGGTCGCCGGGTCACCGTATGAATTCGCTGAGCGCCGGGCAATTCGCCGATGGTGACGATTTGGTCACGACTGGGCGACACGCCGCGGAATGGCCTTTCACAAGGCCTTTTCGCCGACGATCATGCGCGCCCGGAACTCGACCTGAGGTTGAGAGACAGGTCGACCCTCTGTGAGATCGGGACAGGCGCGCCGAAATGCCCGCCGGTGGTCGTCGGGGACGAACGCCGTATTCCCCTGTGACGGGAGTGACGAGCAGCGAGTTCCTCAGCGGACCTGCAGCGGACGCGACCCCGGTGCGTCGGAGTCGCTGAGCTTCACCACGACCTTGTGCCCCTCCCGGGCCACGCCGGAGCGGAAGGCGGCCTCGGCCTGCTCGAGGGGAAACACGTCGCTGACCACCGCGGCGGCGTCGACGTGGCCGCGCTCCACCAGCGCGATGGCGCGCTCGTAGACCTCCTTCATGCGCCGCACGCAGACCAGGGTGAGCCCCTTGCGGCGGGCCTGGGAGGCCGAGAACGTGGTCTGGTCCTCGTCGGGGATGCCGACCAGCACCACCCGGGAGCCCGCGCGGGCCAGCGTGATGGCCTCCGCGACGGCGTCGGGGTTGCCGTTGACCTCGAAGACCAGGTCGCAGCGCGAGGCGTGGTCCTGGACGTCGCCGGGGGCCACGGCGACGTCGGCGCCGAGCCGGGTGGCGAGCCGACGCCGGTGCTCGCGCGGCTCGACCACGACGACCTCGGCGGCGTTGGCGTTGCGGGCCAGCTGCAGGATGAACAGCCCGATCGGGCCGGCGCCCACCACCCCGATCCGCATCCCGGGCTTGAGGTGGGACAGGTCCACGGCGTGGATGGCCACCCCCAGCGGCTCCAGCGCGACGGCCTGGGTGTCGTCGATCGAGTCCGGCAGCGGGGTCAGCGACCGGTCGGGCCAGGAGATCAGGTCCTGCATGCCGCCGTCGCGGGTGCCGTGGCCGGCGAAGATGATCCGCTCGCACAGGTTGTGGTCGCCGCGGAAGCAGTACTCGCACTCCAGGCACGAGATCGCCGGGTCGACCACGACCCGCCGGCCGGCGTAGGCGCCGGTCAGCGCGGTGCCGAAGAACTCGTGGCCGGGCACCACCGGGTCGGCGATGCGGGCGTCGCCGATGCCGCCGTCGGCGAACCAGTGCAGGTCGGAGCCGCAGAGCCCGACCGCGTGCACGCGCACCAGGCTCTCGCCCTCACCGGGCCGGGTGTCCGGCTCCTCGTGCAGCCTGACGTCCCCGGTGCCGTGCAGCCGTACCGCGCGCATCGCGTCCTCCTCCTCGACCGGCCCTCACCCTACTGTGGGCAGCAGGAGCGACCGGGGAGCCGCTCCACCCCGGACACCGAGGAGGATCCGTGGCCCGGCTGCACGACGTGGTCTTCGACGCGGCGCACGCCGCCACCCTGGCCCGGTTCTGGGCCGCCGCCCTGGACGACTACTCCGTGGCGCCCTACGACGACGAGGAGCTGGCCCGGCTGGCCGCGGCCGGCATCGACGGCCCCGAGGACGACCCCTCGGTGCTGCTCGTCCCCGCCGGCACCGGACCGCGGATCTGGTGCACCGCGGTGCCGGAGCCGAAGACGGTGAAGAACCGGGTGCACCTCGACCTGCTCGCCGCCGACCTGGAGGCCGAGACAGCCCGCCTGGTAGGGCTCGGCGCCACGGTGCAGCAGCGTCTCGACGGCTGGACCGTGCTCACCGACCCGCAGGGCAACGAGTTCTGCCTCGCCGCCGGGTGAGCGGGCCTCAGCCGTCCCAGGGCTCGGCGCCGGTGCGGACGGTCCGGTCGGTGGCCAGGGCCTCCTCGACCGCCAGCGCCACCCGGTGGTCGAAGATGCCGTCGGCCAGCGGGTAGGGCGGCTCGCCCTCGCCGCGGACCCAGGCCGCCGTCTGCTCCAGCAGGGTCGCGATGGCGATCTCCTCGTCCATCCAGCGCCGGCCGCGGTAGGGGTTGCGGTACAGCACCTGCCCCTCCCAGCTGAGGTGCTCGGTGTCGAAGCCGTCCAGGTCGAGGTCGCGGCCGCTGGTGTAGCGGGTGATCCGGGAGCGCAGGATCGTCTCGGGTGCGGCCAGCCGGACCACCTCGTCGTCCATCAGCTCGCCGTGGCTGCCCCGCACCAGCAGCCGGCGGAAGCGCAGCTGGTTGTGCCACTGGTTGTCGGTGAAGTCGTACAGCCCGGAGCGGCCGTCGCCGAAGTCGACGGTGGCGAGCACTGTCCCGGCGTCGTGGGCGGTGTCGTCGCCGCTCCAGGCGTCGCGGACCAGCGGGTCCACCAGCGGTGCGGTGGTGCGGGTGGCGCGGACGGTCACCGGCCCCCGTCCCACGCCGAGGAAGCCGCGCATCATCGACACCGCGTGGTACTGGTGCGTCGAGGAGACCTGGACCTGGCCGGGGGTGCCGATGGCGCCGGAGCGGACGAGCGCCAGCCGGGCGGCGTGGGAGGGCATCAGCAGGTACTGCTCGGCGACCTGGACCAGACCAGACTCGCCGACGTCGGACCACAGCGCGCGCAGCCCCTCGAGGTCAGGGGCTGGCGGGGTCTCGGCCAGCACCGGCAGGCCGTGCCCGACCGCCTCGCGGATCACCTCCGGCGTCACCGGCCAGGGGGTGGAGGTGACGACGAAGTCCGGCCGGGCGGCCGAGAGGCACTCCTGCAGCGTGCCGAAGGTCGGCACCGGCAGCTCCCGGGGCGTCCGCACCACGGCGCCGACGCAGTCCAGGCCGTCCAGCCCGGCGGCGGCCCGCCAGAAGAACCCGGCGCGCCAGCCGGCACCCACCACGGCGAAGGTCGTCATGGCGACACCGTAGTGACCGCCGCCGACACCCCTCGGCGGAGGGCCGTGGGAACGCCCGTGAGACGCTGGTAGCCCCGCCCGAGGAGGCCGCCGTGGAGCTGCCGATGTTCCCGCTGGGCACGGTGCTGCTGCCGCACCTGCCGCTCGCGCTGCGGCTGTTCGAGCCCCGCTACCTCGACATGGTGACCGACCTGGTCGACAGCGGCGAGCTGGTCTTCGGGGTGGTGCTGATCGAGCGCGGGCAGGAGGTCGGCGGCGGCGACGAGCGCTTCGACGTCGGCACGCTGGCCCACGTGGTGGACGCCGCCCGCGGCGCCACCACCATCGGCATCACCGCGGTGGGGACCGACCGGTTCGTGGTGGAGCGATGGCTCGAGGACGACCCCTACCCGCGGGCGGAGGTGCGGCTGCTCGAGCCGCTGCGCTGGGACCCCGGGCTCGCTCCGCTGCGCGAGCGGGTCGAGGAGGTGGTCCGCCGCAGCCTGGCGGTGGCCAGCGAGTACGCCGAGCCGCCCTTCGACCCCGACGTGGTGCTGTCCGACGACCCGCTGGAGGCGAGCTGGCAGCTGGCCGGGATCAGCCCGGTTCCCGAGCTCGACCAGCTGGGGTTCCTGCAGGCGGAGTCGGTGGAGCAGCTGCTGACACTGGTGCACGACGCCACCGTGGAGGCCACCGGGGCGTGGCGGATGGGTTGGACCGGCTGATCCGCGGGCCGGTCAGCGGCTGCTGAGCACCGACGAGGCGGCGATCTTGAGGACGCCCTCCTCCTCGACCAGCTCGAAGGCGGTCACCTCGGTCTCGCTGCCGCCGTCCTCGTAGTAGTAGGTCAGCGTGGCCTGCGCCCGGTCCGGCGGCTCGGCCGTCACGTCGCTGGCCTCGACCCGCTCGATCTCGGCCCAGAAGTCCTCGTAGGCCTCGCGCCCGCCGGCGTGGTCGCTCTGGTAGCTGCTCGTCATCAGCGGCCAGGCGTCGTCGGTGCGGTCGGGCATCAGGGCGTAGTAGCCGGTGATCGCCTCGCGCAGCTCCTGCTCGCTCGGACCGCCGCCGTCGTCCTCGTCCGTCGGCTCGGCGGAGGAGGGTGCTGGGGAGCTCGACTCCTCCTCCTGCTGCTCGTCGTCGCCCTGCTCGTCCGAGGACGGCGGCGGCGCGGAGGCGGTGGCGGTGTCGTCGGCGGAGGGTTCGTCGCTGGCCGACGGCTCGGCGCTGCTGGAGGAGACGGGCGGGTCGGCGACCGTGCCGCGGTCCCCGAGCAGCTGCGGCACGAGGAGGGCGGCCAGGGCGCCGACCACCACGAGCACGGCCAGCACGGCCAGACCGGTGCGCCGCCTGCGCGGCGGGGTGTCCTCCGGCGCGTCGCGGTGGTCTTCTGCCGGGTGCGCGGCGGCCCGCGGGGGCGGTGCGGGATCCATCCGGAAGGTGTCCGGGCGCGGCTGCGGGGCCGCGGCGGAGGTGCCCGCCACCGCCTGCTGCGGCGCGTCCGCCGGGGTGCCGACCGACGCGGCGGCCGCGCTGGTGGCGAACGGCAGCGGCGGGGTCGACCCGGCCGAGGGACGCCCCGCCTCGCCGCTCTCGGTGCGGGCGAGGGCCTCGAGCTCGCCGGCCACCGTGCCCATCGACGGGCGGGCCGCCGGGTCGCGGGCCAGCATCCGCAGCAGCAGCGGGGTGAGCGGGCCGCTCTGCCGCGGCGGCTGGATGCTGCCGGAGGCGACCCGGTGCAGCAGGGCGATCGAGTTGGCGTCGTTGCCGAACGGCGGCGCCCCCTCGAGCGCGGCGTACAGCGTCGCGCCGAGGCAGAAGACGTCGGAGGCGTAGGTGGCCTCCTCGCCGCGCGCCACCTCCGGCGCCAGGTAGGCGGGGGTGCCGTGGACCATCCCGGTGCTGGTGAGGGAGATGTCGTCCAGCGCCCGCGAGATGCCGAAGTCGCTGATCAGCGTGCTGCCGTCGTCGCCCAGCAGGACGTTGCCGGGCTTCACGTCGCGGTGGATGATCCCGAGGTCGTGGGCGGCGGCCAGCGCCGAGGCGACGCGGGTGCCCAGGTGGGCCACCTCACCGGGCGGCAGCGGGCCGTGGTCGCGGAGCACCTCGGCCAGCGTGGTGGAGGCGAGGAACTGCATCACCAGGCAGGGGCGGCCGTCGTCGTCGACCACGTCGAACACCGAGACCGCGTGGCGGTGGTGCAGCCGGGCGGTGATCCGCGCCTCCCGCATGGCCCGGTCGTTGGCGAGGGTGGTCTCCTCGTCGCTGAGCCCGGCGAGGGGGCGCAGCTGCTTGACCGCGACCTCCCGCTGCAGCCGCTCGTCCCAGGCCCGCCAGACGACGCCCATGCCGCCGCTGCCCACCATCTCGAGGAGGCGGTAGCGGCCTGCGATCAGGCTCCCGGGCTCGCTCACCACACCTCTTCTCGCCTGCTTGACGGGTCCTGTCGAGCCTACGGCACGCCCCAGCGGGGCCCCGGGCCGCGGCGGAGCGGGGGTTTGGTGCCGCCGCCCCTGGGAAAGGTCCAGGTCCAGGGGATCACGAAGCGCCCCGCCCCGACCTCTGTCTCGTCGAAGGAGAACCCGTGGTTACGAAGGTTGAGAAGTCGGTCATGGTGAACGTGCCGGTCAGCATCGCGTACAACCAGTGGACCCAGTTCGAGGAGTTCCCCCGCTTCATGGGTGGGATCTCGAAGGTCACCCAGCTCGAGGACGACCGGCTGCTGTGGGTGGCCGAGATCGCCGGGGTGCGCCGGGAGTGGGAGGCGCAGATCCTGGAGCAGGTGCCGGACAGCAAGATCGCCTGGGCCGCGACCCAGGGAGCGACCAACGCCGGTGCGGTCACCTTCGAGGACGTCGGCGGCGGGCAGACCAAGGTGCACCTGTCGCTGGAGTACGAGCCCGAGGGCCTGGTCGAGAAGGTCGGCGACAAGCTGAACGTGGTGGAGAACCGCGCCGAGGCCGACCTGGAGCGGTTCAAGGCGTTCATCGAGGACGAGGGCTACGCCAGCGGCGCCTGGCGCGGCTCGGTCGCCGAGGGCTCCACCATCGGCGCGCCCGGGGTGGAGGAGGCCCAGGAGACCCGCGGTGACAGCGGCAAGGCCGGGGTGTCGGGCAAGGCCGTCGCCGCCGGGCTCGGTGTCGCCGCCGCGGCCGCGGCCGGGGTGGCCGCCTCCCGCAGCAAGAGCGGCGACACCGACGTGGAGTCCACGCCTGACGTCGAGGTCGTTGAGGAGACCGGCCCGATCGTGGCCGAGCCCACCGTCACCGACCTGCCGACCAGCCAGCCGCCGGTGGGTGCCGCCCCGTCGGACGCCCACGTGCTGACCACCGACGAGATCGAGGCCAGCGTCGAGGACGAGCAGGGTCGCACCCGCCACCCGGACGCCTGACCGCGTGCCCGCTGCGTCGGGCCGTCAGCCTGACGCAGCGGGTCCGCCCAGCCGGTCGACCAGCGCGGCCAGCTCGCGCGGCGCCTCGAGGTGGGCCATGTGCCCCTGCCCGGGGAGCTCGTGGACGGCGGCGCCCGGGACCGCCCGGCAGACGTCGTCGAAGGACGTGCCGTACGGGGGCAGGCCCCGGTCGAGGCCGCCGACCACCAGGTCGACGCGGCCCGCGGCGCGCGCGAGCCCGGGCCCCGCCTCGGCCTGGTCGATGGCCAGGGTCTCCTGGTAGACCGGCACGCCGAGCCGCCGCAGGGCCTGCCAGGCGGCGTCGTCCATGCGGAGCCGCTCGACCGCCGCCGCGTCCATGCCGGACACCTGGCGCATCACGATCTCGACGGTCGCGTCTGGGTCGTCGGCCTCGGAGGCCCGGCGCAGGTCGTCGAGCGCGTGCGCCGCGAAGGGCCGGATGACCGGCTCGTAGGCGATGACGTGCGGCAGCGGGTGCGTGCTCGCCAGCCGCAGGGCGATCAGCCCGCCGTAGCTCCAGCCGAAGAGCGTGCGGACGTCGCCGAAGCCGGCGAGCACCGCGGCCGCGTCGGCCACCTCGGTGCCGAGGGAGTAGCCGGGCCCCAACGGGCCGGACGGGTGCCGTCCCCGGCGGTTCACCACCGCCACCGTCTGCCAGCCGGTGAGCGCGCCCGCGACGTGACGCCAGACCGAGGCCTTGCTCATCACGCCGGGGATCATCACGATCGCCGCACCGTCGGGCTCTCCGTAGACGTCGACGGTGATCCAGCTGTCGGTGACCTCGATCCTCTTCTGCAGCGTCCGCTCCACGACCCGATTCTCGTGGGCCGCGCGTCACGAGGCCCGCGGCCGGTCCGGATCTCTGCCTGTGGTCGTGCGCGGATCTCTGCCCGGGAGCGGACGCCGCGACGGTCGGGCGGTGGTTCGCTCGTAGAGGTCGGCCGGACCCGGTCGACCGGACCGCTGGAGCGCGGCCCCGACTCGGGCAGCCGTCGCTCGAGCCGCTACGAGGAGAGCCATGACCGCGACGTACACCTTCGACGTGTTCTCCACCCTGGACGGGTTCGGCTCCTACGGGGCCGAGGGCGACTGGGGCGGCTACTGGGGCAAGCAGGGCCCGGAGTTCCTGGCGCACCGTCTCGCCCAGTACAGCCAGGACCTGCGGCTGGTGCTGGGGGCCAGCACCTTCCGCGAGTTCACGCAGCACCTGGCCTCGATCACCCCCGAGTCCCACTCCGAGGACCCGGTGAACACCAGGATCAAGTACTCACCGACGACCGTCGTGTCGTCCACCCTGCGGGGTCCGCTGGCGTGGCCGGACGCCACCGTCGTCGGCGGTGACGCCGTCGAGGTGGTGAGGCGGCTGAAGGAGGAGTCGGAGGTGCCGTTGCGGTCCCACGGCAGCCTGTCGCTGAACCGGGCGCTGATGGCCGCCGGCCTCGTCGACCGCCTCCAGGTGACCATCTTCCCCGTGATCAGCGGCCGCACCGGGACCGCTCCGGTGTTCGGCGGTGCCGCCGACTTCGACCTCGAGCTCCTCGAGCAGCGCACGCTCGACGGCCGCATCCAGGAGCTCGTCTACCGGCCCACCCTCCACGGCTGACGGCTGCGCCCGCCCCGGGCGACCCCGGCGACCACGGCGACGACCGCCGTCACCGCACCCGTGCCCAGCCCGACCACCGCGCTGCAGAGCCGGACCACCAGCTCCCGCAGGCCGGGCTGGAAGCCGCTGGCGAGGTCGAGCGCGGCCCGGGGGATGCTGTGCTGCGAGCCGGGTGCGGTCCACAGCAGCTGGTGGACCAGCACCAGCGAGAGCCCGTAGAGCAGACCCAGGACCAGGAAGTTCCGCACGGGTCTGCGGGACGGACGCAGCACGGCGACCGCGAGCCAGACCACGAACGGGCCGAGGGCGAGCACGTAGTACAACGCCGAGCTCTCCGGGGCGACCACGTCGAGGTCGGCGAGCACCGTGCGGGGCAGCCCGATGGCCACCAGGGTCAGCATGAGGGGCCAGGGCAGGTCGGTGAGCGGGAATCGTCGCGGTGTCATGGCGGGCCTCCTGAGTGGGGAGGGGGGCCGGACGAGCGCAGGGGTGGAGAGCGCGTCACCCGGTCCCCGGGGTCTCGTCGACGATCATCGAGCCGCGGCGACGGCCGCGCCTCTGCCCCCGGGGGTGTTCTGATCTCTGCCGTGGCGCGGAGGACCCGCCCGACGTCAGGGCCGGCGGTGGGCGGGGCCCGCCTCGACGGACGCGCGAACCGGGGACGTGGAGCGGCTGGCTGGTGCCAACGGGACTCGCACCCGGGACCTCGTGCCGCGAGGACCAGCACAGGGCCTTGTGGAGCGTCGGCGACGCCGGAACGATGACACGGCGGTCCCCGACTGGCACGAGGACGCGGGCACCGTGCTGCAGGTTGCTGCCGCAGCAGCCGTCGCACCCGTCCGCGCTGCCGTACTGGTGAGCAAGGGTCGGTGCGGGCAGGTCGTTGACGGCGGTTCTCCGTGGACAGATGATTCGGGTAGCGGCGCATCCAGCCGCTGCCGACCACAACAGCTTCAAGGACGAGGCGGGTGGCGATGGACAGTCACGACATCCTGTGGCACCACAGCGAGAGCGGCGAGAGCCAGA
>NZ_WPCU01000003.1:19842-23698 GCF_009742705.1 Auraticoccus cholistanensis
GGAAGGCCGACATCCTGTGGCACCACAGCGAGAGCGGCGAGAGCCAGATCTGGTTCATGGACGGTCATCGGATCGTCCGCCGGGCGACGGTGGTGGACGAGCAGGGCAGGTTCATCCCGGTCGGGCCACCGTTCAGCATCGTCGCCGCCGGGGACTTCGACCCAGCTCCACCTCCTGCCGTTCCGACTCCGACTCCTCAGGTGCCGACCGCCGCCCGCCTGCAGTTCCGGCTGCGCGGGTTCGCTGAGCACGAATCCACCGACACCTTCATCCAAGGGGCCAGCGACGAGGTCTTCCTCAGCGCCATCGGCACAGACTCGGCGGCCGTGCTCGTCGGCCCGGACCACCAGCCCACGCTCGAGCTGAAGCACAGCGGGACTGTCGGAGACGTGTCCGAGGACCGGGTCCGCAACCCCTGGAAGCAGAACCCGCACGTCCTGCTCGACTTCGACCTGCGTCGTCCCAGCGACTGGCCCCGGAGCATGGCGGTCACGCTGCTGCTCGTCGAAGAGGACAACCAGAAGATCGGCGAGACGTTCTCCAAGCTGCACTCGGAGGTGGGCGGCGTGGTCAGACAGGCCGCTGTCAAGGCTGCCTCGACCGCTGCTGGCGCGCTCGCCGGAGCCGCGATAGGCAGCGTCATCCCGGGCATCGGTACCGCCGTAGGGGCAGCGGTCGGCGGGATCGCGGGCGCTACCTACGACGTCGTCATCGAGGCGATCAGCGAAGGGCTCAAGAACGAGGCGTTCACGCCGATCACCTTGACCATCCTGGTCCAGGACCCCGCAGAGCTCGGACGTCACCCCAAGATCGGTGTGCCGCAGTTCGTCCAGGTCGGCGAACACGGGGCCAGGTACACCATCGAGTACGACTGGCACCTGGCCTAGCTGTGGAGCCAACGGGACTCGAACCCGTAACCCCCTGCTTGCAAAGCAGGTGCGCTACCAATTGCGCCATGGCCCCGCGGACGCCGGGGCGCCGCGCGGCTCATCGTAGGCCATGGCCGCGCGGCGCCCCAAGCGCCGAGGTGTCGCCGCTGCTCAGAGGAAGCGCTGCAGGAAGGCCTTGGTGCGCTCCTCCTGCGGGTTGCCCAGGACGTCCTCGGGCGGACCCTGCTCGACGATGACCCCGTCGTCCATGAACACCACCGTGTCGGCGGCCTCGCGGGCGAAGGAGATCTCGTGGGTGACCACGACCATGGTGTAGCCGGCGGCGGCCAGCTCGCGCATGGTGCCCAGCACCTCGCCGACCAGCTCGGGGTCGAGGGCGCTGGTGGGCTCGTCGAAGAGCAGCAGGTCGGGCTCGATCGCCAGCGCCCGCGCGATCGCGACGCGCTGCTGCTGCCCGCCCGAGAGCTGCCGCGGGTAGGAGTCCTCGCGGCCCTCCAGGCCCACCTGGGCGAGCAGCCGGCGGGCCCGCCGTACGGCCTCGTCCCGCGGCACCCCGTGCAGCCCCACCGGTGCCTCGATCAGGTTCTCCAGCACGGTCATGTGCCCGAACAGGTTGAACTGCTGGAAGACCATCCCGACCCGCTGACGCTGCCGGGCGATCACCGAGTCGCGGGCGTGGAAGAGCCGTCCGCCCCGGGACTCGTAGCCGATCTGCACGCCGTCGACGGTGATCCAGCCGGCGTCCATCACCTCCAGGTGGTTGATGCAGCGCAGCAGCGTCGACTTGCCCGACCCCGACGGCCCGAGCACCACCACGACCTCGCCGCGGCGGACGTCCAGGTCGATGCCCTTGAGCACCTGCAGGTCGCCGAAGCTCTTGCGCACCCCGCGGGCGCAGACCACCGGGTGGTCCGCGGTGGTCCCGGCGCGGGTGGTCGTCCCGGTCTGGCTCATGCTCGGTCCCCCTGCTCGATCGTCGTCACGGGCGCGCCCGCCCGGCCCGCCCCACGGCGTCCCCGCAAGCGTCGACGGACCATCGCCGGGAGCCCGGTCGTGCCGCGCTCGCCCCGGGCGTAGTGGTCCTCGATGAACGCCTGCACGACGTTCAGCACCGACGTCACGATGAGGTACCACAGCACCGCCACGATGAGCAGCGGGATGGTCTCGAACGTGCGGTTGTACACCGACTGCACCGTGTACAGCAGGTCCGCCATGGCGATCACCGACACCTGCGAGGTGGCCTTCACCATGCTGATGAGCTGGTTCCCGGTGGGCGGGATGATCGCCCGCATCGCCTGCGGCAGCACCACCCGTCGCAGCGCCCGCCCCGAGCTCATGCCGAACGCCCGCGCCGCCTCCCGCTGGCCCGGGTCGACCGACAGCAGCCCGCCGCGGATCACCTCGGCCATGTAGGCGGCCTCGTTCAGCGCCAGCCCCAGGATCGCCGCGGTGAGCGGGGTGATGAGGTCGTTGGTCGACCAGCTGACGAGCTTCGGGCCGCCGAACGGCACCCCGATCCCGATCTGGGGGAGCAGGGCGGCGAGGTTGAACCAGAAGATCAGCTGCACCAGCAGCGGCGTGCCGCGGAAGAACCAGATGTAGACGCCCGCCAGCCCGTTGAGCAGCCGGTTGGCCGACATGCGCGCCACCGCCAGGAACACCCCCAGCAGGGTGCCCAGCACCATCGACACCGCGGCGAGCCACAGCGTCGTCCACAGCGCGCGTCCGATCGAGGGCGCGCGGAACCAGGCCCAGACGGTGCCCCACTCGAAGTTGGGGTTGGTCACCAGGAAGTGCACGATCATCGCCGCGACCACCAGCACGACGACCCGGGCGGCCCACTGGCCCCACCGGAAGGTGTGCCGGGCGCCGGCGACGTCGCGGCCGTCGGCGTCCACGAGTGCTCTCTCGAGGGTCGGCACGGCTCAGCCCGTGGTGGTCGCGAGGTTGATGCCGGGTGCCTCCAGCATGTTGTCCTGCAGACCCCACTTGATCATGATCGCCTCGTAGGTGCCGTTCTCGAAGAGCACCTCCAGGGAGTCCTGCAGGACGGGCGCCAGCTCGGAGTCCTTCTTCACCACGGCGCCCTGGTACAGGGTGTCGAAGCCGTTGGCCTGCCCGGTGCCGGCCAGCTCCAGCTCACCGCCGGACTGCTGGACGAAGTAGGTCAGCGGTGCCTGCGAGCTGAAGAAGGCGTCGGCGCGTCCCGACTGCACCGACAGGATGGACTGCGGCTGGTCCTTGAACGACATCACCTGCAGCTCCTCCTGGCCCTCCTCGCTGCAGGTCTCGGCCTGCTGCTTGATCACCTTCTCCGCCGAGCCGCCGGCCTGGACGGCGATCCGCTTGCCGCAGGTGCTGTCCAGGTCGGTGATCCCCTCCGGGTTGCCGGCCGGGACCGCGAACACCACGAACTCCTGCACGTAGTCGACGAAGTCGTTGGACTCCTGCCGCTCGGGGAAGTCGCCGACCGGGCCGAAGCCCATCTCGAAGCGGCCCGCCGAGATGCCGGTGAGCACCGAGGACAGCCCGTCGACCGTCTCGTGCTCGATCTCCACGCCCCACAGCTCGCCGAGCGCGGTCAGCAGGTCGGCGCTGGCGCCGGAGGCGCTGCCGTCGGTCTGGATGATCTCGTAGGGCGGGAACGAGCCGCTGTTGACCGAGACCAGCCGGCCGGCCTCGCGGATGTCGGCGGGCAGCCGCTCGCGCAGCGCGTCGTCCTGCTGCTGGGTGGGGATGGCCACGCTGCTGCTCGGGTCGGCCGAGGCGGACTGGCGGGCGGCGACGTCGGGGTCCTCGGCGCTGCAGCCGCTGACCAGGCCGACGGTCAGCGCCGCCGCCACGGCGACGAGTCGCAGGCCGCGCCGGGTGCCGCGGCGGTTCGGGGTGATGGTGCTCATGACTGCCTTTCCTCTGCGGTGGGGCTCGCGGTCCCGCGGCTGCGCGGGGCCCGCGGGCGGGTCAGG
>NZ_WPCU01000003.1:23709-42391 GCF_009742705.1 Auraticoccus cholistanensis
GCGTGCTCGATGCGGCTGCGGTCCAGGTCGGCCACCACCAGGTCCGGGGCCTCGCCGGCGGACGCGATGGTCACGCCGAGCGGGTCCACGGCCATGCTGAGACCGATGTTGCGCCGGCTCGCCTCACCGCTGGCCAGCACGTAGACGGTGTTCTCCAGCGCGCGGGCGGTGATCATCGTGCGCCAGTGGTCCTCCTTGAGCGGGCCGCGGACCCACGCCGCCGGCAGCAGCAGGGCGTCGGCGCCGGCCACCGTCAGCGCCCGGGCCAGCTCGGGGAAGCGCACGTCGTAGCAGGTCATCAGCCCGAAGCGGAAGCCGTCGAGCTCGAAGGGCTCCGGCAGCACGGTGCCCGGCGTCACCCGGTCGGACTCACGGGCGCTGAAGGCGTCGTAGAGGTGCAGCTTGTCGTAGCGGGCGACGATCTCGCCGCCGTCGCAGACCAGGCCCACGTTGAGGGTCCGGCCGTCGGGCTGGCGGACGTGCACGGTGGCGGCGATGGCCACGCCGTCCCGGCTGGCCTCGAGCATCCCGGTGACGAAGGGGCCGTCCAGCGGCTGGGCGCCGGCGGCGGTGGCGTCGGGGTCGTCGGCGTCGCGGGAGACGATGCCCTCCGGGAGCACCACCAGCCGGGCGCCCCGCTCCCGGGCCTGCCGGGTCCGGTCGAGCACCTGGGCCAGGTTCTGCTCGGGGTCGCGGGCGACCTCCAGCTGCGCGAGGGCGACCCTCAGGGTGTCGGTCATCGGTACGTCCTTCCTGCAGCCAGCGGGGCTGCGAGGTCGAGGGGGAAGAGATCGGTCAGCTGGGGCGGGGAGGGGTGCAGCCGCTGGTGCCGCTGCTGGGCGGTGAACTCGGCGACCATGGGTCCCTGCTCGGCCAGCCCGGGGGTGTCCCAACCGGGGGGCAGCAGCCGGGCCTCGTCGACCAGGTCGACCGCCAGCCAGGCCGAGGTCTCGGCGTACTTGGCGCGCTTGGTCCGCCAGGCCTCGCGGCTGCGGAGCAGGACCTCGCTGACGGCGGCAGCCACCTCCGGCGCCACCCCGGTCCGGAAGCCGAGCAGGTGGTGCCCGGGGACGAAACCGTGGCGGCGGACCCAGCCGGCCTCGGCGGCGCGGACGTCGGGGTAGAGCGGACGCCACGGGGCGTCGGGGGAGTGGAAGCCGGGCGGCATGAAGGGCGTGAGGACGGCGTCCAGCTCGCCGCGGCTCAGCCGCTCCACCAGCGGGGTGCCGGTGAGGGCCTCGATGTGGCCCGGCACGCCGTGGCCGCCGAGCCGGTCCTGCTCGGGGTGGTCGGCGGTGAGGCGGCCGGTGAACCAGCGGGCGTCGTCCAGCCCCAGACCGTCGTCGGCCAGCGCGGCCCGGGTCCAGGTGTTGCCCGAGTCGGGCCAGCCGGTCAGCCCGATCCGCCCGCCGCGCAGGTCGGCCGCCGAGGTGGCCTCGCTGCCGGCGGCGACGATCACGCAGCGGTGCCGGAACCCCTGCATCAGCACGTGCGGGACGGCGACCACCTCGGAGCGTCCGTCGGCCACCGCCAGGCAGTAGCGGCTGAGCGAGATCTCGGCGGCGTCCAGGCCCGGCTCGCTCCACAGGTCGGGCAGGGCCGGGACCCGCTCGACCTGCAGCTCCAGGCCCAGCTCGTCCAGCGGCTCGGTGCCCAGCTCGCCGAGCAGCAGCGGGGTCAGCCAGTCCCAGTCGCGCAGCGCGATCCGGAACGGGGTCATGGCCTGGTCCTCTCGGTCGGGGTAGGGACCCGGCCGACCTTATGTACAGACATGCTGGCCTGACAATAGGTTCATTGTTACTGTACGTACATGACAGCGTCGTCCGTCGTCCCCGCCGCATGGCTGGCCGAGCGGCTCAGCACCCCCACGGCCCACGCGATCGCGGCGGACCTCGGCCTGCTGATCCGCCGCGGCGACATCGCCCAGGGGGCCAAGCTGCCGCCCGTCCGCGAGCTCGCCGCCGAGCTCGGCGTCAGCCCGGCCACCGTCTCCTCGGCCTGGCAGCGGCTGCGGGCGCGCGGCGTGGTCGGCGGGCGGGGCCGCGCGGGCATCACCGTGCTCGCCCCCTCGGGCACACCGCGGCCCGCCCGGTACGAGGCCGACAACCACTACCGGCCCGAGGTCGCGATGGAGCTCGACGTCTCCATCCCCGACCGCGCGCTGCTCCCCGACCTGCAGTCCGCGGTCGCCGCGCTCGGGCCGGTCGAGCTGAACGCCTACCACCGGGAGCGGATCGTGCCGCGGCTGGCCGAGCAGGCGGCACGCACCTGGCCCTACCCGGTGCGCAGCCTGATGGCGGTCAACGGCGGCTACGCGGGCCTGCAGCTGGTGCTGCACACCTTCGTCCAGGAGGGGGACTGGGTGCTGGTCGAGAACCCCTCACCGCCACGGATGCTCGACCTGGTCGACTCCACCGGCGCCCGCACCTCCTTCCTGACCCGCGACGCCGAGGGCATCGTGCCCGCCGCCCTCGCCGCGGCGCTCGAGCGCCGGCCGGCGGCCCTGGTGATGCAGCCCGGGGTGCACAACCCGATGGGCACCCGGATGAGCGGACGGCGCCGCGACGAGCTGGCCGCCCTGCTCACCGGCCAGCCGGTGCTGGTGGTCGAGGACGACGGGACGGGGGCCCTGGTCGGTGGGCCGCTGCACTCGGTGGCCGAGCGTCGTCCGGAGTCGCACGTGTTCATCCGCAGCTACGCCAAGTCGCACGGTCCCGACCTGCGGCTGGCGGTGCTGGAGGGCTCGGAGGACGTCGTGGCCAAGGTCCACAGCTACCGCGGCTACGGCTCGGGCTGGACCAGCCGGCTGCTGCAGGAGGCGCTGGCGGCGATGCTGGCCGACCCGGTCTGCAGCCGGCAGGTGGCCGCGGCGATGGACGTCTACGACCAGCGGCGGGAGGCGCTGTGGCGACGGCTGACGGCGGCCGGGCTCGACCTCTCGCCCGGCGAGGGGCTGGACCTGTGGCTGCCGGTGCGCGACGAGGGGTACGCCCTCGGCGTGCTCGCCGCGCACGGGATCGCCGTCTCGGTGGGGTCGCGCTTCACCCCCGCCGGCTCGCCGCCCCACATCCGGGTCTCGACCTCGGGGCTGGACGTCGCCGACGTCGACCGGGTCGCCCGGCTGCTGCTCACCGCCGTCCACTAGAGGGACGCGGGGCCGGGTCAGGAGGGCTGGTCGCCGGGTGCACCCGAGGGCGGCTCGCCGCGGCCCGGCATCCCACCGCTGCCGGGAGCGCCGCCCGTGCCGCCGCCGGTGGGCTCGGTGGTCGTGTCGACCGGGGCGGTCAGCCGGACCCGGAAGCCGGAGTCCACGTCCCCGCTGACGGTGGCCAGCTGGCTGGCGCCGCCGTCGTCGCCGAAGACGTTGTCGCTGGCCAGGTCGACCCGGGCGAGGTTGGTCACCGACGCCTCGTAGCCGGGCTCGGCGTAGACCGCCTCGCAGAGCTCCTGCGGCAGCGCCACCTGCGAGGTCGCGACCGCGTTGGCGCTGTCGACGATGCTCGCCTGGTCGGGGTAGACCTCGAAGTGGATGTGCGGCCAGCGGCCGTCGTAGCAGGCGGGGACGACGCTGGTGAAGCGGACCAGCCCGTCGGCGTCGGCCACCTGCACGCCGCGCAGGAAGTTCTCCTCCTCCACGCCCTCGGAGTACATCGAGTAGCCGCCCTCGCGGGTGCAGTGCCAGACGTACACCGCCGCGCCCTCGAAGCCGCCCCCGCCGCCGGCCAGGTCGGTGATGGTCAGCTCCAGGGTCATCGGGACGCCCTCGGCCGTGCCCGAGGCGTCCCCGAAGCTCGTGGTCAGGTCGCTGCGGACGATCCCGCTCTGCTCCAGCACGTCCGGGCCGTTGGAGCCGTCGCCGGGGTACGGTCCCGCGGTCTCGTCGGGGATCTCACCGGCTGACGTGCCGGCCGAGGCCCCGGCGGACGCGCTCGGCTCGCTCGCCGCCGACGAGCTCACCCCGCAGGCGGCCAGCCCGCCGGCGCCGAGCCCGGCGCCCAGCACCCCCAGCAGCCGCCGGCGCCCGAGCAGGGTGCCGACGTCGAAGGCGAGACCCTGGTCCACCACCTCCTCCCCGGGCCGGGGCAGCGGACGGCCCTGGTAGCTGGGGACGGGCTCGGTGGTGGTGTCGTCGTGACGCATGGTCGCTCCTCGTTCGGTCGGTACGGCGACCATGCTGGGCGTCCCGCCGAGCAGCACCGTGTGCGTCGGCTGTGGCCCGGCTGTGGATGCCGGCCCGGACGGGCGGACCCGGGACGGTCCCCGGCGCAGCTGCCGGGGCCCGTCCCGGGCCTGCTGGAGCGCGAGGTCGGACGATCAGACCGGGGTGGTGCTGACGCTCTCGACGTCGGCGATGCCGGCCCTGCCCGCCTCGACGTGCACCCGGGCCCGGGTGCGGACGGGCGCGTCGGGCACGGTCACCCGGTCGACGACGCGGTACTCGCAGACCATCGCGTCCTGGTCCAGGTGGCACAGCTGGTAGCCGCGCTGCTTGTTGTGGAACTTCATGTGCGGGTTCTCCGCCATCCAGGTCACCCCCAGCGCGTCGTCGTCGCTGCCGTTCCCGCCGGAGGTGATCGAGGTGCCGAGGAACTCCGTCCCCACGGTCGGGGAGGACTCGTCGCCGAACTCCAGCTTGAGGTCGGCGGCGGTGCTGCGGTGGGCGTCCCCGGTGACCATCACGAAGTTCTCGATGCCGCGCTCGCGCACACCGCGGAACAGCCGGTCGCGGGCGGCGGCGTAGTTGTCCCAGGTGTCGTTGCTGTAGGTCTCGCCCTCCCCGGCGGTGTGGTCGGCCTCGAAGCAGAAGACCTGGTTGCCCAGCACGTTCCAGCGGGCCTCGGAGGTGCTGAAGCCGTTGAGCAGCCAGCCCTCCTGGCGACGGCCCAGCATGGTGCGGCGCGGCGCGAAGCGGCCCTCGGCGTACTCCGCCGGGGCCTCGATCTGGTCGTCGCGGTAGCGGCGGGTGTCCAGCACGTCGAGCTGCATCAGGTCGCCGAACTGGAGCCGACGGTAGACCTGCATGTCGGAGCCGCTGGGCATCGAGCTGCGCCGCAGCGGGAGGTTCTCCCAGTAGGCCTGGAAGGCGGCGGCCCGGCGCTGGCGGAACACCGCCGGGTCCTGGTCCGGCTCGGTGTCGCGCTGGGAGATGTCGCCGGCCCAGTTGTTCTCGACCTCGTGGTCGTCGGGGGCGACCACCCACGGGGCGTGGGCGTGGGCCGCCTGCAGGTCCGGGTCGGTGTGGTACTGGGCGTAGCGCAGCCGGTAGTCGGCCAGGGTGAAGGTCTCCGCGCGGGAGGTGTGGGCCCGGCCGAGGTTGTTCTGGGTGCCGGCGCCCTCGTAGATGTAGTCCCCGAGGTGCACCACCAGCGACAGGTCCTGGGTCGCCATGTCGCCGAAGGCGGTGTAGTAGCCCTCGGGGTAGTTCTGGCAGCTGGCGAAGGCGAAGGTGAAGGCGTCCACCGACGCCCCCTCGGCCGGCGCGGTGACCGAGCGGCCGGGCTCGGTGAGCTCGCCGTTGGCGCGGAACCGGTACCAGTACTCCCGGCCGGGCTGCAGCCCGGTGACGTCGACGTGCACGGAGTGCCCGCCCTCGGGGGTCGCCCGGGTGGTGCCCCGGCGGACCACCCGCTGCATCGCCGGGTCCGTGGCGACCTCCCACTCGACCTCGACCGACGTCGCCGGCATCCCGCCGCTGCCGTCGAGGGCCAGCGGCTCGGGGGCGAGCCGGGTCCACAGCGTGAACCCGTCGGGCCACGGGTCGCCGGAGCCCACGCCCAGGGTGAACAGGCCGGAGGCCAGCTTCGGGCCGACCGTGGGACGACGGTCACGGGCGGAGGCGGGCAGCGACAGCGTGCCCAGGCCGAGGCCGGTGGCGGCGGTCAGGCCGAGCAGACCGCGGCGGTTGATCGCGGGCAGGGCGGAGCCGGCGGGGGAGGTGGTGGTCATGCGGTTCTCCTGAACGGGGGATGGGGGAGGGAGGGCCGTGGTCCATCCAGCCGGTGGTGAGATCAGCGCGGCAAGGGGGCGGCGCGCTTCTTCACGGCCCTTTCGCGTCCCGGTCACCCCGCGGACACCGGGGCGTCCGCCGGCGGCAGCCTCCGGTGCTGGCCTCGGCGGCCGGGTGGCACGTCGTCCCGCTAGCGTGCCCGCCGTGCCACTCGACCTCGCCGCCCTGGAACGCACCCCGACCGCCGAGGAGGTGAAGCGCGTCCGCAGCGGGTCCCGCCCCGGGCCCGCGAACCCCGTCGCCCGCATGCTGCTGGTGGCCATGCTGAGCGGGAGCGTCGTCATGGCGGCGATCCTGCTGTGGGTGCTGGGGTCGGAGCACGGCCCCGTCGTCGCCGGGGTGGTCACCGGGCTCGTGCTGGCGGCACAGGTGGGGTCGAGCATCTTCCTCTACCGCCGCATCGACGGCAGCGCCTGGCGGGACCGGGCCAAGCTGGCCGCCTTCGCCCGGGACAACGGCCTGGACGCCGACCTGCAGCCCAGCAGCACGACCGTCCCCGGCCGGGTGCTCGCCCACCCCTCCGCCAAGATCACCCGGCGCTGGCGCCGGCGGGTGCGTCCGGCGTGGGAGGTGGGCGTGGTGTCGCACCGCGCGGACAAGGCGCCGCAGCCACGGCTCAGCCGTTACGTGGCCCTGGACGGCGGCCGGCGGCTGCCCGAGCTGCTGGTGACCGCCACGGGTCCGGCACGCCGCCCCACGTCTCAGCAGACGACCGCCGTCGGCGTCGAGCTCGTGCCGACCCACGTGGACGGGCTCTGGCCCGCGGTGGCCGAGGGGCGGCAGGTCGGCGACCTCGTCGCGCACGCCGCCGAGGCGGTCGCGGAGCGGTACGCCGAGGTGCTGCCGCCGGCGACCACCGCCCGTCTCGTCGAGCTCGGGGTCAGCAGCCTGGAGGTCGCCGACGGCTGGCTGGTGGCGACCGCGGCCTGGCTGGCCTCGGACGCGCAACCCGGGGAGTGGCGGCGCACGGAGGACCTGCTCGAGCTGCTGGCGGAGCTGCGGGACCGGCTGGCCGCGCTCTGAGCCCGGTGTCCGGCCCGGCTCAGCGCAGCACGGAGCTGAGCAGCAGGCTGGTCTCGGTGTTGCGGACGCCGTCGATGCGCCGGATCCGACCCAGCACCCGGTCGAACTCGCCGAGGTCGGCCACGGCCAGCTCGGCGACCAGGTCCCAGCCGCCGTTGGTGGTGTGCAGCGAGCGGATCTCCGGCCAGCCGCGCATCACCTTGATCACCGCGTCCGTGTCGCGCCCGATCACCTCGACCAGCGAGATGGCCCGCACCGCCAGCGGGTCCGCCTCGTCGCGCACCCGGACGGTGAAGCCGACGACCGTGCCCGAGCTGACCAGCCGGTCCAGCCGCGAGGTCACGGTGGCGCGGGTGACGCCCAGCTCGCGGGCCAGCGTGGCCACCGGCGCGCGGCCGTCCTGGCGCAGCAGGGCGATCAGCCGCCGGTCGAGGTCGTCCAAGGCCACCATGGACGAAATGTACTCCGAGGCTGTGCACATCGAGCAGTCATCGAGCAGATGTTGCTCGCCACGCTCATTGAGTACGCACATCGCCCGTTCCTAGGCTGGTCCGATCACACGCTGCCGGGCGTGGGCAGGGAGGTGTGGGCATGGTGGCATTCCTCGACGTGGCGCAGACGGCCCGCTGGGTCGCCCGTCGCGGCCCCGAGCGGGTGATCGCCGGGATGGTCGACTACCTGGAGCGCGACTTCGCCCGCTGGGAGCACTTCGACAAGACGCCGCGGGTCGCCAGCCACACCCCCTTCGGCGTCATCGAGCTGATGCCCACCAGCGACGGCACCGAGTACGCCTTCAAGTACGTCAACGGCCACCCCAGCAACCCCGCCCGCGGCTTCTCGACCGTCACCGCCTTCGGGGCGCTGGCCGACGTCCACAACGGCTACCCCACCTTCATCTCCGAGATGACGCTGCTGACCGCGCTGCGCACCGCCGCCACGTCGGCCCTGGCGGCACGCCGGCTGGCCCGCCCCGACGCCGCCGTGCTGGCCCTCGTCGGCGCCGGCAGCCAGGCCGAGTTCCAGGCCCTGGGCATGCGGGCGGTCCTGGGCATCGACACGGTCCGCGTCGTCGACGTCGACCCCGCCGCCTGCGCCAAGGTCGTGGCGAACCTGGCCCCGCTGGGCTTCAGGGTGGACGTCTGCGCCGACGTCGCCACCGCCGTCGAGGGTGCCGACGTGGTGACCACCTGCACCGCGGACAAGACGTTGGCCACGGTGCTGCGCGACGCCGAGGTGGGCCCCGGCGTGCACGTCAACGCCATCGGCGGCGACTGCCCGGGCAAGACCGAGCTCGACCCGACACTCCTGCGACGTTCGGCCGTCTTCGTGGAGTTCGAGCCGCAGACCCGTGTCGAGGGCGAGATCCAGCAGCTGCCCGCCGACTTCCCCGTCACCGAGCTGTGGCGGGTGCTCACCGGCGCGGCGCGCGGACGCACCTCCGCCGAGCAGGTCACGGTGTTCGACTCGGTCGGCTTCGCCGTGGAGGACTTCTCCGCCCTGCGCTACGTCCGCGACGACGTCCGTGGCAGCGACCTGGTCGTCGAGCTCGACCTCGTCGCCGCCCCGGCGGACCCGAAGGACCTGTTCGCCCTGGTCGGCGCCGCGGCCGGGGAGCCGGCCGCGCTGACCCCGACGGGCGGCTGAGCATGGGCCCGCTGGTGCCGGGGGCCACCGGCGGGACGGCGCTCGCCGGAGCGGGCGGACCACCGACGACCCCCTGGACGGCGACCCCTCGGCCGGTCGGGGGCTGGTCGAGGGGTCGCTCCAGGCGCCGTCGTCGGTGGTGATCCGTCCGCACCGGTCCGACAGCGTCCTCAAGGCCCTGGGCCGCCGCGCCGACGGCGTTCCCGGGCGGCGTCGAGCGGGCCTGACCGGCGGCGCCCGGTGCCTCCGGGGGCGTCACCGGGCCCACCTACACTGGCCGTCGTGTGGTCCCAGCGGCAGTACGTCGACTACGCCCTCCAGCGTCGCGCGACCCTGGAGGCGCTGAAGCGACCCTCGCGCACGCTCACCCGCGCGGACGCCTGCGACGCCGACCCGATGCTCATCCGGGCCGCCATGCACCACGGTGAGCGGAGCAAGGTGCACTGCCCGGTCTGCGGCTCCAGCACCATGGTCAACCTCAGCTACGTCTTCGGCGAGCAGCTCGGCCAGTACTCCGGGCGGATCAAGGCCACCGCGGAGCTCGAGCAGATGCAGGACGAGTTCGGCGAGTTCAAGGTGTGCGTGGTCGAGGTGTGCACCGCCTGCGGCTGGAACCACATGATCCACTCCTACCTGCTCGGCGACGGCAAGAAGCGTCGCCCGCCCCGCCGGCAGCCGACCGTCGAGGACATCTATGGCTGAGCCCACCCGCAACCGCCGACCGAAGCGCGCCCGGACCAGGCGCGGCACGATCGCCCGCCGCCTCGGACTGGGGCTCGTGATCGCCGTGCTGGTCAGCATCATCGCCGGCTTCGGAGTGGTGGGGGTGGCCTACGCCAACACCGAGCTGCCGGACCCCAACGCGGAGTTCGCCACCAACACGACCTTCGTCTACTACCGCGACGGCGAGACGAAGCTCGGCAGCCTCGCGGTGCAGAACCGGCAGTCGCTGGACTACGACGAGATCCCGCAGAACATCAAGGACGCGGTGATCGCCGCCGAGAACCGCAGCTTCTGGGAGGACCCGGGCATCTCCATCCCCGGCATGGCGCGGGCGGCCTGGTCGATCGCCACCGGCGGTGAGATGCAGGGTGGCTCGACCATCACCCAGCAGTACATCAAGATCTACTACCTGACCTCCGAGCAGACCCTGAGCCGCAAGTTCAAGGAGCTGCTGCTGGCGGTCAAGCTGGGCCGCGAGCAGTCCAAGGAGCAGATCCTCCAGGGCTACCTCAACACCATCTACTTCGGCCGCGGCGCCTACGGCGTGCAGGCCGCCAGCCGCTCCTACTTCGACGTCGACGCCAAGGACCTCACCGTCCCGCAGGCGGCGGTGCTGGCCAGCGTGCTGAACAACGCCAGCATCTACGACCCCTCCGCCGGCGAGGGCAACGCCGAGCGGCTGCTCGAGCGCTACCGCTACGTGCTGGACGGCATGGCCGAGGTCGGCGCCATCACCGCCGCCGAGGCCAGCGAGTACAAGGCCGAGCTGCCCGAGTTCCCCGAGATCCCCACCAGCAACCGCTACGAGGGGCCCGACGGCTTCCTGATGAAGATGGTCGAGGACGAGCTGGCCCGGGTCGGGTTCTCCGAGGAGGAGATCTACGGCGGCGGGCTGCAGGTGACGACCACCTTCGACGAGGAGGCGCAGGAGGCGGCGGTCGAGGCCGCGCAGAGCAACACCGAGGAGGCGGCCGAGGCGGCCGGCGAGGACGCCGACGACCTGCACGCCGCGATCGCCTCGGTGCAGGTCGGCACCGGTGAGGTGCTTGCCCTCTACGGCGGCCCCGACTACATCGAGAACTCCCGCAACTGGGCCACCACCGCCCGGCCGACGGCGTCGACGTTCAAGACGTTCGCGCTGGCCGCCGGTCTGTCGGACCAGTTCAGCCTGCTCTCGACCTTCCGCGGCAACACCTTCACCCCCGACGGCGAGGGCACCCCGGTCCGCAACGAGTTCAACTACCAGTACGGCACGGTGAACCTGATCCAGGCCACCGCCCAGTCGATCAACACCGCCTTCGTCGACCTGACCACCCAGCTCGAGGACGGCCCGCAGGCCGTCGTCGACGCGGCGAAGAAGGCCGGTGCCCCCGAGGGTGCGGGCTGGGACGTCGGCAGCCGGGTGTCGCTGGGCATCGCCGAGGTCAGCCCGCTCAACATGGCCGGCGCCTACGCCACCTTCGCCGGTGACGGCAAGCAGGTCGGCAACCACGTGGTCCGCGAGGTCCGCGACGCCGACGGCGAGGTGGTCTTCGAGGCCGACACCGAGGGGGAGCGGGCCTTCGACGAGGGCGTCGCGCACGACGTCACCTACGCCCTGTCCAACGTGGTCGACGAGGGCACCGGTGCGCGGGTGCAGGCGCTGGGACGCCCCGTCGCCGGCAAGACCGGCACCAACGGCATCGAGGACCCAGACGGCCAGCAGGGCGACGGCGTCGTCAACTCGGCCTGGTTCGTGGCCTACACCCCGCAGATCTCCACGGCGGTGATGTACGTCGCCGGCGACGAGGGCAACAGCGACCTCGACACCTTCCGCCGCCCCGGTGACAGCACCTTCTTCGGCGGCACCTACCCGGCGCAGACCTGGACCGACTACATGGAGGTCGTCACCGCCGACCTCCCGGCCGAGCAGTTCGAGCCGCCGGCCTACGTCAACCGCGACCGGCCGGCTGGGCAGCCCACCGCCCAGCCCCAGCAGCCCCAGCAGCCGCAGCAGCCGCAGCAGACCCAGACCGAGGAGCCCTCGGAGGAGCCCAGCGAGGAGCCGACGGAGGAGCCGAGCGAGGAGCCGACGGAGGAGCCGAGCGAGGAGCCCACCGAGGAACCGACGGAGGAGCCCACCGAGGAGCCCACGGAGGAGCCGACCAGCGGCTCCGGCGGCAGCGGCGGTTCGGGCAGCAGCGGCAGCGCCGACACGGGCGGTAGCTCGGGCAGCAGCGCCGACGCGGACGGCAGCGGCGGCTCCGGCAGCAGCGGCGGCTCCGGCTCGGGCGGCTCGGGCGGCAGCTCGGACACCGGCTCGGACGGCAGCGGCGGCTCGGGCAGCGACGACGACGGCAGCGGCAGCCAGGAGCAGGGGACCATCACCGGCCGGCTGCTCGGCCGCGACGGCGCCGACTCCGAGGGGAGCGGGGGGTGACCTCCTCGGGCCCGGCTCCGGCCGGGCCCGACCGTCCCACCGTCAGCGACCCGCTGGCCCGCTTCGCCGCCGAGCTCGTCGGCGGTCCCTCCGGCCGCCACGTCCGGCCGCTGCCGTCCTCGCGGGTCCGGCTCGTGGTGCTGGTGCTGGCCGCTCTCAGCTGGCTGGTGCTGGTGCTGCGGCAGCTGCCGTGCCGGGAGCTGCCCGGCGGCGCCGCGGCCGACCGCTACCAGGCGATGTGCTACTCCGACATCCCGCTGCTGTACCGGCTGCGCGGGCTCGTCGACGGGGCCACGCCCTACCTGGACTCCGGCAGCTACCCGGTGCTGGAGTACCCGGTGCTGACCGGCGCGCTGCTCGAGCTGGAGCGGCTCGTGACGGTGGCCCTCGGCGCCCCGGTCGGCCCCGGCCTCAGCGGCGACCAGGCCCTCGTCGCCGCCGACCTGTTCACCGGGGTCAACGTGGTCGTGCTCGGCCTGCTCTTCGGGGTGACCGTGGCCGCCCAGGTGGCGACCGTGCCGGGACGCCCCTGGGACGCCGTGATGGTGGCCGCCTCGCCCTGCGTGATGGCCGCGGGCCTGATCAACTGGGACCTCCTGCCGGTCGCGCTGACCGCCGCGGCGCTGCTGGCCTGGAGCCGCTCGCGGCCCGGGGTGGCCGGTGCCCTGATCGGGCTGGGCGCCGCGGCGAAGCTGTACCCGCTGCTGCTGCTCGGTCCCCTGGTGCTGCTGTGCCTGCGGGCCCGCCGGGGGCGCGACGCCGCCGCCACCGTGCTGGCCGCCGCCGGCGCGTGGGCGCTGGTCAACGTGCCGGTGCTGCTGCTCGCGCCCGACGGCTGGCTGGCGTTCTGGCGCTTCAACGCCGAGCGCGGGGCCGAGTTCGGCTCCCTCTGGTACGTCCTCGCCCTGGCGGGGCAGCCCGTGCCGGCGCTGAACCTGGTCAGCTTCGGGCTGCTCGGGCTGGCCTGCGCCGGGATCGCCCTGCTGGCGCTGCGGGCGCCCCGCCGGCCGCGGACCGGCCAGCTGGCCTTCCTGGTGGTGGCCGCCTTCCTGGTCACCGGCAAGGTCTACTCCCCGCAGTACGTGCTGTGGCTGCTGCCGCTGCTGGTGCTGGCCCGGCCGCGGTGGCGGGACTGGCTGGTCTTCACGACCGGCGAGCTCGTCTACTTCGTCGCCATCTGGCTCCACCTCGGCGGCTGGCTCGGCCCGGCCGACGGCGGTCCCGACGTCGGCTACTGGCTGGCGGTGCTGCTCAGGCTGGCCTGCGAGGGTTGGGTCGTGGCGGTGGTGGTGCGCGACGTCTGGTGGCCCCATCATGATCCGGTGCGCGTGCCAGGGGTCGACGACCCGTCCGGAGGGGTCCTGGACGGTGCCCCCGACGCACCCTGGCCGTGGTCACCCGCGCGGGCGACCGCCCCGGCCCACGCCGGGGTGCCGGCGGCCTCGAACCGGCCCGCGGGGGAGGGCGTCCCGATCGAGCAGGTGATCGCCCGCATCCGGGCCGGCGCCCGGGACGGTGACGATGCCGAGCACTAGCACCCGGCGCCGCAAGCTCCCCGGCGCGCTGCCCGGGGTGGAGCACCTCGGCCGCTGGGACGCCGACGCGCTGCGGATGATGCTGCAGGCCTGGCTGGGCAGCCGCGGGCTGGTCCTGGCGGTGGGGCTGGTCGTCGGCCTGACCACGGGTCGCGGCTACACCGACCTGGTCGCCAACTGGGACGTCCAGCACTTCCTCGGGGTGGCCGAGCACGGCTACCTGCACGACCCCAAGACCATGGCGTTCTTCCCCGGCTGGCCGCTGGTGCTGCGTGCCGGGATGCTGCTCGGGGCGCCGGGCGAGGTGGTCGGGGTGGTGCTCTCGCTGGTGTTCTCACTGGTCGCCGCCGCGGCGCTGGTGCGGATGGGTGGCCCGTGGGCGGCGGTCGGCTGGCTCTTCGCTCCCGTGGCCGTGTTCACGACCGTCCCCTACACCGAGGCCGCCTTCTGCGCCGCCGCCTTCTGGGCCTGGCAGCGGGCCAGCGCCGACCGGTGGGGGAGTGCCGCGGTGCTGGCCGCGCTCGCCTGCACCACCCGGGTGAGCGGCCTGTTCCTGGTCGGCGCGCTGGCGGTGATGGTGCTCACCTGGCCGCGGCTCCGGCTCGGTGAACGGGTGCGGCGCGCGGCCTGGCTGCTGCTGCCGGCGGCCGTGCTGGCCGGCTACGTGGTCTACCTGTGGACGCTCACCGGCTCCTGGACGGCGTGGTCGGACGCGCAGGCGGCCGGCTGGGCCCGCGGCTTCCACTGGCCCTGGGAGTCCGCGCTGAACACCTGGCCGGTGATCCGCGGCGACTACGCCGACCACCCGGACTGGACCTGGGTGTTCCGGGCCGAGGCGGTGTCGATGCTGATGGGCGTGGTCGTGACCGCCTGGTGCCTCAGCCGGCGGATGTGGGCCGAGGCCAGCTGGGTCGGCGTCCAGGTGCTCGCCTTCTCGGTGTCCTACTGGTGGTTCTCGGTCAACCGGGCCGTGCTGCTGTGGTTCCCGCTGTGGCTGATGTTCGCCCACCTGGTGAGCCGCCGGCCGCGGCAGCCGGTCGGCCAGGCCCTGCGGCACACCGTGATCGTCGGCTGGCTGCTGCTCTCCGGCGTGGCCATGCTGATCTGGACGTGGCTGTTCACCACGGGCCGGTGGTCGAGCTGAGCACCGGCCCGCGCAGCCGGGCGCAGCGCGTCGCCGACGCCCGGCACCGTCTCGAGCACGACGTCGACGTGTGGGTGGCCACCGGTGCCGGCCGTCCGCACCTGGCGCCGCTGTCGCTGGACTGGGACGGGGAGCTGGTCCTGCTGGCCACCGGCGAGAGCACCCCCACCGCCCGCAACCTGCTGAGCGGCGGCAGCGCCCGGCTCGCGTTGGGCACCACCCGGGACGTGGTGTCGGTGGAGGCCCGGCTGGAGCGGCACCAGCCGGCGGAGCAGGTGCCCGCGCCGGTGCTGGAGCGCTACCGCCGCCGCGCCGGCTGGCTGCCCGGAGCGGGTGACGTCGTGCTGTGGCTGCGGCCGGTGCGCATCCAGGCCTGGCGCGAGGTCGACGAGATGCCCGGCCGGACGCTGATGGTCGGCGGCCGCTGGCTGGACTGACCCGCGCGGGAGCTGGTCAGTCCTCCCGGCGGTCGCGCAGCCGCTGCTTCTCGGCCAGCACCTTGGCCTGGGTGTGCCGCTCGCGGACGAGCCACTCCGGCGGGTCGGCCAGCAGCGCGCCGATCTGCTCCGCGTCCAGCGCCTCACCGACGCCCGCGCGGGCGAGCCCGGTGCGGGAGATGCCCAGCTTCTGCGCCACCACGTCACGGGGGAAGGGGCCGGTGCGGCGCAGCTCCACCAGCCACTGCGGCGGATCGGCTCGCAGGGCGTCGAGCTCGTCGCGGGTGAGCGCGGAGCGCTGGAACTCCTCCGGCGTGGCGGGCAGGTAGACGCCCAGCTTGGCGGCCGCGGTGATCGGCTTCATGGTCTGGCTCACCGACCCACGGTATCTCCCGGCGGCCACCGTATCTCCCGGCGGCCACGGTATCTCCCGGCGGCCACGTTATCTCCCGGCGGATAGCCTCGGCGGCATGGACGAGGTGGCGGGCGGCGTGGACGAGGCGGGGACGGGCCGGCCGCGGGGCCTCACGGTGGGCTTCGTGCCCGGGGTGACGCTGACGAAGTGGCGGCGCACCTGGGCCGAGCGGTACCCGCGCACGCCGCTGGAGGTGCTCGAGGTGGCTCCGGCCGAGCAGCGGGCGGTGCTGGAGGAGGGCCGGGTGGACGTCTGCTTCGCCCGGCTGCCGCTCGAGCGCGAGGGGCTGCACGTCATCCCGCTGTACGAGGAGGTGCCGGTGGTGGTCGTGCCGCGCGACCACCCGGTGGCCGTCTTCGAGGAGGTGTCGCTGGCCGACCTCGCCGACGAGGACGTGGTCGACCCCGACGCCCCCGCCGACGTGATGGACCTGGTGGCCGGCGGGGCCGGGGTGGCCTTCGTGCCGCACTCGGTCGCCCGCTCCCGCAGCCGTCGCGACCTGGTCTACCGGCCGGTCAGCGACGCCGAGCCCACCACCATCGGGCTCTGCTGGCGCCGCGACGACGACAACCCGCTGATCGAGGACCTGGTCGGCGTGGTGCGGGGCCGCACCGTCAACAGCTCCCGCACCCGCCAGTCCGGCGGCACGGCGCCGGCACGGCCCAAGCAGCAGCGCGGACGGGTCAGCGAGACACCGCGTCGGCCACAGCGGCGTCGAGGTCGGTCCAGCGGAAGGTGAACCCGGCGGCGGTGAGCTTCTCCGGGGCCACCCACCGGCTCTTCAGCACCAGCTCCGACTCCTGGCGCAGCACCCACATCCCCGGCTCCAGCAGCCACCGCGGCGCCGGCAGCCCGACCGGGGCGCCGACGGCCCGACGCAGCGCGGCCATCAGGTCGCGGTTGGTGCCGGCCTCCGGGACGGCCAGGTTGACCGGGCCCTCCAGCTCGGGGTGCTCGTCGAGGAAGCGGATCGCCGCCAGCAGGTCCTCGACGTGGATCCAGCTGAACCGCTGGTGGCCGCGGGTGCGGTGACCGGTGGCCGCCGGCGCGGTCGGGGAGCTGCCGGTGCCCCGGTAGCGGCGGTGGCCGAACCACCAGCCGTCCAGCTGCGGCCCGCCGAGGCCGAGTCGGGCGGCGCGGGCCAGCATGGCCACCGCCGGTCCGTCGCCCAGCACGATGGCCATCCGCAGCGCCACCCGGCGGGTGGCGGGCAGCTCGCCGGCGAAGAAGGTCCGCTCCCACTCCCGGGCCACGTCGACGGAGAACCCGCTGCCGAGCTCGCCGCTGCTCTCGGTCTGCGGGCGGTCGACGGCGTGGCGGTAGATCGTGCCCGTGCTGGCGTTGAGCCACAGCCGTGGTGGCCGCTCCGCCGCCGAGACGGCCCGGTGCAGGGCCGCGGTGGTCTCCGTCCGCGACCGCAGGATCTCCTCGCGGCGGGCGTCGGTGTAGCGGCAGCCGACGCTGCGTCCGGCCAGGTTCACCAGCAGGTCGGCGCCGTCGACGAGCCGGGCGACAGCCGCCTCCTCGTCCCAGCTGGCGTCCGGCCCGGGTCTGCCCGGACGGGCCCGCCGGCCCACCCGGGTGACGTCGTAGCCGCGGCGGGCGAGGTCCTGCACCAGGTGGGTGCCGACGAACCCGGAGGCGCCGGCCACCACCGCGCGAGCAGGGCTCACCGGGCGTCCCCCGGGATCGTGTACGCCGTCGGCCGGCGACAGCGCGACACGCCGCGGCACACCGGTCGAGACCTGGACGACATACGCGTTCTCGGGGTCAGCGGGTGGCGGGGTGCCAGCTGCCGTCGCTGGCGTCCAGCCGGGACGGGGAGCGCTCGGCGCTCTGCACGGTGCCGCGGCCGGTGGTCAGCCGGATGTCGTCGAGGTAAATGCCCCGGCCCGACAGCGAGCGGTCGCTGGTGTAGCGCCAGCGGACCTCGACACGTCCCTCGGGCAGCGTCGCGCTGGCCGGCTGCCAGGTGCGCACCCCGCTGACCGCGTACGGGCCGGTCACCGGCGTGCCGCCGATGGTCCAGGGCAGCGGCTCCCAGGTCTCGCCGCGGTCGGTGGAGACCTCGAGGTGGAGCCGGTCGGTGGACTCGGTGTCGACGAACGCGTCGAACTCCAGGGTGGCGCCGCCGCGGGGGACCGGGACGGCCCAGCTCAGCGAGGAGTCCAGGTTGTTCGCGGTGCCGGAGAACCAGGCCTCGTCGCCGTGCTGCGGGCGGACGGGCAGCGCCTCGGCCAGCCCCTGCCCGGCCGCCACGCGGGCCGGGTTGTTGCTGCCCCAGCTGCGGCTCGGGTGCACCCGGTTGGTCAGCAGGATCGCGAACGAGCGGGAGGTGAAGTCGATCACCAGCGAGGTGCCGGTGTAGCCGGTGTGGCCGGCGGTGCGGGGACCGGAGAGGCCGCCCATGTACCAGCGCTGGTTCAGCTCGAAGCCCAGGCCGTGGTCGTTGCCGGGGAACTCGGTGGTCTCGTTGGTGATCATCTGCTCCACCGACTGCTCCGACAGGATCCTCGCCCCGTCGTGGGCGCCGCCGTTGAGCATGGTCTGGGCCAGCACCGCCATGTCGTCGCCGGTGGAGAAGATGCCGGCGTGCCCGGCGACGCCGCCGAGGGACCAGGCGTTCTCGTCGTGCACCTCACCCCACACCACGCCGCGCGGCGGGCTGGCCTGGTACTCGGTGGCCGCGATCCGCGGCTTGAGCGAGGGGTCGGGGTTGTAGCCGGTGTCCACCATCCCGAGCGGCTCGGTGATGCCCTGGGCGACGAGCTCCTCCAGGCTGAGCCCGCTGACCCGCGCCGAGGCCTCGCCCAGCGCGATCAGGTTGAGGTCGCTGTAGAGGTAGGTGCTGCCGGGCTCGTTGACCAGCTCCGCGGTGAGCGCGGCGTGCATCCGCGACTCCACGTCCGGGTAGCCGCTCCACAGCGGGATCCAGGCCGGGAAGCCGGAGGTGTGGGTCAGCAGCTGGCGGACGGTGATGCCGCCCTTGTCGTTCTCGGCGAACTCGGGGACGTAGGTCGCCACCGGCTCGTCCAGCGCCAGCCGGCCGGCCTCCACCTGCTGCATCACCACGATGGAGGTGAACAGCTTCGAGACCGAGGCCATGTCGTAGATGGTGTCGGTGCGGGTCTCGATCCACTCCTCGCGGGGGAGCTCGGTGCCCTGGCCGTCGGCGTAGCGCAGGCTGTACCCGGCCGCCTCCTGGAACACCTGCGTGCCGTCGTGGCCGTAGGTGAGCACCGCCCCGGGGAACAGCGGACGTCCGCTGGTGCCCTGCGGCTCCATGAACCCCTGCACCTCGTCCCAGGCCTGCTCCAGCTGGGCGCCGTCCAGGC
>NZ_WPCU01000003.1:42411-52926 GCF_009742705.1 Auraticoccus cholistanensis
CCGCCGTCGGCGGCGCGGGCGGTGGGCGCGAGGGTCAGGGTGCCGGTCAGGGCGAGGGCCGCGGTGCAGGCGACCAGCCGTCGTGCGCGTGGGGTCATGGGGCAGGCTCCGATGCTGTGGGGGGTGGGTCGTGCTCGACGCCGGGGCTCGGGTGCGCTCGACGCTACCCCACCGTCCCGGGCCTGCACAGACCCTCGCCGCGGACCCGTGGTCGCGCGACCGCGCCGGTGCCCCCGGCCGCGTGCGCGCCGGCGGGCGGGCTCGTAGGCTGCCGCCCCGACCGGAGGAGACCGACGTGAGCCCATCCGACAGCTGCCCGTGCGGCAGCGGCCGCCCGTTCGAGCGCTGCTGCGGACCGGTGCTGGCGGGACGTCCCGCGCCGTCCGCGGAGCGGCTGATGCGCTCGCGCTACACCGCCCACGTGCTCGACGACCGCGACCACCTCCGCGCCAGCTGGCACCCCAGCACCCGGCCGGCCGAGGTGGTGCTCGAGCCGGGGGTGGAGTGGCTCGGGCTGACGGTGCTCGGCACCGAGCGGGGCGGGCTGCTGGACGAGGACGGCCGGGTCGAGTTCCGCGCCCGCTGGCGCCGGCACGGCACCGAGGGCGAGCTGCACGAGATCAGCCGGTTCGTCCGCGAGGGCCGGCACTGGTTCTACCTCGACGGGCTGGTGCCCTGACCCCGATCGGGTCGTCTGGTCGTGCGCCGGCGACCGTCGCGGCGCGGGCTACCGTGGGCCCATGTCCCTGACCGTCGGCGACGTCGACCGGTTCGAGGCCGCGCGGCCGCGGCTCGGAGCCCTGGCCTACCGGCTGCTCGGCTCGGCCGGCGAGGCCGAGGACGTCGTGCAGGAGACGTTCCTGCGCTGGCAGGCCGCCGACCGCGACGGCATAGAGGTGCCGGAGGCCTGGCTCACCAAGGTGCTGACCAACCTCTGCCTGAACCAGCTCACCTCCGCCCGCGCCCGCCGGGAGACCTACGTGGGGCAGTGGCTGCCCGAGCCGCTGCTCGCCGGCGACCCGCTGCTGGGCCCGGCTGAGACCGTGGAGCAGCGGGAGTCGGTGCTCATGGCGGTCCTGACGCTGATGGAGCGGCTGACGCCCCAGGAGCGGGCCGTCTACGTGCTGCGGGCGGCCTTCGACTACCCCCACCGCGAGATCGCCGAGGTCCTCGACATCACCGAGGCGGCCAGCCAGCAGCACTTCCACCGGGCCAAGCAGCACCTGGCCGACGGCAGGACGCGGACCGTGGTCGACGAGGCGGCCGCCCGCCGCATCGTGGCGGAGTTCCTCGCCGCCGCGACCAGCGGCCGCACCGAGCCGCTGCTGGAGCTGCTGACCGGCGACGCGGTGGCCGTCGGCGACGGCGGGGGCAAGGTGGCGGCCCGGGCCGCCGCGGTCACCGGAGCGGTGGCGGTCGCGAAGTTCCTGCGCGGTCTGTTCAAGCCGGCCGAGCACAAGAGGGCGATGCTCGGCGGGCGTCCCGACATGTACGCCGCGGTGGCCAACGGCCAGCCCGCGGTCGTGGTGGTGGTCGAGGGCCGGGTCCTCGGCGTGGCGGTCCTCGACGTCACCGCCGACGGGGTGGCCGGGGTCCGCAGCGCGGTCAACCCGGACAAGCTCGAGCGGGCCACGGCGCACTGGCAGGCGGCCCCCCACGGCGAGCCGCTGCTGCGGGGCTGGTGAGCCGGTCGATGTGACCTGATTCACATCCGGGACCTGTCAGGGAAGCGGGCGCCGTCCGGTCGAAGGGGCGGAACCACACAGACACGAGCCCGGACATGAAGCACCACATCGTCGTCCTCGGCGCCGGCTACACCGGCGCGACCGCGGCCGGCCGCCTCGCCCGGCAGCTGCACCGCGACGACGTCCAGATCACCCTCGTCAACGCCGAACCCGACTTCGTCGAGCGGGTCAGGATGCACCAGCTCGCCACCGGTCAGGAGCTCAGGCACCGCCCGCTGCAGCAGGTCTTCGCCGGCACCGGTGTCGAGCTGCGCATCGCCCGGGTGGACGCCGTCGACGTGGACGAGAGGACCGTCACCCTCGCCGACGGCCGGGGCGAGCTGACCTACGACACCCTGGTCTACGCACTCGGCAGCCGCTGGGACGACCACGGCGTCCCGGGTGCGGCCGAGCACGCCCACGAGATCGCCAGCCGGGCCGGAGCGCTGCGGCTGCGGGAGCGGCTGGACCGGACGTCGGCCGGGCGGACGGTGACCGTCGTCGGCGGCGGGCTGACCGGCATCGAGGCGGCGACCGAGATCGCCGAGGCGCGCCCGGACCTGGACGTCGCCCTGGTGACCACCGGCGCGCTGGGGGACTGGACCTCGCCGAAGGCCCAGGCGCACCTGCGCCGGGTCTTCGCCGACCTCGGCATCACCGTCCACGAGCACACCCGGGTGGTCCGGGTCGGCCCCGGTGCGGTGCTCACCGACACCGGCTCCTCGGTCGCGGCGGACACCACGGTGTGGACGGCCGGGTTCGCGGTGCACCCCGTCGCGGCGGCGACGTCGCTGCAGACGACGCCCAGCGGGCAGGTCGTGGTGGACGACATGATGGCCTCGGTCTCCCACCCCGACGTGTTCGCCGTGGGCGACGCGGCCTACGCGCGAGGCAGCACCGGCAAGCCGCTGCGGATGTCCTGCGCCTCCGGGACGCCGACCGCGTGGCAGGCCGCGGGCGCGGTCGTCGCCCGGCTGACCGGGGCGAGGCCCCCGCACGCGCCGCTGCGCTACGTCAACCAGTGCATCAGCCTGGGCCGTCAGCAGGGGCTGGTGCAGTACGTGACCGCCGACGACCGCTCGCTCGGCTTCTCGCTGCGTGGCCGCACGGCCGCCGTCTACAAGGAGCTGGTGTGCCGCGGCGCGGCCTGGGCGGTCGTCAACCCGACGCTGGGGATCCCCTCGCGTCGTCGCCGGGTCCGGGAGGTCCGGGCCGCGAGGGTGGCGGCCTGAGGGACCGCGGGCGGGCGTCCCCGGCCCCGGGGACGCCCGCCCGGTGCCGCCCCCGGCCGGGCAGCAGTCAGCGCGGCGGCCCCGTGCGGGCGTCGGGGTGCACCAGCAGGGCCGCGAGCAGGGTGGTCATCTGGCGCTTGAGCCGCGGCCGGACGTCCTCGTCCCCGTGCAGCACGGCCTCCAGCAGCCCGTGCTCGAAGACCGCGCCCAGCAGCCGCCCGACCTCCTCGGCCGGCAGCAGCAGCCGGCAGCCGTGGCGCACGATGCCGGTGTTGACGATCGCGGCGATCACCGCGTTGGTCTGCTGCTCCAGCTCGGCGAAACCGGGACGCATCTCGGGGGTCCGGATGGCGTGCAGCCGCAGCTCGTGCACCGTGACCAGCATGGCCGGGTCGGCGTCCTGGCTGTCGACCACCAGGTCGACCGCGCGGGCGATGGTCTGCTCGACGTCGAGGCCCATGGCGTCGGCGGCGTCGATGGCGGTGGTGGCCTGGTCCAGGTGGTGGTCGATCCGCTGGCGCAGCACGGCCAGGCAGAGGTCCTCCTTGGAGGAGAAGTTGGAGTAGAACGCGCCCCGGGTGAACCCGGCCCGCTCGCAGATCTCCTCCACGCTGGCCCCGTTGACCCCGCGCTCGGCGACCACGCGGACGGCCGCCTCCATCAGTCGCTGACGGGTGCGCTCGCGCCGGGCCGAGGACGCCCCGGGCGCGCGGGTGGTGGTGAGACTCATGGCCGCATCCTCTCCAAGATCTGCTCCTTCACCCTATCGGATACAGTTCTGTATCGGATGCGCTGCTGTATCGAGCAGCGGTCCCCGGGGGTGCTGCCTCCGGCGTCAGGCCGCACGTCCGAACCTCCGGGAGTCCGATGTCCTCCTTCCTGTACGCGCTCGGTCGCGCGGCGTTCCGTCACCGCTGGCGCACCGCCGGCATCTGGCTGCTCGTGGTCGCCGTCCTCGGCGGCACCGCGGGCCTGGCCGGTGGCGACTTCGACAACGAGTTCTCGATCCCCGGGGCGCCCTCGCAGGTGGCCCTCGACCAGCTGGGGCGCACCTTCCCGCAGGTCTCGGGCACCTCGGCCAGCATGATCGTGGTCGCCCCCGAGGGCGAGGACGTGCGCGACCCGGCCGTCCGCGAGGCGGTCGAGGACAGCATGGACGAGCTGGCAGAGCTCGACTTCGTCGACAGCGTCAGCAGCCCCTACGACGACCTGGTCGAGGGGATGATCAGCGACGACGAGCGGGCGGCGATCGTCAACGTGCGGATCCCCGGCGAGGCGCAGGAGGTCACCGACGCCCAGCGCGACGCCCTGGTGGCCGCCGCCGCGGAGCTGCAGGCGGCGCTGCCCGGGTCGACGGCCAGCATGGGCGGGGAGATCTTCAACCAGTCCATCCCGGGCTTCAGCATCGTCGAGGTGATCGGCGTCGGCGTCGCCCTGGTGGTGCTGCTCATCACCCTGGGGTCGGTGGTCGCGGCCGGGATGCCGCTGCTCACCGCGCTGCTGGGCGTCGGGGTCTCGATGGCGGTCCTGCTCATCGCCACCGGCTTCGCCACCATCAGCTCCACCACCCCGATGCTGGCGGTGATGCTGGGGCTGGCGGTCGGCATCGACTACGCGCTGTTCATCCTGTCCCGGCACCGCGAGCTGCTGGCCGAGGGGCTGGACCCGGAGGAGTCGGCGGCCCGGTCGGTGGCCACGGCGGGCTCGGCGGTCGTCTTCGCCGGGCTGACCGTCATCATCGCCCTGGTGGGCCTGGGCATCGCCCGGATCCCCTTCCTGACCGCGATGGGCGTCTTCGCCGCCATCGGGGTGGCGGTGGCCGTGGTGGTCGCCCTCACCATCCTGCCTGCGCTGATGGGGATGGCCGGCGAGCGGATGCGGCCGCGGAAGGTGCGCAGGGCGATGGCCGCCGGTCAGCCGGCGCGCCACCCCGACGCCCCCCGCCGCGGCGGCTTCTTCGGCGGCTGGGTGAAGGTCGTCACCAGGCTGCCCGCGCTGACGGTGGTGGTGGTCCTGGTGGGCTCGGTGCTGCTGACGCTCCCCGCCCGCGACCTCACCCTGGCCCTGCCGAACGCCGGTGAGAACCCCGCCGGCACCCCGGCGCGGGTCACCTACGACCTGCAGGAGGAGCACTTCGGTCCCGGCTTCAACGGCCCGCTGGTCGTGACGGCCGAGATCGTCGCCTCCGACGACCCGCTGGGCGTGATGGAGGGCATCGCCGAGGACATCGAGGAGCTGCCCGGGGTGGCCAGCGTCCCGCTGTCGACCCCCAACCAGAACGCCGACACCGGTTTCGTGCAGATCGTCCCCACCACCGGGCCCTCCGACCCGGCCACCGCCGACCTCGTGCAGCGGCTGCGGGACATGGCGCCGGTCTGGCAGGACGAGTACGACGTCAGCACCGCCGTCACCGGCGCCACCGCCATCCAGATCGACGTCTCCGACCGGCTCGGTGCAGCGCTGCTGCCCTTCGGCGTCTTCGTGGTGGGGCTGTCGCTGGTGCTGCTCACGATGGTCTTCCGGTCCATCGCCGTCCCGGTCAAGGCCACCCTGGGCTACCTGCTCAGCATCGGCGTCGCCTTCGGGCTCACCACCCTGGTCTTCGTGCAGGGCCACGGCGCCGACCTGGTGCACCTCGAGCGTCCCGGTCCGATCATCAGCTTCCTGCCCATCCTGCTGATGGGCATCCTCTTCGGCCTGGCCATGGACTACGAGGTGTTCCTGGTCTCGCGGATGCGCGAGGACCACGTGCACGGCGAGCCGGCCCGCCAAGCCGTCCACACCGGGTTCCGCGGTGCCGCCTCGGTGGTGACCGCGGCCGCGGTCATCATGTTCGCGGTCTTCGCCTTCTTCGTCCCCGAGGGCGAGGGGGCCATCAAGCCGATCGCCTTCGCGCTGGCCGTCGGGGTCGCCTTCGACGCCTTCGTGGTGCGGATGACGCTGGTGCCGGCCGTGATGGCGCTGCTGGGCGAGAAGGCCTGGTGGCTGCCGTCCTGGCTGGAGAAGCGGCTGCCCGCGATGGACGTCGAGGGGGAGCAGCTGCACCGCGAGCTGGCCCTGGCCGGGTGGCCCGGGCCGCGCGCCGGCCGAGCCGCCCACGTCGAGGGCCTGGCCGTCGAGGGGCTGCTGGCCCCGGTCGACCTCGACCTCGACCCGGGCGACGTCCTGGTGGTCGAGGGGTCGCCGTCCGGTCGTGCCGCCCTGCTGACCAGCCTGTCGGGCCGCATGACGCCCGACGCCGGCCGGGCGCGGGTGGCCGGGGTGCTGGTGCCCGGCAGCGCGGCCGCGCTGCGCCGCCGCACCGGCTACGTCGACACCACGTTCTACCGAGCACCGGGTCACCCAGCACCCGGCCGGGGCATCGAGGCGCTGGCCCGGCGGCGTCCGCCGCTGGCGCTGGTCGACGGCGCCGACGCCCTCACCACGCCGCAGGCCCGGCAGGCCCTCGACCGGCTGATCCGCTCCGCCCAGGAGCGCCGCGACCAGGCCGTCGTGCTCGGCGTGGCCACCGCCTCGGTGGTCGCCGACCTGATCGCCGGCCCGCACCAGCTGCTGGTGCTCCGCGACCCCGCGCCCGGCGGCGGTCCGGCCGGCCCCGAACCCGACGTGCTCCCCGCACCCCACGACCCCGAAGCCCTCGTCCAGAAAGGACAGCGCTGATGCTCAGCCTCGAGCGCGCCAACTCCTCCCGCCGGGTGACCTGGTGGTCCCTGCTCGGCCTCGTGCTCGTGCCGGTGATCGTCGCCGCCGGGTTCCTCTGGGCCACCTGGGGCTCCGACGAGCGGCTCGACCGGGTGCAGGCCGCGGTGGTCAACCTCGACGAGGGCACCGAGATCGACGGCCAGCAGGTGCCGCTGGGTCGCCAGCTCGTCGGCGGCCTGGTGGACTCCGAGGAGGAGAACTTCACCTGGAACCTCTCCGACGCCGACGACGCCGCCGACGGGCTGGCCTCGGGCCGCTACGCCGCGGTGATCACCATCCCCGAGAACTTCTCCCGGGCCGCGACCTCCTACTCCGGTGACGCGGCGGAGGCCGAGCAGGCGACCATCGAGATCCAGACCTCGCAGGTCACCGGCATCGCCGACGGCGCGCTGGGGCAGACCATCGGCCAGGTGGCCGTGGACACCCTCAACACCACGCTGACCGAGACCTACCTGGACAACATCTACGTCGGCTTCAACGGCATCGCCGAGCAGTTCAGCACCGTCGCCGACGGCGCCGGTGACCTGGCCGACGGCGCGGAGGAGCTCTCCGGCGGCCTCGGCGAGGTGGGGGAGGGGCTCGACGGGCTCTCCACCGGGCTGGACGCGCTCGGCGGGTCCGGCGGCGAGCTGGCCACCGGCGTCACCGAGCTCTCCGCGGGCGCCACCCAGGCCGCCGCCGGCGGTGCGCCGCTGCGCTCGGGCGCCGCCCAGCTGGCCCAGGGCGTGTCCCAGCTGGACCAGAACCTGCCCACGCTGAGCCAGGGCGCCAGCCAGCTCGCCGACGGCGCCGGGGAGTACGCCGACGGCGTCGCGCAGTACACCGCCGGCGTCGACCAGGTGGCCGGCGGCGTCTCCGAGCTGAACGACCAGCTGCAGCAGGGCCTCGGCGGCGTGGAGCTGTCCGGGCCCAGCGAGGAGGAGCTGGCCCAGCTCACCGAGGGCGCCCAGGGGGTGGCCAGCGGGGTCGAGGGGTTCGGCACCGGGCTGCAGCAGTACCAGGGACAGCTCGAGCAGCTGGCTGCTCCGGGCACCCCCTGCCCCGACGGCGTCGACACCCCCGAGGCCTGTGCAGGCTTCAAGGCCGGCGTCGGAGCGGCGCTGCAGGGGCTGAACACCGAGGACCCCGAGACCGGGCAGTCCCTCAGCGACGGCATCGACGCCCTGGCCGAGGGTGCCCGCCAGTTCTCCGCCGGCATCACCGAGCTGAGCGGCCAGCTCGGCTCCCTGGGCGGCCTGGGTGAGCAGGTGCAGCAGCTGCTCGACGGCGTGGACCAGCTCGACACCGGGCTCTCGGAGCTGTCGGAGAACGGCGCCGCGCTCACCACCGGGGCCGAGGGGCTGGCCACCGGCGCCACCCAGCTCAGCACCGGCGTCGACGAGCTCGCCGGCGGGGTCGGCCAGCTCTCCGACGGCGCCACCCAGCTCTCCACCGGCGTCACCCAGTACACGACCGGGGTGAGCCAGCTCAGCACCGGGCTCGCCGCGACCGCCGCCGGGGTCAGCCAGTACACCCAGGGGGTCGCGCAGACCGCCGAGGGTGTCGGGGTGCTGGCCGACAACTTCGGCGACATCGAGGACGGCGCCGCCCAGCTCGCCGAGGGCACCCGCCAGCTCGGCGACGGGCTGGCCGAGGGGGCCACCAAGGTCCCGACCTACGACGCCCAGGACCGGGAGAACCTGTCCACGGTGGTGGCGGAGCCGGTGACGGCCGACGGCGCCGCCGACCTGCTGCCCGAGGCTGGCTCGACGAGCCTGCTGATGGTGATCGCCCTCTGGCTGGGCGCGCTGGCCACCTTCCTGGTGGTGCAGCCGGTGTCGGCCGGCACCTGGATGTCCTCGCGGCCGTCGTGGCAGCTGGCGCTGGCGGCGATGCTGCCCGGCGCGGCGGTGGCGACCGTGCAGGCGGTGGCGCTGACCGTGGTGGGCCAGGTGGTGCTCGACCTGTCCGCGCTCCGGGTGGTGCAGCTGCTGGGGCTGCTGCTGCTGATCGGCTACGCCTTCGTGGGCATCAACCACGCGCTCGCGGCGTGGTTCGGCGGCGTCGGGCGCATCGTCTCGGTCACCGCGGTGGTGCTGACCGCCGCCGGGGCGATCATCTCCGCGGTGCCGGCCCTGTTCGACGCGGTCCGGCCCTTCCTGCCGCTGACCCCGGCCCTGGACGCGGTGCGGGCGCTGCTCACCGGCGGCACCGGGCTGGGCGACCTGCTGTTCGCGGTGGTCGCCTGGCTGCTGGTGGCCGTCTGCGGGAGCGTGCTGGCGGTGATCCGGCGCCGGTCGGTGAAGCCGGCGGCGCTGCTGCGGGCTCAGCCCGCCTGAGCCGAGGAGGGTGCCGGAGGCGCCGCGGGCACCCGCTCGCGGCGCCGTGCCGGCAGGTAGCAGACGGCGCCCAGCACGCTGAGCACGCCGGCGACCACCATCGCGGTCTGGGTGGACGTCCGCCCGGCCAGCAGGCCGAGCAGCGGCGCCGCCAGGCTGTAGGCGGCGAACATCGTCATGGAGTTCATCGACAGCACGGTGCTGCGGTTGCCCGGCCCGGCCTCGCGGTGCAGCAGCGCGTTGTGGACCGGGCCGCCGCTGCCGTGCAGGCCGTAGGTGACCAGGTAGGCCGCCACCAGGGCCACCGGGCCGGCGACCAGCCCCATCACCACCGCCCCGAGCCCGTTGGCGACCCGGGCCAGCCCCGCGGCGCGCGCCGGACCCAGCCGCCTGCTGGTCAGCCCGCCCAGCGCCGCGCCGAGGGCGAAGACGGCCCAGCCGACGGAGGCGACCGGTCCCATCAGCGCGGCCGCACGCTCCTCGTCGCCGAGCAGCTCGGCCAGCCGGATCGGCTGGAAGGACTCGAAGACCACCATCGCCAGCGCCCAGAACACCTCGACGAGCACCAGCCCGCGCAGCACCGGGTTGACCCGCAGCAGCCCCAGCCCGTCGCGGACCACCCCGGGGGCCTGGCGCACCGACCCGGCCGCCCGTCGTGCCGCCGAGGGCCCCAGCCGTGACGGCGGCTCGCGCAGCAGCAGGACGGTGGCGCCCAGGTGCACCACGTTGAGGGCCACGAAGACGGCCACCGGCAGGTCCAGCGCCGACCGCCCGGCGAAGGGGTGCCACCACACCAGCCCGCCGGAGAGCAGGGCGCCACCGGCGATCCCCGCTCCCAGCACCGTGGCCTGCGCCGACAGCGCCTGGTCCACGTCGGCCCCGGGACGGCTGGCGTGCACCGTGTCGACGAACCAGGCCTCGAGGGGGCCGGAGTCCAGGGCGCGGAAGAGCCCGGTGAGCGCGGCGGCGAGCGCGAACGTCCAGAACGAGTGGGCGAGGAGGTAGACGACGGCCGCGACCACGTTGACCACCGCCGCCGCGACGTAGACCGGGCGGCGGCCGAAGGCGTCGGCGAACCCGCTGGTGGGCAGCTCCAGGGCGAAGACCACCCACCCGGTGAGCGCCGCCGCGGTCAGCGTCTCGGTGACGTCCAGCCCGCGCTCCAGCGGCAGCAGGGTGATCGTGCCCACGACCAGCCCGACCGGGAACCAGCGGGTCCAGGTGAGCAGCAGGAACACCCGGCGGGCCGCCGCCGGGCCGAGCGGTGCCGGCCTCACCCGGGCTCCGTCTCGTCGGGCACCGGCTCGAGGTCGCGCGGGAAGTAGACCGTGTAGGCCGCCACCGTGCGCGCCCGCGGGTCGCCGTCGCCCCGGTGGCGGTAGCGGGCCAGCACGTCGCCGATCTCCTGCTGCATCTGCTGCAGCTGCTCGGGGGTGACCAGCACGGCGGTGTCGCTCAGCCCCAGCGCGTTCCGCCAGGGCGTCGGCCAGCTCCCCTCGACGTCCAGCCAGTGCTCGACGTGCTCGCCGAGCTGGCGGG
>NZ_WPCU01000003.1:52936-75972 GCF_009742705.1 Auraticoccus cholistanensis
TCGGTGCTCGCGCGCCAGAGCCGCCGCCTGCCCTCGCCCTCCTCGGTGTCGACCACCAGCCCGACCGACTCCAGCTTGCGCAGGTGGTACGAGGTCGCGCCGGTGTTGGTGCCCAGCCGCGAGGCCAGGTCCGTGGCGGTGGCGGGCCCGCCGGTCCGCAGCGCGGAGAGCAGCCGGGACCGCAACGGGTGCGCGAGCACCCGCAGCGAGCTGGCGTCGAGGCGGAAGCCGGTGGGGGAGCGGTCGCCGTCCATGTGTGCACAGTACGTGTGCAGAGGAAGTGTGCACAAGACTTGTGCACGGACGCGTGGGCGGTGCTGCGTGCGTCCGGGGCTACGGCTCCTCGTCGTCGGTGGCGAACCTGCGGGCCAGGTCGCGGGCGGCGTCCGCGGCCTGCCGCAGCTGCTCGGGGTCGGTGCCCGTCCCGGAGACGCCGACCAGGCGGTCGATGGCCTGGGCGTGCTCCAGGTACCGCTGGCGGGCGTACTGCCGGCACGGCAGGCAGGTCACGTCCTCGGGGCGACGAGCGGTGTCGACACGCGGCACCTGCAGCCCGCACCCGGTGCCGACGACGTGCGGCAGGGAGCCGACCAGGCCGAAGCCGGACGCCACCATGGTGCGCACCGGTCCGTCCAGGCCCAGGTCGGAGGCGACGTGGGTGTGCAGGTCGTCGGCCACGGTGCTCTCCTCGCAGACGGGGTGGAGGCCTTCCCCCAGTATCGGTCTGCCGTGCCGGTGGCGGCCCCTAGACTGCCGACCGTGCCGAACTGGATCGAGCTCGACGGCCTGGTCAACCTGCGCGACCTCGGCGGGACGCCGCTCGAGGGCGGCGGTGAGGTCAGGCCGGGGCGGCTGCTGCGCTCGGACAACCTGCAGGACCTGACCCCCGCCGACGTGGCCGAGCTGCGGCGCCGCGGGGTGACCGACGTCGTCGACCTGCGCAGCGCCTACGAGGTCAACGCCACCGGGGACGGCCCGCTCAAGCGCGAGGGCGGCGTCACCCACCACCACTTCAGCTACTTCGTGGAGGAGCACGGCGAGGCCAGCTCGCCCGCCACCGGCGACGAGCTGCCCGCCGAGGCGCTGCCCTGGGTCGGGCAGCAGCTCGACGTCGAGCTCGACGACTTCTTCGCCTCCACCTACTGGGCCTACCTGACCGACCGGCCCGAGTCGGTGGTCGGCGCGCTGCGCGCCATCGCCGGTGCCCGCGGCGGGGCGCTGGTCCACTGCGCGGCCGGCAAGGACCGCACCGGCACGACCGTCGCCCTGGCGCTGCGGCTGGTCGGCGCGGAGCGGGACGCGGTGGTGGCCGACTACGCGGCCAGCGACGAGCGGCTGCCGCGGATCGTGGAGCGGCTGATGGCCTCGCCGGTCTACGCCGCCAACCTGCGCGGGCGCCCGCTCAGCTCGCAGGCCACCAAGGCCGAGACGATGGACACCTTCCTGCGCTACCTCGACGACGCCCACGGCGGGGTCGAGGCGGTGCTCACCCGGATGGGGTGGACGGCGTCGGACACCGACGCCATGCGCCGGCACCTGCTGGGGTAGTACCGCACCGCTGGGTCCGCAGGCAGATCTCGAGGAGGAGGAGCATGCTGGGTTCGGAGCTGTTGCCGCAGGACGTGGGGCCGCTCGTCGCGACGGAGCACCTGCAGCCGAGTCCGGCGCGGTTCGCGGACGGCGCCCAGTACCGGGTCGAGATCCCGAGTGTCGAGGGGCCGGCCGTCTTCGAGGCCGTGCTGGCCGAGGCGCACCGCCGCGGCGTCCCGGTGCACCGCGTCTCCCAGGGCAGCGGGGTGACCCTGCTCTCGGCCGCCGAGCGCGCGGAGTGGGTCGCCTCGGCCGCCGCCAGCGGCACCGAGGTCAGCGTGTACGTGCGCCCGACCGCCTCCTGGGGACCGGGGGCCTCCTGGCTCTCGGCCACGGGTGCGCCGCTGGCCGGTCAGGTGCACGGCGTCGGGCAGCTCGCCGCCGCCCTGGACCAGGTGCGCCGGGCGGTCGAGTCCGGGTTCCGCAGCGTGCTCGTCACCGACGTCGGCGTGCTGGCCGGGATCGCCGACCTGACCCGCGAGGGACGGCTGCCCGCCGACCTGCAGATCAAGGCCGGGGTGCAGATGGGGGTGGCGAACCCGCTGTCGGTGCGGGTGGTGGCGGGGCTGGGTGCCACCACGGTCAACGTCCCCAGCGACTGCAGCCTGACCGACCTGGCCGCCATCCGCCGGCTGGTCGACAACCCGCTCGACATCTACATCGAGTCCCCCGACGACCTGGGCGGCATCATCCGCACCCACGAGCTGGCCGACATCATCACCGTCGCCGCCCCGGTCTACCTCAAGTTCGGGCTGCGCAACGCGCCCTCGCTCTACCCCAGCGGCACCCACACCGAGGCTACCGCCGTGGCGCTGGCCCGGGAGCGGGTCCGTCGCGCGCAGCTGGCGCTGGAGACGCTGCACGAGGTCGCCCCCGACCTCGTCACGTCCTCCGGCGTGCCGGCCGACCTGGCCGTCCCGCAGCCACCCGCCTGACCGTCCGTCCCCCCACGTCCCCGAGCTCAGCGAGGAGCTGTCCGTGCGCATCACCCGGTTGAGCGTCCACCACGTCGAACCCCGGTTCTCCTTCCTCGTCGTGCACACCGACGACGAGTCGCTGTTCGGCATCGGCGAGGCCTGTCTGGAGGGAAAGGCCCGGGTGGTCCAGGCCGCCCTGGCCGACTTCGAGCCGGTGCTGGTCGGCCGCGACCCCCGCCGGATCGAGCGGATCTGGCACGACCTGCACCGCACCACCTTCTACCCCATCGGCTCGGTGCTGACGAGCGCCATCAGCGCGGTCGACCAGGCGCTGTGGGACCTGCTGGGCAAGCACCACGAGGTGCCGGTGCACGAGCTGCTGGGCGGGCGGGTCCGCGACCGGGTGCGGGCCTACCGTCACGTCAACGTCGGCGACCACGGCGACGCCGAGGTCGCCCGCGACCAGCAGCACATCGACGAGCTGGTGGCCGAGGCCCGCCGGGCGGTCGAGCAGGGCTTCACGATGATCAAGACCGCGCTGCCGGGCCCGGCGCGCGGGCTGGAGACGGCTGCCTTCGTCGACTTCCAGGCCCGCCGCTTCGCCGCGCTGCGGGAGGCGGTCGGACCGACGGTCGACATCGGCATCGACTTCCACGGCCGGGTGGGGCCGGCGCTGGCCAAGGTCCTGATCCGGGCCATCGAGCCGTGGTCGCCGCTGTTCGTCGAGGAGCCGTGCCTGCCGGAGAACGTCGACGCCATGGCCGACGTCGCCCGCTCCACCTCCGTGCCGATCGCCACCGGCGAGCGGCTGTTCACCCGCTGGGGGTTCCGCGAGGTGCTCGAGAAGCAGGTGGCCGCCGTGCTGCAGCCCGACCTGGCCCACTGCGGCGGCATCTCCGAGGGCCGCAAGATCGCCACCATGGCCGAGACCTACTACGCGCAGATGGCGCCCCACAACCCGCTCGGACCGGTGAACCTGGCCGCCAGCGTCCAGCTCGACCTGGTCAGCCCCAACTTCCTGTGCCAGGAGCAGATCCACCTCGGCGAGGGCCTCATCACCCGCCCCTTCGAGGTTGTCGACGGCTACATCGAGGCCCCGACCGCGCCCGGCCTGGGGGTCGAGCTGGCCCCGGAGGTGTTCGAGAGCGACTGGGACGGCAGCTGGACCGTGCCGAACTGGCAGGACCCCGTGGACGGGGCACTCCTGCCCTGGTGACCCGGCCCCTCCGCCGCTCGCCCTCCCTCCGACCCGCCCCAGCCCCCGCCCCACCGCGCCCCACCGCGCCCCGAACGCGTGTATGTCGTTCCGGTCTCGTCCGGCGTGTCGCGGCGCGTCCCGGTGTCGCGCGTCGATGGCGTACACGTCCTCAGGGTCGGTAGCCGGATCCCGCCGGCGTCGGGTGTCCCTGCGGCCGCCCGGTGGACCTGGTCCCTGCTGAGCGGTGCTCGGGGCCGGACCCTGAGATCGTGTACGCCGTTGGCCTCGTACACGCCGACACGCCGCGGCACACCGACCGAGACCGGAACGACATACACGCGGGCGGGGTGGCGGGGGAGGGGGCGGGAAGGGCGCGGTCACAGGGCGGGGGTGGGTGTCCGCACTAGGGTGAGCGCCGTGAGCGGACTGACCCTGACCATCCAGGCGGAGCGCTGGCGGACCCACCTGGAGCGCACCTTCGCCTCCGCGGACGTGGTGCCGGTGGCCAAGGGCAACGGCTACGGCTTCGGCCTGCCCCGGCTGGCCGGCGAGGCGGAGCGGCTGGGGGCGACCACCCTGGCGGTCGGCACCGCCGACGAGGTCGCGCAGGTCCGTGACGCCTTCTCCGGTGACGTCGTCGTGCTCACCCCCTGGCGTGCCCACGACACCCAGGCCGTGGCGCTGGCCACCGACCCGCGGGTGGTCACCACCGTCTCCCGCGAGGTCGACCTGGCCGCGCTGGTCGCGGCCGAGGGCACCCCGAGGGTGCTGCTCGAGCTGCGCACGTCGATGCGCCGGCACGGTGTCGAGGCCGACGAGGCCCGCTCGGCGGTCCGCCGCCTCGACGTCGGCGACGCCCTCGGCGGGCGACCCGGGGTCGTCTTCGAGGGCTGGACCATCCACCTGCCGCTGCTGACCAGCGGCCGGCTGGAGGAGGCCCGCCGGCTGGGCCGGCTGGCGGTCGGGTTGCGTCGCGGACCGCTGTGGATGTCGCACCTCAGCCCCGCCGAGGCGACCACCCTGGGCGAGGAGCTCGGCGTGCCGGTCCGGCTCCGGCTGGGCACCTCGCTGTGGCTCGGCGATCCCGCCGCGTTGCGCACCACGGCCACCGTCATCGACGTCCACCCGGTGGCCAAGGGGGACCGGATCGGCTACCGGCAGCGCCGGGTCGCACGTGCCGGCTGGGTGCTGGTGCTGGCCGGCGGCACCGCCCACGGCGTCGGGCTGGAGGCTCCGAGCGCGGCCGCCAGCCTGCGCTCGCGGGCCGTCGCCGCGGCCACCGGCGGGCTGGAGGCGGTCGGCCGGGCGCTGTCGCCCTACACGGTGGACGGCCGCAAGCGCTGGTTCCTCGAGCCCCCGCACATGCAGTCGTCGATGGTGCTGCTGCCTGGCGATGCCACCCCGCCCTCGGTCGGGGACTCCGTGCCGGTCGAGCTGCGGCTCACCACCGCCGACGTGGACGCCGTCGTCGAGGTCTGACCCGCTCGCCGCACGGCCCTGCCGGGGTCAGTCCCCGGTCATCGAGAAGTCGTAGGCGGCCGGCACCGGCCGGTCCGAGCCCAGCGCCTGCTGCACCGCCTGCCACAGGTCCGCCAGCCGCACCGAGCCCTCGCGCAGGTCGACCGGGGCGATGCCGGCGTCCAGCAGCCGCTCGGCCTGCGCCGGCTCGCCGGTGGCCAGTCGGATCCGCACCTCGACCAGCCGGACGCGGTCGTCGTCGCGCAGCTCCCGCGGCAGCTGCTCGAGCAGGTCCCGCGCCACGTCGGCCGCGCCGGCCTCGACCAGCGACTGCAGCGCCTCGACCGCCAGCGGCCGCAGCGCCGGCAGCAGGGACAGCGCCTGCCGGTAGCCCTCGACGAGCCCGGCGGTGTCGCCGCGACGGCCCGCCGCCACGGCCAGGTTGCGCCAGGCCCACGGGGTGGGCTGCTGCTGCAGGCTCTCGCGCCAGGACGCCTCTGCGCCCTCGACGTCGCCCCGCCACCAGCGGGCCACGCCGCGGTGGTAGCGGATCAGCCAGCCGCCCTCGGCGTCCTCCAGCAGGTCGCCCCAGTGCACCAGGGTGCCGTCGGGCGGGGTGAGGGGGTCCGTGTCGGGCAGCCGGCCCTCGAGCAGCGGCAGCCAGGCGGCCTCGCGGGTGTGGGCGTCCTGCAGGGTGAAGGGCGTGCCCGCCCCCACCGAGGAGCCGGTGCGGCGCAGCTCGAGGGCACCCCAGCCGGAGGCGGTGTGCAGCGGACGGCTGGGCGGCGCGTCGGCGAGCGCGGCCAGCTGCGCCGCCCGTCGCTCCATCTCCTCCTCGGGCAGCCGCCGGTCCAGGTGGGCGGCCATCCCCCGGCGGGCCGCCGGCCACTCCGCGGTGGCCTCGGCCGGGTCCAGGGCGGCGGCGCCGTAGACCTCCAGCCAGCTCCAGGCGGTGCGGGCCGGCAGCTGCAGGTGCTCCATCTGGGTCCGGGCCAGTCCGGCCTGGATCTCGGCGTAGCCGTGGCCGGTCCCGACGGGCGTGAGCCACTCCTGCCAGCGCCGGCCGCCGCGGCCCTCGCCCCAGACGAACAGCTTGCGCCCGCGCAGCCGGCGGGTGGAGGCCTGCAGCAGTCCGCTGCCGTCGGGCTCCACCGCCGCCACGAAGGGACGCTCCAGGGTCCGGGCCGCGGTGTCAGGGAGGTCCTCGGCCGGCAGCTCGAAGAAGTAGTCGACGGCCCGCCGGTGGTCCATCGGCCGGGTCAGGTCGCCGCCGCCGTCGCCGGAGGGGACGTCGACCAGCTCCAGCCGCTCGGTGTAGCCGTAGCGCCAGGCCTGGTCGGCCGGGGCGAGGACGCGGGTCTGCGGGGTCTGCGGCACGGCCACGTTGGACCACCAGTAGGCCGGCGCCGGCTGCTCGGAGGGGTTGGTGACGCGGACCGCGACGTGCAGCAGGTCGGAGTGCTCGGGCAGCCACAGGTCCAGCTGGCTGACCAGGTTCCGGGTCCGCTCCCACTCCCACAGCCGCAGCACCGGGGTCTGGTCGGGGCCGTCGAGGGTGGCGGCGTGCACGGGCTCGCAGGTGCCGGTCCAGTGCCCGGTGCTGCCGAGGTTCCACTCGACGCCACCGGCGAGCCAGGCGTTGCGCAGCGCCAGGTTGCCCGGCTGCAGCACGGAGTTGCGGTGGAGCAGCTCCCGGCCGGTGGAGCGCTGCACCAGCGAGTGCAGCCGTCCGCCCAGGGTGGGCAGCACGGTCGCGGTGAGGTGCTCGTTCTCCAGCACCAGCACGGGCAGCTGCACCGGCCGTCGGTCGCGGTCGTAGCCGTCCTGGAAGAGGCAGGGCAGGATGCTGGGCAGGTGCCCGAAGCCGATGCCGCGACGCATCCCGGCGGGCAGCTCGTCGGCGTTGCGCACCCGGTGCAGGTCGCCGTGGCCGCCGAGGTCGGGCAGCGGGTTCTCGGGTCCGAACCCGGCCGACGGGATCTCCAGCAGCTCCTGGCGCAGCTCGGTCACACGGCACCTCCCGCGCTCCGGTAGGGCCGTCCCAGCCGCTGTCCCCGCATCGTCGTCGTCGACCTCTTCCCGCGCTCCCTCGGCGCTGCTGGCACGAGGGTAGTGGGCGCCGGCGGTGCCCCTCGCCGGTGCTACCTTCGCGGCCCGCACGGAGGAGGGCACGGATGAGCAGCCACGACACCCCCACCGGCTCCGGACCGCCGCCCGGCTGGTACCCCGACCCGGACGGCTCCGGGGAGCGCTGGTGGACCGGCAGCGGCTGGGGCGAGCACGACCGGCACAGCCCCGGGCCGGCCCCGCAGGGGGCGCCGCCGCCGACGCAGTCCCGGCCGAGCGCCCCGATGCGCTGCCACAACTGCGGGGGCACCGACTTCACGCCGACCGAGTACCTGCTCAACACCCGCGGCATGTCGCTGCTGGACCTGGACGCCTTCAACGCCGGCGCCACCTGCCTGGTCTGCCGGCGCTGCCGCTACATCCACTGGTTCGCCCCCGGCGTCTGAGCCGGCGCGCCTCAGCCGTGCTGGGAGGCCACCACCGCGAGCTGGATCCGGTTGGCGAGCCCCAGGCGGGTGAGCACCGCGGACACCTCGGCCTTCACCGTCCCGGTCGACAGGTACAGCTCGGCGGCGATCTCGGCGTTGGACAGCCCCCGGGCCACCGCCCGGGCCACCTCGCGCTCCCGCTCGCTGAGGCGGTCCCAGCGGCGGCGCAGGGGGTCGTCCTCCTCCGGCTCCGAGGGCGTGCCCGTCGCCCGCTGCAGCAGCGCCCGCAGCACGCTCGGGCTGAACACCGGCTCGCCGGCGGCCGCGCGGTGCACCGCGCCGACGATGCTCTCCGGGTCGGCGTGCTTGAGCAGGAACCCGTCGGCGCCCGCGCGCAGCGCCGCCAGCACCGTCTCGTCGGCGTCGAAGGTGGTCAGCATGATGGCCGCCGGCGCCCCGGGCCGGCGCTTGAGCTCGGCCACCGCCGTGACCCCGTCGGTGCGGGGCATCCGGACGTCGACCAGCACCACGTCCGGGCGCGAGGCGGCGACCGCGTCCGGCACCTCGTCGCCGTCCCCGGCCTCGCCCACGAGCTCGATCGTCGGGTCGCCGGCCAGCAGCATGCGCAACCCGGCGCGCACCAGCGGGTCGTCGTCGACCACCAGCACCCGCACCCCTGCCCCTTCCAGTCCTGCCCCTTCCAGTCCTGCCCCGTCCAGCCCCACCCCTGTCAGCCCCGCCCCCGTCAGCCCCGCCCCTGTCAGCTCCGCCACGGCAGCACCGCCTCCAGCTCGAAGCAGCCGTCGCGGACCCCGTGCCGCAGCGCCCCGCCGTCCAGCCGGACCCGCTCGGACAGCCCCGCCAGACCGGCGCCGGCGCCGGGGATCTCCGTCGCGGTGGCGCCGACCGGCAGCGGGTTGACCACCTGCACCCGCAGCCGGTCCGCCGCGCGCTCCACCACGACGCGCACCCGGGCACCCGGTGTGTGCTTGCGGGCGTTGGTCAGCCCCTCCTGCACCACCCGGTAGGCGGTCCGCTGCAGCTGGGGACGGACGGCCCCGAGCTCGTCGGCCGAGGGCGCCACCCGCAGCTCCACCTGCTGCCCGGACGCCGTCACCTCCTCCACCAGCGACGCCACCCCGGCCAGCCCCACGGCCGGGCGGGCCGTGCCCAGCACCCCGCCGTCGTCGCCGTCCTCGGGCAGCAGGGTCAGCACCTCCCGCAGCTCCTCCAGCGCGCGGTAGGCGGACTCCCGGATCACGCCCGCCGCCTGCTGCAGCTCCTCACCGGTCAGCGCCGCCGCCCCCTGGGCCCGGGCCCGGTACTCCAGGGCGCCGGCGTGCACCGACAGCAGCGAGATCCGGTGCGCCAGCACGTCGTGCATCTCGCGGGCGATCTGCTCCCGCTCGGCCTGCCGCGCCCGCCCCAGCCGCTGCTCGTACCCGGCACGCTCCCGGTCGGCCTCGGCCATCAGGTTCTGGATCACCTGCCGCCGCGAGCGGACCGCCGCCCCCAGGCTGAGGGCGCAGGCGTACAGCAGCAGCATCACGACCGTCCAGACCCCGAAGTCCATCCCGGCGTCGGGGAGCAGGAACCAGTACGGGACGGCGATCACCAGGTGCACGCCGGTGGCCAGCAGGGCCACCGCCGGCCGCGACCGGGCGGCCACCGTGTACACCGAGACCAGGGCGGGCAGCCCCGCGGTGAGGAAGAACCCGCCGACCGGGGCCATCAGCAGCGCCAGCACCTGCGGGTGCCGGTGCCGCCACAGCAGCGCGACCACGGCGACCGCGCCGACCACCAGGTCCAGCCCCGACCACCAGGCCGGCAGCTGGGCCAGCAGCGGACCGTCCACCTCGACCACCCACAGCCAGGAGGCCGCCCCGGCCAGCAGCACCAGCGCGTCGAGCGCCCACTCCCGCGCCCGGCGGCCGCCGAGGCGGGGGTCCACCGCCGCGAGCAGCCGGCGCGCCGGGGAGCCGCCGGCCCATCCGGCAGCGGAGGGCACGGCCGCGCTGGTCATGGGCCCGACTCTACGGACGGCGGGGCCCGCTGCCGAGCGTTCCCGTGGAGCCCGCGGCGCGCTGGCCAGGTGGCCGGCCGTCCTGGCCGGTCGGCCCGTGGGCTGGCCGACCGGCGGCGGACACGGCCTGCCTCCCGGGCCCAGGTTGGGACCCATGACGACTCCCACCCCACCGCCCGCCTTCGCGCTGGACGGCCTGAGCAAGCGGTTCGGCGACAAGGTCGCCGTCGACGAGGTGACCCTGGACGTGCCGCCGGCGTGCCTGTTCGGCCTGGTCGGGCCCAACGGCGCCGGCAAGACCACCGCGCTCTCGATGGCGGTAGGGCTGCTGCGGCCCGACCGGGGCACCGCCCGGGTGCTGGGGGCCGACATGTGGACCGACCCGGTCGCCGCGAAGCGGGAGCTGGGGGTGCTGCCCGACGGACTGGCCCTGCCCGAGCGGCTCACCGGCGGCGAGCTGCTGGGGTACTGGGGACGGTTGCGGGGCATGCCCGTGCCGGTGGTGCGGTCCCGGACCGCGGAGCTGCTGCGGATCCTCGAGCTGGATGAGGCCGAGCGGCTCGGCACCACGGTGATGGAGTACTCCACCGGCATGCGCAAGAAGATCGGGCTCGCCACCGCCTTGCTGCACGCCCCCCGCGTGCTGGTGCTGGACGAGCCCTACGAGGCGGTCGACCCGGTGTCGGCGCGGGTGCTGACGGCCATCCTGCGCCGGTTCGTCGCCGCCGGCGGGTCGGTGGTGATGTCCAGCCACGTGATGAGCCTGGTCGAGCAGCTCTGCGACCGGGTGGCGATCATCGCCGGCGGCCGGGTGGTCGCCGACGGCACCGTGGACGAGGTGCGCGCCGGGAGCTCGCTGGAGGACCGGTTCGTGGCGCTGGTGGGAGAGCGTCGGCTGGCGGAGGAGGAGCTGTCGTGGTTGGCGTCCTGACCTCGATGAAGTTCGCCATGCTGCGCCACTCCCCGTCCGGGTTGCGCCGGACCGGCTGGGTGGCGGGTGCGGTGCTGGTGCTGGCCAGCTGGGCGGGGGTGGCGCTGGCCGCCGACGACCGCGTCCGCGGCGAGGTGCTCCTGCTGCTGACCGCCTGCTGGGCGGTGGGTGCTGTGCTCGGCCCGGTGCTGATGTCGGGACCCGGTGTGCTGCGCGCCGACTACTTCACGCTGCTGCCGCTCGACCGCTCCCGGCTGGCCCTCGGGCTGCTGGCCGCGGTCTTCCCCGGCGTCGCCTCCGGCTACCTGCTGCTCGCGGGCCTCGCGGTGGTGCTGCACGCCGCCCTGCTCGACCTCCGGACGGTCGTGGTGGCGGTGCCGGCGGCGCTGCTCGCCTGGGTGGTGGTGCTGACCCTGGCCCGGGTGGTCTACGCGGCGGTCGGCTCGGCCATGCGCAGCTGGCTGGGGGTCGAGGTGTCGGGACTGCAGTTCGGGCTGATCCTGGGCGGGATGCTGGCCGGCTGGATGGTGGTGGCCCGGGCGGTGGAGAGCGTGCCCCAGCTGCTCACCCGGGGGCTGCCCGCGCCCGCGCTGGTGGAGGTGCTGTCGTGGGCGCCCACGTCCTGGCCGGTGCTGGCGGTCGAGCAGGCCGCAGCGGGACGCTGGGGAGCGGCGCTGGGCTGGCTGGCCGCGCTGGCGGTCCTCGCCGCGCTGCTGCTCGGCGGGGCGGCGGTGCTGCTGCGCCCCCACCTGGGCAGCCGCAGCAGCCGGCGGCGCCGGCGACGGCCGCTGGCCTCGGACTGGCGGACCGCGTGGCGCTGGATGCCGGCGGGGGCGCTGGGCGCGGTGCTGGGCAAGGAGCTGCGGCAGTGGTGGCGCGACCCGTGGCGGGCGCTGGAGCTGCGCAGCAGCGTCTACACGGGCCTGGTGACCGGGCTCCTCGCCTGGGTGTCGCGCGACTTCGCCCCGGTGGCACCGCTGGCCGGGCTCGCCGTCGCGCTGATGATCTGCCTGGGCGGCTGCAACCTCTACGGCCAGGACGGCTCGGCGGTGTGGATCAGCGTGGTGAACGAGCGGGCCGGCACGGTCCGCGCCGAGGTGCGGGGACGGCAGCTGGCGCTGCTGCTGCTGTTCGCCCCGCCGGCGCTGGTGGTGTCGGTGGCGCTGGTGCTGCTCAGCCGCGCCGGCTGGGCGTGGCCGGTGCTGCTGGCCGGGCTGCCGGCGCTGTTCGGGGTGGCCTCGGGGGTCGCGGTGCTGCTGTCCGCGGTCGGGGTGTCGCCCGGCGTGGACCCACGTCGTCGGGTCGGCCCCAACGACGCCGGCGGCGACCTCGGGCTGCAGGCGCAGCTGGCGCTGTGGGGCACGGTGGCGCTGGTGCTCCCCACCGTGGCGGCGGTGCTGGTGGGGGCGCTGGCCCTGCCGGCGTGGGGACCCTGGCTCGCGGTCGGCATCGGGCTGCTCAACGGGGTGCTCGGCTACTGGCTGCTGGGACGCGCCGCCGTCGGCTACCTGTCCGGGCGGCTGCCGGTGGTCTACACCCGGATCCGCTACCAGCGGCTGGAGCAGCCGGTGGCCGGCACGCTGGGCTGGCTGGAGGCGTCCTCGCAGCGGACCGAGGACAGGGCCCGTGAGGCCAGGCAGAAGGAGAAGGAGGCGCGTGCCGCCCGCCGCTCGGCGCAGACCGGGGAGCGGGTGGACGTCGGCTAGCTCAGAGCAGCGCGAGCGCCGCGTCGAGCATCGCCTCGGTCAGCTTGCCGGTGAAGGTGTTCTGCTGGCTGACGTGGTAGCTGCCGACCAGCCTCACCGGGCCGTGAGGCCCGCCGAGCTCGACCACCCGGGCGTGCCCGAACACCGGCTTGGGCCGCGGCACCTGCCAGCCGACGCGGCGGGCCGAGGCCAGCGCGGCGTCCCAGGCGATCGAGCCCAGCGCCAGCACCGAGCGGACGGTGGCCGAGGTCAGCTCCACCTCCCGGTCCAGCCAGTGCCCGCACGTGCGGCGCTCGTCCGGGGTGGGCTTGTTGGCCGGTGGGGCGCAGCGCACCGCCGGCACGATCCGCACCTGGCTGAGGGTCAGCCCGTCGGCGGCGGAGGTGCTGGTGGGCTGGTTGGCCCAGCCGGCCCGGTGCAGGGCGGCGTAGATCCAGTCCCCGCTGCGGTCGCCGGTGAACAGCCGCCCGGTCCGGTTGCTGCCGTTGGCGGCCGGGGCCAGCCCCACCACCAGGATCCGGGGTGCGCGGTCGCCGAAGCCCGGCCCGGGACGTCCCCAGTAGGGCTGGTCGGCGAAGGAGGCCCGCCGTCCGGTGGTGGCCACGGTCTCGCGCCAGGCGACCAGCCGGGGGCAGGCCCGGCAGACCGAGGCCCGCGCCTCCAGCTCCGCCAGCCCGCTGCAGTCGCGGGCCAGCCGCTCCACCTCGGCCTCGCTGCGCGCCACCGGGGTGGTCGGACCGGCCGGGTCGCCCGGCCAGCCGGTGCCGGGCGGCACCGGGGAGGGGAAGAGCTGACCGGTCACCGGGTGCGGCCGCAGCTCGCCGCCGGTGCTCACCGCGGCCGTGCCCCGAGCAGCTGCTCGACCAGCGGCAGCACGAGGTCGAGCTGGCCGGTTCCGGTGGGCCGGCCGGGGGTGTCGGCGATCATGCCCTGCAGGTAGAGCCCGTCGCCGAGCAGCAGCACCAGCCGCGCCCGGGCGTCGTCGCCGATCGCCTCGGTGAGCAGCTCCAGCCAGCGCGCCTCCAGCGCGCGGAGCCGGGCGCGGGCCTGCAGCCCGGCCTCCTTGGTGAGCCGGGAGGCGGCGATGAACAGCTCGTTGAACTCCACCGAGCTGGTGACGTCGGAGGTGCGCAGGTAGTAGTCGACCGGTCCCTCGGGGGCCTCGCGCATGGCGGCCACGTCGGTCTCGCCCAGCTCGTCGAGCCGCTCCAGCAGCCCCTCCACCAGGGCGTCGCGGGAGCCGAAGTGGTACAGCAGGCCGCCCTTGGTGACCCCGGCCCGGCTGGCCACCGCGTCCATGGTGGCCGCGCTCTCGCCCTCGGTGAGCAGGATCTCGACGAAGGCGCGCAGCACCTTGGCGCGGGCGACGGGCGGGCGGGACACGCCGTCGATGGTAGTGACCGGCCTCGTGCCGCCCGGCCGGGCACGGGCTCAGCCGCGGCGGCGCAGGTACAGGTCGAAGGCCTTGTACAGCAGCCGGTTCAGCGGCAGGTCCCACTCGCCCGGGTAGGTGTAGGCCTCGCCGCCGGTGCCGACCTTGAACTGGATCAGCCCCAGGTGCGGGTCGTCGGAGGCCACCGAGTCGGTGATGCCGCGCAGGTCGTAGACGTCGGCGCCGGCGGCCAGCGCGTCGCGGATCATCCGCCACTGGATCGCGTTGGACCCGCGCACGTCCCGCTTCTCGGAGGTGGAGGCGCCGTAGGCGTACCAGACGTGACCGCCGACCCGGGTCCAGATCGTCGCCGCCACCAGGTCGCCCTCGTGCTCGGCCAGGTAGAGCCGGATCCGGTCCTCGGCCTCGGGCTGCAGCGCGTCCAGCATGGTCTCGAAGTAGGACAGCGGCCGGGGGGTGAAGCCGTCGCGGGCGGCGGTCTCGGCGTAGACCCGGTGGAAGGCGGGCAGGTCGGAGCGGTCGCCGATCCGCACCGTCACCCCGGACTTCTCGGCCTTCCTGATGTTGCGCCGCCACAGCTGGTTCATGCCCTTCAGCAGCGACTCCTCGGTCTGGCCGGTCAGCCGCAGCCAGAAGCGGTAGGTGGGCTGGCCGGCGGAGAAGCCCTGGCCCTCCGGCTTCGGCGGCAGCCAGCCGAGGCTGCGGAGCTGGTTGTGGGTGCGGGTGCCCACGGGGTTCAGGACGTCGGGGCGCACCTCGGCGAGCGAGCGCACCGACTCGTCGGCCACCGCGGCCTTGATCGTGGCGGCGTGCCACGTGCGCCACACCACCGGCGGCCCGATCCGGACCCCGAAGGCGCCGCGGCGCCGCAGGTGGCGCGCCATCGGGGTCAGCAGCTCACCCAGCCGGTCCGTGTCCCAGTCCAGCAGCGGGCCCTCGGGCAGGTAGGCCAGGTACCGCTTCACCCTGGGCAGCTGGCGGTACAGCACCAGCCCGGCCCCGACCAGCCGGCCGTCGTCGAACCACCCCAGCGACTCGCTGGTCCACTCCGGCTTGGCCCCGGCCCAGGCCGGCGTCTGCAGGTAGGAGGCCGACGGCAGGGACTCGACGAAGGCGAGGTGCTCGGCGGTCGTGATGGTGCGCACGGTGACTGTCACCCGGGGGAATCTACCGGCCGGGACGCCGCCTCCCGGACGCCTCGAGGCGCCCCGCCGGCTCTGCTGTGAGCAGAACCGGGTGCCGGCCGGCGTCCGCCGTGCCTAGCGTAGGCCCATGGGAGACGTGGTGCCGCTGGGCGGACGTAGCAGCCGACCCGCCGCGATGGAGCCGCTGTGGCGGGAGGTGACCGGGCGGCGGCTGCGGTCGCGCCGCCACCGGCTGGGGCAGACGCTGGCCGAGACGGCGAGCCGGGCGGGGGTGTCGACGCAGTACCTGTCCGAGCTGGAGCGGGGGCTGAAGGACCCCTCCTCGGAGGTGCTGGCGGCGGTGTCGGGCGCCCTCGGGCTGACGCTGCTGGACCTGACCACCGGCGCCGCCCGCGAGCTGCGCGCCCGCGTGGCGACCTCGCCGGGGTCGCTCCGCGGCCCGGTCGCCCTGGCCGCCTGAGGCGGAACCCACCGCCCGACCGGGGCCCACCGTCTGACCGAGGCCCACCGGCGCTCAGGAGCGGCGGCGGTGCAGCAGCTCCCGCGCCGCCCGGGCGATGCCCTCCGGGGACATGCCGTAGCGGTCCAGCAGGTAGCCCGCGGACCCGGTCGGGGCGAAGGCGTCGACGCCCAGCATCCGCACCGGCACCGGGTGGTGCGCGACGACCGCCTCGGCCACGGCGCCACCCAGGCCGCCGCGCGGCACCGACTCCTCGGCGGTGACGAGGGCGCCGGTCTCCCGGGCCGCCTGCACCACCGCGGCGGTGTCGAGCGGGCTGACCGAGGCCATCGAGAGCACCCGTGCCCCGATCCCCTCGGCCGCCAGCTGCTCCGCCGCGGCCAGCGCCCGCCACAGCACGGTGCCGTTGGACACCAGCGTGACGTCGTCGCCCTCGTGCAGGACGGTGGCCCGGCCGGGGGTGAAGGTGTGGTCGGCGGGGTGCACCTGCGGCACCGGCGTCCGGCTGACCCGGACGAAGACCGGGCCCTCGTACGCCGCCGCCCAGCGGATGGCCGCCGCCGTCTCCACCGGGTCCGCCGGCACGACCACCACCAGCTGGTCGAGGGCCCGCAGCCAGGCGACGTCCTCGATCGAGTGGTGGGTGGGGCCGAGCTCGCCGTAGGCCACCCCCGGGCTCATCCCGCAGAGCTTGAGGTTGTTGCGGGAGTAGGCGGCGTCGACCTTGATCTGCTCCATGGCCCGCGCGGTGAGGAAGCAGGCGGCGCCGGAGACGAAGGGGATCCTGCCGCCGCCGGCCAGCCCGGCCGCCATCCCGACCATGTCCTGCTCGGCGATGCCGACGTTGACCAGCCGGTCGGGAAAGGCGGTCCGGAAGGCGTCCAGCTTGCTCGAGCCGACCGAGTCGTTGACCACCCCGACGATCCGGGGGTCCTCCGAGGCCAGCGCGACCAGGGTCTCGACGAAGGCGTCGCGGCAGTCGAAGGTCTCGGCCTCCAGCCACCGGGGAGCCAGCCGCTGCGTCACAGCGCACCTCCTGCTGCCGGGGCGAGGGCGTCCAGCTCGGCCCGCGCCGTCGCGTACTGGTCCGCGTCGGGGACCTTGTGGTGCCAGGCGACCTGGTCGCTCATGAACGAGATCGGGTGGCCCTTGTGGGTGTGGGCGATCACGAAGCGGGGTCGTCCGCCGGGGCGCTCGCGGGAGCCGAGCAGGTCCAGCAGGGCGCCGTGGTCGTGGCCGTCCACCTCGCTCACCGCGAACCCGAAGGCCCGGGCCTTGTCGGCCAGCGGGGCCAGGTCCATGGACGCCTCGGTGCTGGCGCCCTGCTGCAGCCCGTTGCGGTCGACCACCACGGTGAGGTTGTCCAGCCCGTAGTGGGAGGCGCTCATCATCGCCTCCCAGTTGCTGCCCTCCTGCATCTCGCCGTCACCGGTGAGCACGTACGTCTGCCGGGGCGAGGAGTCGAGCCGGGCCGCCAGCGCCTGCCCCACCGCGATCGGCAGCCCGTGCCCGAGCGGGCCGGTGCTGGCCTCGACGCCGGGGACGTGGAGCCGGTTGGGGTGACCGCCGAGGGTCGACAGCGGCTTGAGGAACGTCGCCAGCTGCTCCACCGGCAGGAACCCGTAGGCGGCCAGGGTGACGTAGTAGCTGCCGGCCACGTGGCCCTTGCTCAGCACGAACCGGTCCCGCTCGGGGTCGTCGACCCGGTCCGGTGCGACGTCCAGGACGGCGCCGTAGAGCACGGTCAGGACGTCGACGGCCGAGAAGTCGCCGCCGATGTGGCCGGCCCCGGCGAAGTGCACCAGGGCGAGGTCCTGCAGCCGGATCTGGCGGGCGGTCTCCCGCAGCTGGGCGACCACCTCGTCGCGGGGTGCGCCGGCCGGCGGCCGTGGAGCCCGTGTCAGCGTCAGGTGCGCGTGGCTCAGCGTGCTCGGCATCAGAGGTCCCCGGCCATCGCGGTGAGCAGCGCCCGCTGGACGAGCCGCTGGGCGGCCAGCGCGTCGTGACGGGACTGGGCCTCGGCCAGCGCCTCCTCGTCCAGGGTGTCCAGCGCCCGGTGGATCGCCTTCATGGCCCGGACGCCCGCCCGGGCGGCCTCGACGCTGTCCTCACGGAACGGGAACTGGTCGAGCTGCCAGACCCCCTCCCAGCCGTTGCGGCGCAGGGTGTGGAAGAACTCCAGCGTCTCGACCAGGTGCACCGAGCCGACCACCATGTCGTCGTCCCAGCCGCGCATGTTGTCGTTGACGTCGATGGCGAACAGCCGGCCGTGGTCGATGCACAGCTGGGCGGCGTCGGCGGGGGTCTCCTGGCCGTAGAGGGAGTGCCCGAAGTCCAGCAGCACCCCGAGGTTGGGCAGCCCGATGCGCTCGATGCCCAGCAGCGTCCGGGCGGCGCTGGGGAAGACGATCTTGACCCGCGGCTCGCGCGGTTTGTACTCGATCACGAACCGCATGTCGGGGTGGGCGCCGCAGAGCTCGCCGAGGCCGTCGAGGGCCTGGCTCCACAGCCGGGAGTAGTCCACCTGGAACGGGTAGTCCCAGCCGTCCTGGCCGAACCACAGCTTGACGTAGTCGCACCCCAGGTCGCGGGCCACGCCGGTGGCCTCGTGCAGCACCTCGAGGGCGTGGCGGCGCACGCCCGGGTCCGGGTTGGTGATCGAGCCCCTGACGAAGGCCTTGTTGTAGATCTCGGGCGTGATCGCGACCGCCTCCAGCCCGTTGCGCGCGAGCGCGGCCCGGACGTCGTCCAGGGAGCCGTCGAAGCCGGGAAAGGGCCAGTTGAGGTCGACCACCGACAGGTCGCCGACCGAGCCGGCCAGGTCGATCTGCTCGGTGAAGCCGACCGGGTCGCCGTAGCCCTCGGTGGCGTAGCGGTCGACGTAGGTGGCGAAGTGCCAGATACCGGCACCGAAGCGGGGCATCGTGCTCATGACGTCCTCCCGGGGGTGGTGGTGTGCCGCTGGGTGGCGGCGAAGCGTCGGATCTTGGCGAACATGTCCCCCATCAGGAACCGCACGTCGACGGCCTCGCAGACCCGGATGGGGTTGCCGGAGCCGGGGACGTGGTGGCCCTCGGCGCCGAAGCGGGGCGCCGGGCGGACCCGGAAGGCGCCGCTGCCGGGGTAGAGCATCAGCGCGATGGCGGGGGAGTCGCCGAGCGAGCGGGACTCGATCGGCTCGGCGTGGTAGCGGTCGTTCCACTCGTGCAGCTGACGGATCAGGTACTCACCGAGCGGACCGGCGCAGCCGATCTGCTCGTCGAGCTCGGCGTAGGAGACCGAGACCATCCGGTAGACGTTGCTGGGCACCTGCCAGACCTCGATGCCGGAGTCGAAGACCACGTTGGCGGCGGCGATGTCGTTGGAGAGGTTGAACTCGATCTTCCTGCGCTGGTCGCTGCCGTCGTGGGCCACGCCGCCGATCCAGATCACCACCACCTCGCGGTGCACGATCTCGGGGTCGAGCAGGATCGCCGAGGCCATGTCGGTGAGCGGGCCGAGGAAGGCCACGAACAGCGGGTCGCCCTCGCCGGCCAGCCGGGACTCCTCGATGATCAGCCGGGCGCCGGGGGAGTCGACCGGGGTCGCCTCGTCGGGGATCGGGCCGTCCGCGCCGTTGGCCACGGGCACCTGGCCGGCCATCCCCATCAGCTCCAGCAGCAGGTCGATCTCCTCGCGGGAGTCGAGCATGCTGCGCCGGCTGCGGCGGCTGCCGAAGTGCGCCGGGACCAGGCCACGGACGTCCAGCGTGGGCGAGAGCAGGGCGTGCACGATCGCGAACTGGTCGTCCGCCTCGTTCTTGGCGTCGCTGTTGATGAGGACTCGACGTCGTCGTCGTTCGGGCATGTCCATCCTTGAATAACGATTCAACTGCGAATACCTTGACTCTGCCGGGAGCCGGGCGGCGTGTCAAGGACGTGCGCCGAGGAGGGACGAGCGATGACGACGATCCTCTCGATCGACCAGGGGACCACCAACACCAAGGCCGTGCTGGTCGACGACGCGGGCCGGGTGCTGTCGAGGAGCAGCGCCCCGGTGCGGCTGTCGGTGCCGCGGCCCGGGTGGGCGGAGCAGGACGCCGAGGAGATCTGGGCCAGCTGCACGGTGGCGGTGGCCGGTTGTCTGGAGGGCCGGCGGCCCCCGGACGCCGTCGCGGTCAGCAACCAGCGGGAGTCGGTGGTGGCCTGGGACGCCCGGAGCGGGACGCCGCGGGGCCCGCTGATCGGCTGGCAGGACGCCCGCACCGCGGACTGGTGCGCCCGGCCGGAGGTGGCCGCCGCCGAGCCGCTGGTGCGGGCCAGGACCGGGCTGCCGCTGGACCCGATGTTCTCGGCGCCGAAGATCCGCTGGCTGCTGCAGCAGCACGGCGCCGCGGGGACCCGGGTGGGGACCGTGGACAGCTGGCTGCTGCACCGCCTGACCGGCGGGGCCGTGCACCGCTGCGAGGCCGGCAACGCCGGACGCACGCTGCTCTACGACGTCGAGCGGCTGGGGTGGTCGGCCGAGCTCTGCGAGGTGTTCGGGGTCCCTGCCTCGTGCCTGCCCGAGGTGCTGCCCTCCGACGCCGAGTTCGGCCGCACCCGCGGCGTGCCGGGGGTGCGCGACGGCACGCCGGTGGTGGCCGTGCTGGCCGACTCCCACGCCGCCCTCTACGCCCACGGCTGCCGGCTCCCCGGCACCGGCAAGGCCACCTACGGCACCGGCTCCTCGGTGATGACGCCGACCGGGACGCTGCAGGGCGGGTCCGCGCTGAGCAGCACGCTGGCCTGGCTGACCAGCGCGCCCTGCTACGCCCGCGAGGGCAACGTGGTGACCTCCGGGGCGGCCCTGGTCTGGCTGGCCGGGCTGCTGCAGCTGCCGGACGTGGCCGCGCTGCTGCGGCTGGCCGCCGGCGTCCCCGACCCCGGCGACGTCGTGCTGGTGCCGGCGCTGGCCGGTCTCGGCGCCCCGCACTGGGACCGCGCCGCCACCGGCACCGTGCTCGGGATGACCGGGAGCACCACCGCGGCCCACCTGGCCCGGGCCGCGGTCGAGGCCGTCGCGCACCAGGTCTGCGACATCGTCGAGGTGGTCGACGCCGAGACGGTGCCGCTGCAGGCGCTGCGGGCCGACGGCGGGGCGACCGCGTCGGCGCTGCTGATGCAGGCCCAGGCCGACCTGCTGGGACGCCCGGTCGAGGTGGCGGAGGTGGCGGAGCTGTCCGCCCTCGGGGCCGCCCACCTGGGGCTGGCCGCGACGGGGCCGCAACCTCCCGCGGCGGGGACGACCCGGCGCTACGAGCCCGACCTGGACGAGGCGGAGCGGGTGCGGCGCCGGGAGCGCTGGCGGGCGGCGGTCGCGGTGGCCCGCGACCCGCGGACCCGACCCGGGGGCGGCCCCGGCACTACGCTGGGCACCGGGTGAGGGAGAGGAGCGGGGCGTGGTGAGCAGGCGGTTCGCCGTGCCGGTGGACGGCCAGGTGCGCCTGCTGACCAAGGTGGCGCGGATGTACCACGAGCGGGGCATCCGGCAGGCCGACATCGCCGCCTCGCTGCACATCTCGCAGGCCAAGGTGTCGCGGCTGCTGAAGCGGGCGGCCGAGCTGGGCATCGTGCGCACCATCGTGGTGGTCAGCCAGGGCGTGCACACCGACCTGGAGGAGCAGCTGGAGCAGCGCTTCGGCCTGCTCGAGGCCGTCGTGGTCGACGTGGACCCCGACTCCGACGAGGGGGACGTCGTCTCCGCCCTCGGCTCGGTGGCGGCCAGCCACCTGGAGGCGACACTCTCCGGCGGTGACCGGATCGGCATCTCCTCCTGGAGCCAGACGCTGCTGGCCATGGTCGACCGGATGCGTCCGTTCTCGCTGCGCGCCGCCGACGACGTCGTGCAGCTGCTGGGCGGGATCGGCAGCCCCGAGGTGCAGAGCCAGTCGCACCGGCTGCTGAACGAGCTGGCCCGGGTGCTGGGGGCCAACCCGGTGTTCGTGCAGGCCCCCGGCCTGGTCGCCGACCGCGGGCTCCGCGACGCGCTGATGGCCGACGCGCTGGCCGACGTCCGGCGCCGCTGGGCCGGGCTGACCATGGCCCTGGTCGGCATCGGCGCCATCGAGCCCTCGGAGCTGCTGACCGAGAGCGGGAACGCCTTCTCCGCCGAGGACCGGCAGCGGCTGCTGCGGCTGGGCGCGGTCGGCAACGTCTGCCACCACTACTTCACCGCCGGCGGCGAGCACGTCCACGGCGACCTCGAGGACCGGACGGTGACCATCCCGGTGCCGGACTTCATGGCGATCCCGCGGCGGGTCGGGATCGCGGGCGGGGCGGCGAAGCGGGAGGCCGTGCACGCCGCCGTGGTGGGGGGCTGGGTCAACGTGCTGGTGACCGACCACCTCACCGCCACCGCCCTGCTCGAGCGCCCGCCGGCGGGCGGCTGAGGAATCCCGGCGGGCCGGGGTTCAGCCGTCCCCGCGGAGCCGGATCACCGAGTCGACCACCCCGTAGGCCACGGCCTCGCCGGCGCGCAGGATCCGGTCGCGGTCGGTGTCGCGGCGCAGCTCCTCCGGCGGGCGACCGGTGTGGCGCGACAGCACCTGCTCCATGTCGGTGCGCAGCCGCAGCACCTCGTCGGCGGCCAGGATGAGGTCGGGGATGGTGCCCCGGCCCTGGGCCGACGGCTGGTGCAGCAGCACCCGCGCGTGGGGCAGCACCGAGCGCCGGCCCGGCTCGCCGGCGGCCAGCAGCACCGCCGCGGTGGAGCAGGCCTGCCCGACGCAGGTGGTGGCGATCGGTGCGCGGGTGTACTGCATGGTGTCGTAGAGGGCGAACATGGCCGTCACCGAGCCGCCGGGGGAGTTGATGTAGAGGTTGATCTCCTGCTCGGGGTCCTCGGCGTCCAGGTGCAGCAGCTGGGCGATCAGCGCGTTGGCCACGCCGTCGTCGAGCTCGGTGCCCAGGTAGACGATCCGGCCCTCCATCAGCCGGCTGTAGACGTCAAGGACCCGGTCGCCGCGCGAGCTGCGGGAGATGACGTTGGGGATCGTGTAGGTGCTCATGCCTGCTCCTGCCCGGTGCTGGCGAAGCCGCTGCGGGGGACGCCCCGGCGGCGGGGACGGACCTGGTCGAACGAGGTGACCACGTGGTCGACGAAGCCGTACTCGCGCGCCTCCTCGGCGCTGTACCAGTGGTCGCGCAGCGAGTCGGTGAAGATCTGCTCGGGGGTCTTGCCGGTCTGCTCGGCGGTCAGCTGCAGGACCGTGTCGCGCATCGCCCGCAGGTCCTCGGCCTGCAGCTCGATGTCGACCGCGGAGCCGCCGATGCCGGCCGAGCCCTGGTGCAGCAGCACCTTGCCGTGCGGCAGCACGTAGCGCTTGCCGCGGGTGCCGGCCGCCAGCAGGAACTGCCCGGCGCTGGCCGCCATCCCCAGGCCGAGGGTGGCCACGTCGTTGGGGATCATCTCCATGGTGTCGCGGATGGCGAGCATGGCCGGCACCGAGCCGCCCGGGGAGTTGATCCACAGCGCGATGTCGCTCTCGGGGTCGGCCACGGAGAGCAGCACCAGCTGCGCGCACAGCTGGGTGCCCAGGGAGTCGTCCAGCTCGCCGTCGAGGAGCAGGACGCGCTGGTCGAGCAGGTCGCTCGCGGTGCGCTCACGCACCGTGGGTGGGGTCTCGGTCATGTCGCCACCCTCGTCCGGCCGCGCGGGGCGGACCAGCCCCTGCTGCCGGCAGCAGATCCGCTCTGAGCAG
>NZ_WPCU01000003.1:75987-97760 GCF_009742705.1 Auraticoccus cholistanensis
TGTGTCGCGGCGTGTCGCGGTGTCTGGCCCGGACCGCGTACACGTCCTCAGGGACGGCCGCTGCTGTCGCGCTCCCCGGGCGCGGACGGCGGCCCGTCGCCGGGGCGACGTGCGAGCGGGCCCCGGGTCCCACGGCCCGCCCCGAGAACCTGTAGGCCGTGGGGCCCAGACAGCCCGACACACCGCGACACACCGGCCGTGACCGCAACGACATACAGGTTCTCGGGGGCCGGCCGTGTGCCAGCCGCCGCCCGACCTGCCCACCCCCGACCCCGGCCCGAGCCCGACCCCGGCCCGAGCCCGGCTACCCGCGGGAAGTGGTCGGGAACGACGGCGGTCGGGGCCGGATCAGGGCGTTCCGCTGTCGTCTCCGACCACTTCCCGTCGGAAGGAACGGCAGAGGGGCGGGGTCAGAGGTCCAGGACGAGGTCGCGGAAGCGCTGGACGCCGAGGTCGAGGCTGGTCAGCACGGGGGTGCCGACCTCGACGGCGGAGGCGGCGCTGGCCATCGAGGCCTGGGCGAGCACGACCACGTCGGAGGTCCGGGCGGCCTCCTCGATGGCGGCCGCCACCAGCCGGTCGTGGGTGGCCCGGTCGCCGGAGCTGACGGCCTCGAACGCGCCCTCGACCACCCGGCTGGTCAGCTCGACCGCCACCCCGGCCAGCCGGGCCCGCTCCTGCACCAGGTCGCAGGTGGGGCCGCAGGTGGTGGGCAGGGTGGCCAGCACCGCCACCCGGCGGCCGGTGGCCACCGCCCGGTCGGCCATCGCCTCGTCGATCCGCAGCACCGGCACGCCGACCGCCTCGGCCGTCGGCGCGGCCAGCCAGCTGATCGAGGAGCAGGTCAGCAGCACCGCCTCTGCGCCGCCGTCCACCGCCGCCCGCGCCAGCGCGCCCACCCGTCCCGGCACCGAGGCCGCGGTAGCCGGGTCGGACAGGTCGGCCACGATCCGGTCGTCGAGGTAGTTCACCGCCGTCACACCGGGCAGCTGCTCGCGGACCAGCTCCATCACCGGGGCGATCACCACCGCGCCGGTGTGCAGCAGCGCCACCCGCCGCGGCGCGGTGCGCTCCCCGTCCGCTCCCGTCGTGCCCTGCTCCTGCTCGGACGTCATCTGGGTCCCCTCTCCTCGTCGGTCCGGTCAGCCCTGCACGCTGAACCGGTAGCGCCCGCTGACCGGGCGCGGCTGCAGCTGGTGCTGCGGCAGCACGCCGGGCCCGCAGGCCCCCGTGCCGATCCCGTGGACGGCCAGCTGCAGGCCCAGCACCAGCCGGTCCGAGGCGGGCAGCTCGTGCGGGTGCGCGGCGGCGTCCAGCTCGGCGTCGTCCCAGGGCCGCAGCGACAGGTGGCCGTCGCCCTCCACCACCAGCCGTCGCCGGTCGGCCAGCTCGAGCTCGAGCCGCTGGGCCCGGCGGGTGCCGTTCTCCTGCGGGCGGGCGTAGTGCACCTGCCAGGAGTCCACGCTCGCCGAGTGCCAGCCCCAGCGGTTGCCCTGCCCGGTGTCGGGGTAGCTCGGCCCCGGTCCGGCGCCGAACCAGGTCAGCTCCTGCCCGCCGCGCTGGCCGGGCAGCTCGAGGTCGAGACCGAAGCGCGCCCACGTGCTGGTCCACGGCCCGTAGGGGGTGGCGTCGACGTCCAGCACCAGCCCGTCGCACCAGCGCCAGCGCAGCACGACGTCCACACCCACGTCGTGCATCGGCGGCGCCACCCGCTGCTCGACCACCAGCGCGTCGTCCTCGGTGCGCACGGCGACGGTCCGCGCGCTGACGTGCGCCAGCGCGGCCGACGTCCACTGCTCGGCGTCGCTGCGCTGCCCGAAGCGGGCCATGTTGAGGCCGAGGTCGTTGTCGGTGGGCGCCCGCCACAGCGACACCCGCGGCCCGACCAGCGGCAGGCCGGAGAGCGCCACCATCCCGGTGTCGACGCCCAGCTCGGCCTCGCCCACCCGGACCCGCCGGCCCTGCACCTGCGGGGCGGGCCCGCCGCCGGCCGGCAGCGCGGCCGGCTCCGGGGCCGCGGCCTGGCCGAAGGCGATCTCGTGCCCGGCCGGCGCCCACACCGTCTCGGTCGCCGTCAGCGCCGACACGGTGAGCACCTCGCCCGGGCCCGGCTCCGGCGCGGCCAGCGCGACCGTGGTCTCCTCACCCGGGGCCAGCGCCGGCACGGCCAGCTCGCCCTCGGCCCGGACGCCCTCGGCGCCGGCGACCTGCCAGCAGAAGCGCAGGTCCTCGGTGGTGGTCACGTCGTAGCGGTTGCGGACGGTCACCGCCGACCGGTCGGCGGCCACGGTCAGCCGCACCGGGGCGATCACCTGCCGGTAGTCGGCCAGTCCCGGCCGCGGGGTGCGGTCGGACTCCACCAGCCCGTCGGCCACGAAGCTGCCGTCGTGCAGCGGCTCGCCGAAGTCGCCGCCGTAGGCCAGGTACTCCCGGCCCTCGGCGTCGGTGTGCCACAGCGTGTGGTCGCACCACTCCCAGACGAAGCCGCCCTGCAGCCGCGGGTAGCGGTCGAACAGCTCCTCGTACTCGCTCAGCCCACCGGGGCCGGTGCCCATCGCGTGGGCGTACTCGCAGAGGATGAACGGCTTGCCGGCGGTCTGCTGCTCCCCGCTCAGCTCGGCCTCCTCGGTGCCGGCGCCGATCTGCTCCAGCCGGTCGACCGGGGTGTACATCAGCGAGTACAGGTCGGAGTAGGCGAAGGAGGGGTCGCGCTCGTAGTGCACCGGACGCGTGGGGTCCTCGGCCTTGATCCACGCGGTGCAGGCGGCCAGGTTCGCGCCGCCGCCGGACTCGTTGCCGAGCGACCACACCACCACGCAGGCGTGGATGCGGTCGCGCTGCACCATCCGGCGGGTGCGGTCGAGCAGGGCCTCGCGCCAGGCCGGGTCGTCCGGCGGGTTGCGCCGGTAGTCGACAAGAACGAAGCCGTGGGACTCGATGTCGCCCTCCTCGACCACCCACAGCCCGAGCTCGTCGGCCACCTCCAGCAGGTAGGGCGTCGGCGGGTAGTGGCTGGTGCGGACGGCGTTCATGTTGGCCTGCTTCATCATCAGCAGGTCGCGGCGGACCGACTCCGGGGTGACGGTGCGCCCGGTGCTCGGGTCGTGGTCGTGCCGGTTGACGCCCCGGAAGCGGATGGGCACCCCGTTGGCGCGCAGCAGGCCGTCGGAGATGGTGATGCGGCGGAAGCCGACCCGCAGCCGGGCGGTCTCGGTGCCGGTCGTCACGACGAGGTCGTGCAGCACCGGCTGCTCGGCGCTCCACGGGCTGACCGGGCCGACGTCCACCGGTCCGGACGGCTCCTGGTCGTGCAGCCCCAGACCGGGCAGCGACCAGCGGACGGTGCCGGTGGACGTCGCGCGGACGTCCAGCCAGCCGTGCCCGGTAGCGGGGTCGTAGTCGGCGTCCACCTGCAGGTCGGTGAGCCCGTCGCGGGGGCAGGCCACCAGGTCGACGTCGCGGATGATGCCGGTCAGCCACCACATGTCCTGGTCCTCGACGTAGCTCGAGGCGCTCCACTGCACCACCCGCACCAGCAGCTCGTTGCCCTCGGCGCGGAGCCGGCCGGTGACGTCGAGCTCGTGGGTGAGCCGGCTGCCGCGCAGCGTGCCCAGCAGCTCCCGGTTGAGCCACACCTGCGCCAGCCCGTCGACGCCGTCGAAGCGGAGCCGGGCGCCGTCGAGGAACTCCGGGCCCGCGTCGAAGACCAGCCGGTGGTCGCCCAGCGGGTTCTCGTCGGGCACGTGCGGCGGGTCGACGGGGAAGGGGAACTTCGCGCTGCAGTAGACCGGGCTGCCGAACCCCTGCAGCTGCCAGCAGCCGGGCACCTCGACGCTGCTCCACTCCGCGCCCCCGTCACCGGCGGGCTGCGCGTCCTGCCACGGCAGCGCGGGGGCGCGGGTGGCCACCGGCGACCAGCGCAGCTCCCAGCGGCCGTTCAGCGAGCGCACCGGGGCGTCGGTGGCGAACCGGGCCCGGGGCGGCAGCACCCCCTGGCTGGGTCCGGTGTCCTCGATCACGGCGACCAGCGCCTCGGTGTCGGCCAACAGGTCCATCAGCGGGTTCCTCCCAGGTTTCGGACGAGCTCGAGCAGGTCGACGGGTCCGACCTGGCCGCCCTTGAGCAGGACCTCCAGGCCGTCCAGCGCCGGGTCGGCGGTGGTGAGGCGGCCCAGCACGACGTTGCCCACCGGGTTGGCCACCACCTCCAGCGACGTCGCGGTCAGCAGGGTGGTGACGCGGCTGGAGGTGTCGCCGCCGCACACCACCACCCGCGAGGTGAGACCAGCGGTCACCGCGGCACGGGTCACCGCCGCCAGCGCCCCGGCCACCTCGGCCACGGGCACCGGCGTCGCGGTGGGGCCGTCGACGGCCGACGCGACCACCACGCTGCGGCCCTGCGTCAGGGCGTCCAGGGCGGGACCGGTCACGGCCGCGACCGGGTCGGCGTCCTGCAGCGGCAGCGGCAGCACCAGCCAGCCGGCCGCGCGGGCGTGCTCGACCTGCCGGCGGGTCTGGCCCGAGCAGCTGCCGGACACGGCCAGCACCGGCCCTCCTGCCGGTCGCGGCGCGGGAGCCGGGGCGGACGCCGGCGCGGCCCCCAGCGCGGCGGCGAGACCGGCGCTGAGCCCGCCGGAGCCGACGGCGAAGACCGGTGCGCCGGACCCGGTCCGCAGCCCGAGCACGGCGGTGGCCAGCAGCCGCAGGTGCTCGTCGGTGAGGGCGTCGAGCACGAGCGCGGCTTCTGGGGCCTGCTGCAGCGCCCGGGTGACCGCGGCCGCGTCGGTGTAGCCGTTCCACGGCAGCGAGCCCACCGGCAGCGCGGTCTGGCGGCCGAGGTGGAGCGCGAGGTCGGACTCGGTCATCGGGGTGGCGGGGTGGGTCGACATGGTGGGCTGGCGGTCGAGACGGTGCACCCGGCCCGCCTCGGCGGCGAAGTGGTGCCCGAAGACGGTCCAGCGGCCGAAGTCGGGCTGGGCGAACAGCAGCGGCACGCAGCGCTGGCCGAGCAGCTCGCGGCCGATCTCGACCACCCGGCCGAGGTTGCCCACGTCGGGGGAGGAGTCGGCGGTGGAGCAGGCCTTGTACTGCACCACCTCGGGGCCGAGCGCGGCGAGGTCGGCGAGCACCGGGCGCACCTGCGCCTCGAGCTCGGCCGGCCCCAGCGAGCGGGCCGTGCCCGCCACCCCGAGGACGTCCTGCCCCTCGGCCTGCTCAGCCAGCCCGGCCGCGTCCGGTGCGCCGAGCAGCAGCCGGCCGCGCCAGCCGGCCCGGGTGAACTGAAGCAGCGCGTCGACCGCGCCGGTGAAGTCGTCGGCGTAGAAGCAGACCCGGGGGCTAGTCACGCGCCGGGCCGAAGGTGTCGATGGCGTGCTGCAGGGCCGGCGAGGACGCCGCCGCGGTGGCCAGCGGGACGCCCGCCTCGGCCGCCGCCCAGGCCTCGCGCATGCTGGCCACCCCGGCCGCGGGGCCGTCGGGGTGGCCGTGGATCCCGCCGCCGGCCAGCACCAGCACGTCGGTGGTGGCGATGGCGCGGTAGGTCGCGTGGGCCAGCCCGGCCCACTGGCCCGAGGACAGCACCGGCACGGTGGGGTAGCCGCCGAGCAGCGGCTGGCGGACGGCGGCGATGGAGTCCAGCACCTCCTCGTCGCTCTCGAAGAACTTGTTGCTGATGCCGTTGGTGTGCAGGTGGTCCACCCCCGACAGCCGGGCCAGCTGCTGCCAGGCGCGGAACCCGATCCCCACCTGGGCGGAGCGGTTGATCGCCCCGAACATCGCCCGGTGGCCGTGGATCGGCACCTCGGCGTGCCGGCGCAGGAACTCCACGCCGGCCAGCCCGACCAGGTTGATGCAGGCCATCACGCAGGTGCCGCCGGCGCCCACCACCAGGTCGTGGTTGGCCTCCAGCCGGCCGATGTCGTCGGTGATGTTGAAGGCGTACATCGGCATCGTGCCGGTGCGGTCGGCGTGGCGGAGCAGCACCGGCATCACGGCCCGCACCCGCTCGGCCAGCGGCGCGTGCGGCCCGTTGCCCTGCAGCTCGTCGTCCTTGATGAAGTCGACCCCGGCCTCGGCCAGCTGGCCCACCAGCTCGGCCAGCTCCTGCGGGGGCAGCCCGATGCTGGGCTTGACGATGGTGCCGACCATGGCGCCCTCGGGTCGCGACATGAGCCGGCGGGTGCCCTCGACGCCGAAAGCCGGCCCCGGGTAGCGCTCGGCGAAGGCCGCCGGCAGCTCCAGGTCGACCAGCTTGATCGCGGCGAGCTCCTTGAGCTCGAAGAGGTTGCCGGCCACCGCGGCCAGCAGGTTCGGCAGCGAGGGGCCGAAGTTGTCCAGCGGGAAGCGGAGCGTCACCCGGGCGCGGCGACGGTCGGCGGGGTCGCCGACCGACCCGGGCAACGGGGAGAGCCCGGACGGGGGCAGCTCCTCGATCCGCTCCACCTGGGCGGCGAAGCGGGCGCGCAGGTCGTCGGTCTCGCGCGCCACCCGGATGAAGGTGCCGGTGGACTGCTCGCCGGCCAGCACCTCGGCGGCGCGCTCCAGCGGCAGGCTGGTCTCGATCAGGTAGGTGGCCCGGACCACCTGGTTCATCGTGGTCATCTGCCTCACCACGCCAGCGGGAGCCAGACCGACATCTCCGACGGTCCCCGGTTGCCCCAGGTGTAGTAGGGCAGCAGCCGCAGCGCCACGGTGCCGAGCGGGTCGTCGGGGAGGTCGCGGTAGAGCTGGTCGTCGTCGGCGGCGGGGAGCACCACGCCCTCGCCGGTCAGGGCGAGCACGCGGTGGCCGGCGACCTCGGTCTCCACCTCGGTGAGGCGGACGCCGCGACGCAGCGCCACCTGCTCCAGCCGCACGCCCTCGGGCAGGTCGGGGCTCTCCAGGCAGTAGACGAGGGGGCCGCGGGTGACCGCGACCTGGTTGGTCACCTCCTCGGCGAGCCGGTGCCCGGTCAGCACCCGCACCGGCATCGGCAGCGTCAGCTCGATCCGGTCCCCGGGGCGCCACTCGCGGTCCAGCACGGTGTGGGTGCCCGGGGCGGAGACCTCCACCGGCTCGCCGTCCACGCGGAGCGTGGCCCCGGTGCACCAGCCCGGGATGCGCAGGTGCAGCGGCATCCCGCCCGCGACGGCGTCGGTGACGGTCAGCTCCACCCGCTCGTGCCAGGGGTAGCCGGTGCGCTGCTGCAGCGAGAGCTCGCGTCCGTCGTCGAGGCGTCCGTGCAGGTCCGCGTCGGCGTACAGGTGCACCCACAGCCCGTCGGCCGAGACCGAGCCGGCGTAGCCGTGCAGCTGCGCCAGCGTGCGGGCGATGTTGGGCGGACAGCAGAAGCAGCTGAGGTAGTGCTGGCGCATCCGCTCGTCCGAGGGCGGCGGCTCGGGCACCGGCTTCAGCGCGGTGTCGCCGGGCATCCGCAGCGGGAAGGTCAGCCCGCGGACCTGGCGGAGCGGGTTGGTGTAGAAGTAGCTCTGCGCGTCGAGCCCGATGCTGGCCCGGAGGCTGTTGTGGGCGATCTGCTCCACGACGTCGGCGTAGCGGGCCTCACCGGTGAGGTCGAGCATCCGCCGGCTCCACAGCATCATCCCGATCTGCGCGCAGGACTCGTTGTGGGCGGTGGTGCTGGGCAGCTGGTAGGGCCGGCCGTAGGCCTGGTGGACCCGGCTGATCTGGTCCTGCCAGGGGTAGCCCTGCGGGGAGGCGCCGTCGTAGAGCGCACCGCAGCCGCCGGTGAGGTACAGCTTGGTGTCGGCGACGTCCTGCCACAGCCGCTGCAGCACCTCCAGCAGCTCCTGGTCGCCGGTCTCGGCCACCAGGTCGGCCAGGCCGGCGTAGAGGTAGTTGGCCCGGACGGCGTGCCCGGCCACCACCCGCTGCTCGCGCACCGGCAGCCGGTCCTGGTTGTCGTCGCCGCCGGAGAAGTGGTCGCGGACGGCCACGAAGGTCTCGGCCAGCCGCAGCCACCGCTCCTCGCCGGTGGCGCGGTACAGGTCGACCACGGCCATGTAGTGCGAGGGGCAGATGGCGCTGCGGGCCAGCCCGTCGGGGTCGTCGGCGGCGACCCCCTCCAGGTAGGCGGCGGCCCGCCGGGCCACCTCGAGCAGGGTGGTGCGGCCGGTGACCCGGTGGTGCACCACGCCGGCGGTGATCAGGTGACCGAGGTTGTAGGTCTCGAAGTGGAACCGGTCGGCCAGCGCCACGGCGCCGCGGGCGTTGCGGGCGGCGATCAGCGTGGGGGTGTGCAGGTAGCCGTCCTCGCGCTGCACCGCGGCGATCATCTGCACCACCTGCTCCACGGTGGCCTCGAGCTCGTCGTCGGGCTGGCTGGCCAGCAGGCTGGTGGCCGCCTCCAGCCACTTGTAGACGTCCCCGTCGAGGTAGGGCGGGCCCTCGTGCTCGCCCTCCTCCTCACCGGCGGCGATGCGGAAGTTGCGCCACCCGGGGCTCTGCGCGGGGTCGGTGAAGGACTCCCACATGGTGGGCACGGTGGTGTCGCGGACGCGCTCGAGCAGCTCGCCCCAGTACCCGCCGGCCCAGCGGGCGGAGTCGCCGTCCAGCGCGGTCAGCGGCGCGTGCGGGCGGGCGGGGACGGTGGTGGTCATGGCAGGGGCTCCTTGGGCGGGGGTCATCGGGAGGCGGCCGCCTCGGCCAGGACGGCGTCGAGCCGGGGACGCAGCTGCTCGGCCAGGTGGGCCTTGAACGGCGGCGCGGCCCGCAGCGCCAGGTCGGCGACCGAGGCGCCGAGGTAGCGGCCGAGACGGGCGGCGAGCTCGCCGGCGCCCGACACCTCGCCGGGACCGGCGACGACCTCGACGACGCGGCGCCACAGCTCGGCGTCGTCGAGCACGTCGGCGATGGTGCGGATCTCGCGGGGGAGCAGCGAGGGGTCGGCCACGACCCACTCGTGCGACCCGGGCCCGACCCGCTGCGGCTGCCCGGCGCCGGGCAGCCAGACCGTGGCCGAGACCCCGACCGGCAGCTCGGCGTGCACGCCCACCTCGGTGCCGCGGCGGGACCAGCCGACCCGGATCTCGCCGTAGGGGCTGGCGTGGCGGGTGCTGGCGTGGTCGAGGCGGCGGGTGGGCACCGGGCGCACCACGACCTCGCGGTAGCCCGGCGCACCGATCGCCAGCCCGGCCACCGTGCGGTGCAGCCAGTCGGCCACGGCGCCGAGGGCGTAGTGGTTGAACGACGTCATCTGGCCGGGGTTGATGGTGCCGTCGGGCAGCATCGAGTCCCACCGCTCCCAGATGGTGGTGGCGCCCATCTGCACCTGGTACAGCCAGGAGGGGCAGTCGGTCTGCAGCAGCAGCCGGTAGGCCACCTCCGGGTAACCGGCGCGGGTCAGCGCGTCGGTGACCAGCGGGGTGCCGACGAAGCCGGTGGCCACCCGGAAGTCCTCGGCGCGGACGAGGTCGGCCAGCCGGCGCCCGGCCGCCGGGCGGGCGGCGTCGGGCAGCAGGTCCCACTCCAGCGCCATCGCGTAGGCGGTCACGCTGTCGGAGACCATCCGGCCGCCGGGCGTCACGTACTGGGCGGCGAAGGCCTCGCGGACGCCGTCGGCCAGCGCGCCGTAGCGCCGTGCGTCCTGCTCGGCGCCGACCACCGCGGCGGCGTCGGCCAGGATCCGCGCGCAGCGGGCGAAGCAGGCGGTGGCGACAAGGTCGGCGTCGACCCGGGCGGCGAACGGGTCGTCGGGCGGGGCCGCCGGGTCGAGCCAGTCGCCGAACTGGAACCCGCCGGTCCACAGCAGGTCGGCCCCGGCCTCGGCGGCGACCCGGTCGACCCAGCCGCGCATGCTGCCCAGCTGGGTGCGCAGCACGTCGGCGTCGCCGTAGGCCCGGTGCAGCACGTCGGGCACGACCACCGCGGCGTCGCCCCAGGCGGCGGTCGGCGGGGAGGGGCTGGTGAGGACGTCGGGGACCACCCACGGCACGGTGCCGTCGGGGTGCTGCTCGGCGCTGACGTCGCCGAGCCAGCTCTGCAGGAACCCCGCGGTGTCGAAGAGGTAGGTGGCGGTGGGGGCGAACACCTGGATGTCACCGGTCCAGCCCAGCCGCTCGTCGCGCTGCGGGCAGTCGGTGGGGACGCCGACGAAGTTGCCCCGCATGCCCCAGACGACGTTGCGGTGCAGCTGGTTCAGCCGCTCGTCGGAGCACTCGAACCAGCCGGTCCGGCGGAGGTCGGAGTGCAGCACGACGGCCTGCACGTCCTCCGGCCGCAGACCCGCCACCCCGGTGACCTCGGCGTAGCGGAAGCCGTGGAAGGTGAAGCACGGCTCCAGCACGTGCTCGCCGCCGTCGGCGGGCAGCAGGTAGCGGTCGGTGGCGCGGGCGGTGCGCAGCGGCCGCACGCCCAGCTCCCCGTGCTCGAGCACCTCGGCGTGGCGCACCACGACCTCGCCGCCGTCGGCGCCGCGGACGGCGAGGCGCACCCAGCCGACCAGGTTCTGCCCGAAGTCGATGCGGGTGACGCCGGGACGCGGCTCGGACAGCTCGACCGCGGCCACCTCCTCGGTGACGGCGATGGCCGGCCCGGTCGGTGCCACCAGGACGGCGGGGTCCAGCGGCAGCGCCCGGACCGGCTCGCTCAGCTGGGGCGGCGCGGCGGTGAGGTCGGTGGTCTGGCCGTCGAAGAGGTCGTCGGCCAGGATGCCGCTGCGCCCGGCCCGCCAGTGCTCGCCGGTGGCCAGCACGCGGCGTCCGGAGGCGGTGACGACCTCCAGCTGGGCCAGCGCACCGCGTTCGCTGCCGTACTTGCCGCGCTGCTTCTCGTAGCCGATGCGCCCGCTCCACCAGCCGTTGCCGACGAGGAGCTCGAGGTCGTTGCGGCCGGCGCGGAGGTGGTCGGTGACGTCGAAGGTGCGGTAGGGCAGCCTGGCCTGGTAGGCCGTCCAGCCGGGGGCCAGCTCGTCCGTGCCGACCCGCCGGCCGTTGATCCGGGCGCGGTAGAGGCCCAGCGCGGTGACGTAGAGGCGCGCGGAGACCACCTCGTCGAGCTCGACCGAGGCGCCGAGCACCGGCGCCGGGCCGTCGGCCTCGGCCGGACCGATGCAGACGGCCTGCCAGTCCGCCGGGTCGAGCAGCCCCGCCTCGACGCGGGCCGGCTCGCTCCAGGCGCTCCACGCCCCGTCCTCGTCCCCGCTCCCGTTCTCGCCCCCGTCTCCGTTCCCGCCCCGCACCCGGACCCGGACGGTGGCGGCCTCGCGGCTGGTCAGCGGGGCGGCCGGCCAGGGCACCAGCACCTGCTCGGCGTCGTCGCGGTCGAACAGCTGCGTCCGGCCGTCGTCGCGGGTCACCTCGATCTGGCTGCCTCGCTGGCGCCAGCCGTCGGGAGCCGACGGCACCTGCCAGGACAGCCGCGGCTCGGGGTTGCCGGTGCCGAGCACGGGGGCGTCGAGGTGGTCGAAGCGGAGCCGGGTGGGGGCGGCGGGGGTGTCCATGTCAGCAGCTTCCTTGCATCCTGGCGGACGTCGCATCGGTCGGTTCACCGTAGAGCGCCGTCGAATGACGTCGCAAGGCTGAATGGATATGCACGCTGGTGCGTGCCGAGGTGGTCAGCACAGCGGCTCCTCCAGGATGCGGACGTCCCACCGGCCCAGCTCCAGGAAGGGTCCGGCGGGGCCGGTCAGGTCGCGCCACCCCTGGGGGCAGGGCACCCGGACCGGCTGCCCGGACCAGTTGAAGACGAAGTGGATCCGGCTGCGGCCGTCCTCGGCGGTGGCCGAGGCGTGCGTGACCGAGGTGGCGCCGCCGGTGTCGAGGACCGGCAGCGCCTGCTCGGCGGCGATCCGGCGGAACAGGGCGGTCACCGCCTCGTCGTCGAGAACCGTGCCCACCACGGTGATGCGTCCCGCGCCGGCCGGCTGGCTGGTGACCGCGGCGAAGGCGCCGAGCTCGGGGTGGTCGTAGCCGGCCAGCACCTCGGCACCGGCGGGCTCCAGCAGCTCCATCCAGCCCGTCGCGGCCGCGCCGGCGGGCCAGTCGGAGGCGCCCGACCGCAGCGGGACCGGCTGGTCGAGGGTGACGAACTCCTGGTAGCGGAGGCCGGCCAGCTCGGCCAGCCGGGCCGGCTTGACCTCGGTGCGGGCGCAGGCCCACTCGTCGGCGTAGGCGCTGCGCGGCCCCAGCACGAGGTGCCCGCCGGCGGCCACGTAGTCGACCAGCACGTCGAGGACCGCGTCGGCGGCCACGTAGAGACCCGCGGCCACGAGCACGGGCAGCTCCGCCGCCAGCTCCGCACCCGACGGCAGCGCCCGGTCGTGCAGCACCCGGGTCTGCAGGCCCGCGCCGAAGGCGCCCCGGTAGAAGGACTCCACGATCCGCTGGTAGCTGCGCCCCGACACGGCCCGCGGCTCGTCGCCGAAGACCGGCTCGAAGGCGAGCGCGAACTTGGAGGGGGTGGAGAACAGCAACCCCACCTGGCTGTCGGGACGGGTGCCGGCCACCACGGGACCGAGCTGCTCGATCTCGCGTCCCAGCGCGGCCACGTTGCGGTAGACGCGCCCGGGCTGCAGGTCGTGCGGGAGCACGCCGACCCAGTGGGTCTCGGTGCCGAAGTGGGCGGTGTGCCAGTGCCAGTACTCGATCAGCCGGGCGCCACGGGCCACCATCGCCCAGGCCACCTGGCGCCACTGGCCGTCGTAGCCGGGCTCGTTGACGTTGGAGGCGTGGATCGGGCCGGCGTTGGTCTCGGTGACCAGGAAGGGGGCGCCGCGGGAGGCGAACATCCGGTCCGCGGACAGGAAGACGCTCCAGGTGCCGCTGGTCATCCAGCTCTGCGGGACGGTGGGGGAGGGGTGGGCGAGGGCGTCCCGCATCCGGTAGTAGGCGTTGCCGGAGCTGATGTCGAGGCGCTCCGACAGCCGCAGGTCGTCGGTGGCGGGCCGGTCGTAGGCGATGCAGGTGGTGACGAACTGGTCGGGGCGGGCGACCTCGCGGACCAGGTCGGCCTGCCAGCCGATGAACTCGTCGACCAGCTCGGTCTGGAACAGCCGCCAGGCCAGGTCGTACTGCGGCTGGGCGTTGTGGTCGGGAGCCCACAGCTCGTCGAAGGACGTCAGCCGGTGCGACCAGTACACCAGCCCCCACCGCTCGTTCAGCTCCTCGACCGAGCTGAAGCGCTCGGCCAGCCAGCGGCGGAACCGGGCCACCACGTGCTCGTTGTGCAGCAGCAGCAGGCCGGGCTCGTTGTCGACCTGGTAGCCCTGCACGGCGGGGTGGTCGGCGAAGGTGCCGGTGACCAGGCGGATGATGCGCTCGGCGTGCTCGCGGAAGGCCGGGGCGGTGAGGTCGACCTCCTGGCGGGCGCCCCAGCGCAGCGGCTGGCCGGTGCGGGGCTCGCCCGCGATCTCGGGGTGCTTGCGGGCCAGCCACGGCGGCACGGCGTAGGTCGGCGTCCCCAGCACGACCCCGATGCCGTGCTGCTCGGCGGCGTCGAGCACCTCACGCATCCAGTCGGTGGCGAAGACGCCGTCCGAGGGCTCCCAGGTGCTCCAGGTGGACTCCCCGACCCGGATCACGCTGAAGCCGGCCTCGCGCATCAGCCGCATGTCCTCGGCCAGTCGGGGCACCGGCTGGTACTCGGCGTAGTAGGCCGCCCCGAAGCCGATCGGCGGGCGGGAGGACGGGGTCATGGCGCACCTTCGCGGACACGTGCCGCCCTCACCCGGGCGACCCTGGACAAACGTTTGTCCAGACCCTACGCCACCCCCGCCTCCCAGCACCACCCACCCCGGCTGCTGCCCCTCGGTGCCCGTCCCCTCCGCCGGGAACCGGGGTCAGGCGGGGGGTGGGGCGGTGGACTCGCGGAGGACGACGACCGGGGCCGGGTCGCGGACGACCGCGTGACGGGCGGGGCCGCCGGAGATGCGGTCCAGCAGCTCGCTGACCGCGGTGGCGCCGAGCTCGACCATGGGCATCTTGACCGTGGTCAGCGCCGGCACCGGGATGTCGGCCTCCCACACGTCGTGCACCGCGACTACCGAGAGCGAGCCGGGGACGTCGACGCCCATCTCGCGGGCCTCCAGCAGGACGCCGAAGGCCGCGTTGACGTTGGCCACCACCACCGCGGTGGGCGGGTGCGGCCGGGAGAGGATCAGCCGGGCGGCGTTGCGTCCCGCAGGCAGGGTGTAGCCCAGCTCGGTGACGTGGCGCTCGTCGGCGCGCAGCCCGGCGCCGGCCAGCGCGGTGGCGAACCCCTCGGCGCGACGGCGTCCGGTGTCGGCCGTCGGTAGTCCGTTCACCAGCCCGATCCGGCGGTGCCCCAGGTCGAGCAGGTGCTGGGTGGCCAGGGCCGCGCCGGTCTGGTCGTCCAGGGCCACCGTGCTGATGTCCTCCACCGGGCCGGAGTTGACGAAGGTGATCTGGCGGTGGTCGGTGAGGGCGCTGGTGACCAGCTCGCCGCGGGTGTCGTCGCCCTTCTGCAGCAGCACGCCGTCGACCCGCCGCTCCGACAGCAGCCGGGAGAACCCCTGGGTGCCGGGCTGCATGCGCTCGCTCGAGCCCAGCAGCACCGAGTAGCCGCGGCGCAGCGCCTCCTCCTCGACCCCGCGGGTGAGGTCGGTGAAGGTGGCGTTGGTGACGTCGGGGACGACCAGGGCCAGCACCGAGGACCGGGCCTTGCGCAGCGAGCGCCCGGCGGAGTTGGGGGCGTAGCTGAGCAGCCGGGCCGCGTCCACGACGCGCTGGCGCGTCTCGGCGCGGATCCGCACCTCGGGGTCGTCGTTGAGGACCCGGGAGGCGACCGAGATGGAGACGCCGGCGTGGGCGGCGACGTCCCTCAGCGTGGCCATTGGCACAGCGTAGGGCCTCCCTCCGGGCCTCGGGCGCTTTCCCGGCCGCGCCGGGGAGCCGATCCTGGGAGGTTCGGCAAGCGAGACAAACGTTTTACCATAGGGTGGACGTCACCACACCCTCCGAGCCCGGGAGCACCATGACGATCGACCGCCACGCCCTCGTGCGCCGTCACCGTGTCCGCCACGAGCGCCCCGACCCGCTGTCACCGCTGAGCGTGGGCAACGGCGAGCTGTGCTTCACCGCCGACATCACCGGCCTGCAGACCTTCCCCGAGCTGCACGACCGGGCGACCGCGCGGGCCGAGGGCCGCAGCGCCATGCCGCTGGGCACCCAGAGCCAGTGGGGCTACCACTGGACGCCCAACCCCGAGCGCTGGACCCTGGCCGACACCATGGAGACCTACGACAGCCCCCGTGGTCCGGTGCAGTACCCGACGCGGTACGACTACCACAAGGACAAGGCGGCCTCGGTGGGCGACGAGGCCCCCGGCTACTACTTCTGGGTCAACCCCCAGCGGCTGCACCTGGTGCAGGTGGGGCTGGCGCTGACGACGTCGGACGGCCGGCGGGTGGGCCTGGACGAGCTGACCCAGACCGAGCAGGAGCTCGACCCGTGGACCGGGATCCTGACCAGCTCCTTCCGCTGCGGCGGCAGCCCGGTCCGGGTGACCACGACGGTGCACCCCGAACGGGACGTGCTCGCCGTGCGGGTGGAGTCCGAGCTGCTGGTCGACGGCCGGGCCCGGCTGCAGCTGGCCTTCCCCCACGTCCACGACACCTTCGAGGCCGACGCCGACTGGGACCGCCCCGACGACCACAGCACCACCCTGCGCGACGGCGAGCACGGCACCGTCTTCGACCGTCGCCTCGACCGCACCCGCTACGTGGCCGTGGCCGGCGGGCTGCCCCGCGACCGCTTCGTGCAGACGGCCCCGCACACCTACCTGCTCGACTCGGCCGGCGCGGACGTGCTCGAGCTGGCCCTCGAGCTGGCGCCCGCCGAGGACGGCCGCCCGCTGCCCGACGTGGCCGCCACCGAGGCGGCCAGCCGGCGGGGCTGGGAGGCCTTCTGGCTCAGCGGGGCCGCGGTGGACCTGTCGGGCAGCACCGACCCGCGGGCCGCGGAGCTGGAGCGGCGGATCGTCCTCTCGCAGTACCAGACCGCCGTCAACTGCGCGGGGTCGACGCCCTCGCAGGAGAGCGGTCTGGTCTGCAACAGCTGGTCGGGCACGTTCCACCTGGAGATGCACTGGTGGCACGCGGCCCACTTCGCCGCATGGGGACGCCCGGAGCTGCTCGAGCGCAGCTTCGACTGGTACGACTCCGTCCTCGACGTCGCCCGCGAGACGGCCCGCGCCCAGGGCTTCCGCGGAGCCCGGTGGCCCAAGCACGTCGGTCCCGAGGGGATCGAGCACCCGAACCGCATCGGCCCGTTGCTCGTCTGGCAGCAGCCGCACCCCATCCACTTCGCCGAGCTCATCTACCAGGCGCGCGGCGAGGACCCGGCGGTGCTGGCCCGCTACGACGAGATCGTGGCCGAGACGGCGGAGTTCATCGCCTCCTTCGCGCTGCGCGAGGACGACGGCCGTTACCACCTGCCGCCGCCGCTGATCCCGGCCCAGGAGGTGTACGGCAGCAGCGACAGCTGGGACCCGCTGTTCGAGACCGCCTACTTCCGCTGGGCGCTGGAGACGGCGCAGCGCTGGCGCGAGCGGCAGGGGCTCGGACGTCGCGCGGACTGGGACGAGGTGGCGGCCGGGCTGGTGCTCGACGTCTCCGAGGACGGCTGCTACGACGCCGTGCAGCGCCCGCCGCGCACCGAGTACACCGACCACCCGTCGATGCTGGCCGCGCTCGGCGTCGTGCCCGACACCGGGCTCGTCGATGCGCAGGTGATGCGGGCCACCCTCGACCGGGTGCTGGAGCGGTGGCGCTGGCCCAGCGCCTGGGGCTGGGACTTCCCGGTGATGGCCATGTGCGCCACCCGGCTCGGCGAGCCGGGGCTGGCGCTGGAGCTGCTGCTGCGGCCCGAGGTCAAGAACACCTACCTGGCCAACGGCCACAACTTCCAGGTCGACAACCGGCTGCCGCTCTACCTGCCGGGCAACGGCGGGCTGCTGATGGCCGTCGCGCTGCTGGCCGGGGGCTGGGTGCGGCCCGACGGCAGCCGGGTCGTCCCGCCGGCCGCCGAGGGCTGGGTCGTCCGGGCCGAGGGGTTCCCCGCCCGGCCCTGACCGGCGGGCCTCAGCTGGGCCAGTAGGTGGCGGTTGAGCTCCGGAGGAACACGACGCCGTCGGTGCTGCCCAGCTGCGACGGGTCGAGGGGGGCGTAGCCGAACCAGGGCGAGACGCGGGGCGCCGCGTCGCCGAGCTGCTCGGCGAGCGCCCGGGCGTCGACCACGAAGCGGTCCTGCGGCAGCGCGTGCAGCACGCCCTCCGGCGTGCCCGGCGGCGGGGCGTCCACGCCGCGGTGGGGGATGGTCCCCACCGCGGTGGCCAGGAAGGCGTAGTCCTGCCCCAGGTGGGTGCTGACCAGGGCCCCGGCGCTCCACCACTCCACCCGGTGCCCGGCCATCTGCATGCTGCTCAGGTCGCGCTGCAGGTGCGCGTTGTGGGCGTGCACCAGCACCGGCCCCTGTTCGGCGAGGGCGAGCAGGTTGGCGGCCATCATGGCGTCCCGCAGGGCGCAGAGCCGGGTGAGCCGGTGCGGGGAGGGGTCCGCCTGTGCGGCGTGGTAGCGCAGCAGCCCGGTGGCCGTCCGCGCGAGCAACCGTGCCCGGTGCCACCGCGCGACCGAGGTCGCGGCGACCAGGTGCGGGGTCTGGGCCTCCAGCAGCGCCGACAGGTCGTCGGCGAGGAGCCGCAGCCGCGCCGCGTCCGGGGACCGCCCGACGGAGCGGGAGGGATCCGCCATGGCCGCGGGGTCGCTCCAGCGCCCGTCGGGACCCAGCAGCTCCGCCAGCTCCGCCGGGGTGCAGGGCAGCAGGCCGGGGTCGAGCGCCGCCGCCAGGTAGCCGTGGAGTCCGGTGAGCGCCTCCCGCGGGCTCGCGGCGCCCGCCATCTCCAGCGGGCCGTCGAAGCCGGCGAGGTGCACCTGCTCCGAGGCGGGTCGGCCGTCGTTGTGGCTCCGCAGCCAGCGCACCAGCTCCCGGTTGGCGGCGGCCGCGCCCAAGCCGTGGCTGAGGCCGGAGGTCATCACGTGGTCGAGGTCGCCCGCTCCGGAGGTGACGTGGTCGTCCACGAGCAGCCCCTTCAGGCAGTCGCTCTCGAGGGCGATGGTCCGGTAGCCCTGCTCCTCGACGAGGGAGCGGAAGAGCTCGTTGCGGACCTCGAGCAGGGCCTCCTCGCCGTGGGTGGGCTCACCGAGGGCGAGCAGGCGGGGTCGCCGCGGAAGCAGTCCCACCACGGCGTCGGCGTCGACCGGGTGGGCGGTCAGGTCGTGCAGGGACGTCATGCTTCAACGGTATCGTTGAACCCTCGGTTGAGACCTCGGCGCGGAACGGAGGGCAGGTCGGTGCGAAACCCTCAACACGTGGGTCGGCTCCGCCCGGTCGACCTGGCCCGCGAGCACGGGTTGTCCACGCAGGCGGTGAGGAACTACGAGGCGGCCGGCATCCTCCCGGCGGCCGACCGCACCGAGCACGGCTACCGCCGTTACACCCCGGCGCACGCCCGGGCGCTGCGCGCCTTCCTGGCGCTCGTCCCCGGCCACGGCCAGCCGAGGGCCACGGCGGTGATGCAGACGCTGCACCGCGACGGCACCGACGCCGCGCTCCGCCTGGTCGACGAGAGCCACGCCCAGCTGCTGGAGGACCGCCGCACGCTGGAGGCGGTGGAGGCTGCGCTCGGCGACCTGCGGCCGCTGCCGCCAGAACGGGGGAGCACCTTCGTCGGCCCGCTGGCCCGGCGGCTGGGGGTGCGTCCGGCGACCCTGCGCACGTGGGAACGGGCCGGCCTGCTGCGCCCGGGCCGCGACCCGCGGACGGGGTACCGGGTCTACAGCCCGGCCGACGTGCGCGACGCCCAGCTGGTGCACCAGCTGCGGCGCGGCGGCTACCTGCTGCAGCAGATCGCCCCGGTGGTCGCCCAGGTCCGTGGCGCCGGCGGGGTCGCCCCGCTGGAGTCGGTGCTGCGCGACTGGCGCGGCCGCCTCTCGGCGCGGGGGCGGGCGATGCTCGCCGGGGCCGCCGCGCTGCACGCCTACCTGGACGCGCACGACGCCCGGGGGCCGGCAGCGGTGCCGGGCCCCGGGCGTCGTCGGGCGGTCAGCCCTTGATGGCCCCGGCGGAGGCGTGGCTCATCACGGTCCGCCGGAAGATCAGGAACAGCACCACCAGCGGCAGGGTGGCGACGAGCGTCCCGGCCATCACCACCGAGTAGTCCACCGAGCCGTAGGCGCCCTTGAGCAGCTGCAGGGCCAGCGGCAGGGTGTAGAGGTCGGTGTCGCTGAGCACCAGCAGCGGCCACAGGTACTCGTTCCAGTTCCACATCACCTGGAAGACGGTGAACGCGGCGATGGTCGAGCTCAGCCCCGGCAGCCCCACGTGGCGGAAGACCCGCCAGAACCCGGCGCCGTCGACGCGCGCCGCCTCGAGCAGCTCGTCGGGGATGGAGGCGGTCGCCGCCTGCCGCATCCAGAAGATGCCGAACGCGCTCGCCGCCCCGGGGACCAGCAGCGGCCAGTAGGTGTTCAGCCAGCCCAGGTTGGCGTAGATCTGGAAGTTGGGCACGATCGCCACCCCGGTGGGGAGCGCCATGGTCACCACCAGCAGCCCGAACAGCTTGTCCCGCCCCGGGAAGCGGTACTTGGCGAAGACGAAGCCCCCCAGCGCGGCGAAGAAGACCTGCAGCAGCGAGCCGACCACCGTCACGAACACCGAGTTGGAGAAGGCGAACAGGAACGGCGAGCCCGAGAGCACCTCGGCGAAGTTCTCCCCGAACTTGGTCCCCGGCACCAGCCGCGGCGGGGAGGTGAAGATCTCCGACGTCGAGCTGGTGGCCATCACCACCAGCCAGTAGAAGGGGAAGGCGAACAGCACCGCGGCCAGCAGCAGCGGCACGTGCACCAGGTAGTTGCCCATCCGGTGCCGGGTCAGCGCCCGCCGCCGCGGGGGCGTCGGGTGCTCGGGCGTCGTCGCCTGCTCGGCGAGCAGCGTGGGTGCGGACATCAGAGCCTCCTGTTGCGGCGCAGCACCGCGGCGTTGACCGCGGCCAGCACGACGAGCACGACGAAGATGGCCCAGCCGATCGCGGCGGCGTAGCCGAGGTCGGGGAAGACCGCGGTGCCCGAGCCGGAGCTGCCCAGGTAGCGCACCTGCAGGTACATCATGGTCAGCCCGCTGTCGAAGGGACCGGTGCCGCCGTTGAGCAGCACCTGCGGCTGGGTGAACAGCTGGAACCCGCTGATCGTCCCGGTCACCAGCACGAAGATGATGGTCGGGCGCAGCATCGGCAGGGTGATGTGGAAGAAGCGCTGGACGCCGCCGGCGCCGTCCAGGGTGGCCGCCTCGTACAGGGCGGGGTCGATGGCGGCGAGGCCGGCGAGGAAGATCACCATGAAGTAGCCGGTGGTCTGCCAGATGATCATCAGCGCGATGACGACCTTGACGCCCCAGGCGCTCTCCAGCCAGGGCACCGGCCCGATGCCGACCATCGACAGCAGCCGGTTGACGATGCCGTAGCTCTGCGAGAACAGCGACTGGAACACCACCGCGATGGCCACCACCGAGGTGACCTGCGGCAGGAAGAAGAGCGTCTGGTAGACGCCGGCGCCCCGCAGCCCGCGGCGGCTCAGCAGCACGGCGGCCACGAGCGCGCCGATCACCACCGGCACCTGGCCCATGAAGAAGATGACCACGGTGTTGACCAGGGCCACGCCGAACTCGCCGCCGAAGAGCACCCGGCGGAACTGGTCCAGGCCGACGAAGACGGGGTCGGCCAGGCCGTCCCAGCTGATGGTGCTGAGCTGGACGGCGTACAGCAGCGGCACCAGGCCGAAGGCCAGGAACAGCACGTAGAAGGGCGCGATGGCCAGGTACTCGCGCCAGTGGCGCAGGACGCCCCCGCGTCGTCGTCGCGGGGCAGGGGTGGTGCTGGGAGCGCCGCGTCGGGCGCCGGTGCGGGACGTCACAGCTGCGTCAGCCACGACAGGTCCTCTCTGTTCTGTGCCGGACGGTCGCCGGCGACGGGTCCGCCGCCGGCGACCGGCGCGGTCATCCGGTGTAGTCGGCGAACTCCTCGGCGACGGCCTGGTAGGCCTCCTCCGGGTCGCGGCCGGTGGTGTCGACCTCGTCGAGCACGTCGCGGAAGCGCGAGCTGATGGTGCCCGAGCCGATCCCGCCGAAGGCCTCCTCGGTGTTCTCGGCGATCCCGGCCAGCGTGCCGAAGGCGGACTGGCCGCCGTAGAAGGGGTCGCCCTCCAGCAGCTCGGGGTCGTCGTAGAGCTCGACGGCGGGCGGGAACAGCCCACGGGTCAGGTAGGCGTCCTTGAGGGCCTCGGGGGAGGCGAGGAACTGCGCCACCTCGGCGGCCGCCTCGGTGTTGCCGTTGGTGCCCAGGGCGGTCACGAAGGAGCCGGGGGTCGAGCCGGCGCCGCCCGGGGTGGCGGTGACGCGCCACTCCGTGCTGTCCTCGCCGGCCGCGGGCTTCAGGATGCCCTCCTGGTAGCCGGCGCCGATGAAGGCGACCAGGCTGTCCTGGGCGATGGCGGAGTTCCACTCGGCCGAGTAGGGGTTGGTGCCGGCGCACAGGTCGTCCTGGACGAGGTCGGCGGCCCGGTCGAAGGAGGCCTTGTTCTCCGGGGAGTCGACCTGGTTGACCGGGGTCCCGCTGGAGGTGTCGACGTACTTGAACCCCTCCTGGGCCAGCCCCAGCACGTAGACGCCGTAGGGGGCGTCGCAGGTGAACTGGCCGGCCTCCTTGGCCTTCTGCGAGAGCTCCTTGTAGTCGTCCCAGCTGGCCACCTCGGCCGCCACCTCCTCGGGG